>NZ_MTIC01000062.1 GCF_001999765.1 Sinomonas mesophila | reverse complement strand
GAGCCCTGGGTGACGGCGATGTTCTTCCCGCACAGGTTCTCGACCGTGAGGCCCTGCGGGTTCCCGGCCGCAGCCGCCACGGAATTGCCGGCCTTGAAGTAGTCGATCATGTCCAGGACCTTGAGGCGCTCCTCGGTCTTGGACATGGTCGTGGCGGTGAAGTCGAAGCGGCCGCCGTCCAGGCCAGGGACGATCGTGTCGAACTTCGTGTCCACGAACTTCAGCTTGAGGTCGAGCTTCTTCGCGACGAGCCGCGCGATGTCCGGGTTGAGGCCGATCGCGGTCTGGTTGTCCTCGGCGAGGAACGTCGTCGGCGGGTAGTGCAGGTCCATCGCGACCGTGAGCTCGCCCTTGTCCTTGAAGGACTGCGGGACCAGGCTCACAGCCTTGGCGTCGGGCTGGACGCCCTCCGAGATGTCCCGCGTGTTGTTCGTGAGGCTCTCCGATGCCGGGGCGCTGGCGGCCACGTTGCCGCAGGCACTCAGGGCCAGGATCGCGGCCAG
>NZ_MTIC01000061.1 GCF_001999765.1 Sinomonas mesophila | reverse complement strand
TGCCGGCAACGCCCTGGCAACGGACAGGACCTGGACCTTCACCACCGCACCCGCAGGCGGCGGCACGCCGGAGACCGTCACGCTCACACCCACCGCTGACAGCTACGTGTCCAACGGGACTGGGCTGTCGGGGACGAACTTCGGCACCAGCACCGTCTTGGGTGTGGACAACAGCCCCGCGGAACTCACCTACGTGAAGTTCGACCTGTCGGCCTACGCGGGCAGGACGCTGGAGAGTGCGACGTTGCAGCTGCGCAGCGCCGGGAGCGGGTCGTCGGGTACGCAGAACATCAAGCTGGTCGCTGACGACAGCTGGACCGAGGGCGGGATCACGTACAGCAGCCGTCCCGCGCTCGGCACCAGTATCGGCACGCTCCCCGGCCCGACAACGACCAACACCAGCTACAGCATTCCGCTGACAGTCAGCGGCCTGACCGGTGAGCTCGGCCAACAGCTCTCACTGGGCCTGGACACCAGCAGCGGCGACGGCCTGGACCTCAACTCCAAGGAGGCCGGC
>NZ_MTIC01000060.1 GCF_001999765.1 Sinomonas mesophila | reverse complement strand
AGGTCACAGCAGATCTCCGTCAGCCGCCTCGCCTCGCTCGCAGCGATGGTCGGGACCGCCGAGGAGCCCTCGGACATGGCCCGCGCGGACAGCAAGTTCCACACCGAGCTCTCGGCCGCCTCGCGATCCGTCCGGCTCACCCGCCAGGACATGGCGCTGCAGGCCGAGGTGGGGCCCCTGATCTGGACGAGCCCGGCGGGCGACGCCCGCCAGGCGGCGCAGGAGCACGCGGCCATCGTGGACGCCATCCGCGCCGGCGACCCGGCCGCGGCGCGCGCCCGGGCAGAGGACCACATCCGCCGCGAGATGAACAGCCTCATCGACCTGCGCGTGTCCATGGACACCGCGGCCCCCGGGGCCCCGCCGAAGGGCAGCGGGGAGCAGGGGGCGATCTCCGCCATCGAGGCGCTCGCCCAGACGATCAAGGAGACCGCGGCGGCGTCGATCCACGTCGTCGAGGACGCCGTCCACGCCGCCCTCGACGCCACGGCCGACCGGCCGACCCCGGAGGATCTCAAGGG
>NZ_MTIC01000059.1 GCF_001999765.1 Sinomonas mesophila | reverse complement strand
GCGGCGAGGGTGATTGCGGCGAAGTAGTTCCGGGCGGTCTTGTCGGTCCGCATCGCCAGCCCGCGCCAGCCCTTGAGGCGGTTGAAGCAGCGCTCGACCACGTTGCGGCCGCTGTATACCTCGGCGTCGAAGGCCGGTGGCCGCCCGCCCCTGGAACCCCTGCGGAGGCGGGCGGCCGCATGGTCGGCCTTCTCCGGGATCGTCGCCCGGATGCCCCGCGAGGCGAGCCAGGACCTGTTCGCCCTCGACGGGTAGCCCTTGTCAGCGATGACCCGGTACGGGCGCCGGCGCGGCCGTCCCCGCCCGGGGCGGGGGACCCGGATCTGCTCCAGGGTCGCGGCCATCATGGTCGTGTCGTTGACGTTCCCGGCCGTGAGGACCCCGCCGAGCATCCTGCCCTTCCCGTCGGAAACCAGGTGCAGCTTGGTCGTCAGCCCGCCCCGGGAGCGCCCGATCGCGTGGTCAGGCGGCTCCGGGCCCAGTTTCATGTAATTCGTGTGGGCCCCCCGTGGTGCGGGCAAGGTTCGCGCC
>NZ_MTIC01000058.1 GCF_001999765.1 Sinomonas mesophila | reverse complement strand
GGGGACTTAGTGTTCTTGCGCGATGCTCGCAGAAGGCTCGGGAGAAGGGTATTCCCTGCGCTTCTCCTGCGGAAACGTGGGGTTTGCAGGCGCACGAGTAGGAGCCCCCTCCCTGTTCTGGGTACAGGGAAGGGGCTCCGGTCTGAATCGGCGCGTCGGTCAGAGGATGAGCATCTCGACGATGCTCAGGGCTGCGGGGCCGAGGATGACGACGAAGAACGCCGGGAAGATGAACAGGACGAGCGGGAAGAGGATCTTTACCGGCATCTTCATGGCGTGCTCTTCAGCCTGCTGCCGGCGCTTCTGGCGCATCTCGATGGCCTGGGCGCGCATGACCTGTGCGATCGCGATGCCGTACTTGTCCGCCTGCACCACCGCACGGATGAAGGAGGTCAGGTCGGGGGAGTCCGCGCGCGCGGCGAGGTCGAGGTAGGCCTCCTGCCGCGACCGGCCGACCTGGATGTCCTGCAGCGTCCGCACGAACTCGTCCGCGAGCGGGCCCGCGCTGTTCTGCGCAGCCTTGGTCATTGCGCTCTCGA
>NZ_MTIC01000057.1 GCF_001999765.1 Sinomonas mesophila | reverse complement strand
ACGTCCTTCCACACCCCGCCCCTCGGGTCGGTCATCGTCGCCGTCGAGGTGGCCGGGTCCCAGGCGAAGACGGAGTGGTTGCCGAGCCCGTCCCACTGCTCGGCCACCCGGCCGGTGGCCGGGTCGTAGCCAGTGCGCACGACCGTCCGCCCTGTGGGGGACTTGACCTCGGACAGCCGCCCGCCGCCGTCGTAGGCGTAGACGGTGGTGCCGCCGGCGGCGTCGGTGGCCCCGGTGAGGAGCCCGGCGGTGTAGGAGTAGGTGGTGGCCTGCCCGGCGGAGGTCTCGGCCCGGGTGATCCTCCCCGCGGCGGTGTCCCAGGTGAAGGTGATCGACCTGCCCCCGTCGGTGATCGTGGTCAGCCGGCCGCCGGCGTCGTAGGCATAGGCGGGGCCGCGGCCGGAGGAGTCGGTGAGGGCGGTGAGCTTCCCGGAGGAGTCGAAGGCGTGGGTCAGGCCGGAGCGGGTCACGGCGGTGAAGCTCCCGTCCTGGTTGCGCACGAGGGAGGCCGTGCCGCCGGGCGGAGGCGTGTAGCTGCCGTCGGCGTTCTCGGTGAAGAGCACCCGCTGCCCGGTCCCGGCCTTCAGCACGGCGTCGTCCTGGCCCACGGTGAGGCGGATGTCGTACCCGAGGCTCCAGCCGCGCCCGAACGGCCCCTCTACTATGTCGGCCGAGGTGTAG
>NZ_MTIC01000056.1 GCF_001999765.1 Sinomonas mesophila | reverse complement strand
CCTTCCTCGTCCTGGGCATCTACTTCGTGGCCTTCGGCACCCCCACCGGCGCACCCACCGGCCTCTCCCTGATCACCGACAACGGCGGCATCTTCCCCATGGGCCTGGCCCCGATGATCCTGCTCATGCAGGGCGTCGTGTTCGCCTACGCCTCCGTCGAGCTCGTCGGCACCGCCGCCGGCGAGACCGAGAACCCCGCCAAGGTCATGCCCAAGGCCATCAACTCCGTCGTGGCCCGCATCGCCGTGTTCTACGTCGGCTCGGTCATCCTCCTCTCGCTCCTGCTGCCCTTCACGGACTACCAGAAGGGCATCAGCCCCTTCGTGACCTTCTTCGGCTCCATCGGCGTCCAGGGCGTGGACGTCATCATGAACCTCGTCGTGCTCACCGCCGCCCTCTCCTCGCTCAACGCCGGGCTCTACTCCACCGGGCGCATCCTGCGCTCGATGGCCGCCGCCGGCTCCGCCCCGACCTTCGCCCTGCGGATGAACAAGGCCGGCGTGCCCTACGGCGGCATCGCGATCACCGCCGCCGTCTCGCTCCTGGGCGTGCCGCTGAACTACCTCGTCCCCGCCGACGCGTTCGAGATCGTCCTCAACGTCGCCTCCGTCGGCATCATCACCACCTGGGCCACCATCGTGCTCTGCCAGATCCAGCTCCAGCGCTGGGCCAAGCGCGGCTGGACCGAGCGCCCCGCCTTCCGCATGCCCGGCGCCCCCTGGACCGGCTACGCCACCCTCGTGTTCCTCGCCGCCGTCCTCGTCATGGTCCTCGTCGACTCGCCCTGGACCCTCGCGGCCACCGCCGTCGCCTGCGCCCTCATGGTCATCGGCTGGTACG
>NZ_MTIC01000055.1 GCF_001999765.1 Sinomonas mesophila | reverse complement strand
GGGGAACCATGAAAAGCAACTCCCATAGGCGCCGGGAGCGCGGCGCTGTGGCCGTCGAGTTCGCACTCGTTCTGCCCATCCTGCTGACGCTCGTCTTCGGCATTATCGAATTCGGGCGCCTTTACAATGCCCAGATCGTCTTCTCCAACGCCGCACGCGAAGCGGCCAGGACGATGGCCATCACGAAGGACGCCGGCGAAGCGGCCACCGCAGCACAGAGCGTCGCCGCCGGGTACACCATCGCCGTCACGACCGGCTCCTGCGCACCCGAGGCACAGGTCACCTCAACCGTGACCGGCCAGCTGGACCTGCTCACCGGCAGCTGGTTCGGGTGGGGCCCCGTCTCTCTCAATGGAGTAGGAGCCATGCGATGCGGCGGCTGAGGCCCTTCCGCAAGAACAAGGAGCGCCTGGCCGACGAGCGCGGTGCCGTGGCCGTCCTCGTGGCCGTGCTCATGGTGGCACTCGTCGGGGCCGGCGCGCTGGCCGTGGACATCGGCAGGATCGGGGCGGAGAAGGCACAGCTGCAGAACGGTGCCGACGCCTCCGCACTGGCGATCGCGGGCAACTGCGTCAAGACACCATCGACCTGCACGAGCTCGGCCGATGGGCTCGCGGCGCAGTACACACCAGCCAACTCCAACAACGGATCGACGGTCCCCGCCTCGGTGACCTTCCCCTCCAGCAAAACCGTGACCGTCCAGACGTCGACGCCAACATCGGGCCTCTCCCTGGTGCTCGCGCCCATCTTCGGCATGGCCAGCATGCAGGTCGAAGCCTCGGCGACGGCAGAGTGGGGCTACCCCGGCGCAGGCTCGGGCTTCCCCCTCGCACTATCCGACACCTGCTTCGACCT
>NZ_MTIC01000054.1 GCF_001999765.1 Sinomonas mesophila | reverse complement strand
CACCTGCCCACGACCACGGTCAACGCCCGCGGCTACACCAGCACCCGCGGCTACGACGCGGCGAACAACCTCACCCAGCTCACCCGCCCCAACCCCGCCGGCGGCACGGTCGACTACTCCTACGGCTACGACGCGGCCAGGAACGTCACCTCCGCCACCGACCCGCTCGGCAACGCCTCGGCCTTCGTCTACAGCGCCGAGGGCGACCTGACACGGGCCACCTCCCCGCTCGGCTCGGCCCAGTCGATGGCCTACGACACCGCCGGCCGCGTCACCGCCGTGACCAGCCCGCGCGGCAACGCCCCCGGGGCGGACCCGGCCCAGTTCACCTGGCGGTACGAATACGACGCCCTCGGCCGGCCCATCAGGGCCACCGACCCCACCGGGCAGTACGAGACCGTCGACTACGACGCCGACGGCAGGGTCACCAAGGCCACCGACACCAAGGGCCGCGCCACCACCTACACCTACGACGACGCCGGGCACCTCACCGCCGTGCAGGGACCCGACCCGGGCGTCCCGCCCACCGCCACGGCCTACGACGCCAACGGCAACACCACCACCGTCACCGACTCCATGGGCCGGACCGTGACCTTCGCCTACGACGCGGCGAACCGGGCCACCTCGGTGACGAACCCGCTGGGCACCTACACCCTCGCCTACACGCCCCGGAACCAGGTCGCCAGCGTCACCGACCCCCAGGGCGCCGTCACCGCCTACAGGTACGACGCCGCGGGCCGGCTGACCAAGGCGGACCTTCCGGGCACGGACAGCGACGTCACCTACACCTACGACCCCAACGGCAACCGCGCCACCATGGTCGATCCGAACGGCACCACGACCTACGCCTACGACTCGC
>NZ_MTIC01000053.1 GCF_001999765.1 Sinomonas mesophila | reverse complement strand
AGTAGTTCAGCCCGCTGTGGCGGTGGCTGGTGTTGTAGTCGTGGAAGAAGGCCGTGGTGTGGCCCCGGGCGTGCTGGATGCCGGTGAACCGGGGCGGGAAGCCCAGGTCATATTTGACGGTCCTGAACAGGGCCTCGGAATAGGGGTTGTCGTTGGAGACCCGGGGCCGTGAGTAGGACACGGTGATGCCCAGGGACTGGGCCAGGTCCACGGTGGTCCCGGCCCGCATCGGGGTGCCATTGTCCGAGTGCAGCACGGTCGGCGGCGTGGGTGCGGCGGCGACGGCGTCGCGGATCAGCTCCGCGGCGTGGGCTGCGGTCTCTGCCGGTTCGACCCGGTGGGCCATCACGCGGCGGGAGAAGACGTCCATGACGGTGTAGAGGCGATAGGTCTCCCGCCCGGGCCCGCGCAGCATGGTGATGTCCCAGGACCACAGCTGCCCCGGGGCGGTGGCCTCGTGGACGGGCTTGGGCCGGGACGTCCCGTTGCCGCGCGGGCGCTGGGCGCGGCGGTCGCCGTTCTGCCCGGCCCGGGCGGCGATGCGGTGCGCGCTGGCGAGTGAGCACAGGACGGTGCCGGCGTCCATGATCCGGTGCCAGGCCTGGGTGACGGACAGGTGGGCGTGGGCCGGGCTGTTCAGCTCGGCCAGGAACGCCTCCTGCTCCGCGGGCGTGATCCGGTTCGGGTAGGCCCGCTCCCGGTGCGGGACCATGACCCCGGCCGCGTGGGACGGGGACAGGGACCGATACCAGGTCGCGTGCGAGATCCCGGCCAGGGCGCACGCGGTGCGCACGGCCCATCCGGCCGCGGCCAGGTCCGCCACGACGTTCAGGACGAGCTGCCGGACGCGTCCGAGTCCGGGCGTTTCAGGGGCGGGGTCCTGGGCGGGAGCGGTTCCTG
>NZ_MTIC01000052.1 GCF_001999765.1 Sinomonas mesophila | reverse complement strand
GCGGGGACGGGCGAGGACGCCCTGGCGGGGGCGGAGCGGATCCGGGCCGCGGCCAAGGCCGTCCAGGCCGAGCTCAGGGCCCGCGCCGCGCACGCCACCGGGGACGCCAAGGGCGTGCTCGAGGCCACCGCGCTGATGGCCGCGGACCCGATGCTGGTCAAGGGCGCCGTGAAACTGCTCGACCCCGCCTCCGACGGCGGGCCCCGCACGGCCGAGCGGGCGGTCTGGGAGTCCGGCACCGCCGTGGCCGAGAAGCTCAAGGCCCTCGGCGGCTACATGGCCGAACGCGCCACCGACGTCGCCGACGTCCGGGCCCGGATCGTGGCCGAGCTGCTCGGCCTGCCCGCCCCCGGCATCCCCGAGTCCGCCGAGCCGTTCGTCCTGGCCGCCGAGGACCTCGCCCCCGCCGACACCGCCACCCTGGACCCGGCCAGGGTCGTGGCCCTGATCACCTCCGGCGGCGGCCCCCAGTCCCACACCGCGATCCTCGCCCGCGCCCTGGGCCTGCCCGCCGTGGTCGCCGCCCCCGGCGTCGACCGGATCGCCGACGGCACCACGGTCTTCGTCGACGGCGCCGCCGGCACCGTCGCCACCGACCCCGGACCCGCCGAGCACGACGCCGCCACCGCCTGGGCCGCCCAGGCCCAGGCCCTGGCCGTGTTCGAGGGCCCCAACACCCTCGCCGACGGCCACCCCGTGCCGCTGCTGGCCAACGTCGGCACCGGCAAGGACGCCGCCAGGGCCGCCGCCGCCGGCGCCGAGGGCGTCGGGCTCCTGCGCACCGAGTTCTGCTTCCTCGACCGCGACACCGAGCCCCGCCACGAGGAGCAGGTCACCGCCTACTCCGCCGTCCTGGCCGCCTTCCCCGGGAAGAAGGTCGTCATCCGCACCCTCGACGCCGGCGCCGACAAGCCCCTGCCCTTCCTGACCAACACCGACGAGCCCAACCCCGCCCTCGGCGTGCGCGGCTACCGCACCGACGCCACGACCCCCGGGGTGCTGGCCCGCCAGCTCGCCGCCATCGCCGACGCCGCCGCCAAGAATGACGCCGAGGTCTGGGTCATGGCCCC
>NZ_MTIC01000051.1 GCF_001999765.1 Sinomonas mesophila | reverse complement strand
GAACCCGCAGGGCCTCACGGTCGAGAACCTGTGCGGGAAGAACATCGCCGTCACCCAGGGCTCGACCGGCCAGCTCAAGCGCCTCCCTGCGCTCTCCGAGCAGACCTGCACGTCCAAGGGCCAGCCGGAGATTAACGCCGTGACGCTGCCGAACATCCAGGAGGCCCTGACGCAGCTGCACTCCAAGCGGATCGACGGCATCCTCTATGACACGACCGCCCTTGGGTGGGCCGCCAAGCAGCAACCGGGCTCCTTCGAGCTCATCGGCCGTGTCAATGTCGGCTCGAGCGACGTGACGGCGATCGGCATCAAGAAGGACTCGCCGCTCACGCCGGCGCTGCAGGCAGCTGTCCAGTCGGTCCTCGAGAGCCCGGAGTACACGGAGGCCCTCGAGACCTGGGGCCTCGAGTCCGGTGCCATCACCGACGCCAAGCTCAACTAAGGGTTGTCCATGCTGCAAACCATCACTCGCGGAAGCGAACCCACGGCGAACGCGTCCGGCTCTGCGCTCAAGCCCCGGATCCGGCTGCGGACGCCCTCGGAATACGCGGGCTGGGCGTTCAGCATCCTGCTCGCCCTCGGGATCCTGGCCTCGGTCCTGACGAACCCCAACTTCAAGTGGGGGGTGGTCGGGAAGTACTTCTTCGCGGAGTCGATCCTGCGCGGGCTCATGCTCACGATCTTCCTCACGGTCGCGAGCATGGCCCTGGGCACGCTGCTGGGCCTGGCCCTGGCGGTCATGCGCTCCTCGCACGTGAAGCCGGTCTCGATCGCCGCGAATCTCTACATCACGCTGTTCCGCGGCACCCCGGTGCTGGTCCAGCTGATCTTCTGGTTCAACATCTCCGCCCTCTACCCGGACCTGCGGATCGGGATCCCCTTCACCGACCTCGGCGTGGCCGTGGACACGAACGCGATCATGGGCCCGATCACCGCGGCCCTGGTGGGCCTGACGCTGAACGAGGCCGCCTACATGGCCGAGATCATCCGCGGCGGGTTCTCCGCCGTCGGCAAGGGCCAGATCGAGGCCGCCGACTCGCTCGGCATGAGCGCCGGGACGCGGATGCGCAAG
>NZ_KV908336.1:726-1710 GCF_001999765.1 Sinomonas mesophila | reverse complement strand
GAACCCGCAGGGCCTCACGGTCGAGAACCTGTGCGGGAAGAACATCGCCGTCACCCAGGGCTCCACGGGCCAGCTCAAGCGCCTCCCTGCGCTCTCCGAGCAGACCTGCACGTCCAAGGGCCAGCCGGAGATCAACGCCGTGACGCTGCCGAACATCCAGGAGGCCCTGACCCAGCTGCACTCCAAGCGGATCGACGGCATCCTCTATGACACGACCGCCCTTGGGTGGGCCGCCAAGCAGCAGCCGGGCTCCTTCGAGCTCATCGGCCGTGTCAATGTCGGCTCGAGCGATGTGACGGCGATCGGCATCAAGAAGGACTCGCCGCTCACGCCGGCGCTGCAGGCAGCTGTCCAGTCGATCCTCGAGAGCCCGGAGTACACGGAGGCCCTCGAGACCTGGGGCCTCGAGTCCGGTGCCATCACCGACGCCAAGCTCAACTAGCGGAGGCGCCTCCATGGTTACAGCGACTAACAAGACACGTAAGGCGACGACGGGCAGCACTGATGCGGCCCTCAAGCCGCGGCTTCGGCTGCGGACTCCCTCCGAGTACGCGGGGTGGGTCTTCAGCATCCTGCTGGGCGTCGGGATCCTGGCCTCGGTCCTGACGAACCCGAACTTCAAGTGGGGCGTGGTCGGGAAGTACTTCTTCGCGGAGTCCATCCTGCGAGGGCTCATGCTCACGATCTTCCTCACGGTCGCGAGCATGGCCCTGGGCACGCTGCTCGGCCTGGCCCTGGCGGTCATGCGCTCCTCGCACGTGAAGCCGGTCTCCATCGCCGCGAGCCTCTACATCACGCTGTTCCGCGGCACCCCGGTGCTCGTGCAGCTGATCTTCTGGTTCAACATCTCCGCCCTCTATCCGGACCTGCGGATCGGGATCCCCTTCACGGACCTCGGCGTGGCCGTGGACACGAACGCGATCATGGGCCCGATCACCGCCGCGCTCGTGGGCCTGACGCTGAACGAGGCCGCCTACATGGCCG
>NZ_KV908336.1:0-716 GCF_001999765.1 Sinomonas mesophila | reverse complement strand
CGCCCCTCGCCCGTGAAGCCGCTCTCCACCGCCGCGAGCCTCTACATCACGCTGTTCCGCGGCACCCCGGTGCTCGTGCAGCTGATCTTCTGGTTCAACATCTCCGCCCTCTATCCGGACCTGCGGATCGGGATCCCCTTCACGGACCTCGGCGTGGCCGTGGACACGAACGCGATCATGGGCCCGATCACCGCCGCGCTCGTGGGCCTGACGCTGAACGAGGCCGCCTACATGGCCGAGATCATCCGCGGCGGGTTCTCCGCCGTGGGCAAGGGCCAGATCGAGGCCGCCGACTCGCTCGGCATGAGCGCCGGGACGCGGATGCGCAAGGTCATCATCCCCCAGGCCATGCCCTCGATCATCCCGGCCACGGGCAACCAGGTCATCGGCATGTTCAAGGGAACCTCGCTCGTGTCCGTCCTCGGCGTGGCCGAGCTGCTGCAGAGCGCGCAGCTGATCTACGCCCGCACCTACGAGACGATCCCGCTGCTGATCGTGGCCAGCCTCTGGTACCTCGTGATGACCCTGCTGCTGAGCTACCCCCAGTCCAAGCTCGAGCAGAAGTACAACCGGGCGTCCTCCAACCTGCCCCGCAAGGCCAAGGCCGTCCAGCTCACCGACGCGGAAGGAGCGGCACGATGACGACCCCCGACGGCACGATCCACGTCCGGAACCTGAAGAAGTCGTTCGGCCCCAAGACGGTCCTGAAGGACATC
>NZ_MTIC01000048.1 GCF_001999765.1 Sinomonas mesophila | reverse complement strand
CCGGGTCGGGCCGCGCTCCGGGCCGGAGCGCGGGGCGCACGGGCCGGCCCGCGCCGCGACCCCGTGGGGGCCGCGGCCGGGCTTCCCGCTAGTCCAGCTCGTCGGCGGTGATGATCCGCTCCACGTCGGAGGGCTTGTAGCCCCACGCGGTGAGCTGGTTCAGGTAGAACCGGATGTCCTCGGTGGGGGTGCGCCAGCAGTCCTTGGGCATGTTCTTCTCGAACCCGGCGAAGGCCAGGGCGAGCAGGGGCACATGCGGCTTTGCCGGGTGCGCGGCCGCGTAGTCGCTGATCGCGGTGCCGTTCCAGTCGTTGTCCTTGTTGGCGCATCCGGCGAAGGCCGCGGCGAGGGTGGTGTCCCGCTCCCCCGCGAGGCGGTGGTGCTGGGTGTGGGCGAGGGCGAGGAACCCGGCCCAGTCCTTGGGGGCATTCTTGCGGGCCAGCAGGCCCGTGACCCATGTGCGGCGGACCTTGGTCGCGGACTCCATGGCCTTGTTGTTCGCGATCAGCACCTTGCGCTGGGCCTTCTGTTCCTCGGTCATGGGCCCGCTCTGCCGCTCAGTGGAGCGGTTGGGCTCGCGGGCCGTGTAGCCCTTCTCCGCCCAGCCGACGATGCCGAGTTCGGCGCGGACCTCGCCCTGCCAGTGCTGGTAGAGGCTGACGGCGTTCGCGTCGTCCTCGCCGGGACGGCTGCCCTCGGCATCGGTGAGGAAGCGCAGGGCGACGGCCTCGTCGGTGCTGCACCAGCCCATCTGCTCGACGACGGTGAGGCCCTGGGCCTCGTACTCGGCGGCCGCCGCCGCGAGCTGGCGTGCGCGCTCGCGCTCGTCGCGCAGTCGCTGGGCGACGTGCTCGAGCATGTCTGGGTCGTCCGCGATCGCGGCCTCGAGCCGCTGCGTGGCTTCGGCGCTGTCCTCGAACTCGGCGAGCAGGAGCGACTGGTCGATCGTGTACCCGGCCCCGAGGGCCGCACTGGCGGACTCGCTCGTGCGGGCCTTGAGGGCCTTCTCCACGCTGCCCCTGTCGGTCCCGGCGCGCTTGGCGATCTGCGCGGCGGAGATCCCGAGCAGGGCCATCTGGTGGAACGCCTCAGCCCGGTCGGCCTCGGTCAGGGCCTGCCGCTGGTCGTTCTCCGCGACCTGCGTGGCGAGCCGGTCGGCTTCCTCGGGCGTGCTGGTGATGTACACGGGGACAGCTTCCAGCCCTGCCTCGACGGCGGCGAGGGTGCGGCGCTGGCCGTAGAGGACGCGCAGGGTGCCGTCCTCGGTGCGGTGGGCAACGATGGGCACCAGCACGCCGTTGGCCTTGATGTTGGACACGAACGCCTCGGTCAGGCCCGCCTGCCGGCGGACGTTGGTCTCGGTGTGCAGCTGGGCGGGGGCGACGAACTCGATGGTCTGGGTCATGGCTTCTTCCTCTTTCGTCTCTCTGGGGCACCCGGTGCCGTCAGGCGATGGAGAGGTCTGTCTCGAAGAAGTCCTCGGCGATGCGGATCAGCGAGGCGGGCACGTCGGCCTCGTCCCCGTCGGGGGTCGAGCCGAGGAAGACGGCGTTGCCGACGAAGAGGTCGCAGAAGCCCATGCCTGCCTCCATAAGCAGGAAGCTGGCGCGGGGGTTGGGCCGCAGGCCAAGGATCTTGCCCTCGGTGTTGAGGTAGACGTGGGCGTCGCCGAAGGTCACGGCCTCGAGGTCTCCCCCGACGAGCTCCTGCAGCGTCGTCAGGTCCCCGACGATGGATTCGATGCGGGGGGCGGCGGCGAGGCCCGCGGGGACGATGAGTGCCTTCACGATGCTGGTCATGGCTTTTCTCCTTGCGGTTGGTGGGCCGGGAAGCGTGTGGTGACCAGCCGTGCTCCCCCGCCCCCTTCGTTTTTCCGGCTGGCGAACGTGTTCGCTTGCACCCGCCCGGGCCCGTCCACCCGAAGGGCGGCGGCGCCACGGATTCTGCGGA
>NZ_MTIC01000047.1 GCF_001999765.1 Sinomonas mesophila | reverse complement strand
AAGCGCAGGGAATACCCTTCTCCCGAGCCTTCTGCGAGCATCGCGCAAGAACACTAAGTCCCCGGAAGACCGCTCCTATCGTCATGAGTGGAGCTGGCAAGTCGTCCAGCCGACAACCAAATCCACTCGCACCTACAGGAGCAAAAAGTGCCTTCTCCTGAGTTTGGTCACTTGCGGTCGTTTCCGTGAGCGACCCAGCCCTGACCTGCGGTGATGTGTTCGTGGGACCGGTTTTGAGGCACTAATTGGTGCTCTACTGTGGGGGCTGTGGCGTGGATTCGGCGGGTTCGGACGGCCTCGGGGGCGACGGCCGTGCAGATCGCCCAGTCCGTGGACGGGCGGCGGCGGATTGTGGCCCATGTCGGTTCGGCCCATACCGAAGCTGATCTCGGGCTCCTTCTCGAGCGGGCGCGGGAGCTGCTGGATGACCCGGGGCAGGGCGAGCTCGACCTCGGCCTCGAGCCCGCAGCGCCGAGGACGGCGCTAATCGGCACTCCCGGTGCCCCCGCCCTGTTCGATGACCCGGGGGTGCCGGTGCGCGAGCGGGCGGCAGTCCCAGCCCCGCGCGTGGTCGCCACCGCCTCGCGGGTGCTCTTCGACGCGCTTGCGGCGGTGTTCGACGACCTCGGCCTCGATTCCCTCGCCGATGAGGTGTTCCGTGACCTGGTGATCGCCCGGGTCGTGGAGCCGACCTCGATCCTGGACACCGCCCGGGTGCTGGACGAGCTCGGCGTCCGTCCGGCAAGTGAGAAGACGATGCGCCGCACCCTGTCCCGGGCGCACCGGGGCACCTACCGGGACCAGGTCGCGAAGCTGTGCTTCGAGCACGCCGCGGCCAGCGGCGACGTCTCGCTGTGCCTCTACGACGTGACGACCCTGTACTTCGAGGCCGAGAAGGAGGACGGTCTGCGCAAGGTCGGCTATTCCAAGGAGCGCCGCGTCGATCCCCAGATCGTCGTGGGCCTGCTCGTGGACCGGGCCCGGGTTCCCGTTGGAGATCGGCTGCTACGAGGGGAACAAGGCCGAGCAGGCCACCATCATCCCGATCGTGAAGCAGTTCCAGGACCGGCACTGCATCGAGGACACGGTTGTCGTCGCCGACGCTGGCATGCTCTCCGCGGCCAACTTGGCCGCGCTCGAGGAGGCGAACCTGCGCTTCATCGTCGGCTCCCGGGCGGCCAAGGCCCCGCTGGACCTGGCCTCGCACTTCCGCTGGCACGGCGACGCCTTCGCCGACGCCCAGGTCATCGACACCATCACCCCCAGGACCGGCCGGCGCAGCGAGAACAACGAGGCCGTGCGGGCCGAACCCGTCTGGGACCCGCAGCAGCACCCCGGGTCGTGGCGGGCGGTCTGGGCCTACTCGGCCAAGAGGGCCGTCCGGGACTCCAAGACGCTGACGCTGCAGGAGAACCGGGCCCGAGAGGTCATCGCCGGCGAGAAGGCCGCCCGGACCCCGCGGTTCGTCAAGACCAGCAATGACGGGCACACCCTGGACGAGGCAGCCCTGGCCCGCGCCCGACGCCTGGTCGGATTGAAGGGGTACGTGACCAACATCCCCGCCGGCCTCATGCCCGCCGGGGAGGTCATCGGCTCGTACCACGAGCTGTGGCACGTCGAGCAGTCCTTCCGGATGTCCAAGAAAGACCTCGCCGCCCGGCCCATGTTCGTGCGCACCCGCGACGCGACCGAGGCCCACCTGACCATCGTGTTCACCGCCCTGGCACTCTCCCGCGAGGTCCAGAACCGCACCGGGCTCGCGATCCGCAACGTGATCCGCCAGCTCCGGCCACTGCGCTCGGCCATCATCGCCGCCAACGGCGCCACCCAGACCATCCCGCCCCAGATCGACCCGGACCGTCAGGCCATCATCGACACCCTCACGAGAGGGAAATCTCAGGCACTAAGCAAATGACCGAACTCAGGTCGAGAGCGCAATGACCAAGGCTGCGCAGAACAGCGCGGGCCCGCTCGCGGACGAGTTCGTGC
>NZ_MTIC01000046.1 GCF_001999765.1 Sinomonas mesophila | reverse complement strand
TTTTTGACGGAGAGTTTGATCCTGGCTCAGGATGAACGCTGGCGGCGTGCTTAACACATGCAAGTCGGACGATGAAGCCCTTTCGGGGGTGGATTAGTGGCGAACGGGTGAGTAACACGTGAGCAACCTGCCCTTGACTCTGGGATAAGCCTGGGAAACTGGGTCTAATACCGGATAGGACTCCTCATCGCATGGTGGGGGGTGGAAAGCCTTGTGCGGTCTTGGATGGGCTCGCGGCCTATCAGCTTGTTGGTGGGGTGATGGCCTACCAAGGCGACGACGGGTAGCCGGCCTGAGAGGGTGACCGGCCACACTGGGACTGAGACACGGCCCAGACTCCTACGGGAGGCAGCAGTGGGGAATATTGCACAATGGGCGGAAGCCTGATGCAGCGACGCCGCGTGGGGGATGACGGCCTTCGGGTTGTAAACCCCTTTCAGCAGGGAAGAAGGGTGACTGACGGTACCTGCAGAAGAAGCGCCGGCTAACTACGTGCCAGCAGCCGCGGTAATACGTAGGGCGCGAGCGTTATCCGGAATTATTGGGCGTAAAGAGCTCGTAGGCGGCTTGTCGCGTCTGCTGTGAAAGCCCGGGGCTCAACCCCGGGTCTGCAGTGGGTACGGGCAGGCTGGAGTGCAGTAGGGGAGACTGGAATTCCTGGTGTAGCGGTGAAATGCGCAGATATCAGGAGGAACACCGATGGCGAAGGCAGGTCTCTGGGCTGTAACTGACGCTGAGGAGCGAAAGCATGGGGAGCGAACAGGATTAGATACCCTGGTAGTCCATGCCGTAAACGTTGGGCACTAGGTGTGGGGGGCATTCCACGTCCTCCGCGCCGCAGCTAACGCATTAAGTGCCCCGCCTGGGGAGTACGGCCGCAAGGCTAAAACTCAAAGGAATTGACGGGGGCCCGCACAAGCGGCGGAGCATGCGGATTAATTCGATGCAACGCGAAGAACCTTACCAAGGCTTGACATGTGCCGGACCGTCCCAGAGATGGGGCTTCCCTTCGGGGCCGGTTCACAGGTGGTGCATGGTTGTCGTCAGCTCGTGTCGTGAGATGTTGGGTTAAGTCCCGCAACGAGCGCAACCCTCGTTCCATGTTGCCAGCACCTCGGGTGGGGACTCATGGGAGACTGCCGGGGTCAACTCGGAGGAAGGTGGGGACGACGTCAAATCATCATGCCCCTTATGTCTTGGGCTTCACGCATGCTACAATGGCCGGTACAAAGGGTTGCGATACTGTGAGGTGGAGCCAATCCCAGAAAGCCGGTCTCAGTTCGGATTGGGGTCTGCAACTCGACCCCATGAAGTCGGAGTCGCTAGTAATCGCAGATCAGCAACGCTGCGGTGAATACGTTCCCGGGCCTTGTACACACCGCCCGTCAAGTCACGAAAGTCGGTAACACCCGAAGCCGGTGGCCCAACCCCTCTGTGGGAGGGAGCCGTCGAAGGTGGGACTG
This sequence comes from Sinomonas mesophila, assembly GCF_001999765.1. Taxonomy (GTDB): domain Bacteria; phylum Actinomycetota; class Actinomycetes; order Actinomycetales; family Micrococcaceae; genus Sinomonas; species Sinomonas mesophila. The sequence continues at coordinate 653 of NZ_MTIC01000046.1, read as the reverse complement.
GCGATTGGGACTAAGTCGTAACAAGGTAGCCGTACCGGAAGGTGCGGCTGGATCACCTCCTTTCTAAGGAGCAGCACCGGCATACGCCGCCGCGCCCCGCGTGGTGGCCGGGTGCCGGGATGGATGCAGCCCGCTGCGGACCCGTTCGTGGTCCGGTGGGTGCTCGTGGGTGGAACATCGACGGATTCGTGGCCCGTGCCCTGTGGGGCCGGCCCGGGCGAGTACGCCAGACCCTGTCCTTCCGCTTCGTGCGGTGCGGGGTGTGGTGGGAAAGCTTCCGGGTCGGGTTCCTGCGGGGGTGGGGTCCTTGGCACGCTGTTGGGTCCTGGGGCAACAGTCCCTGGCTGTGCCCGCCTTCCCGTCGCCGGTGCGCTGCGCGCGCTGGTGTGGGTTGAGGGGGTTGTTGTTTGAGAACTGTATAGTGGACGCGAGCATCTAGCAATTTTGTCTTTGTGATGATTTGCGAGTTTTTTGTAGGACATGCATTGCGTGTCCTTGGTTTTCTTCGCGTGTTGTGAAGTTTCCAAGGGCGCACGGTGGATGCCTTGGCATCGGGAGCCGATGAAGGACGTGGGAATCTGCGATAAGCCTGGGGGAGTCGATAACCGGACTGTGATCCCAGGGTGTCCGAATGGGGAAACCCCGCCATGCGC
>NZ_MTIC01000045.1 GCF_001999765.1 Sinomonas mesophila | reverse complement strand
CTTCGTGGTGCCACCCCGGTGGGGTGGTGTGTTGTGAGGTTGTCGGCCTATTAGTACCGGTCGGCTTCGCAAGTCTTTGGTCCTTGCTTCCACGTCCGGCCTATCAACCCAGTGGTCTGCTGGGGGCCTCCCGGACCGAAGTCCGTGGAAATCTCATCTTGAAGCGGGCTTCCCGCTTAGATGCTTTCAGCGGTTATCCCATCCGAACGTAGCCAACCAGCCGTGCACCTGGCGGTACAACTGGCACACCAGAGGTTCGTCCGTCCCGGTCCTCTCGTACTGAGGACAGCCCTTCTCAGATTTCCTGCGCGCGCAGCGGATAGGGACCGAACTGTCTCACGACGTTCTAAACCCAGCTCGCGTACCGCTTTAATGGGCGAACAGCCCAACCCTTGGGACCTACTCCAGCCCCAGGATGCGACGAGCCGACATCGAGGTGCCAAACCATGCCGTCGATATGGACTCTTGGGCAAGATCAGCCTGTTATCCCCGAGGTACCTTTTATCCGTTGAGCGACGGCCCTTCCACGAGGAGCCGCCGGATCACTAGTCCCGACTTTCGTCCCTGCTCGAGATGCCTCTCTCACAGTCAAGCCCCCTTGTGCACTTGCACTCGACACCTGGTTGCCGACCAGGCTGAGGGGACCTTTGGGCGCCTCCGTTACCCTTTGGGAGGCAACCGCCCCAGTTAAACTACCCATCAGGCACTGTCCCTGACCCGGATCACGGGCCGAGGTTAGATGTCCAAAGCGACCAGAGTGGTATTTCAACGATGACTCCACCGGCACTGGCGTGCCCGCTTCACAGTCTCCCACCTATCCTACACAAGCCGCTCCGAACACCAATACCAAACTATAGTGAAGGTCTCGGGGTCTTTCCGTCCTGCTGCGCGTAACGAGCATCTTTACTCGTAGTGCAATTTCGCCGAGTTCACGGTCGAGACAGCGGGGAAGTCGTTACTCCATTCGTGCAGGTCGGAACTTACCCGACAAGGAATTTCGCTACCTTAGGATGGTTATAGTTACCACCGCCGTTTACTGGGGCTTGAATTCTCCGCTTCGCTCGTGAGAGCTGACGGGTCCTCTTAACCTTCCAGCACCGGGCAGGAGTCAGTCCGTATACATCGTCTTGCGACTTCGCACGGACCTGTGTTTTTAGTAAACAGTCGCTTCCCCCTGGTCTCTGCGACCCTTGTCCCCTCCCACCAGCGCGTGGTGTTCAGGGTCGGGGTCCCCCTTCTCCCGAAGTTACGGGGGCATTTTGCCGAGTTCCTTGACCGTGATTCTCTCGATCGCCTTGGTATTCTCTACCTGATCACCTGTGTCGGTTTGGGGTACGGGCGGCTGGGACCTCGCGTCGATGCTTTTCTCGGCAGCATAGGATCACCCGATCCCCCCGCGAGGGGGTCCCGTCGGATCTCAGGCACGTGCGCGGCGGATTTGCCTGCCGCGCGCCCTACGTCCTTGGACCAGGTCAACCATCGCCTGGCCGGGCTGCCTTCCTGCGTCACACCTGTTAATACGCTTGCCTCGCAGCTCTGGGTCCCGCGCGCGCCCCGCGGTGGGCTCCCCGAAGGGATCCCGGTGCGGGGGTTGGGCGGTCAGCATCGGCTGTCCGGCATGGGCGGTCCTTCGCCGGTACGGGAATATCGACCCGTTGTCCATCGACTACGCCTGTCGGCCTCGCCTTAGGTCCCGACTTACCCAGGGCAGATGAGCTTGACCCTGGAACCCTTGATCATCCGGCGGACGGGTTTCCCACCCGTCTTTCGCTACTCATGCCTGCATTCTCACTCGTGCGGCCTCCACCGCTCGATCACTCGGCGGCTTCGCTGCCCGCACGACGCTCCCCTACCCAGCGACACCCCTGCCCCGGAGGGAGGGTGCACGTGTCACTGCCACGGCTTCGGCGGTGTGCTTGAGCCCCGCTACATTGTCGGCGCGGAATCACTTGACCAGTGAGCTATTACGCACTCTTTCAAGGGTGGCTGCTTCTAAGCCAACCTCCTGGTTGTCTGGGCAACTCCACATCCTTTCCCACTTAGCACACGCTTGGGGGCCTTAGCCGGTGGTCTGGGCTGTTTCCCTCTCGACTGCGAAGCTTATCCCCCGCAGTCTCACTGCTGCGCTCTCACTTGCCGGCATTCGGAGTTTGGCTGACGTCAGTAACCTGGTGGGGCCCATCGGCCATCCAGTAGCTCTACCTCCGGCAAGAAACACGCAACGCTGCACCTAAATGCATTTCGGGGAGAACCAGCTATCACGGAGTTTGATTGGCCTTTCACCCCTACCCACAGCTCATCCCCTCCATTTTCAACTGAAGTGGGTTCGGTCCTCCACGACGTCTTACCGTCGCTTCAACCTGGCCATGGGTAGATCACTCCGCTTCGGGTCTAGACCACGCCACTGAACGCCCTGTTCAGACTCGCTTTCGCTACGGCTCCCCCACACGGGTTAACCTCGCGACATGGCACTAACTCGCAGGCTCATTCTTCAAAAGGCACGCCATCACCCCACCTGGAGGCTCTGACGGCTTGTAGGCGCACGGTTTCAGGTACTGTTTCACTCCCCTCCCGGGGTGCTTTTCACCTTTCCCTCACGGTACTGGTCCGCTATCGGTCATCGGGTAGTATTCAGGCTTATCAGGTGGTCCTGACAGATTCGCACGGGATTCCTCGGGCCCCGTGCTACTTGGGGACATCCGCAAGGGCGGCAGACAAGCGTTCCGGCTACGGGACTCACACCCTCTCCGGCCGGCCGTTCAAGACCGTTCGCCTACACTCCTGCACTC
>NZ_KV908335.1:452-3556 GCF_001999765.1 Sinomonas mesophila | reverse complement strand
GTGGGGCTACCCCGGCGCAGGCTCGGGCTTCCCCCTCGCACTATCCGACACCTGCTTCGACCTTGAAAGCGGTGAAGTCACCGGTGACCTCCAGGAGTTCTCGTACAAGCCCGGCAACGGGAAGGACGCCTCGGTGACGGACATGACCTGCACCAAAAATGCGAGCGGCCAGAGTGTCTCCGGCGGGTGGGGCTGGCTCGACGAGTCCGCTCCGTGTGTTGCCGACACCACCGTGGACGAGACCATCGGCTCAGATCCCGGCAACGACCCGGCCAGCTGCAAGCCGATCCTCGACGGCTGGATCGCCGACATCCAGGCAGGACAGTCCGTCAAGGTTGTCTTCCCGATCTTCGACTATGGCGCGCACCAGGGGAACACGGCAGTGTTCCACATCTTGGGCTACGCCACCCTAGAAATCGTCGCCTGGCAATTCAGCGGTGGCGGCAATAGCCCGTACACCTACATCCCGGCCTCGCTCCCCTCGAACATGACGTGCGCGGGCAGCGAGCGCTGCGTCATCGGCCGCTTCGTCAAGTTCGAATCCCTCGAAACCTGGAAGCTCGGAGGCGGCAACTTCGGCACCCCGGGCTACCAACTCATCGACTAAACCACAGGAGAACCCCATGAGGACCCGCCTACTGGGAGGCGGGTCCTCATTTGATTGTCATGCCCACTGGCCTGAGTTGGCTCAATTGTTTTGTGCGTGAGTTCCGGTGCCGTGGATGGCGTCGAGAATAGCCTGCTGCGGCGCTGGGATGTCTGGGGCGAAGGTCAGGGTCCGTTGATCGCGATGGTCGCCGAGTGGCGGGGGCCGGAGCTGATTGACCAAGTTGGCGATCGCGAGGCTTGTCCCGTTCTGCACCGTGCGAGAGACAACGAGGGCGGTGAACACAATCATCAGGTGAGCCTCGATCGCATCGCGGATGCGGTGGAACATGGGCCTGGCCCGCAGGTCCGTCTTGCTCATCCGGAAGGACTGCTCGACGTGCCAGAGGTCGTGATAGCGGCCGATGACCTGACATCGCGGGCGCGGTTCTCGTGAGCCGTGAGCGTCTTGCCGTCCCGGACGGCCCGCTTCCGGGAATAGGCCCATAGGGGCCCAGGTGGTGCTCGGAGTCCCAGACGGGTTCGGCGCGCAGGTCGGGGTCGTTCTCGTTCCGGTGCCCGGTCCGGGGGCGATGCTGTCGGTGAAGGCGTTCCCGTGTCAGCGGAAGTGCAAGGCCAGATCGGCAGGGGCCATGGTCATCCTCGAGCCGACAATTAAGCAGGCCTGCCTCGTCCAGCGCTCAGGTCTGGGCGCGGAGAGCATGCCCGCGTTGGCGACCACGACCATGTCGGCCAGGCCGTGGCGGGTCTGGAACTGCTTGACGATCGGGACCATGGCCACGATCTCTGCCCTATTGACCTCGAAACAGCCGATCTCCAGCGGGAACCCGACCCGGTCCACGTGCAGGCCCACGACGATCTGCGGATCGACCCGGGCCAGCGCCGAGAACAGGACGCGCAAGTCCGTGCCCACAACGCCCGCCGGGCCGCTGCGGGAGGCAGGAACCGCCGGGGGGAAGGGGCGAACAGACCGGATCACCGGCGGAGGCAGCCAAATCCTTCACCGGCGAGTGGTCTCGAAGCCGAGGTCGAGGACGCCCTGAGCAGGGTCTGCCAGCAGCCGGACGCGCTCGAGCAGCACGCCGTACTGGGCCTCCGTACGCGCCGAACCCACGTGCTCCACGATCCGCTGCCGGCCCTGGACGTACTCGGCGATCTGCACCGCCGTCGCCCACGAGGCGTCGGCACCCGCCTGATGAACTCCGCAACGCGACACTAGAAAACCCACATTAGTGCGCGATACAGCACCCCTCGGCCGGCATCGCCGCAGGTCAGGCAGCCAGCGGGCAAGTGGGACAAGCCACGAAGGTCATCAAGCCATATGGCACGGGTCGGATTCGAGTACACCCGGTATGCGTCCAAGTAACCGAGTCCCGTGGAACTGAGTAGGTTCCCCACGCACCGCGTATCAAAAACAGGCGTTTTGTCTATTATTCGAGTACCGCCACGGATAGTTTTCACCCCCGCCGGCCGGAAAACTTAGTGCATCGGAACCCGGCGGACCTAATTTGGGGGACGCCGCTCAAAGGAACCGAATTTCACCGCACCAGCAAATGCAAAGGACAAAGTCATGGACAAGTTTTTGGTCTCCCTTCAGATGTTCTGGAACGACATCACGGGCAAGGGCGAGAAGGAGAAGGGAGCGACGATGGTTGAGTACGGCATCATGGTCGCCCTCATCGCCGTAGTTGTCATGCTCGCTGTGGGGCCGCTCGGCACGGCGATCGCAGGCATGTTCACCAGCGTCGGCACCACAATCGGCACGCTTTAACAAGGAGCGGAGTGCGTGGCGGGCGATAGCGCAGAGAAGCAGCTTATCGTCCGCCACGCATTTCCATTACAGCGATCCAGGGGAACCATGAAAAGCACCCCCATCGGCGCCGCGAGCGCGGCGCCATGGCGGTCGAGTTCGCGCTCGTTCTGCCCATGCTGCCGACGCTCGTCTTCGGAATTATCGAATTCGGGCGCCTCTACAATGCCCAGATCGTCTTCTCAAATGCCGCCCGCGAGGGAGCCAGGCGTCGTCTGGCAGTTCAGGGGTGGAGGCAATAGCCAATACACCTACATCCAGGCCTCGCCCCTGGGACCATGACGTGCGCAGGCAGCGAGCGCTGGGTCATCGGCCGCTTCGTCGACTTCGGAACCGAGCTACCACCCGAGCTAACCAGCTCATCGACGGAACCTAAGGGGAACCTCGTGAGGACCCGCCTACTGGGAGGCGGGTCCTCCTTTGATTGTCATGCCACTGGCGCACGGATCCAGGCTGATAGGCCTATGACGCTCGCCCCCGCTGCGCACATCGGGATGCTCGCAGCAGCGAACCTGAAGGCTCTTACCAAGCCAAGTGGCACCGGGTCGGGTTCCGAGTACACCCGGCATGCGTCCAAGTAACCGAGCCGCGTGGAACTGAGTAGGTTCCCCACGCACCGCGTATCAAAAACAGGCGTTTTGTCTATTATTCGAGTACCGCTACGGATAGTTTTCACCCTCGCCGGCCG
>NZ_KV908335.1:0-403 GCF_001999765.1 Sinomonas mesophila | reverse complement strand
GGGACGCCGCTCAAAGGAACCGAATTTCACCGCACCAGCAAATGCAAAGGACAAAGTCATGGACAAGTTTCTGGTCTCCCTTCAGATGTTCTGGAACGACATCACGGGCAAGGGCGAGAAGGAGAAGGGAGCGACGATGGTCGAGTACGGCATCATGGTCGCCCTCATCGCCGTGGTCGTCATGATCGCTGTGGGACCGCTCGGCACGGCGATCGCAGGCATGTTCACCAGCGTCGGCACCACAATCGGCACGCTCTAACAAGGAGCGCAATGCGTGGCGGGCGATAGCGCAGAGAAGCAGTCTTATAGCCCGCCACGCCTTTTCCTTTACAGCGATTCGGGGGAACCATGAAAAGCAACTCCCATAGGCGCCGGGAGCGCGGCGCTGTGGCCGTCGAGTTCG
>NZ_MTIC01000042.1 GCF_001999765.1 Sinomonas mesophila | reverse complement strand
CCTGGACCTCAACTCCAAGGAGGCCGGCAGCACGGCCGCACCCAAGCTGGTGCTCACGCTGAAGTAGGCCGCGGCTCGTAGCAGGCGCCAGGTGCCGGGACGTCATCCGTGAGGATGCCGTCCCGGCACTGGCTCTGTATACCTGCCGTCGGCTTGTACACCTGCAGTCGGCACCCTCGCCCGCATCGCCGGTGTCCGCTGGGCGATCGAGGAGACCTTCCAGACCGCCAAGGGCGAGGCCGGGCAGGCCCAGGCCCCTCCCCCTTCCCGGGGTTCCGGAGGAGGGGGGCCTGACGGGTGTTCCCTGTTGCGAGAGCGGGTTCAGAGCGGCAGGGCCCTGAGAACGACAACGCCGACGCTGACTCCGAGCAGAACGACGGAAGCGCTCACGGCGCGATCCCCGACGCGCAGATGCGCAATGATCGCTCCAGCGAAGTAAAGAACGGCGCCGATGCCAGCTGCGATTCCGATGGGCCACCAGACCAGACCGGCGAGCAGGCCAGCTGCGGCGGCGAGTTCGAGAGCGGCGAGCAGTGGTGCCGCCGTGGTTGCTTTCACAACCTCCAGGACGGCCATCTGGTGAGGATCTTTGCGGATCTTGCCGACTGCTGAAAAGGCGAGGACGGCCGAGAAGAGGACGCTGAGGATGGCTGCTGCAATGAACATGAGTGGTGTTACTTCACTGGACTCCGTCAACTAGTCGGGGCCTTACATCTTTTGAACCGGCAGTTGCCGTGAGAGGAAAACGGCTTCATGAGGCGGCACGAAGGCCAGACGCCAAGCGGCTATGTTTCCCTTAGGTCAGGCTGAGGATCGGGGTCCGCATAGTTTTGCGTCCCCTCGAGCCGAAGACTGCATTCGGGGGAATCGCCATAGCTGGAAGGAAGCTCAGTCTTCAAATCCTGCAATTCCCATCGCATCTGGATGCTGGCCTTGATGTGCTCATTCCGATGGCGGATGAGCTTCGGCAAGTAGCGGTTGAGGATGCCCAGTTCGACGATGGTCCCGACAGGACCAAGGGGAGCCGCGAAATCGATGCTGTCATGCATCACAGTGCCGCCACGGCCATCGCTTTCAAAGGAGTGCTCGTGTCGCCAGTACTTGAATGGGCCCCTGATCTGTTCGTCAACAAAAGAGGTGAATGGATCGAATTCGGTGATGAGAGCCGTCATCCTCCAAAGCAACCCGAAGTGCCTTGCCTCGAGACTACGGTGTCCCCCAGTTTGAGCTTGCCAGAGGTGACTCCGCCGATTACCCTTTCCTTTGACTTTGTCATTGAAGCGACATGAGTCTCAACGTGTAGGCACGCGTTGAAGACGATCTCAGGAGGGGCTGGTGTCGCCGTTTCGAGGTGGAATCTTGACATCTCATGGCTCCAATAGCCGTGGCCGACGACAGGTCTTACTTGGGGGAGGAGAACCTGACCTCGAGGTTCTCCTCCCCCTAGTCATTTACGACGGCAGTGATTAGGACTCGCAATAGATCCTTTTCGAGGAGCAGACAACGAGTCACATCTTGAACACATAAGGGAGCAAGGGGCCAGCGGCTGCTCCGACTGCGAGAGGGCACAAGGGCCTGTAAAGCAGGATCGGATGCCATTCGCCTGGCACGAATCCGCCCCATATCTCTTGTTCGGGTGCGCATGCCAGCACGCCCGACAGCCAGAATCCATTGAGGAGGTAGTTGTATTGGGCAATGTATCGAATGGGGGAGCATAGACATCGCCCCACCATGAGGACAGGCCCTTGACCGGAAAGGGATCGCCAACCGAGTGAATGACTTGAGCGTAGGGAAACGGCTGGTAGTAGGTCCGGGGCTGGAACATAGTGGAGATGCCGGAGTCCGGCGCCGTTCGTCGGCCCGTTTCGGTGCAGCCGATGTACTCATCGGCCCCCGGGCAGTCGTACTCGATGCTTTGGCCGACGTTCTTCTCGAATGTCGCTCCGGTCGTCTGCCAGTTAGAGTCGAAATAGAACGTCGTGTCGACCTGTGTGCGATGGGTTCCGTTCCAGGCGCTAAATCCTCGGCCATCCCCATACATGACCTGTGGGTTCCACGGAACGGGACGTACTCGTCCCTGGCTAAGGAACATACGGTAGCGAAACTTCCAAGGGAGCACGGGGCTGAAGGCAGTTGTCGCGAAACGTTGAGGCGCTGGGCCTTCCGCCGTTGTCTTGACGGAGTTTCGTTTTGGCTTCGGACTTGGCGCGAAGGAGCGCTGCCTCCCCCAGGGTTGGTGTGGCGCGAGGGCCCGGAGAATCGGCTGCTGATGTCACTGCGTTCTGCAGGATGGAACCCCCGCTGTTCTTGGACAGCGTGGATGTCGAAGCGGCTCCGGTGGATCCGGGGAGACCGGTGGGAACATTGAGGCCCGTCAGCGTCCGGTCGGTGCCCTCGGTAGGAGGAGCCGACGCGGAAGTGCAGGCATTGCCGGTCGGGCTCCCGAAGGCTTCGACGCTATCGACGTTCTGCACTGTTGCTGTCGGCGAGGCGTCTGTGAACTCCGCCGCGCAAGTAATGCCGATCATCGTCTGCCCATCCTGCTGGAGTGAACCATCGGGAGCTCGGCTGACGGAGGTCCGCAGGATCTTGTGAGGACGAGGTCCGCCGGCGGCGGCTTCGCTCCAATTGAGGGTAACTTCCGCTGTAGGCAGAGGTGGCTACTCTCTCTGCCTGGCCCGTCGACTCGTTGCCCTCGGAGATTCGAACGTCTCGCTCGGCAATCACCTGCGAGCCATTCTTAGCTTGGACCTTGAATGTCGTAGTCAGCGAGGGCAGCTCGAACGTTGGCGCCGGGCCGGTAAAGACCTGAGCCCCTTCGAGGTCGTAGACAGAATACGCAGTAGCGCCGGATTGCGGTGTCAGGGATAGAGAAGTGGTGCCTTGGGCGGTCTTGGTGAAGCCTTGAATGGAGAACTGCGGCCTCGGGGTACGCGGCTGGATCGCGTTCCGGATTGAGGACTCGAAGGATGCTGAGAGCTGAGCTGCGCCGCCCAGCAGCACGATCTTCTTTGCCTCCGGTCCCCAGGCCGATACCAGCTGACGGAGATCCTCCGGAACTGTGTCAGGGCCAAGGGCAAGATGGAGGAATGCGCCGTCCCGGGCGACTGCAAGCATCCCGTTCAGGCCAGTGGGCCAGCTCGAGCTCGAACCGACGAAGACCTTCGAGCTGTCGATGTTCTTTGACTCGAGAAGGACTCCCATAGAGGCGTTCCGCGCTTCGGGTGTCTGTCCGTTCAGGGGCGACAAGTCGATGCTTGCGCCCGTTAGCGCTTTGGCGACGGGTTCGAGATCGGCGTTGGGAACCGTCCCCACTTGATGGACTCGCTTGGTGCCTAGCCTCTTTATTTCATTCACTGCCCCATCAGAGAACGTGCTATATCCGGGCTGTGTAAGAATCAACGGCACCTTCAGTGCCGAAGCTGCGCTGGCCGCGGTGACCATGTCAACCGTGCCACCAGCGGCAAGAATGGCTGCATCGCCTGCTGTGGTGAATTGCTGCGCCACCACCTGCGATAACCCCGTGAGGCCAGGTCCCGTTAATCCAGTCCGTAGTAGTCACCCTTTGCGCGACGCCCCGTAGATTGGATGCTTGGGAGACCAGTCGGGCCCGATGAGGAGCGCTTTCTGGGGTCTCAGGGCGTCGAGTGCTGCGTAGGTCTCGGCATCCTGGGCTCCACCCGATCCGTCTGCAATGAGCAGTGGAACGCCTAGACGTGCTGCCAAAGGCGTGGCGATCGCGATGGCCCCGGGATACTGGGCTCTGGCCAATACCACGGTCTCCAGCCCGGGCGGCCAATTCTGTCGGGCATACGAGGCTGTCCAAGATGGTCCGATTTCCGAAGTGATCCGTTGCCCCGTGACCGTTGCCGCATTGGCAGCCAATGGGCCGAGCGCGCTTGGAGTCGAAAGGCATGCTGCCAGAAAAATTGCGACGGAATGGCGGCGCCGAAGAGCGAATTTCAATGAGTCCCCCGATCACGAAATCTCCGCTGAATTGCTGGATGCAAGGGGCGGCTCAGGGGGCGGAAAGCGTTCAATCCCCCCATGACGCTTCAGCGGTGCGAGGATCATATGAGGGAACGCCGCCGGCCACAAGTCACTTCGGGCCCTGGCTTGACCCTTGGAGTCCCGCGAGCCCATGAGAGTCTTGATCCACAAGCAAGTTGGATCCAAGATGAACGAACAGACAGGAGTTCGCACGATGGTCGCCCAAGTGTCTCGTCACCCGATCGCCATTGTGGCCGCCGTGCTTGCTAGCAGTCTCCTCCTGGCAGGAATCGCGTTCTGGATGGTCTCCGCGCTCTTCCTTTATCGCCCCGTTGACCCTGTCCCGTATCGATTTGATGCCGTCGTGGTGAATGACACGCCTGGACCAGTGGTCCTTCGCGAATGCGACCCGCAGGGCTGCGGAGTCTTCTACCGTCCATCCACCCTCTTGTCGGGGGCTCGGACAACAGTCATCACTTCGAGTGACGACTCGCCGCATTTGTGGGTCGTCAGCGACGACTCGGGACAGACATTGGGGTGCCTGAACCTCCAATTCACAAGACAGATCCCTGACCTAGAAGTCTCCCTCTCTGCGGTTGGGGAATGCACCGCTAACACGCCGCATTTCATTCCACCTCCCAGGAGATGAAGTCGGGCGAAGCCCTCGATTCGAGGCATGAGCCTTTCCGTAACGGCAATTCATCAGACGTCGATTCCGTTGTGGTCGACCATGCTAGTGGGTTGTGGAGGATGCTCAGATGATGTTGGTCCGAGCCGACAGGACGTGCTCACCCCCCGGGGCACCCAGGCTGAAGTCGAGAGCAATCTGAAGGATTCGTGCACCCTGCGCGCCCTCCGGCCGTAGCCAGCCTCCGGCTAGTACTACAGTCGCGTTTGTCGTCGGCTTTCTCGTTTCCGGTAGTGATGTCGTCTGGCATTGTGTTGATGCTTTCGGCGCCAGCGTGCACGCTGGAGGATGTGTCCGGGGTCCGGGACGGAGGCCCAGGCGGGGCGGGTGATGAGGCGCCGGATTTCGGGCAGGGAGAGCGTTACGAGCTCTGGCTTGCCGTATCTGGCGCCCCCTCTTTGGCCTTGATGGCGGTCAGGAAGGCGTGGGCGAGCATGGAGAGGGGGATGTGCCGGTACCAGCCGGTGTACTGGCGGACCTGGCATGGTCCTGCCCGGCCTCGCGCTTGGGGGCGTGGCAGAAGAAGTAGGCGATCTCCTCGGGCCTGGTCCTCGTCCACCGGCAAGGATTAACACGCGCCCCGCCCCGGGGCCCGGTTAAATACGCCGATAGACCCCGAAAAAGCGCGACTGAAGTACTAGGGCGTGTTGCTAAACCGATCGAGGCCGAGTCTGCGGTTGGCTGGGTGGATGGGTGAGCG
>NZ_MTIC01000041.1 GCF_001999765.1 Sinomonas mesophila | reverse complement strand
GACGGCCTTGGCCGCGGCCCGGATCCGCTCCGCCCCCGCCAGGGCGTCCTCGCCCGTCCCCGCCCCGGCCGGGGGCTCCGCGACCGGGGCCGGCATCTGCCGCACCGGCCCCAGAACACGCCCCGGGGTCACACCGACACCATGAAACTGCTGCATTGATTTCGACCTCTCGTGCGTCCGCTCAGGCGGCGGCGGGGACCGGCTCGGCGGCCACGGGAGCCTTGCGGCCCACGTAGCGCTTGAGCGCGATGGTGGTGAGTGCGGTGACGACCACGCCCGCGGCGATCGAGACCACCCACAGGAGGAAGTTGTCGATCGCGAAGAAGACGAAGATTCCGCCGTGCGGGGCCTTCGAGCCCGCGCTGAACGCCATCGACAGGGCACCAGTCACGGCGCCGCCGAGCATGGACGCCGGGATGACGCGCAGCGGGTCGGCCGCGGCGAACGGGATCGCGCCCTCGGAGATGAAGGAGGCGCCCAGCAGCCACGCGGCCTTGCCGTTCTCGTGCTCCGTCGCGTTGAAGTTCCGGTGGTCGATGACGGTCGCGAGCGCCATCGCGAGCGGCGGGACCATGCCGGCGGCCATGACGGCGGCCATGATGAGGTACGGCGCGGTGTTGTCGGCGCTCGCGGCGCTCAGGCCGGCGACGGCGAAGGCGTAGGCCACCTTGTTGACCGGGCCGCCGAGGTCGAAGCACATCATGAGGCCGAGGATGATGCCCAGCACGACGGCGGTCGCGCCGCTCATGCCCGTGAGCCAAGTGTTGAGCGCTGCCGTGAGAGCCGCGATCGGGCCGCCCAGGACGAGGAACATGAGGCCGGAGGCGATGATCGAGGCCACGAGCGGGATGATCGCGACCGGCATGAGGCCGCGGAGCCAGCGCGGCGCCGGGAGCGTCGCGAGCCAGTGCGCGACGTAGCCGGCCAGGAGGCCGCCGACGATGCCGCCGAGGAAGCCCGCGCCCATGAAGCCCGCGACGGCGCCGGCGACGAAGCCGGGGGCGATGCCCGGCCGGTCGGCGAAGGCGTACGCGATGTACCCCGCGAGCGCCGGGACGAGGAAGCCCATCGAGAGGGCACCGATCTTGAACAGCACAGCCCCGAGGTACGCCCCGAGCGGGCCCCACGCCTGTGAGCCGAACTCCGTGGGCAGGTTGCCGAGGTTGTTCTGGACGACGATCGTGTCCGCGTAGGCCGTGATGTCGAAGCCGCCGAGGAGGAAGCCGAGCGCGATGAGCAGACCGCCGCCGGCCACGAACGGGATCATGTAGCTCACGCCCGTCAGGAGGGCGCGCTTGAGCTTGCCGCCGACGGACTCCTGCCGGTCCCCGCCGGAGGCCGACGCCGCCGCACCCCGTGCCGCGACCACACGGCGCCCGCTTGGGTCGGCGGCCACGGCGAGGGCCTCGTCGAGCATGACGCCCGGCTCGTCGATCCCGCGCTTGACGGGCGACTGGACGTACGGCTTGCCCGCGAAGCGCTCCTTGTCGCGGACGTCGACGTCGACCGCGAACACGACCGCGTCCGCTGCGTCGATCACCGACTGGGCGAGGGGCGTCGCCCCCGCCGAGCCCTGCGTCTCGACCTGGACGTCCAGGCCCCGCTCCTTGCCGGCCGCGACGAGCGAGTCGGCGGCCATATACGTGTGCGCGATGCCGGTCGGACATGCGGTGACGGCGACGATCTTCTTGAGGGGGCGGCCGCCGCCGTCGCCGGCGCTGGCTGCCGCAGCGGCCGCCGCGGCCGGCGTGCCCGCCTCGACGGGGGCGGTGAGGCCGAGCGCGTCGTTGACGAGGGCCACGACGTCCTGCTCCGACGAGGCCGCGCGGAGGGCCGCCGTGAAGTCCTTCTTGATGAGGCTGCGGGCGAGCTTGGCGAGGAGCTTGAGGTGCTCCTGGTCGGCGCCCTCGGGGGCGGCGATGAAGAAGACGAGGTCGGCCGGGCCGTCCTTGGCGCCGAAGTCGACCGGTCGGGACAGGCGCGCCATCGCGAGGGAGGGGACGGTGACGGCGGCCGAGCGGCAGTGCGGGATCGCGATGCCGCCGGGCACGCCCGTGGCGGTCTTCTGCTCGCGGGCGTACGCGTCCGCGAACAGGCCCTCCGCCTCGGCGGCGCGGCCGGCGTCGGCGACGCGTCCGGCGAGGTGCCTGATCACGTCCGCGGACCCGGCGCCGAGGGAGGCGTCGAGCACCACGAGCTCGGTGGTGAGGAGATCGGTCATGGTCAGTCCTTCTTAGAGGGCCGTGACGGTCACGGCAGAGGGATCGGTCTGGTGCACTGCCGGGACGGTGGATCCCGGCAGGGACGCGGCAGCGGCACCGTGGGCCACGGCCTGGCGAAGGCGGCCCACAGCGTCCGCCCCGGAGAGGTCGGCCAGGAGGTACCCGGCCAGGGACGAGTCGCCGGCACCCACGGTGCTGACGGCCCGGATGGGGGAGTGCGTGGCGTGCCACGCACCCTCGGCCGTCACGAGGACGGCCCCCTTGGAGCCCAGGGTCGCGAGGACGGCGCCCACGCCGGCCTCGACGAGAGCCTGGGCGGCCGCCGCCGCACGCTCCGGCGACGCCTCGAGCTCCGCCGGGGAGCCGACGTCGGGCAGCCCGGCCAGCGCGGCGAGCTCGGCGAGCTCGTCGGCGTTCGGCTTGAGCAGCTCGGGGCGGCCCGCGAGCGAGGCTGCCAGCGGCCCGCCCGAGGAGTCCACCGCGATCTTCGGTGCGGCCCCGCCGTCGTCCGCCCGCAGGCGCTCGGCGACGGTCGCGTAGAAGTCCGCCGGCACGCCCGGGGGGAGCGAGCCCGCGAGGACCACCCAGGCGGCACCGCGCGAGCGCTCGACGAGAAGGTCGACGAGCTCCTTCGTCAGCTGCTCCGTGAGCTCCGGACCCGGCTCGTTGACCTTGGTCGTGACCCCGTCCGGCTCGGTCAGCGTCACGTTCGAGCGCAGCGGGGCCCCGATCGGCAGCGCCGCGAACGGCACGTGCGTCGCGGAGAGCCCGGCGAGCACGGGGTCGCCGGCGTCGCCCGGGAGCACTGCGAGTGTCTCGAGGCCCGAGGCCTTGAGCGCGCGCGAGACGTTCACGCCCTTGCCGCCCGACTCCTGCCGGACGGACACGGCGCGCTGGACCTCGCCGCGCGCGAGCGGGGCGCCGAGCTCGACCGTGCGGTCGAGGCTCGGGTTGGCGGTCAGGGTCACGATCATGAGGTCACCACTTCCACTCCGGCCTCCGCGAGCGCGGCGGCCAAGTCCCCTTCCGGGGCACGGTCGGTCACGAGGGTGTCGAGCTGGTCGAGCCGCCCGAACTGGACGAGCGTCTCGACGTTGAACTTCGTGTGGTCGGCGATCACGACGACGCGCCGCGCCGAGCGCACGAACGCCGCCTTCACGGCTGCCTCCTCGGCGTCCGGGGTGCTGATCCCGAAGGCGGGGTGCACGCCGTTCGCGCCGACGAAGGCGAGGTCGGGGCGGAGGCGCTCGACGGCGTCGATCGTCGCCTGCCCGACGGCGGCGCGGGTCACGGGGCGGATGCGGCCGCCGAGGAGGTGGACGGCGAGGCCCGGCTCCGCGGCGAGCTTGTCCGCGATCGGCAGGGCGTTGGTCATGACGACGAGCTCGCGGCCGTTGTCGGCGCGTGAGCCCAGGAGGCGCTCGGCGATCGCCTCGGTAGAGCTCCCGGCGTCGAGCAGGATGCTGCCGGCGCGCGAGGAGGTGATGAGGGCCGCGGCGGCGTCCGCCATCCGCTGCTTCTCGGCGAGGTTCTGCACCTGGCGCTCGAAGAGCGCCGTCTCGGCGGTGCTCGCGCGGTCCGCCGGCACAGCGCCGCCGTGGACGCGGCGCAGGACGCCGGCGGCCTCGAGGGCGGCGAGGTCGCGGCGGACGGTCTCGGTCGTGACGGAGAAGCGGTCGGCGAGTTCGGTGACGCTCACGCGGCCTGCCTCGGCAACGCGTGCGGCCACGAGCCGCTGCCGCTCCTCAGCGAACATCTCACACTCCTCGACATCCTCGTCCGGCCCTGTGGTGCCAGTCACATCAACGTGGGATTGATCGACTTTATCTTTGTTTGTGTGGCATTGTCAACGGTTCCAACACAAACAAAGATCGGCCCGGTGGAGGGGCTGGAATCCCCTCCACCGGGCCGATGGGCCGTTGGACTCGCGGTGGAGTGTGCCTCGCGGGCGGCTAGGCCTCGCGGGTGTCCCGTCGGGTCACGGTATCGCCCGTGTCCGGGTCGACCGTGTTGCGGGACTCCGTCACGCGGCGGTGCGGACGGCTGCTCATCATGACGATCGAGACGACGAGGCCGAGCACGCCGACGCCGATGAGGATGTAGCCGACGAGGGTCTGGTCCACGAACGGGATGAGCCCCGGGGTGACGGCGAAGGCGAGGATCGCGCCGACGGCGATCAGGAAGATGGAAGCACCGATGCCCATGACTAGCTCCTTCCGCTGGGCGCCGAGAGCGCGTGCCAGCCCTCTGGCAGGCCAGCCCTACGTCACCCTTTCCCAACGGCCGGCGGGGCCAAACATCGCGGCCTCATCCGGCGCGGACGCGGGTCCCAGAGCGGCGCTACGCTGGGGGCATGGCGAGACAGAACCGCGCCCTGCGGATCGCGCAGGACACCGCCCATCAGGCCATGTTCGACGCCGAGGGGCGCGCGACGCCGGGCCTGCACCGGGCCCTCCTCCGAGCCGTCGAGGTCCAGCGCCCGCTCGTGCTGGCCAACCTGCGGCGCATGCGCCGGCAGCGGCCCCATGACACGCCGGCGCAGCTGAGCGCGCGGCTCGAGCGCGACTACCTGGCCGCCGTCGCTGGCGCGGGTGCCGCCGTGGGCGGCTCGGCCGCCATCCCCGGCGTCGGGACCGTCGCATCCCTGGGCCTCTCCGCGGTGGCGACCGTCGGCTTCCTCGAGGCGACCGCCTTCTACGCTGCCTCGGTCGCCGAGCTCCACGGCGTGCACCTCGAGGATCCAGATCGGGCCCGGACCACCGTCATGGCCATCATGCTCGGCGAGGAGGGCACGGCCCTGCTGAGTGCCTTCACGGGCCAGGCCCTCGGCCGCAGCAACGGCGCGAAGGGCGCGTGGGGCGCCGCCGTGAACCGTTCGCTCCCCGCGTCGGCGGTCAAGGCGCTGCAGGGCCGCCTGCAGAAGCGGTTCCTCGCGTGGCTGCTGAGGAAGCAGGGCACGGCCCTCCTCGGCCGCGCCGTGCCCTTCGGGATCGGCGCCGTCGTGGGCGGCGCTGGCAACCTCATGATGGGCCGCGCCGTCATCCGCGCCACGAGCGAGGCGTTCGGCGGCGCCCCGGACGTGCTCCCCGGCGAGTTCGCGGACGACGCCGGCGCCCGCCCGCGCGGGTCCGCGGCGCCGAAGGCGATCCCCGGCGCCGGGACGCCGGGTGAGACGCCCGAGCAGCAGGTCGAGCGCGAGATCGAGGAGCGCCGGGCGCGCCTGCGCGAGCAGGCCAGGTCCGAGCAGCCCTAGGGCGTGTTGCTAAAGCTGGCGTTGAGCCATGCGAGTGATGCGGCGAGGGTGATTGCGG
>NZ_MTIC01000040.1 GCF_001999765.1 Sinomonas mesophila | reverse complement strand
GCACGAACTCGTCCGCGAGCGGGCCCGCGCTGTTCTGCGCAGCCTTGGTCATTGCGCTCTCGAAGCCGACGCCGGCCTCGACCGAGATGAGCATCTGGTCGAGCATGTTGGGCAGGGCGAACTGGATGGCCCGACGGCGCTTCGTGGCGGCGTTGATGAGCAGCAGGTCGGGCAGGAAGTAGCCGAAGGCGCCGAGGCCAAGCAGCAGCACAACAAACGGCCCGGAGGGGCTTTGCAGCAGGAACACCAGTCCCACCGCGAGCCCGACGGCCGCGAGGACCGGCTTCAGGGTGAGGACGCGCTCGAGGGGCCAGGCCTTCGGCCGGCCGGCTCCCGCGAGCTTGGTGTCCAGCCAGCCGGCGTACCCGGCGGGCACGGCCTTCTGGGCGAGCCGGGTCAGCGCCTCAGGGACAGAGGCCGCTGATCGCTGAGGGGTGTTCTTGGCCAGGCCGAGGTTCTGTTCGATGCGCTGGCGTGACGTGCGGTCGGCGGCGACCAGGGCCCACGTCAGGTACGCTGCCGGCGCCACGACGAGGAGCACGGCGCTCAGGGCGATGATGTTCATTGTCTGTGCTCCTAGTACTTGGGCTTGGTGAGCCGCAGCATCCAGATCGTCCCGATGGTGAGCATCACGGCCACGACGCCGAGCATGATCCAGCCCGGGAGGGTTGTGTAGAACACGTTCGCGTACGTCGGGTTGATGACCGAAATGAAGATCAGGAGGGCGATGGGCAGCCCGACCAGGACGATCGCGGACAGCCGTCCCTCCGCCGTGAGCGCCCGGACCTGCCGCGCAAGATAGGCCCGCTCCCTGATCGTGTTGTTGACGTTGTCCAGGACCTCCGCGAGGTTTCCGCCTACCTCGCGCTGGGTCTCGATGGCCTGCGCGGTCCACAGGAAGTCCTGGCTCTTCGTGCGTGCCGCGGTCTCGGCCATGGACTCCCCTAGGTCGCGTCCGATCCGGTTCTCGTTGACCACTCGGCGCAGTTCGTCGGACATGGGCTGGGAGGACTGGTCCGCGGCCGTGTCGACGGCCCGAAGCAGGCTGTGGCCTGCGCGCAGGCTGCCGGTGAGCAGCTGGAGCGTGTCCGGCAACTGCTCGGCGAACTTGCCCTGCCGCTTTGATGCCTTGAGGTTGAGCCACACGAGCATTCCGACGACGAACAGCAGCGCCAGGAGGACGCCCAGGCCCAGATTGGCGAGAAGCGTCCCCAGAATTGCTACGCCGAACGCCCCGCAGACACAGATGAGGATGAAGTCCGCCGCGCGCAGGGACACGCCCGCCTGCTCGAACTTGTCCACCGCCAAGAGCTTGAGCTGACGCCCATGCAGCTGCTTGTTGACGGTTTCCACAGCCCTGACGGCGAGGGCAGAGAGCGCCGATTCGTCGTGACTCGCCGACTTCGGCCGGCGACGGTCCTTGGTGACGGTCCGCCCTGACTTCATCCAGATGATGACCACTCCAGCGAGCCCCGCGTACACCGCCGCAAGGCCGACGACGAGGATGAGTGTGCTATCCACGGCCCATCCTCCCGAACTGGCTCCCGAAGACCGCGGGGCTGAGGGGGATGCCGAGCTCCGCGAAGCGCTCCGTGAACCGGGGACGCACGCCGGTCGGGATCGGCTTCCCCAGGAAGCGGCCCGTCGAGTCCACCCCAGCCGTGTAGTCGAAGAGGAACGCGTCCTGGAGGGTGACGACGTCGCCCTCCATCCCTTGGACCTCCGTCACGTGGGTGACGCGGCGGGTGCCGTCGCGGAGGCGGGTCAGGTGGACGATGAGGTTGACCGCGGAGGCCACCTGTTCGCGGATGGCCCGGAGCGGGAGGTCCATGCCCGCCATGAGCACGAGGGTCTCGAGGCGGGCGATCGCGTCGCGGGGGGTGTTGGCGTGGACCGTGGACAGGGAGCCGTCGTGGCCGGTGTTCATGGCCTGCAGCATGTCCAGGGTCTCCCCGCCACGGACTTCGCCGACGACGATGCGGTCGGGCCGCATGCGGAGGGAGTTGCGCACGAGGTCGCGGATCGTGATGGCGCCCTTGCCCTCGATGTTGGGCGGGCGGCTCTCGAGCCGGACGACGTGATCCTGCTGCAGCTGAAGCTCGACCGCATCCTCGATCGTCACGATGCGCTCGCTGCGCGGAATGAACGAGGACAGGACGTTCAGGAGCGTCGTCTTGCCCGTGCCAGTGCCACCCGAGACGATCACGTTGAGCCGGGCCGCGACGCACGCCCGCAGAAGCTCCGCCATCTCAGGCGTGAGCGACCCGATCGCGATGAGCTTCTCAACGCTCAGGGCCTCCTTCGAGAACTTGCGGATCGTGAGGGCGGCTCCGTTGACGGCCAGTGGGGGGATGATCGCATTGACGCGCGAACCGTCAGCGAGCCGGGCGTCCACGAGGGGCGAGGATTCGTCGATGCGGCGGCCAACCCGGGAGACGATGCGATCGATCACCCGGCGCAACTGCTCCTCCGAAGCGAAGGTCGTCGACGTCGGGGACAGCTGGCCGTCGCGCTCGACGTACACCTGGTCCGCGCGGTTGACCATGACCTCCGTGACCGAGGGATCGTCGATGTACCGCTGGATGGGGCCCAGGCCGAGGACGTCATCCATGACCTCGTTGATGAGGCTGTCCCGTTCCGACGACGTGAGGGGGACCTGCTGCTCGGCGACGACGGTGCGTAGCTCGCTGCGGACGTAGTCCTGCAGCTGGGCCTCGTCCAGCGCCGAATCCGCGATGCGGGCGCCGACACGCTCGTAGAGATCCGTCGTGACCTGCTCCTTGAGCTCGCGCAGGGCGTGGCTCGAGGCCTCGGACACTCCGGGCGTGGAAAGAGTCGCGACCTGCCTGGCCTCGGCATCGGCGGCAGCCTTCGCTTCGACACGCCCCGACAGCGTCGATGCCGGCCCCCTGTCGAGAAGTGGGGCGTCCGTCGGTGCGGTCGGCTGGTGGGGGTCTGCTGCGGCGTCGGAGTCCTCGCCCCCGCTGCCTCGTGTTGCGTGCAGCCTGTCGAAGAGACTCATTGGAACACCTCCCGGCGATGGGTCTGGCGATGGTTCTTGTCCCACTGCGGCTTGAACCGCTCGATGAGCGAGCGCAGCCCCTTGGCAACTGGATCCCTCAGGCCGTCCTGGAGCACGGGAATGCCCCTGTTGGTGCTGAGGGGAAGAGCCCGCGAGCGGGGCAGCACGAGGTCGACGGGGACTCCCAGCGTGGCCTCGACGTCCTTGACGCTGATGCCGGCCTTGCGGTCCGCCATGTTGAGCACGACGATTCGCTTCTCCGGCAGCAGGTGCAGCTCGTCGAGGACCTCCAGCCCCGTCTTGAGGCCACGGACACTGGGAATGTCCATTCCGCACACCCAGACGCCGTCGGTCGCCTGCTCGAGGACGGCGAGCACGTGCTCTCCAAGACCCGGGGAGGTGTCGATGACGACGAACTGGAACTGCGTGGTGAGGTGCTTGATGAGCTCCGCGACGACCGGGACGCTGATGCGATCCGCGTCCGCAGGGTTCCTCGGCGCGCACAGCGCATAGATGCCTGCGGGATGCGAGGTCAGGTACGTCTTGAGCGAGAGGACATCCTGCGGGCCCGTCGCCGCGTCGACGATCGTTCGCTCGGGTGTCAGACCGAGGCCGCTCGCGACATCGCCGAACTGCAGATCGAGGTCGACGACGACCACGGACATCGGCGCGATCCTGCCGAGGCCCACCGCAATGTTGGTCGCAAGGGTCGTCTTGCCGACGCCCCCCTTGGGGGACATGACCGCGATGACTCGGCCTTGCCCCTGTTCGAGCGCGGAGGCCCCCTCCGAGAAGAGGGAGCCGGCAGCCCGTGTGGCTGCCGCCTGGGCGGCATCCTCGAGATGATCCCGCAGGAGCTTGGAGTCGATGTCCGGGGTGACGAGGTCTCGTACGCCGGCACGCATCGCCGACAGCGCGAGATCGGGCGTCGCCTGTGCGGCGTAGACCGTGCTGACGTGGGGCATGACGACATCGAGCGCGGCGGCGAACCGCAGAACGTCATCGGTGCGCAGGTCCGGCCCGAGGACGAGGACCTCGAGCGGCTCGCCCACGAGCTGTCGTACGAGGTCCGCCGCCTCGGCGGGGAGGTAGTCAGCCTGGAAGGCCTGGAGCGACCCAGCCAGGCTGGCTGTGGCCAGCCGGGTCCGGTGCTCGAAGTCCGCGTCAGCGGTGACGAGGGCGAAGCGGCTCATCGGAATACCTTCGTCCGGTCGACGACACCCTCGTTGTTCTCGATTGCCTTGGAGGGTTCCTTCGAGAGGTAGAGCGATCCGAACTCCGTGGCGAAGACGATCCGCTCAGCCTCGGCTGCGGGCCGTGCGAGAGTCACGAGGTACTCGCCCGTGCCTGCTGCTCCACTGGACTTCAGACCCCCACCGGAGGCGTTCTCTTGGGGGGAGCTGGCGTTGTTGGAGGCCGCTTCTCCTGAGGCCAACTGCACGCCAGTGACCAAGACCTTGTGGAAGGTGAGCTGGGTCTGGGCTCCGTTCGCGCCGTCACCGAGCGAGAAGAACACGCCGACCGTGTCCCCCGCGGAGAGAGTGCCGCCGACGACGCGCTCGATCGGGAGCTTGACCGTCACTTCCTGCATGCCCTCAGGCACCGCGACGCGGCCCTTCCCCTCGACCTGATCGGGGGATGCGAAGCGGGAGGCCAGGAGCACCTCGCCCGGCTCGAGGGCCACGGCGGCGACCTTTCCCTGGAGGTCGTTGAGATCCGTCAGAGCGCCCTCCGGAAGGGCGGCGGCCGGAAGGGACTTCTTGGTGACGGCGTTGCCGAGAGATGCAGCCGGCGTGTTGGCGGCGACTGCCGTCTGGACGACGTAGACCTCGCGGGTCTCCGTGCCGGCGAAGGCGCGGCTCTCCGCGCCGTTGACGTAGGTGATGAGAAGGAAGGTGCCGATGATTGCGACAATCAAGGCGGCCACGCCTCCCAGTAGGCGGGTCCTCATGGGGTTCTCCTGTGGTTTAGTCGATGAGTTGGTAGCCCGGGGTGCCGAAGTTGCCGCCTCCGAGCTTCCAGGTTTCGAGGGATTCGAACTTGACGAAGCGGCCGATGACGCAGCGCTCGCTGCCCGCGCACGTCATGTCTGAGTCGAGCGATGCCGGCATGTAGGTGAACGGGTTGCGGCCGGCACCGCTGAACTGCCAGGCGACGATTTCGAGGGTGGCGTAGCCCAGGATGTGGAACTCCGCCTTGCTTCCCTCGTACGACCCATAGTCGAAGATCGGGAAGGGGACCTCGACGCTCTTGCCGGCTTCCAGGTCGGCGATCCATTGATCCAGGACCGGCTTGCAGTCGGCGGGGTCGTTGCCGGGATCTGAGCCGATGGTCTCGTCCACGGCCGTCTCGGCCTCGCACGGGCTGGACTCGTCCAGCCAGCCCCAGCCGCCTGGAACGGTCTGGCCGCTCGCGTTGCGCTGGCACTCCATGTCGGAGGGCGTCGCGTTCTGGCCATTGCCCGGCTTGTAGGAGAACTTCTGCAAGTCTCCCGTTTCCGTGCCCGGGGCGAGGTCGAAGCAGGTGTCGGATAGTGCGAGGGGGAAGCCCGAGCCTGCGCCGGGGTAGCCCCAC
>NZ_MTIC01000039.1 GCF_001999765.1 Sinomonas mesophila | reverse complement strand
GTCACACCCGGGTAACTCTCGCGGCCCTCTTCCAGCCGCTCGCCTCCCCGAGGCACGTCCACCAACTTTACCGGAACCGGCCCTCCCGTGCAAATTCCGTATTTCTCGGAAAAAGCCTCGGAATTCCGCTCCCGGCCCCAGCCCGAGCGCGCAGCACATCGCCGCCGTTCCGGCTGTTCGAGGGGGATCTTCCGCCCGGCTGGACCCCGATTTCTCGTGGCCGCCCCGGCGACTCAGAAAACATTACAGGTGCCGGGTGATGCGCGCAAATCCACCCGTCCGCCCGGGCGTGTCGTGCTTGACCGCCAGCGCTCCTGGGCCTCACGGCCCGGGCGCAGGCAGGTCACCGCCCCCGGGCCGCCTGAGTTCTCGGACCCTCCCGTGGCCCGGGCAGAGCCAGGTCGCGCCGAGTCCGCGGAGGACCTCCTCGGAGCGGAGGGCAGCGGCGCGGTCCGTCGTGATGAACCTCGGGAACTGGGTGAGCCCGGTGCGGTCGTCACCGAGGACCGCGTCGCCGGCAAAGAGGACCTCGAAGAAGACGAACGCCAGATGCCCGTCGGTGTGGCCGGGCGTCGGGAGGGCCCGGACGCCCGGGAGGACCTCGGCCTCGCCGTCGAGCCGCTGGACCCTGCCGGGAAACGGCCGCAGGGGGACGCGGGCGAGGAGTCTGCGGTAGGCCGTCCCGGCACGGCGCGTCCCCTCGAGCACCTCCGCATCCGCCCGGCCGATCCAGACGGTGGCCCCCGTGACGGCCTGGAGCCGGGCCGTGGCCCCGACGTGGTCGCGGTCATAGTGCGTGATGAGGATGTCGGTCACCTTCTCGAGCACGCGTGCGGACGCGAGCTCCCGCAGGACGCGGCCGGCGCCCCAGTCGAGGCCGGGGTCGATCACGGCGACCCGCTCCCCCGCCTCGACGAGGTAGCCGTTGGAGCCGAGGCTCCGGTCCAGACGGAACACTCCTGGGTAGACGCTCTGCACGGGTCCATGCCACCACGGTGGCGAGGTCCGCGCCAGAGCCGACACGGCGCCGTCGTGCGCGGGGGGCGCAGCTGGATCCACCCGGGGCGAACTCCTGGACCCGGAGACGCCGAAGGGGCGGCACCCTTGCCGGGTGCCGCCCCTTCGGGACGGGTATCGCGAACGCTCAGCGAGCGCTACGGCCTACCAGGACGACTTGGTGACGCCCGGAAGCTCGCCCTTGTGTGCCATCTCGCGGAAGCGGACGCGCGAGATGCCGAACTTCTGGAACGTGCCGCGGGGGCGGCCGTCGATCTGGTCGCGGTTGCGGAGGCGAACCGGGGAAGCGTCGCGGGGAAGCTTCTGCAGGCCGAGGCGGGCGGCCTCGCGGGCCTCGTCGGTCGCGTTCTCGTCGATGAGCGTCTTCTTCAGCTCAGCGCGCTTCGCGGCGTAGCGGTCAACGATCACCTTGCGCTGCTCGTTGCGGGCAATCTTGGACTTCTTGGCCATGTGCTTAGCGCTCCTCTCGGAAGTCGACGTGCTTGCGGACGACCGGGTCGTACTTCTTCATGACGAGACGATCCGGGTCGTTGCGGCGGTTCTTGCGGGTCACGTAGGTGTAGCCCGTGCCGGCCGTCGACTTGAGCTTGATGATCGGACGCGCGTCCTTGTCCTTCTTGGCCATCAGAGCTTCACACCCTTCGCAAGCAGCTCGGCGACAACCGCGTCAATGCCGCGGACGTCGATGGTCTTGATGCCACGGGCCGACACCGTCAGGGTGACGTTGCGGCGCAGGGACGGGACCCAGTAGCGCTTCTTCTGGATGTTCGGGTCGAACCGACGCTTGGTGCGGCGGTGCGAGTGAGAAATGCTGTGACCGAACGCGGGCGATGCCCCGGTCACCTGGCAATGCGCTGCCATGTTTCGCTCCTCCAAGGTGTAGTCAAACAGTTGCAGTAAAAATGGCGGTCCGCAGATGCGTCCCGCCACCTCGATGCACCGTTCGTTCTGCAGCTTTCCGGAGGGTGACCAGGCGGGGTGAGAACCAGCCGAAGTTCCTCGCCGCGGTTAGACGGTGACTTCAGTGCCGAGAAGTGGACTCCACTGCATACGACAGCCTTAAATATTAGGCGGCTCTCGGGTGGCCCGCAAATCAGGTTTCGTCACGGGCGGCTCGAGTCTACCGTCAGTCCTGTCACGGGAGAGAAGGAAGGCCATGAACGACATCACGATCATCGGCACCGGCAGCATGGCGCGTGGCCTCGCGCACCGCGCGGTCGCGGCTGGCCGGAGCATCCAGATCCTCGCCCACACGGAGAGGTCCCAGGCCGAGGCGCTCGCCGCCGAGGTCGGCGGTACGGCCACAGCCGGCATCCTGGGCGATGCCGTCGAGGGCTCCATCGTCATCCCGGCCGTGCCTTACGATGCCGCCCGGTCCGTCGCGTCCCAGTACGGCGACGGCCTGGCGGGCAGAGTGTACGTCGACATCACGAACCCGATCGACACCTCGACGTTCGACGGCCTCGCAGTTCCGGCTGGATCCTCCGCTGCCGAGGAGCTCCAGAGGATCACGCCGGCGACGGTGGTCAAGGCGTTCAACACCACCTTCGCCGTCACGCTCGTCCCGGGCGAGGTGGCGGGCCACCCGCTCGACGTCCTCATCGCGGGCGACGACGACTCCGCGGTCCAGTCGGTTGCGGACTTCGCCTCGTCTGCGGGCCTGAATCCCCTCAAGGTCGGCCCTCTGCGCCGAGCGCAGCAGCTCGAGCAGGCGGGCCTCCTCATCATCCTGCTCGCCGCCAACGAGGGCCTGCCGCAGTACGGCCCGAGCATGGCCCTCACGTTCCTCCCGGGTTCCTGAAGGCATGCGCAGCCCCGCCCGGCCGTTCGTCCTCCTCCACGGATGGGCCTGCCCTCCCGCCTACTGGCTCCCGGTCGCGCGGCTCCTGAAGGCACGCGGGCACCACGTCGAGGTCCCCCGCCTTCTCGGCTATGCCGCGCGGCCGACGGCGCCCGCAGCGGGATCGGGAGCAGCCAGGCCGGGAACAGCCGGGTCGGGATCAGCCGGTTCCGGAACGGGCAACGCGGTGCTGGCCGACGGGCCGCCCGCCTACCCGACGTCTGCTGCCTGGACGCTGGACGCGGCGGCCGACGCCGTGGCGGAGCGGCTCGCGCGAGCGGGCTCTCCAGCGCTGGTCGTGGGGCATTCGCTCGGAGGGTCAGTTGCCGCGACGCTTGCCGCGCGGCGGCCCGAGCTCGTCGCGGGCCTCGGGCTCGTGGGCATGGTCCCCGTGGCGCCGAGCGCCGCGGCCCGGGCCCGGCTGGTCTCGCTCTTCCTCTCCCCCGATCCCGACCTCTCCCCCGATCAGGCCGCGGTCGACGTCGTCCTGCGTGGCTGGTACGGCGACGCGCCCTTGGACCCAGCGTTCCGGAACGAGGCCGAGGCCGCGTTCCGGATCCCCGGGCCAGTGCTCCGCGGCTCGCTCGTGGCGGCGCTCGACGGGGTCGCGCCCGAGGTGCCGGGCCTCGTGATGGCACCGACCGCCGTCGTCCTCGGAGCGGGCGATCGAACCCGCTCGCCCGAGGAGATCGAGGCGTTCCTCGCCGCGCATCCCGCATGGCGGCTCACGAGCGTGCCAGGCGCCGGTCACATGGTGCATTGGGAGGCGCCCGAGGCGTGTGCCTCCGCCCTGCTCGCCCTCGCGGACGCCGCCGACTGAGGGGCTGCAGGCGACGGGTGCCCCTACCCACCGGTAGGCCCCAAGCCTATGATGGGACGACAGCTGGATGGGTCACCGGCCCACGGCGGCCCCGCGGATGAGGGGGCTGCCATGACCACCGAGACCCACCGGCCCGGCGCGGGGAGCGAGCCTGCCGGCACTGGGGCCATTGGGCCCGGTGAGCCTTCTGCGCCCGAGCCGCCCGACGAGCGCGAGCCGGACTGGGAGGAGGCGCGCGCCGTCGCCGAGGCCGGCCGCGAGACCGAGTGGGACCGCCCGAGCTTCGCCAAGGCGCTCTACCTCGGCGACTTCCAGTGGAGCCTCATCCACCCGCACCCCGCCCCGCCCGAGGGGACAGTCGACGACGGCGAGCAGTTCCTGCGCCGGCTCGAGCAGCTCACGCGCACCATGGACGGCACGCGGATCGAGGCCGAGGACCGGGTCCCGGACGAGTACCTGCGCGCCTTCGCGGACATCGGGGCGTTCGGCATGAAGATCCCCAAGCAGTACGGCGGGCTCGGGCTCTCGCTCGCGTACTACGGGCGCGCGCTCATGATCATCGGCTCCGTGCACCCGAGCCTCGGGGCGCTGTTCTCGGCGCACCAGTCCATCGGCGTCCCGGAGCCTGTCAAGCTCTTCGGGACTGAGGCGCAGAAGCAGGCCTTCCTGCCCCGCTGCGCGGCGGGCGCCGTGACGGCCTTCCTCCTGACGGAGCCCGACGTCGGCTCCGACCCGGCGCGGCTCACGACGACGGCGACGCTCGCCGAGGATGGGCTCAGCTACGTCCTCGACGGCTCGAAGCTGTGGACGACGAACGGCGTCATCGCGGAGCTGGTCGTCATCATGGCCAAGGTCCTGCCGCACGAGGCGGCCGGCGACGAGCCCGCAGGCAAGGGCGGCATCACAGCCTTCGTCGTCGAGATGGATGCCCCGGGCATCACGGTCGAGAACCGCAACTCGTTCATGGGCCTCAAGGGCCTCGAGAACGGCGTCACCCGGTTCGACGGCGTGCGCGTCCCGGCGGCCAACCGCGTGGGCGGCGAGGGCAAGGGGCTCAAGATCGCGCTCACGACCCTCAACACGGGCAGGCTCTCGATCCCCGCCCTGTGCGCCGCGGGCGCGAAATGGTCGCTCAAGATCGCGCGCGAGTGGTCCACCGTGCGCGTCCAGTGGGGGCGTTCCATCGGCGAGCACGAGGCCGTGGGCACCAAGATCGCGTTCATCGCGGCCACGGCGTTCGCGCTCGAGTCCGTCTTCGAGCTCTCCGCCGCCCTCGCCGACTCTGGCCAGAAGGACGTCCGCATCGAGGCGGCCCTCGCGAAGCTGTGGTCCTCGGAGATGGCCTACCGCATCGCCGACGAGCTCGTGCAGATCCGCGGCGGGCGCGGATACGAGACCGCCGCGTCGCTCCGGGCGCGCGGTGAGCGGGCCGTCCCGGCCGAGCAGCTCGTGCGGGACCTGCGGATCAACCGCATCTTCGAGGGCTCGACCGAGATCATGCGGCTGCTCATCGCCCGCGAGGCCGTCGACGCCCACCTGACCGTGGCCGGCGACCTGGCCCGCGCGGACGCGACCCTCTCCGAGCGGGCCAAGGCCGCCCGCGACGCCTCGGGCTTCTACGCCCGCTGGCTCCCGGGCCTCTTCGCCGGCGAGGGCATGGACCCGCGCTCGTTCCGCGAGACCGGTCCGCTCGGGCGGCACCTGCGGTACGTCGAGCGGGCCTCGCGGCGGCTCGCGCGGCACACCTTCGTGGGCATGGGCCGCTGGCAGGCGGGGCTCGAGCACCGGCAGTCCTTCCTCGGGCGGATCGTGGACATCGGCGCCGAGCTCTTCGCCATGGCGGCCACGTGCAGCCGCGCCGAGTATCTCCGCTCCGGGGGAGGCGCGGGGGCCGCCACGGCGCGGGACCTCGCCGACGCGTTCTGCACGCAGGCGCGGCTGCGCGTCGAGGCGCTCTTCGGTGCTCTCTGGGAGAACACGGACGACGCCGACCGGCGGCTCGTGCGGCGCGTCCTCGCCGGGGACTTCGAGTGGCTCGAGGAGGGCGTCATCGACCCGTCGGAGGGGACGGGGCCGTGGATCGCGCCGCCCACGGAGGGCCCAAGCACCAAGCCGGACCAGCACCGGCGGGTCATGTAGGCGCTCCCGGCGCTGTTCGCCGCGCTCTTCGACGATGTCTACGAACTCCGCCGCATCGAGCACCGTCCTGCCTCGCCCAGGAGCTCGCGGTCAACTACCTCGCCGGCATGGTCGACACCTACGCGGAGGACAACGCCCTCGATCTCGACCCCGACATCCCCGGGACCCTCTTCGAGGCGCTCCTCGAAGACACCGACCACCTCTTCCTGCACGAGGCTGACGACCGGAACGGCGGAACCCTGGACCTGGCCAAAGTGGCCGCGCTGGACGCCCTCGGCGCGGCCAGCATGGACTTCGACGACTGGTTCCAGCCCTTCACCGGGGACCGTTTCGTCGCACTCTACGCGTACGCCGCAGGAGCGCCCGTCCACGAAATACGACGATGAGGATGACGGGCCGATGGAGCAGTAGCCGCCTGTTCCAGGGCCATCAACCGGCAGAGAAGGATCGGCGGCCTAAAAAGACGTTCAGGAAGAGCTCCAGATCTCCGATTTCGCAGGCCCGCGCGATCATCCAGCGCGGCGAGCTCCGCGCGCTCCAGATCGGCGGCCGCGGGGGCGCGTCGAGCGCACCGAGCTCGAGGCGTACATTGCCCGCCCTCTACGAGGTCGCCGAGGCCTGCCCGCGTGACCGCACAGGAGTCGGACCACTGAGGCACTGGAGTCGGCTCAGCCGAACCATGGGGGAATTCAGGCGCCACTCGATCCGCTTGCTTGGACGACTCCCCGCGGAGGCCAGAGATCCAGGCGGAGTCGTCAGTCCGGCCGCCTCCGGAACGCTCCTTCGTAAGCACGTCTTCACAGGCTGTGGCAAGAGCGGACGCGGCAGTACCCCCGAAATCGCGTACACGATTCCCCCGATCCAAGTAGTCGCCCTACCGGATCCGATGGCGTCCGATTCGCGGTCTCTGGTTTCCCGTGGACTTCGACCATAGGCTCCGTCCAACTTTCTTGGCCTGTTCATTGGGGGGACCGTGAAGCCGAGTCTTCGTCGTGTGTGGAAGGCCGCCAGAGTTGCTCTGACGGCGGTTGTCGCAGCGTGCGTGGGGCCTGTGGCCCTGGTCGGCCTGGCGGGTCCGCTCCCCTTGGCGCAGGCCACGTAGGGGACGGTGATCACGAGCCAGACCCTCACTGCGAACACGACCTGGACCATGGCGGGTTCGCCGTACTGGGTCCAGGACACGCTGAGGGTCGGTGCCGGGGTCAGGCTGACGATCGAGCCCGGCGTGGTGGTGAAGATCGGCAACCCCTCCAACTCCTATGGGAGCATCATCGTGGATGGGCAGTTGGCTGCCCTGGGGACCTCTGCTGCGCCGGTCGTCTTCACCTCCCACCGGGACGACTCGATCGCCGGGGACACCAACGGCGACGGCGGGGCGACGACCCCAGCCCGCGGTGACTGGTACCACATCTACTTCAGCAACACGGCCACGACCCAGTCGGTCATCGACCGGGCCGTCATCCAGTACGGAGGGCAGAGAGTCTCCGGCGTCTGCCACGCCTCCGCGACTGTCGATGTCACCGCACAGGCGTCGCTGTCCCTGACCAACAGCGACCTCAAGCACGCCATGAACTCGAGCCTGAGCACGGCCCCGGGGACCGGGACGGTCCGCGTGGCCAACAACAGGTTCTCCGAGAGCAAGTGCGCCCCTCTACGGTGACGCGGGGACCTTCACCGAGAACGTGTTGGACTCGTCGCTCTCGTCCTTCTCGGCCAAGTTCATGCAGCCCAAATCGGTGAAGTTCTACGACAACTGGGTCGAAAAGCCCATCTACGCCACAGGAGGGGCAACGCGGGAGCAGCTCGACCTGCGGGGCAACACCCTGAACCAGGGCGTGTATGACCAGTGGGGGGCGTCGGAGGATCCCAAGGACCTGGCCGAGAACTGGTGGGGTCATGTCCTGGATGATCCTCCGACTGGTTGCTACGACTACAACGCAACCTACATCCCGGCGGTGACTTACGCTTCGGTCCCAGGCAGCGGGTGCCGCTGGGACCAGAGCATCACGGGGTACTTCACGAAGGTCCTGCCGGCCCTGACGGAGGCGCCGCCCATGCCCTCCGCCGGGATCAACGGGACCGGGACCTACGCCGGCCTGGTCCCGGAGGGGCAGCTGTATGGGCCCGACGGCGGGTCCGAGTTCGCGGTGGCGCCGAGCGGGTCGGTGGCCGACCCGGTCAACACCGCCACCGGCGCCCTGACCCACACCGAGACTGACCTGGGGATGG
This sequence comes from Sinomonas mesophila, assembly GCF_001999765.1. GTDB lineage: Bacteria > Actinomycetota > Actinomycetes > Actinomycetales > Micrococcaceae > Sinomonas > Sinomonas mesophila. Next base: position 97 of record NZ_MTIC01000039.1, on the reverse strand, counting down.
CCTCGCTGACGGGGAACCTGTCGGTGAACCGCTTCTACACCTCGGCCGACATAGTAGAGGGGCCGTTCGGGCGCGGCTGGAGCCTCGGGTACGACAT
>NZ_MTIC01000038.1 GCF_001999765.1 Sinomonas mesophila | reverse complement strand
CACCGACACCTTCACCTACAAGGCCAACGACGGCACCGCTGACTCCAACACCGCCACCGTCACGATCACCGTCACCGCGGCCAACGACGCGCCGACCGTGACGGTGGCCGCGGGCGGGTCCTGTGGGGCGAACTCTCGCTCGGGCACAATAAACCTCACAGTGGCCGACGTGGACGATCCGGCGTCTAGCCTGGTGCTCAGCGTCTCGTCCTCGAACACGGCGCTGGTGCCGAATGCCAACGTGGTCTTCGGTGGTTCTGGTGCCGCTCGCACGCTTTCCGCCACCGCCGTGTCAGGCCAGACCGGCACGGCCACGCTCACGGTGACCGTCAGCGACGGCGATGCCCAGAGCACCGTGCTGGTGACTGTGAAGGTCGCCGGGAACGGCAACAACACTGTCACCGGAACCGAGGGCGCGGACATGATCTTCGCCCAAAACGGGAACGACACCGTGATCGGCCTCGGAGGAAACGACCTCCTCTGCGGCGGGCGAGGTGACGACACCCTGACCGGCGGCACCGGCGCCGACCACTTCAGCGGCGGGCCCGGTACCGACACCGCGACCGACTTCAACACCGGCGAGGGCGACACCACGGACGGCACATAGGCCAGAACGTGGCGACCGAAGGCCGCCCGGGCTCACCAGCCTGGGCGGCCTTCACTCACACCACGCCACGCCTCTCGCGCCCGAGACCAACCTCCAACGGCTTCTTGACGCCTTCGTCTCGAAGCCAGCCGGGCTGGCTCGGCCCTCGTCTACTCGGCCTGCCCGGCATCACGTGGCGCGGCGGGTGCGTCGCGGTCGACTCCTCGGGGGGCCGCCTACGTCACCGGATTCACCAGCACGACGAACGTCGCCACGTCTACCGGGACCTTCGACGCCACCTTCAACGGCGTTCAGGACGCGCTCGTCACCAAGATCTCGTTCGGCCCCGGCGCGCCGGCGACGCTCACGCTCTCGCCCGCAGCCGACACGAACGAGCTCGACACCCAGCACTGCGTGACCGCGATGGTCAAGGACGCCTTCGGCAACCCGACCCCAGGCATCACGGTGTGCTTCATGGTCACCAGGTCGGTGAACACCACCGACTCGGTGACCACCGACCCCAGCGGGGAGGCGACCTTCTGATACCAGGGCCCCCAGCTCCCGGGCGCGGATGCGATCAGTGCCTTCGCCGACACCGACAACGACACCGTGCAGGACCCATGCGAGCCCACTGGCGCCCACCAAGACCTGGACGCCGCCGGTCACGACCCCGCTGTGCCAGGTACAGATCACCAAGGGCGGGCGGATCACCGCCCTCAACGGCGACAGGGCCACCTTCGGAGGCAACGCCCAATCCGACGGCGCCGGCAAGGTCAAGGGCCAGCAGGAGTACCAGGACCACGGGCCCGCGCAGCGGCAGAAGGTGAAGTCGACCCAGATCCTCGCCCTGACCTGCAACCCGCAGCGCACCCAGGCGACAATCTTCGGCCGCGCCATGATCGACGGCCAGGGCTCGCACCTGTTCAGAGTCGACGTCCAAGACCTCGCCGAGCCCGGAGTCGGCCAGGACACCTACCGGATCCTGCTCGATACCGGCTACGACTCGGGCACCCAAAAGCTCGAGGGGGGCAACATCCAGATCCGCTGGACGGATCGTTCCGACCCGAGCAACCCCGCATCGCAACACGCCGTTATGGACAGACCATCACGGCGTGTTGCGATGCGGGGTTGGGGCGTCAGACCGCGATCGGGTGCGAGGCCACCCTGAACTGCTCGCGGACGCTGGCGATCTGCTTCTGGCCCGCCACGGTGCGCATGACGAGGTCGCGGGCCGCGACGCTCAGCGCCCCCTCCCACGAGGAGATGGTGCCGATCCGCCACGACGTGCGGTGGAGGGCCTCGACCTCGGGCTTGCGCGCCGCCGAGTACTCGTCGATGACCTTCTCGACCTGCGGCAGGCTCCGGAGGTCGGCCTCCCGCAGCAGCGAGGCCAGGACGAAGGCGTCCACCATGGCCTCGGCCGAGCTGCGGCCGAGGTTCGGACTCGTCGCGTGGGCTGCGTCCCCGAGGAGGACAATCCGCCCGGCACCCCAGCGCGGCATGGGCTGGACGGCCCGCACGCTGTGATGGATGAGGCGGTCGGCGGGGGTCGCATCGATGACGGATGCGACGCCCTCGGGGAAGTCCCTGAAGCGGCGGAGGAGATTGGCCTTCAGCGTCTCGGGCGGCCCCTCGAGGCTCGCCGTGGAGCCCTTGATGCTCACGAACCAGTAGATGCTGCCATCGCCGCAGTCGGTGACCGCCACACGGTTGCCCCTGCCGAAGAACATGCTGAACGTGTTCCTCCCGAACGGCGCCGGGTGCTCGACGATCGCCCCTGCGTCGCAGTATGCCGCCGTGCGCACGGCCACCGCGGGGAAGAGCTGGCGGCGCACCGACGAGTTGATGCCGTCGGCGGCGACCAGGACGTCGGCACAGTCCGCGGAGCCGTCGTCGAACGTCACGGTGACCCCGTCGGCGTCCTGCGCCACGGCGACCGCACGCCGGCCCAGCCGCACCGCGGCAGAGTCCACCCCGCCCGCGAGCGCGTCGATGAGCGCCGCGCGGGTGATCATGACGGGCATCGGGGCGCCGAATTCGTGCGAGTACTCGGCGAGCTTCCCCTGAAAGAGCTGCTGGCCGCGGTCGTTGAAGAACTGCTGCAGATGGACCTCCGCTCCGTTCGCGCGCACCTGCGCGCCGACGCCGAGCTGCTCGAGGACCTTCATGCCCTTGACCCAGACCTGGATCCCCGCACCGACGTCGCTGAACCGGGCGGCCTGCTCGTAGACGGTCGCCTCGATTCCCTGCTGGCGCAGCGCGATGCCCGTGCTCAGGCCGCCAATGCCGCCGCCGAGGATGATGGCCCGGCCCGGGCGCTTGCTGGTCGCTCCCATGGTTCCCCCTGCTTCCTGATCGTCTTCCTTTTCGTCAAAGGCGTACGATCCGAGCTTGCCAGCGGGGAGTGAGGCGGGGCGTCCTGCCGCGGCGGGCAGCTGTGGCTACTGCGGAGGCAGTACAGGGGTCAGGCCCGGCCGGGCACCACGAGCCCCGACTGGTACGCGAACACGACCAGCTGGGCCCGGTCCCGCGCCCCGACCTTCGCCATGGCCCGGTTCGCGTGCGTCTTGACCGTGAGCGGGGAGAGGTGGAGGCGTCCGGCGATGTCGTCGTTGGACAGGCCCTCGGCCGCAAGGGCGACGATCTCCTGCTCGCGACCGGTGAGCCGGCCCAGTGACGCCTTGACGGGGGCGTCGCCCCGGACCGGCTGGGCGAGGAAGTGCTCGACGAGCCCCGTGGTGGCCCGGGGCGAGAGGAGCGACCCGCCCTCGGCCACGGTCCGCACGGCATCGGCGAGGCCGGCCGGGTCCATGCCCTTGCCGAGGAAGCCGCTCGCGCCGGCGCGCAGGGCCTCGAACACGTACTCGTCGAGCTCGAAGGTCGTCAGGATGAGCAGGCGCGTGGCGGCGAGGTCGGGATCGGCGGTGATCTGGCGGGTCGCGGCGAGCCCGTCGAGGACGGGCATGCGGATGTCCATGATGACGACGTCGGGCCGCAGCGCCCGCGCGAGGGCCACGGCCTCGGCGCCGTCCCCGGCCTCCGCGACGACCGTGATGTCCGGCGCGCCGTCGAGCAGAACGCGGAAGCCGGCGCGGATGAGCGCCTGGTCGTCGGCGAGCACGACGCGGATCGCGCCGTCCGCCGCTGGAGTTCCCGCCATGTCGGTCATGTCACATCCCCCTCGGAAGCCACACCCTCACGCGGAAGCCGCCGTTCGTCGTCGTCCCCGTGCTGGTGCGCCCGCCCAGCGCCGAAGCCCGCTCGCGGAGCCCGCCGAGGCCGTGGCCCGTCCCGACGGCGCTGTTCCGCGGGGCGTGCGGGGCTCCGGCCGGCGCCGGGCCGTTCTCGACGAGGAGCTCGACGCCCCGGTCGCCGCCGGTGAGGCGCACGACGACGGGCGCCCCCGGAGCGTGCTTGGCGGCGTTCGCGAGGGCCTCCTGGGCCGCTCGGTAGAGGACGAACCGGTGGTCCGGCGTGAGCCCGCCGAGCGGTCCCTCGCGCGTGACCGTGCAGTCCATGCCGAGGTCGCGGAAGGAGGCCGCGAGGTCGTCGAGCCCGCCCAGGCCGGGGGCCTCCTCCGCGGCGCGCGCGGGCTCGAGCTCGACGGGCGAGTCGGCGCTGCGGAGCGCGCCGAGCATGCTCCCCATGTCCCGCAGGACCGTCTGCGCGGACCGGCCAGCCTGCTCCAGGGCTGCCCGCGCCCCCGCGGGATCGGAGCCGATGAGGGACCGTGCGGCGGCGGTCTGGATGTTCACGACGGCCACGTGGTGGGCGATGATGTCGTGCAGTTCGCGCGCGATCGCGAGCCGGTCCTCGGCGACGCGGCGGCGCGCCTCCTCGTCGCGGCTCTGCTCGGCCCGCTCGGCGCGTTCGACGGCGGCGGCCAGGTACTCCCGCCGGTTGCGGGCCGCGTCCCCGAAGGCACCCGCCGCGGCCGCCATGAGCGCGACGGGCACGGTCTCGGGCTCGCGGTGCAGCCACAGGGCTGGAACGATGGACGCGCACACGAGGGCGGCGATCGACGACACGGCGGCCCAGACCGCGCCGGGCCGGCGGAGCTGGCTCGTCGCCGTGTAGATCGCGATGGCCGCCGGCAGGATCGCCCCGACCCACCCGACCCCGGCCGCGAGGAGCGCGGCGGAGGCGGCCGTGGTCGCGGCGAGCACGGTGCGCGGGCGGGCCGTGCGGAGCACGAGGGCGGTGCACGCGGCGCCACCCAGGACCAGATAGGCCAGCAGCAGGGCCGGCACGCCGCCGTCGGCCTCCCACTCGAGGAGGGGGCGGATCGCGCCGGCCAGGAACGCGCCCGCGGCGAGGAGGACGTCCGCGGCGCGGACCGCCGTCGTGCGCGGGACAGGGGGCGCAGTCACGGGCGACACGTTATCAACTGATTGCTTCGCATCCCTGGTCTTGGGGGTCATTGCTTGAGGGCTACCGGCCCCCGCCCCCCGCACGTGAACTCGGGCGCTGGGTCGCGCGGTGTTGCGAGGGCGTCGCCCCGTACCGATGCACGAAGGCCTGACGGAGTGCTTCTGTCGAACCGAAGCCGCACCGTCTCGCGATGCACGAAACAGGCAGCGCGGTGGTGGCGAGCAGCTGCGCCGCGGCTTCCACGCGAGCACGCCGGACATAGCGGGCCGGGGTGATGCCGAGCTCGATGAGGAACAGCCGGGTGAGGTGCCTCTGGCTGACCCCCACGAGCCCCGCGAGGGCATCACCCGTGAGGTCGGCGGCCAGATTCGTGCTGACGTGGCTTTCCACTTCTCGTACGAGACCGTGCTCGGCAGGAGGCGCCGAGGTGAACATGCTGATCTGGGCCTGGTTCCCTGGTCGCTGCAGGTAGGTCACCAGACGGCGGGCCACCTCTCGCCCCAGCTCCGCATTGTGGTCTTCCTGAATGAACGCGAGCATCAGATCCATAGCGCTTGTGACACCGGCCGCGGTGGCGATGTCGCCGTCCCGGATGAAGATGGGGCCGGGGTCCACCGAGACGGCCGGGTAGCGGGCGGACAGGTCGGCGGCGAACTCCCAATGGGTGGTCGCCCGTTTGCCGTCGAGCAGCCCGGCCGCGGCCAGGACGAATGCCCCGGTGCAGACGGAGGCAACCCGGCGACTCTCCCTCGCCAGCCGCCGCACGTTCCCTACGATCACGGGGTCTGCCGCTGCCCGGTGGTGGCCTGTCCCACCGGAGACGATCAAGGTGTCCAGTGGGCCAAAGGTGCGCTGCAGTGACTGGTGGCTTGGCAGGAGGACCCCCTCACGGCAGGCGATGGGCCGCCGGCCGGCACTGGCGATTCTCACGGCGTACGGCGGCAACGCGCCCACGGCATTCGCCAAGTCCAGGCTCGTGAGGATGCAAGCGATATCAAGCAATGATGCACCGTCGTAACCGACCAACACCATAGGCCGAACCCCCATGGTTCCACCATGGACCGGACACCCACGGTTCGACCATGGATAAACGCGACCAATTCTCCAAGATTCAGGACCTCTGCCCGCCGCGTCGTTTACTCCCTTCGTCGAGTCCGTCATGGTCAACGGGAGTGGAAGGAGACTGAGTGCGGTCGGCGCGCTCCCGACTCATGCGATCTCAGCTGTGGCTTCTAGTCCTCGCTGAGATGAGGACCGTGCGCCGGCCGGTGGTGGTGGCCCGCACCGTCGGCCTCATCGGCACGGCATATGCGGGAATTCTGACACTATGCATGGCCACAAAAGGGAGGTGAAGTCGTGCGGGGACTGGTTGTGGCAGCAACTGCTGCATTTCTGGGGAGTCTTCTATCGCCCGGCTCTTCGTATGGGGCATCAGATTCGATCGAACTGGCGTCCACATCATCGCAAAACGAAGGGATTGAGCGGGCCATTCGTGATCACCTCGACCGCAGTCCTCGAGACTATATTGCGCTTGAGGAAGATCTTGCGGAGGCGGGCGCGCATGGCTTGCGCATCTCGACGCCGCAGGCTGGCGTGACTGCGGAGCCAGCCTTGGAGGCCGCCGAGAGTCCAGATTTCAGCACTTGTGATAATCCGCATTATTTCAAGTGCGAGCTGCTGATGTTCCATGAGGATCCGAATAAGCTCTATCCGGCTGGCCGTGACGTCGTGATGATGACCTGGGACTTCAATAACTATTATGTAAAACCGGGCGACCCAAAGAACATCGCCTTGGCCGGTGATCCCAATGATGTCGTGGGCATCAGTTTTGGGAACTATGACGAAAAGTGCTTGTCGCCAGCGGAAACTGTGCGCTATGCGGAGAACGAGTATGGCGCAGATGTGTCAGAGCTAATAAGCGTGGAGGAGACTAACGCAGCCGATAACAGCACGTTCTGGCAGATTCGCGACCAGATACCGAGTCCGCCCAATAATCCCGTACCTCGTCATCCGGTACCCACAGATCACGGATACGTGGGTGTTCTGCTTGAACATCGGGGGGACGTAGAAAAACATGAATGCATCCCCTATGAGGAGATCAGGGCAGTAGGAAAGTACGCCCATAATCAGGAGGGCAGCGGTGCCTTAAAGGGCATTACTGTCGGCTTCGAAGTTGGACCGATGAGCCTGTCATACACCCCTGACGCAGACCCAGGAAAGGTGGAGCAGCGAAGTTCTGAGATCGTCGCATTGCATCCCGGAGGTATGGGCGGGGCTCCGCCGACGAAGCTGGCATACACCGGACCGACGTCAGCGCATTATCAGGCAACCTTTACGGCCTCGGCGAAACTCACGGTAAGTCCTAAACCCGGTGCCGAACCGAGCGATCCGCTTGCTGGCCAATCGGTTGGGTTCACTCTCGGCGGTGGCGGCGATGGCCAGACGTGCACAGGAACAACAGATTCGTCGGGCCAGGCCACGTGTCCCCTGACCATCACGCAACGCCCTGGGCGGACAACGATGATTGTCCGGTATCTGGGTGAGGGCTACCAGCCCGCCAGCATCGTTGTGCCGTTCACCATCGAACGGCAGAAGACAGCGGTCAGCTACGTCGGTATCAAGAAGGTTGCCAACGGCGCACCAGCGCGACTTAGCGGTCAGTTGGCGGAACGAGAAGTGGGTGGCACCCCCGTATCAGGGCGCGCGCTGGAACTTTCGTTGGGCAGCGGCGATGACAGGCAGTTCTGCACCGGCACCACCGATTCCTCGGGCATTGCGAGTTGCACGATTCCCTCGGTGAGGCAGCCGCTCAATGCCGACGCAACCATCCCGGCAATGGTGGCGTTCCACGGAGATGACTACTACTTGGCTTCCGACGCGTCCACCGAGGTGCTCTTGGAGTACTACACGGGACGTGCGTACGGTGCCGGCGGTGGCCTCGGACTGCCGTTGCTTGCCGTCGATCTGGCGCCGACTCCCGACACCGGACCTGTGAGGACAGCCGGAGCGTCCAGCACCTCGACGCCCTGCTTGGGACAGGTGACGGGGCCATTGATCACGGCCAGTACCCTGTGCCCCGAGGTAACGACCAGTCTCGGCCCGGGGACATCGCATTCAACGTCCACGATAGATGAAGCGGTGATTGGTCTCCGCGGGATGCCCGTCATCGAGATCCAGGGTGCCACGGCCACATCGATGAGCACCTGCGGGTCCGGTGGATCCGCGAGCGGAAGCACCCAAATGACGCTTCGCATCGGTGGCAAGGCGGTCGCTGTGCCAACACAGCCAAACAGCGCGATCGACATCGCCGGAGGCGCACGGCTTGTAGTTAATGAACAGATACCTGTCGACGGCGCAGACCATGGGTTGACAGTGAACGCCCTGCACCTCAGCGCCGCGGGTGATCTTGTCGACGTTGTCGTGGCATCGGCCCGAAGCGGCGTGCACCATTGCGCGAATCAGTGAAGAGAGCGTGACCCGCTCTCCCCTGGGAGCGTGCGGCGCCATCGCCGAGCCGGTGTCGGGACCGTTGTTCTCCGACGGATGGGCTGAGGGGCCGCGGTCGTCGGGAACGAGTCACCCGCGGAGGAGCCCCCGGACGTAGGCGGCCTGGCCCACGTGCTGGGTCGCGTCGTTGAGCACGCTCATCATCCGGACCGCCGCGGTGAGGTGCGGGGTCCAGCGGAGGTCGACGATCCGGCCGAAGTCCTCGATGCGGAGGTCCCGGAGCACGGCGACGACGCGCGCGTGGACGGCCTCGTGGTAGCCGCGCAGCAGGTCCGCGTCGCCGACGGTGAACGCGTCGACCTCCTCGGGCCGGTGCCCCACGCCGGTGGCGCCCGCGGCATAGGGGAGGCCGAAGCTCTCCTCCCACTCCGGCCACACCTGGCCCGCCGGGACCTCGTGGTTGCCGCGCGCCGGCGGCCTCCCGCCGGCCAGGACGGCGGCGAGCGAGGCGAAGTGGTCATCCTCGATGCGCGTGAGGTGCCAGACGAGCCAGCCGATGGAGTTCGCCTTGGGCCCGGGCCGGTGGAGCAGATGCTCGGGGCCCATGCCCAGCAGGGCGTGCCCCACCCCCTCGCGCACCCGGTCGAAGCCATCCTCGAGGATGCGGGCCGCCCACAGCGCCTGTTCGTTCATGTGCCCCAAGGTAGCTGGGCGGGCCCGGGGAGGGGAGGACTCGCGACGGCGGGCGCTCGCCGCGGCCCTCGCCCTCCCGCGGGGTGGTCAGCGGGCGATATCAATGCTCGTCGTAGTGGCCCGCATGCTCGGCGTGCCGGTGGCCATCGTGGATGTAGTCCACATGGTCACCGTGCTGGACCGTCTCGTGGCTGCAGTCGGGGCCGCCGTGCTGGTGATCGGCAGGGGTGTGCTCTGCCGGGTCGTCATGCTCGTCGTAGTGGCCCTGGTGCTCGGCGTGGCGGTGGCCGTCGTGGAGATAGTCCACGTGGTCACCGTGCTGGACTGTGACGTGGGTGCAGTCCGGGCCCCCGTGCTGGTGCTCGGCGAGGGTGTGCTCTGCCGGGATTTCCTCCGTCATGATGTCTCCTTCGCTGGCGCCGTGGGCTTCCCGGCGCCTACTTTTCCTGGCTGTGCGAGATGGCGTCGTTGATGACGCGAGCCACGTGATCGTCGGTCAGGGAGTAGATGAGTCCTCATCGGCAATCACCTAGACACATAAGCATGTGACTATGCCACGGGCAAGACTGCGCCAGGGACGCGCGGTGTTCTGAAGAAGCCCAGGATGCTGAGCACGCATCCGGCGTGTCTATGGTGCCGTCCCCTCCTAGGGCGTGTTGCTAAAGCTGGCGTTGAGCCATGCGAGTGACGCGGCGAGGGTGATTGCGGCGAAGTAGTTCCGGGCGGTCTTGTCGGTCCGCATCGCCAGCCCG
>NZ_MTIC01000037.1 GCF_001999765.1 Sinomonas mesophila | reverse complement strand
CATGGACGAGGGCTACATCGTCGAACGCGGCGACGCCCGCGAGGTCCTGACCAACCCGCAGGAACCCCGCACCCAGTCCTTCCTCGAGAAGGTGCTCTGAGCGGACGGGAAGCCGGCCGTCATCGGCCTCGGCAGCATCGGCAGCATGGCCCTGTGGCAGGCCTCGCGCCTGTCCGACTCGGTGGTCGGCTTCGAAGCGAAGGTCCGCGCCCACGGCCGCAGCGCCGTGGGCGGGACACCCGCCTCCTTCGGATGCTCTCAACCCGGCCTTCGAGCCGCTCCTGAAGCGCTCCCATCGGCTCTGGACGGAACTCGAGCGGGAGCCCGGACAGGACATCTTCCTGCCCTGTGGCGGCCTTTATTTACATCGAGCGGTCGTCATAGATCCGGATGAAGATGGGGAACCGCTGGTCCCAGAACCTCCTGTCTGAGTCCAAGACGGCCACCGGATGCGGTGAGATCGCCGCCCTCGAGGCACTGGGCAAGGAGACCTTCGAGAACCTCGACTTCCTGCGTCCGCAGAGATTCATCACCTAACCCCCTCCCGACAGCGGCGGCCCCCCCGGGGCCGCCGCTGCCGCATCCCTGAGTAGCCGTGGCGTAGACCCTCGTTTCCCGCTACCCGCTGGTCATTCTCAGCTGCGCTCTGCCGGCAACCCACACCAGGGCTCTTGCGTAGGGCGGCCATAGTGGGCCTCGAGCTCGAGCTCGAGCAGGTGGGCGACTGTGTGTCGTGTGGTCGGAGCGGAATTGGCGAGCTGACGCGGCGCACATCACCGCCTTCGTCAATGACGTCAGAAGGCCCGATTCTGGTGCACCACCAGAATCGGGCCCTCGTGCGTTTGGCGCAGCGTCAGCGCAGGGAGCGGAAGGCGCCGTCGAGCGCCTCGAGCAGGCGATCGGCGTCGTCCAGGGAGAACGGCATGGGCGGCCGCAGCTTCAGGACGTTGCCCTGCGCCCCTGAGGCAGAGATCAGAATCCGCTGGTCCCGGAGGGCATTCACGATGCCAGAGGCGGTGTCTCCGTCGGGCGTCAGCGTGGCGCGGTCGGTGACCATATCGACGCCCACGAACAGGCCGCTTCCGCGAACCTCGGCAACCTGTTCAAGGCCACGGGTCATCTGCTTCAGTTCCGTGAGGATCTTCCCGCCGACCTTCAAGGAGTTCTCCATGAGGGACTCCTCGCGGATCACGTCGAGGACCGCCTGGGCCGCGGCGATGGCCACGGAATTGCCGCCGAAGGTGTTGAAGTAGCGGATGTTCTTCCCGAACTCGACAAGCAGCTCGGGCTTGAAGACAGCTGCCGCGATCGGGATGCCGTTGCCCATGGGCTTGCCCATGGTCACGATGTCCGGGACGATCCCGTGGCGCTGGAAGCCCCACCATGCCTCGCCCGTCCGGGCGAAGCCCGGCTGGACTTCATCCGCGATGTACAGGCCGCCGGCAGCGTGGACTTCTTCGATGATCGGCCGGAGGAAGCCCGCCGGGTCGGCAAAGATCCCGTCGGAGGAGAAGATGCTGTCGGCGATGAAGGCTGCCAGTCCGACGCCGTGGCGGTGCAGGTCGGCGATGGCGGCACGCACCTGGTCCCGCAGGTGGTCCTCGAGGGAACCCTCGCGGCCATAGCGCAGAGAGTCCGGGGGAGTGATGACCCGGACGTTCGGGCCCAGCGGGACACCTACGCCCAGGGACGGAGAGAACGACGATACCTCGGCGGTCAGGCCATGGTAGGCGCCGGAGGTGACGATGATGCCCTGGTTGCCCGTGGCGTACTTGGCCACGCGCATGGCGAGGTCGTTGGCCTCCGAGCCGGTGCAGGTGTACATGATGTGCCCGAGCTCGGCCGGGAACGTCGCGAGGAGCTGCTCCGAGTAGTCGAGGATGGACTCCTGGACGTAGCGGGTGTTCGTGTTCAGCTTCTGCATCTGCTCGTGGACGGCCGCCACGACGCGCGGGTGGGCATGCCCCACACACGGGACGTTGTTGTAGACGTCGAGGTACTCGTTGCCATCGCTGTCGAAGAGCTTGGTTCCTTGGCCCCTGACGACCTCCACCGGGGTCTCGTAGAAGAGCCGGTACCCGGGACCGAGGCTCCGGTCCCGGCGTCGGATGCTCTCCTGCAGGTGTTCCGGGAGCTCGTCGAGCCGGCTCGGATCGAAGCCGTTGACCATGGGCTTGGACGGCTTGCGCAAGGTCTGAGGAGAAATGTCCATGATGCCTCCTGGAGGTTGGTGAGCGGGGATCACGATGCGATGCTCGGGGCAGGTGCGGCGGCCGTGGAAGCCAGGCGGTCCCAGTCCTTTGCCGAGTGGGAGAAGAGGTAGTCGCGGGCCTCGGGCTGCAGGGCCGCGCGCCAGCCGGTAATCAGCGCTCGGAGGAGCAGCCGGGCCGGGGCTGACACAGTCAGGGCCCTGAGCTCCTGGGGGGACAGCGGGCAGAGGCTGTGGTAGCCCTCCGCGATGGGAAGAGCGCTGTCCCAGGGATTCTCTGGATCCGCCCCCAGTTGGTTGGCCATGGCCACGCTGATGTCGAAGATCCTCGGCGAACGCACCACGTCACCGAAGTCGATAACCCCCGCCACATAATGAGAGGCGCCAGGGTCGACCAGAACATTGAAGGGGCTGAAGTCGCCGTGGATGACATGCGAGCTGAGCGTGTCGAGGAGCGGCGCGACCGTCTCGTCGAACTGATCGAAGATGTTCTCGGCAAGCGCCCGCTTCCCAGCCTCGCCGACGTACTCGAGCAGTGGCCGCATGCGGTGGAAGTGCTTGAGGTCCCAGATGAGCATGCGGTCGGCCCGTGGGTGGTCAAAGCCCTCCAATGCAGTGGCTAGGCGCGCAAGGCTCGAGCCGCACTGACGAAGCTGGTCAGCTGACGGAGCATGCGAGGCGAGCAGGCGGCCGGGCATGAAGCGCATGACCCGCAGCACGCGGTCATAGGGTCCCTCGGCCGCCGGGACAACCACTTCGCCTGTGCCGGCGAGGCTCCTGACCAGCCGCTGGACGGGGAGTTCGGGAGCCGTCCATTCCAGATGCTCCATGCAGGCAGTCTGAAGGTTGACCAGCGCAGGGTCCTCGTCCGGTGAGGATAGCTTCACCAGAGACGTACTGCCCCTGTCTTCCAAGCGGAATGTCTCGTCCTTCTCGGTGGGGATCCGATGGAGCCGGCCCCCCACGCCATAGTGCGCGTCGAGAAGCTTTAGGACGGCCGGTTCCCCGAGCGGGCGCTGCTCCCCTGTGAGCCCGCTTTCCGCGGCGACGGTGCTGATGAAGTCGGAGCCGGCGCTAGTGTCCATGTCCAATGTCTCCTGCTGTAGAGGGGAGAGGTCTCAAAGTGGTCTTCGCCACCTGTTCCACTGCTCAACAGTATTCCAGCTTGCGCCTCGGCCTGCAATCCCGCCTCTCCATCAACCGTCTGCGGGGACGTCTTCGGGGGAGGGGCGCGGACTGCTCGGGCCTCGCCGAACGCAGGTCGAGGGCGAGCGACGGCTCAGGTGCTGGCATGCCTCGAGGCGATGATCTGCCGGATCACGTCGCGATACTCGACGATGGTGTCGGCGATGACTCGCTCCGCCAGGACTGGGTCACGTGACTCCAGTGCCGCCACGATCTTCTTGTGCTCTGCTTCGAGCTCCTCGGGGCGCTCGTACTCATGCCGTTCACTAGAGAGAATGAACATGAAGTACCGCAGTTCCACGACCAACTGCTGATAGAAGGCCCTCAGCTTCTGGCTTCCCAGAAGGCCGACGATGGCAGTGTGGATGGCCAGGTCCTTCTCGACGATCTCGGCCGGATCTCCGGTCTTCAAGGCGGTTCGGAACGCCTCCATGGCCGCATGGACCTCGTCTAGAGAGGTTTCTTCCGAGATGCTCCGGGCGGCTGTGGTCTCCAGGTGGAACCGGGCGTTGTAGACGTCCATGATCTCAGCGTCGCTGGGGTCCCACACGACGGCGCCGCGGTTTGGGAGGTGCCGAATGAGGCCAGCGGCCTGAACAATTCGGACGGCTTCCCGGACGGTATTCCTCGAGAGGCCGAGGTCCTCGGCGAGGACACTCTCCCGAAGCCGCTCGCCCGGCTTGAGCACTCCATCCAAGATCATGGACGTCACGCCATCGGCAACCTGCTGCACGGTAGAGGAATGTACGATCTGGATCTGCTGCGCCATGCTTCATTCTAATCAGTCATACAGTAGGGCAGTAACGCAGAGTCCGACACGGCGGTTGTGCGCAGCGTAACGCCGCTGAACTGCCCTACTGTTGACACCTCAGAGTCTCACCAGTATCGTCGACAATCGACGGCCCTCGTCGACAATCGACAAGCTTCCATCACGACTCGGAGGAACCCATGGCATTCGACACCCTGCCGAAGTTCGTCACGTTCGACATGAACGGGACGCTCATCAAGTTCGCGATCAACGACACGATGCGCGACGTCCTCGGCGACCGGCTGCCAGCCGAGGTCGCCGACGAGTACCTGCGGATCTGCAAGGCCTACCGGATCGACGAGTGCATGGGCGCGTACAAGCCCTTCCACCAGATCGTCGCCGACTCCATGGAGCGCGCCTCGCGCAAGGTGGGCCTCGAGTTCCGCGCCGACGAGGCCCGCGAGGTCTACGACCGGATCACCACCTGGGGTCCCTACCCCGGCGTCACGGCGGCGCTGAACCGCCTGGCCGAGGCCGTGCCGCTGGTCATCATCACCAACAGCGACACCGTGGTTGCCGAGCAGCTTGCGGCGAACCTCAAGGCTCCGTTCGAGGTCATCATCACGGCCGAGCAGATGGGCTGCTACAAGCCGCGCCTCGCCGCGTTCGAGTACATGTTCGACAAGCTCGGCGTGACCCCGGACGAGATCGTGCACGTCTCCGCGAGCCCGATGTACGACCACCGCCCGGCGGCCATCATGGGGATCGAGAAGAAGGTGTACGTGGACCGCGGCTTCGAGCACGACGAGCACTGGCTCGGCTACGAGCGCATCACCGACATCGCCGACCTCCCCGTCCTCTTCGGCCTGCCGCGTCCCGACGCCTCCTGAGCGGAGCCATCGAGACCCGCGCAGGCTCGTTCTGCCGGGCCTTCGGGGCCGAGGCCACCACGGGCCTCGGCCCCGCCAGGCGCCCTTCACTAGGGCTCTCCGTCCTTCGCCTCGGGGCGGTGCGCGACAGGCAGGCAGCGTTTTTCGCCAGTGCAGGCACCTTGCGGAAACCTACTGCTGAACTGCTCAACTGTTGACAATCTGCAACGCGCGGCGTTTCATTGATCAGGGACGGCCAGCAGAAGTTTCAGGTCTCATGCCCGCTGAGGGCATGCCCTGAAGGCTTCTCGGGCCGCACACCCCTGATCAAGACCTCGTGAGGAGAGCCTGAAATGATCGACTTCGAGCCGAAGTACATCACCTTCGACATGCACGGAACCCTGATCCGGTGGCAGATCAAGGACATGACCCGGAAGCTGCTGGCAGACACCGTGCCGGCTGAACTCATGGACGAGTTCCTCAAGAGCTTCGCCTGGCAGCGCCTCGACGAGGTTCTTGGCCCCTGGAAGCCCTTCCCCGACGTCATCCACGACTCGCTCCGGAAGACCCTTGAGCGCTACAACCTGCCGTACCGGAAGTCCGACAGCCAGGCCATCGTGGACGCCGTTCCGACCTGGGGGCCGTACCCGGAGGTGCCGGCGGCACTGCGCGCACTTGCTTCTCGCTACCCGCTGGTCATCCTCAGCAACGCCTCTGACGAGCAGGTGATGAGCAATGTGGAGAAGCTCGAGGCTCCGTTCCACGCCGTGTACACCGCCGAGCAGGCCCAGGCCTACAAGCCGCGCTACCAGGCCTTCGAGTACATGTTCAACCAGCTCAATTGCGGCCCGGAGGACGTCCTGCACATCTCCGCCAGCCCGCGCTACGACCTGATGGTCTGCAACGACCTCGGCATCAAGAACAAGGTCCACGTCAACCGCGGCTTCGAGCCCAGCACGCCCGGCTACAACTACTACGAGGTCAACCTGCTTTCCCAGGTGCCCCCGCTGCTCGGCATCTGAGCAGAGGTTGCCCGAACCTGCGGCAACTGCAGCAGTCCACGGGTTCTGGACGCCGTTCGGCCCCCTCAGTGCCGGGCGGCGTCCTCATGGGGGGAGCAAGCACCCGGGAGCGTCGGCAGCCCTGGGGGCAGGCACCGCGAAGGAACCCCATGAGAGAACATCCATCGATGTACGCATCCCGAATCAGGATCGCCCACCGCCGGGACCTCGAAGTCCAGCTCAACCGAGCGGTAGAGCGAGCTATCATTGAGGCGCTCCGGAAGCCGGGACACGGGATCCTGGTCACCCGCCACGACTACCGCACCTTCACCGTCGAGCTGACGAAGGAAGTCCCGCCCGGGCTGACCGCCGAGCGGGACCAGCTCTCGGCGCTCTCCTGAGTCCGGGCAGACGGCAACCTCCGGGTCTTCGCATTCCTCGCGGCGGCCATGCTCTAAGCGACGCGGTACTTCAAGGGGGCAAAATCGGACGCGCTGCTCGCGAAGGAGGACGCGCCGGTCGGGCACTGATCCTCCGGACAAAACCGTGACGGCCCGGCTTGCCCATGCCTGAGTACAGGGGGAACGGGACCAAGTGGTCGCCCCGCAAAACCTCCCCAGATTCGAGTACTGAATTCTCATTACACCGCTTTTGGCGGCTGTCACAGTGAATTCACAGGCATCAGCGGCAGGAGGGGGCGGGAGCGATGGTGGGCGTAGACGAAGTAGTCCGAATCTGGAGCTTGGGCTGTATTGCCACGACGGCTGAGCGTCTCTGCCGCTACGCCCAGGCACTCGTTGCCGAGCGGCCGATCGGCGCCTACAGGGCTCTGGACGACGAGCAGGAGGACCGCGTGATCCTCTCCCTGTACCGCGTGGACCGGCCTCATGCGACCATCGCGGACCTGCATCAGATGCCCCCGTTGGCACTCTCGGGCTACCACCAGATGCTCCACGATCTCGCGCGCGAAGGACTCGGGCCCATTCCGGCCTGAAGCTGACAGTGCCTACTCGAGGCCGTCCGCGATTCCGAGCTGGAGCTGATCCATCGAGTTGACGCTCTGAGTTCGATCGAATCAGGCGGGCCTTCGCCCCACACCGGCGACCAGGCCCGCCGTCGTGCCTCAGGGCGAGGCGACGTCGGCGCGCGAGCGGATGCGGACCTTCTCGATGTGGTCGCGCATCGCGGCAGCGGCGGCCTCGGGGCCCTCGCTGCGCAGGGCGTCGAGGATCGCCGCGTGCTCGGCCACGGCCTCGTCGGCGTCGCTCAGGCCGCTGCGGACGGTCTGGCGCATGCGGTGCACGCGGGTCGAGATGGCCTCCGACATGTCGAGCAGGAACGGGTTCCCCGTGCCCTCGAAGATGAGGTGGTGGAAGTTCCAGTCGATGAGGAAGTACTCGCGCAGGAGCTCCACGGGCCACGTGCCGCCGTGCTCGTGGGCCGTCGCCCGCACCCGCTCGCCGATGGCCCGGTGCTCGTCCACGGCGTGCTCGAGGAGCGGCACGAGGGTCGCGGCGTTCCGGGCGGCGAGCTCCGCGGCGCCGCACTCGAGCACGAGCCGGGCGTCGAAGAGCGCCTCGAGCTGCTCGTCCGCCAGCGGGGGAGCGACCCGGTAGCCCTTGAGGGCCTCCCGGACCACGAGCCCGGTCCGCTCGAGCTGCACGAGGGCCTCGCGGACGGGGGTGGGGGAGACGCGAAGGTCCCGGGCGAGGGCGTCGATCGAGAGCCGCGCGCCGGGGGCGATGTCCGCCGTCATGAGCATGTCGAGGATCAGGTCGTACACGCGGTCGCGCAGGCCCTTCCGCTCGAGGGCGGCGGCCCCGGCGAGCGGGTAGACGGTCTCAGACATGGGTTCCTCCTGCGCCCCCGATGCTATCAGCCGGGGTGCCCGCCACGACGGCGGAGACCTCGTCCAGGACCGCGCCCACGGCGGCGGGATCGTGGGCGAAGCGCCCGAGGAACAGGCCGTCCACGCCGTCCGCGACCGCCGTCAGAAGGCCGGGCCCGGCGCTGCCGCCGTAGATGACCGACGAGCCGGGGAAGTCCGGCAGGGAGCGGACGTGCTCGCGCACGCGCTGGGTCACCGCCGTGATGTACGACGGCGGGGCGGGCTCGGGCGCGCCGATCGCCCAGTGCGGCTCGTAGGCCGCGATGAGGCGCCCGGACGCGCCGGACGCCCTGGCAGCGGCCAGGGCGTCGTCGATCTGCCGGATGCACTCGCGAGCGGCCGCCTCGGGCGGGCCGTGACGGGCCTCGCCGATGCACAGGAGCGGCGTCAGCCCGCTGTGCAGGGCCGCCGTCGTCTTGGCGCGCACGACGGCGTCGTCCTCGCCGAAGAGCCGGCGGCGCTCCGCGTGGCCGATCTCCACGAGCGTGCAGCCGGCCTCGGCGATCTGCGCGCCGCTGACCTCGCCCGTGTAGGCCCCCGCGTCCTGGGCCGCGAGGTCCTGCGCGCCGACGTCGGCGACGCCGTCGAGGATCTCCCGCGCCGCGAGGACGGAGAGGTAGCCCGGGACGACGAACAGCCCGGCGTGACCGCCGCGGACGGCGGCGTGGCCGCCCGCGAGGGCGGCCACGCCACGGCACCACTGCACCGTCCGGGCGTGGCTGAAGTACATCTTCGTGCTCACGCCGATGAGGAATCTGGGCGTGGGGGCCATGCTCACGCCCCTTCGTAGCTGCAGATCTCCTGCACCTTGCCGTTCGAGGCGCTCTCCTCGTCGAACTCGTACGAGAGCCACTCGCGGACGTTGCGCCGCGCCTGCTCGATCCCCACGACGCGCTGGCCCATGCACAGGACCTGGGCGTTGTTCGACAGGATGCTGCGCTCGACCGAGAAGCTGTCGTGCGCCGTGACGGCACGGATGCCCTTGACCTTGTTGGCGGCGATGGCGACGCCGAGGCCCGTGCCGCAGAAGAGGATGGCGCGGTCCGCCTCGCCGCGCGCCACGATCTCCGCCGCCGCCGTGGCGATCGTCGGGTAGTGGGTGTGCCCGTCGGCGCCGACGCCGACGTCTGCCACCGAGGCCACCGAGCCGTGTGCCTCGAGGTCCTTCTTGATGATCTCCTTGTAGTCGAAGCCGGCGTCGTCCGAGCCGACGACAATGCGCAACGCGGGCATGGTCACTCCTTGGGTTGTGGGTGGGGCGTGCAGGGGCGTGCTGGTCAGGCGGTCGCGGTCTCGGGCGCCAGTTCCTCCGCGAGGACGGCCTCGATGCGCTTGGCGATGTGTGCGAGGGAGACGGCGCCGGGGTCCGGGACGCCGAGGGCCTTGGTCCCGTGGGAGCGGGCGCGGCCCATTCCCGGCATGAGGTGAGCTGTCGCCTGCGCCGCGGACTCCGCGGCGGCGGCCGCGGCCCGCCACGCCTCGGCGAGGGGCACGACGTCGTCCACGCGTTCCTGGAGGGTCGCGGCGAAGGGGACGAGGGCGTCGACGAGCGTCTTGTCGCCGAGCGCGGCCTTGCCGAAGTCCATGACGGCGCGGGCGGCGGCGGAGACGCCCGCGGCGACCGACGACGCGGTGGGCTCGGCGTCGTCGGCGAGGTGCCCGCCGAGCGTCGTGAGGATGAGGCCCCAGATGGCCCCCGAGGTGCCGCCGGCCCGATCGGACCACGCGTGGCCCGAGCGCGTGAGCAGCGTCCCCGCGCCGGCGCCGCGCCGGGCGAGGTCCGCCGCCGTCGTTGCTGCGGCGAGGGTGCCGCGCTGCATGCCGATGCCGTGGTCGCCATCGCCCGCGATCGCGTCGATGCGGCCGAGCTCCTCGGCCTCGGCGTCGATCACGTCCCGCGCGGCCGCGAGGGCCCGGGCGATCCTGGCCGCGGCCCGGCGGGACTCCTCCGTCGCTGGCGGGAGGGAATCCTCAGCTTCCTCGGCGGAGTCCTCAGCCGCGATCGCCTCGAGGTCCCCGGCGTCGACGGAGCCGGTCCTGAAGGCGGGCGTGTCCGCGGGCGCGAGCCAGAGCCGCTCGAGCTCGTCGTCGAGCCACAGGAGGGTCAGGGATGCCCCTGCCATGTCGAAGCTTGTGCAGAACTCGCCGACCTGCGGGTCGACGATCGTCGCGCCGGCGTCCTCGAGCAGCGCCGCGACGCGGGCGAAGACGACGTAGAGCTCCTCGTTCTTGACCGAGCCGAGGCCGTTGAGGATCGGTACGACGCGGGCGCCGCGGAGGGACGCGCCGTTGGGGACCTCGGCGTCGTCGAGGAGGTGGCGGACGAAGAGCTCCGCGAGGCCGTCTGCGCTCGGGACGTCGGTGATCTCGATGCCGGGCTCGCCGTGGATGCCGAGCCCGACCGCCATCTTGCCCTCGGGGACGGTGAAGAGCGGCGCCTCGGCGCCGGGCAGGGTGCAGCCGGTGAACGCAACGCCGAGGGAGCGCGTGCGGGCGTTGGCCAGGAGCGCGACGCGCTCGACGCCGTCGAGATCGTAGCCCGCCGCGGCCGCGGCGCCCGCGACCTTGAAGACGGTCAGGTCGCCGGCGATCCCTCGCCGGCGTTCCTGCTCGGATGCAGGGGCGCTGAAGATGTCGTCGGTCACGCGCACCGTGCGGCAGTCGATCCCGTCCCTGCGGACTGCGTCCTGGGCCGCGCCGAAGTGCAGGACGTCGCCCGCGTAGTTGCCGAAACTCAGCAGGACGCCGCGGCCCTGCTCGGCGGCGCGGATGACCGACTCGACCTGGTGCGCCGAGGGCGAGGCGAAGAGGTTGCCCATCGCGGCGCCGTGCGCAAGGCCGGGACCGACAAGGCCGCCGAAGGCGGGGTAGTGGCCCGAGCCGCCGCCGATCACCAAGGCGACCTCGGGATTGGCGGAGCGCGTCGAGCGTGCCACGCCACCCGGGACGCGACGCACCCACCGCCCGCTGGCCCGCACGAAGCCGTCGACCATGTCGTCCGCGAAGGATGCGGGGTCATTCCACAAGCGGGTCACTGGGGTCTCCTCTTTGAGTACGGGAACGATTGAATCTTTCCTATAGGATATTGGAACAGCAAGGGCCCAGGTCAAGCAACCCAAATCCGGGGTCACCTCTCAACGTTCCGGGGTCACCTCCCAACGATGCGGGGTCACGTCCCAAGGACGCGGGGTCACATCCCTGCGATCCGGAGTCACCTCTCGGTGACGCAGCGCGAGGTACTCTCGCAGCGGCGTGTCTCCACACGGCGTCGTCCGGCGCGCGCCAGGGAAGTGCAGCGGGAGAATGGGGGCGTGAACAAACCCGGTCAGGACCTGCGCGTGCCGCCGACTCCCGGCGCCCCGCGCGGTGTTGTGATCCCAGCGGCAGAGATCGTGGAGCGCTTCAGCCGCTCAAGCGGACCCGGAGGCCAAGGCGTCAACACGTCCGACAGCCGAGTCGAGCTGCTCTTCGACCCCGGCGCGAGCGCGGCCTTCTCGCCCGTCCAGCGCGATCGGGTCCTCAAAGCCCTCTCCGGCCGCCTCGTCGGAGGGCGCCTGAGCCTCGTCGCGTCCGGAGAACGCTCCCAGCTGCGCAACCGGGAATCCGCTCGGGAGCGGCTCGTCGTCCTGCTATCCGAGGCACTCAGGCCGCCGGCACCGACGCGCCGGCCGACTCGCCCGACCCGCAGTTCTCAGGCCAACCGGCTTGCGGCCAAGAAGCGCCGGAGCGACATCAAGTCCAGCCGGCGCACTCCGCCTCTGGACTGAGCCACTGGTCCTTTGTCGAGGCACTGGCACCGTCCTCACGCACAGGCTGACCCCGGATCGCAGGGAGGTGACCCCGGATCGTTGGGAGGTGACCCCGCAACATAGGGAGGTGACCCCGGATCGTTGGGAGGTGACCCCGCAACGTTGGGAGGTGACCCCGGATCGTTGGGAGGTGACCCCGGATCGTTGGGAGGTGACCCCGGATCGCAGGCTCAGCCTGCGAGGAGGCGGCGCAGGGCCCGACGATAGGCGAGCCGGGCCGCGCGCGCTGCGAGGCGCCCGAGGGGGCCGCCGAGCCGGCCCAGGGCGAAGTCCTGCTCCCAGCGGACGATGGAGCCGCCGTCGTGCGCCGAGACCGTGATGACTACCTCGCCGCGGATCACCCGCCCCGACTTCACGATCCGCGCCCGTCCGGGCACACTGCCCTCGGGAGGGGAGACTTCGGCGACGGTCATGACGTCGTCGAACCCTACGGCGCCGAGTGCCGTGTGCGCGACGAAGCGGTGGCCGGCGCGCAGTTCGCGGGCGGCCACCGCCCCGACGGTGATCCGCGTCAGCGGCGCGACGCGCGAATGCGCCCGCAGGTCGAGCACCCGGTCCCACGCGGCGGTCGCCAGGAGCGGGGACTCGAGCGCGATCCCGAAGCGGTGCACGGGAGCGCGGCGCTCAGCCGCCGAGGGCCTGCTCGAGGTCGCCGATGAGGTCCCCGACGTCCTCGAGGCCCACGGACAGCCGGATCACGCCGTCGCTCAGTCCGATCGCGGCCCGGCCCTCGGGGCCCATGGCTCGGTGCGTCGTCGTCGCTGGGTGGGTGATGAGGGACTTGGCGTCGCCAAGGTTGTTCGAGATGTCGATGACCTGGAGCCGGTTGAGCAGCCGGAACGCGGCCTCCTTGCCCTGGCCCTCGGGGGCGTCGAGCTCGAAGGTTAGAACGGTGCCGCCGGCGCTCATCTGCTTGCGCGCGAGCTCGTACTGGGGGTGCGACGCGAGATGCGGGTACTTGACCCAGCGGATCTCCTGCCGCGCCTCGAGCCACTCGGCGATGGCCAGCGCAGAGGCGGAGGAGTGCCGCACGCGCAGCCCCATCGTCTCGAGCCCCTTGGTCAGGACCCACGCGTTGAAGGACGAGAGCGCCGGGCCCGTGTGCCGCATGAGCTGCTTGACCGGGCCGTCGATGAACTCCTTCGTGCCCAGGACCGCCCCGCCGAGCACGCGTCCCTGGCCATCGATGTGCTTCGTGCCGGAGTACACGATGACGTCGGCGCCGAAGTCGAGGCTCTTCTGCAGGAGCGGGGTCGCGAAGACATTGTCGACGACGACCTTCGCGCCCGCCGCGTGGGCCAGGTCCGCGACGGCCTGGATGTCCACGAGCTCCTGCATGGGGTTCGACGGAGACTCGAAGAACACCGCCGTCGTCGGGACAGAGAGCGCCTCGCGCCACTGGTCCAGGTCCGGCCCGTCCACGAACACTGTCTCGACGCCCCAGCGCGGCAGGATCTCGTTGAGGATCACGAAGCACGAGCCGAAGAGGCTGCGCGCCGCGACGACCCGGTCGCCGGCGGCGAGCAGCGCCGCCAGCGCGGTGAACACCGCGGACATGCCGGACGCCGTCGCGAAGCACGCCTCGGTGCCCTCGAGCAGCCGCAGCCGCTCCTGGAACGTCGCGACGGAGGGGTTGCCGTAGCGGGAGTAGACGAAGCGCTCGTCCTCGCCGGTGAAGGCCCGCTCGGCGGCCTCGGCCGAGTCGTAGACGAAGCCCGAGGTGAGGAAGACGGCCTCGGAGGTCTCCTGGAAGTCGGTGCGGAGGAGCCCGCCGCGAACAGCCTGGGTGTCCTCGCTCCAGCTGGCGGCATTGATGTCGAACGTCACGGAAGTACTTAGTCCTGTCCCAGATTGGTCGGCAGCCCACGGTTCTTCCAGCCGTTGACGGTGCGCTGGCCGTCCGGACCGGGGTGCCCCTCGAAGCCCTCGAGGATGTTGTAGGCGGTGAAGCCCAGGTTCGTGGCCACCTCGGCGGCGTAGCTCGAGCGGTTGCCGGACCGGCACAGGAAGACGAGCTCGGCGGAGCCCGGCTCGGGCGCCTGGAGGGCCAGCTCGTTGACGAAGTCCGGGTTCGGGATCCCGCCCGCGAAGACCCACGGGATGAACAGCGGGTCGTTGTCGGTCGAGTGCGTGTCCGGGATGCCGATGTGCGCCCACTCCTCCTCGGTGCGCACGTCCACGAGCACGGCGCCCTCGAGGAGCTTCTGCCACGCCTGCTGCGGCGTGATGTCCCCTGCGTAGCTCACGCGTGGCCCTCGCCCTCGTAGTCGAGCGAGTCGACGGCGGACGCCACGGCGGCGTCGGCGCGCGCCACGGCGTGGGGCAGGATGACGGCCTGGGCGACGATGACCTCGGAGCCGTTGAAGGTCGCCGCGGGGCTCCCGTGGAGCACGTAGCCGTCGGCGAGGGCTTGGGAGATGCGGGCGCAGAACTCGCGGGTGTCCGGGCCGGTCAGGAGCCGGTAGGCGAGCTTCTCCTCGCCCGGGGTCTCCGGGGCTGCCGGGTCGTTGAGCGGAGTGGCCTCCGCGCCGGCCTGGGCAGTCGCGGTGTCGGTCATGACGGGCTCCTTCGGGCTTGCGTATCGAACGAACGAATGCCGAGTACTCACCTGAGGCACCCCGCCGCACGGAGGGTTGCCGGCCAGCTAGTCAGGGCTTGTCCACTGGCGCTCATTACTCTCGGTCGAACGTAGCACGGGGTGCCCGGAGCAACCATGGGCGTGCGGTAACGATTGGCAATATGCGCTTCACCGGCGGTTGGCGACGACGGGTGCGGCGCCGGTGAAGCCCTCGCGGGCCTTGGCGATCTCGCGGATGCGTTCCCGGGAGCCGTACCAGCCGATGACCATGAGGGCGCAGGCGACGGCGGTGGCCGCGAGGGTCCAGGGCGAGT
>NZ_MTIC01000036.1 GCF_001999765.1 Sinomonas mesophila | reverse complement strand
GCACCAACAACCGCAGGCATCAACACACCCAAGCCGTCACAGACAGCTTGATTTACACCGGATGCGTACCCGAAAGGGGGATTTGGCGTCGAGATGCGTACCCGAGACGTCAGGGGCGGTGCGGGGTGGACACCGACGGCGTGGTACGATATTGAGCTTGTACGGCTGGCTCTGCCATGCCGTCGAACACCTCGTGAACTTTTCGTGCCACCGCATAATGCCCTTCATCCCGAAGGGGAGCGCCCCGGCGCTGCCTTTGGGCAGGGAGGGGACACATGCGTGCGGCACGGGGGTTCAGGTCCGACTCTGGCCACATCCAGGCGGATCGAGAGACACCCCATCAACCGTTCCGCAAGGCTCGTACCGCAGCAGGACCGCGCTCCGAGAACCGGCGAGACGTAAGGAGTAGAAGTGATTCAGCAGGAGTCGCGGCTCAAGGTCGCCGACAACACGGGTGCGAAGGAAATCCTCACCATCCGCGTTCTCGGTGGATCCGGTCGCCGCTACGCAGGCATCGGCGACGTCATCGTCGCCACCGTCAAGGACGCGATCCCTGGCGGCAACGTGAAGAAGGGCGACGTCGTCAAGGCGGTCGTCGTCCGCACCAAGAAGGAGCGCCGCCGAGCGGACGGCTCCTACATCAAGTTCGACGAGAACGCTGCAGTCATCCTCAAGGCCGACGGCGACCCCCGTGGCACGCGCATCTTCGGCCCCGTGGGCCGCGAGCTGCGCGACAAGAAGTTCATGAAGATCGTCTCGCTGGCTCCGGAGGTGCTCTGACTCATGGGCGCAAAGATCAAGAAGGGCGACCTGGTCCAGGTCATCACCGGCTCCAAGCAGGAGAAGGGCGGTGACAAGGGCAAGCAGGGCAAGGTCCTGAAGGTGTTCGTCGAGGAGAACCGAGTTCTCGTCGAGGGCATCAACCGCGTCACCAAGCACGTCAAGGCCGGCCAGACCCAGCGCGGCACCAAGACCGGCGGCATCGAGCAGGTCGAGGCCCCGATCCACGTTTCGAACGTGGCCCTCGTGGACCCCGAGACCAAGAAGCCCACCAAGGTCGGCTTCCGCCTCGAGACCGTGGAGAAGGACGGCGTCTCCAAGACCGTCCGCATCCGCTACTCCAAGGCCACCGGGAAGGACATCTGATGACTGAGACTGTCGAGACTCCGGTCAAGATCGTGCCCCGTCTGAAGACGAAGTACGCCGAGAGCATCAAGCAGGCCCTCAACGAGGAGTTCAAGTACGAGAACGTCAACCAGGTCCCGCGCCTGGTCAAGGTTGTCGTGAACATGGGTGTCGGCGACGCCGCCAAGGACTCCAAGCTCATCGAGGGCGCTGTGCGCGACCTGACCCTCATCACGGGCCAGAAGCCGCAGGTCACCAAGGCCCGCAAGTCGATCGCCCAGTTCAAGCTCCGTGAGGGCATGCCGATCGGCGCCTTCGCGACGCTTCGCGGCGACCGTATGTGGGAGTTCGTGGACCGCCTCGTGACGCTCGCGCTGCCCCGTATCCGCGACTTCCGCGGCCTCTCCGGCAAGCAGTTCGACGGCCACGGCAACTACACGTTCGGCCTCACCGAGCAGGTGATGTTCCACGAGATCGATCAGGACAAGATCGACCGCCTCCGCGGCATGGACATCACGGTTGTCACGACCGCCAAGACCGACGCCGAGGGCCGTGCGCTCCTCAAGGCGCTGGGCTTCCCGTTCAAGAACGAAGACTGAATCACTACGTGAAAGGTCCGTCCCGCGCCTCAGGGCACGGGAGGGAAACCGTCATGAGGAAGGGCACGAGCCCACATGACTATGACTGATCCCGTCGCAGACATGCTCACGCGTCTGCGCAACGCCAACGCCGCCTACCACGACGCGGTGACCATGCCGTCGTCGAAGCTCAAGGTGCGCGTTGCCGAGATCCTGAAGGCCGAAGGCTACATCGCCGCCTACAAGGAAGAGGACGCCGAGGTCGGCAAGAAGCTGACCCTGGACCTCAAGTTCGGCCCCAACCGCGAGCGTTCGATCGCCGGTGTGCGCCGCATCTCCAAGCCGGGCCTCCGCGTGTACGCGAAGTCCACGAACCTCCCGCACGTCCTGGGCGGCCTCGGCATCGCCATCCTGTCCACCTCTTCCGGGCTCCTGACTGACCGTCAGGCCGCGAAGAAGGGCGTGGGCGGCGAAGTCCTCGCGTACGTCTGGTAAGGGAAGGAAGAAGAAGATATGTCCCGCATTGGACGTCGCTCCATCACCGTCCCGGCCGGCGTCGAGGTCAAGGTCGACGGCTCCCTGGTGACCGTGAAGGGCACCAAGGGCGAGCTGAGCCACACCGTCGCCAGCCCGATCGAGGTCATCCTCGAGGACTCCACCATCTCGGTGACCCGCCCGAACGACGAGCGCCTCTCGCGCTCGCTGCACGGCCTGACCCGCACGCTCATCTTCAACATGATCGAGGGCGTGACCAAGGGCTACGAGAAGAAGCTCGAGATCGTCGGCACCGGTTACCGCGTGCAGGCCAAGGGCTCGGACCTCGAGTTCGCGCTCGGCTTCTCCCACCCGGTGAACATCGCTGCCCCCGCGGGCATCACGTTCACGGTCGAGGGCCCGACGAAGTTCTCGGTCTCCGGCATCAACAAGCAGCAGGTCGGCGAGGTCGCTGCCAACATCCGCAAGCTGCGCAAGCCCGACCCGTACAAGGGCAAGGGCATTCGCTACGCCGGCGAGGTTGTCCGCCGCAAGGTCGGAAAGGCTGGTAAGTAACCATGGGTCTGGGCATCAACAAGAAGCGCGTGGCCAAGTCCAAGCAGCAGGCTCGGGCTCGCCGTCACTTCCGCCTCCGCAAGCGCATTGTCGGTTCGGCCGAGCGTCCCCGCCTGGTCGTGAACCGCTCGTCGCGCCATGTGTTCGTCCAGGTTGTCGACGACAGCAAGGGCATCACGCTGGCCTCGGCCTCCACGCTCGAGGCCGACCTCCGCGCGTTCGAGGGCGACAAGACCGCCAAGGCCAAGCGCGTCGGCGAGCTCATCGCCGAGCGTGCGAAGGCTGCCGGCATCGAGGCCGTCGTGTTCGACCGTGGTGGCAACAAGTACCACGGCCGCGTGGCTGCGATCGCGGACGGCGCACGTGAAGGTGGGCTGGCCCTGTGACCGCTGAGAATAACGAGAAGGTTAACGTGACCGAGCAGAATGCAACCGAGGCTGCCGAGTCCGCTCCCGCCACCGAGGAGCGCCGCGGCGGTCGTCGCGGCGAGGGCCGCGGCCAGGGCCGTGGCGACCGCGGTGGCCGTGGCGGCCGCGACCAGCGCGACGCCGAGAAGAGCCAGTTCATCGAGCGCGTGGTGACCATCAACCGCGTTGCCAAGGTCGTCAAGGGCGGCCGTCGCTTCAGCTTCACCGCCCTCGTGGTGGTGGGTGACGGCAACGGTCTCGTCGGCGTCGGCTACGGCAAGGCCAAGGAGGTCCCCGCGGCCATCGCCAAGGGTGTCGAGGAGGCGAAGAAGTCCTTCTTCCGCGTCCCGCGCGTCGGCACGACGGTCCCGCACCGCGTGCAGGGTGAGGCCGCCGCTGGCGTCGTCATGCTGCGCCCGGCCGCCCCGGGTACCGGTGTGATCGCCGGTGGTCCGGTCCGTGCCGTGCTCGAGTGCGTCGGCATCCACGACGTCCTGTCCAAGTCCCTGGGTTCCTCGAACGCCATCAACATCGTCCACGCGACGGTCGAGGCGCTCAAGAACCTCGAGGAGCCGCAGTCCGTGGCCGCCCGCCGTGGCCTGGCCCTGGACGAGGTCGCTCCCGCTGCTCTGGTGCGCAACCTCCAGAACTCGAAGGCAGGTGCATGAGTCGTGGCGAAGAACCTGACTCCCTCCGACGCGACGTTGGAGATCACCCAGATTAAGGGCGTCATCGGCGCCAAGCAGAACCAGCGCGACACCCTGCGCTCGCTCGGCCTCAAGCGGATCGGCCACACGGTCGTCCGCAAGGCCGACGCGATCACCGTGGGCATGGTCAACACGGTTCCGCACCTCGTGAAGGTTGAGGAGGCGAAGTAGGAATGGCAGAGAACGAGAAGAGCTCCGCGCTCAAGGTCCACCACCTGCGTCCTGCTGCCGGTGCCAAGACTGCCAAGACCCGCGTGGGTCGCGGTGAGGGCTCCAAGGGCAAGACCGCTGGCCGTGGCACGAAGGGCACGAAGGCCCGCTACCAGGTCAAGGCCGGCTTCGCGGGTGGGCAGCTTCCGCTGCACATGCGCCTGCCGAAGCTCCGCGGCTTCAAGAACCCGTTCCGGGTCGAGTACCAGGTCGTGAACCTGGACAAGCTCTCGGAGCTGTTCCCGGAGGGTGGCGCCGTGAGCGTCGAGGCCCTCGTCGAGAAGGGCGCCGTCCGCAAGAACGAGCCCGTCAAGGTCCTCGGCTCCGGTGACATCACCGTCAAGGTCGATGTCACGGCGCACGCCTTCTCCGCGTCCGCCGCGGAGAAGATCGCCGCCGCCGGCGGCTCCACGACCGTCCTCTAAGGACGGAACCGGAGCGCAGCGGCGGGCTGTGACCCGCTAGGCCGCCGTCGCCGTCGTACGTTCTGCGTACGACGGCGGCGGCGGCCTCTCGCGTTCGGCGCGCCGAGCGTGCGGAGGGAGAGCACAGTACGACGGCGGCGGCGGCCTCTCGCGTTCGGCGCGCCGAGCGTGCGGAGGGGGAGCACAGTACGACGGCGGCGGCGGCCTTCCGCGTTCGGCGCGCCGAGCGTGCGGAGGGAGAGCACAGTACGACGGCGGCGGCGGCCTTTCGCGTTCGCCGCGCCGAGCGTGCCGCTCGTCGCAGCAGGGCGCGCTGATTATCCGCTCTGAGGCCCGTGACGCTAGACTCAAGAGCTGGACCTCAGCTCCGTGCGGCCACCCATGCCCCGGAGCCCTCGACCCTACGTTCCTCGGATGGGGAGGAGAAGCGTGCTTTCTGCGATCGGCCGGGCCTTCCGGACGCCCGACCTGCGGCGCAAGCTGCTGTTCACGCTGGGCATCATCACGATCTTCCGCCTGGGCGCCTTCATCCCCGCGCCGGGCGTCAACTACGCCAACGTCCGCCAGTGCCTCGACCCGTCGGTGACCGGCGAGCAGACCGGCATCTACCAGCTCATGAACCTGTTCAGCGGCGGCGCGCTCCTGCAGGTCTCGATCTTCGCGCTCGGCATCATGCCGTACATCACGGCGTCGATCATCGTCCAGCTCCTGCGCGTGGTCATCCCGCGGTTCCAGGAGCTCTACGAGGAGGGGGCCGCCGGGCAGAGCAAGCTCACCCAGTACACGCGCTACCTCACGATCGCCCTCGGCCTGCTGAACGCGACGACGCTCGTCTCGCTCGTGCGCTCGGGGCAGCTGTTCCCGAACTGCCAGCTGCCGATCATCCCGGACCAGAGCATCATCACGACCCTGCTCGTGGTCATCACGCTCACGGCGGGCACGGGCCTCATCATGTGGCTCGGCGAGCTCGTGACGGAGAAGGGCATCGGCAACGGCATGTCGCTGCTGATCTTCACCTCGATCGTGGCCGCGTTCCCGACCGCGCTCGGCGCGATCTGGACCTCGAAGGGCCCGGGCACGTTCTTCGTCGTCCTCGCGATCGGCCTCGTCACGACGGCGCTCGTCATCTTCGTCGAGCAGTCCCAGCGCCGCGTGCCGGTCCAGTACGCCAAGCGCATGATCGGCCGCCGGACCGTCGGCGGGACGAGCACGTACATCCCGATCAAGGTCAACATGGCCGGCGTCATCCCCGTGATCTTCGCGTCCTCGATGCTGTACCTGCCTGCGCTCGTCGCGCAGTTCAACACCCCGACGGACGGCTCCCCGATCCCGGGCTGGGTCGAGTGGATCAACAACAACCTCACCCGGGGCGACCACCCGATCTACATGGCGATCTACTTCGCCATGATCATCTTCTTCACATACTTCTACGTCGCGATCACCTTCAACCCCGAAGAGGTCTCCGACAACATGAAGAAGTACGGGGGCTTCATCCCCGGCATCCGCGCCGGGAAGCCCACTGCGGACTACCTGCAGTACGTACTTTCGCGCATCACGCTGCCGGGTGCCCTGTACCTCGGCATCGTGGCTCTCATCCCGCTTGTCGCCCTTGTGCTCGTCAACGCGAACCAGAACTTCCCGTTCGGCGGCACCTCGATCCTCATCATGGTGGGCGTGGGTCTCGAGACGGTCAAGCAGATCGATGCGCAGCTCCAACAGCGACACTACGAAGGACTACTGCGATGACGAGAATGCTGCTCATTGGCCCGCCCGGTTCCGGGAAGGGCACCCAGGCGGAACGGATCTCGGACCGCCTCGGCATCGTCGCGATCTCCACCGGCGACATCTTCCGCTACAACGTCAAGGAGCAGACCCCGCTCGGCCTCGAGGCCAAGAAGTACATGGATGCGGGCGACTTCGTTCCGGACAGCGTGACGAACAACATGGTCCGCGACCGCCTCGCGCAGGACGACGCGGCCAACGGCTTCCTCCTTGACGGGTACCCGCGCACCGTCGCGCAGGTCGAGTACCTCGACGGGATCCTCGCCGAGAAGGGCCAGTCCCTCGACGTCGTCCTCCAGCTCACGGCGGACGACGAGGAGCTCGTGACCCGGCTGCTCAACCGCGCCAAGGAGACCGGCCGCAGCGACGACACTGAGGCCGTCATCCGCCACCGGCTCGACCTCTACCACGAGCAGACCGAGCCGGTCGTGGCCCGCTACGAGGAGCGCGGCGCCCTGACCCGCGTCGACGGCATCGGCGCCATCGACGAGGTCACCGAGCGCGTGCTCGCCGCGATCGAGAGCGTCCGCTCGGCTCCCTAAGGGGACGTCGAGTCCGGAACACACGACGACGAGGGGCGCCGTCCGGGGAGGTCACACCTCCCGGGCGGCGCCCTGTCCACGAGGAGAGAGAGGACGGCTGTGATCGGCCAGCGGAAGATCGAGTACAAGAACAACGGGCAGCTGCGCATCATGGCTGAGGCCGGGGCGCTCCTGAGCCGTGCCCTCGACGCCGCCGTCGACGCCGCCGTCCCCGGCGCGACGACCGACGACCTCGACGCCGCGTTCGCCGCCGTCGTCGACGCCGCGGGCGCGCAGTACAACTTCCTCGGCTACCACGGCTACCCCAAGCACATCTGCGCCTCGGTCAACGACGAGGTGGTCCACGGCATCCCGGGCGGGCGCGTGCTCGCCGACGGCGACATCGTGTCGATCGACGGCGGCTGCGTGGTCCGCGGCTGGCACGCGGACTCCGCGCGGACCGTGATCGTGGGCGAGGCGGATCCGGAGGATGCGCGGCTGTCCGAGGTCACGCGCCAGGCCATGTGGCACGGCATCGCTGCGTTCGCGCGAGGGAGCTACGTCGGGGACATCGGCGACGCGATCGACGACTTCGTCTCCGGGCAGGACGGCGCCCCGCTCGGCATCCTCGAGGACTACGTGGGCCACGGCATCGGCTCGCAGATGCACATGGCCCCCGACGTGCTGAACTACCGCACCGGGCACCGCGGGCCCAAGATCAAGCCCGGAATGGCCCTCGCGATCGAGCCGATGCTGGTACGCGGATCGATCGACACGAAGGTGCTCGACGACGAGTGGACCGTCGTGACGACGGACGGCTCCCGCGCCTCGCAGTGGGAGCACTCCGTGGCCCGGCACGCGGGCGGAATCTGGGTCCTCACCACGCCCGACGGCGGCGCCTCCGAGCTCGAGCGACTCGGCGTGACCCCCGTGCCGATCCCGGCGTAGCCGCCTGCCAGCGCCATGCGACGGCGCCGCCCGCCTGCGGAAGGCGAGCGGCGCCGTCGTGCGTGTGGGTGCGCACAGCGGCGCCTGCGTCGGGGCAGAATGGGCCGCATGGGATCCCTCCTCGACGTCACCGGCCTGCGCGTCGGGCACGCCCAGCGGACCGGCGGCGGCTGGCTCACGGGCGTCACGGCCGTCCTCGCCCCGCCCGGGACCGCAGGCGGCGTGGACGTCCGCGGCGGCGGGCCCGGCACGATCGAGACCGACGCCCTCGACCCCTCGACCCTCGTCCAGACGGTCGACGGCGTGGCGCTGTCCGGCGGGAGCGCGTACGGGCTCGCCGCGGCCACTGGGGTCCAGCTGTACCTCGAGTCCCTGGGGCAGGGCTTCGGCGTCCTCGGCGGGGTCGTGCCGATCGTCCCGGGAGCCGTGGTCTTCGACCTCGGCCGCGGCGGGGACTTTGCCGCCCGCCCCGACACCGCGATGGGTTTCGCCGCGGCGGCCGCCGCCGTCGGGCTCGGCGACCTGGTTGACACCGACGACGCCGGGCTGCGAGGCAGCGTCGGGGCGGGCACCGGGGCGGTGCTCGGCCGCGGGATGTACAAGGGCGGGGTGGGGATGGCCTCCCAGGCCCTGCCCGGGGGACCCGTGCCTGGGCCGCCCGGGGCGCCCGAGATTGAGCTGCCCGACGGGATCGTGGTGGGGGCGCTCGCCGTCGTCAATGCCGCGGGGCTGCCGGTCTTCCCGGGCCAGCCGGTCGCGGTGGTGGGGACGGGGGCGGCGCCCGTCGGGCCCAACACGACGCTCGCCGTCGTGGGCACGAACGCGGCCCTGACCCCGGCCGAGTGCCGCCGGCTCGCGACCGCCTCGCACGCCGGCCTCGCGCGGGCCCTCGACCCGAGCCACACGAGCGTCGACGGGGACACGGTGTTCGCCCTGTCCACGGGCGCCGTGCCGCTCGCGCCGGTGGGGGAGGTGGGGCGCACGGTCGCGCATGTCATGATGCAGGCCGCGGCGGCGGAGGCCGTCCGGCTCGCGATCCTCGACGGCGTGGCCCGGGCGACCCCCGTCGAGACCCCGGCGGGAAGGTGGGACCCCTACCCGGTGCCGTGAGTGGCTCCCGCCGAGATGGGGTCCTGTGACGTCGACGTCGGGTCATGGGACGTTCGCCCGCTCCAGCAGCGTACGGACTTCCCCAGCATTCGCGTATTGACTTCCCCATCTTCAAGGTTCAACCCCCGCCGTTGCGCGGGTGCGGGCTGCTCTGGGAGGCACAGAGGGCCTCAATGATGGGGAACTTCGTCCGGGCTGTCAGTAGGTCGGGAGATCCCCGAGGGCGAGCCGGCGCTCGACGACTGCTTGGACTCGTGCCACCATCTGCTCCGGCTGGTGCACAACGTCCGCGTATGAGAACCGGACGGTCCCGAAGCCGAGGGCCTGGGCACGGGCGTCGCGGGCGTAGTCCTTCCGCCTGCTCTCAGGATCTTCATGGGTGTGTCCGTCCAGTTCGACATCGACGCAACGCTGGACGATCGTGTCCATCCACCCAACACCCGGGACGTAGACCTGTGGTTCGACGTGGAGCCCCGCGCGGCGCATCAGCTCTCGCGCCAGGGTCTCGATGAGGGAGTCGGCGCCCTTGTCGACCAGGCCGAGGACCTTCCGGGCCGCCGCGTTCCGGGGTCCTGTAAGTTGTGCCCGCAGGAATTCGAGGGAGAGCCCCTGCTGGATGGCCGACTCCACGACCACAAGTGCTTCGAGCTCGGGCAGGCACTGCGACGCGTGCAGCACGACGTCGGCCAGGGAAGCGATCCTGCTTCCCGCCGGAGCCGGCACCCACGAGCCGCGGTGGACCACGGCCCGGTCCGAGCGGAAATGCCCATCAGGGCGCAGCACGTGAACGTGCTCGGGGTCGTGGACCAGCCACAGCCCGTGCCTTCTCGCGGCCGACGCACACGTCAGCAGCGAGTTGGTGGACAGGCACCTGAGGATCACTGGATCGGCGTCGGGCAGGGCCACGACACCTCGGCTCGGACGGTAGGCAGCCCCGCTGCGGATGCAGGCTTCGAGCCCACGCCGGCTGGCACCGGCGGCGAGCAGTTCGCCGACCCGTGCTACGCCGTCGTGCTTCCGGAGGTAAAGCTCAACCTGCCCCATCAGGCCATGCTTGCGGCCGTCTGGAACGGACCGGCCTGGGCTCAGCCCTATGTGGACGGCGCGCCGGAGAACGCACCTGTGGAGGGGCTGTCGGAGTCGTCGGGAGCTGTACCAAGCTCCCCATGGTTGGAAGGTTCCATCAGTGTCGGGAGGCCCAGAACCCCCGCGGCGTCGTAGGGTTGAAGGCTAAAGCTGGGGAGGTTCGCTCACGGGAGCGGGCCGGAGCGAGGTCGCCGGGAGCCGCCCGCCGTGTACCATGGGCGGATTTAACTTCCCGCCCCGGGTGGCGTAGCATTGATTGTTGGCTGTCGGCCCACCCATGCCCTCTTGGAGGCGCAGGGGCGCCAGTTACGAAACCATACACGTCCGTCAGGGGCCTCGTGCGCCCGGCGGCACAACAGTTAGCGGAGGCTATGGCCAAGAAGGACGGTGTCATCGAGATCGAGGGCGTCGTGACTGAAGCGCTGCCCAACGCGATGTTCCGCGTTGAGCTGACGAACAAGCACGTCGTGCTCGCACACATCTCTGGGAAGATGCGTCAGCACTACATCCGCATCCTCCCGGAGGACCGCGTGGTGGTGGAGCTCAGCCCGTACGACCTGACCCGCGGCCGGATCGTCTACCGCTACAAGTAAGCAGCGTCCGCCGGGGGCACCCGGAGGCACATGCTGACCACCTGCGACAACACGCAAAGGAATGCCATGAAGGTCAAGCCGAGCGTCAAGCAGATCTGCGACAAGTGCAAGGTGATCCGCCGCAACGGCCGGGTCATGGTGATCTGCGAGAACCCGCGCCACAAGCAGCGCCAGGGCTGAGTCCCGCCGCGGGATGACCCGCGCGGAACCGGCTCGGGCAACGCCCACGCAATAACTAGAGAAGGCAGCACAAGCTGCGCTGGGACGCATCAAGGGCCCGGACAGCTGACCCCCGGCCCGGAGGCTGGGGCCGCACAGGAAAGAGTGCGGGTGTACTGCCTACGACCTCCGGAATACACAAGGAGAACCGCCACTATGGCTCGTCTCGCTGGCGTTGACATTCCCCGCGAAAAGCGGCTGGAAATCGCGCTTACCTACATCTACGGCGTGGGCCGCACCCGTGCGAAGGAGACGCTCGCTGCCACGGGCATCAGCCCGGACGTCCGCGTGAAGGACCTCTCGGACGCTGAGCTGGTCCAGCTGCGTGACTACATCGAGGGCAACTACAAGGTTGAGGGTGACCTCCGCCGCGAGGTGGCCGCCGACATCCGCCGCAAGGTCGAGATCGGCAGCTACGAGGGTCTGCGCCACCGCAAGGGCCTCCCGGTCCGCGGTCAGCGCACCAAGACCAACGCTCGTACCCGCAAGGGTCCGAAGCGCACCGTCGCCGGCAAGAAGAAGGCCGGCCGCTGATAGCGGCTAGCGTCACCCAGAACGTCAAGTAGGAGATTTCATGCCCCCGAAGACTCGTGCGACGTCGGTCCGCAAGCCGCGCCGCAAGGACAAGAAGAACATCGCGCTCGGTCAGGCGCACATCAAGAGCACCTTCAACAACACCATCGTGTCCATCACGGACCCGACCGGTGCTGTGATCTCGTGGGCCTCGGCCGGTGAGGTCGGCTTCAAGGGCTCCCGCAAGTCCACCCCGTACGCCGCGCAGCAGGCCGCCGAGTCCGCCGCGAAGCGCGCCCAGGAGCACGGCCTCCGCAAGGTCGACGTGTTCGTCAAGGGCCCCGGCTCGGGCCGCGAGACCGCCATCCGCGCCCTGCAGGCCGCTGGCCTCGAGGTCGGCTCCATCCAGGACGTCACCCCGAGCGCCCACAACGGCTGCCGCCCGCCGAAGCGCCGCCGCGTCTAACAGGTTGTCGGGGCCAGCCGGTGCCGCCCGGCCGGCCGCGCGCCGTCGTACGCTCTTTTCGAGCGGGAAGCACGACGGCGGGTGGCCGGCTGAGGCGGCCCGGCAGGCTTCATTACTGAGTTCAGACCCTTTTCCAATCCATCTGTGTTGCGTCATATAGCGGATGCTCGCTGAAAGGAAAACCTAGTGCTTATTGCACAGCGCCCGACCCTGTCTGAAGAAGCAGTATCCGAGAACCGCTCGCGCTTCGTCATCGAGCCGCTGGAGCCGGGGTTCGGCTACACGCTCGGCAACTCGCTGCGCCGCACGCTGCTGTCCTCGATCCCGGGGGCGGCCGTCACCAGCATCCGGATCGACGGCGTGCTGCACGAATTCACCACGGTTCAGGGGGTGAAGGAGGATGTCACCGAGATCATCCTCAACCTCAAGAACCTGTCCATCTCCTCGGACCAGGATGAGCCCGTCGTCGCGTACCTGCGCAAGCAGGGCCCCGGCGTCGTGACGGCCGCGGACATCGCTCCGCCGGCCGGTGTGGAGATCCACAACCCGGACCTGCACATCGCCACCCTGAACTCCAAGGGCAAGTTCGAGCTCGAGCTGACCATCGAGCGCGGCCGCGGCTACGTCTCCGCTGCCCAGAACAAGTCCGCGGACGCGGAGATCGGCCGGATCCCGGTCGACTCGATCTACTCGCCCGTGCTCAAGGTGACCTTCCGCGTGGAGGCCACCCGTGTCGAGCAGCGCACCGACTTCGACAAGCTCATCGTCGATGTCGAGACGAAGCCGGCCATCAAGCCGCGCGACGCCGTCGCCTCCGCCGGCACGACCCTCGTCGAGCTGTTCGGCCTCGCCCGCGAGCTGAACACCGCCGCCGAGGGCATCGAGATCGGCCCGTCCCCGACGGACGCCGCCCTCGCCGCGGACATGGCGCTGCCGATCGAGGACCTGGACCTCACCGTGCGCTCGTACAACTGCCTCAAGCGCGAGGGCATCCACACCGTGGGTGAGCTCGTCGCCCGGTCCGAGGCGGACCTGATGGACATCCGGAACTTCGGCGCCAAGTCCATCGACGAGGTCAAGGCCAAGCTCGTCGAGCTCGGCCTCTCGCTCAAGGACTCGCCTCCCGGGTTCGACCTCGCCGCTCGCGCTGCAGCGATCGACGAGGACGAGGCTCCGTTCGGCGACGACGAGCTCTAGAGAACACTTTTGCCCGCGGCCGGCTGACCCCGGCGGCGGACCACACGAGGAGAAACGACAATGCCTGCACCCGCCAAGGGTCCGCGTCTGGGCGGTGGCCCGGCGCACGAGCGCCTCATGCTCAACAACCTTGCTGCCGCTCTGTTCGAGCACAAGCGCATCACCACGACCGTGACGAAGGCCAAGCGCCTCCGCCCGGTGGCCGAGCGCCTCATCACGTTCGCCAAGCGCGGCGACCTCGCCTCGCGCCGTCGTGTCCAGGCCGCCATCTCGGCGCGCACGAACACGAACAAGGGCATCATCCACGAGCTCTTCACGGAGATCGCCCCGCAGCTGGCCGAGCGCAACGGCGGCTACACCCGCATCACCAAGATCGGCAACCGCAAGGGCGACAACGCCCCCATGGCCGTGATCGAGCTCGTCCTCGAGCCGGTCTCGCCGAAGCAGGCCGTGGTGCGCGAGGCCGAGAAGGCCGCGGCCAAGGCTGCTCCCGCCGAGGCTCCGGCCGAGGCCGAGGAGACCCCGGCCGCCGGGGCTCCCGCCGAGGAGACCCAGGCTGAGGCTCCCGCCGAGGAGGCCGCTGCCGAGGAGAAGGCCGAGAAGGCTGACGACGCCAAGTAGTCACCCTGCTCCCCACTAGACTGGGGCGCATGACTGCAGAGAAGGCCCCCGTTCCCGAGCCAGGGAGCGGGGGCCTTCCCGCGTCTGCAGGGCAGGGTGGGCACGGCGAGGACGCTCGCGTCCGCGTCCGGCTCGATCTCGCGTACGACGGCGGGCCGTTCAGCGGCTGGGCCGTCCAGCCCGGGCTCCGCACGGGGCAGGGGACCCTCGAGGAGGCGCTCGCCCTCATCCTGCGCCGGCCCGTGCGGGTCGTGGTCGCTGGGCGCACCGACGCTGGCGTCCACGCGCGCGGGCAGGTCGTCCATGTGGACCTGGCCGAGGGGGAGTGGCAGCAACTCGTGGGCCGCTCGGCCGATGCGCCCGAGGCCGTCCTCGTCCGGCGGCTGCGCGGCGCCCTGAGCCGCGTGCTCGGGGAGGCGACGGGAGCGCTCGAGGTGCGCTCCGCCGTCGTGCCTCCCGCGGGCTTCGACGCTCGCTTCTCGGCGCTCTGGCGCCGCTACTCCTACCGGATCGCGGACCGGCCCGAGCACTGGGACCCGCTCCTGCGGGGGATCACGCTCTGGCACAAGGCCCCGCTCGACGTCGGCCGGATGAACGGCGCGGCCGCGCAGCTGCTCGGCCTGCGGGACTTCCTGGCCTTCTGCAAGCCGCGCGAGGGTTCGACGACGGTGCGCGAGCTGCAGGAGTTCTCGTTCGAGCGGACGCACGACGGCGTGGTGCTCGCCCACGTGCGCGCGGACGCCTTCTGCCACAACATGGTCCGGGCGCTCGTCGGCTCTGCGCTGCGCGTGGGCGAGGGGCTCGAGCGGACCGAGTGGCTGCACGAGCGCATGCTCGCGCGCGTGCGCGATGCCAAGACGCGGCTCGCGCCAGCGCACCCGCTCGTGCTCGAGGAGGTCGGCTACCCCGCCACGGCCGAGGGGCTCGCTGCCCGCGCGGAGCAGACGCGGGCGCTGCGGGACGCGATCGACGCCGGCTGAGCCGCGCCGGGCCGCTTCGGGGAGCGCCTACGACGGCGCCGGGATCCTGAGCGTGAAGAGGCTCCCGCGCTCCGGCTCGCTCTCGAAGTCGAGCTCGCCGCCGTGCCGCTCGGCGATCATGCGGGTGATCGCGAGCCCAAGGCCCATGCCCGGGATGTGGGCGCGTCTGGCGGCGTCACTGCGGAAGAAGCGCTCGAAGACGCGCGGCTGGTCCTCGGGGCGGATGCCCATGCCCGTGTCGGCGACGCCGATCGTGATCCACCCGTCGTCCGTGTGGGCGCTGAGCGTGACCGTCCCGCCCGAGGGCGAGTACTTGATCGCGTTCGAGAGGAGGTTGTCCACGGCCTGGCCGATGCGGAAGGGGTCCGCCTGAGCGGGGAGTGGGTCCTCGACGTCGACGTCGATCCGGATCCGGGCCGCCTTCGCAGCCAGCTGGGCGGACTCGGCGCGCTCGAGGAGCGTCTCGGCGAGGTCGGTGGGCACGGGGCTCACGGGCAGCCTCTCGGACGAGGACGCGAGCAGGTCGGTCGCGAGGCGCAGGAGCCGCTCGGCGCTGGCATGGGCCACGCCGAGGCGGCTGGCAGCAGGCTGGGAGAGCCCGGGGTCGTCGAGGACGAGCTCGACGTGCCCCAGGACTGAGGTCAAGGGGGAGCGGAACTCGTGGGCCACGGTCCGCACGAGCTCGGCCTTCGCATCGACGGCGCGCATGAGGTCCGTGACGTCGTCGAACGTCGCCACAGCGCCGCCGTTGGGCCCGTCGAGGGGGAGGCTGCGGACGGAGAGCGCCCGCGCGGAGTCGCCCCCGCCGAGCCAGAACACCTCACCGTGGAGGGGCTCGCGGTCCGCGGCGCGCCGGAACGGGTGCTGGTCGGGCGAGACGGGGGTCCGCCCGTCCTGCATCCGCAGGGGGAGGTCGGCGAGGTTGCTCCCCATGAGACCGTCCGTCACGCCGGCGTCCTCGAGGAGGGACAGGAAGCGGCGATTCGCCCGCAGGGGGCGGGCGTCCTCCGAGAGGGCGACGATGCCCGTGTCGACCGCGTCGAAGATCGCGGCGAGTAGTCGCTCCGCCGTCTGCGCTTGGTCGAGGAGGCCGCGCAGCTGCTGCCGCTGGCGCTCGAGTTCCCTTGCCTGGGTGCGCAGCCCAGCCCCCGCGGCGCGGATGGCGATGGCGACGGTGAACATGCCCAGCGGCAGGACGATGGTGCCGGTCACCTGGCCCGGGGTTGGGTTGGGCAGGCCCGACAGGAGGTTGGGCAACGCGATCGCCAAGGGCGCGAGGATGCTCAGGGGGAGGACCCACGCGGCGCGCATGGTCGAGGCGGCCAGCCAGATGACTGGGAAGACGGCGAGGTTACCGACCCCCACGATCTGGCCCTCGCCATTGCGCAGGATCCAGATCGAGACGAGATCGAGGAGCGGTATGGCAAGAGGCGCATTGTCCCGCAGGCGCTCCCACGGCACCGCCAGGCACGCGATGCCGAGCACGATCTGGAGGCCGAGCCCGATGATGAGGCCCCAAGGCGCCGTGGCCCCGGCCGCCGGGAGTTGGGTGGTTACGGCGACGACGACGAACGCCGTGAGGGGCAGCTGGCAGAACGCCACCCGCACGCGCGGCCCAAGACGGCGGAAGACCAGGCTCGCCCGGCTGACCAGAGCCTGCTCGCTGACGGTCACGGTGCTCCTTCGCAGTGGTTTGCCATGTCAAGTCATGGGATGCTTCTAGGAGTCATTCTGCGACACAAAAACTAAGCTGGGAATGACACGCGTGTCGACGGGAGGCCACGAATGGACGAATTGGGCTCAGCCCTTGTCATCGAGGACGACGACGACGTCCGGCAGCTGCTCCGCGACATCCTCGAGCAGGCGGGATTCGACGTTGTCACGGCGTCCTCCGGCCGCGAGGGTGTCGCGCTCGCGCGGGAACGCAGCCCCGCGGTCGTGACGCTTGACATTGGCCTGCCGGACATCGACGGGCTCGAGGTGCTGCGGCGGATCCGCCAGCTGACGGACGCCTACATCGTCATGCTCACCGGCAGGGACGACGAGACCGACACGCTCCTGGCCCTCCAGTCCGGCGCGGACGACTACATGACCAAGCCGTTCCGTCCGCGCGAGCTCCGGGCGAGGCTGACCGCG
The DNA here is from genome assembly GCF_001999765.1 of Sinomonas mesophila. Classification (GTDB taxonomy): domain Bacteria; phylum Actinomycetota; class Actinomycetes; order Actinomycetales; family Micrococcaceae; genus Sinomonas; species Sinomonas mesophila. Next base: position 8,164 of record NZ_MTIC01000036.1, on the reverse strand, counting down.
ATGATGCGCCGGCCGCGGTCGTCGGTCTCCCTCGCGGCGACGGGATCCCCGGCGGCGGCGCCACCGGAAGCTGCGCTGCCGGACGCCGCGCCGCCGGACGCCGGGCCGCCGGAGGCTGGGCCGCGCGGCGCGGGGCCGGGCCTCCCGCCCCGCCCCGCCCAGCCCCCGCACGTGATCCGGCACAATGGCCTCACGGTGGACACCGCGATGCGGACGGCGACGCTCGAGGGCGAGACGCTGGACCTCACCCGCAGCGAGTTCGACCTCCTGCGCGCTCTCCTGACGGCGGGCGGGCGGGTCCTGACGCGGGCCGAGCTCGTGCGAGTCGCGCGTGGGGACAGATTCCGCGTGGACGCGTACATCAGCGACGCCGACGAGCGTGCCGTCGAGGTCCACATCGGCAACCTCCGCCGCAAGCTCGACGACGACCCGCGCAGCCCGCGCTGGCTCATCACGGTGCGGGGGGTCGGGTACCGGCTCGCGCCCGTGCGGTCCTAGGGCGCACTACCCGAGCTCGGCGGCGTCGACGAGCGCGCGCGCCGTGTCGTCGCCGCAGCGCTCGACGTCGCGAAGGAGGGGGCGCAGCGCCCGGACGCCGCCGGTGCGCAGTCCCGTCTCGAGGCCAGCTGCCAGACCCTCGAGACGGCGCGCCCCCACCATCGCGGAGGACACGCGCACGCTGAGGATGGCGTCCATGGCGCCCTCAACGTCTCCGCGCGAGACGGCCGTGGCGAGCGCCGCACGGCGGCGGGGCCACATGCCCGCGAACTCGCGCGCGAAGGACGTCGCGGCCCGGGGGCCGACGTCCTCGGCCAACTCCCGCAGGACCCCGTCATCCAGCAGGGGTCCTCCTCGAGCTGTGTCCTCGTTCCCGGACGCGGTCATGGTCGACTCCTCGATAAGCATCCGAGACCTACGCTCCTGAGAATATAGCAATCGTGTTGATAACGGCAGGGCCGAGAATGGCGATGAAGAGCACCGGGAAGATGAAGAACAGCAGGGGGAAGAGCACCTTCACCGGCAGTTTCATGGCCTGCTGCTCGGCCCGTTGGCGGCGCTTGACGCGCAGCGACCGCGCCTGGACGCGCAGCACGCGCCCGATCGCGATCCCGTACTCGTCCGCCTGGATGACGGCCTGCACGAAGCTGCGCACCTCTGACACCGTGGTGCGCTCGGCGAGCCCGAGGTACGCGTCGCGGCGGTTGCGGCCCACCTGCATGTCCTGCAGCGTGCGCGTCAGCTCCTCGGCCACGGGCCCCTTGCCCGTGCTCCCGGCCCGCGCGAGCGCGGCCTCGAAGCCGAGCCCGGCCTCGACAGAGATGAGCAGCTGGTCCATGATGTTCGGCAGCTCGCGCTGGATGGCCGTCTGGCGTTCGGCGCCCCGGCTGTACAGGAGCAGGTCCGGGACGAAATAGCCGAGGACGATGAGGAACAGCGCGAGCAGCCGCAGGATCGGCGCCGGCCCTGCGAGGAGCATGAGCCCGCCGGCGGCCGCGCCCGCGAGCCCGAGGGCCGGCTTGGCGGCGAGGAGCCGGCCGAGGGGGAGCGAGGCGGGGCGGCCGGCGAGGGCGAGCATCCGGTCGAGCCGGCGGATGTAGGACGACGGCGTGAGGGCGCGGGCGATGCGCTCGAGGACGACGGCGCCGCTCGCCGCGGCGGTGGGCGCAGCGGCATCCTTGACGAACCCGCGGGTCAGGTTGTTGCGCACGGCACGGTCGCCGCCGCGGTCAGCGGCAAGGGCCATCCAGCTCAGAAGGGCGACCGGCACCGCAACGAGGAGCGCGGAGGCGAGGATGATCATGACTCTCTCCTAGAACCGGATGGCGATGAGCTTGCGCAGCCAGAGGCCGCCGATGGTCATGAGCACCGCGGAGGCGGCGATCATGGCCCAGCCGAGCGGGTGGGTGTACATGGGCGTCATGTACGTGGGGTTGGCCACCATGAGGAACATGACGATACCCAACGGCAGGGCCATGAGGATGTAGGCGGAGAACTTCCCCTCGGCGGCGAGGGCCGCGATGTGGCCCTTGATCTCGCCGCGCTCGCGGATCGTCTCGTTGACCTGGTCGAGGACTTCGGCGAGGTTCCCACCGACCTGGCGGTTGATCTGGATGGCCTGCGCGATCCAGACGAAGTCTTCGCTCTCCATGCGAGCCGCCGTCTCCTCGAGGGACTCGAGGAGGTCGCGGCCCAGGGCCGTGTCGCGGACGATCCGGCGCATCTCATGGGCCGTCGGCTCGGGGCTCTCGGCGGCCGCGGCGTCGATCGCGCGCAGGATGCTGTGGCCGGCGCGGAGGCCGCCCGAGAGCAGGTGGAGCATGCTGTCGAGCTGCTCGCCGAAGGCCTTGCGCCGCTTCGCGATGCGCAGGCCGACGGCGAGGCGCGGCGCGAGGAACACGACCAGCGCAAGGAGGATTCCGAGCGGCAGGCTGCCGAGGATGAGGCCCGCGGCGAGGGACACGAGTGCTCCGGCGCCGGCGAGGATCGCGAGCTCGGCCTGGCCGATCCGCAGCCCCGCGAGGTCGAGCTTCTCTGGCGCAACGAGGCGCAGCCGGTGACGGTCGAACCAGCCGTGCAGGGCGGCCGTCGCCCCGGCCGCCGCGCGCTCCATGAGCGAGCCGGAGGGGGTGTCGGGGCGGCGCCGGGACAGAGGCAGCGACGCGTGCCCCGGCCGGATGGCCAGGATGGAGGCGGCGCCGCCCGCGGCGAGCATGAGCGCAGGGCCAAGGATCAGCTCCATGCCGCCCCCTGCCCGGCGCCCGCGGGCTGGGCGCCGAAGACGCTCGGCCGCACGTGGATCCCGAGGTCCTCGAAGCGCTCGATGAAGCGGGGCCGTACCCCGGTCGGGACGGGCTTGCCGAGGAACTTGCCGCTCGCGTCGACGCCGGCGGCGAAGTCGAAGACGAACGCGTCCTGGAGCGTGACGACGTCTCCTTCCATGCCCTGGACTTCGGTGACGTGGGTGATGCGGCGCGTGCCGTCGCGCAGGCGCGAGATCTGCACGACGAGGTCCACGGCCGAGGCGATCTGCTCGCGGATGGCCCGCAGCGGCAGGTCCATGCCGGCCATGAGCACGAGCGTCTCGAGGCGTGCGACGGCGTCGCGGGGCGAGTTCGAGTGCACGGTCGAGAGTGAGCCGTCGTGGCCGGTGTTCATGGCCTGGAGCATGTCGAGCGACTCGCCGCCGCGGACCTCGCCGACGACGATGCGGTCGGGCCGCATGCGCAGCGAGTTCTTGACGAGGTCGCGGATCGTGACCTCGCCCTTGCCCTCGGTGTTGGAGGGCCGGCTCTCGAGCCGGACGACGTGCTCCTGCTGGATCTGCAGCTCGACGGCGTCCTCGATCGTGACGATGCGCTCGCCGGCGGGGATGAAGGAGGAGAGCACGTTGAGCAGGGTCGTCTTGCCCGTGCCCGTGCCGCCCGAGACGATGATATTGAGCTTGGCCTCGACGCACGCCTGCAGGAGCTCGGCCATGTCCGGAGTGAACGTGCCGAACCCGACGAGATCCTTGACCGTGAGCGGGACCTTGCCGAACTTGCGGATCGTCAGCGACGAGCCGCCGACGGCGAGCGGCGGGATGACGGCGTTGACGCGGGAGCCGTCCTCGAGACGGGCGTCCACGAGCGGCGAGGACTCGTCGATGCGGCGGCCCACGCGGGAGACGATCCGCTCGATCACCGTGCGCAGCTGCGTCTCCGAGGAGAACCGCAGGTCCGAGAGGGTCAGCCGGCCCTTCTGCTCGACGTAGATTTGGTCGTGGCGGTTGACCATGATCTCGGTGACCGTGTCGTCGTCGAGCAGGCGCTGGAGCGGGCCGTAGCCGAGCACGTCGTCCTCGACGTCGCGCAGGAGGCGCGAGCGCTCCTGGGCGCTGAGCGGGACCTGCTCCCCGTCGATGACCTGGATGAGTTCCTCGCGGGCGGCCGCGCGCAGCTCCTTCTCGGTCGCGCCCGAGTCGCCGAAGCGTGCGCCCATGCGCTCGTACAGGGCCGTCGCGGCGCGCTGCTTGATGCCGGCGAGGGCGTCGAGCGGCGCAGCCGTCATGGCCGCCGCGGCCGGCGCGCCGGATGCGATCCCGGCCTTTCCCGCGAGCGTGCTCGCGGCGGGCACCGCGGGGGCCGGCGCCGCGGCGTGTGCGGCCTCGTGGACCTCGGTGCGCGCTGCGGGCGCCTCGAGGAGGGCGACGGACGACGCCGGGGCTGCCGCCGCCGTCGTCTCCGGCGCCGCCGCGGTCCCGGCCCCGCCGGAGTAGGGAGAGCTGCCGGGGCGGGCGGCCCCTGTGGAGGCGAGCCGTTCGGAGAGCTTCATGCGACCACGACCCGTCGATGGGCGCGCCGTGCGGCGCGGGAGCTGTCACTGGGGGAGAGGCGCTCGACCACCTGGCCAAGCGCTGCGGTCGCCTTGTCTCCGCGGCGCGGGGACTGCAGGACCGGCACGCCGCGATTGGTCGAGTAGGCGACTGAGCGGGAGCGGGGGACGCTCACGTCCACGGGCACGCCGAGGGTCACCTCGATGTCCTTGACCGAGAGGCCGACCTTCGGGTCCGCCATGTTGAGCACGAGGTGTCGCGACTCGGGGACCAGTCCCAGGTGGGCCAGGACGTCGAGGCTCGAGCGCAGGCCACGGACCCCGGGGACGTCCATGCCCGTGACCCAGACGGCGTCGGTGCACGCCTCGAGGCCAGCGAGCGTGCACTCGCCGAGGCCCGGGGCCGTGTCGAGCACGACGACGTCGAACTGCTCGGCGAGCTGGCCGATGAGATGACTGACCTGCTCGGGCGAGATGGCGTCCGCCTCGGCCGGGCTCCGCGGCGCGCACAAGGCGTAGAAGCCGCCCGGGTGCAGGGTCAGGAAGGCCTTGAGGACGAGGGAGTCGCGGGCCGCTGCGGGGGTCACGGCGTCGGTCAGGGTGTGTTCCGGCGAGAGGTCCAGGCCCGAGGCGATGTCCCCGAACTGGAGGTCGAGGTCGACGACGCACACGCGCAGCGGCGCGGTCCGGCCGAGGCCCACGGCGATGTTGGTCGCCAGCGTCGTCTTGCCCACGCCGCCCTTGGGGGAGAAGACACCGATCACGCGTCCCCGGTTGGCACCGTGGGCCCCGGGGCCCTCCTGCCCGGCGGCGTTCGCGGCGGAGCGGCCGCGGCTCTCCGCCGCCTGCGCCCCGCGCTGGAGGACGACGCGGAGCTGCTCGGCGTCGATGCCGGGGGAGACCACGTCACGGACGCCGGCGCGCATCGCCGTCAGGGCGAGCTCGGCGTCGGCCTCTGCCGCGAGCAGCACCGTGACGCCGGGGAAGCGGATGTCCATGACGGTCGCGAAGCGCAGGGCGGGCTCGAGGGCCACTCCCGGCCCGATCACGAGGACGTCGGGGACGGCGCCCAGGACGCCGAAGAGGTCTTCCGGCTGGCCCGGAAGCCCGGCGCCGGCGAGGACGCGCAGCGTGCCCGGCAGCCCGCCGTCGACTGCCGCAGCCATGCGCTGGGCGAAGTCCGTGTCCGGGGAGACGAGGACGAAGAGGCTCACTGGTACACCTTCTTCCGGTCGACAGGGCTGGTGGCGGAGCGGGTGGCGTCGGCGGGCTCTTTGCTGAGCCAGATGCTGCCGTACTCGGCGGTGAAGACGATCTTCTGGGCCTGCTCGTCGGTGACCGCCACGGTGATCAGGAGCGAACCGGCTGGGAGGGCCGTCGCAGCGTCCGCCGTCTCGGCCTGAGGGGCGCGCTGGACCGAGGTGAGCAGGACCGTGTGCAGGGCGAGGGACGTGCTCTCCGGGCCCTGGCCGGACGGGACGGCGCCGTTGTCGAAGGAGAGGAAGAGGCCCACCGTGTCCCCGGCGGCGAGCCGGCCGCCGACGGCGCGCTGCGGGTCGAGCTGGAAGGAGACCTCCTGGAGGCCCTTCGGCACCGGGACCGTGCCGGGCTCGGCGAGGGTCTCGGGGGAGGCGAGGCGGTCGGGGAGGAGCTGCTCGCCCGGGGTGAGCGCCGTCGTCGTGACCGTGCCGGCCTGCCCGTCGAGCGAGGTCAGGGCGGCGGGTACGACGGCGTCGGCCGGCAGGGAACGCGTCTCGAGCGATCCCGCAAGCTCTTCCACAGGAGTCCCCTCGGGCACCGCCTTGGCGACGACGAGCACCTCCGTGGGCGTGAGTCCGGCCATGGCCCTGCGGTCCGCGCCGTTGGCGTAGGAGAGGACCAGGATCACGCCGAGGATCGCGGCCACGAGGGCCACGGCGCCAGCGACGAGTCGGGACTTCATGATGCTCCTGGGATGGTCGTGAGGATGGGCGGGCGGGACATAAGGGTGGGCGGGCGGGGTATGCTAACGCGTGATGCGGACGACGCGGGTGCCGAGACCGTCGACCGGTCCGAGCGTGTAGCCGTCCGCGAGGGAGACGTAGGTGATGAACTTGCCGACTATCCCGCGGCAGTTGCCCTGGCACTCGAGCGAGGCCGGGACGCTCGGGTATTGGTTGCGGAACGTGTACGGCAGGCCGGAATCGCCGCTGAACTTCCAGCCGACGACCGAGTAGGCCGCGAAGCCGAGGAGGCTGTACACGGCCGAGCTTCCGGTTCCGGTCACCGCCGTGAAGACGGGGAGGAGGACGGTGACGGGCTTGCCGGCCTCGATGTCGCTGGCCCACGTGTTCAGGACCCCGGAGCAGTTTCCGGGGGCATTGTTGCCTGGGTCGCTGCCGCCCTCGGCGAGGGCGACGTCGATCGAGCCGCCGCACTGGCCGGCGTCCTGGACGAGCCAGCCGAAGCCGCCCGGCGTCACGGCGCCGGAGGGGCCATAGTTGCAGTCGGCGTTGATGTTCTTCCCGTGCTCCTGAAGGAGCTGCAGCCCGCCATCCACGAAGCCCTGGACCTGGCAGACCGAGAAGGCGAGCGGGAAGGCCGTCCGGCCGGCGCTCGGGCTGCCCCACACGGCACCGGCCCGTGCGCCCACCTCGGCCTCGGAGTTCCCGAGGATGTTGGCGAGGTAGAGCGCGACGGCGCCCGGCCGCGCACCGGCCTCGAGCGCGCCGGTGACGACGGTGATGCGGCGGGCCGACGTATCGACCGCGAGGCTCGAGATGAGACTCGCGGCGTCGCCCGCGTTGCTGTCTGCCAGTTCCTCGGCCAGGGACGAGCCCTCCTGGCATGCGGGGTCGGCCGTGGACGCCGCGCACTTCTGCGCGAGCGCCAGCGCCGCGGCGTCGGCGCCGCTCTGCAGCTGGGCCCGCTCGGCGAAGAGGAGCCCGCCGTCGACGGCGATGGCCCCGAAGGCGAGCAGCGCCGTCATGAGGATGGCCGTGAGGAAGGCGACGGCGCCGCGCTCGCGGTGGGTGCCGGCGTCGACCGTGAAGTTCAGCCGCCGCACAGCATGACCCCCTTGCCCTGGAGGGGGAACTGGCCGAAGAAGCCCGTGCTGGGAAGGGTGTAGGAGACGGTCACGCTCACCCGCGTTCCCGGCGTGCAGGCGGCGGGGGAGATGGCCATGGAGGAGTCGGGCAGGGTGCCGAGGGTCGAGGCGGCCTCGCGCGAGGCCTCGCGGGCCGTGGCCTGGCTGTTCTCGAGCGCCATGGCGCGGACGCCCTCGCGTGCGGCGAAGGTGAGGACCTGCTGGGCGTTGAACGCCCGGCCGAAGTCGATGATGCCCAGGAGGATGGTCACGAGGACCGGGAGCACGAGGGCCATCTCGACGGCTGCCGCGCCGCGGTCGCGCTCGGTCGGTCGCATGGTGACTCCTCGGGCCAGGTGTTACAGGGCTGTGCGCCAGAACGTCCCGGGCCGATGGCATGGGATTCGGCCCGGGACGGTCCAGCTGGATCAGGTGGTCGGGGCCTTGACCTTGGTGCCGACCCAGTCGAAGATGCCGTCGAGGTTCGTGCCGATGGCCGTGACGGCGACGATGATGACGACGGCGATGAGCGCGACCATGATGCCGTACTCGACGGCGGTTGCGCCTTTCTCGCCGGAGAAGACGCGCTCCTTGAGCGTGAGGCCGGCGGTGTGCAGGGTGGCGATGAGAGAAAGCACTTTTTGCTCCTGTAGGTGCGAGTGGATTTGGTTGTCGGCTGGACGACTTGCCAGCTCCACTCATGACGATAGGAGCGGTCTTCCGGGGGACTTAGTGTTCTTGCGCGATGCTCGCAGAAGGCTCGGGAGAAGGGTATTCCCTGCGCTT
>NZ_KV908334.1:488-26321 GCF_001999765.1 Sinomonas mesophila | reverse complement strand
CTCCGATGCCGGGGCGCTGGCGGCCACGTTGCCGCAGGCACTCAGGGCCAGGATCGCGGCCAGTGCTGCACTTGCTGCAGCCGAGGCCTTGGTGAGGGTCTTCATGGTGCTTCCCTTCGGTGGTTTGCTGCTCAGGTGTAGTGCGGGCGGGGTGCTGTGGAAGCCCTGCTCCGTTTGGTCGCAGCCACCTGATACTGCGTCCCGAACGGAAGGGTCTTCTGTGTCCGGTCCTCAGACCGGGAGCGCTCCCCCCTCGAACGCATCTCATGCCATGGAACCATTCCGATTGCAGATTGTCGACACTTCTACAGATGTTTCTGGAGCTCGCCTGTAACTTTTGTGTTTCATCCAGCCGGCGGTGAATCAGGTCACTCAAACTGTTGACAATCTACAATTGGCGGTCCTAGAGTCGTGGCGAAGGCGGCTCTGAGCAGGCTCACGTGAGGAGCGCCCCCGAATCCGAGCAGGCTCAAGCAACACCACATCTCCAAGGAACGGACAGACCATGGCAGAGACCAACCGGCCGAAGTACATCTCTTTTGACATCTACGGCACCCTGATCAACTGGGACACTGATGCCGTTACCCGCCGGCTGCTGGATGGCCGCCTGCCTGAAGAGCAGTGGCCTGCGTTCAAGAAGGTGTTCCGCGGTTACCGCTTCGACGCGGTCCTTGACTACGCGCCCTACGAGCAGATCCTCCAGAGCTCGTTCGACCGCGTCTGCAACTTCTTTGGCATTGGGCCGACCCCGGGTGCGGGCGCAGAGCTCGCTGACGCTGTGCGTGGCTTTGGTGCGCACGACGACGTGCCGGCTCCGCTGAAGCTCATGGGCGAGAACTTCAAGCTGGTTGCCCTGTCTAACGCCGACGACAGCTTCCTGGAGATCAGCATTCCGAAGCTCGGCGCCGACTTCCACGCCGTGCTGACCGCTGAGCAGGCCAAGGCCTACAAGCCGCGCTACCAGGCCTTCGAGTACATGCTCAACACTCTGAACGCCAAGCCGGAGGACTTCCTGCACATCTCCTCGCACACCCGCTACGACATGCACCCGATGCACGACATGGGCTTCCGCAACCTCTGGCTGCTGGACCGTGGCTACGACCCCATCGGCCCGGGCTACGACCTCAACGTTGTCAAGTCCCTGGACGAGATCAACAAGCACCTCGGTCTCTGAACCGACGTCGAGGCGAAAGGTCACACACCATGAAACTCGTTCCTTATTGGCTGGACACAGCCGAGCCCTCCGGTGACTACCGGCGCACCCCCGTGCCGGAGAACGTCGACGTCGCGATCATCGGCGCCGGCTTCACCGGCCTCTCCGCCGCGCTCGAGTTCGCGAAGCAGGGCGCGAGCGTTGCGGTCTTCGAACGCCACACCGTCGGCTGGGGCGCCTCCGGCCGCAACGGCGGCATGGCCACCACCGGCCTGGCCATCGGCTTCAGCACCGCGGTCAAGCGCTACGGCGAGGCCCGCGCGGTGGAGTACTTCCGCGAGTACAACGACGCGATCGAGAGCATCGAGAAGATCGTCGCCGACTACGCGATCGACTGCGACTTCCAGCGCTTCGGCAAGCTCTCCCTGGCCTTCCACGAGTCGCACAACGACGGCTTCCGGAAGTCCCAGGAGCTCCTGGCCAAGCTCGTGGACCACCACGTCGAGGTGATCCCGAAGTCCGAGATCCACTCCGAGATCGGCACGGACTTCTACCAGGGCGCGATGATGGACCCGCTGGGCGCGGGCCTGCACGTGGGCAAGTTCTCCCACGGTCTGGCCGGGGCGGCCATTGGGGCCGGTGCGGTGGTCTGCGAGGACGCGGGCGTGACCGAGCTCAAGCGCGTCAACGGCACGGTGCACGACGTGCACACCACCCGCGGGATCACCCGGGCCAAGCAGGTCCTGGTTGCCACGAGCGGCTACACCGGCAGCGTCACCCCGTGGATGCAGCGCCGGGTCATCCCGGTGGGCAGCTTCATCATCGTCACCGAGCAGCTGCCCGAGGACGTCGTGAACCGCATCCTGCCGAACCGGCGTATGGCCTCGGACAGCAAGATGCTCACCTACTACTTCCGCATCACCCCGGACAACCGGCTCCTCTTCGGCGGCCGGGCCCGGTTCGCACTCTCGAGCCCGGACTCCGACGTCAAGAGCGCCGAGATCCTGCGCAAGGCCATGCTCGAGCTGTTCCCCTACCTCGACAAGACCCGGGTGGACTACATCTGGGGCGGGCTCGTGGACCTCTCGATGGACCAGATGGTCCACGCCGGCGAGCACGACGGGCTCTTCTACTCGCTCAACTACAGCGGCCACGGGGTCCAGATGGCCGCGCACATGGGCAAGCGGATGGCGCACTACATGGGCGGAGACAAGTCCGCAAACGTGTGGGGGGACCTGAAGAACCCGCCCGTGCCGGGCCACTTCGGCCCGCCGTGGTTCCTGCCCCTCATCGGTGCAGCAGCCAAGATCATCGACCGGATCAAGTAGTCCAAAAGAAGGCATCGCATGTTTCCCTTGACCTCCGTGGCTGACGCGCGCCCTGAAACGGCTGGCATCGCCCCCGCTGCCGGTATCCCTGGTGGGGCCTTCATCGAAGGGCAGTGGCAGACCCACGCGCTGGACCTCCCGGTGCGGAACCCGGAGAACGGCCAGATCCTCGCCATGGTGTGTGTGTCCACGCCGGCGGAGGTCAAGGGCGCGATCGGCCACATCCATGAGCACCTCGCGGCGGGGGACTGGCCCCTGCGCTCCCGCCGCGAGGCCCTCGAGCGCACCTCGCGGTTCCTGCTGGAGCGGGCCGAGTCCTTCGCCCGCCTGATCGCCTCCGAGGCCAGCAAGACCATCCGCGAGGCCGAACGCGAGGTCCAGCGGGCCGCCGAGACCCTGCGCCTGTCTGCCGCCGCCGCGGCCGAGCTCGCCGGGGAGACCCTGGACTTCGAGGACAGCCTCGCCGGACCGGGGAAGATCGGCTGGTACCAGCGCAAGCCGGTGGGCATCGTCGCGGCCATCACGCCGTTCAACGACCCCCTGAACCTCGTCGCGCACAAGCTCGGCCCGGCCCTGATCGCCGGCAACGGCGTCGTGCTCAAGCCATCGGCACGCACGCCCCTCTCCGGCCTGGCCCTCGTGAACCTGCTGCTCGAGGCCGGGGTGCCCTCGGGGCGCATCGCCGCCGTCGTCAGCGGCCCCGGGGTCTCCGAGGCCCTGACCACTGACGAGCGGATCGACCTGATCTCCTTCACGGGCGGCCCCCGCACCGCCGACAGGATCGCCGCGGCCGCCGGAGCGAAGAAGATCGTCTCCGAGCTCGGCGGCAACAACCCCACGATCGTGTGCGCCGACGCCGACCCGGCCTGGGCGGCCGAGGCCATCGTCGCAGGCGCCTTCGGCGTCGCGGGCCAGAACTGCCTCTCCGTCCAGCGCGTCTACGTCCATGCCACGCTCTTCCAGACCGTCGTGGACCAGGTCGCCCGAGGCGCGGCCGCGCTCACCGTCGGTCCCAAGCTCGACCGCGGTACCGACGTCGGCCCGCTCATCTCCGAGGACGAGGCCCGCCGGGTCGAGGACTGGGTGGACGAGGCCAGGGCCGCAGGCGCGACCGTCCACTCGGGAGGGCAGCGCCGCGGCGCCTTCTACGACCCCACCGTGCTCACCGGCGTCCCCGCCGAGTGCCGCGTGCTCCGGGAGGAGGTCTTCGGGCCCGTGGTCACCCTCGTGCCCTTCACGGACACCGCCGAGGCCATCGCGGCCGCCAACGACTCCGAGTACGGCCTCCAGGCCGGCGTCTTCACCCGGTCCGTCGACCAGGCCCTGGCCATCGCCGAGAAGCTCCATGTCGGCGCGGTCGTGGTCAACGAGACCAGCGATGTGCGGATCGACTCCATGCCCTTCGGCGGGTTCAAGAAGTCCGGCGTCGGCCGCGAAGGCGTCAGGTTCGCCGTGCTCGAGATGACCGAGCCCAAGAACATCATCATCACCCTCAACCCAGCGCAGGCCCAGCACCCCGGCGGGCTCGCGGAACGGCCCGCATCATGAGCACAGACAGAATCGCCGTCATCCCCGGCGACGGGATCGGCCACGAGGTCGTCCCAGCCGCGATCGCCTGCCTCGAGCGGATCGCCGAGCACCACGGGCTCGGCCTCGAGTTCACCCACTACGACTGGGGATCCGAGCGCTATCTCAAGCGCGGGCGCATGATGCCCCTCGACGGGCTCGAGCAGCTCGCCCGGCACGACGCGATCTTCCTCGGCGCCGTCGGCTCCCCCGAGGTCCCGGACACTGAATCCCTCTGGGGCCTGCTCATCCCGATCCGTCGTGAGTTCGAGCAGTACATCAACCTCCGCCCCGTCAAGACGCTCGACGGCGTGGTCTCCCCGCTCGCGGCCACCGACCCGATCGACATCCTCATCGTGCGGGAGAACAACGAGGGCGAGTACTCCGAGGTCGGCGGCCGCATCTACCGCGGCCTGCCCCACGAGAGCGCCGTCCAGGAGACCGTCTTCACCCGCCACGGGATCCGCCGGGCCGCCCGCTACGCGGCCGCCCTCGCGGCCTCCCGCCGCGGCCGGCTCGCCTCCGCGACCAAGAGCAACGGCATCATCCACACCATGCCGTTCTGGGACGAGGTCGTGGAGGAGACCCTCAACGACTACCCCCAGGTCACGCTCACCAGCGAGCTCATCGACGCCATGGCCGCCCACCTGGTCCTCAAGCCGTGGACCTACGACGTGATCGTCGCCTCCAACCTTTTCGGCGACATCCTCTCCGACCTCGCCAGCTCCGTCACCGGCTCGATCGGCTTGGCCGCCAGCGCCAACCTCAACCCCGAACTCCGCCACCCCTCGCTGTTCGAACCCGTCCACGGCTCCGCCCCGGACATCGCGGGCAAGGGCCTGGCCAACCCCATCGGCCAGATCTGGTCCGGGGCCATGATGCTCCACCACCTCGGCCACGCCGGGGCCGCCGCCCACCTCCAGACCGCCTTCGAAAGCGCGCTGCGGAATGGGCACGGCACCCGCGACGTCGGAGGAACCTCCACGACCGCCGAGTTCACCGACGCCGTCCTGTCCGCGATCGATTCCCTTGCCCCGCACCGGGCGGCATCCGTCCTGGCCGAGCCCTGCTCGTGAACGCCGCAGCTGGGCGCCGGCCCGTCGTCGCTGTCCTGTACCGCGAGGCGCTGCCGCCGCGCCTCTCAGACGTCGAGGGCCTGGCCGACGTCCGCCTCACGAAGGCGGACGGCCTCGCCGAGGCGCTCGACGGCGCGGACGTGCTCTACCAGTGGCACTCGTTCTCCCCGGCCCTGAAGGAGCACTGGGCCGCGGCGACGAGCCTGAAGTGGGTCCACGTCTCGGCGGCAGGAGTCAGCCAGCTGCTCTTCGAAGACCTCGTCCGCAGCGACGTCGTCTACACGAACTCGCGCGGGGTGCTGAGCCGGTACATGGCCGAGACCGTCCTGGGGTACATCCTGGCCATGGCCAAGAATGCACCGGGCTTCCTGAGGCAGCAGCAGCAGCACCGCTGGCAGCACAGGATGACGGAGTCGATCCTCGGCCGGTCTGCCCTCGTGGTGGGCACGGGCTCCATCGGCCGGGAGATTGCCCGTCTCCTGACCGCTGTGGGCATGGAGGTCGACGGCGCGGGCCGCTCGGCTCGCGCCGGCGACGCCGAGTTCCGGCAGATCCACGCCTCCGGCTCGCTCGCCGACATCGTCCACGCCTACGACTTCGTTGTCCTGGCGGCGCCCCTCACCGAGAGCACTAGGGGCATGGTCGACGCCGACGTGCTCGCCGCGATGAACCCCTCCGCCCGCCTCATCAACGTCGGGCGAGGGGAACTCGTCCGCACCGAGGACCTCACCGCGGCCCTGGCCTCCGGCACGCTGGCCGGGGCCGCCCTCGACGTCGTGCATCCGGAGCCGCTGCCCGAGGGCCACCCCCTCTGGGACATGGAGAACGTCATCATCACGCCCCACATGAGCGGTGACGTCCACGGCTACCTCGACGACCTCGGCAAGCTGTTCGTGGACAACCTGACGCGCTACGCCCAGGGGGAGCCCCTGAGGAACGTCGTCGACAAGACCCTCGGATTCGTCCGGTCCCCCTAAGCGGGCGTCACCACACGGCCACAGCAGCGGCTGCACCGGGGGGATGCAGCGGCGTGGGCCGACTCCCTTTCCCCATCCCCCAACCCCCGAGAGGCACTCCGATGCCCAAGCCAGCAGAAGTCGCGACGACCACGTCGCATGCCCCCGCCGCTTCCGAGGCCCAGGACGGTGTCGTGTCACCCCCGCCCTTCGAAGCCGGCGACCGCGTGCGGTTCAACTCCCACGATTCCAAGGGAACCGGCACCGTTGACGCCGCTATGCCCGACGGCTCCGTGATCTGGGTGTGGCCTGACGACGCCATGGGCCGGAAGATGCTCCACCTCGCCGGGGACGCCTCGGCCCTCCTCGAACGGCGGCAGACGGAGCCGCGCCCGGCCGGGCCGCACGTGCGGAGGGCCCGCCCGCAGAGGAAGAGGGCTGCCGCGCCGCTGGCCGCCGAGAACGCCTGCCCCGACGGCTCGTGGTGCCCCTACTGCGGAGAGCCCCAAACCGGCTGACCGCGCGGACGCCTCGATTCAGTGCGAATCGGCAAGGATTGCGAGGTAGTGCGGATTGGTCATCACACCCAGGATGTTTCCGAACGGGTCGACGACCGAAGCGGTGACAAAGCCGGCATCACCCCGCGGGGTGACCGGCTGATACTCAACGGCGCCCAGGGAGAGCAGACGCTCCACCGTTGCGCTGAGGTCATCGACGTGCCAGTGCATGACGGCGCCCCCAGGCTCAGTGGCCGAGGCTGGCGGACGATAGCGGCTGTCGATGATCCCCAGCTCGTCCTGGTAGTCGCCGATGCGGAACTCGGCGTAGGCGAGGCGCCCGTCAGGGCCTGAACGCCGGAAATACGGTTCAAGGCCGAGGAACTCGGCGTACCACGCGGCGGCTTCCTCGACGTCGTCGGCCCAGAAGTTGATGGTGCTCAACCCGCGCAAGCTCAATGCCAGGTCCTTTCCCCGTTGTGGTTGACCGGGCCAACGATGCCGGGAGCTGCGGCCGGCGTCAATGATTCAGCGCCACGTTGGGCTGCGAGAGGCGCTGGTCCTCCAGGATGGCGCACGCCGGAGGCAGCGCCGCCGCGACGAGCTGCCGGCTGTGCTCGTGGCGGGGCCGGGCGAAGAAGTCCGCGGTGTCCGCGAGCTCGACGAGCTCGCCCCGGTGGAGGACGGCGACGCGGTGGCTCATGTAGCGGATCACGCTCAGGTCGTGCGAGATCAGGATCAGCGTCAGGCGGCGGCTCTCGTGGAGGCGCCGCAGCAGGTCCAGGACCGTCCGCTGGGTCACCGCGTCGAGGGCCGAGGTGGCCTCGTCGCAGATGAGCACCGACGGCTCGAGCAGCAGCGCCCGCGCGATCGCGAGCCGCTGGAGCTGGCCCCCCGAGCACTGGCTGGGGTACCGGTCCAGGATGGTCGGGTCCAGGTCCACTTCCTTGACGGCCTGATGGATGCGCTTGCGCCGCGCGGCCGGCGTCCCGCCTCGCGTGAGCAGCGGTGCCTCGAGGCTCGTGCGCAGCCGCATCCGCGGGTCGAAAGAATCGTGCGGCTCCTGGAACACGAGCTGCACGTCCCGGCCGGGGGTGCGGGAGGGCGCGGCGGCGCCGTCGCCCGCCCGGGCGACCCGCCCGGCGTCGGCCGTCTCGAGCCCGACGACGAGCCGCGCGAGCGTGCTCTTGCCCGAGCCGGACTGGCCGAGGATCCCCAGGATCTCGCCGTCCCTGACCTCGAGGGAGACCTCGTCGAGGGCCGGGCGGGCGTCGCGGCCGCGGCCGGGGAAGCGCTTCGTGGCCCTGTCGAGCACGACGGCGGCGCTCGCCTCGTGGTCGACGGCGCGGCGCGGCTTCGCGTCCGGCGTGAGGGCTGCGGCCTCCCGCAGCGTCCGGGTGCAGTCCGTCTGCGGGGCATTGAGCACGGCGGTCGCCGGCCCCGATTCCTCGATGCGTCCGGCGCGCATGACGGCGACCCGGTCGGCGTACGCGGCGACGGTCGCGAGATTGTGCGTGATGTACAGGACGCCGAGGCCGTGTTCGCGGCGCTGGCGGTCGATCAGGTCCAGGACCTGCCGCTCGAGCACCGGGTCGAGGGCCGAGGTCGGCTCGTCGGCGAGGAGCAGCTCCGGCCGTCCCGCGAGGGCCAGGGCCATCATGGCGCGCTGCGCCATGCCCCCCGAGAGCTGGTGCGGGTAGGCGTCCGCGCACGACGCCGGGTCGGGGAACCCCGCGCCGGAGAGCAGCTCGAGCGCGCGCTCC
Organism: Sinomonas mesophila; assembly: GCF_001999765.1. Taxonomy (GTDB): domain Bacteria; phylum Actinomycetota; class Actinomycetes; order Actinomycetales; family Micrococcaceae; genus Sinomonas; species Sinomonas mesophila. The sequence continues at coordinate 17,982 of NZ_KV908334.1, read as the reverse complement.
TCCGCCGCCTTCCCCCGGAGCCCAGCATGCAGCGCGAGCGGTTCGAGCAGGTGGCTGCGGACGGTCCGCCGGGGATTGAGGACGCGCTTGGGCTGCTGGTAGAGCATGCCGACGCGCCCGCCGCGCACCCGGTTCAGCTCGGCCTCGCCGGCGCGGGTGAGGTCCGTGCCGCCGAGGCGGATCGACCCTGCCTCGATGTGCACATGCGGCGGCAGCAGCCCCAGGACGGACAGGGCGGTCATGGTCTTGCCGCTCCCGGAGGCCCCGACCAGGGCCACGAACTCGCCCGGGGCCACCGTGAGGTCGACGCCCGAGAGGAGTGGGGTCGATGCGGGCTCCGGGCCGCGGCCCGACTCCCGGCGCTTCCATGCCCAGCGGCGCTGGGCCGGCGGCACCCCGTGACCGACGTGCAGGTGCTCGATGATCAGGCCCTCAGACATCGGAACCCCTCCGGGACGGGGCCAGGGAGAGGAGCGTCCTCAAGCCAGCCAGGGCCGCTAGGTGCTGCCCGATGAGGGTCACGCACAGGGCCACGGTGAAAATGACGAGTCCCGGGGCGAGGACGCCCAGCGGGGACCGCGCCGCGTACGGCTGGGCGGAGGCCAGCATGGACCCCCAGTCCGACTGCGGCGGCTGCACGCCGAGCCCAAGGTAGGAGAGGGCACCGACGGCGATGAGGAACTGCCCGAAGCGCAGCGCCGCCTGGCCGAGGAGCGGCCCGGAGAGATGCGGGAGGATGTGCCGGAACACGACGAACGACGGCGAGCAGCCCAGCACCCGCGCGGCCTCGACGAAGCCGCGCGAGGAGACGTCGTAGGCGAGGGCCCGGGCGAGCCGCGCGAAGGGCGTCCAGCCGGTCACGGCCAGGGCCAGCAGGAGGGACACGGGGCCCGCGCCGAGCACGGCGACGACGAACAGGGCGATGACCATTTCTGGCAGGGCCAGCAGGACGTCGCTCGTGCGCGTGAGGACCTCGTCGATCCAGCCGCGGCGGCGGGCGCTCACGACGCCGATGGCCGTGCCGAGGGCCGCCGTCAGGAGCGTGGCCGCGCACGCGACGGCGAGCGAGAAACTCCCGCCCTCGAGCAGCCGAGACAGCGTGTCCCGGCCCAGATGGTCGGTGCCGAGCCAATGGGTCGGGCTGGCGGGGGCCAAGCGCTCGGCGAGGCTCTGCTGGGCCGGGGGATACGGGGAGATCCACGGGGCGAGGGCCACGGAGAGCACGACGACGGCCAGGACTGACGCCGCGACGATGAGCGCGGTGCGGCTACGCATGGCTGTTCCTCATCTTCGGGTTCAGGACCGCGTGGAGGAGGTCCCCCGCGGTGGTCAGCACGACGGCGAGGACTACGACGAAGACGACGCCGCCCTGGGCGAGGGGTATGTCGCTGTTGAGCACGGCGTCGTAGAGGAGCCGGCCCATGCCCGGGATCGCGAAGATGACCTCGACGATGACGGACCCGCCGAGCAGGCCCGCGAACCAGACGCCGGTCAGGGTCGTGAGCGGCAGCAGGCCGTTCGGGATCACGTGCCTGAAGACGGTCTGGGAGTGACTGAGCCCGCGGGCCCGGGCGGCGAGGACGTGCTCGCCGCCCAGGGCATCGAGCATCCCCTCCCGGACCGCGGACGTGAAGTGGCTCAGCGGGCGGATCGCGAGGACGGCCACCGGCAGGACCATCGACGACGGGCCGGACCAGCCGGCGGAGGGGAGCACGGAGAGGTTCAGCGCGAAGACCAGCACGAGCACCGGCGCCAGCCAGTATTCGGGCATCGCGATGAGGGCCTGCGTCAACGCCGTGATGACCCTGTCGGTCAGGCGCCCCTCCCGGAGGGCGGCGAGGGTCCCGAGTGCCGTGGCCGCGATGGCGGCCACGGCGAGCGTGACGACGGTCAGGCTGAGCGTGATCCACAGGGCGGGCATGACGTGCTCGATCACCGGGGTGCGGCTCGTGTAGGAGAGGCCCATGTCCCCGGAGACGAAGTGGCTCAGCCACCGCACGTACTGCACGGGGAGGGGATCGTCGAGCCCCAGCTCGGCTGTCAGCCCTTGGACGGCGGACTCGTCGACCAGCTCGCCTTGAACCTGGGAGCGGATGATCTTGCGGACCGGGTCCCCGGGGGTCACGTAGGGGATGAGGAAGACGACGAACGACGCCAGGAGGACGGTGACCCCCAGGGCCGCCGTCCTCCTGGCCAGGAACCCTCTCACTGGCCGCCTCTGGCCGATGCGGCCGCGCGGATCCTGCTCACGAGGCGGGCTTGGCCGTCACCGCGCGCAGCGCGTAGCGGGACAGCGGATCCTGCGCGTAGTTCTGCACCTGGGCGCCGATCGCGTCGACGGCCTGCTGATTCACGAGCCACACGTTCACGGCCTCATCCTGCAGGATCTTCCCGGCCTCGGAGTAGAGCCTGTAGCGCTCCTGTGCATCGGTGGTCGTGGCGGCCCGGGCAATGATCCGGTCGTAGTCCTCGGTGCAGAAGTGGCTCAGGTTGTAGGTGCCCTTGCACGTGTAGTCGGCGGTGAGGAAACCGATCGGGTCGGCGATGTCGATCAGGCGATTGCGCTGGCTCAGCAGCATGTCGTAGTTGCCGGCAAAGAGGTCCGGCTCGATCGCAGCGGTCTCGACCGTCTTGATCGTCACTGGGACGCCGATGTTCTTGAGATTCTCCTGGATGACCGTCGCGACGTCGGCGAACTCCTGGCGCTCCGCGATCGCGATGATCTCGAGCGGCCGCTCCGGCGTGTAGCCGGCCGAGGCCAGGAGCCTCTTGGCCTCCTCGAGGTCCTGCCGCGGCGTCTGGGCGCCCTCGATGGCCCACGGCTCCGAGGGCGCGAAGGGCCCGGTCGACGGAAGCGCGGAGCCCTCGTAAACGCTCCCGGCGAGGGCGTCGAGGTCCAGGGCCGAACGAATGGCCTTGCGGAAGTCGACGTTGTCGAACGGCGCCCGGCCGTTGTTCATATAGAGCGTTGCGGTGCGGGGCGAGTCAGACTTGAGCACCTTGACCCGGGAGTCCGCTTCGAGGGCCGCGAGGCTCGAGACGGGGATGGACATGGAGATGTCCGCCTCGCCGGTCTGGACCTGGGTCGCGCGGGTCGCACCGTCCGTGATGAACCGGACCTCGGCCCCGGCGAGCTGGACCTGTCCGCCCCAGTAGTTCTCGTTGCGGTCGAGGGTGAGCGACTGCTTCGGCACCTCGGATACGGCCTTGAAGGGCCCCGTGCAGTGGCCGAAGGGGTTGGTCGAGGCACCCGTGAAGGCGGCGGGAGCCAGCACTCCGGTGTTGACGCTCGCGAGGCGATAGGGAACGAGCGGGCTCTCGCTCGGCGTCGTGATCCGCACCGTCCGCGCGTCCACGGCCGCGACGGAGCTGACCGTCGAAGGGCCGAAGGCGCGGGCCGGGACGGGGGCCTTGAGGACGCTCTGCAGCGAGGTCACGACGGCCTCCGCGGTCAGCGGCGTGCCGTCTTGGAACTGCACGCCCTCACGCAGGGTGAAGTCCCACTCGAGCGGCGAGACCTGCTTCCACTCGGTCGCGAGGGACGGGACGATCTCGCCCTTCTCCGCGTCATACCGGGTCAGGGTCTCGAGGCAGCCCGAGAGCGAGAGGATGACGGCGGCGTCGCTCGCCAGCGCCCAGTCGGCCACGGGCGCGCGGAAGTTGTCCACGACGATGCGCTGGCTGAGGTCCGCCGGCTGGGATTCCCCCTGCGCGCCGTTGAAGCCGCACCCTGACAGGGCAACCAGAGCCGTCAATCCGATCGCCGATGACCGAAGCCAAGCACGCATAGAACCACCTAGAAAACGCTGCGCCCCGAGGTGGGGGCGCATTGAAGACATTTGGACAATCCGTGAGCAAGGTTAGGCAAACCTTGTCCATTGGTCCAAATTAAGACAGGAAAGATTGTCCTAATGCGGGCGTCGATGCGTGCTCTCCGCCGCAACCGCCCTCGCCTGTCGGGGCCCATGCGTAGGGTTGGTCCCGTGATCCGATCCCGCCTCGCAGCCGGGCCCCGGGCGTCGACCGCCCGGGAGATCCTGCGGCTCGCCGTCCCCGCCTTCTTCGCCCTCATCGCCGAGCCGCTCTTCCTGCTCGCGGACTCGGCGATCGTGGGCCACCTCGGCGTCGAGCAGCTCGCGGGGCTCGGGCTCGCCACGACCGTGCTGCAGACCGCCGTCGGGCTCATGGTCTTCCTCGCCTACGGCACCGGGCCCGCCGTCGCGCGCTTCCTCGGCGCGGGGCGGATGGGCCACGCGATGTCCGCCGCGCGCGACGGCGTGTGGCTGGCCCTGCTGCTGGGCCTCCTCCTCGCCGCGCTCGGCTGGGCTTTCGCCCCGGCGACCGTGGGCACCTTCGGCGCGGTGCCTGCCGTGGCGGCCCACGCCGTCGACTATCTCGTCTGGTCCATGCCCGGTCTCGTGGGCATGCTGCTTGTCTTCGCCGGCACGGGCGTCCTGCGCGGGCTCCAGGACACGAGGACGCCGCTCGTCGTCGCGGCGGCAGGTTTCACGGGGAACATCCTCCTGAACCTGCTCTTCGTCTACGGCTTCGGCTGGGGCGTGGCCGGGTCGGCCGCGGGCACGAGCGTCGCCCAGCTCGCGATGGCCGGGGTGTACGTCGCGATCGTTGTCCGGCGCATGCGCCACGAGGGCGTGGGCCTCACCCCGACCGGCCGCGGCCTCGCGGCGGCGGCGCGCGTGGGCTCGTGGCTCATGCTCCGCACCCTGAGCCTGCGCGCGGCGATCCTCGTCACCGTCGTCGTCGCGACGGCGCAGGGCTCCGCCAACCTCGCCGCGCACCAGCTCGCCATGACGGTCTTCAGCTTCCTCGCCTTCGCCCTCGACGCCCTCGCGATCGCCGCGCAGGCCCTCATCGGCAAGGAGCTCGGCGCCTCGAACGCGGCGCGGGCCCGCGAGCTGACCGCGACGATGGTCCGCTGGTCCATCGGCTTCGGCACGCTCACCGGCGGCCTGCTCGCCCTCGTCGCCCCGTGGGCGGGGTGGCTCTTCACGACCGACGCTGGCGTGCACGCCGCGCTCACGCCTGCCCTGCTCGTGCTGGCACTGAGCCAGCCCGTGTGCGGGGTCGTGTTCGTGCTCGACGGCGTACTCATCGGCGCTGGCGACGCGCGCTACCTCGCGCTCGCCGGCCTGCTCAATCTTGTCGTCTATGCGCCGCTCCTGATCTGGGTCGCGGCCTCCGGCGTGGGAGGCCCAGCGGGGCTCGGATGGCTGTGGGCGGCATTCGCGGGCGGCTACATGCTCGCCCGCGCGGCAACCCTCGGCTGGCGCGCCCGCACGGACGCGTGGATGGTGCTCGGGGCGCACTGAGCCGGCGGGGCAGTGCAGGCGACGTCGACGCTGACAGCCCTTGCCGAAAAATGTCGGACCCCCCTGAGAGGCTGTGATCGTGGCCGGACGGCGGCCACGGGAGGCCAAGTCGGCCCATCACCTCGGGCCGGGCAGCACGCGAGGGGGCGCGGTGGAACAGCAGAACCAGGACGAGTCTGACGATCTCGAGGGGCTGGGCGCCGGCATGGGGGACGAACGAGGCCTGGAAGAGGGCCCCACGGGAGACCGGCCCTCGGAGGGCAGGACGCTTGGGCGCCCGCCAGACGACGAGCCGGCGTCGACTGAGGACTCCGAGAGCACAGCACCAGTCGACGATCCATTCCCCAGCACGAGCGACCTCCGGGAGCTGCTCGAGAAGCACTCGCTGCACGCCCCGGGAATCCTCATGGAGTTCACGCCGGGACGGGATTCACCCCTCAAGGGCCGGCTCGTGCTGCCCGAGGGCGAGCTGACTCCCGTGCAGCGCTCGGCGCTCCTCCAGGACTTCGCGCGGCTCATCGGATGGTCGGACGCCGGCCAGGCCCGCGCCGTCGCTGACGTGTACGGGGGGTTCACCATGCAGCGGGAGCCGCAAGGCCCCGAGCGCAGTGTCCGCATCGGGGCGGCCGAGGCCCGGTCCATGACGGTGGTCGAGACGTCCGCCGCGCTGTCCCTCACGGACGGGCAGGCGCAGCGGGTCGTCGCGCGCTCCCTCCGCCTGGCCGGCCCGTTCGCCGCAGTGCTGGACGCGCAGGAGGAGGGCCACATAGGCCCCCGGCACGCGGACGTCATCATGGATCAGTCGGAGGGCGTGCCTGCCGACTCGGTCGAGGACTACGCCCGCCGGTGCCTCGCCTCGGCGCGGGACAGGGCCGGCCGGCTCCGGACGAGCGTCGAGGTCCGCCGCTCCGCCAAGGGCTTCCGGGAGCGCGCCCATCCCGAGTCCGCGAGCGTCCGCAAGCAGAAGGCGGTCCTCGACCGGCGCGTCGAGCTTCATCCCGAGGACGACGGCATGTCGACCCTGGCCATCCTCCTGCCGGAAGAGGTCGGCCTGGCGGCCTTCACCCGAATCGACCGGGAAGCGCGGGCTCTCTCCAAGGAATCCGGCGAGACCCGCACCCTCGCCCAGCTCCGCGCGGACGTCTGCGCTGCGGCCATCCTCGGAGGGGAGCCCGACGGCTGCCCTCCCGGGGCTCGGCCGAACCGTCGCCGCCGGAGGTCCCGTTCCCGCGGAAGCGTCCGGGCCGACGTCACCATCACGGTCCCTCTCGCGACGCTCCTCGGGGCGGCCGACGACGGCGCGGTGCTGGGCGGGATGGGTGTGCTCGACGCCGCGACGGCACGGGACCTCGCCGCTGCCGCTCCTAGCTGGTGGATCGCGTTCACGGACGCCGAAGGGACCGTCGTCGGCATGGGACGCCGGCGCCATCGGCCACCCGCCGCGCTGGCTGCCTTCATCAGGGCGCGCGACGTCACGTGCCGGTGGTCGGGCTGCAGCGTCCCGGCGCTCTCGTGCGAGATCGACCACCTTCACGAGTGGGCGAGCGGCGGTTCCACCGATCCCGACAACCTCGTCTGCCTCTGCGCGCGGCACCACCGGCTCAAGACGCTGGGACTCCTCGACGCCACCGCGGACACCCTCGGCGGCCTGGCGCCGGGACGGGTCGCGCTCTCGACACCCTCGGGCCAGCGCCTGACCGGCCTCCCCGAGCAGCACGAGACTCCCGTCGGGGAGAGGCTCCAAGGCCGCAGGCCCGCGGACGCGGGAGGCGCTGAGGGAGATGCCGGAGACCCCGAAGGGGATGCACACGATCCCGGCGGCGATGCCCACGACCCCGACAGGGATGCCCGCGACCCCGACGGGAACGGATGCCCAGAAGGGATGGGCGGCATCGGGCTTCGCAACAGCAGACGAGGCCTACGTGACCGATGCTCTCCCCGGCGACCCACCCGACTGGCCCGGCCGAACCGGCTGGGGCCGCCCCATGGACGCCGAAACGTGGTCGGCTCTGGCCACCGCCCTCAGGACCCGTCAAGCCCAAGGGCATGTCACTCCGAGTGACATGCCGCCGTCGCCGCTCCCGCCGGTGCCCGAGGAGCCGCCGTTCTAAGTGCGCAGCCGCCCTTCGAACAGGCTCGCTAGACTTGATGCGTGCCCGACATCCCCTCCAGCCCCGCGTCCGGCGTGCCCTCCGCTTCCTCCGGGAGCCCGAGCACGCCGTCGCCCGCAGTCTCGCCCACCCTATGGCGCCCCGTGCTGCTGCGCGCCGCGGTCGCGCTCGTCTTCGGCGCGGTGACGGTGTTCTGGGGACAGCCGACGACGGCGGGCGCGGCCTGGGCGCTCGGCGCCTACTTCATGGGGCTGGCCGCAGCGCAGGCGTGGCAGCTGCGCGAGGAGGGCCGCCGGCAGTCCTCGGCCCGTCCCTCGAAGGCGCAGCGCACGACCGCCTCGGCAGCGTTCGGCTTCGCAGCGGCCGTTGGGATCGCCCTCGGCGCGGCCCCGCAGCCCGCCGTCCTCGCCGTGGGCGGGGCGATCGCGCTCGGCCTCACGGGCGCCTCGGACCTGTTCCGCGGCATCGCCGGCCGCAGCCGGAGCCCGCTCGCGCGCGATGCGGTGATCGCCGGCGTCGTCCATCTCGGGGCGGCCGTGCTGCTGCCGTTCTTCACGGGGCTCGGTGCCCACGCGCTGCTCGGCGTCTCGGGCGGGGCCGCCATCATCACGGGCGTCCTGCTCGCGGTCGCGGGACTGAGCCTCAGGCACGATTCCCAGCCCCGCGCCGACGTGGCCTAGAATCGAAGGGTTCTACTGCGCGTAGAACTCTCGCACCACCCCGGCCAGCACAGGAGGGCCCCCATGTCTGACACGCCGCGCGGTCCCCGCGTCGGGATCAAGGGCCCGCTCATGTTCTCTGCCCTCTTCGCGGTGATTGCGTTCTTCGCCGTCCTCTTCTTCGCCTCGGGCGGCACGGACCAGGGCCTTCGCTTCGACCTTGCGTTCAGCGGTGCGGGCATCGCGTTCATCGTGTGCCTCGTGATCGCCGCGATGCTCTCCATGAGCTACAAGGAGAACGCCGAGCACCTCGGCCAGGGCTCCGGCGTCAACCTGCGCTCCGCGGACCGTGAGATCGACGGCGGTCAGGCACCGGAGGCCCGCGACGACCGCGACCCCCGCGCAGACCGCGATCCCCGCGACGACGACACCCCCGAAGACTGAGTGGCGGGAGCCGGGCGGCGCCCAGCCCTCGCTGGCGTAGGCGAGGTGCACGGCCCGGCGCGCCGCGTTCACTCTGCTCGGCGGGCGCACTCTGCCCGGCGGGCGCGAGGGCGCAGGAACGCCGTTCGGGGACGGGTGGACGTGGACGGCTCATCCCTGCGGTCGAAGCCCCTGTAGTTTGCTGCTCCGACCAGGACGCTGAGGAGAAGCAGGTCATAAAACGCCCAGGCGACATTCACGAGCGTGCCGATGCCTTCGCCGAGGCCGAGGAACCACCGCACGAGCCCGAGGAGAACGGCCACGGCCAGCAATAGCGCGGCGATGGCCTGGGCCCAGAGGAGGCGGAGCGGCCTCGAACCGGCCTGGCGGGTCTTGGGGGTCACGGCGAAGCCGAGCGGGCGGCCGAACCACACGTTCGCCGCGGCGGTCGTGCAGGCTCGGATCCAGGTCGGGAAGAGGGCCAGGCTGTACTGCTGGCCGCGCCAGGTGGGGACCCCGTTGGCGGCGATGAGGAACAGGGTCTGGTTCAGGGCCATGAACGGGATGAATCGGGCGAAGAAGTCCGTGCTGAGGGCGTGCACGGGCAGGACCCCGACGAGGAGGTAGACGAGCGGGCCGGCGAAGTAGACGACGGCGGCGAAGCCGGAGAGATAGCTCCACATGGTGCCGAAGTACATCAGCCCCTGCGCTGGCCTCAGGCCTCGCATCGTGAGGGGGTTCTCGCGGAGCATAACCTGGATGGTCCCCTGGTGGTAGACGCTGGTCCATCCAGTCGCGTGCAGGCGCATGGAGGTGGACATGTCCTCGGTGACCGAGATCGTGGACAGCGGCATGATCGGCTGGGCCTCGTGGGCCCGGTCCACGTTCGCCGCCTCGAGGAGCGCCCTGACGGACTCCAGGGCCGCGAGCGGGGACAGGTCTCGGGCGGCCAGGTAGTCGACCGCTGCCTCGAACGCGTCCGGATCCTCCCTCAGTTCCTCGTGGGGACCGAGCTCGGCCCTCAGCTGGGCTAGGTCGGCGGCCACGGCCGCGAGGTCCTCGGCGACCAGCGCACGCACGGCCGCGTCGGCCTGTCTCTGCACCCGATAGGTCGCCTCGGCGATCGATCCTCCCTGCGCGAGGGCCCGCCTCCCCTCGGCGAACGCCTCCTGGACCCGTGCCAGCAGCACGGCCATGCGTTCGTCCCGCGCCGCGGGGTGGCGCCGGGCACGGCGCATGACCCGCTGCCCGACGGCGAAGGCCCTCCGGACCCTGCGCTCGGTGTCGGCCACGTAGCCGGCGACGCCGAGCCGCATGAGGGCCTCGCGGCGCATGACTGCGTTGGAGCCGCAGAAGAATGCCGCGTTCCAGCCGTCCTTGCCCTGCATGATCGGCCCGTAGAACAGGGGAGCCTGGGAACCGAGCGGGTCGTCGTTGGGGACGTTGCCAAACCACTGCGGGCTCTGGACGAAGGCGACCTTGGGGTCGCGGAAATGTCCGAGGATCCGGTCCAAGATGTCCGGGTGTGGCATCTGATCGGCGTCCAGGACGAGGAAGAACTCGCCCTGAGTCTGCTGGAGGGCGTTGTTGAGGTTCCCGGCCTTGGCGTGGCGGGGCTTGCCCTCCCATTCGGCCCCGCGGCAGATGTACCCGGCCCCGAGCCGCTCAGCGGCCTGGCGCAGGTGCGGGCGGGCGCCGTCGTCCAGCACCCAGGTCCGGTGCGGGTAGCTGATGGCCAGGGCCGCACGGACGGTCGCCAGGACGAGCTCCGGTTCCTCGTTGTAGGTGGTGATGAACACGTCCACACTGAGGCCCGCCTCCGGCTCGGGCGGGATGTCCGGCCGGTCCAGCGACCGCCATGCGGCGATGGCGAACAGAGTGACATCGACGAGCGAGTATGTCTCGGCGGCCACCAAGGGCACGGCGATCCACCACGCCTCCCAGTTGAGCGAGAACAGCCATCGCCAGGCCACGTAGTTCAGACCGAAGACCAGCGTCAGGACGATGACAGCCCGCAGGAGAAGCCGCCTCCGGGTGGGCACTCGTTCTGTCGCATCGACGAGCTGACGGTCCCCGGAGGGTGGGGGGCCGGTTTCGGCAGCCGCGGTGCGGCCTGTGGCTTCAAGCTGTGAACGCATCATGGGGCTCGATCTGTCTCGTCGTCACCGGTGACGGGGGCGGGGCGGCGCCCGGCGGGATGCCGGGCGCCGCCCGTGGTCAGCGTGCGGCCAGGGCCGTCTTGAGGGCGTTCGCGGAGGCGGTAGTGCTGTTGATGCGCCAGTCGACCTCCTTGTTGTGGTGGAACCAGACGAAGCCGGTGACGTCGGGCTGGGCGTTGAGGTAGGAGACCAGGTCGGTGTTCCACGTGGCCTTGGAGCCGCCGGCCTCCGCGGAGGCCGTCTCGGTGACCAGGATCTGCTTGCCGGGGGCGAGGCTGCGCAGCTGGGTCAGGCCGTCTCCGAACAGGGCAGAGGGGGCCGTCCAGGAGCTCCAGGCCTGCGAGGTGCCCCAGTTGTAGCCGTCGAGGGCGACGATGTCGACATAGCCTGCGCCCGGGTAGAGGCCGGCCAGGGGAGTGGAGCCCCAGTACGGGACGTTGGGGGCCCAGACCCACTGGACGTTCGTGGCGCCCGTGGAGGCGACGACGTCATGCACGTGCCGCCACGCGGCGACGTAGTCGCCCGGGCCGTTGCCGTTGGCGGCCTCGGCCCAGGGGTACCAGTTGCCGTTCATCTCGTGCGCGAAGCGGAGCATGACGGGCTTGCCCCAGGAGGCCAGGGCGGTGCCCCACTGGCGGATGTAGGTGTCGAAGTCGCCCGCGGTGATGCGGTCGAGGGCGTAGGCGGGCTGGTTGGCGCCATTGCCCGACCACAGCCAGGGCTCCCAGGTGATCAGGCTCGTCGCGCCGCGGGCGTCGACGGCGTTCAGGTCAGCGATGGGCGCGGCCTGGGAGAAGTCCTTGTAGGACAGCACGATCGAGGGGCTCTCGTTGACGAGGGCGGCGACGGCGTCGAGCTCGGCCGAGGCGAGCGGCCCACCGGGGGTGGAGACGCCGAAGCGCAGCCGCTCGCTGCTCACCGGCGGGACCGATGTGGCGGACGCAGTCATGGACAAGGTCTTGGGCGTCAGCGCGGTGTCCGTGATGGCCTGCCGGCCTGCCCCGAGCGAGGCCGGGCTGTAGGTGACGGTGTAGGCCGCGGACGCCGTGCGCCCGGCTGTGGCCTTGAGCGTGACGGTCGGCGTCGTCGTCATCGGGATCGTCACGGCCGCGGTGAAGGTGCCGTCCTGCTGCGTGGTGAGCGGGACGCTGACGGTGCCGGCGGTGAGGGTTCCCTGGGTGTTGCGGGCGAAGCCCGTTCCCGTCACGGTGACGGAGGCCCCGGCCGGGCCAGCCGCCGCGCTGAGGCAGATCGCCGCGCGCCCTGCCGCCTGGGTTGGGGCGACGATGCCGAGCAGGGCCGTCAGGGCCAGTATCAGGGCGGCCACCGAGGGCCAACCCAGTTTCTTCTTGCGCACATGCACTCCTGACATCGGGGAGGAGGCCTGGCACGGACGGCGGGACCCGCCCATCGGTGGCTGGGCGGCAGGGCTCCGGGGCCACGATCGTCCCAGAGCGAATCGCGCTCCGGCGGGTTCTTCGACCAATCCTTGGGAGAATCTGCGCAGGCACCCTACCCCGCGGCTCGGCGCTCCCGGTAGGCGCGCACGTGCGCGCGGTTGGCGCAGTTCCCGGTGTCGCAGTAGAGCTTCGAGCGGTTCTTGGAGAGGTCGATCAGCACCGCGTCGCAGTCCTCGGCCGCGCAGACGCGCAGCCGGTCGAGCTCCTTGGCGCGGATCACGTCGACGAACGCCATCGCCGCCTCGGTGCCCATCCGGTCGGCGAGCGGCGCCTCGGGCGTCGTCGCGTGCAGGTGCCAGTCCCATTCGTCGTGCTTGACGAGCTGGGGGAGGGCCTGGGCCTCGCGCATGAGCACGTTCACGAGCTCGACGGCCTCGTCCTCGCTCGCCCCCCACAGGGTGCGCAGGCGCGACCGCAGGGCGCGCACCGCAGCCAGCTCGGCGCCGTCGTGCGTGCGCGATCCGCTGAAGCGCTCCCGCTCGAGGAACGCGTCGAGGTCGGCGCCGGTCGCGAGCTGCTCGCCCTCCTCCGAGTCCAGCCGGTCGAGCGTGTTCACGAGGTTCACGACGCTCTTGAGGGCGACCTCGGTGTCATGGGTGAAGATCACATTGACTCCTGACGGGTGCGGGTCTACTGTCACTACCATACTCCTGCTTGACTCATGACATTCCCCGGGAGGTGCCCCATGCGTGCTGCGGCTGCGCTCTCTGCGAACCGTTCGGCGTCCGGACTCGTCTTCGCCCTGCTCTCGGCCGCGACGTTCGGCGTCTCCGGGCCCCTCGGCAAGTCCCTCCTCGAAGCCGGGTGGTCCTCTGGGGCGGTCGTCGGCGTGCGCATCGGCCTCGCAGCACTCATCATGCTCGGCCCCGCCCTGTGGATGATGCGCGGGCAGTGGGGGCGGCTCCGCGGCGCCGTCGGGCTCATGGCGGGCTACGGCTCCGTTGCCGTGGCGCTGTGCCAGTTCTTCTACTTCAACGCCGTCGAGCGCATGAGCCCGCCCGTCGCGCTCATGCTCGAGTACCTCGCGCCGATCATCATCGTGGGCTGGATCTGGCTCCGCACGCGCCGCCGCCCGGGCACGCTCACGATCGTCGGTTCGCTCGTCGCGATGGGCGGGCTCGTCCTCGTGCTCGATCTCATGAGCGCGCGGAGCGTGGACGTCGTCGGCGTCCTGTGGGGCGTCGCCGCGGCTGGCTGCCTCGCCGTGTACTTCGTGCTCTCGGCGAAGTCCGACGGCGTGCTGCCGCCCTTCGTCGTCGTGGCCGGGGGGATGCTGTTCGGCTCCGTCACGATCGGAGCCCTTGCCGCCGTCGGGCTCCTGCCCATGGCCGCGACCTTCGGCTCGGTCGAGCTCCTCGGCGCCGAGGTGGCATGGTTCGTGCCGATTGCGGGGATCACGGTCGTCGCGGCCGTCATCGCGTATGTCCTCGGCATCGTCGGGGCGCAGCGCCTCGGCACCAAGGTCGCGAGCTTCGTCTCGCTCACGGAGGTCCTTTTCGCCGTCGCCGCCTCCTGGCTCATGATCGGCGACGTTCCAGCCCCCGTGCAGGCGCTCGGCGGGGCGCTCATCGTGGCGGGCGTGGTGCTGGTCCGCATGGACGAGCTCCGGGCCCCGGCCGAGGCGCCGGTCTCGGAGAGCCTCCTCGAAGCCACGACCGGGCCCCTGCCCGTGGCACAGCCCCGCGCCTAGCATGGAACCATGTGCCGCAACATCAAGGTCCTGCACAACTTCGAGCCGCACGCGACGAGCGAGGAGGTCCATGCCGCGGCGCTGCAGTACGTGCGCAAGGTGAGCGGGAGCACCCACCCCTCGAAGGTCAACGAGGCCGCGTTCACGCGCGCCGTTGAGGAGATCGCGCATATCACGGCGCACCTCCTCGAGGAGCTCGTGACCTCCGCCCCGCCGCGCGACCGCGAGGTCGAGGCGGCGAAGGCGAAGGCCCGCGCGGCCGTGCGCTTCGGAACTGCTACCGCTTGAAGCGCGTGAGCCGCAGCGAGTTCGCGACGACGAGCACCGAGCTCGCGGCCATCGCCCCGCCCGCGACCATCGGATTCAGGAGCCCGAGCGCCGCGATGGGGATGCCCACGGCGTTGTAGAAGAACGCCCAGAACAGGTTCGCCTTGATGGTCGAGAGCGTCCGGCGGGACAGCTCGATCGCGGTCGCCACCTGCCCGAGGTCATCGCCCATGACCGTGAGCTCGGCCGCCTCGCGTGCCACGTCAGTCCCCGAGCCCATCGCGATGCCGAGGTCCGCCTGGGCCAGAGCCGGGGCGTCGTTGACGCCGTCGCCGGCCATCGCCACCCGCGCCCCCGAGGCCTGGAGCCGCCGCACAGCCTCGGCCTTCCCCTCGGGGCGCACGCCCGCGTGGACGTCCTCGGGCGCGATCCCCACCTCGGCGGCGACGCGCGCCGCGACGGCGGCGTTGTCCCCCGTGAGCAGGACGGGCCGCAGGCCGAGGGCCTTGAGCCGCGCGATCCCCGCCGCGGAGCCAGGCTTGACCGTGTCCCGTAGCGAGAGGATGCCGGCCGGTTCGCCGTCGATGGCGACCCACACCGCGGTCGCGCCCTCCGCCTCGCGCCGCTCGAACAGGGCGAGGTGCGCCCCGGCGGGCCCCTCCGCGGGCCCGTCCCACGTCCACGCAGTGCGCCCGACGCGCACCTCGTGCCCCTCCACCGCCCCCACGACGCCGCCGCCCGGCGCCGAGCGGAAGCCGACGACGGCGGGCAGCCCGCCGCCGTCGTGCGCGGCGGTGCGCGCGGGGACCGCGGGACGCTGGGCCGCAGCATGAGCGACAGCGCGGGCGAGCGGGTGCTCGCTCGCCGCCTCGACGGCCCCTGCGAGCCGCAGGAGCGTCGCCTCGTCCCACGGGGCGAACGCGTCGACGGCGTCGAGCGCGAGCCGGCCCGTGGTCACCGTGCCGGTCTTGTCGAGCACGATCGTGTCCACGGTCCGCGTGTCCTCGAGCGCCTGCGGGCCGCGGATGAGGATGCCGAGCTGTGACCCGCGCCCGCTGCCGGCCAGCAGGCCCACGGGGGTCGCGAGGCCGAGCGCGCACGGGCACGCGATGACGAGGACCGCGACGCCGGCCGTGAACGCCGCGGGGAGCGAGCCGCCGAGCGCGAGCCAGGCCGCGAACGTCACCGCGGCGATGCCGAGGACGATCGGGACGAACACCGCGCTGATCCGGTCCGCGAGGCGCGCGATCGGCGCCTTGCCCGACTGCGCGTCCGCGACGAGCCGCGCCATCGCCGCGAGGGTCGTCTCGGAGCCCACGCGCGTGGCCTCGACGACGAGCCGCCCGGACGTGTTGACGGTCGCGCCCGTGACGGCGTCGCCGGGCCCAACCTCGACGGGCACGGACTCGCCCGTGATGATCGAGGCGTCGACGGCGGATTCGCCCTCCCGGACGGTTCCGTCGGTCGCGATCGTCTCGCCCGGACGCACCATGAACAGGTCGCCGGGCGCGAGCTCGCCGGCCGGGATCTGCTCCTCGACGCCGCCGCGCAGCACCGTGGCGCGCTTGGCGCCGCGGTCGAGCAGGGCCCGCAGCGCGTTCCCGGCGCGGGCCTTCGCGCGCGCCTCGAGCCAGCGGCCCAGGAGCAGGAAGGTCGTCACGACGGCGGCGACCTCGAAGTACAGGCCTCCGGCCCCGGACATCTCCATGCCCGGGTGCTCCGTCATTTGGGGGTCCAGGACGAGCTGGACGAGGGAGTACAGGTACGCCGCGGCGACGCCGAGGGACACGAGCGTGTCCATGGTCGACGCCAGGTGCCGCGCGTTCACGGCCGCCGCACGATGGAAAGGCCACGCGCTCCATGTCACGACCGGCAGGGAGAGGGCCGCGGCCCACCACCCCCAGTGCGCGAACTGCGCGGCCGGGACCATCGAGAGGAGGAGCACCGGCACCGCGAACGCCGCCGAGACGGCCAGGCGTGGAAGGAGCGCGCTGCCCGGCGCGGGCCGCGGGGCGGGGATGGGCGAGGCGGTGGCTGCCGCGGAGGATGGCGCCGCCTCAGCCTGGGCGGCGGAGGGCGGTGTGGTGCCGCTGGCGGACGACGGCGTGTCGCTCGCCGCGCCCGACGGCGCGGTGCCGTCGTGGCGGGTCCCGCCGTCGTGCGTCGGGGGAGCCGATGGACGCTCGGCTCTGATCCGCGCCGTATAGCCGGCGGCGGCGACGGTGGTCACGAGCTGGTCGTCGCTCACGCCCGCGGGCACCTCGACCCGGGCGGACTCGAGCGGGAGGTTGACGCTTGCGCGCACGCCTTCGATCTTGCCGAGCTTGCGCTCGACCCGGGTGACGCACGAGGCGCAGGTCATGCCCTCGATGTCGAGCTCGACGATCCGACCTCCGGCGGTGCGGTTCTCGCCGGGGCCGTCGGCGCCGATGGTCTCGGCCCCCATGTCAGGCGTCGTTGGCCACGATGAGGTAGCCCGCCTCGGCGACGGCCTCGCTGATGGCCTCGTGCTTGATCTTGCGCGTGGCGTTGATCGTCACCTCGGAGATGCCGCCCGCGTTGAGGTCGACCATGACGTCCTCGACACCGTCGATCGCCTCGAGTTCCTCGGTCACCGAGTTGATGCAGTGGCCGCAGGTCATGCCGTCGACGTGGACGGTGGTGGTGAAGTGGCTCATCGTGCTGTTCCTCTCGGACGGTTCGTGCAGGTCTGGTGGCAGAGTGTGGTCGTGCTGCGGCTGTGCAGGCAGGGAGGGCCTACCGCAGGAGCCTGCCGATCGCGTCGGCGGCCTCCTTGACCTTCGCGTCGAGCTGGTCCGCGCGCCGGCCTGGGTCCGGCTCGTTCGCGGCGCCGACAACGCAGTGGCCGATGTGCTCCTCCACGAGGCCCAGGCTCACGGCCTGGAGGGCCTTGGTCACCGCCGACACCTGCGTGAGGATGTCGATGCAGTACCTGTCCTCCTCGACCATGCGCGCTATGCCGCGCACCTGGCCCTCGATCCTCTTGAGGCGGCGCAGGTAGGCATCCTTCTGGGTGCTGTAGCCGTAGTGACCCCCGTGGGCGTCGATGTGGGTCTCGATCGTGTGCTCCATGGTTTCGATGGTATACCGGGAGGGGGTATGAGTTCAACTACCCCCAGGGGGTATCGACCGTCCGCCGTCCCTGTGGGCGAGGGCACATGCCGCCGATTTGCGACAGGCTGGCGCGGCCGGTATTGTTTTCTGAGTCGCCGGGGCGGCCACGAGAAATCGGGGTCCAGCCGGGCGGAAGATCCCCCTCGAACAGCCGGAACGGCGGCGATGTGCTGCGCGCTCGGGTGGGGCCGGGAACGGAATTCCGAGGCTTTTTCCGAGAAATACGGAATTTGCACTGGAGGGCCGGTTCCGGTAAAGTG
>NZ_KV908334.1:0-478 GCF_001999765.1 Sinomonas mesophila | reverse complement strand
TATCGACCGTCCGCCGTCCCTGTGGGCGAGGGCACATGCCGCCGATTTGCGACAGGCTGGCGCGGCCGGTATTGTTTTCTGAGTCGCCGGGGCGGCCACGAGAAATCGGGGTCCAGCCGGGCGGAAGATCCCCCTCGAACAGCCGGAACGGCGGCGATGTGCTGCGCGCTCGGGTGGGGCCGGGAACGGAATTCCGAGGCTTTTTCCGAGAAATACGGAATTTGCACTGGAGGGCCGGTTCCGGTAAAGTGGGTGGACGTGCCTCGGGGAGGCGAGCGGCTGGAAGAGGGCCGCGAGAGTTACCCGGGTGTGACTGTTGTTTGAGAACTCAATAGTGTGCCAAGTTCGTTGATGCCATTTTTTTGGTTGATACATTGGGCGGCCTGCCCACCCCCGTGGGTGCGGCTGTCCGGATTGTTTTTGCCAGTTTTGGATTTGCTGGCTGGTGTGGGCGTTTTCCCGTCCTGCCGGCTGGTTT
>NZ_MTIC01000033.1 GCF_001999765.1 Sinomonas mesophila | reverse complement strand
GCGAGGTCCTGACCAACCCGCAGGAGTCCCGCACCCAGTCCTTCCTCGAGAAGGTGCTCTGAGCGGACTCGAAGCCGGTCGGACTCATCCTCCGCGTCACCCGAGGGTCTGAGCCTGGTCTTGCGCCAGGCTCAGGCCCTCGGGCGCTATGCGCGTGTGTCCGAGACGACGAGTCCTCGCTCAAGCGTGAGGACGCGGGCCGCACGGCTGATGTCCCGAGGGTCATGGCTTGCCTCAAGGACAGTCACGCCACGCCGCAGTTCTTCGTCGACAGCTGTGCGAATGAGTTCCTGCGCGGCCAGGTCGACGCCTGCTGTGGGCTCATCCAGGATGAGTATCTCGGCGTCCTGCGCCAGTCCTTGCGCGATGAGCGACCGCTGGCGCTGGCCTCCAGACAGGTCGTTGAGCTGACGTTCCGCGAGGTCCTCGATCCCCATTCGCTCCATGGCTGCCGAAATGGCCCGGTGGTCCGCGGCCCGCAGGGGCCACAGGCTGCGCCGGCGCTCCCATCTGCCCATCTCCACGGCCTGGCGCACCGTGCAGGGCATGGTCTCCGAGGTCCTCGTATGCTGGATGACGAATGCCGGGCGTCCGCCCGTGAGCGTGGCGACCCGTCCCGTCGTGGGACGGAGCACGCCAGCCGCGAGGGCCAGAAGTGTCGACTTCCCCGAGCCGTTGCTTCCCGTGACCACGGTGTGCGTTCCACGCCTGAAGGTCAGTGAGATGTCCTGCACGACCTGGGTGTCGTGATAAGCGAAGCCAACCTGGCTGAAGGTCATGCGTGGCACTGGTTCCCCGTCGGATTGTAAACAGTAATCATTCTCATTGTAGGCTCTGCGGTGATGGAATGGTTACTTGATCCCTTGAACGCGTCCTTCGTCCAGCGTGCCCTGCTGGGCGGGAGCCTTGTCGCCGTGTTCTGCGCCGTCGTCGGAACGTGGGTCGTCGTGCGCGGCATGGCCTTCCTCGGCGACGCGATGGCGCACGGACTCCTGCCCGGCATCGCCATAGCCTCGCTGCTCGGCGGGAACCTCATCATCGGCGCGGCCCTCAGTGCTGCGGCGACGGCGGCAGGCGTTTCGGCGATCACCCGGAACCGACGAGTCTCTCAGGACACGGCTATCGGCCTGCTGTTCGTTGCCATGCTGTCCCTCGGGGTGATCCTGGTGTCCGCGGCAGGCTCCTTCGCCGTGGACCTCGCGAGCACCTTGTTCGGCGATGTCCTTGCGGTCCGTACGGAAGATATCGCAGTGTTAGCCATCGTCGGCGTTGTTGTCCTGGTCACCGCTGCGCTCTTCCACCGGGCCTTTGCGGCGGCAGCGTTCAACCAGCAGAAGGCGGCGAGCCTCGGGCTGCGGCCCCGCCTCAGCCATTTCGTGCTGCTGTGCCTCATCACGCTCGCTGTTGCGGCCTCATTCCAAGTGGTAGGAACACTCCTGGTGTTCGGGCTCCTCATCGCTCCGCCCGCGGCTGCGCTCCTCTGGGCGAAGTCCATCCGGGCCGTCATGTTCCTCGGCTCCCTGATCGGCGTCGCCAGTGTGGTCGCAGGCCTCTGGGTCTCGTGGTACGCCTCGACGGCGGCCGGGGCCACCATCTCCTTCATCGCCGCCCTGTTCTACTTCGGCTCCGCCTGTGCCCGCTCCCTCCGTCGGAACCCTCAGCCGGCGCTGCCCGCCTCAGCGCCCCAACCCGGCCAGCACCTCTCCTTGAACCCAGAAACGGAATCGGTCCCCAGTGCCTCGCACCATGCCTAAACTCGCCACACTTCTTCTCGGCCTGCCCCTGCTGATGACCGCATGCGCCGCTCCAGGCGGAGCAGGCGATGCCGGCGCGGCGTCGCCGTCGGCCATTCCCCATGGGTACATCGCGGGTGCGCAGGAGCAGCCCGAACCACAGATCGGTCTGCTGACCGTGGACCAGAAATCAGGGACATCGCACCTTCTATCGCTCCTGACAGAAGCCACCGTCGACACCGGTGCGTTCGGCCGAGTCGACGCTGTCGAGCAGGAGGGCCGCTACGCCTTCGTCACCGCGGAAGGCCTGGTGCACGTGCTGGACACTGGCGCCTGGACCGTCGACCACGGAGACCACAAGCACTACTACAGTGCCGAGCCGGGGTCCGTGGGCACCATCTCTGTGCCCGGCGCGGGAGCCGTCGCGGGTGACGGGATGTCGGTGGCGGTGTTCTCCACCTCCGAGGGCTACGCATCGGTCTACCGCCACGAGGACCTGGACGCGGGAATCGTCGCCGAGAAGGCCCGCACCACCAGCACGCCGCATCAGGGAAGGGTGATCCCGTACGGGGACCATTTCATCGTGAGCATCGCCGGTCAGGACGGGACTGCTCCCATGGGCATCGAGGTCCGCGACGCCGACAACCAGGTCGTCCTGCCGCAGCAGAGCTGCCCGGGGCTGTCGGCCCACACCTGGACACGCGTCGGCGTGGTGCTCTCCTGCGCGGACGGTGCCCTCCTCGTCAGGGAGAACGACGGCGCGTTCGCGGCTGAGAAGATCCCCTACCCCGCGGAAGCCGCAGGCCTGCCTCCCGTGACGAAGCTCGAGCACCGGCCGGGTTCCAACGAGCTGGCGGCTCCGGCCGGCGAGAAGGGCATCTGGCATCTCAACGTCTCCAAGAAGACATGGACGCTCCTCGCGACCCCGGTGCCGGTCGTGGCCGCCTCTGCGGTCGGCGACGGCAAACGTGTGCTCGCGCTCGGCGTCGACGGCTCCCTCATGAGCGTCGATCCGGCCAAGGGGACGTTGTCCGCCCGCGCCCAGCTGCTCGAACCGCTGCCGCCGACCCGGGACACCATGCCCCAGATCCGCATCGACTCGTCGCGCGCGTACCTGAGCGACCCGGGCCGCTCGCGGGCCCTCGAGATTGACTACAAGGCCGATCTGCGCGTCGCCAGGACCTTCGACCTTCCGGCCAGCGACATCATGCTGGAGGTCGGGCTGTGAAACGACGCGCAGCAGTGAAGCTCATCGGGGCTGCCATGATACTGGGGGTTGCGCTGAGCGGCTGCTCGGCGCTGGCGGCGGACCGGCCCACTGTGGTCGTCACGACCAACATCCTCGGTGACGTCACCCGCAACCTCGTGGGGGACCAGGCTGAGGTGATCGTGCTCATGGAGTCCGGCGCGGACCCGCATTCGTTCGGCATCTCGGCCCAGCAGGCGGCGAAACTCGAGAACGCCGACCTCATCATCCACAACGGGGCAGGGCTCGAAGAGGGCGTGCTCCACCATGTCGAGGCGGCGGCAGCAGAAGGCGTGCCGATTCTCGCGGCGATGGACGCCTTCGAGCCGGTCAAGTTCACCTATGACGACGACGGGGAGGGCAAGGCCGCGGACGATCCCCACTTCTGGACGGACCCCTCCCGCATGGTGCGCGCCGCCGAGGCCATCGCCGAGGGCATCGTCCGCCATGTGAAGGGCGCCGACGCTGAGGCGGTGCACCTCAACGCGGCCCGCTATGTCGGGGAGGTGAAGGAGCTGGAGTCCTGGATGGAGGACAGCTTCGCGACCATCGAGCCGGGCAAGCGCAAGCTCATTACCAACCACCACGTCTTTGGCTACCTCGCGCAGCGGTTCGGCTTCGATGTCATCGGCGCGGTCATCCCCAGCGGGACGACCCTCGCATCGCCCAGTTCCTCCGATCTCGACGAGCTCACCGCCCAGATCCAGACGGCGGGGGTCGTGGCGATCTTCGCAGACTCCTCCCAGCCCGAGCGGCTGGCCAAGGTGCTGGCCGAGGAAGCCGGGCAGGACATCGCCGTCGTCCCGCTCTTCACCGAATCGTTGGGAGCCGCCGGCTCCGGCGCCGAAACCTACCTCGGCATGATGCGCTCCAACACCGAGCGCATCACCTCAGCGCTGTCCTGAACGGCGCGCACTCCACTGTCACTCGCCCACTCACCCACGGAGGTTCCATCCATGCCTAGCCGCACTGCGCCACTGCGCGTGCTTGCCGCACTCGCCGTCACGGGCCTTGCCCTGACTGGTTGTGGCAGCAATTCCAACTCCGCCGCCAGCGGTACGGGCCCCGCCAGCTCGGCGAGTGCCGCCACTGTGGACATGGCGGTCCCCCCGCGTGGCCATCGCGTATGACGGCGGAGTGAAGGTCCTCGACGGCGAGTCGCTCGAGGAACTTGCAGACTTCCCGCTGGACGGCTTCAACCGACTGAATCCGGCCGGGGACGGACGCCACGTGATGATCTCCACGGCCGAGGGCTTCAAGGTGCTTGACACCGGGGCGTGGACTTACGGCGGAAAGCACTATCAGCAGGAGCCGGCGATGACGGACATCCTCTTCCCTGCCGTCAAGCCGGGACACGTCGTCCGCCACGACGGCAAGACCGTCCTCTTCAGCGACGGCACGGGCGAGGTGACCATCTTCGCATCGGACGACCTCGCCCAGGGACAGCCCGAGACCGAGACCTACAAGACCGCGGAGCCCCACCACGGCGTCGCCATCCAACTCTCCAACGGCGAACTGATCGTCACGATCGGCAGCGAGAAGAAGCGGACCGGGATTGCTGTTCTCGACAAGGATCGTCAGGAGACCGCCAGGAACGAGGACTGCCCCGGCGTGCACGGCGAAGCGACCGCAGCAGGAGAGGCCGTCATCATCGGATGCCAGGACGGCGTCCTGGTCTACTCCAACGGTGAGATCACGAAGCTCAACAGCGCCACTGAGTACGGCCGCATCGGCAACCAGGCCGGCTCCGAGGAATCCGTGATCGCCCTGGGCGACTACAAGCAGGATCCCGACGCCGAACTCGAGCGCCCTGAGCAGGTTTCCCTCATCAACACCCAGACCAAGGCACTCACTCTCGTGAATCTCGGCGCGAGCTACAGCTTCCGCTCCCTGGCCCGAGGACCGCACGGCGAGGGGCTGGTACTCGGAACGGACGGCTCCCTGCACGTCATCGATCCGGAGTCGGCCACGGTGAGCAACTCCATCCCCGTCGTGGGGGCCTGGGAGGAACCGCTCGAGTGGCAGCAGCCGCGGCCCACGGTCTTCGTCGAAGGCCACATCGCGTTCATCACCGAGCCCGCCACCAACACGATCCACGCCGTGGACATCGAATCCGGTGAGATCACCCGTACGGCGTCCCTGACCGCGACGCCCAACGAGCTGACGGCCGTCACGGGCTGAGCGGAGCCGGCAGCGGCATCGCAACGCAGTCTCCTCCGGGGCTGTCCGGCACCGCCGGACAGCCCCGGAGTCTTTTCAACCCTCTCCCGTAGTGGGGTGCCCCAGATGACGATCCGGCCGCAGTGGACATCCGCGGCAAGTACGGCGTCCAGGCACTGGGCGTCCAGCCGAACGCTGGAGGGCAGCATGACTGCAGCACCCCTGGAGCTCGTCGCCGGCGCGGCACAGCCGCGATGCCGCCGCGGGCACGGCGTACGCTGGAAATGTGCGGACACGCACACAGCCCAGCCCACCCGTCGAACGCCTCATCGCTCCCCTGCGGCGCCGCCTCCTGCTCACCTTCTCCGGCCAGTCGGAGGGCGTTCCCTCGTGGCAGCTCGCCCTCGAGGAGGGCGACGACGCCGGCTACTTCGGCCCCGGCTCCGCCGTGTGGGCCGTGCACGGGGGCATGTCCCCGATCGTCGGGGGCATCCGCGCGCTCCTGACGCAGGCCCTCCACCCCGGCGTCCTCGCGGGCGTCGTCGAACACTCGGACTACCGCACCGACCCGGTCGCCCGGCTCGCCGGCACGATCCGCTGGATCTTCACGGTCACCTACGGGGACACTGCCGCCGCCGCGCGGGCCTGTGCCTGGGTGCGCCGGCGGCACCGCCCCGTCAGGGGGACCTACACGGACGCCGCCGGGGTCACCCGCGCCTACTCGGCGAATGATCCCGAGCTCGAGGCCTGGGTGCACCTCGCCTTCACCGACGCGTTCCTGCGCACCTATGAGGCCCTCGAGGGCCCCGTGCCCGGAGGCGCGGACCGCTACGTGGCCGAGTGGGCCCGCGGGGGCAGGCTCATGGGGGTCAGGACTCCGCCCCTCACGGAGCGGGACCTCGCGGAGCGGCTCGCGGCGTACGACGACGCCGGGCAGCTGGGCGGCGGCCCGCGCCTCGACGAGGTGGTCGCGTTCCTCCGGCGGCCCCCGCTCGATCCCCTCCTGCGTCCCGGCTACCGGCTCCTCTTTGCCGCCGCCATCGGCACGATGCCGCAGCGGTACCTGGATCTCCTCGGGCTCGAGCGCCCGAGCGTGGGCCCGGTACCGCTCCCAACCGCGGTCGCCGCGAAGGCGACGCTCGCCGTCGTCGCACGCGCCTTGGACCCGATGCCGCCGAGCGAGGCCGCCGCGCGCCGGCGGCTCGCGCGGCTCGGGCTGGGCGGCCAGGAACCCGGCGGCGGGGAGCCCGGAGAACAGGAGCCCGGCCGCGGGGAGCCGGACGGCGGGGAAGGATAGCAGCGAGCTCAGTGCTGCGAGGCTTGAGGTGCCCCGGGATCGGGGAGGGGGCAGAGGATGCCTTTCACGCTAGGCGGGCGCATTCATGCCTGTCCAAGATCACTTCTGCAATAAGTGATGCCCTCCCGGTATCGCCGCGGCGGACCGCCCCACGCCGGTTCCCGGCTACCCTGCGATGCATGTGGATCGCGTGGATCGAGTTCGACCTCCTGCTCGGGGACGTACACTCGCTCAAGGAGAAGCGCTCCGTCGTGCGCCCGCTTGTGGCGGAGCTGCGGCGCCGCTATGACGTCTCGGCCGCCGAGGTCGGGGAGATGGACCTGTACCGCAGGGCCAGGGTCGGGGCGGGGCTCGTGAGCGCGGACCGCGCCCACGCCGTCGAGGTGCTCGACGCCGTCGAGCGGTTCGTCGCGGGCCGGCCGGAGCTCGAACTGCTCAGCGTGCGACGGCGGGAGGCGCACAGCGAGGACTGACCCCGCAAGCTAGGGACGTGACCCCGCAAGCTAGGGACGTGACCCCGCAAGCTAGGGACGTGACCCCGCATCTTCTCTTCCGATGCGGGGTCACCTTCCAACGATGCGGGGTCAGCCCACGAACATGAGCACGATGTGCAGCAGGCTCAGGCCCAGGCCCGTGAACGCCGTTGCGGGGTAGCGCGCCGCCCGCGCGCGGGCCCGGGCGAGGCCGCCCCAGCCGGCGAGGACGGCGACCGCGAGCGGAGCAGCGGCGAGCACCGGACCGATGTAGGGGACGAGCCCGAGCATGAGGGCGAACAGGCCGAAGCCGAGCGAGACGCCGCCGAGGACCGTCGCGAGGCGCGAGGCGGGCTTCCGGGCGCGCTGCGGCCGGGGGGTGCGGCGGCCGGCGTCGAACGACGGCGCGGGGCCGGGACGCGGGACGAGCTCGCCGCCGCGCCGGCCCTCCGCCAGCACGCCGTCGGGATCGGGGGAACGCGGCACACTGCCTGGACGGACACCGTCCGGCCAGTAGGCGCTCGGGTCCCGGTACGGATTCCGCCGCGGTGGGTCTCCGGGAGTGCTCACGCTTCGATTATCGCCGCTGCGGACCCCGGGGGCTGTCAGGGTTGTCCCTGACCCCGCCCTGAACGGGGCCGTCCCTGCCCGCCAGCGCGTCAGCTCACCGCCTTCGTCACGAGCTCGGTGATCCTCGCCTCGACCTCGTCGTTCAGCTCCGTCAGAGCGTACGACGTCGGCCACATCGCGCCGTCGTCGAGGTTCGCCTCCTCGCTGAACCCGAGCGTCGCGTACGGCGTCTTGAACTTCTTCCGCTCCTGGAAGAAGCACACGACCTTGCCGGCCCGGGCGTAGGCCGGCATCCCATACCAGAGCTTCGGGGCCAGGCCCGGCGCAGCGGCGGCGACGATCGCGTGCAGGCGCTCGGCCATCCCGCGGTCGGGCTCATCCATCGCAGCGATCTTCGCGAGCACGTCCGCCGCCTCGGCCGCCGCCTTGTCTGCGGCACCCGCACGGGCCTTGGCCTTCTTCATCTCCGTGGCGTGTTCCTTCATCGCCGCGCGCTCCTCGGCGTTGAATGCGGACGACGCCGGCCCGGTCGACTCGGACTTCTGGGTCGCCATGGGAGGCTACCGCCTTTCCCGGATGCGGATGAGGTTCACGGCCGGGTCGCGGAAGCTGGCATGAATGGTGATGTCCATGTCCGTCACGCTACTCGCGCCCAGAGCGGCCGCGCTTCTCGATTCCTGATCGGTCTGCTGTCATTCCGGTCGCGTCCATGACAGGCCTTGTCAGCCCGTGTGACGTCGTCCATAGTGGGCGGCGGCGCACCACGTCCCCAGGAGGTCTCGATGACGCACCGCCGCTTGCATCCCACCCACCCCCTCACCCGCCGCTCGGCCGCCTCGGCGGTGGCCGCCGTCGTCCTCGCCGCCGGCATGCTCACGGCGGGCGTCGCGCCCGCTACCGCCGTCCCGCCGCCGGCGCCGCCCGGGCCGGTCGACGCGTCGGGCGCCGAGCACTCACTGCGCATGGACGCGGGGACGGAGAACTACTACTTCGTCATGGCGGACCGGTTCGCGAACGGCAACCCGGCGAATGACACAGGCGGGCTGCCAGCGGACCGCATGGTCTCGGGCTTCGACCCCGCGTCGCGGGGCTTCTACCATGGCGGCGACCTTCAGGGGCTGCTCGGCAAACTCGACTACATCCAGGGCCTCGGCACGACAGCGATCTGGCTCACGCCGAGCTTCAAGAACAAGGCCGTCCAGACCGAGGACGGCAGCGCCGGCTACCACGGCTACTGGATCACGGATTTCACCCAGATCGACCCGCACCTCGGCACCAACCAGGACCTCGCGGACCTCATCGCCGCCGCCCATGATCGCGGGATGAAGGTCTACTTCGACATCATCACGAACCACACCGCGGACGTGGTCGGCTTCGAGGAGGGCTCCCGGCCCGGGTACCGCAACAAGACGGCGTTCCCGTACAGGGACGCCGCGGGCAACGCGTTCGACGACGCCGCTGTCGCCGGCTCGAGCGCGTTCCCGGACATGGATCCGGCGACCTCGTTCCCCTACCAACCCGTACTCGAGGGCGGCGAGGAGAACCTCAAGGTCCCGGCGTGGCTCAACGACGTCACGCTCTACCACAACCGCGGCGACTCGACCTTCGCGGGAGAGAGCGCGTACTACGGCGACTTCGTGGGCCTCGACGACCTCTTCACGGAGAACCCGCGCGTGGTGGACGGCATGATCGAGATCTACAAGACGTGGATCGGCGACTTCGGCGTCGACGGGTTCCGGATCGACACGATGAAGCACGTCAACGACGAGTTCTGGCAGACGTTCGGCCCCGAGGTGCTCGACTACGCGCGCTCGGTGGGCAAGGAGGACTTCTTCATGTTCGGCGAGGTCTTCGACATCTCGCGGGACGTCACCTCGAAGTACACGACCTCCAACTCGATGCAGGCGGTGCTGGACTTCCCGTTCCAGCAGGCGGCGCGCTCCTACGCCTCGGCGTCGACACCGGCGACAACTCTCCAGAAGCTCTTCCTCGGCGACGACTGGTACACGGACGCCGACTCGAACGTCTACCAGCTGCCCACGTTCCTCGGGAACCACGACATGGGCCGCATCGGCTCCTTCATTGCCGCGGACAACCCGGGCGCGCCCGACGGCGAGAAGGTCACCCGCGACCGGCTGGCCCACGAGCTCATGTACTTCTCGCGCGGCAATCCGGTGGTGTACTACGGCGACGAGCAGGGCTTCACGGGAACGGGGGGCGACCAGCTCGCTCGGCAGGACATGTTCGCCTCCACCACACCCGAATACCTCGCCGACGACCTCCTGGGGACGGAGGCGACGCACGCTCAGGACAGCTACGCCGCGTCCCACCCGATCTACACGTCCCTGGCAGAGCTCTCGCAGGTCGTCAAGGACCATCCCGTCCTGCGCACGGGCGCCCATCAGGACCGCTTCGCGGAGACGACTGCGGGCGTCTACGCGTTCTCGAGGATCGACGCCGCGTCCCAGCGCGAGTACGTCGTCGCCGTGAACAACACGGGCCAGGCGCGCAGTGCGGCCGTCCCGACGTACATCGCCCAGCGGCCCTTCGAGAAGGTCTACGGCGGGGACGGCGCGGCGGAGCGGCTCAAGAGCGCCACGGACCGGTCGCTGGCCGTCACCGTGCCGGCGTTCTCCGCCGTCGTCTATGCCTCCCAGGGCCGGATCCCCGACTCCGAGGCAGCGCCCGTCCCGGTGCTCGGCGAGCCCGTCGCGAAGGGCGCCGACAACACCCGGCTCAACGTCGTCGCCGACCTGCCGACCGACTCGTTCTACGAGGTCACGTTCCAGGCCCACACGCCGGGCGGTGCCTGGGAGAACATCGGCACCGACGACACCTACCCGTACCAGGTGTTCCACGCGACCAAGGGCATGACCCCCGGCTCGACTGTCGAGTACCGGGCCGTGGCCCTGGACAACGCCGGCCACACCGCCGCCTCGGCGACCGTGACCGGCGTCGTGCCCGAGCCCGTCGATCCGAACGCCCCGAAGGGACCCGCGCGGCAGCCGCTCTCCGTGGCCATCGCCGGTAACTTCCAGAGCGAGGCCGGCTGCGCCGGCGACTGGGACCCCGCGTGCGAGGCCACGATGGCGGCCTACGACCCTGTGGCGCAGGAGTGGCGGCTCACGCTCGATCTCCCTGCCGGGAGCTGGGAGTTCAAGGCCGCGCTCAACGGCTCGTGGGCGGAGAACTACGGCGACGGCGGCGCGCCCAACGGGCCGAACATCGCGCTGACGGGGCATCCGGGCGGGCCGGTCACCTTCACCTACCGGCACGACACGCACCTGACGCTCACGACGACGCCGTCCGCCCAGCCGGGCGCCGTGTCGGTCCCGGGGACGCTCAACACCGAGATGGGCTGCGCGGAAGACTGGAGGCCCGAGTGCCCCCAGGCGCAGCTCGGGTATGACGCTGCGCAGGGCGTCTGGCGCGGGACTTTCAACCTCCCGGCTGGCTCCTATGCGGCGAAGGCGGCGCTCAACGGCACCTGGGACGTCAACTATGGCGAGGGTGGGGTGCTCAACGGGCCGAACATCCCGGTGGAGAACCATCCGGGTGGCCCCCTCACGTTCAGCTACAACGAGGCCACGCACCTGCTCTCGTTCGGCTGGCCCGTGGCGCAGCCAGACTCGGTGAACTTCCCGGGGACGTACCAGTCGGAGGCCGGATGCCCCGGGGACTGGGACGTGGAGTGTGCGGCCACCGCCGCCACGTGGGACGCGCGCGCCCAGGCGTGGATCCTGCGGCTCGACGTGCTCACGGCGGGCGAATACTCGTTCAAGGTCGCGCTCAACGGGTCCTGGGACGTCAATTACGGGGAGAACGGGGTGGCCAACGGGCCCAACATCGAGCTGTCGCACGACGGCGGGCCCCTCGCCCTCCGCTACGATCACTCGACGCACCTGGTGACTGCCGTCCAGCTCTAGACCCGGTCCGGGGGAACAATGGCATCATGCGCGCATGGTGGGTGGACGTGCCGGGCCCCGCAGGAGGTGAGGTCGGGCCGCTGACCTTCGGCCGGCGACCCGACCCCGTGCCCGGCCCCGGCGAGATCCTCGTCAGAGTCTCGGTGTGCGGCGTGTGCCGGACGGACCTGCACCTCGCCGAGGGGGATCTGGCGCCGAGGCGCCACGGCATCATCCCGGGGCACGAGGTGGTCGGCACCGTCGTGGGTGCTGGCCCCGACGCCGGGCGCTTCATGCCGGGGGAGCGGGTCGGCATCGCCTGGCTGAGGGGCACGTGCGGCGAGTGCCGCTTCTGCCGCTCGGGGCGGGAGAACCTGTGCGTGGCACCCCGGTTCACGGGGTGGGACGACGACGGCGGGTATGCGGAGCTCGCCGTCGTGCCCGAGGCGTTCGCGTACCGGATCCCGGAGGCGTTCGGCGACCGGGAGGCGGCGCCGCTGCTGTGCGCGGGGATCATTGGCTACCGCGCGCTCCGAAGGGCGGAGGTCCCCGGCGGCGGGCGGCTTGGCATCTACGGCTTCGGCGGGAGCGCCCACATCACCGCCCAGCTGGCGGTGCATCTGGGGGCGACGGTGTACGTCATGACGCGGTCGCCCGAGGCCAGGCGTCTGGCCCTCGAGCTCGGCGCCGCGTGGGTGGGGGACGCCGACGACGGGCCGCCAGAGAAGCTTGACGCGGCGATCCTGTTCGCGCCCGTCGGCGCCCTCGTCCCGCCCGCTCTGCGCGCCCTGGACCGCGGAGGGACCCTCGCGGTGGCCGGGATCCACCTCAGCGACATCCCGCCCCTGAACTACCAGGAGCACCTCTTCCAGGAGCGGCAGCTGCGCAGCGTCACGGCGAACACCCGTGCCGACGGCGAGGAGTTCCTCCGGCTCGCCGCGCAGATCCCCGTCCGCACGACGACCGTCCCCTACGCCTTCGAGGACGCTGGCCGGGCGCTCGCGGACCTCGCCGCGGACCGGATCACGGGCGCGGCCGTCCTGGAGATCGGGACCGGCTGACAAGCGCCAGGACCCCGCGTGCCGGCCTGCGGGCCGGAACGCGGGGTCCTCCGGGGGAATTCCTCGCCGAGACGTCAGCCGAAGTACTTCGGCAGGGTCGCCTCGTGCGCCTCGCGCAGCGTCTCGAGGGGGAGCTCGAACTGGCCCTGGACGTCGAGGGAGGTCGCGAGGACGTCCACGACGCCGAGGCGGATCACCGGGTAGTTTCGCGCCGTGGCCATGTCGTTGAAGCGGACCTCCTCCGAGCGCGGCACCGCGACGACGGCTCGGCCCTGCGACTCGGAGAAGAGCGCCGTGAAGACGTCGACGCCATCGCGCTCGCACAGCTCGTCGAGCGAGACCCGCGCGCCCACGCCGAAGCGCAGCGCCATCTCGGACAGGGCCGCGGCGAGGCCGCCCTCGGAGAGGTCGTGCGCGGCGTCGACCATGCCGTCGCGGGAGGCGTTGACGAGGATTGCGCCGAGCGTCTTCTCCGCCTCGAGGTCGAGCTTCGGCGGGAGGCCGCCGAGGTGGCCGCGCAGGTTCGCGAACTCCGAGCCGTCCAGCTCGTCGCGCGTCGTGCCGAGCAGGTAGATCGCCTGCCCGTCGGCGTCCTTCCGCCAGCCCGACGGCGTGCGGCGGGCGACGTCGTCGAACTTGCCGAGCACGCCCACGACCGGGGTGGGGTGGATCGCCGTCGTGCCCGTCTGGTTGTAGAGCGAGACGTTGCCGCCGGTCACGGGGATGCCGAGGGTCTGGCACGCGTCGGCGAGGCCGCGCACGGCCTCGGCGAACTGCCACATGACCTCGGGGTCCTCGGGGGAGCCGAAGTTGAGGCAGTCGGTCACGGCCATCGGCACGGCGCCGGAGGTGGCGACGTTGCGGTAGGACTCGGCCAGGGCGAGCTGGGCGCCCGTGTACGGGTCGAGGTAGGCGTAGCGGCCGTTCGCGTCCGTCGAGATGCCGACGCCGAGCCCGGTCTCCTCGTCGACGCGGATCACGCCCGCGTCGTCGGGGGCCGACAGGGCGGTGTTGCCGCCCACGTAGTTGTCGTACTGGCGCGTGACCCACGACTTGTCGCACATGTTCGGGCTCGCCATGAGCGTCAGCACGGCGGCCTTGAGCTCCTCGCCTGAGGACGGGAGCGACGCGCCGGCCGCGGAGGAGCGGAACGTGTCCGCCTGGACACCGTCGAGCCACTCGGGGCGGTGGTAGGGCCGGTGGTAGACCGGGCCCTCGTGCGCCACGGTGCGGGGGTCGACGTCGACGATCGTCTCGCCGTCCCACGTGATGATCAGCCGGCCCGTGTCCGTGACCTCGCCGAGCCACGAGTGCTCGACGGCCCACTTCTCCATGACCTTCTCGAACGCCTCGACGTTCTCGGGCCGCACGATCGCCATCATGCGCTCCTGCGACTCGGACATGAGGATCTCGCCCGGGGTCAGGGTCGGGTCGCGCAGCAGGACCGAGGTCAGCTCGACCTGCATGCCGCCCTCGCCGTTGGACGCGAGCTCGGAGGTCGCGCACGAGATGCCGGCCGCGCCGAGGTCCTGGATGCCCTCGACGAGGGAGGCCTTGAACAGCTCGAGGCAGCACTCGATGAGCACCTTCTCCGCGAACGGGTCGCCGACCTGGACCGCGGGGCGCTTGGAGGGCTTCGTGTCGTCGAAAGACTCCGAGGCCAGCACCGAGGCGCCGCCGATCCCGTCCCCGCCCGTGCGGGCGCCGAAGAGGACGACCTTGTTGCCCACGCCCGAGGCGTTCGCGAGGCGCAGGTCCTCGTGGCGCAGGACGCCGACGGCGAGCGCGTTCACGAGCGGGTTGGCCTGGTACACCGAGTCGAACACGACCTCGCCGCCGATGTTCGGCAGGCCGAGCGAGTTGCCGTAGCCGCCGATGCCGTGCACGATGCCGTGCACGAGGCGGGCCGTGTCCGGGTGGTCGATGGCGCCGAAGCGCAGCGGGTCCATGACGGCGACGGGGCGGGCGCCCATCGAGATGATGTCGCGGACGATCCCGCCGATGCCTGTCGCGGCGCCCTGGTAGGGCTCGACGAAGGACGGGTGGTTGTGAGACTCGACCTTGAAGGTCACGGCCCAGCCGTCGCCGAGGTCGGTGACGCCGGCGTTCTCGCCGATGCCGACCATCATGTCCTTCTTCATCTCCTCCGTGAGCTTCTCGCCGAACTGGCGGAGGTGCACCTTGGAGGACTTGTACGAGCAGTGCTCGCTCCACATGACCGAGTACATCGCGAGCTCGGCGGCGGTGGGCCGGCGACCGAGGAGCTTGACGATCTCCTCGAACTCGTTCTCCTTGAGGCCGAGCTCGGCCCAGGGGAGATCGGTCTCCGGGGTCTGCCCGGCGTGCTCGACCGTGTCGATGTTGAACTTGCGTGCGGACTGAGTGGTCACTTGGCCCCTCCCACGAGCTGGTTGAGGACGGACGTGAAGAACCCGAGGCCGTCCGTCGAGTAGGCGCCGGTGTCGCCGTCGAGCGGGGCGAAGCCGGGCTCGACCGCGTGCTCGGGGTGCGGCATGAGGCCGACGACGTTGCCCGCCGCGTTCGTGATGCCCGCGATTCCGCGGCGCGAGCCGTTCGGGTTCCAGCCCACGTAGCGGAACGCGACGCGGCCCTCGCCCTCGAGCTCGTCGAGCGTCTTCTCGTCCGCGACGTACTGGCCGTCCTGGTTCTTCAGCACGACCGTGATCTCCTGGCCGGCCTCGAACTGGTTGGTCCAGGCGGTCTCGGCGTTCTCGACGCGCAGCACCTGGTCCCGGCAGATGAACTTGAGGTGGTCATTCTTGACCATCGAGCCGGGGAGGAGGTGGCTCTCGGTGAGGATCTGGAAGCCGTTGCAGATGCCGAGCACCGGCAGCTTCGCGTCCGACTTCGCCGCATCGACGATCTTGGACATGAGCGGGGCGAAGCGCGCGATCGCGCCGGCGCGCAGGTAGTCGCCGTAGGAGAAGCCGCCCGGGAGGACGACGGCGTCGACGTCGCCCAGGGTCTCGTCGGCGTGCCACAGCGCCACCGGGGTCCCGCCCGCGAGGCGGACGGCGCGGGCGGCGTCACGGTCGTCGAGGGTGCCGGGGAAGGTCACGACGCCGATGCGGGCACCGGAGAGCGGCGCCTCCTCTTTCGTGCCGAGGTCGGCGATCAGGGGAGTCTCGCTCATGCTCAGGCCTCGGCACCCGCGGCTGCGGCGCCGGCGGCTGCGGTGTCCTCGGCGTCTTCTGCGAGCACCTCGACGTTCACGACGTCCTCGATGACCGGGTTGGAGAGCATCGTCGTCGCGGCGTTGCGGGCCTGCTCGAGGACCTCGTCCGTAACAGGGCCCTCGACGGTCAGCTCGAAGCGCTTGCCCTGGCGCACGCCGCTGAACGCGGTGAAGCCGAGCCGCGGCAGCGCACCCACGATCGCCTTCCCCTGGGGGTCGAGAATCTCGGGTTTGGGCATGACATCGACAACGATCCGCGGCATCGAAACGGGCTCCTGTGCTTGGGGGTGGTTGGGCAAGCACTGGGCTTGCATCCCGATTCTACCGGAGGCGTTTACCATGGCCCGCATGCGCCCAGGAAGCCCCGACCCCGACACCCGCTGCCCGTGCGGCACCGGCGACACCTACGGAGCGTGCTGCGGCCGCTTCCACGCGGGCCTCCAGGCGGGCGGCGCTGCGGCCCCGACGGCCGAGGCGCTCATGCGCTCGCGCTACAGCGCCTACGCGATCGGCGGCCCGGACCTCGCCGACTACCTCCTCGCGACGTGGCACCCGGCCACGAGGCCGGCGGCGCTCGACCTCGACGGCTCGACGCGGTGGCGACGCCTCGACGTCGTGCGCACGACGGCGGGCGGCCCCTTCGACGCGCACGGAACCGTGGACTTCGCGGCCCACTACACCGACGTTCCCGGCGGGACGCGGGGCGTGCTCCGCGAGCATTCGCGGTTCGTGCGCGAGGAGGGGCGCTGGTACTACGTCGACGGGGACGTCGAGGCGGACTAGCCACGTGGATCGGCCGGGAAAGCGCACCCAAAACGTGCGCTAATCCGGCGGTTCTTTCCGGTCCGCACGGGGGTAGATTCCTGACAACGCCCACTGGCTGAGGAGGAACACCATGACCATGCACGTCACCGAAGTTTCCGGCTGCAGTGTCGACGCCTGCGCCTTCAACCATGAGCACGAATGCAACGCCTACGCCATCACCGTCGCGGGCGGCCAGGACCACGCGAGCTGCGGGACGTTCATCGACACGTCCTCGCTCGGCGGCCTGCCCAAGGTCCTCGCGCATGTGGGCGCGTGCCAGCGCGGCGAGTGCGTCCACAACGACCACCTCATGTGCAATGCGCATGACGTGAGGATCGGTCCCGGCGCGGACGCCGCCGACTGCCTCACCTACGAGCACCAGTAGTCCGAACGGTCCTGGAGCAGGTCAAGGGAGGACAGGGAGGCAGAGGCGGCGCAGCGCATGGACACGGGGACACCGCGGCAGGACTAGGCCTCGGCTGCCGACGGTCCCGCTCCCAGAGGCCTGCTATACAACTACAGATGCCATCGAAGGGGCGCACCGCGATCGGTGCGCCCCTTCGCCATGCCCCGAGAACCACCATGCGGGGTCACCTCTCAACGATGCGGGGTCACGTCCCTGCGTTGCGGGGTCATCTTCCAAGGACGCGGGGGGGCGGATTCGAGGGCCGTTGCAGCGCGGTTGGTTAGACAAAAAGCGACCAACTCCCCAAGATTCAGGACATCCCGCCGTTTGGCCCTCGACACCGCCCGGCAGTGTCCGTCATGGTCAGAAGGAGAGCACTCGAGTGTCCTGTATCAGATGACGTCTTGCCGCTCAGAAACGTTGGCGTGGGGGCCACGATATGAACGAAAACCAGGTCGAGGGCATTACCGCGGATGAGATCCGTGAGATGTGGGAGCGAAAGCGTCGGCAGATTCCCACCCGGTCGATTCCATCAGCCACCCCGCCAGCCGCCGGTAGATTTCTCGCCAAGGTCGGGATGTCCATGGAGACTTCCTTGGGACGACCTCGAGTCTCAACACGAGTGGCCTCATGAAACCGACGACCAGCCCCAGCGGCATTCTCGCGACCTGGAGACGGCCGCTGCCACACAAGCTCTTGCCGATCATCGTGACGTTGCTGGCAGTGCTGCTCACTGGGTTCGCAGCTCCACCGGCCCGAGCGTCGCTTGTGACGAACACGCCGACCCTGGCTCCCCCGGCCCAGATGGCGCTCGCGACTGACGAACCGGATAGAAAGCCGGAGTTCAAGCTCACGAAGGTTCGCGTGGCCGATCCCATGCACATCCCGATTCTCATGTACCGTCACCGACACACCATGCTCCAGGAGGATGTCAGCTGGTGGCGCAACGTCGCGGCCTTCGACTTCTACCCTTCCAAAGGGGTGCGTCTCATCATCGTCGCACCGAGCATCCCAAAGAAGGGCACCAAGACCGCGATCATCGATGTGTACCGGGAGAACGAAGCGACCGGCGAGTGGACGCTGGTAGACCTAAATGGCGAACCGATCATAGTGAACGGGCAGGCGGCCGACTGGCGGAACACCTTGGAACCGAGCCTGATCTGGGACTTGAGCGCCGAGCCCGATCTGACACCGCCGGATGGGTCCAATTTCGGGCTGCACTCGGAGCCGGTCGCATCCCTCGCCCTGGAGCGCAACGCCAATGGGGCGAACGAGACCACCAAGAAGGGATTCTCTGAGCGGATCACCTGCCCCGAGTGCAGTCCTGAACTGGAGAATGAAACCTGGTCTTGGGACGGGGACATGGTTATCCCAGTGGTTCAAGGCTGGTTCCCCGAGCTTGACGACATGAAGTTCGTTACCGACCAGCCGAGTCCGGGGCAGAACCAGAACGAGCTTCAATCCGGGTACAAGGACTGGGTGGACGCCGGCAAGCCCACCGGAACGGACGCGGCAGCGAAGGTCGCCAAGCAACAGGGCGTGGTGACCCCAGGCAGCCCCGGCCCCGAGGGGGCAGTCGGTGAGGCACTTGCCGGCCCCTGCCCGGAGGGGGCGGTCGGCAAGGGGCTGGCCGTCCCCTGCGGTGATGCCCCGGCTGGGGGCACCGATCCTGGCGGCATCGACTTCTCCACCCTGGACCTGCGCTACCTCTCTGAGGGCAGTGACGGGCAGCTGGCCTACGCCTTCGCTGCCGAACCGGGCAACGGCTCGGCTTCCCGCCTTGTCGACGGGCAGACAGCCGTGGTGCAGAGCGCGGACGCCTTCTTCGTCTGGCTCAGCCTGCCCGAGTCGACGTTCTGGGTGAACCTGAACCCGAACGAGCCCGACAGGATCGTCGACGCCAAGCTCGGCACGACCGATGTAGGCCGGATCCTGCTCGAGGCCGACCTCCAGATGAAGAGGGACTCCGCGCGGCTGATCCACCCGGACAGCGAGACGGGCAGGCTGTACTGGGGCGAGGCGGGCGAGGCCGCGGGGTGCACCGACCTGCGGCAGTGGATCGTGCCGAAGCCAGCGACCGTGTATGAGCAGGACGGTGGCCTGTACATCGTCGATGCACCGCTCGAGGTGAAGATGGAGGCCGACTTTCTCCGCAAGCAGGGCCAGCCCACGAAGTGCACCTCCCCCGACGCGGGCATGACCCAGATTCACCGCACCCTGGTACTTCCGAAGGTGGAGGAAGCGGTCAACCAGGCGCCGGAATATGCAGAACTGCGCCGGGTCTACCTGAGCCGAGTCGCCGCAGAGTGGTACCGGCAACGCCACAGCCATGACGGCGCGCTGTCCAGCCTGATCAACACCGGCAATGTCTCGGCCTGGCCGGCGCTGAAGCGATGGTCCCCGCGTCAGGTGTTCGACCAGTACGTGGAGTCATACCAGAAGGGGGAGTTCAACATCACCCGTCGCGAGACTCGAGAGGACGGCTGGTTCCGCGATATCACGTACTGGGCCGGTGGAGTCGACTTCAGCAAGGTGGAGTTCAACAAGGTCACACAGACGGCATTCGAGCAGCAGCACCCTGGCCTGACCAACGCGGTGCAGAGGTCGATCCAGCAGCGGGCCACCGATCAGCAGGGTAAGGTCTGGCTCGGATCAACGAGCCGCCCCGTGCCGGTGTTCGACGCCAGCGCCCCGCTTCCGCCGACCTCGAACCCATGGTTCTACCCGCTCATGGCTCTGCCGCTTGCCATCTGGCTCGTGGTCGGGATTCTGCTGCTGCGCCGCCGCCGTGGCCAACTCGTCCGCGTCGAGGGGTGACCATGACGACCACAGGGGCGTTACCGACGCCAATCACCGTCTTCGCCTCGAGTTACCTGCTCGTCGGCGTGGCTGTGCTGACCTTGATCAGCGCGACCGGCTCGATCTTTGCCATGCCCGAGTTCAGCTACCATAGCCAGCGCTTGGACGGTGAAGGGGCAAGCGCTGCAACGCTGCTCGCTCTCATACTGTTCACCCTTCTCGCGAGCGTCTTCACGACACTCTGTCTGCTGCTCGCCTACCTCAATGGACGAGGTAGCGCCACGGGCCGAGTGCTGACCTGGGTGCTCGGCGGCCTAGCCATGTGCTTCAACATCGCGCTGCTCACGGTCGAGGTGTACGAGGCTGTGTCGTGGTACCGGGATCTGATCAGGATCGTGGCCCTCATGACACTGCTGTTCACCCTGGGGGGCATCACCTTGCTTGCGCTGCCCAGATCTCATGAATACTTCCGTGCAGCACGCGTCCGTGCTGCACAAGCGGCAGGACGAGGACACTGAGGGCGTGGTGCCCAATGAGTCGATCGCTCAGGCGAGGGCCGCCTCGAGGGGCGCGAGCGCCGTCGTCAGCCGCTGCCGCAGCACGGCGGCCTCGGCCGCGAAGCCGCGCTGGGCCTCGACGTACTCGGCCTTGCCGGAGGCGGTCTCGATCGGGATGGGCGCGTAGCCCCAGTCCGAAAGGTCGTAGGGGGAGGCCTGCATGTCCATGGTCCGCACGCGCCAGGCCAGCTCGAAGCAGTCCATGAGCAGCTCGCTCGGGACGGCGGGCCCGAGCTTGTACGCCCACTTGTACAGGTCCATGTTGGCGTGCAGGCAGCCGGGCTGCTCGAGCTCGCGCTGGGTCGCGCGGGTGGGCTGGAGCTCGTTGCGGGGCGCCGCGTCCGGGGTGTAGAAGCGGAAGGCATCGAAGTGGGTGCAGCGGATCCGGTGCTCCTCGACGACGCGGTCCGTCCCCTCCGCGCCGAGCCGCAGCGGCAGGTACTCGTGCCGGATCCCGAACTTCTCCGAGCGGTACACCATCGCCCACTCGTGCAGCCCGAAGCAGCCGAACTGCGCCGGCCGGGAGGCCGTCCCGCGCAGGATGACGGAGCAGAAGCGGATCGTCTCCTCACGCCCGGCCGCGTAGCCGGGCACGTCGAGCACGACGGCGGGCGCGCCGTCCGGGATCCCCGCCGCCGCCCGCTCGGCGTCGGTCAGCGGGCGGTAGTGCTTCCAGCCCAGGCGCTCGACGGCGTCGTGCCCCACGAGCGCGACCCCCGCGCCCGGGTGCCAGCGCGCGAGCTGGCCCGGCTTGTGCGTGTAGTACGTGTAGAGGAAGTCCTCGACGGGGTGCTTCTTGCCAGCGTTGCGCCGCGCCACGAACGGCTCGGCGAAGGCCGCGACCCGCTCCGCGTGCGCCCGGGCGCGCGGGAGCCACTCGTCCTTGGCGAGGACGACGGCGGGCGGCGCGAGAGCGGGGGAGGGCACCCATCGATTATCCCCGAAGGCGGCACGGTGGCGCCGGGCTGAATTCACCCCGGCGTCACTGGCCCGTCAGCTCGGCCCGCGACAGTCGGGGACATGACTGACATCTCACGTCGTTCCCTCGTCCTCGGAGCCCTCGCGACCGGCGCCGCCGGTGCCCTGACCGCCGCCGCCGCGGGCCCGGCGTCGGCCGCAATGCCCGTGCCGGCCCAGGCCGGAGCGGTGCCGCTCGTGCGGAGCCGCCTCACCCTCCCCTCGGGCATCCAGACCGGCGACGTCACGACCGACTCGGCCGTGCTGTGGTCGCGCGCCTCGGGCCCGGGCCGACTCGTCGCGATGCTCCGCGCAGTCGACGCGGAGGGCGCAGTCCTCCGCGGAAAGGGAGCGTTCGAACGCACGCTGCGCGGCTCGTGGGCCAGCGCCGACACCGACTTCACGGCCAAGATCGCGGCCGACCAGCTCCCCTCGGGGACGCGCTTCCAGCTCGCGCTCCAGTTCGAGGACGAGGAGGGCAACCTCGGCGAGGCCGCCTACGGCTCCTTCACGACGCCGGCCGGGCACGACGCCCCGGGCCGCACCGCCGCGCTCGGCAACGAGGTCCTGCGCGGGCAGAGCTTTGTGTGGACCGGCGACACGGCCGGCCAGGGCTGGGGGATCAACGAGGAGATCGGCGGGATGTTCGCCTACGCCGCGATGCACGCCACGCGGCCGGACTTCTTCGTCCACTCGGGCGACACGGTCTACGCCGACGGCCCCATCCAGGCCACGGTCGCGGAGCCGGACGGACAGATGTGGCGCAACCTCGTCACCCCCGAGGTCGCCAAGGTGGCCGAGACACTCGACGAGTTCCGCGGCCGGCACCGCTACAACCTCATGGACCGCAACGTCCGGGCCATGTACGCCGAGGTCCCCGTGATCGCGCAGTGGGACGACCACGAGACGCACAACAACTGGTGGCACGGGGAGGTCATCGAGGACCCGCGCTACACCGTCCGCAGCGTCGACACCCTGGCGGCGCGCGGCCGCCAGGCCTGGCAGGAGTATCAGCCGATCGCGGACCGCCGCGCCATGGCCCGCGGGACGACGGGCTTCGAGCCCGCGCGCATCTACCGGCACATCCCGCGCGGGCCGCAGCTGGACCTGTTCGCGCTTGACATGCGCTCGTCGAAGGGCGAGAACACCGCGGGTCTTGAGCCGACGGCGACCCCGCTCCTCGGCGAGGAGCAGGTCCAGTGGCTCGTCCGCGAGGTCACGCGCTCTAAGGCGACGTGGAAGGTCATCCTCGCGGACCTCCCGCTCGGCATCATCGTCCCCGACGGCGCCGCGCAGGAGGCCATCGCAAACCGGAACGACGGCGCGCCGCTGGGCCGCGAACTTGAGCTCGCCCGCGTGCTCAAGGCCTTCAAGGACGCCGGCGTGAAGAACATCGTGTGGCTCACCGCGGACGTGCACTACTGCGCCGCGCACCACTACTCGCCCGAGCGGGCGGCGTTCCGCGAGTTCGACCCGTTCTGGGAGTTCGTGGCCGGGCCGGTCAACGCGGGATCCTTCGGACCCAACGCGATGGACCTGACGTTCGGCCCCGAGGTGGTCTTCGCCAAGGCGGGCGTTCGGGCCAACCAGTCCCCGCGCGACGGCAAGAGCCAGTTCTTCGGGCACGTCGAGATCGACGGCGGCGACACCTTCACCGTGAGCCTGCGCAACGCGCTCGGCGAGACCGTCTTCTCGAAGGTCCTCACGCCCGAGAGGTGACCCACATTGCGCGGGACATGACCCCTCAACTGGCCCCCTGGTTGAGGGGTGATGTCCCCTTGAACGCGGGGTCAGACGGCTCCGCTCGGCGGGCCGATCAGGGCTTGGGCCGCGCTCCAGTCGGCGATCTCGCAGCCGTCGGTGCGGCTGAAGCGCCGGTCCACCGGGGCGCCGTCCAGCGTCCCCGTGACCGTGGCGACGTCCGGGCCGCCGTACTGCTGCGTGCAGAGCCGGTTCTGCGCCGGCGGGTCGAGCACATCACGCCTCGCGTCGAGGAGCGCGCACGCCGCCGCGGCGCTCGGATGAGTGCTGCCTGGCAGCGGCGCGGCACCGGAGCACTGCAACGTCCAGCGCTGCTCGGGCTCACCTGGTGCGCTGACGACGACGACCTCGAGATCCGCCGTCGGCGCACCCTGCGTGCCGCTCGGCTGCCCCGACGTGGACGGCGTGGAACTGGAGGGGCTTGGCGTCGACGGCGTGGGGTTGCTGGGACCGGGGGTCGAGGGGCCGAGGGCGCAGGCCGTCAGCAGACCGAGGAGCGCTGTGGCAAGCATCAGTGCGCGGGCATGGAGTTGCATCGTTTCCTCCTGGCCGATCAGACGGGCACATCCTCCACTCTAGGAGGTGACCCCGCAACGCGGGGAGGTGACCCCGCAACGCGGGGAGGTGACCCCGCAACGCAGGGAGGTGACCCCGCAACGTGCGGGAGGCGAGGGCTACGGCAGGGAGTCCGCCGTGCGGCTGGCCTGGGCCGCGGCGATGAGCCGCATCATCGACCCGTGCAGTTCCTCGGCCTCCTCGCGGGTGATGCCGAGCCGCGACATCATCGTCTCGGGCACCACGAGCGCCTGCTGCCGCAGGGCCGCGCCGCGCGGGGTGAGCGCGACGTCGAGTGCCCTCCCGTTGCCGGGCTGTCGCGTACGGGTCACGAGCCCGGCGTCCTCGAGCCGCTTGAGCAGCGGCGTGACCGTGGCGGGCTCGAGGAGGAGGGCCTCGCTGATCTCGCGCACGGTCCGCGGGCTGTGCTCCCACAGCGCGAGCATGACAAGGTACTGGGGGTGCGTGAGCCCGAGCTTCTCGAGGACGGGGCGGTACGCGCCCACCACGCTGCGGCTCGCGACACTCAATGCGAAGCAGAGCTGCCTCTCGAGCAGGAGGTCCTCGTCCTCGGCGGCCACGGCATCCTTCCTATGATTAGTGCACTAATCATCAGGGTACTATTGGTCCTGCGACAGTTGTCGATTCGCGCCGAGGAAAGGACCTGCCAATGCCGGGGGAGAGCTTCACCCACAAGTTCATGAACGCGACGGGGAAGCTCCGCGCGATCTTCGGCCCGGCGCACCGCAGCTCCACGACGCACGAGATGACCGAGGCCAACCGCGAACTCCTCGCGCAGCGCGAGGCGGAGACCCAGCAGTGGGTCACGATGACGCGCCCGGACGGCAGCACCTACGTCGTGCCCAAGGATCCGGGCGACCAGTCCCTGCGCTGACCGGCAGCAGGCCCCCCGCTCAGGGCCGATCCGGCCCTGAGATCCGCGCCACCTCCGGGCGTACAATGGCGCGTACCGGAAGGGGGTGAAGAAGGATGCCCCGCACGCACAAGGTACTCGAGACGTTCATGCGCGCGACCGGCAGGGCCGCGGCGATCTGGGGCCCGGCGGCCCGAACCGACGCCAACGCGCCGGTCGTGCACAAGCACGACGCCTACGAGCAGGCCTCGGATGTCGAACTCAAGACCTTCGAGGTCGTCACCGACTCCGACGGACACCACTACGCCGTCCGCAAGGACGAGAAGCCCCCGATGACGCACCACTGACTGCCAGCGCGTCGCCCTGGGTTCTGGCTTCGCTCAACCCGCCCTCAGCCACCAACGGCCGGCGACCTTCCGTCAGGAAGGCCACCGGCCGTCGTCGTGCGCTGTGCGGTCAGCGGCCCGTTCCGCCGTAGACCGTCGCCTGGGTCTCGGCGTCGAGGTCGAAGGCCGAGTGGATCGCGCGGACGGCGTCGTCGAGCAGGTCGGCGCGGGTCACGACCGAGATGCGGATCTCCGACGTCGAGATCATGTCGATGTTGATCCCGGCGTCGGCGAGGGCCTTGAAGAACGTCGCGGAGACGCCCGGGTGGGAGCGCATGCCCGCGCCGATGAGCGAGAGCTTGCCGATCTCCGCGTTGTACTCGATGCTCTCGAAGCCGATGCGGTCCTGGGCGGACTTCAGCGCGTCGAGGGCGTCGGCGCCCTCGACGATCGGCAGCGTGAAGGAGATGTCCGTCGAGCCGCGGCCGTGCGTCGAGACGTTCTGCACGATCATGTCGATGTTCGAGTGCGCGTCCGCGATCACCTGGAAGATCTCCGCGGCCTTGCCCGGGGTGTCGGGCACGCCGACGACGGTGACCTTGGCCTCGGAGCGATCGTGCGCGACTCCGGAGATGATGGGCTGTTCCAAAGCGACTCCCTCGCTGACGGTGATCTTGTCCTCGGGGCTGGGCAGCACCCACGTCCCCTCATGATGGCTGAACGACGAGCGCACGTGCAGCGGCACTCCGAAGCGGCGCGCGTACTCGACGCAGCGCAGGTGGAGGATCTTGGCGCCGGAGGCGGCGAGCTCGAGCATCTCCTCGCTCGAGATGCGGTCGATCTTCTTCGCGGCCGGGACCACGCGGGGGTCCGCCGTGTAGACGCCGTCGACGTCGGTGTAGATCTCGCACACGTCCGCGTCGAGGGCGGCGGCGAGGGCGACGGCGGTCGTGTCCGACCCGCCGCGACCGAGCGTCGTGATGTCGTTGCTCTCGCGGCTCATGCCCTGGAAGCCCGCGACGATCGCGATCTTGCCCTTGTCGAGGGCCGTGCGGACGCGGTGCGGGTCGACGTCGATGATGCGCGCCTTGCCGTGGATGCCGTCCGTGATCATGCCGGCCTGCGAGCCCGTGAAGGACTGGGCCTTGGAGCCGAGCTGGTTGATCGCCATCGCGAGGAGCGCCATCGAGATGCGCTCGCCCGCCGAGAGGAGCATGTCCATCTCGCGCGCGGGGGCGCTGTCCGTGATCTCGGACGAGAGGTCGAGCAACTCGTCGGTCGTGTCGCCCATCGCGGAGACCACGACGACGACCTCGTGGCCCGCGCGCTGGTTGTCCACCACGCGCTGCGCCACCCGCTTGATGCCCGCAGCGTCGGAGACGGAAGAGCCGCCGAACTTCTGGACGATCAGCTGCCGGGTGGGCAATTCGAGGGGCATCGACATGCGGGCACACTCACAGGGGCTCGGAGATATCAGGGATGGTCCCCGCCATTCTACCGTCCGGCGCGGCCGCCGCTGACAACGTGACATCCGCGACGGTGCCCGCGGGCTGGCCCGGGACCTAGCATGGATACACGGCTGCTGGGGCCCAGAGCGGAGTAGGCATGGAACCAGCGCGCGCCCCCGAGGGGGGCCGTCGGCTCGATCCGGCCGCCGAGGACCTCGGCGCCGTGGGCGGCCTCGCCCCATCTGGACCGGGCTCGGCGAAGCACGACGGCGGGCCCGCCGCGCGCCGCTCCCGGCGCCTCGAGCGCGCCGCGGCACTCCGCAGGAGCTCCCTCGCCGTCCTCGTGCGCGCAGTCCGCGAGTTCACGTCCCTCGCTGCGAGCCCGGCCTGGTGGCTGGGCCTCGCCCTCTCGGTCGCGCTGGCC
The DNA here is from genome assembly GCF_001999765.1 of Sinomonas mesophila. Taxonomy (GTDB): domain Bacteria; phylum Actinomycetota; class Actinomycetes; order Actinomycetales; family Micrococcaceae; genus Sinomonas; species Sinomonas mesophila. Next base: position 15,027 of record NZ_MTIC01000033.1, on the reverse strand, counting down.
GTCGGGGCGGTCATGGGACCGCTCCGGGCGGCGCTCCTCGCCGCGGCGGGCTTCACGGAGCCGTGGCGGGACCCGGAGGTTGCCCTCGCCGAGGCGCTTCCCGTGCTCGGGCTGTGGGCTCTCCCGCTCGCGCTGTGCCCCTGGGCGCTCCTGACGGGCGTGGCCGCGCCGCTGCGGCCGAGGCACGGCGCGGGCAGGGCGGCCCTTGCGCGCATCCTCGGCCGGGGGCTGCTCGCCGCCGCCGCCGCGGCGGCGGCGCACGCGATCGCCGGCGCGGCCCTCGGGGCGCAGCCGCCCCTCGTCGGGCCGGCAGCGGCGTCCGGAGCGTGGACCGCGGGGCTCCTCGCCGCCGTCGGCACCGGGCTGCGGACCGCCGTCGTGCATCCCTGGCCGTCGTGGGCAGCCGCGGCCGTGGCGGTCCTGTGGCTGGGGGCGGGCAACGCGGCCGCCGCGCTGTGGCTCCTGCCCGCGACCGAGAGCAGCATCCCCCGCCACTACGCCGTCAACGTCGAGCGGGACTCCGACGGCATGCTCGTGTCCTTCGAGTGCACCGACTTCGAGCTCGCCCCGTACACGGGGCCGCGGTCCGAGATGGTGGCCTGGATCGCCGCCTCCAACCCCGCCCTCGTGGCCGTCGCCGCCACCGGGGACGCCGTCCCCCGCGGCTCGGTCGTGGCGTGGACGGCGGACGCGTACGCCTCCGCGGCCGTCGGCCCCTCCGCGTGGGAGCCGTGCCTCGAGGGGCACAGCACGCGGCCCGGCGGCGCGGCGCCCCTCGACGTGCTGGGCCACGCGCAGCTCGCCGCCGCGGCGGCCGCGCTCGTGGGCATCGGGTCTCTCCGCCGGCGGGTCCGGCGCAGTAGGGTGGGCGCAGGACTCGAGGGGGAGGAGCATCCGTGAGCGATCAACCCGTGCCCGCGGACGACGACAGGGACGAGGGGAAGGACGACGGCGCCGGGCCGGCCGAGACTGGCGCAGCGCCGGAGCGCGGGGTTCCGCAGGCAGGGATCGAGGTGCGGGGCGTCGCGCGCAGCTTCGGCCCCGTGCACGCCGTCGTCGACATGGACTTCGATGCCCCGCCCGGGCAGGTCACGGCCCTCGTCGGGCCGAACGGGGCGGGCAAGACGACGCTGCTGCTCATGCTCGCCTCGCTGCTTGCGCCGGACGCCGGCAGCCTCAGGATCGACGGCTTCGATCCCCTCTCGGACCGCGCCGAGGTGCGCCGCCGGGTGGGCTGGATGCCGGACACGCTCGGCGTGTGGGAGTCCCTCACGGCCCGCGAGATCCTCGTCCAGATCGGCCGGTTCTACCGACTGCCCTCATCCGCGGCCGCGTCCCGCGCCGCAGAGCTCCTCGATCTCGTGCACCTCGGCGAGCTCGCCGACCAGCCCGCGCGGGTGCTCTCGCGCGGGCAGCAGCAGCGCCTGAGCCTCGCCCGAGCGCTCATCCACCGGCCCACGACCCTTCTCCTCGACGAACCCGCCGCGGGCCTCGACCCTGCCTCGCGCGTCGAGCTGCGCCGGCTCCTGCGCAGCCTCGCGGCCGAGGGCACGACGATCCTCGTCTCGTCCCACGTCCTGAGCGAGCTCGACGAGGTGGCCGACTCGGCGGTCTTCGTCAGCGCCGGGCGCACGGTCAAGCACCAGCGCGTCGACGACTCCTCCCGCGGGCGCCGCTACGCGCTGTACGCCCTCGACCTCGGCGCCGCGCGGGCGCGCCTGGCCGAGCTCGGCGTCGTCTTCGGCGAGGAACAGGGCAGGCGACCCTGGCTGAGCATGGTGCTCGGCACGGAGGACGACGCCGCGCGCCTCCTGCGCGACCTCGTCTCCGGCGGCGTGCCCGTCACAGCGTTCGCCCCGGCCAGCGGGGCACTCGAGGAGGCGTACCTGCAGATGGGGGTGGAGCGGCGATGAGCGCACACGAGACCGAGGCCCGGAAGGGGGCCGCCCTGGGGGCGTGGCTGCGCGGCGCGTGGGACGTCGTCGTGCTCGAGGCCAAGCAGCGGCTGCGCTCGCGCGGCTGGTACATCATGCTCGCGGTGTGGTTCGTCGTGATCGGCCTCGTGACCTGGCTGACGTGGGCGAGCTGGAACGCCCAGCGGGAGCTGAATCGCGCCATTTCCTCCCCCGACGGCGTGGTCACGGACCTGCCGCCGGAGTCGGCCGGGCCGGGCAGCATGATCTTCGAGGTCGTGCTCGCTTTCGTGCTGTTCCTGGCGCTCATCGTCGCCCCGGCCCTGTCCGCGAACGCCGTCAACGGGGACCGCGCGCAGGGCACGCTCGCCGTCGTCCAGGCAACGCTCCTGAGCCCGGGGCAGATCCTCGCCGGGAAGCTCGCCGCCGCGTGGCTCGCGGCGCTGGCCTTCCTCGCGGCCGCGGCGCCGTTCCTCGTGATCGGCGTGGCCCTCGGCGGGATGTCGCCTGCGACGATCGCGGTCTCGCTCCTGATGCTCGCGGTCGAGCTCGCAGTCGTGTGCTCGATCGGCGTCGGCGTCTCGGCGCTCGCGGGCAGGCCGCTGTTCTCGATCGTCGTCACCTACCTGATCGTGGCGCTGCTCGTCGTCGGGACGCTCATTGCCTTCGGGTTCGGCGCGGCACTCGCCCGCGGCACGATCCGCGCCAACAATCCGTCATACCTCGAGAACATCCCGACCCGGCCTCAGGCCCAGATCGTGGACCCGGGCTACACGTGCAGCGGGCCGCTCACGCAGCGCGAGGTGGTCCGCACCGAGCGCGTGGCGTGGTTCCTCGCGATGAACCCGTACGTCGTGGTCGCTGATGCCATCCCGTACCCGGACCGCAGCCGCGACACCTCCCCGTACCCCCAGGGCGCGATCGAGTCGGTCAGCCAGGGCGCCCGTGCCGCCCTCGCTGGGCCGGACGCGACGTACCCGTGCGTGAATGGCCAGCCCAAGCCGTCCTACTTCGTGCAGACCACGCCGCTGTGGCCGCTCGGGCTCGGCCTCCAGCTCGTCCTCGCGGGCGGGCTGTTCGCCGCCGCGCGCAGCCGGCTCGTGACCCCGGCACGGCGGCTGTCCAAGGGAACGCGCGTGGCCTGACATTCGGCGGTCCGGGGGCCGCCGCCGCGGGACATCGTGGACGCTGGACCTCAGTACGCCGCCCCGCCGTGGGTGGGCCCGACGAGCTCGGGGTAGTGGATTCGCGCCGTCTCAGGATGCGCGCGCAGCCAGCCCTTGAGGACATTCGCCCCGTAGGAGGCCAGCATCGGGTTCTCGGGGTCGTCCGAGACGCCGCGCGCGTCGGCGGCCAGCGCGGGCGGCAGCTCGACCTTGTCGATGACCGCGTCGAGGCGGGGCGACCAGAAGAAGGGCACCGAGTACCGATCGACGCCGGCCGGCGGGGCCGTGACGCGGTGGATCGTGGCCATGAGGTAGCCGTCCGTGGCGACCTCGAGCATCTCGCCGAGGTTCACGACGAGCGCCTCCGGGATGGGCGGGACCTCGATCCACGTCTCCTGCCCGTAGGGCTTGACCTCGAGCCCGCCCACGGCGTCCTGCAGCAGGAGCGTGACGAAGCCGTAGTCCGCGTGCAGGCCCACGCCCTGCTCGCCCGCTTCGGGCACGACGCCTGTGCCCACATAGTGCACGAGCTTGCCCATCCACGCCGGCGTGCCTGCGAAGGGCTCGTCGAAGTGGTCCGCCCGCAGGCCGATCGAGACGGCGATCGCGGAGAGGAGTTCGGCCCCGACGTGGGACATGAGCTCGGCCCACTCCATCGCAGCCTTCTCGAGGGCCGGGAACGCTGCGGGCCACTGGTTGGGCCCCTGGAGCCGGAGGTAGGGCCTGTCCGCGGGAACGTCGGCGAGCGGCTCGAGCTCGGGGCCGAAGTCGATCTGCTCCCGGGCGTCCGCCCGGCCGCGCGTGATCTCGGTGCCGAGCCGCGTGTAGCCGCGGAACTGCGGGGACCTGCGGTTGTCGAGGGCGAGCCGGTCCTCGAGGGGGAGCCGGAAGAACTCGGCCACGGTGTCGAGGAGCTCCTGCTCCTGCCCGTGCCGGGCCCCGTAGCCGGTGACCTGGAAGAACCCGACGTGATGCGCGGCGTCGCGCAGGGCGTCGAGGAAGCCGGGGACGAAGGATCCGTCCGCTTCCTTGGCGGCCGAGAGGTCGAGGACCGGGATGGAGGTGCGCGCGGTGCTCATGCCTCCTAGCATGCTCCGCCGGAGTGGGGGCCGTCATGCCCTGGTCCGGTCCTGACCTGCTGATGCCACCCCGGGTGCGCCCGTCTCGGTCTAGCTGATCGCGCTGCGGCGCCCCTCGAAGGCCCGGCCAAGCGTGACTTCGTCCGCGTATTCGAGGTCCCCGCCCACGGGCAGGCCCGAGGCGAGGCGCGTGACCGTCACACCGATCGTCTTGAGCATCCGCGCGAGGTAGGTCGAGGTGGCCTCGCCCTCCAGGTTGGGGTTCGTCGCGATGATGATCTCGGTGACGGCATCGTCGTTGAGCCGCGTGAGGAGCTCCCGGATGCGCAGCTGGTCAGGTCCGATCCCGGCGATGGGGTTGATCGCCCCGCCGAGCACGTGGTACCGGCCGCGGAAGGCGCGCGTGCGTTCGACGGCCAGGACGTCCTTCGACTCCTCGACGACGCAGATGACGCTCGCGTCCCGCCGCGGGTCGCGGCAGATCGAGCACATGTCCTGCTCGGAGACGTTGCCGCAGACCTGGCAGAACTTGACGCGCTCCTTGACCCCCGTGATCGCCGCCGCGAGGCGCATCATGTCATCCTTGTCCGCCTCGAGGATGTGGAAGGCGAGCCGCTGGGCCGACTTGGGGCCGATGCCGGGGAGCCGGCCGAGTTCGTCGATCAGGTCTTGGACTGCGCCTTCATACACTCCTCTACGCTACCGCGGAGGGATGACAGTCCCGTCCAGGGCCCGCTCCTCGATGAGTTTTCCGCCGAGGATGCGCTCGACCGCCGCCCGCCCGAAGAGGATCGACTCCTCGATCGCCTCGTCGTCCGCGCTCGGGATGTCGTCGACGTAGGCCTGCGGCGCCTGCGCCTGCTGCTCCTGCGGCCCGCGCTCGGCCGCCGACCGGCTCAGCCTCTCGTACATGCTCAGACGGCGCCCGCCGTCGGAGGCGCCGTTTGCTGAGGGGGCCGGCTGGGTTGGGGAGGCGCCGTTCTGTGGTGCCTGCGCTGCTGCCGGTGCGTAGGCGGGAGCGGACGACGGCGCCGTGGCTGCGGGGGCGGCGGGGACCGTGGACGGGGCGGAGGCCGATGCGCCGTCCGCCCCGACGTTGGGCTCCGAGCCGACCGTCCACACGCCTGGCGAGGACTCCCGGGCGTAGGACCAAGGATCTGATGCCGTCGACGAGGGTGAGGACATCGAGATGGAGGTGCCCGGGGCCGCCGGGGCCGTGCCGGAGAGCCCCGCTGGCTGGGGGGCCTGCGGGGCCCGGTTGGGCTGGGCAGCGCGGGCGTAGCCGTCATCCTCGGGGTAGGGCTCGTCCCACTCGTTGGGCGGCTCCTCATTCGAGTACGGGATGTCGTCGTAGGGGCTCGACGGCGACGGCCCGGAGGGGGCGACCGCGCGGGAAGCCTGGGCCGCGGGCAGCCCAGTCTCGGGTGCCGACATCGCGGGCGTAGGGGGCTCGGCGGCGGGGGGCTCGGAGGTGGGGGGCCCGGCGGCGGGGGGCTCGTACGCGGAGGGCGCAATCGCTGGAGCTGCTGGCGCCGACGTCGCCGGAGCCGCTGTGCCGGGCGCCGATCCAGGAATGGCGGGCTCGGCGCGTGGAGTGACCGGCCGGTCGACGCCCTGCGCCGGGGCATGGTTCGGGGACGCGCCGGCGGGCTGGGCCGAGGCCGTGCTCTGAGCGGGTGCCGGGGCGAGGCCCCATGCGATGTCGGCCTCTGACGGCTCCGCGGGGGCGCTGGCCGCGGATACTGCGGAGGGGGCGCTGCCGCCAACGGGCCTGGCGGGCCGTGACTCGGCGGACGCAGTCAGGCGAGACTCGACCGCGGGCACAGGTGTGTCCTGGCCCGGGTCAGCCGGTGCTTTTGGGGAGCCGCCACCCCTCGCCCCCGCGGACGGGACAACGCCGGGGCCGTTGCCGCCGGTCACGGCGTCGATCTGGCAGTCGACGCCGAGAACCAGCTGGATCGCTCGGCGCAGGTTGTCGGCGTGGTCGCTGCGCATGAAGGCCGAGGCCAGGCCGGACGTGCCGAAGGCGAGCGCCAGGGTCCGGCCGTCGAAGCCTGCCACGGAGGCGTTCGGCCCCACGAGCGCCCACGTGCTGCGCTTGACCTTGGCCAGGGTGTCGAGGATCTCGGGCCACGCGCGGCGGAACATCTCCACGCTCCCGGCGCCGCCGCCCTGCGGTGCCTGAGTCGCCGAGGTGGGGGCCTGTGGCGCCGAGGTGGGGGGCTGGGTCGCCGAGGTGGGGGCCTGTGGCGCCGAGGTGGGGGGCTGGGACGCCCCGGGCTCGGGCTGGGTGTTGCCCGTCTCCACGACGGCGGCGGGGGCTTCGCTTCGCTCGACCGCGGGGGCCGGCTGCGGGGCCTGGGGCACCGGCGGTGCGCTCGTGGACGGCGTCTCGGGACGCGGCCGCGGGGCCGCGTCCCCGGACACGGGCGTCGGGACCGACGCCGCGGCGGGTGGCTCCCCGCCGTCGTGCGCGAAGGCGAGGCGGCGCTCGAGCCGGTCGACCCGCGCGGCCCAGCCGCGCTCGGTCGCCTCCGCGCCTGGAAGCATGAGCCGGGCGCACAGGAGCTCGAGGTGCAGCCGGGGCGAGGTGGCGCCGGTCATCTCGTTGAAGGCCTCGTTCGTGACGTCTGCCGCGCGGGACAGCTCGGCCGCCCCCAGATTCTGCGCCTGGACCCGCATGCGCGCGAGCTGGTCGGCCGGGACGCCGCGCAGGATCGACTCGGCCGCCTCGGGCAGGGCCTGGACGATGATGAGGTCGCGGAAGCGCTCGAGGAGGTCCTCGACAAAGCGGCGCGGATCGTGGCCGGTCTGGATCACGCGGTCGACGGCGCGGAACACCGTCCCGGAATCGCCCGCCGCCACGGCGTCCACGACGTCATCGAGCAGGGCCGCGTGGGTATAGCCCAGGAGCGCGACGGCCAGCTCGTAGTCGAGCCCGTCGGGGCCGGCGCCGGCCATGAGCTGGTCGAGGACCGAGAGCGAGTCTCGCACCGAGCCCCCGCCGGCCCGGACCACGAGCGAGAGCACGCCCGGCGCGACGGGAACGCTCTCCGCCGCGCAGAGCTGCTCGAGGTACGCGAGCAGGGGCTCGGGCGGGACGAGCCGGAAGGGGTAGTGGTGCGTGCGGGACCGGATGGTCCCGATCACCTTGTCCGGCTCCGTCGTCGCGAAGATGAACTTGATGTGCTCCGGCGGCTCCTCGACGATCTTCAGGAGCGCGTTGAAGCCCGCCGACGTGACCATGTGGGCCTCGTCGATGATGAAGATCTTGTAGCGGTCCCGCACTGGGGCGAAGGTCGCGCGCTCGCGGAGGTCGCGGGCGTCGTCGACGCCGCCGTGGCTCGCGGCGTCGATCTCGATGACATCGAGCGAACCGGAGCCGCCGCGGGCGAGCTCGACGCAGCTCGGGCACACCCCGCACGGATCCGGCGTCGGGCCCTGCTCGCAGTTGAGGCAGCGGGCGAGGATGCGCGCGGAGGTGGTCTTGCCGCAGCCGCGGGGGCCGGAGAAGAGGTAGGCGTGGTTGACGCGGTCCTTGCGCAGCGCCGTCATGAGCGGCTCGGTGACGTGCTCCTGCCCGATCACGTCCTTGAACGTGTCCGGCCGATACCGGCGGTAGAGGGCAGCGGGAGAACTCACAGGGAAACCCTACCAATCTCGCCAGGGGCCGAGCCCGGTTATCCACAGGCGCCGGCGGTCGGGCCGGGGGAACGAAAGGACCCCTCATGCACCCGCCAGAGCCCACCTACCCTTGCTACCTTCCGGTCCTGGGGGAGTTCAGCAGGATGACGCCACATGAGGGGCCGGGGAACAGTCTACCCGACGCTTCAGGGTGCCCCGGCGCCCCCGGAAACCGCGGTTCGGCGCCCGATTCGGCGCATGCGCGATGGTCGGGTATTCTGGAGTCTGCTCTGAACGAGCTGCCTGGAGGATTCGCCTAGCGGCCTATGGCGCACGCCTGGAACGCGTGTTGGGTTAACAGCCCTCGGGGGTTCAAATCCCCCATCCTCCGCGCGCAGACACCCCCGGTCCATGACCGGGGGTGTCTTTTTTCTATTCCCTCCCGATGAGTACGTGGTCGCCTCCGATGACTACGTGGCTTCGCCCTCGATGACTACTTGTTCGCCTCGGACGAGTACGTGACTTCGCGGAAAAGGGGTGCTCAAGCCGCTCGAGGACGTGAGAATAATCGCATTGCGCAGGCTGGGTGCGCGGACCAAGTTAATCCGATTGATGCGCCGTGCCTGCGGCGCCATGACCGATGGGGGCAGTCCGATCATGCACCGCGCTATGCACCGCGCCACACCCGCCAAACTCCGGCGAGCCCGGATCAGGGCAGCAGCAACTCTCTTCACCGCCCTGGGCACTACTGCGCTCACGGCCATGCCCGCCTTCGCGGGCGACATCCGGTCGATCACCGCGGACCCCGACGCCGCGGTGGCCTTCTACCGGAGCGACGTCCGCACCGTCACGGCCGGGCTGGAAACCTCGGACTCGACAGCGGCGCCCGTCGCTGCAGAGTCGACAGACCTCAAGCGACCCGAGGCTGGGAGTCTCTACGCGCCGCTTGAATCCTTCACCCCCGGCTCGGTCTTCGGCTACCGCACGAACCCGATCACGGGCGAGGCGGGCGAGTTCCACTGGGGTCAGGACTATGCCGCCCCGTGCGGCGAGCGCGTCTACGCGTCCGACGCCGGCGAGGTGCGGGCCGCGGGCTGGCACCCGTGGGGCGGTGGGAACCGTGTCGAGATCGACCACGGCAACGGCCTCATCACGACCTACAACCACATGGAGGGCATCGCCGTGGAGAAGGGCGAGCTGGTCAAGCCCGGGCAGGTCATCGGCCTCGTGGGCTCCACTGGCTCCTCGACGGGCTGCCACCTGCACTTCGAGACGATCCGCGACGACGAGCATGTCGATCCGGGAACCTTTACGTTCATCCCGATCCCGAAAGAGGCTCTTCTCGAGGAGCCGCTCGAAGTCACGGACTACACGCCTAGGGATGGCGTCGCGACGAACGAGCGCCAGAGCTGGGCCATCCCCGCTCGGGCGGCCCAGCCGCTCGACGGCGAGGTCGTCGTCCCCACCTGGCAGCCGCCGGCAGCCCCGCTGCTTTTCGATCCGACCCCCGTCGGCCCGCCGGCGGCCGCTCCGACGACGAGGCTGTTCACCGGGCAGAGCACCCCGCCGGCTCCTGCTCCCGCGCCGGCTCCGGCTCCGGCTCCTGAGCCGGCTCCGACGCCTGAATCCGCCCCGGCTCCTGCGCCTGAATCCGCCCCGGCTCCTGCGCCTGAACCCGCGCCGGCTCCTGCGCCTGAACCGGCCCCGGCTCCTGCGCCTGAACCGGCCCCGGCTCCTGCGCCTGAACCCGCGCCGGCTCCTGCGCCTGAACCCGCGCCGGCGCCCGAGCCGGCCCCGACGCCGGTTCTCGAGCCGGCTCCGGCCCCCGCGCCGGTGCTCGAGCCGGCGCCGGTCCTGACCGTGGAGCCCGCCCCGGCTCCGGTGTACGAGCCCGCCCCGGTGTACGAGCCGGCTCCGGTGTACGAGCCAGCCCCGGTCCTGATCGTGGAGCCCGCGCCGGCGCCGGTCGTGGCTCCCGTGGTCATCGCCGAGCCGTCGACGGTCACCGCCGACCCGACCGCCATCCCTGCGGAGCCCGCCCCGGCCGTCGTCGATGCGACTGCCGCCGCGCCGGCGTCGTAGGCACACTCGAGCGGGGCCGGCCGGGATAATCCCGGCCGGCCCCGCTGGTCTGTGCGGCTCCGCCGGCGGGCCTAGACTGGTCGGATGCGCCTGCACGAGATCGCCCTGACCCTCAACGACGGCACCGAGACGACGTTCGGCCGGTTCGCCGGGAGCGCCGTCCTCGTGGTCAACGTCGCCTCCAAGTGCGGCTACACGCGTCAGTACGACGGGCTCGAGGCCCTCTACCGCGAGTACCGCGACCGTGGCCTCGTGGTCCTGGGCGTGCCGTGCAACCAGTTCGCGGGCCAGGAGCCCGGGACGGACGCGGACATCGAGGAGTTCTGCCGCCTGAACTTCGGCGTCAGCTTCCCGCTCGCCGCCAAGGCCAGCGTCCTGGGCAAGAACCAGCACCCGCTCTACGCGGCCCTCTCGCGGTTCCCTGCGGGCGACGATCGCGGCGAGAAGGTCGCGTGGAACTTCGAGAAGTTCCTCGTGAGCGCCGAGGGCGAGACGGTGGGCCGCTTCCGCTCGTCCGTCGAGCCCGACGACCCCGAGCTGCGCGCGGCCATCGAGGCCCTCCTGCCCGAGCCCGCGCGCCTCTAGCGTCTCGGGCCGCAGCCTTCCTGGCTCGCGGGCTCCGACGCCCAGGCCCGCCCGACGGCGTCGAGCGCCGCTTCGTACCCCGCCGCCCAGTCGAGGCCGGGCGGGGCCACCCGGGCCAGCTCGAGGCTCACGAGGCCGTGGACCTGCCCCCAGATCGCGAGCGCGATCTCGGGGACCGGACCCGGACGGAGGCGCCCTTCCCGCTGGCCTTCGGCGACGGCGGCCAGCAGCGGGGCGATCGCGGTGTCGGCGACCTCCGGCGTCGGCGAGCAGCCCTCGGACACTGCGAGCGCGCCGCCGAACATGAGCCGGTAGAGCGCGGGGTGAGCCACCGCCCACTCCCGGTACGCCGCGCCCAGGGAGCGAAGCCCGCCGTCGGCGGCCGCCCGCTGCGAGTCGGCGAACGAGGCGAAGCCCGCATCCAGCACGGCGTTCACGAGCTCGGCCTTCCCGCCGAAGAGCGAGTACACGGCCGTCGTCGAGGTTCCCGCGCGCCGGGCCACGTCCCGCAGCGCGAGCCGCGCGGGGCCGTCGCGGTCCACGAGCTCGGCGGTCACCTCGAGGAGGCGCTCCCGCAGGGCGCTGTCATACACGGTGGGTCTTGCCATGCCCCCCAGTCTATCCGTAACATCGTTTTGTAACGTCGTTATTGATCCGGCGACGCCGGAGGACACCAAGGAGGGGCATGGAGCAGGAGGTTTTCCCCGGACGCTTCACCGCGGAGACGGGGCGCGAGTCGGTGACCGTGTTCCTCATCGGGATGCGTGCGAACAGGTGGTGGAAGCTCGGAACGGTGCTGCGCGTCGCCTCGGCGATGCCGCCCATGCTCCGCTACCTCGCGACGCGGCCGGAGGCGGGCATGCTCGATTTCCATCAGTGGCTGGGGCGCACGACGCTGCTCGTGAGCTACTGGGAGAGTCCCGAGCACCTCATGCGCTTCGCCGCGGATCGCGAGGCGCCGCACCTCGAGCCCTGGCGCCGGTTCATGACGTCCGTCGCGGGCACGGGCGACGTCGGGGTGTGGCACGAGACGTACCAGGTGCCGGCCGCCGGCATCGAGACGGTCTACAGCGGGATGCCGCGGTTCGGGCTCGCCCGGGCCACCGGGCACGTTCCCGTGGGCCCGGGGACGGCGACGGCGCGGCAGCGCCTCCGCGCGTCCGGCGACCGGGCCGCCGGCAACCGGGCCGGCACGGAGGCCTGACGCCGGACCCGGCCCCGCGCCGTCGTGCGCTCAGTCCGCCAGGGCGATCGAATCCCGCCAGCGGCGCAGGAAGGCCAGCCCGGCGTCGTCGTGGATCACGTCCTCGTCGAGGCCGAGGTACGAGGCGGTGAGCACCTCGTACGGCTTCTGCGGGACGCCGTCGGCGGGGCGGACGTCCACGTGGCTCACGACGTGGTCGTTGTGGTGCAGCCAGTCCGCCATCGCGTAGTCGGTGCGGGAGTCGCCGACGGTGTACCAGGCCACGGGCACGATCCCGTCGCGGCTGAGCAGCTCGCACGCGCGGCTCGCGCCGAGGTCCTTGCCGAGGCGGACGGACTCGATGTCCGTCGAGATGATCGTCGGGTCCACGCGGTAGTCCACCGTGTCGTCGCTGCCGGGCACGTGATGGTCCAGGCGCACGACGCCGAGGTCATGCCGCGCCATGACGCCCATCGCGTCGAGGTCGAAGCGCTGCTGCTCCTCGAGGTAGTCGGCATTGGCGACCTCGATGAGCTGCTCGACCGAGACCATGGCCCGCTTCGTCTCGTCGAAGAACATGTGCTCGGCGTAGCGCTCGGCCACGAGCGTGCGGATGTCGTCGGCGTAGGCCGTCGGGACCGCGAGCTCGTGGTCCACGTGGACGACGCCGGCGCCCTGCGCGGAGAACGAGAACCAGGTGGCGCCCTTCTCGCAGATCGCATGGACCGTGAGCCCCTCGGGCATGCCGGCCGCGAGCATGGGCTCCATGACCTGCTCGCGGATGAACGCGTCCGAGCGGCCCGTGTTGAAGATGATCGGGATGCCCGCGTTGCCGAGCTCCGTCAGGAGCTCGATGATCTCGGGCTTCACGTCCCGGGTCTGCGGGCTCGCGATCGGACCGTCGACGTCGAGCAGCAGAGCGAAGGCGGGGGTGACGTTCATGCGCCCATTCTGGCACCCGCCGTCGGCGGGCCAGAATGGCGCCTGCCGAGATGACGAGAGCGGGGGCGGGCCTCCCTGCGAGTAACCGTTTGGCCACAATGCGCTGGCCCCCGAGGGAGGGACTGACGCACGCCGCGGGGCCGGGCCTAGGCTTGACAGGTGATCTTCAAAGCGGTGGGCGAGGGACGTCCGTACCCGGAACATGGCTATAGCTCGCCGAAGGACTGGGCCTCGCTCCCGCCCCGGCCCGTGCGGCTCGACGAGCTCGTGACCACGAAGCGCACGCTCGACCTCGAGGCCCTCCTGGCCGAGGACTCGACCTTCTTCGGCGACCTCTTCCCGCACGTGGTCCAGTACCAGGGAGTGCTCTACCTCGAGGACGGCCTGCACCGCGCCGTCCGCACGGCCCTCCACCAGCGCACCGCGATCCACGCCCGCGTCCTCGACCTCGACCAGTGAGGCCTGCATGCCCCGCAAGCCCAAGGACCTGAGCGTCTTCCACGGCCACCACGTCGTGTCCGGGAAGGAGCTACGCTCGCACTTCCCCCCGGAGGATCCCACGGTCGTGGACCGCCCACGGATGTGGCGGCACGTCCGGCACGGCATCGTGATCTTCCTCCTCGCGGCCCTCGTCCTCGGCGCGACAGGCACAGCCATCGCCATCCTCACGGGCCTCATCCGGCTGCCCCAGGCACAGGAGACCCGGAGCCTCGCCGAGTGCCCCACCGGGACCTACGACTACCTCCCGCCCGAACAGGTCACGGTCAACGTGTTCAACGCGGCCGGTCGCGAGGGGCTCGCCAGGCAGGTCGCCGACCAGCTCATGGAGCGCAAGTTCACGGTCCAGGCCGTGGGCAACAAGCGGTACCCGACCGAAGTGACGGCCGTGATCAGGGGCGGGTTTGCGGGGGAGCCCGCAGTCTTCACGCTCCAGCGCAATGTCCCGGGGAGCGTGTTCGTGCGGGACGACCGAGGAGACGCGAGCGTGGACCTCATCCTCGGGCCCGCGTACGGGGCGCTCACGGACCCGGGGCTCGTGGACCACACGCCGGGAACCATCACCTGTGCGGTCCCCACCCTTCCGGCGACGGCGCCCGTGGGCTGAGCCCCCCGGGCGGCTCGGCGGCCGGTCGGGCCGTCGTGTCCGGTTCAGCGCCGGACGGGCCTGCCCTCGGCATCGAAGCGGGCGCCCACGCCAAGCTGGATGAAGCGCACGGTGGCGGCCGTGCGGCGCTCGGCGTCGTCGTCGTCCGCCGCCCCGTCCTCGCCGCGGCCGCGGTCCGCGCTCGCGGTGAGCGAGCCGTGGACGAGCCGCACGAGCTCGTCCACGTCTGCCCGCGGCAGGTAGCCCTCGGCCATCGCATCGCGCAGGATCTGGGTCAGCAGGGCGTTGAGCTCGCCGACGTGGTCGCCGAGCTTGGCGAAGGACGACGGCGAGAGCACCGCCCGCATCGCGGGCCCCGGTGGCAGGTGGCGGCGGGAGAGGTCCTCGACCTGCGCCCGGATGTAGACGGCAAGCCGGTCGATCGGGTTCTCGAGCGCGTTCAGTTCGGTCTTGAGGTCTGCGAGGAAGCGGCCCGTCTCGTCGAGCGCGTACCCGATGAGGAGCTCCTCCATGTCCGCGTAGTAGTTGTACACGGCGGTGCGGCCGACGCCGGCCTGGCGGGCGACGTCGGTCATGGTCAGGCCGGGGAGTCCTCGGGTGAAGAGCAGCTCGCCGAAGGCGTCGAGGATGCGGCGCTGCGTGAGCGCGCGTTGGGCTGCGTTCGACTCGGCCTGGATGCGGGGCATACCCACATTTTACGTCGGTGTGTCAGTAAAAGCCCGTTTTGCGCCTGTGACACGCGGGCGGAACCGGCCTACCGTGAGCACATGTTCAGGGCGACGGCGGGGGCCGCGGCGGCCTTCATTGCCGCGCCGCTCCTCACGGCGTGCTGGCCGACCTTCGGGTCGGGGGCTCCGCCGTGCATGCCTCCCGCCTACACGGTGACGCCGGACCGGGCGAGCGTCGGGGAGCGGATCACTGTCTCGGCCCCGGACGCGACATGCGACCCCCGGTATGGCGCGGGCGCGCAGATCGAGGTCACCGTGGTCGACGCCGCGGGGCGGGAGGTGGTGCGGGTGCTCGCCCCGATGCGCGACGCCGGCGGGTTCAGCCTCACCTTCGAGGTCCCGGCGGACACCGCGGAGGGGCGCGGCCACGTCTCGGCCTATCCGTACGGCCTCGACTGGTGCGACGACACGGGCACCAACAACCGCCTCAGGCGCGCGGCGGGCACGACGGCGGGGCGGGCCGACGCCGTCGTGCTCGCCTCGTGTGCCGTGCGGGAGGTGCCGCTCACGGTCGGGCCGTGAGCGGCACCGCTCCCGAAGTGCGGATTCCACGTCGGGATCCGGTGTAAATCAAGCTGTCTGTGACGGCTTGGGTGTGTTGATGCCTGCGGTTGTTGGTG
>NZ_MTIC01000032.1 GCF_001999765.1 Sinomonas mesophila | reverse complement strand
CTCCGATGCCGGGGCGCTGGCGGCCACGTTGCCGCAGGCACTCAGGGCCAGGATCGCGGCCAGACCCACTGCAGCGGTGTGAACCTTGTTGATCTTCTTCACGGTGCTTCCCTTCGAATGGCTTCAGCACATGACGTGTGACGGGTATCGTGTGATGGCGCCGCACCATCGGACGGGTACCTCAGCAGCCGTCTCCGTCGAGGGCTCGCATGAGGAAACCAAGCCTGAGAGCTCAACGAGAACCCAGACCTGCCGCGAGAGTTGATGTGATGTGCATCGCGTCGCGCTGTGTCTGATGCAATAGAACCCTTTGAGCGGGCTGGTTGTCAACAATCCACGTTTAATACCGTTGACAATCTACAATTATGGTCCTAGAGTCCAACTCTCAGCTGGCCACGTCAGGAACCGAGAAAGCCATGACATCTAGGACGTCACTCTCCTCGAGGAGCAAGGGCGTGCGGAGTCCGAGCAGAAGCAGGTTTGAAAGGGATTCTCTCGGAGTCCGGGAGATCCCGTCCGACGTGTATTGGGGCATTCACACCCTTCGTGCGCTCGAGGGCTTCCCGATCACCTGCACCCAGATCTCCTCACACCCAGAGCTGGTCACAGCTCTCGCACAGATCAAGCGGGCATCCTCGCTGGCGCGCTTCGACCCTGGCCTGATGGACGAGGCGAAGAAGACGGCGATCGTGCAGGCATGCAGGGAAATCGAACAGGGCAGGCTGCTGGACCAGTTCGTCGTAGACGTCCTCCAGTGTGGTGCCGCCGCATCGGCGAATGCCAACGCGAATGAGGTCATCGCCAACCGCGCCCTCGAAATCCTGGGGCACGATCGAGGCGCGTACTCGGTCATTCACCCCCACCACGACCTCGACACGGGACTGTCTGCGAAGGACGTCCATTCGACCGCCATCAGGCTCGCGGCCATCCGACGCACGGACGAACTCCTTTCGGCCATGGCGGACCTCCGACAGGGATTGGCGAGCAAGGCCCTGGAGGCGAAAGAATGCCGCATCCGCGGAGCCCTCGGCGACCTCTGCAGGATCCGGCCCGCCACCACGTGCGACGGGGGCACCGCCTCCCACCCGGGCTGGGCAGCGGCGTACCACGCCCACCTCCAGCGCATCACGGGACTGCCGCTCACGGCAGAGGATGACCCCGCGGAGAAGACATCTGACTGCGGCGGGCTCGTGCTCCTCTCGGGCGCAATCACGCACGCAGCAGCCGGGCTTTCGAGCATTGTTGCGGGCCTCGTCGAACCCGCCGTGGCCGAGGTGGTGGACCAAGTGGCCTTCGAGGTCCTGGGCAACGACCTGACCATCAGGTTGGCGGCCGAGGCCGGACGGCGGACTGCCTTCGAGCCCGTCATCGCCGAGGCCCTGTTCAGGAGCCTGAGCCGCCTCACGTCCGCCTGCATGGCAGTCGCCGAACAGACGCCCTCCCCCGCACTCAAGACCGTGCCACTTCTGACAAGGAACTGACGATGCCCTCTCTCGCTCAGGCGTACATCGCCCACTCGGCGGAATCCCCGCTCCAGCCCGGCGTCATCGAGCGCCGCGATCCCGGGCCATTCGAGGTGCGGATCGGCATCCGATTCACGGGAATCTGCCATTCCGACATCCACACCGCCCGAGGTGACTGGTCGAGCGTCCGGTATCCCGTCGTCGTCGGCCACGAGATCGCCGGAACCGTGGAAGCCGTCGGAACACAGGTCACGCGTTACGCCGTCGGCGACCGGGTCGGCGTCGGCTGTTTTGTGGACTCCTGCCGCGAATGCGACAACTGCCTCGCCGGTGAAGAGCAGTACTGCCTCGAGGGATCGACCAGCACCTACAATTCGGTGGGCCGCGACGGGCTCCCCACCGCGGGTGGCTACAGCACGAGCATCGTCGTGGACGAGAAGTATGTCCTGCGGATCCCAGACGGGCTCTCGCTGGAGTCAGCAGCGCCCCTCCTGTGCGCAGGAATCACGATGTATTCACCCCTCGTGCAATGGGGGGCGGGGCCGGGGCGCCGGGTTGCCATCATCGGCATGGGCGGGCTCGGCCACATGGGCGTCAAGATCGCGGCCGCACTCGGCGCAGAGGTCTCGGTCCTCAGCCAGACCCTCAGAAAGGGGGAGGACGCGCGCCGGCTGGGCGCCAGCCATTACTACGCCACGTCAGATCCCTCGACCTTCGAGGTCCTCAAAGGCCGCTTCGACCTGATCATCAACACCGTCTCCGCCCCTCTCGACCTCGACGACTACCTCTCCCTCCTCGCCTTGGACGGGACCCTGGTCCTCGTCGGGCTGCCCACGGAGCCTCTGCAGCAGCGCGCATGGTCCTTGGCCGGCATGCGGAGGAACCTTGCCGGCTCGAAAATGGGCGGCATCCGGAAGACGCAGGAAATGCTCGACTTCTGCGCCGCTGAGGGCTTCGGCGCGGAGGTGGAAGTCATCGCGGCCCACCAGATCAACGAGGCGTTCGAGAGGGTCCTGGCCAGCGACGTGCGCTACCGGTTCGTCATCGACGCGAACACCTACTGACGGAACCTCCCGAGGCTGTCGGGATCCGGCCAGGGGACTCAGACGTAGCGCGTCGGCGCCACGCCCGAACGGGCCATCGCGGCCGAATCCTCGTCGCGGCGGGCTCGGAACCGAGCGTCGGACTGGGCGCCGTCCCGCACGCGTCCCACGAGCAGCTTCCCCAGCCTCCGCAGTCCCCGCCGAAGGGCCGAGAAGTCCGGCAGGCCCAGAAGGTCCCCGGCCACGTCGGGCACGACGGTCGCCGGCACGAGCGGCCGTATCGAGGCATTGGCCCGGCTGCCCACGGTCGCCTCCTCGAGCCCAAAGCGGGGAGACGACGGCGCGGGACTGGCCGGCGTCGTCCGCGGACCGACGCCCGTGCCGGCCTCGAGAAGGAGGTGCGGGTCGCGGAGGGCTCGGCGCGATGCCGGCCGGGCCGGGTGCGGGGCCCGTTCGTCGGCGGGATGGATCGTGTGCTCGGTGCGGGTGGTGGTTGCCATGTCCACGAGTCTGCGCCGCCCCAGAGCCCCCCCGAAACGATTCGGTGTGCGCCGAATCCTCGCCGCCGGCCGCCGTCGTCCCTACGCTGA
The DNA here is from genome assembly GCF_001999765.1 of Sinomonas mesophila. Lineage (GTDB taxonomy): Bacteria > Actinomycetota > Actinomycetes > Actinomycetales > Micrococcaceae > Sinomonas > Sinomonas mesophila. Next base: position 42,940 of record NZ_MTIC01000032.1, on the reverse strand, counting down.
ATCCATGTTCATCACGCTCACGAGCGAGGACCTCACGCGGGTCCGGTTCGAGGCCTCGCCGCTGTGGGAGACGGTCACGAGCCTGCGCGCGCTCCAGTCCGGGACCCCGATGCACCGGCCGTGGATCACCGAGGCCCGCCGCCGGATCACGGCGAGCGGGGAGCCGCTCGCGCGCGAGCACCTGCGCATCCTCACGACCCTCGTCGCACCCCAGGGCTTCATCGCGGACTCGCTCACGCCCACGCCCGAGCGGCAGGATTCGTTCACGGAGGCGCTCGACGCGGTCGCGGCCGTCCCGGGCGAGCTGTGGCTGCGGGACTTCGACTGCCTCGAGCGGCGCAAGCCCTCGGGGCACGTGCTCGCAACCCTCGAGGAGCTGCGCGCCGACGTCGACGCCGCCGTCCCCCGCATCGTCGCGGCTCTGCGCTGGTACTGGGCGACCGCCGTCGAGCCCTACTGGCCGCGGCTGCGCTCGGTGCTGCTCGCGGACATCGACTCGCGGCTGGAGGAGCTCGCGCACCACGGCATCCAGGAGGTTTTCAAGACGCTCCACCCGAGCGTGCGGCCCACCGCGACGGGCCTCGAGATCATGCGCGACTGCGAGGCGACCGACCTGCCCAAGCCCGGCCGCGGGCTGATCCTCGTGCCCAACGCCTTCGTGTGGCCCAGTACGCTCGTGCTCAACATCGCGCCGTTCGTCCCGACCCTCACCTACGCGCCGCGCGGCGTCGGCCGGCTGTGGGAGGCGACGCGCGAGACCCGCGAGTCCCCCGTCTCGCGCCTGCTCGGCCGCACGCGCGCGCAGATCCTCGCCCAGCTGGACGTGCCGATGACGACGACGCAGCTCGCCTGTGCGCTCGACCTCGCCGCCGGGACGGTCAGCGAGCACCTCAAGGTTCTCTCCGAGTCGGGGCTCGCAGAGGCCCTGCGCTCGGGCCGCGAGGTGTTCTACCAGCGGGGCCGGGTCGGGGAGGAGCTCCTGGCCCGCGCCTGACGCGGGGTCACCTCCCTGCGATGCAGGGTCACCTCCCTGCGATGCAGGGTCAATGAACTGACATTGACCCCGCAACGTTGAGAGGTGACCCCGCAACCTTGAGAGGTGACCCCGGATCTTGCCGTTGCCTTTTGCACAGAAGCCGACCCGCCACCGTCGTGCTTAAGCACAGTGATGTGACGTGCGCAACGATGGATGATGGTGTCATGACTACCACCGCCAGCAACCCGAGCACTCGCGACGAGCCCGGCTACCGCGTCCTCAACCCCGCGACCGGCGAGATTGTCGAGACCTTCCCCACCGCGACCGACGCCGAGATCGAGTCCGCGCTCGCCGCCGCCCAGGCCGCCTTCGAGTCGTGGCGCGAGACGCCGATCGAGACGCGAGCCAAGGTCGTCGCACGCATCGGGGAGCTCTTCACCGAGCGCGCCGACGAACTCGCGGCGATCATCACCGAGGAGATGGGCAAGCCGCTCGGCCAGGCCAAGGACGAGGCGGCGTTCTGCACCGACATCTTCGCCTACTTCGCCACGGAGGGTCCGGCCCTCGCCGCGGACCAGGAGATCAAGACCTTCGCCGGAGGGCGGGCGTTCGTCCAGAAGCTCCCCATCGGCCCGCTCCTGGGCATCATGCCGTGGAACTACCCGTACTACCAGGTGGCGAGGTTCGCCGCGCCGAACCTCATGCTCGGCAACACGATCCTCCTCAAGCACGCCGAGTCGTGCCCGAAGTCTGCCCTTGCGATCCAGCGGATCATGGACGACGCGGGCCTGCCCCAGGGCGCGTACGTCAACGTCTTCGCCTCGCACGCGCAGATCGCCGATATCATCGCCGACCCGCGCCTCCAGGGCGTCTCCCTCACCGGCTCCGAGCGCGCCGGCGCGATCATCGGCGAGCTCGCCGGCAAGAACCTCAAGAAGGCCGTCCTCGAGCTCGGCGGATCGGACCCCTTCGTGGTCCTCGACGCCGCTGACCCGAAGGCCCTCGCCGACACCGCGTGGGACACGCGCATGGAGAACACCGGCCAGGCGTGCAACTCCAACAAGCGCATGATCGTCATGGAGGACGTCTTCGACGACTTCGTCGCGCAGCTCACGGCCCGCGCGGCCGCGCTCACGCCGGGCAACCCGGCCGACGACGCCGAGAACACCTTCGCTCCACTGTCCTCCCGGGCGGCCGCCGAGGGCATCGCCGCCCAGGTCCAGGACGCCGTCGAGAAGGGCGCCACCCTGCACGCGGGCGGAGAGCTCGCCGACGGCGATGCCGCGTACTTCTCCCCCGCCGTGCTCACCGGCGTGACCCCGGAGATGCGCGCGTACCACGAGGAGCTCTTCGGGCCGGTCGCCGTGGTCTACAAGGTCGGCAGCGACGAGGAGGCGCTGCGCCTCGCCAACGACACCCCGTACGGCCTCGGCGGTTGCGTCTTCTCAACCGACACGGCCAGGGCCGAGCGGGTCGCCCAGCGCCTCGAGGTCGGCATGGCGAACGTCAACCTGCCGTCCGCCGAGGGCGCGGAGGTGCCCTTCGGCGGCGTCAAGCGCTCGGGCTTCGGCCGCGAGCTCGGCCCGCTCGGCATGGACGAGTTCGTCAACAAGCGGATGTACTTCGTCGCGGACTGACGCCCGCTCGCAACGCTGCATCGCGACACGCTGGTATCAAGCCCGCACAACGGCGTGTTGCGATGCGGCGTTGTGGTCTGCCCGGCTCAGCCGCCGGCGGCGCGGGCGGCCTCGATGCCCTCGCGGGCCCAGGCCTGCTGGGCGGGCGTGCCGTAGCGCTCGGCGTACTGCTCAGCGAGCTGGAACTCGACGAGGGCCTGGTGGTGCTCCCCCGCCGCGGCGAGTCGCTGGCCGAGGTTCCCGTGGAGTTCTGCGCACCAGCGCCGGGCCCGGACGCTGTGCGCGCCGGCGGCGTATTCGACCCCGGAGCGGGTCCAGGACTCGGCGTGGGCCTCGTCGGCGAGGGCGAGCATGTGGAACGCGTCGGCGGCGAGGAACTCCTCGCCGAGGTGCTCGCCGAGCTCCGCGGCCTGCTCGAAAAGCGGCACGGCCATCTCGCGGTGCCCCGCAGAGATCAGGAGCCGGCCGCGCTCGAGGAGCACCCGGACGGCGATGGTGGGGTCCGGCGTGGCGTCGATGCTGTCCAGGAGCGCGTCCGCCTCCTCGATCCGGCCCTGGAGCCCGATCGCGCGGCCGAGCTGGGTCGCGAGTTCGGCGCGCTCGGCGGCGTCGTAGGCCGGGTCGTCGAGGGCCGCGCGGAACGCGGCCTCCGAGGCCGCGGGATGCTCGAAGTCCCAGAGGGAGTCGAGGGCGGACTGGTCCAGCAACGGGCCTCCTCGGGGCGGACGGCCGCGGACAGGCGCGGACTGACGGGGACGTTCGGTGGGACGAGGCCAATCTAGCAAGGCACCGAGGCCTCGGCTCACCGCGCGAGACGGCTCCAGCCGAGCGCCTCGCGCTGGGCCCTCGGCAGGGACGCGACGACGAGGTCGTAGGAGTCCTCGACGAGGTCCCGCACGTCGCCGTCCGTCAGCTCGCCGTCGAGCCGCACGTCGCTCCAGTGCTTCTTGTTCATGTGGTACGCGCCGGTGATCTCGGGGTGTGCGGCGCGCAGCTGCACGATGAGCGCGGGCTCGCCCTTGAGCGCGACGGTGAGGGGAACGGCGTCGAGCACCGAGAGGGCGAACATCTTGCCGGGCCGCTCCGCGCCGCCGGCGGGCGCGCGGACTTTGAACACCGAGGCGTCGGGACCGAACGGGAAGTCCTCGTAGGCCCCGGGGAAGCCGAGGCACAGGGAGCGCAGGCCGGCGGCGTCCATCAGGCGCCCGTCGTGCTGGTGGTGCGGATCTCGCGCTGCGGGCAGGCATCCATGACGACGTCGAGCCCGGCCGCCTTGGCCCGCTCGGCGGCCGCCTCGTCGATGACGCCGAGCTGCAGCCACACGGCCTTCGCCCCGACCTCGATCGCCTGGTCCACGACGGCGCCGACGTGCTGGGAGTTGACGAAGCAGTCGACGACGTCGATGGGGTGCAGCTCGGCGGGGATGTCCGCGAGCCGCGCGTAGCCGGTCTCGCCGTGGACGTCCTCAGCGCGGAGATTGACCGGGATGATGCGGTGGCCAAGCCGGTCGCGGAGGAACTCGGCGACGCCGTACGCCGCCCGCCACTCATTCCGGCTCAGCCCGACGACGGCCCACGTGCCGGGCGTCGAGATGAGGTTCTCGATGAGTTCGGGGTCGTTGACGTGCGCCATGGGGCCACTCTACGCCGGGCGTGCGGGGCGCCCGACGTGCCCGACGGCACCGGGGGCACGGTGTCTAGCGGCCTGAGCCCTTGCCCTCGGCCCGCGCGCCCGGGACCTCGCCGCGCGAGACACGGGCCAGCTCGCGCAGCTCCGTGATGGAATCCTCGGCCGCGGCCCCGCCCTGCCCGGATGCGGCGTCGGCGTCCGTCTCCCCGGGGTCGCCAGCACCCGAGCCGTCCTCCGGGGCTGCGTCCGCGGCTCCTGCGAACGTGTCGGGGGTCGTCGGCTCCGGGGCCCTGCCGCCGTCCGGCGCGCCGGAGACCGTGTCCGGCGCCGCGGCGCGCGGGTCGGCCGCGGCATCCTCCGCGTGCCCGCGTCCCAAGGCCGCCGCTCCGCCGAGGATGCCCTGCTGCTCCGCCTTGCCGGACGAGGCCTTCGTGGGCTGCGCCCGCTTCGCCCCGCCCGTCGCGGAGACGCCGGGCAGCCACGGCGGGGCGACGGCGTCGTCCGCTGCCCCGTCGGCGGCGCCACCGAGGGGCTCGACGGCGGGCGACGGCGTGCCCTCGGCTTGGGCGGCGGGAGGCTCGGCCACGACGGCCGGGGCGTCGGGAACGATCCAGCCGAACGGGTCCCCGCCCAGGGCGGCGACGCCGGTGGCGCCGAGCCCCATGGCGGCCACGACCACCGCGCTGATCATTGCGCCGCGGTGGCGCTTGACGGTGCGGGGGCGCATCGGCTGGACGACGGCGGCGGGCCGGGCGTGCGGGATGGCGGGCACGGTCGTCGACGCGTCGGCGAGCAGAGCGGCGAGCTCCCCGGTGGGCGCGGGCGCCGTTGCCGGGCGCAGCGCGCGGATTCCCTCGAGCGCGCGGGCGAGCGCGTCGTCGTGCGCGAGGCCCGCCTCCGCGAGAACCTCGCCAACGACGCCCTGGGGCTGCTGAGCGCTCATCGAACCCATTCCTCCTCCGACACATGATCACGGAGGGCCTTGAGGGCCCTGCGCTGCAGCTGCTTGACCGCGCCGGGACTCTTCCCGAGCACGTCAGCCACCTCTTCGATGCTCAGCTCCGCGACAATGCGGAGCATGATCACTTCCCGCTGATCGCCCCTGAGCCGGCCGATCAGCAGCTCGGCGTCCGTCTGCCCCGCGGCGACGAGGGCCTCGTGCTCGGCCGAGGAGACCCTGCGGTCGTCCTCCTCCGGGTCGTAGTCCACGGTCCGCGGCCTGCGCTCGGTGCGCCGGTAGTAGTCAACGGCGCGCGCATGCGCGACGGAGAATACGAAGGTGCGCAGCCCGGCGATTCCCCCCGTGACTCCGTCGAGGCGGGGCAGCACGCTCAGGAAGACGTCCTGGGCGAGCGCCTCGGGGTCGTCGACCCCGCGCCCCTTGAAGTATCCGAGCACCGCCGGGGCGAGGGCACGGTACACGAGGGTGAACAGCTCATGCTGCGTCCGGGCGCCGGGCCCGAGGTCTGATTCACTCAGTTCTTCCACGGTTTCCCCCATGGTCCTGCTGCTCTCGGCGAGGCCACCGGCGTTTCTGACCTGCCGCAGTCACAGTGTGCTCATCACAGCATATGAGAGAAGCCGGGCTGGAACATGATGGGGGACAGATTCCAGCCCGGCTTGCACTCTGGTAATCGTCCGGGGACGGCCCAGGGTTACGCGGTCCCAAGATTTTTTTCGGGCCGGCGATTCGGGCCAGCGATTCGGCTAGTCGATGAGGTCGCGGACCACGATCGTCTGGTCCCGGTCGGGGCCCACACCGATCGCCGAGAAGCGCGTCCCGGAGAGCTTCTCGAGGCTCTCGACGTAGTGCCGCGCGTTCGCCGGCAGGTCGTCGAGGCTCTTCGCCCCAGAGATGTCCTCGGTCCAGCCGTCGAAGTACTCGAAGATCGGCTTCGCGTGGTGGAACTCGGTCTGGGTCATGGGCATCTCGTCGTGCCGGACGCCGTCGACGTCGTACGCGACGCACACGGGGATCCGCTCGATGCCCGTGAGGACGTCGAGCTTGGTCACGAAGTAGTCCGTGAAGCCGTTCACGCGCGAGGCGTGGCGCGCCAGCACGGCGTCGTACCAGCCGCAGCGGCGCGGGCGGCCCGTGTTGACGCCGAACTCGCCGCCGGTCTTCTGCAGGTATTCGCCCATCTCGTCGAAGAGCTCGGTCGGGAAGGGGCCGGCGCCGACGCGGGTCGTGTAGGCCTTGATGATGCCGATCGAGCGCGAGATGCGGGTCGGGCCGATGCCCGAGCCCACCGAGGCGCCGCCCGCCGTCGGGTTCGACGACGTCACGAACGGGTACGTGCCGTGGTCGACGTCGAGGAAGGTGGCCTGGCCGCCCTCCATGAGCACGACCTTGCCCTCGTCGAGGGCCTGGTTGAGCACGTACGTCGAGTCGATGACGAGCGGGCGGAGCCGCTCGGCGAACGAGAGGAAGTACTGGACGATCTCCTCCTCGATGACCGCGCGGCGGTTGTACACCTTGACGAGGAGCTCGTTCTTCTGGCGCAGCGAGCCCTCCACCTTCTGGCGCAGGATCGACTCGTCGAAGACGTCCTGGACGCGGATGCCGAGGCGCGCGACCTTGTCCATGTAGGCGGGGCCGATGCCGCGGCCGGTCGTGCCGATGGCGCGCTTGCCGAGGAAGCGCTCGGTGACCTTGTCGAGGGTCTGGTGGAACGGCGCGACGAGGTGCGCGTTCGCCGAGACGCGCAGGCGGGACGTGTCGGCCCCGCGGGCCTCGAGCCCGTCGATCTCCTCGAAGAGCGCCTCGAGGTTCACGACGCAGCCGTTGCCGATGATCGGGACCGCGTTGGGGCTCAGGATGCCCGCGGGGAGGAGCTTGAGCTCGTACTTCTGGCCGCCGACGACGACGGTGTGCCCCGCGTTGTTGCCGCCGTTGGGCTTGACCACATAGTCCACGCGGCCGCCGAGCAGGTCTGTCGCCTTGCCTTTGCCCTCATCGCCCCACTGGGCTCCGACGATCACGATTGCTGGCACTGGGTCCCTCCCGGACTCCGCCGCGGCCGGATGGCCGGCGGCCTACATGGGAACGCCCCGGGTCTCGCCGCGACGACAGCGCTGCAAGAAAGGCCGGGGCTCTTGCCACCCAAGTCTACCGAAGCGGCACGCCGAGCCGCGAAAATGGGCGCAGGGACGCGTGAGGAGGCTCTCGATGGTCGGCGGAGGCCAGGCGGAGCGTGCAGGGGACGACACCGTACGTGCGGCCCGCTCGCCCGGAGGCCGGTTCCTCGCCCGCGGCGGATTCGTGTTCGTGGGGCTGCTCCACCTGATCGTGGCCTACCTCGCACTCCGCGTGGCCCTGGGCGGCCGGGCGGCGCTGGGCGGCGCCCAGCACGCTGACCAGAGCGGCGCCGTGGGCGCGATCGCGTCGGCGCCGGGCGGGCTCCTCGTCCTGTGGGCTGGGGCCGTGTGCTGCGCGGCGCTCGCGCTGTGGTGGGTCAGCGAGGCCATCCTCGATGCGCGCCGTCCCTCGAGCGGGACGTGGGACGTGCTCATGTCCGCGGGGAAGGCGACGCTGTTCCTCGCCGTCGGCGGCCTCTTCCTCTCCTACGCGCTCGGCGCGGGGCCCGACTCGCGCGAGAAGGCGCAGGAGATCACCGCGACGATCCTCGCGGCACCGGGCGGGCAGCTCGTGCTCTTCGCGATCGGCACCGTCCTCGTGGGCGCGGGCGTGTACTACGTGTGGCGCGGCGTGACGCGGGAGTTCCTCGGGCAAGAGGTGCATGCCCACGGCCGGGCCCGCAGGCCCGTGGCCGCCGTGGGCGTGTTCGGCTACGCGGCCAAGGGCGTCGCCCTCGCGATCGTGGGGATCCTGGTCGCCGTGGCAACGGCCCGGCATGACCCGTCCGAGTCGACGGGGCTCGACGGCGCCCTTCGCGGCCTCGCGGCCCAACCCTACGGGGCGTGGCTCCTCGGTGCGGTGGCTCTGGGCCTGGCCTGCTTCGGCATCTACTCGATGGCCAGAGCCAAATACGGCACCATCTGACCCCTTCCCTCTCGGGTACATATCTCGACGGCGGATTCTGTCTGTCAAGTGCAATCTGGTGGGGTCAGGCGGCGTCGGGCAGGAGGAGCTCGGTGAGTGCCTGGGCGGGGGTGCGGAGTCCGAGGGTGGGCCGGGGCCTCTTGTTGAGGAGGTCCTGGACCCGGCGGAGGTCTTCGGCGGTGTGGCCTGAGAGGTTGCTGCCCTTTTCGAACCAGAAGCGCAGGAGCCGGTTGGTGTTCTCGTTGGACCCGCGCTGCCAGGGCGAGTGGGGGTCGGCGAAGTAGACCGGGGCCTGGAGCTCGAGCATGATCCGGGCGTAGTCGGCCATCTCGCTGCCCCGGTCCCAGGTGATCGAGCGGCGCAGGTGCGCGGGCAGCTGGCCCATGGCCTCGATCATGGCGTCGGCGACGACGTCGGCGGTGTGCCGGCCGCCGGGCAGGTGCAGCAGGATCACGAAGCGGGTGCTCCGCTCGACCAGGGTTCCGATCGCGCTTGCCCCGTCGCCGCCGATGATCAGGTCCCCTTCCCAGTGCCCGGGCACGGCCCGGTCCTCGACGGTGGGCGGGCGCTGGCTGATGGTCAGGGCCTCCCCATAGGGGCGGTTGCGGTCTGCGGCCCTGCCCCGGGAGACCCGGTCGCGGCGCTTCAGGCTCAGGCGCTGGTGGAGGTCCTGGCGCAGGACGCCGCGGGACTGGACATAGAGGGCCTGGTAGACGGTCTCGTGGCTGACCTGCATGGTCCTATCATCCGGGTTGTCCTGCCTCAGGACCTGGGAGATCAGCTGCGGGCTCCAGCCCTGGTCGAGGTGCTCCTCGACAGCGGCGGCCAGCCGCGGGCAGGCGGCGAGCTTGCCCGGCCGGGGCCGGCGGCGCCGCTCGGCGGCGAGGAACTCGGCCGTGACGGCATCGTAGACACCATCGGCACGCCGGTTGCGCCCGATCTCGCGGCACAGCACCTGGGGCGAGCGTCCCAGCCGCCCGGCGATCCACCTCTGGGTCCGGCCCTCTTCCAGGAACGCCTGGATCAGGCAGCGCTCGTAGAACGAGACCCTGCCCGACCCGGTGCCGCCGCCGGGCGGCGCCGCGGCCTCCGGCTCGGGGGCCGGGATCGGCACGGTCGGCGGCAGCACGGGCAGGCCCCCACCGGGGCCGTGGAGCATCCTCACGCCGCCGATCCTCTTCCAGCGCTCGTACGCCGCGTGGCGCGACACTCCGACAGCTCTGGCCGAGGCCGTGAACGACCTCCCCGAGTTCAGGAACCCGTCGAACCGTTCCCAGACCTCATCCCCAATCCGCGGACGCCCGCCCACCAGCCCCACCCCACCCAATCCCCAAAAGATTGCACTTGATGGATTGAGCATGGCGACGCCCTTTCGGGCTTCCGGGTACATATCTCGACGCTCTTTTCGGCTTCCGGGTACGAGGCGCGGAGCCCTGGGCGGCCTTGGTGAGCCGGCGTAGGGCGCACGACGGCGGGCGGCGAGTGCCGCCGTCGTGCGCCACGAGCGCCTCGCCCAACATTGCGGCGGGATTGCGGCGGGATTGCGGCCGGGACACTCAGATCACTATTGAGGAAGGCACTCTGGGCCTAAGGGCCCCCGCGTCACGAGCCGCATACGTTTCGGCAGCAGTTCGCCCCGAGCCCAGTCAACCTCCCTCCGGCCGCTCCACAATGAGCTGACCTACACGGTTCGTCCTGAGAGCGAGAAGTGCGATGCACCGGTCACGTGCCTTCCGAGCAGCGATGTCAGCAGCGGTGTGCGCGGCAGGCCTTCTCGTTGCCTGCGGCCCGCCCGCTTCAGCACCCCCGGCCAGCCCGGACCAAATCTCCGCGCCCCCGACCACGCCGGCCCCGGCGGCTGCTTCCCCTGAAGCGCGGGCGGCCTGGACGAGCTACACCACGGCCGACGGCGACCTGACCTTCGACCTGCCCCGAACCTGGACGATCAAGGACCCGGCCGGAGAGCTGCCCGAGGGCGGCGGGGTCTTCGTGGAGGTCTCGAACGAGGCAGGCAAGCCGATGGCAACGCTGCGCACCAACATGGCGACTGGCTCGACCTGCACCGAGCGCTACCCGTACTCGGTGCTGCACTCCCAGCCGCTAGCGGCCCTGGCGCAGGGCGGAGAGACCCCGCGCTTCGTCTTCGAGACACGAGGCGACCCCTCCGCCGCCGAGCCGAGCCACACCACCGTCGCCGGCTACGGCATCGTGACCGCGCAGGAACCCACCGGCGACACGGCCTGCCCCCTCTTCCACTTCTTCCGGTGGCCTCCCAGCGCGGCCATGTTCGGGGCGTTCTACAACCCGGAGAGCAACGCAACCCCGGGCGATCCCTCGGCGCCCTACCTCGAGAAGGCCAAGCTGTACGCCGGCACGCAGGAATTCCAGGACATCCTGCGGATGATCACCTCGCTCCGGCCTGCCGGATAAGTCAGGGCTTGGGCGCGTCGGGCACTGCCTCAGCGTTCGAGCAGGTCTTTGAGGTTCCTGAGGACGAGCTGCCAGGTCTTCTCCGACTCCGCGGCCTCGTCCTCGCTACCGTTGTTGCCCTGGGTGATCGTCACCCGGCTGCGGCCGCCGTCGTCCTCGATCCGGTACTCGACCGTGTGGTAGTTCTCCGAGATGTCCGGCTTGCCGCTCAGCGGGCTGTAGTGCGTGATCCGCAGCAGCCCCGGCGGCTCGGATGCGAGGATCTCCCCGTGGTCCCTGTACTGCCTGCCCTTCCATTCGCCGCTGAACATGATCGGGCTGCCCACCTCCCACGTGGACTCGGCGTCGGTGCCGAGGAAATAGTCCTTGATCTGCTCTGGGCTGGTCAGCGCCTCCCAGACCCGCTCGCGGCTCGCCTCGATGGTCGTGGACGCAACGGCGTCCCTCGCGAAGTTGTTCATGGCAACCTCCCTTGGGCCCCAACGTACGCGCGCCGTCACGGAATCGTAAGGCGTGCACGACCCTGAGCCCGGCGCACGCGGGCACGATGGGTACGTGAGAGCTGTGAAGGATCTGGAGAGGGGCCGGCCCGGGACGAGCATCGCGATTGTGGGAGGGTCTGGCCTGTACCGCATCGATGGACGCGCGGAGGAGGTCGAGGTCCGAACCCCCTACGGCCCAACGTCGGGACCGATCTCCCTCGTCGCCGTTCGGGGCACCACGATCGCGTTTCTTCCGCGCCACGGCCGAGGCCACACGGTGGCCCCCCAGGCCGTCAACTACCGCGCCAATCTCTGGGCGCTCAAACACCTCGGCGTGTCCGCGGTGTTCGCGTCCGCCGCGTGCGGGGCCCTCGTCCCCGAGCTCGCGCCCGGGACGTTCGTGATCCCGGATCAGTTCATCGACCGGACGTGGGGTCGCAGGGACACGTTCTTCGACGGGCAGGGCCCGGGCGCCGCAGCCGGGGTCCAGCACCTCACTGCCGCTGATCCGTATTGTCCGACGCTGAGGGGAATCCTCTCGGACGCCGTGGACGAGGCCCGCATGCCCTGTGTCGCGTCGGCGACGATGGCGGTCATCAACGGCCCTCGTTTCTCGACCAGGGCCGAGTCTCGGTGGTTCGCTCAGGCCGGCGCCCACGTGGTCGGAATGACCCAGTACCCCGAGGCGGTTCTCGCCGCAGAGCTGGGGCTCGGCTACGCGACCCTCGCGTTCGTGACCGACTCCGATGCCGGCGTCGACGCCGCCGAGGCGGTGACTGCGGACGTGGTGTGGGACCGTCTCGCCGCGGCGGGCAAGGTCTTCGAGCGCGTCCTCACGGCCGCAGCGGAGCGCGTCCCAGCCGATTACGAGCCCAGGGCGCTCCTTCCCAAGGAAGCCGTCCACATCCTCATGGCCGCCAGCGTGCCGTCCGCGAACGTCCCGGCGGGGGTTGGAGGATGAGGCTCCTCGTCACTGGCGGCGCCGGATTCATCGGCTCGGCGGTCGTGCGCACTGCGCTCACGGCAGGCTGGGATGTCCGCGTGCTCGACGCGGCGGCCCGCCGGGAGGGGGCTGGCCCAACGGTCGACGGTGCAGACTATGTGCGCGGAGACGTCGCCACGCCGGAGGTGCTCGACGCGGTCCTGCCAGGCGCCGACGTCGTCTGCCATCTCGCAGCGAAGGTTGGCCTTGAGCAGGGCATCGCGGACGCGCCGTCGTACGCGAGCGCCAATGTCCTCGCCACTGCCGAGCTTGTGTCGGCGCTCGCCCGCCACCGGGTGCGGGGGCTCGTCCTGGCCTCGTCGATGGTCGTCTACGGCGACGGGTCGTACGTCCACCCCGGGTCGGGGCGGAGCGTTCGCCCCGCGCCGCGACGGGAGGCCGATCTCGCCGCGGGGCTTTTCGACCCCCGCGACCCGGACGACGGCGCCATCCTCCTCCCGGCGCGCACCTCCGAAGACGCTCCCACGGATCCGCGCAGCGTCTACGCACTGAGCAAGCTCGCGCAGGAACATCTCGCCGCGGCGTGGGCGCGCGGGACGGAGGGAACCGCCATCGCGCTCAGGTACCACAACGTGTACGGCCCGGGCATGCCGCGGAACACTCCCTATGCGGGGGTGGCTGCCCTGTTCGCGTCGGCCGTGGCGCGGGGCGAGGCGCCGCAGGTGTTCGAGGACGGCCGGCAGCGGCGGAGCTTCGTGCACGTTGAAGACGTCGCAGCGGCAACAGTGCTGGCGGCCGGAGCTGTCGCCGGGAAGGCCGGGGACAGCTCGAGTTCAGGGTCCTTCCGCACCTTTAACGTCGGCGGGCCCTCGGTGCAGACCATCCTCGACGTGGCCGAAGCCCTCGCCTGCCGGCCCGGCGCCCTGGCTCCGGTCGTCACCGGCCGATATCGTCCCGGGGACGTCCGCCACATCGTCGCCAGCTCGGCCGCGATCGCCGCCGAGCTCGGCTGGCGTCCGCACATCGCCTTCGACGATGGGATGCGCGGCCTCGCCGCGGGCCTCTGAGATCTGGGGACCGGCGTCGCCCGTCCCCTGGTCACCGCCGGCCTCGGCCGGGAAGGCGAGGGTGAAGCGGCAGCCGCCGTCGCAGTTCTCCACCGTGACGTGACCGTCATGGGCCCGGAGGATGCCCGCGACGACGCTGAGCCCCACGCCTGCACCGGCGTAGAGCGATGTGCCCGCCCCAGTCGTCGCTGATTTGCCCCGCGAGGCCGACTTGCGCCAGCCCGGGGTGAAGAGGTGTGGCAGGTCTTCGTCCGGAATGCCTCCGCAGGAGTCCTGGACCCACACACGGCTTTCCCCGAAGCCGACCGTGACCACGCCTCCCTCGACGCTGTACATGATGGCGTTGAGCACCACGTTCCGCAGGGCCCTGCTTACCGTCCGCGCATCGGCCAGGACCCGCGACCCCGACGACTCGCCGCCGGCCAGGGCGATTCCCCGCTGCGCCGCGAGCGGTGCGAGCTCGGCCATGACGTCGCTCGCGAGATCGTAGAGCTCGAGCGGTTCCGCCCGCAGCGTCAGGGTCCCGGCTTCGAGCGTTGACAGCTCGAGGAGGTCGTTGACCAGGAGGGCCATGTGGTCGGTCTCGGCGATCATGCGCCGGTGGTAGTCGGCGGCGTCGGTGGCCACGCCGTCCTCGAGGGCCTCCGCCATGGCCCGCACGGCCGCAAGCGGGGTCCGCAGGTCGTGGGAGATCCACGCGACGAGCTCGCGCCGGGCCGATTCTATGGCCGCCTCGCGGGCCCGCGACTCCTCGAGCCTGCGGCTCGTCCGGGCGAGTTCGTCCGCGAGGGCAGCGAGTTCGGCGCTTCCGACGGGACTCGCAGCCTGTGGCCCTCCTTCGGCGAGGACTTCGCCGCGGCCGATCCTTGCGGCGTCGGCGATGAGCCTCGACGTCGAGCGCGAGAGGCGAAGGCCGAGGAAAAGCGACATCGCGGTCGCCACGGCGCCCGCCGCGGAGAGGATCACCCACAGCGCCAGGAGGTCGCTTTCGGCGATCGCCATCGCCTCCAAGGCATTGACGATTCCGGCGACGAACACTGCGACCGTCGCCGCGACGACGATGACGAGCTGGATCCAGAAGGGCGCCCGCCGGGCGAGCCGCTGGAGCCCGATGCTCAGTGCGGTGATCCCGAGCGCCCAGACGAGCAGCCAGCCGAGGATGCCGAGGAGGGCCTGTGCCTGCATCAGGGGCGCCCTTCGAGTCCGTCGAAACGGTATCCCACACCCCACACGGTCGCGAGGAGTCGTGGATGCCTGGGATCCGCCTCGATCTTCTCGCGGAGCCTGCGGACGTGGACAGTCACGGTCGAGAGATCCCCGAAGGACCAGCCCCACACGGCCTTGATGAGCTCCTCGCGGCTGAATGCCTGGCCCGGATGCCGCAGGAAGAACGCGAGCAGATCGAACTCCCGGAGGGTGAGCGCGAGCGGCCGGCCCCGCAGCGTCGCTGTACGCGATCCGGGGTCAAGCCAGATCCCGCCGCCCTCAACGGACGGTTCGGGGTCGAAGTCCTTGAGGCTCCTCCGCAGCACGGACTCGACCCGGAGGACGAGCTCGCGCGGGGAAAAGGGCTTCGTGATGTAGTCGTCGGCGCCGGCCTCGAGCCCCGTGATCCGGTCCTCCTCGGTGCCCAAGGCGGTGAGCATGATGAGAGGGACATCCGTCGTGGCCCGCAGCCGTCGGCACACCTCGGCGCCGTCGAGGCCCGGGATCATGCGGTCCATGAGGATGAGGTCGGGCTCGCGCGTCGCGGCAAGATGGATCGCGGTGAAGGCGTCGTGGGCGACATCCACCTGGAATCCGGCCTGCACGAGGTACCCCCGCACGACGTCGCTCAAGGTCAGCTCGTCTTCGACGACGAGAACCCTCCGGTTGCCCAACGCCGGCGCCGGCGTGCGGAGTCGGTCTGCGCTCACCCTCGCAGAATAGGCCCTTCCCCGGGCCACGGCGCCTGGCTGGAGCCGTCTGCGGGCATCGTTCCGCGTTCCGTAAGGTTATCCGGGCGCACAGGGCGGACTTCGGTCCTAGCGTCATGGGTGTGGACTCGATCCGTGCCGATGTCGTCTTCCCGTGCTTGGACGAACGGGAGGCGCTTCCGTGGGTCCTGGGGCGTGTCCCCGCGGGATGGCGGGCGATCGTGGTCGACAACGGCTCGTCCGATGGGTCCGGGGAGGTCGCCGCGGAACTCGGCGCGACAGTTGTCGTCGAACCGCGCCGCGGTTTCGGCGCCGCGGTCCACGCGGGACTCGAGCGGGCCTCCGCCCCATTCGCCGCGGTGTGCGACGCGGACGGCTCCCTTGATCCGGCCGACCTCCCTCGCCTTCTGAGCGCGCTCGAGGACGGCGAGGCCGACCTCGTGCTCGGGGCCCGCCGGCCTGATCGCGGAGCGTGGCCCGTGCACGCGCGGCTCGCGAACGCGGCCTTGGCCGCTGTGGTGCGATCCGCGGCGCTGAGGCACGGATCCCGCGTGCCGCTGACCGACCTGGGCCCCTTGCGGGTGGCCCGCACCGACGCGCTCCGGGGCCTCGGTCTGCGCGATCGGCGCAGCGGCTACCCCCTCGAAATGGTGCTCAGGGCCGCCGAGGCGGGCTGGCTCATCGCCGAGGTCCCGGTCCGCTATGTGCCCCGCGTGGGCCGCTCCAAGGTCACGGGAACCGTGCGGGGCACCGTGACCGCCGTCCGAGACATGGCTGCGCTCCTCGCCGAACGCCGCCCGCGGCTCGGAAGGCCAGCGGACGACGGCGCGCCGCGGGCTGCCGCATCCGGGCTGACCATCGCCGTGGTCGCCAAAGAATGTGTCCCCGGACGCGTCAAGACCCGCCTGTGCCCGCCGTTCTCGCCCGAGGACGCCGCGCTCGTGGCGGCGTCGAGCCTCGAGGCGACCCTCGACGTCGTCCGCTCCCTGCAGGCCCGCCGCCGCGTCCTGTTCTTCGACGGAGATCCGCGCGCCGCCGCCTCCCGTTCTTCGACGGAGTTCGACGTCCTCGCCCAGCCCTCCGGCGGCCTCGACTCCCGGCTCGCCGCCCTCTGCGACGCCATCGACGGGCCCCTCCTCATCCTCGGCATGGACACGCCCCAGCTCACGCGGGCGCACCTTGCCCCGCTCTTCGACGAGTGGCAGGGGCGGGACGCATGGTTCGGCCCCGCGGACGACGGCGGCTTCTGGGCTCTCGCCCTCGCCCGCCCCGACGGTCGGCTCATCCGCGGTGTACCCATGTCCCGGCCCGACACCGGCCGGCGGCAGTTCAACCGCCTCCGCCGCGCGGGCCTCACCGTCGGAGAGCTCCCGACGCTGCGCGACGTCGACACGGCCACGGACGCCGAAGCCGTCGCCGCGGCCATCCCAGAGACCGACTTCGCGGCCGCCGTCGGCCGCGCTCTCAATGCGATGCCCCGCAGTGTGCCTGACCCGACGGAGGCATCATCGTGACCGTCACTGCGGCTCAGGCTGGCACTGCCGCCTCGTCGTTCGGGCGCGGCGGCAGCTCCCCGTACGCGCGGGCCCTGCGTCGCGGCCGCGGAACCCTCCACCTCGTGACGGACGGGCCCGGGCAGGGCACGGTCCAGGCCCGGTTCGACGTCGGCGCGTGGTTCCGCGTCACGGCGGGGGAGCGCTCGCTCGTGGCCGAGCTGCGGGGGCCCGTTCTGGACATCGGGTGCGGGCCCGGGCGGCTCGTGGCCACCGCACGTGCCCTCGGGCTCGACGCCGTGGGGATCGACGTCGATCCGGAGGCCGTGCGACTCACCCGGAAAGGCGGCGGCGAGGCCATCCACTGCTCCGTGTTCGACGCCGCGGCCTCGCTCCGCGCGAGCGGCCGCCCCGGCGAGGGATGGGGAAGCGCGCTCCTGTTCGACGGCAACATCGGGATCGGCGGCGAGCCCATGAGCCTGCTCCACAGGATCCGGGATCTCACAGCGCCGGGCGGACGGGCGTGGGTCGAGACCGCGGCGCAGCCGTGGACAAATCGGCGCTTCACGGCGCGCCTGCGCGATGCCTGGGGTCGCGAAAGCCGCGACTTCCCCTGGGCGTCAGTCGGGTGGGAGGTGCTGCCGGCCCTCGCCGACGCGTGCGGCTGGGACACCCTCGCCACGCGTGCCCTCGAGGGGCGCGTGTTCTGCCAGCTCAGGCGCCGCTGAGCGCCGCGTCAACGGGTCCTGCGGTGCGGCGTCCGCCGACCCCAGCTGCCGGCCCGCGCGGCCGCCGTGACCAGAGGCATCCACACGCCGTCGTGGAGGAGGACGGCGGCGGCCAGCCACGCTCCGAGTCCCAGGAGCTGCGGCGTGGTCAGCATGCCGGCCAGGAGGACGATGCCCACCCCTGTCAGGGCGGCCCCGACGGCGACGACGGCGATTCTCATCCCCGCCCTCCTGTGATCACGCGCAGCTCGGCGAGCCATTTGGTCTGGAGGACGCCGGGACGGCCCGGTGCGATGAGCCGCGCCGGGAAGCCGTGGTCGAGGCTCAGCGGCTCGCCTTCCAGGCGGAGGGCGACGAGCGTGAGCGGGTCCCACGCGAAGTGCTGGGGCAGGATGCTCATGCGGTAGTTCCCCGATCGCTCGAGGCTCTCGACGACGACGTCCCCCGCGCTGGCCCCGGCCGCCTCGAGGAGGGCGGTGAGGGGCACTCCGCCCCATCTGGCGTCCTGGACCCAGCCTTCGACGCAGGCGATGGGGAGCGAGTGCTCGGCCTGCGGCAGGGCGGCGAGGTCGGCGAGGCCGAACTCCGAGACCCGATCGCCGACGACGACGCGCAGCCGCCACTCCGGCGCGCCCGCTGGCACGGCGACCCCCGCCGCTTCCGCCGTGCGGTTCACCGCGAGGCCCTGCGTTCCGCGGCCGGGCCGTCGCGGAGTGAACACCGCAAGGTCCCGCACGGCCGGGACGTTCTGGCTCGCCGTGCCCACGAAGGCGGCCACGGCGCCGGCGGCGACAAGGGCCAGGACTCGCCGGCGCGATCGGCCGGCGTCGTGGGTGTCCTCGGGGGCGGGCCCGGCTGGGTCTGCGGTGCCCGCGGGCCGGCTCCGCCGCCAGTGCGCCGCGATCCTGGGGTACTTGACCGCGACGTGGATGAGGAGCGAGCCCAGGATCACCCACGCGAGGGCGAGGTGCGTCTCACGGAACGGGAACGGCCACGGGTACCACTCGAAGGTGTTGATGACCCCAGTCGCGACCTCGACGAGCGAGGCCGAGACGAGAACCGCAATGCTCGCCCGCTCGAGCGCATGCAGGATCGACGTGACCGGAGGCCATCGCAGGAGTTCCGGGTATACGGCCCACAGCTTCCCCAGCAGGAGCGGAATGCTGACCGTTCCCGCGACGATGTGCACCGTCTGCGTCAGGCCGTAGAGCCAGACCGGACGGGAGAACGTGACGCCGGCCCACGTCGAAGGGTCCTGGAGCAGATGCGAGTAGAAGCCCGTCACGAGGCACAGCGCGAACGTCAGAGCGAGCCACCGGCCGATCACGACCGAGAGCCTCGTTCCGCGGGCCGGGGAGTGCACCGCGTCAAGGAGCCTTGCTGACACGGCCGCGGCGATCCGACCGCCGGCTCGGCTGCTATCCCGATCCATGGTTCTAGGACAGCACCGTCGGTGTCCGGACCGGCTGCCCAGACCTTACGGAATGGGAACGGGCCGGGCTGGACAGGCCACGAGGGGTCCGCCGTGGGGCACAGTGGAACCGTGGCTTCCCCTGCGCTCGGGCGCGCCCTGCGACGGGCATTGGCTGCGCGCGCGCTCCGTCCCGGCGCCCTCGCCGTCGGGCTCGCTCTGGCTCTCGCGGTCTTCGCCGCCGCCGTCGCGTGGACGGTCGTCGAGCGCGACGGCGGGCGGGCGCACGTCCTCGCCGGAACGGCCGCGTGCTGGGCGGCCGCGGCGGGTGCCTGGCTCGTGCTCCGCCTCGCCGAACGGCGGGGGGCCTCGAAGCGCTGGGTGACTCTCGCCGTCGTCCTGGGCCTTCTCGGAGCCGGGGCCGCAGCCCTCGCTGCACCGCCGTCGACGAGCAACGACTCCGCCCGCTACGCCTGGGACGGCATCGTGCAGAAGGCCGGAATCTCGCCGTATCGGGACGTCCCGGCCGCTGACGCACTCGCGGACCTGCGTCCCTCCTGGCTGTTCGCAGCCGAGTGCGACGCTGGCTCGCCCCACTTTCCCACCGGCGACGTCGTGACCACCTCGGTGCCGAGCGGAACCCCGCTGTGCACAGCGATCAACCGCCCCCACGTCCCCACGGCGTATCCGCCGGTGGCGGAGGTGTACTTCCTGCTGGTCCGGCTCCCGCTGCCCTCGAGCGCGGCGTGGCTCGCCTTCCAGACGGCGGGGCTGGCCCTCGCCGTCGTCGTTGCCCTCATGCACCTTCAGGCGATGCGGCACGAAGGGAGGCCCCTGTCGTGGGCGGCGCTCTGGGCGTGGAACCCGCTCGTGCTGCTCGAGGCCGTCAACAACGCGCACGTCGACGTGCTCTCGGCCGCCCTCCTCCTCGGAGCCAGCATCCTGCTCGGAACCAGCATCCTGTCGGTGCGGAGGGCAGTCGCGTCAGGCGTGCTTTTCGGTCTCGCGGTGGCGACCAAGCTTATCCCCGTTGCTGCCCTGCCCGGCATGCTGCGCAACAGACCGTGGCATGTCATCGCGGGGGCCAGCCTTGCCGTCCTCGTCGCCTATGTCCCCTACGTTGCGGTGTCCGGGCCGGCCGTCATCGGATACCTGCCCGGCTATCTGTCGGAGGAAGGGTACACCTCCGGCGACGCGACCCGCTTTGCCCTCCCCGGGACGGTGCTGCCACCGCCCGCGGCGCTCGTCGTCGGCCTCGCCGCGGTCCTCGCCGTGTGGGTCTGGGTGTGGGTGCGCCGGAACACCATGTCGCCCGCCGCCGCGCAGACGATCGCCGTCGGCTGGACGCTCATCATCACGTGCCCGAGCTATGCGTGGTACTCACTCATGCTCATCCCGCTCGCGGTGCTGGGCCGCCGGCAGGAGTTCCTCATCGTGCCGCTCGCTCTCCAGGCGGTGACGGCAATAGCGGGAACGGATGCCGGTCCCGCAGTGAGCCGCGTCGCCATGGCAGTCGCTGCGGCCGTGATCCTGGCCACGGCAGTCCGTCGACGCCGCACCCGTCAGCTCGTTGAGCGCCTTGGGCCAGCTTCGTCGTAGCGAATCCGCGATTCCTCGATGCTCGGGTAGTTGGCGATGGCCCAGCTCGCCAGGGCCAGGGACGGCTCGATGAGGGTTTGGCCCACCTCCGTGAGCTCGTACTCCACCCGCGGGGGCACCTCTGCGTGGACGGTCCGTTCGATGAGCCCGTCCCGTTCGAGCTGCCGCAGCGTGAGGGTGAGCATCCGCTGGGAGATGCCCGGTATGTGGTGCTGCAGCTCGGTGAAGCGGAGCTTGCCGTCCATGAGCGTGCCGATCACGAGCAGTGACCACTTGTCGCCGATGCGGTCAAGGACTTCACGGATGGCCTTGCCATGGCTGTCATTGCCCTTGCACGAGCCTTCGTACGCGCTCTTCGGCGCCTCGGCCCTCAGCTCGGCGGTGCCCATGGATTGCTCCCGTCCTGATCCCGTCGTGATCCCGGTGTGCGCCACGCACACGGAGGTGCCTTTTGTAGACCTCTCCAAGATGACGCATCATGGCGTTACTTACTCATCGTAACAGTGCACACGATTTGTCTGTTACCTGTCGAAGGAGAAGCTGCCATGCTCGTCGCACTGTGGATCATCAATGGGCTCCTCGCCCTCGCCTTCCTCGCAGCCGGCGCCCTCAAGACGGTCCGGCCCAAGGAAGCCCTGGCCGGCGCGGGCATGCCCTGGGTCGAGGACTTCGGGTCCCGCACGATCAACCTCATCGGTCTCGCCGAAGTCCTCGCGGCGGTCGGACTCGTGCTTCCCCTGCTGCTGGGCGTTGCGCCGGTCCTGACGCCGCTGGCAGCGCTCGGCCTGCTCATCGTGATGATCGGCGCCGCCGTCGTCCACCTCCGCCGCCGGGAGAAGGCGGTCGTGCCCATGGTCCTTGCCGCCCTGGCCGCAGCCAGCACGTTCATCGGCTTCGCCGTCGTCCTCGGTTGATCCGGCGGATCGGGGATCGCGGTCGCGGCATTGAAGGCGCGTGCACAATGCCCGTGCGCTTCGTGCTCTGGCCCACCAAGGGGGCCACCGGTCAGCGGCTCTGCCCCTGCAAGCGAGCCAAGGGAAGGTGCTTCGCCTACAGCCGCTATGGAGATCGCTAGCGGGTTCTTGCCGAACGGTGTGAGGATGCCACCTGCCTCCGCGTGTCAGAACGGTGGTGGTTCTTGCCCGGGTGTGCTGGGCGGTGGGCTCTTGGATGGGCTGCCGAGTGGGCCGTAGGGAGGTCTTTCGGGCGGGCGGGGCGGGCCTGGTGACGTGATGTGGGTGCGGCCGAGGGGTGAGGTCCAGACGATCGTCCCGTCGCCCCGGGGCTGGCTCGCCGTCCAGTAGCCCAAGGTCTTGATCCGATGGTGCTCGGAGCAGAGGAGGGCGAGGTTGGTGGTGTCGGTAGTGCCGCCGCGGGACCATTCGTGGGTGTGGTCGGCTTCGGTGTGCGGGTGGGTGCGGTCGCAGGCGGGGAAGCGGCATCCGGTGTCCCGGGCGGCGAGGAAGCGCCGCAGCGCCGGGGGCGGGGTGTAGCGAGTGCGTCCGAGGGCGAGTGGGGCCCCGGTCTGCGGGTCGGTGAGGATCCGCAGCCAGGTGTCGGCCTGGGCGGCCAGGCGGCGCGCGGTGGCCGCGTCGATCGGTCCGTAGCCGAGGATCTCGCCGGGGGCGTCGCCGAAGGCCAGGCCCGCCGCGGCGAGTTCGGCGGCGGCGTCATGGGCAGGGCCGTCGGACGGGACGTCGGCATGGCTCTCGGCAGGGCCGTCGCCAGGGCCGTCGGCCGGGCACGCTACGGATTCGTCGTCCGGTTCCGAGTCCGCCCCCGCGTCCCTGGCCAAGCGCGGCCCACCGGCCCGGCGATCAGCTGGGGCCGGGAGCAGCTGGGGGACGAGTGTCGTGGCGGGGACGGTCACGACGATCTCCATGCGGACTCCGCCGCGGGCGGGGGAGCCGCCGGCCGGGGCGCCGCCGGTTGGGGCGAGGAGGATGTCGGTGAGGGCGTCGGCACGGCGCTGGGCTGTGGTGCGGGGGTCCTCCGGGGATGCCTGGGCTCGAGCGGCGGCCTGGAGGCGGGCGTCGATGGCGGCGCCGGCCTCGAGCGGGAGGTAGGCGTAGAGGTGGCACATGCCGTCGTCGCCGGGCTCGAGGTCGACCCGGCGCTGCTCCCGGGCCTGCCGTGCCCTGGTCGTGAGGGTCTGGGCGCTGTGCTCCTCGGCCATGCGCCGCAGCGCCCTCGAGAGGGCCGGCACGGACGGACGCTCCGGGCCTTGGGCTGCGTGCTGGGCCGGATCGCTGGCCGGGGCGGCCACCGCGACGGCGCGCTCGAGAAACTCCTCCACAGCGTCGGAAGGGATGGGGGCGGCGGCGCGAAGGATGGTCTGCGCGCGGGGCCGGTCGAGCCGGCCCTCCTGCAGCGCGGCCAGCACCGGCCTGGCCTCGGGCGCCGTCAGAGCCAGCGACTCGGCAACGAGCGCCCTCGCCGCCCTCGGGGGCAGGGAGCGTTCGGCGGCGATCTCGGCCGCCGTGAGCGACTGGGCCCGGGAGCGCTCGAGCACATCGGGCGCGTCCGCCCCAAGGAGGCTCGCGACCCCGCGGACCATGAGGACCCGCAGCGCGTGCAGCTCGGCCTCGGCGGCGTCGACGCCGGCCAGGCCCGCCATCAGTGCTTCGATGGAACGCTGTCGGTTGCGGTCGGCGACCGCGACGGGGTGGAGGATCACGGGGCCCCCGGCGTCGTCCTCGTCGGCCTCCCAGTCTCTGCACTCGTAGTCGGCGCGGCCCGGATCGGCGGCGGGGTCGTCGAGATAGGCGGGATAGTCCCTGCCGTCCCACGCCTCCGCTTCGTCGGGGAACAGCTCTGGATCCTCAAACCACGGCCCTGGGTCCTCGAATGCCAGCCCCGGATTCCCGAGCCATTGCTCGGGCTCCCCGATCGGCAGCGGGACGGGCCCGGGCGGCACGGACGACGGCTGCAACCCGCCGTCGTCCGCCACCCCCCGGAGCTCCTCCATGACCCCACTCCATCACAGGGCTCCGACAATTCTCGCCGCGGTTGCCGCGCGGTCGCCGCGCGGGACCCGCTCGCCGCGGCTGCGACGATGTGCACGCACCTGGCAAACTCTCGCCGCCGCCTGGCGACGGGGCCGCAGGGCGGCTGAGCGTCGCGGGCCGCCTCCACGCTCCGACGCGTGCATCACCGCCGTCCCCCCTGTCCTCTGGACGGCGCTGAGCCCTAGGCTGAGGGATGTCCACGATGGCCTCTTCCCTCCCAGACCTCAGCACCGTGGCCGAACTCGCCGCCCAGCTCCGGGTGGACTCCGTTCGCTCCAGCACGAGTGCGGGGTCCGGGCACCCGACCTCCTCCATGTCCGCGGCAGACCTGCTCGCCGTCCTGATCAGCAGGCACCTGCGCTATGCCTGGGACAACCCGGACGATCCGCGGAATGACCACCTCATCTTCTCGAAGGGGCACGCCTCTCCCCTGGCCTACTCGGCGTTCCGGGCCGTCGGGGCCATCCCCGAGGACGAGCTCCTCCACGGCTACCGCCGGTTCGGCCAGCGCCTCGAAGGGCATCCCACGCCCGCCGTGCCGTGGGTCGACGTCGCCACCGGCTCGCTCGGCCAAGGACTGCCCGACGGCGTCGGGGTCGCCTTGGCGGGCAAGTACCTCGACCGCCTCCCCTACCGCGTGTGGGTCCTCTGCGGCGACAGCGAGTTCGCCGAGGGCTCGATCTGGGAGGCGCTCGACAAGGCCTCCCACTACCGGCTCTCGAACCTCGTGGCGATCGTCGACGTCAACCGCCTCGGACAGCGCGGCGAGACCGAGCTGGGATGGGACACCGGGGCGTATGCGCGCCGGGTGGAAGCCTTCGGGACGCGCGCGTTGGTCATCGACGGCCACGATCTCTCGGCGATCGACGGGGCATTCGCCGCCGCCGCGGACCCGTCGGACGGCCGTCCCACGGTGGTCATCGCGAGGACCGTGAAGGGGAAGGGGTTCTCCGAGGTCGAGGACAAGCCGGACTGGCACGGCAAGCCGTTCCCCGAGGACATGGCCGAGCGGGCGGTCAAGGAGCTCGGCGGCCCGCGAGACCTCCGCGTCCGGGGCATCGCCCCAGAGGACGACGGCGAGCTGCCGCGGCGCGAGGAGGCGACGGCCCCGGAGCTGCCCGAGCACGAACCAGGCGAGAAGGTGGCCACGAGGAAGGCGTACGGCGAGGCGCTCGCCGCGCTGGGAGCTGCCGATCCCGCCGTCGTCGCCCTCGACGGCGAGGTGAGCAACTCGACGTACGCCAGCTCGTTCGCGGAGGCGCATCCCGACAGATTCTTCGAGATGTTCATCGCGGAGCAGCAGCTCATCGGGGCGGCAACGGGCCTCTCCGTCCGGGGATACAAGCCCTTCGCCTCGACGTTCGCGGCCTTCCTCACCCGCGCCCACGACTTCATCCGCATGGCCGCCGTCTCCCGGGCCGACCTGCGCCTCGTGGGCTCACACGCCGGAGTCGAGATCGGCGCCGACGGACCCTCGCAGATGGGCCTCGAAGACCTCGCCATGCTCCGCGCGGTCCACGGCTCCACGGTCCTGTACCCGAGCGACGCGACGAGCACCGCGGCCCTCGTCGAACAGATGGCCCGCACCTCCGGCATCAGCTACCTGCGCACGACGCGCGGCGCCTACCCGGTGCTGTACCGCTCGGGCGAGGATTTCCCCGTCGGAGGGTCGAAGACGCTCCGGGCGAGCGAGGACGACGACGTCGTCCTGATCGGCGCGGGCGTCACCGTCCATGCGTGCCTCGCCGCCGCGGACGAGCTTGAGGCCGAGGGCATCCACGCCCGCGTCATCGACTGCTATTCGATCAAGCCGATCGACGAGTCCACCCTCCGGGCGGCAGCCGGCGCGACCCGGGGGCGCCTGGTCATCGCGGAGGACCACCACCCCGAAGGTGGGCTCGGGTCGGCCGTGGTCGACTGCCTCCTCGCCCGCGGCCGGACCAGCTTCGACGTGCGGCGCCTCGCGGTGTCGGCGATGCCCGGCTCTGGCTCAGGAGAGGAGCTCCTCGCCTGGGCCGGCCTGGACGCGGCGTCGATCGCCGAGGCCGCCCGCGGCCTGGTCCGCGGAGGCTAGCGAATCAGGCGCGCTGCCGCGGAGGGTCTCGGGTACGCATCTGGACGCGGAAATCGGATTTCGGGTCCACGGACAGCGCGCGTCGCTGTACCCGAAATCCGCATTTGGCGACGAGATACGTACCCGAAACGGGGGCTAGGACGCCCCCAGCACGCGGTCCAGGAGCACGCGGTCCAGGAAGGCGTTGCGGAACGTCCCCTCCGGGTCCCGCTTGGCGGCGAGGTCGCCGAAGTCCCGCAGGCGCGGGTACACGGCGGCGAGCTGCCCGGCGTCGGCGGCGAAGAGCTTGCCCCAGTGCGGGCGGGCCCCGAACGGGGCCAGGGCCGCCTCGAGCCGGGGCAGCACCGCCTCGACCTCGGGCTGGCGCGGCTTCCACGTGAAGTGCAGCGCGACACTGTCCTGCCGATACGACGGGCTGAGCCAGAACTCGTCGCCGGCCGCGGTGCGCACCTCGGAGACGAACAGCAGCGGCAGGAGCGTCGGAGACAGGCGCCGCAGCTCCCGGAGCGCGTCGGCCGCGTACCGGCGCGGCAGCAGATACTCCGTCTGCAGCTCGTCCCCCTTGCTGGGCGTGAACTCGTGCCGGAAGTGCGGGAGCCGCTCCAGCCAGGGGCCGGGGACGTCGAGCTGCTCGGTGCAGTTCTCGGCGGACATCCCGGGCAGCGGGTGCCGCGAGCGCGTGGCGGGAACGGCGCCGTGGAAGGACGACGGCGGGGCCTCGCCCCCGCGGGCCGGCCCGGCGCCGTCGTGCGCGTCTGCACTGTCGACGCGAACCTTGCGCCACACCTGCGGGATCGTGTCCCCGGCGTAGTCGGTGAAGAGCGAGACGCTGTAGCCGTCCCCGGCGACCTCGTCGAAGGATTCGAGCGCGGTGTCCCAGGGCAGGCTCTCGAAGACCTGCTGGCGCACCCGGTAGGTGGGCTCGACAGCGAGCTCGAGCGCGGTGACGATGCCGAGGGCGCCGAGCCCGACGACGCTCGCGAGGAACTCCTCGCCGTCGGCCTCCTCGAGCCGCTCGACCTCGCCCGAGGCCCGGACGAGCTCGACGGCCTTCACGGCGGAGGCCAGCGCGGGGCTCGCGATCCCCGAGCCGTGCGTGCCCGTCTGCACGGCCCCGGCCACCGAGATGTGCGGGAGCGAGGCCATGTTGTGCAGGGCGAAGCCCCGCCGCTCGATCGACCGGGCGAGCTCGCCATAGCTCATGCCACCGGGCACGCGCACGAGGCGGCGGGCGGTGTCCAGCTCGGCCTCCCCCGGCAGCCGGTCCAGGAGGACCTGGACGCCGTCGGTGTCGGCGACGTCGTTGAAGCAGTGCCGTGAGCCGAGGGCTTTGACCCGCTCTCCCCTCTGCGACGCGCCGGCGACGAGCTCCGAGAGCTCCTCGATCGAGGCGGGACGCTCCACAGAGGCCGCCGCGTAATCCAGGTTTCCGGCCCAGTTCTTCATGCGTCCCGCTTTCGTCAGGTGGTCGAGGCCGCCGCTGCCACGCTGCGGTAGCGCTCGAGCACCTCGGGAGTGTGCTCGGCCGTGACCGTGGTGGTGGCAGCAGTCTGCCAGTCCGGGAACGCGCCGAGGAGGACGCCGGCGGCCTGCCGCGCGGCGCCGTCGGCCACGTACTCCCCCGGCTCGGGCACGACGACGGGCAGCCCGAAGATGCCCGCGGCGCTCTGCTGGAGGGCCGCCGAGCGGGCCCCGCCGCCCACGAGCACGATGCGCTCCGCCGCGACGCCGAGGTCCGTGAGGGCCTTGAGCCCATCGGCGAGGGAGCACACGATGCCCTCGACGGCGGCGCGGGCGAGGTTCGCGGGAGTGAAGTTGTGCAGGGTCAGGCCGTGCAGCGAGCCCGTAGCGTCCGGCAGGTTGGGCGTCCGCTCCCCCTCGAAGTACGGCACGAGCGTCAGGCCCTCGGCGCCCGCGGGGGCCGACAGCGCGAGCCCGGAAAGCTCCGGGAGGGTGACGCCGAGGATCGCCGCGGTCTTGTCCAGGACGCGAGACGCATTGAGGGTGCAGGCGAGCGGCAGGTAGTGGCCAGTGGCGTCGGCGAAGCCGGCAACGAGGCCGAAGGCGTCGGAGGTTGGCGTCTCAGACACTGCGAAGACGGTGCCGGAGGTGCCGACCGAGACGACGACGTCGCCGACGCCGGCCGCGACGCCGAGCCCCGCGCCCGCGTTGTCCCCGGCCCCGGGGGCGATGAGGGCCCCGCCCGGCGTCTTGAACTCAGCCGCCAGGGGCGCGAGGACTTGCGGCAGGACGGGCACGTGGCCGAGGGTCCGCTCGAGCACCTCGGGCAGGTACTCCCCCGTCCGCGGCGACCAGTAGCCGGTGCCGGAGGCGTCCGAACGGTCGGTGCGGAGGGCGGCGAGGCCCTCGGCGCCGCTGCCCGGGCCGAAGCCGGCCAGGCGCCAGCTCAGCCAGTCGTGCGGGAGGCAGACGGCGGCCGTGCGGGCGGCGTTCTCCGGCTCGTTCTCGGCGAGCCAGCGCAGCTTCGTCGCCGTGAGCGACGCGACCGGGACGGTGCCCGTCGTGTCGGCCCACCAGCGGGCGCCGCCGGCAGCGTCAGCCGAAACCGATGCTGCGCCCGCTTCTGCGATGAGAGCCGCGGCCGCGGGAGCCGAGCGCGTGTCGTTCCACAGCAGTGCTGGGCGGACGACGGCGCCGTCGGCGTCGAGGCACACCATGCCGTGCTGCTGCCCGGCGACGGCGATGGAGGCGACGCCGTCAAGCCCGCCGGCCGCCGCGATGGCGGACTGCAACGCCTCCCACCACGCGTCCGGATGGACCTCTGTGCCCTCGGGGTGCCGGGCGGAACCCTCGCGGACGAGGGCCCCGGTCTCGGCGTCCCGGATGACGACCTTGCAGGACTGCGTGGAGCTGTCGACTCCGGCGACGAGTGGCATGTGGATCATCCTCTGGGACAGCGCGGCTGGTAGGCGTGCACGGGCGGCGTCGCGGGCGACAGAGTTCAGCGGGCCCCGAGCAGGTGCTCGATCGCGAGCTGGTTGAGGCGGATGAAGGCGTACGAGCGCTCGGCGGCCCGGTCGGCGTCGAACGCCTCGAAGGCCGAGGCATCGGCGAGCAGGTCCGCCGTCGTCTCCCCCGCGGCGAGCGTCGGCTCGGCGAGCTCGCCCACGCCCGAGGCGGCGAGCGCCTCCTGGACCTCGGCGTCGGCGCGGAACGCGGCGGCGCGGTCCTTGAGCAAGAGGTACATGCGCATGTTGGCCCTCGCAGACTCCCACACGCCGTCGTACCCGTCTGTACGGGAGGGCTTGTAGTCGAAGTGGCGGGGGCCCTCGTAGCGCGGGCCGCCGTTCGGGAAGCCGTTCTCGAGGAGGTCCACGGTGAAGAAGGCGCTCGTGAGATCGCCGTGGCCGAACACGAGGTCCTGGTCGTACTTGATGCCGCGCTGGCCGTTGAGGTCGATGTGGAAGAGCTTGCCGGCCCACAGGGCCTGGGCAATGCCGTGGGTGAAGTTCAGGCCCGCCATCTGCTCGTGGCCCGTCTCGGGGTTGAGGCCCACGATGTCGCCGTGCTCGAGCTCGGCGATGAACGCGAGGCCGTGGCCCACGGTCGGCAGGAGGATGTCGCCGCGCGGCTCGTTGGGCTTGGGCTCGAGCGCGATGCGCAGGCCGTAGCCCTTCTCCTTGATGTACGCGGCGGCGGTGTCGACGCCCTCGCGGTAGCGGTCGAGCGCGGCGTTGAGGTCCTTCGAGCCGTCGTACTCGCTGCCCTCGCGCCCGCCCCACATGACGAACGTCTCGGCGCCGAGCTCGGCCGCGTGGTCGATGGTGCGCAGGACCTTGCTGAGGGCGAAGCGGCGCACCGAGCGGTCGTTCGAGGTGAAGCCGCCGTCCTTGAAGACTGGGTGGCTGAAGAGGTTGGTCGTGACCATCGGGACCTTGAGGCCCGTCTCCTCGAGGGCGGAGCGGAAGCGCTTGAGGATGAGCTCGCGCTCGTTGGCCGGGGTGCCGAAGGGCACGAGGTCGTTGTCGTGGAACGTGATGCCGTAGGCGCCGAACTCGGAGAGCCTGTGCACGGCCTCGACGGGGTCGAGGGCCGCGCGGGTCGGGACACCGAAGGGGTCGTTGCCGGTCCAGCCGACGGTCCAGAGGCCGAAGGTGAACTTGTCCGAGGAAGAAGGGGCCGAAGTGGGGGTCTGGGAAGTCATGTGCACCTCGTTGGGCTAGTGTTCCGGGCGGATCCAGAATTAGTATGGATTCTGAACTATATGAGGACTATAGGGGCCGTACTGTGATGTGGTCAACAGGCCTGAGGGAGGGACCGTGAACACTCGCACCGCTGAGGCGCCCGGGCGCGTGGGCGACGTGCGCCGGCGCAACCTCGCGCTCGTGCTCGGGAGACTCGGCCCCGAGGCCGTCGCGACCCGTGCGGACATCGCGGCAGCGACCGGCCTGACCAAGGCCTCCGTCTCGAGCCTCGTCGCGGACCTTCTCGAGACCGGCCTCGTCGAGGAGCTCGGGGTGACCCGGGCCGGCGAGCGCGGCCGGCCCGGCGTCGGCCTCTCGCTCAGCGCGCGGCGCGGGGCCCTGGGCGCGGAGGTCAATGTGGACTACCTCGCCGTCGGGGTCGTGGACCT
This sequence comes from Sinomonas mesophila, assembly GCF_001999765.1. Taxonomy (GTDB): domain Bacteria; phylum Actinomycetota; class Actinomycetes; order Actinomycetales; family Micrococcaceae; genus Sinomonas; species Sinomonas mesophila. The sequence continues at coordinate 12,950 of NZ_MTIC01000032.1, read as the reverse complement.
GCATGGGGCGCTGCGCTTCCATGAGATCGCCGAGCGGCTCAACCACGGCCGCCCCACGCAGGAGGTGCTCGCCGAGCTGGCGGCGCTCACGGCCCGGGCCACGCAGGCCGCGGGCGCCGAGGGGATCGAGCTCCTGGGCGGCGGGCTCGCCGTCCCGGGGCTCGTGGACCCAGACCGGGGCAGGGTCCTGACCGCGCCGAACCTCGGCTGGCGCGGCGCCTCGCTCGGACAGGCGCTGGACGCGCTCGCCCCCGGCGCCCCGTACGGCGTCGTCCTGACGAACGAGGCCAACAGCGCCGCCCTCGCCGAGCTCTGGTACGGCCGCGGCGCCGAGCTCGGCGACTACCTCTACATCTCCGGCGAGGTCGGCGTGGGCGGCGGGCTCGTCATGGGCTCGGAGCTCTTCGCGGGGCCCGGCGGCAACGCGGGCGAGGTCGGGCACATGGTCGTCGCGCCCGGCGGCGAGCGCTGCAGCTGCGGCGGGCGCGGGTGCCTCGAGACGGTCGCCGGCCAGGACGCGATCCTCGCCGCGGCGGGCATCCCCGCCGACGCCGGCGAGTCGGCGGCGGCGCGGATCGCCGCGCTCGCTTCGGCGCTCGCCGCGGGAGACGCGCGGGCGCTCGACGCCGTCGGGCGCGCGGGCGGGGCGCTCGCGGTCGCCGTCGTGGGCGCCGCCCGGCTCGTGGACCTCTCCGCCGCGGTGCTGGGCGGGCACTTCGCCGCGCTGCGCGAGTGGATCGAGCCGGCGCTGGCCGCGGCCCTCGACGACCTCGCCCCGGGCCTCCTTGCCCCGGGCGCGATCGCCTTCTCGGATCTGGGCACGACGGCGGCCCTCCGCGGCGCGGCGGGCGCGGCCCTGCGCCGGGCGCTCGGGGCCCCGCACGTCCTCCTCCCATAAGGCCTGGCAGGCCCTCGGCGACATGACAGGCCTGTCCCGGCACAGCAGGCCCGCGGCAGCGCCTGCTGTGCCGCCGAGAGCCTGCTGTGCCGCCGAGAGCCTGCTGCGCAGCCGACGCGCGTCGACGTGCTGGACGGCCCCTTCGGCGAGGGCTGACACGGCGGCCCGAGAGGACGACAATCTCGCCATGGACGACGCACCCGCGCAGAACACAGCACCCGTCCTCGTCGTGGGGGGCACGGGCTTCCTCGGCAGCAAGGTCGCCGCTGAGCTGCTGGCGCGCGGCAAGACGGTCCGAGCGCTCGTGCGCCCGGGCTCGGATGCGGGCCGGCTCGAGGAGGCCGGCGCAGAGATCGCGCGGGGCGACATGTTGGACCCCGGCTCGCTCGACCGGGCGATGGCGGGCGTCGACAGCGTCGTCACCTCCGCCGCCGGCTACACGCGCCACCGCAAGGGAGACACCGCGGTGACGGACACCGTGGGCAACGCGAACCTCATCGACGCGGCGCACCGCGCCGGCATCCGGCGGTTCGTGCTGACGAGCATCCTCACGTGCGACAGGGTCCCGAAGGCCGCCCACTTCCGGCACAAGAAGGAGGCCGAGGACCGGCTCGAGCAGCTCGGCGTGCCCTTCGTGGCCCTGCGCCCCGGGGCGTTTCTGGACATGCTCGGGCAGTTCGGGGGCGACCCCTTCGCGAAGGGGCGGCTCGTCTGGGCCGGCTCCACGCGGGTTCCGCTGACCTACGTCCTCACGACGGACGTGGCCGCCTGCCTCGCCGCCGCCGTCGACGCAGCAGGCGTTGAGGGGCAGCGGATCGACATCGGCTGGGACCGACCCGTGAGCATGAGGGACGTCGCGGAGATCTCGGGGCGGCTGCTCGGCCGGCGGATACGCGTCCGCCATATCCCGCTCGCACCGCTGCGGGCGCTCGGGGCGCTCCCCACCCCGGCCAAGCCGATGGTCCGGGACCTCACCGCGATGCTCGACTGGTTCGAGACCGGCGGCTACGTCGCCGACACGGCACGGCAGCGCGAGGTCTTCGGCTCGGTGCCGCGGGCCGAAGACGCGATCGCCCGGATGCTCAGCGCCCTCGGCCACCCGCCGTCGTCGGGGTCCTCGTTCCAGGGCTAGGAGGTCGTCACCCCGGCCCGGGCGATCTCCGCCAGCCCGACGGCGGGCGGGCGCTCGGCCGTGCTCCGGACGGCCACGGCCTGCCCACTGTGCGCGGAGTCGAGCAGGGACTCCATGACCTCGAGCACGTGATAGGCAAGCGCGCCGCCGGCCCTTGGCTCCTCCCCAGGTGCTGTCCGCGCGAGGTCGGCGATCCCGAAGCCGCGGCCGGCGTCGACGTACCCCGCGGAGACCGGGAGCGTCTCCCACTCCTCGGCGCCGAGCGCGAAGACCCGCACATCGCCGTCGAAGTGGTTCGGGTCCGGCACGGCCAGGGTGCCGCGCTCGCCGTGGACCTCGATGTTCGCCGAGGTCGTCTTGGCGGCGTCGAAGCTCATGACGAGCGTGGAGAGCGCTCCCGATGCGTGCACGAGGACACCTGTGACATGGGTGTCCGTCGTGACCGGGATCGGCTCCCCCTGACGCGGCCCGGAGCCGATGGTCCGCTCGGCACGGGTGTGGCTCGCCGCCCCGATGACCGAGACCACCGGCCCGAGAAGCGTCACGAGGGCCGTGACGTAGTACGGCCCCATGTCCAGCAGCGGCCCGCCGCCGGGGACGTAGTAGAAGTCCGGGTTGGGGTGCCAGCGCTCGTGCCCGGGGGTGACCATGGTCGCCGTCGCGGCGATCGGCGCGCCGATGAGGCCGTCGTCGATCGCCTTGCGCGCGGTCTGGATGCCCGTCCCGAGCACGGTGTCCGGGGCACAGCCGACGACGACGCCCGCCGCACGCGCGGCGTCGAGCACCTCCCGCGCCTCGGCGGCAGTGGCGGCGAGCGGCTTCTCGCCGTAGACGTGCTTGCCGGCCGCGATGGCCCTGAGGGCGACCTCGGCGTGCGCGGCGGGGATGGTCAGGTTCAGCACGAGGTCGACGTCGTCCGCGGCGAGCAGCTCGGCGACGGCGAGCGCGCGCACGCCGTCGCCCTCGCCGTCGTTCCAGCCCTCCGCGACCGCGAGCGCCCGGGCCGGATCGAGGTCCGCGACGGCGACCAGCTCGACGTCGTCCAGACGGCGGAAGCTCGCGAGGTACTGCGCGACGATCGCGCCGCAGCCGACGATGCCGACGCGCACGGGCTTCTGGTTCTCTAGCGGCTGGCCCACAGCAGGCCCCTTTCGATGATGGTGCGGACGTTCGGGTCCTCGAGGACCTCGACCCGGTGGCCGGGCGTGCAGACGAAGATGCGGCCCCTGCCCCACTGCCGCGTCCAGATGGCCGGCGAGGTGACCTCGCGGTGCCATGGGTCCCACTCCCGGACCTTCTGAGTGGTGGTGGCGAGGACGTCGATGTAGTCGTCGGCGAGCACCCAGTACTGCTCGGTGACGAGGTCGAAGTCCGAGATCCCCCGCGTGATCGGGTGCTCTGCCGCGGCGGGGAGCATCGTGACGGTGTACGGAACGTAGTTGTCCGACTGCTCGCCGATCCGCTCGTCGGGGTGCTTGCCCGGGTGGCACGCGAACTGCCCGCCGATGAGGTGCAGGTAGTCCGAGGTATTCCGGTACGAGTCGGCGATGCCGCCGTGCCAGCCGGCCAGCCCGGTGCCATTCTCGACGGCGGTGCGGAGCCCGGCGAACTCGTCCTTCTCGATCGTGGACATCGTCACGCACTGCATGATGAGGTCCACCCCGGCCATGTACTCGGCGTCGGCATAGATCTTCGGGGACTCCTCCACGCGGACCTCGTAGCCGTTGGCTTCGAGGTGCGGGATGAAGAGCTCGGTGGCCTCGACGGGCTGGTGCCCGTCCCAGCCGCCGCGCACCACGAGCGCGTTCTTGGTTGTTGTCACTGGTGTCCTTTGCTGGTTCTCAAGTACGACGGCGGTCGCGCGGCTCGCGCGCGTCACTCACCGGTTGCTGAACGCGGCGTCGAACGCCGCGGCGGGCGGGGCGATGGCGGCGAGGTCCTTCACGAGGGCGAGTGCCTGGGGCGCACCGACGAGGCGGTCCATGCCGGCGTCCTCCCACTCGATGCTCGTGGGCCCCTCGTAGCCGATCGCGTTCAGGGTGCGGAAGATCGGCTCCCATTCAACGTGGCCGTGCCCGGCGGTGACGAAGTCCCAGCCGCGGCGCGGGTCGGCCCAGGCCAGGTGCGAGCCGAGCCGCCCGTTGCGCCCGTTGAGCTGGCGCACGGACTCCTTGACGTGGACGTGGAAGATCCTGTCCGCGAAGTCCTGCAGGAACATCACCGGGTCCAGGTCCTGCCAGATGAAGTGCGAGGGGTCGAAGTTGAGCCCGAACGCCTCGCGGTGCCCGATCGCCTCGAGCGTGCGCTTCGCGGTCCAGTAGTCGTAGGCGATCTCGGAGGGGTGCACCTCGAGGGCGAACCGGACCCCGACGTCGTCGAAGACGTCCAGGATCGGGTTCCACCGCTCGGCGAACTCCCGGTAGCCGGCGTCGATCATGCCCTCGGGGACCGGCGGGAACATCGCGACGGCCTTCCAGATCGAGGAGCCGGTGAATCCGGTGACGGTGTCCACGCCGAGGCGGGCCGCGGCGCGGGCGGTCGCCTTCATGACCTCGGCGGCGCGGGTGCGGACCCCCTCGGGGTCGCCGTCGCCCCACACGTCCGCCGAGACGATGCCCCGGTGCCGCTCGTCGATCGGGTCGTCGCACACGGCCTGGCCCGTGAGGTGGTTCGCGATCGCGTAGACCTTCAGCCGGTGCTTGTCGAGGATGTCGAGCCGGGTCTGCAGGTAGGCGTCGTCCTCCGCGGCCCGGACCGGGTCGAGGTGGTCGCCCCAGCAGGCGATCTCGAGGCCGTCGAAGCCCCACTCGCCGGCGAGCCGGGCCACCTCCTCGAACGGCAGGTCGGCCCACTGGCCGGTAAAGAGGGTAATAGGTCGCCGTGTCATGGTCAGGCTCCCCCGACTTTCGTCCATCGCGAATCGTCGGCGGCGCTCGCCTCGACGGCCGCGAGCACCCTCTGCACCCGCAGCGCGTCGGCGAACGACGGCGCGGGCTGCTCCCCGCGGGCGATCGCGCCGACGAGGTCCACGACCTGGTGGGTGAAGGCGTGCTCGTAGCCGAGTCCGTGGCCCACCGGCCACCAGTTGCCGGTGTACGGGTGCTCGGCCTCGGTCACCTGGATCTTGCGGAAGCCTGCGTTCGGCTCGTCCGCGGCGTCGTAGAACCACAGCGAGTTCATGTCCTCGACATCGAACGCGAGCGAGCCCTTCGAGCCGTTGAGCTCGAGCCGCATCGCGTTCTTCCGGCCGAGGGCGAAGCGGGTCGCCTCGAACACGCCGACGGCGGTCGAAGAACCAGTGCCGCCGTCGAAGCGCACGGAGAAGACCGCGGCGTCGTCGACCGTCACCGGGCCGCGCGGCGCATCAGCGCCGCCGCGCCCGCCCAAGCCGACAAAGTCCCCGCCCACGGGGCGCTCCCTGACGAAGGTCTCGAGGAGGGCCGAGACGCCTGTGATGGCCTGCCCCGTGACCCACTGCGCGGCGTCGATCGAGTGCGCGCCGATGTCCCCGAGCGAGCCGGAGCCGGACTTCGACTTGTCGAGCCGCCACGTTAGGGGGGCGTCGGCGTCGGAGAGCCAGTCTTGGAGGTACTGGGCCCGCACGTGGCGGATCTCCCCGAGCGCGCCCTCGGCCACGAGCCGCTTCGCCAGCGCGAGCGCCGGGGTCCGCCGGTAGGAGAACCCGCACATCGAGAACACGCCGCGCGCCGCCGCGGCGTCCGCCGCCGCCGTCATCCGCTCGGCCTCCTCGACCGAGTTCGCGAGCGGCTTCTCGCACAGCACGTGCTTGCCCGCCTCGAGGGCGGCGATCGCGATCTCGGCGTGCGTGTCGCCGGGGGTGCAGATGTCGATGAGGTCGATGTCGTCGCGGTCGATCAGCCGCCTCCAGTCAGTTTCGGCGGAGTCCCAGCCGAGCTTCGCGGCGGCCGCCGCGACCCGCTCGGGGTCCCGGCCCGCGACGGCGGTGAGCTGCGGCGCGAGCGGAAGGTCGAAGAAGCGCGGGGCGGTGCGCCAGGCGTGCGAGTGGGCGGCGCCCATGAAGGCGTAGCCCACCATGCCGACGCGCAGCGGCTTCGGCTCGGTCATGGATGGATGTCCTTTCACTTGCTGAAGCCCGCGGTGAGGCCGCTGAGCAGCTGGCGGCGGGCGACGACGTAGATCACCAGGAGCGGCAGGGTCGCCAGCACGACGGAGGCCAGCACCGCCGGGATGTTGGCGGTGAACTCGCCCTGGAAGGTCCACAGGGACAGCGGGAGCACCCTGGTGGACGGGCTCTGCGTGAGGATGAGCGGGAACAGGAAGCCGTTCCACACGTGCAGGGCGTTGTAGATGCCCACCGTCACGACCGCCGGCCGCACGAGCGGGAGCGCGAGCCGCCACATCATCGTCCAGTCGCTGCATCCGTCGAGCCGCATCGACTCGAACAGCTCGTTCGGCACGTCCCGGAGGAAGTTGCTGAGGATCAGCACCGAGATCGGGATGGCGAAGGCGATCGAGGGCAGGATGAGCGCGAGCAGCGTGTCGTACAGGTGCGCCCGGGTGATCATCCAGTAGATCGGGATGATCGTCGCGTGCAGCGGGATGGCCAGGCCCAGCAGGAACAGCTTGTTCGTGAAGGACAGGAACCGCCCCCTGCCGCGCACGATCGCGTAGGCGGCCATGAACGACACCAGGAGGGTCGGGACCACGCTGCCCACCGTGACGATGAGGCTGTTCGCGAAGTACAGGGCGAAGTTGTTCTCGAGCACGAGCTGGTAGTTCGCGAGCGTCGGCTCGGCGGGCGGGGCCATCGGGTTCGTCGTGAAGAACCCGGCCTGGTCCTTGAGGCTCGTGATGACGACGTAGTAGATCGGCAGGACGATGATCGCGAGCCAGATCCAGCCGCCGAGCCCGCCGAGGAGGTTGGGGCGGGCCCGGCCCGGGCCCTTGGCCTGGGGAACCGCGGGCGCACGACGGCGAGGGGGCGCCACCGGGGTTGCAGGGGCTTGCGTCGTGGACACCATCAGGCACCTTCCAGTTGGCTCGCGCTGGCATTCCTGCCGCCGAGGCGCTGCAGGAGCAGTGCCAGGACGAGGCCGATGACGACGAGGATCACGCCGAGGGCGCTCGCCGCGCCCATGTCGTTGGCCTTGAAGCCCGTGAGGTACATGTGCAGCGGCAGGAGGCGGGTCGAGTAGCCCGGACCGCCGGCGGTGAGGACGAAGACGAGGTCGAAGTACGCCAGGGAGCCGACGACCATGAGCGTCGAGGACGTGATGATCGTGTACTTGAGCTGAGGCAGCGTGATGTGCAGGAACTGCTTGACCCTGCCCGCGCCGTCGATCTGCGCCGCCTCATAGAACGAGGCCGGGATCTGCCGGACGCCGCCCTGGTAGATGAGCGTGTGGAACGGCACGAACTGCCATGCGATGACGAAGACGACGACGAACAGCACGAGGTCCGAGTTGCCGAGCCAGTCCTGTGCGAGCGCGGGGACGCCGAAGCCGGGGCCGACGCCGAAGTTCGGGTCGAGGAGGGCCTTGTAGGCGATCGCGACGGCGGCCGAGGAGAGCAGGAGGGGCACGAAGTACAGGACGGCCAGGGCGGCGCGGTACTTCTGGCCGCCTGCGGTGAAGACGCCGAGCAGGAGGCTGATGGGCGCCTGGACGATGAAGGAGAAGATCATGATCTTCGCGGTCACGACGAGCGCGTTGAGCGTGAGCTCGTCGGTGAGGACGCGCGCCCAGGAGGCCACGCCGTCGAGAGTGATCTCGCTCAGCCCGTCCCAGCGGGTGAAGCTCAGGGCGAGGACGCCGAGGAGCGGGATGATCGCGAAGACCACGAAGAACACGAGGGCCGGGGCGGCCAGCCACCCCGACGGGCCTGCTGCACGGGCCCGCCGGGAGGCGGTTGAGGTAAGAGCCATGGCAGGCGCCTACTTGCCGATCGTCGCGTTCATCGCCGAGACGAACTGCTCGGGGGTGATCTTCTTGAGGAAGATCTGGTCCAGATTCGAGAGCATCGTGTCGCCCTGGGCCGGGCTCAGCGCCTGGTCCCACGAGAGAGTGAAGCTCGGGGCGTCCTTGGCCATGCCGTAGACGAAGGTCAGGAAGTCCTTGTCCGGGGAGGCCTCGAGCTTGGCCTCGATGCCCTTGACCACCGGAACGGCGCCCGAGGCGATGAGGTCCTGGGTGTTCTCCTCCGTGAACATGCCGTCCTTGATGTAGTCCAGGGCGGCCTTCTTCTGGGCATCCGTGGCCTTGGAGGAGACCGACCAGAAGTTGGAGGGGTTGCCCACGATGTTCTTCGGGTCCCCCACGCCGCCCTCGACGGTCGGGAAGGTCGTGAAGCCGAGCTTGCCGCTGTCGACGAAATGCGCGGCGTCCTTCTTCATGCCCTGGTAGATCCAGCCGCCCTGCAGGATCATGGCGGCCTTGCCCGTGTAGAGGAGGGCCTGGTCGGCGCTGCTGTCCGCGGCGATGGAGGAGAAGCCGTTGACGAAGCCTCCCGCGTCCACGAGCTCCTGGATCTTCGTCAGGGACTCGGCGACGGCGGGGTGAGACCACGCTCCCGGCTTGTTCGCCGCGATGTCCGCGAAGACCTGCGGCCCGCCGATCCGCTCGACGAGGTACTCGAGCCACATGAGGTTGGGCCACTTCGACTGGCCGCCGAGGGAGAACGGCGCGATGCCGGCGGCCTTGAACGTCGGCACGAGGGCCATGAGCTCGTCCCAGGTCGTCGGCGGCTGGGCGCCGACCTTCTCGAAGACCTCCTTGTTGTAGTAGAGGACGATCGGCTGGGCGTTGTTGTTCGGCAGCGCGTAGGTTGTGCCGTCGATCTCGCCGTTCTTGAGCACCGAGGGCAGGTAGCGGTCCTTGACCTCCGGGTTGTCCTTGAGGAACGTGCTGAGATCCTCGACCTGGCCGGCGTCGACATAGGATTTGAGCACGCCGCCGCCCCAGCCGTAGATGAAGGTGGGGCCCTGGCCGGCGCCGACGGCGGTGCGGACCTTGGTCTTGTAGGCGTCGTTGGCGAAGAACTCGAGCTTGATGCCCTGGTCGCTGTGCGCCTTGTTCCAGGAGTCCACAGACTTCTGCAGGGCGGGCTGGTTGCCGCCCGTCAGCCCCCACATGGTGGCCGAATCGGCGCTCACGGCTCCGCCCGGACCGGCGCTGCCGCAGGCGGCGAGGGTGAGGGCCAGGGCACCAGCGGCGGCGGCCGTGGCGGCCGCGCGCAGTTTCCGAATGTTCATGGTCTTCCGTTCATCCTCGGGGGTCATCAGTGACCGCAAGGCTCCGAAATCTTTCGAATAGCTTTCGGCGTGTAGTGCAACGGTAGCCGGTGACTCAGATCACGGTCAACGGGTTTGCGACGAAAAGTTCAGGCCATGAACCAAAGCCGATTGACCGCGGGCCCCCGAGTCCGGACACTTGAGGGAACCGAAAGATTTCGAAAGATGGAGGGCCATGGCCGCTACGGAAGCCCGGGCGAAACCCACGCTCGCGGACATCGCGCGCATCACGGGCGTCTCCGCGCCCACCGTCTCGAAGGTCGTCAACGGCCGCCACGACGTTGCCCCCGAGACCCGGGCCAAGGTCCTCGCAGTGCTCGAGCAGACCGGATACTCCTCCCCCGTCCAGCGCCGCTCCGCCTCCCCCGGCCCGGACATGGTGGAGGTCGTCTTCGACGCCTTCACCTCGGCCTACAACACCGACGTCCTCACGGGCATCCTCGAGTCCGCCGCCGTCCAGGGCGTCGAGATCGTGCTCAGCGTGACCGGCGGCGGTCAGCCCGGGGCGGGAAGTCCCGAGCGGCGCGCGCAGCGTCTCCTCGACGAGGGCCGCGCGGGGCTCATCGTCGTCACCTCCGCGTTCAGCGAGCCGCAGCTTTCGGCCTTCCGACGCCGGAAGATCCCCGTCGTCGTCATCGACCCCCTCAACCCGCCGCCACCGGACCTCGTGAGCGTCGGTGCGACGAACTGGGCCGGCGGCAAGGCGGCCGCCGAGCACCTGCTCGACCTCGGCCACCGCCGGATCGCCTACCTCGGCGGGCCGGAGGACGCGGAGTGCAACCAGGCCCGCCTGCACGGCTATCTCTCCGCGCTCATGTCCAGGGGCGTGCCGGTCGAGCAGGACTGGATCGTCCACGGGCAGTTCCGCACCGAGCACGGCGTCGAGGGGCTCAGGGAGCTGCTCAAGCGCAAGGAGCGGCCGACGGCCATCTTCGCCGCGAGCGACAGCATCGCCGTCGGCGTCCTCCGCGAGGCCCGCCGCCAGGGCGTCCGCGTCCCCGACGAGCTGAGCCTCGTCGGGTTCGACGGCACAGCCCAGGCCGAGGACGCCGTGCCGGCCCTGACCTCGGTCTCGCAGCCCCTGCAGGAGATGGGCCGCGCGGCGCTGCGCGCCGTCCTGCGCCAGGCACGGGGCGAGGAACTCGACTCGCACCGGGTCGAGCTCGCGACCCAGCTCGTCGTGCGCGAGTCGACCTCGGCGCCGCCTACCCCTTGACCACGCCCAGCGGGACGAGGCGGGCAACCTTGCGTGCCAGGCCCGCCTGGTCGCTCGCGTCCACGACGGCGTCGATGTCCTTGTACGCCTGGGGCTTCTCCTCGGCGAGGCCCAGCCCTGAGCTGCCTCGGACCAGGATGCCCTGGGCCTCGAGTTGGTCCCGCAGCAGCCTTCCGCTCGTCCCCCGCGCCGCTTGGTGCCGGCTCACCACCCGACCAGCCCCGTGCGCCGTCGACGAGAAGGCGGGGTTTCCCTCGACCCCCACGAGGACATACGACGCCGTCCCCATCGTCCCCGGGATCAGGACCGGCTGGCCGACGCCCGCCAGGTCGCCCGGGAGGTCCGGGTGACGGCGCGGCAGCGACCGTGTCGCGCCCTTGCGGTGCACGCACAGCCTCCGGGCGCTCCCCCCAACCTGATGGATCTCGATCTTGGCGAGGTTGTGCGAGACGTCGTAGACCAGGTCCAGCGTGGCGCCCAGCCGCTTCGCGAAGACCTGCCGGACCGCCTCACCCAGCACTTGGCGGTTCGCCCGCCCGTAGTTCGCGGCCGCCGCCATGGCCGCCAGATAGGCCTGGCCCTCCGGCGAGCCGACCGGCGCGCAGGCCAGCTGCCGGTCCGGCACACTGATCCCGTATCGGCTCATGGCCCTGTCCATGACTTGGACGTGGTCAGTGCAGATCTGGTGGCCAAGGCCACGGGAGCCGCAGTGGATCATCACGCACACCGACCCCGTGTGCAACCCCATCCGTTCCGCCGCGTCGCGGTCGAAGACCTCGTCGACGGCCTGCACCTCGAGGAAGTGGTTGCCCGAGCCCAGGCTGCCCATCTGCGCCAGGCCGCGCTCGATCGCCCGCTCGCTCACCGCGGCCCAGTCCGCGCCCTCGAGCACGCCACGGTCCTCGCAGCGCTCCGCATCCCGTGGCACACCGCGACCCTGCTCCAGTGCGTAGCGAACACCACCCTCGAGCACCCGGCGCATCATCGCCCGGTCCTGCAGCCGCCACACGCCCCTGCCGCCTGCACCCCGCGGAATGGCCCGGCCGAGATCGTCCATCACCTCAGGCAGCCGGGGCACCAGCCCGGCCCGGTCAAGGTCGGCGGCCGCCAGCAGCCGCACCCCGCAGGAGATGTCGAATCCCACCCCTCCCGGCGAGACCACCCCGTCGGCATCGACATCAGTGGCCGCCACGCCGCCGATCGGAAAGCCGTACCCCCAGTGCACGTCTGGCATCGCGTACGAGGCAGCCACGATTCCCGGGAGCGTCGCCACGTTCGCGACCTGCCCCAGCGCCTTGTCCCCCTGTTCGCGCGGCAGCAATACCCTCGAGGCAAACACGATCCCCGGCACCCGCATCGCGCCCTCCTGCTCGATGCGGAAGCGGTACGGCGTCTCCTGGACGATCCTCATGACGTCACACTCCGGTTGCCCCTCACCCATCATCCCGTGCCGGGCCTCTGGAAGATAAGGCCCCGCACGTGCTGTGCTAGCCGTGGGCTAGCCGTGGGAAGGAGGGAACCCCTCATGATCTCGTCGGGGCATCGCAGCGTGCCGCACACCGCTGACCTGCGCATCGAGGCGTGGGCTCCCACGCGCGAGGAGTGCATCGCACAAGCGGTGTTCGGAACCGTCGAGAGCTTCCTCGACACCTCCACCGCCGCCCGCCACCGCACACGACGCGGCCGGCTGATCGCAGCCAGCGACGCAGACCTGCTCGTGGCCGTGCTCGAGGAGGTCATCTACCTCCTCGACACCGAAGGGTACGTGCCCGTGGACGTCCACATGGAGCCGGTCGAAGGCGGCGTCGACGTCGTGTTCGCGATGGCTGAGGTGAACCGGCTGACCCAGATCGGAGCGGTCCCCAAGGCAGTCTCACTCCACGAGCTCTCCCTCGTGGGCGACAAGGACCGATGGCGATGCTCAGTCACCCTCGACGTCTGAGGCTGCGTGGAACGGCGGCGGCAGCCACGATCGCGGTCGGCCTGCTCGTGGCATCGTGCGGCAGCGGCACGCAGCCCACAACGCCGCCCACCACCACCCCGCCCACCGGGACGGCGTACGGCTATGTCACGGCTGGACCGACCTGTCCGGTCGAGAGGCCAGGCCAGCCGTGTCCCCCGCACCCGGTCTCGGCAGCCATCGACGCCCACGATTCGTCAGGCAACACCGTGGCGTCGACCCGCAGCGATTCGTCTGGGCGCTACGCTCTCAGCCTCCCGCCGGGCAGCTACGTCCTAGTAGTCGTCATCCCGTCGGTGCTGCCGCACTGCCCCGACACAGCAGTCACCGTGCGGCCCAGCTCCACCACCCGTGCAGACATCCACTGCGACACCGGCATCCGCTGAGAGATCGTCTCGGGTACGCATGGGGCGGTGTAAATCAAGCTGTCTGTGACGGCTTGGGTGTGTTGATGCCTGCGGTTGTTGGTGCCGG
>NZ_KV908333.1:48376-48721 GCF_001999765.1 Sinomonas mesophila | reverse complement strand
CTCCGCCGTGGAGTACGCGTCGTCGACCGCCGTCGGCGCGTCGTTGGCCGCGGTGACGGTGATCGTGACGGTGGCCGTGTTCGAGTCAGCGGTGCCGTCGTTGGCCTTGTAGGTGAAGGTGTCGGTGCCGTTGAAGTTCGCGTTCGGGGTGTAGGAGAACGACCCGTCCGCGTTGAGCGTCAGCGTGCCGTTGCCCGGCCCGGCCACCAGGACCGCGGTCAGCGGGTCCCCGTCCGGGTCGGTGTCGTTGCCCAGCACGCCCGGGGCCGGCTCGACCAGGGCCGTGTCCTCCGCCGTGGAGTACGCGTCGTCGACCGCCGTCGGCGCGTCGTTGGCCGCGGTCAC
>NZ_KV908333.1:0-48340 GCF_001999765.1 Sinomonas mesophila | reverse complement strand
GTGTTGGAGTCAGCGGTGCCGTCGTTGGCCTTGTAGGTGAAGGTGTCGGTGCCGTTGAAGTTCGCGTTCGGGGTGTAGGAGAACGACCCGTCCGCGTTGAGCGTCAGGGTGCCGTTGCCCGGCCCGGCCACCAGGACCGCGGTCAGCGGGTCCCCGTCCGGGTCGGTGTCGTTGCCCAGCACGCCCGGGGCCGGCTCGACCAGGGCCGTGTCCTCCGCCGTGGAGTACGCGTCGTCGACCGCCGTCGGCGCGTCGTTGGCCGCGGTCACCGTGATCGTGACGGTGGCCGTGTTCGAGTCAGCGGTGCCGTCGTTGGCCTTGTAGGTGAAGGTGTCCGTGCCGTTGAAGTTCGCGTTCGGGGTGTAGGAGAACGACCCGTCCGCGTTCAGCGTCAGCGTGCCGTTGCCCGGCCCGGCCACCAGGACCGCGGTCAGCGGGTCCCCGTCCGGGTCGGTGTCGTTGCCCAGCACGCCCGGGGCCGGCTCGACCAGGGCCGTGTCCTCCGCCGTCGAGTACGCGTCGTCCACCGCCGTCGGCGGTTGGTTGGCGGCGGCGACTGGCGACAGTTTCGTGACGAAGGCATCGGCACCGCTATTGAAGGTCGTGTCGAACGCCCCAGCCGTGGGGAAGCCCAAAGAGAGGGTCTCGCCGGTCACGTAGGCGTCGCCGGTTGCATCCAGGGCGATCCCGTGAGCCTGATCGTTCGAAGCCCCGCCGACGAAAGAGGAGTAGTCGACTGCCGAGCCCGTGAGGTTGAACTTCGTGACGAAGGCGTCATCGGCGCCGTTGTACGTCGTGTCGAACGCCCCCGTGGTGGTGGGGAAGCCCGTCGAGGAGGTACGGCCGGTCACGACGGCGCTGCTCCCCGCCGTATCGACGGCGATACCCGAGCCGCGGTCGGCGGAAGTCCCGCCCAGGTAAGTGGAGTAGGTGAGCCCCGTGCCCGTGAGGTTGACCTTGGTGACGAAGGCGTCCTCGAAGCCGCCGAAGCCCGTGTCGAACGCCCCCGTGGTGGTGGGGAAGTCGAGGGAGTTGGTCGCTCCGGTCACGTACGCGCTCCCCGTCGCGTCGACGGCGATCGCGAAACCTGCCTCGAGCGGACCGAACACCGCGCCTCCGGTTCCGCCCAGATAGGTGGAGTAGGCGAGGTCGCTGGCGCCGGTGCCGGCGGGGATGAGCTTCGTGACGAAGGCATCGTCGGGGCCGGCAAAGGTCGCGTCGAATGCCCCGAGGCTGGTGGGGAAGTTCGAGGAGGTGGTTTGGCCGGTCACGTAGGCGTTGCCGGCCGCGTCCAGGGCGATCGCACTCGTCGAGTCGCCTGCACTCCCGCCCAGATAGGTGGAGTAGACGAGATCGCTGGCGCCCGCGCCAGCGGGGTTGAGCTTTGCGACGAACGCGTCAAAGCCCCCGATGGGGCTGGTGGCGAACGCCCCGGGAGTGGTGGGGAAGCCGAAGAGGGTCTGGCCAGTCACGTACGCGTTCCCGAGCGCGTCGACGGCGATGCCATTACAGCCCGTCGGGCCCGCCGAACAGATCGTGGGGTTGTCGGGACCCGATCCCCCGAGATAGGTCGAATAAACCAGGGCCGTGCCAGCGACGTTCAGCTTCGTGACGAAGGCGTCACTGGAGCCGCCAAGGCTCGTGTCGAATGCCCCGAGGGTGGTTGGGAAGTTCACCGAATTTGTAAAGCCGCTCACATAGGCGTTCCCCGCGGAGTTGACGGCGATCCCGGTGCCATTCTCAGTGGACGTTCCGCCCAAGTAGGTCGAGTAGACGAGGGATGTCCCCGTGGCGTCGAGCTTCGTCACGAACGCGTCAGCACCGCCGTTGGCGGCCGTGTCGAACGCACCTGTGGTGGTCGGGAAGTCCGTAGAAGTGGTCGTGCCGGTCACGTAGGCGTTTCCCGCGGAGTCGACGGCGATACTGAAGCCTCGGTCGTCCATGGCTCCGCCCAGGAAGGTCGAGTAGTCGAGGGCGGGGTCGATCACGAGCGGGTGGTGGGTGTCGAAGCCGGCGAGGGCGAAACCGTAGGCTTCCGTCTGTGTGCCCTGCTCGAGCGCGAAGCGGCTTTGGACGGCGACCTCTCGCCCGCCGATCGGTTGGTAGCTGCGGGGCGTGGAGTCGCTCAGAGTCCCCAGCGGCGTGGAGATCAACAGCTCGCCCCCTTGGCCGAGCGCGAGCCCGTCGGCGCCAGCGTAGGAGAGGCGGATGTCGGAGGGATCGGCTCCGGGCGCCACGTGGAACTCGTACTTGAGCGTTCCGTCCCGGCCGGCGAAGATCATGTCGATGCCCGGCCACAGCCCCCGGTAGACGACCTGCTTGTAGGTGGGCAGGTTGGTGTGGTTCTCGCCCGCCGCCAGGTAGTTCACCGTCCCGGGAGCGGGCTCGCTCACCTCGAGGGTCGCGTCCGGGCTGGAGCCGAGGAACCC
Organism: Sinomonas mesophila; assembly: GCF_001999765.1. Classification (GTDB taxonomy): domain Bacteria; phylum Actinomycetota; class Actinomycetes; order Actinomycetales; family Micrococcaceae; genus Sinomonas; species Sinomonas mesophila. The sequence continues at coordinate 45,911 of NZ_KV908333.1, read as the reverse complement.
AAGTTCAAGCGCGTGGCCGCGGTCGCCCTTGGACAAGGACAGGACGGCCTTGTCCTCGGTGAAGAAGAAGCCGAAGCCGGCTCCCTGCGCGTAGTAGCGCACGCCCTCATCGGTCTGGCCGGCATTCGCCACGAAGGACAGCGGCAGCTTCCCGTAGGCCTCGAGGGCACTGTCCGTGCTCACCGGTGAGAGGCCGGCCGATCCCGGAACCCCAGCCTGGGGAAGGCCCAGGGCCGCCTGAGCGGCAGGCACCGGCCCGGCCGCCGCAGGCGCGGGGCCTCCAGCGGCTCTCAAGGTCGCCTGCGCCAGCACGACCGACACGACGGCGACCATGGCCAGGACGATCAGGACCATGGTGGACCTCACCCGATGTCGGCTTGGCCGGTTGCCGGGGCCTCCGCCCCAGTCGGTCACTCCCACAGGCGAGTATCCGGTCAGCACTGTCATGGCCCTACCCTCTCGTCCGAGCGTCCCGACCCGGCGTCCAGCGCCCGGGCGGCGACCGCCAACGTGAACACGCCGCCGCCCGCGGCCCCCACGGGAGATCCAATGGCACGGCGTGCCACCATAGAACCCGAGACGGCCCTGAGCGCACACGAGTAGTGGGTACCTGTTTCAGGATGTCGCGGGCATGGAGAACTACGCGTAGGCGGCCATGCCCGGCCTTCCCCGCCCGCTCACCCCGCGTCCGTTGGCCACGGTCAGGTCGTCGAGGCGCCGGCCCAGGTAGTCAGGGTCACTCCCCGTCGAGGAACTCGGCATCGCCGAGGACGGCCTCGTGGAGGTCGCGGCCGTGGAGCAGGCCACCCGATTCAGGGATGTCCGGATCGGTCTTCAAGATTCCCAGATGGAGATCTCGCCCCAGGCAACGAGACACTAAGCAATCCGTCAGGTCCGGACAGTTCCCACGGCTCGAACTCGTTTGAGGAGGACGGAAAGCTCGGGTCAACCCTTGTCAGTTGTCCCGTTGAATTGGTCATGTCACCCACACTCCTGAATAGTCTTTGCGGTATGTGAGGAGCAGCCTCGGAACCATGCTTCCCCGAGAGCAAAGAACACGCATGCTTGTTGCGCCATTTCCGTCTCACGTCAGGAGGCCTCCTAGAGCCGGCCCGCGTGGCTGACCGAGCACCTGCCGCAATCCATTCACGAACTCTTCGAGGGATGCTGCTTCGAGCGCGAGCTTGATCTCAAGCGTTGGGTCGGTGAGCCCGAGCTCAGTCAATTGATCGGCGTGAAAGGTCAAGCGAAGGCGTTGCTCTGAAACACTCGCCGAAGCCAGGCAACCGTAGCCGGTAGCCCCAGTGGGCAGCACCACGCAATAGGTATCAAGGCCAAGCTGACGATCCTGGTCGTCCGGGTCGAGCGGCCTTTGGAATTCCAAGTGCCAGGCAGGCATAGCGGTTCGATCGGCGAGCACGACCGCCTCGTAGCCCAAGCCTACCTCGATCGCGTGTTGTGCGACGCGAGCGACAGTATCGGGGTTGTGATCACTCTCCAGCACGCCACATCCCTCCGGGCCACTGATAGATTCAGTGCGTTCCCTGATGAGTTCCGTCCAATGTCGTCCATATGTCAGCCTTCGATGAACAAGTAGCCATCTATAGCGTGAGCCTCCTTGGCCGCCTCAAGCACCCTCCGGGAGCTCGCGCTCTCCTCAGGCGAGAGCACATCGGAGTCCAGAACCCGTGGAAAGTCCTCCATCCAGGCCGCCAGTTGGAAAAAGTTCAACATCGCGTCCGCGTACGGCCAAATGAAGTCGACGTATCGCACCCCGAGAGTAGTCGCGGCGCGACAGAACTTCAGGAAGGGCTCCCCTGGCGGCTCCACAAAGGTTCTCACCGTTTCGTGCAACTGATTCTGTACGTGAATTGTGAGCAGAATGGCCATTCATCACCTCGGAATTCCATCTGCATCGTGATGGTTCCCGCCCACCGCGTCCCAGTTGGCGGCATTACTCAGTGCTGCCATATCGTCCGACTTCAGGGCAAGTAACAAGAGTCTGGAGAAAGTCCGAAAAGGACGAGGCGATGACCCGAGGGACCCGGTCCTCGTCGACATAGACGACGCGAGGTTCTCCATCCTTGCCGCATTCCGTATAGTCGAGCATCACTGTGTCATGACCTCTGGATGGGGTGTCGCAGACGACTACTCCGAGATCTGGATAGCCCCATTCACGGATCAGATCAGCACTCCCCTGTCCTTCTTCAGCGTCGACGCCCAACCTACCGCCGAGTCCAAGCACGGCTGAAACCTCGAAGTGAGTGGGGGCCCAGGAAGTCGGAAACTGGGTCGGATAGCAGCGTTTGCGGGGAACGCCTCCGTTCCGCTGTTGGAGGAGGTCAAGATACGCGTGAGGAAGATGCAATCCGAGGGAACGCTCAGCTCGGTCAACCAGGTCAGGGGTTAGCGGCGGGCCAGTATAGTACTCGTCATCTTCAAAGAATTCGTTAGCCATATCTACCTCAGTGAGATGCCAGCTGGCCGGGTCGCGATCATTCGAAGAATCCGTCTGGCGCGTTCTCAACCACCCACCGCATGTTCTCAAGGGTAACTCTCGCGACAACAAGCAAATGCTTCTCCGTGAAGAGGCGCCCAGCGGAAGGGTCCGCAGCAATATCCTGCTGCAAACGAACGGGGGCGTAGAAGATGACATTGATCAGGCGGTCGTCGACCCGCACGGCGCCGCCCCAGAACACGCCCTTGTATTCCACCTCCCAGCCATAGTCATCAAAGTCCGGCGGCAGTACGAGTTCTCTCTTCATGGCTAGTAGCACTCAATTCCTGACAGGCATGCCTACATTGACCTGATGGTCGTCACGCCTCGATACCGGCTTCATGGCGGAGATAAACCCACTCCTCCCCTGTCATGAGCTCCCGAGGAGCCAGCAGCGATGCGCCAACCGCCTTGAAGCTGGCGATCGTCGGGGGCGTGAAGTCAGCGATGACATACGTCTCGACCTCAGCGACAATCTGAATTTCGTCCTCCGTGGGCTGGTGTTCATAGATGAATCTGGCCTCTATCAACGGCTCGGTAAGCCGAATCGCGACGCCCCGCAGGGGCGGCGTCACCATATCCCAGAGTGCTCGCTGGAAGGAGAGCAGCACTTGGAGGCGAAAGTCAAGAGTGCCGGGCAATTTGGGGCCTTCCCGAAACGATCTGCGCTGCCGTCCGCACGGCATGACAACTGCACCTTATGTTGCAACCCCGCATCGCAACACGCTGTCATGGCGGAGCCATGACAGCGTGTTGCGATGCGGGGTTGAGAACTGGGGCGCACCCCGCGTCAGTCGGTCGCCACCAGGTCGTCGAGGCGGCGGCCCAGGTAGTCCAGCGTCACTCCCCCGTCGAGGAACTCGGCATCGCCGAGGACGGCCTCGTGGAGGTCGCGCGTCGTCGCCAGCCCCCTGCCCTCGACCCTGAGCTCCGCGAGCGCGCGCCGCATGCGCCGGGCGGACTCCTCCCGGTCCGCGCCCCACGCGACGACCTTTGCCAGCAGCGCGTCGTAGTGCGGCGACACGTGCGTGCCGGCCTCGAGATGCGAGTCGACCCTGATCCAGGGCCCGGCCGGCAGGGCCAGGTCCGTGACGGTGCCCGTCCGCGGGGCGAAGCCGCTGCGCGGCTCCTCGGCGTTGATGCGGCATTCGATGGCGTGGCCGGTGACCTTGACGTCCTCCTGCCCGAACCAGAGCCGCTCCCCCGCCGCGACCCGCAGCTGCGCGGCCACGAGGTCGATCCCGGTGACCATCTCGGTCACGGGGTGCTCGACCTGGATCCGGGCGTTCATCTCCATGAACCAGAACCTGCCCTCGGCGTCCAGCAGGAACTCCATGGTGCCAGCCCCCTGGTAGCCGACGGCGAGCGCGCCGCGCACGGCGAGGGCGCCGACGTCGTCCCTCATCGCCGGGGTGAGCGCGGGCGAGGGCGCCTCCTCGAGGACCTTCTGGTGGCGCCGCTGCACGGAGCAGTCGCGCTCCCCGAGGTGGACGCCGTTGCCGTGGGCGTCGCACAGGATCTGGACCTCGATGTGGCGCGCGCCCTCGAGGTACCGCTCGATGTAGAGCGAGCCGTCGTTGAAGGCGAGCTTCGCTTGGGTGCGGGTCTCGCGGAACGCTTTGGCGAGGTGCTCCCTGCCCCGCACGACCGTCATGCCCCGCCCGCCGCCGCCAGCGGTGGCCTTGAGGATCAGCGGGAAGCCGATCTCCTCGGCCACGGCGAAGGCCTCGGCCTCGGACTGGACGGCCGCCGTCGTCCCCGGCAGGAGGGGCAGGCCGGCCTCGGTCATGAGGGCCCGCGTCTCGGCCTTGTCCGCGACCCGGGCCATGGCCTCGGCGGAGGGGCCCACGAACGTGAGACCGTTCTCGCGGCACACCGCGGCGAGGTCGGCGTCCTCGGACAGGAAGCCGTACCCGGGGTGCATGGCATCCGCCCTGGAGGCCAGGGCGGCCTCGACGACGGCGGGCGTGTAGAGGTAGCTGCGGGCCGGCTCAGGCGGGCCGATGCACACGGCGGCGTCCGCCATCCGCACCGGCCTCGTGTCCCGGTCCTGCGTCGAGTGCACCACGACCGTCTCGAGGCCGAGGTCCCGGCAGGCACGGATGATGCGCAGGGCGATCTCGCCGCGGTTGGCGATGAGTACGCGTCTCATGCCGCGTCCGTCCCGAGCGGCACGAGCCTCACGAGCGGCTGGCCGAACTCGACCCGGTCCCCGTCCTCGGGCAGGATCGCGGAGATGCGCCCGCGCTCGGGGGCCGTGATCGTGTTCATGAGCTTCATGGCCTCGACGATCGCGATGGTCTGGCCCTCCTCGACGACGTCCCCCACGGACACGAAGGGGTCCGCCTCGGGCGAGGGCGCCCGGTAGAACGTGCCCACGAGCGGCGACTCGACGGCGATGCCGGGCATCGCCCCGCCGTCGTCCGCCCCGGCGGCCGGGACGACGGCGGACGGCGCGCCCGTCAGGGCGAGGGGCTGCGGCGCGGCCGCCGCCGGGGTCTGGCTCCAGTCGACCTCGACCGACGCCCCGCCCACAGCAAGGGCGATGCGGGCCGGCGTGCGCCCGGAGGAGTCCGCGATGGCGAGGGCCTCGCGCAGGAGGATCGCGGCAGCCGCGATGTCGGCGGCCGGTGTCGCGTCGGTGTCGCTCGTGGTCATGCGCTCTGCGCTCCCATCGTGTGGTGGTTGAGTGGTACGACGGCGGCCTGATCACCGAACGCCTCGAAGGGCTCGAAGGCCCCGAAGGCCCGGAAGCGGCCCTGGCGCCGCTCGACGAGTTCCCCGGCGCCGAGGGGCACGAGCTCCGTGAGGTGCTCGACGAGCGCGGCACGGAGCCGCTCGGCCGTCGCGGCGGCGTCGAGGTGGGCCCCGCCGTCGGGCTCGCGGACCACGGCGTCCACGACGCCGAGGTCGAGGAGATCCGCGGGCGTGAGCCGCAGCGCCTCGGCGGCCCGATGGGCCTGGCCGGCGTCGTTGAAGAGGATCGTCGCACAGCCCTCGGGGCTGATGACCGAGTAGTAGCTGTTCTCGAGCGTGAGCACGCGGTCCGCGACCGCGAGCGCGAGCGCCCCGCCGCTTCCGCCCTCGCCGGTCACGCAGGCGACGACGGGCACGGGCAGCCGGGACGCCTCGAGGATGGACTCCGCGATCGCGACGGCCTGGCCGTGCTTCTCGGCGTCGATCCCCGGGTACGCCCCGGGCGTGTCGATTAGCGTCACGACGGGAACGCCGAACGTCACGGCGAGCTTCATGAGGCGCAGCGCCTTCCGGTACCCGTCCGGCTCGGGCATGCCGAAGTTCCGCAGGACGGACTCCCTCGTGCTCCGGCCCTTCTGGTGGCCGACCACGATCACAGGCACGCCCTCGAGGAGTGCGAGGCCGCCGACGATGGCCTTGCTGTCGTGGCCGAGCCGGTCGCCGTGGAACTCCGTGAACGAGTCGAAGGCGAGGGCCAGGTAGTCGAGGGTCGTGGGCCGGCCCGAGGTGCGGGCGAGCCGGACCGTGGCCGCCGCGTCCTGCCGGGGCAGGCGCGAGGGGTCGCGCACGACGGCGGCAACCGCACCGAGGGCGCCGGCCGTACCGACTGCACGGTCCCACCCGTGCGTCTGGTGCCATGCGCCGAAGACCCGCCCGAGGAAGCCGCGCGCCTCGGACCGCGGCAGCACCGCGTCGAGCATCCCGTGCTCGAGGAGGAACTCAGCGGTCTGGAACCCCTCCGGAAGCTCCTCCCCGATGGTCTGCCGGATGACCCCCGGCCCCGCGAAGCCAATCATCGCGCCGGGTTCCGCGACGACGAGGTCGCCGAGCATCGCGAACGAGGCCGTCACCCCGCCGTAGGTCGGGTCGGTCAGGAGGCACACGCTCAGGATGCCTGCCTCGCGCAGTCGGCCGAAGGCCTGCCCGGTCTTGGCCATCTGCATGAGGGACAGCGGCCCCTCCTGCATGCGCGCCCCGCCCGAGGCGCACACGACGAGCAGCGGCAGGCGGCTCTCGAGCGCACTCTCGGCCGCCCGGGTCACGAGCTCGCCGACGGCGCTGCCCATCGAGCCGCCCATGAAGGCGAAGTCCATGACGACGACGACGGCGGGCTGGCCCTCGATCCTCGCCGTGCCGTACACGGCGGCGTCCGTGAGCCCGGTCCTGCGCCGCGCCCCGTCGAGCCGTTCGGGGTAGGGGCGGGTGTCGGTGAAGCCGAGGACGTCCACGGAGCGGACCTCCGGGAGGTCCTCGGCGGGGACGAAGCTGCCGGGGTCCGCGAGGAGGTCGAGCCGCTCGCGCGAGCCCAGCCGGTGGTGCCGGCCGCAGCCCGGGCAGACGCCGAGGCTGCGGCGCACGCGCGGCAGGTAGTGGAGCTGCTGGCACCCGGGGCAGCGGTGCCAGGTGGCGTGGGTGTCGGACGGGTTCATTGGACTGGCCTTTCTGCAAGGGGGTTGGCAATTCAGGGGCGATGCCGCGCCGTGGGGATCGGGAACCTGTCTGGGAGCGGTCGTCCGCGACGACGTGCTTCCGCAGCCGACCCTTGTCGGCGAGACCGGTTCTTGGCCGCGATACCGGTGCTGTCGGGACCGGCCTCGCGAGGAAGCGCCGGTCTCACGTTCCTGGACCGCGAAACCGGCCCTGTTGGCACCGGTCTCGCAGGAGACTCCGTCTCGCCGGACGGGAGGCGTCTCGGGTACGGATCTGGATGCGGAAATCGGGTTTCGGGTACACGGACGGCGCGCGTTGCTGTACCCGGAATCCGCATTCGGCGACGAGATCCGTACCCGAGACGGGCGTGCAACGTCACGCTCATCCCGGCCACCGCCTGACGTCGCGTTCTACTCCCGTAGTGGAGAGATGGGTGGCGAAGTCCGCGATGGCGCGCGCCACGGTCCCCGGCTCCTTCGCGTGGACGGCGTGGGGGCTTCCCGCGACGAACACCTCGGTGGCGGGGACTGCCGTCGCGCGGAGTGCCCGGTGGGCGGACTCGGCGCTCAGGAGACCGCCGGCCGCCGTGTCCCCGCGGACGAGCAGGAGGGGGCACGGGAGCGCGGCGAGCATCTCGCGCGGGTCCTGCTCCGCGTGGGCGCGGCGTTCGGTCCACCGGGCCTCGAGGCCGGGATCCGCGAGGCGGAGGGACGGGTTCAGGGAGCGCATGACGGCGCCGGGCCGGGCGAAGGCCTCCATCTCCGCCTGCAGCTCCGCGGCCGGCTCGTAGAGGGCGGAGTCCTCGACGCCCACCCCGAGCAGGACGTCGGCGAGCCGCGGGGCGGCGAGGGCGCTGACCCAGCCGCCGAGGGAGTGCCCGTACAGGACCAGCGGCCCGCTGGTGACGGCGCGGACGAACTCCACGAGGTCGCCCGCGAAGTCCGCGAGCGCGTAGCGGCCGGTGGTCCAGGACGACTGCCCGTGCCCGCGCTGGTCGAAGGCGAGGACGGTCCATTCGGGCCCGATGTGCGCCATGAGCCTGCGGAACGTCTGCCAGCGCGCGCCGAGCCCGTGCACGAAGCAGAGGGTCCGCGGGCCGCCGGGCCGGACGGCGTAGGCGAGGCGGCGGCCGTCGAGCTCGAGGGAGCGCTGCTCGAGGACTGTGCTGTTCAGCCGAGTCATACCGGCCGTGCTGGTCATGCCGGCCGTGCCGGTCGTATCCCTCACGCCGCCCATGCCGCTCCCCCGTGCCAGCGCAGGCCCATGCCCGCGTACGTCCACTTGCTCGTCTCGATCGCGAGGAGCATGAGCGTGTCGCCCTCGGACAGCAGGCCCGTCGAGGCGGCCTCGTCGAGGGCGAGCGGTACCGCCGCGGAGCCGGTCGCGCCCACGCTGCCGATGTTCTCGTAGACCTTGTCCCGCAGGGCCATCCAGTCCTCGGTCAGCAGGCCCGCGGCCTCGAGCTCGCCGGTGACATAGCCCGCGTTGCCCTCGGGGATGACGATCAGGTCGACGTCGGCCGCGGCGGTCGAGGTGGCCGCGAGCAGCTCCTGGATCGAGCGGGTGAGCATGTGCGGGATGAACCGGCCGGACTCGACGACGTCGACGTACAGGTCCACGAGCCGGCGCGCGGCCTGCTGCTCGTGCAGCGGCGCGTGCGTGGCGCCGCCCGAGATCTTCATGCCGGGCTTGCGGAGCCCGCCGACGGTGCGCAGGACGGAGCCGGAGATGCCGGCCCCGGCGGGCAGCGCGCCGTCGTCCGCGCCGTCCGAAGCCTCGAGCAGCACCGCGCCCGCCCCGTCCCCGAAGGTGTAGGCGAGGATGCGGTCCCGCATACGCACCTTCCCCGGCTCCTTGCCCCGGTAGATGGGGTGCACGATCGGGGAGATGACCTCGGAGCCGATCACGAGGGCGCGGCGGGCCGCCCCCGCCTCGAGCTGGAGGCGCGCGATGTCCATGGCCTGGACGAACCCCGCGCAGCCCGAGCGGACGTCGAGGGCGGTGGCCTCGGGGATGCCGAGGAGCTCGAGCACGAGGCTCGAGACCGCCGGCAGGTGGAACTCGGGGCTCGCGGTGGAGACGACGACGAGGTCTACGTCGGCGGGCTCCAGACCCGCGCGGCCGAGGGCGTGCAGGGCCGCGTCCGCGGCCATGCGGGAGTTGCTCGTGCGGTGCTCGCCCGTGACGGGGTCGATGATCCAGTGGCGCTCGGTGACCTGGAGCCCCTCGAGCACCTCGGCGGGGAGGTGGCCCGCGAGCTCCTCGATGGTGCGGTTCGGGATCGGCTCGCCGGGGCGGTGGGATCCGGTGGAGATGAGGTTGACGATGGGCATGGCGGTCCTTCCGTGCGGAGTTGTGCCGGAGAGCGGCGTTCAGAGCGGGGCGAGGACGAGGCACACGTGGGTTCCGCCCCACGAGCTCGCGCTCACGACGACGGCGCCCCCCGAGGTCCTGGTGCTGGCCGGGGTGCCGGCGCCTCCCGAGGCGCGGGCGCCGAGCCGGCGCGCCGCGAGCGCGGCCCGCAGGAGCCCGCCGACGCCGATCGGCTCGCCGACCGCGGTCCACGCGCTCTCCCGCCGCGCGTCCGGGCCGAGGACCCTCTGGACGGCCTCGCGCTGGGGGCGGTCGTGCTCCTCCCAGCCGCAGTCGGCGGCCCACACCTCGGCCACGTCCCCGGGGGCGAGCCCGGCCAGCTCGAGGGCCTCGCGCATCGCGCGCTCGGCGCCGCGTCCGCGGGGGTCCCAGAGCCCCGGGCCCAGGGCGTCGGACGCCGTCGCGTGCGAGAGCAGCTCGGCGGAGGCGGCCGCGCCCCGTCGCTGTGCCGACTCCGCGGTCTCGAGGACGACGGCGGCCGCGGCCTCGCCGAGCGCGAGCCCGCCCCTGAACGGCACCCCGAGCCCGGCGTAGGCGCGGGCGACGGACGCGGTGAGGACGTCGCAGGCGGTCGCGACGATCGCGTCCGCGCGGTGCGTGCGCAGGAGGTCGGCGGCGTAGGCGAGCGCCGTCGCCCCGGCGGCGTGGCCGGTCGTGACGGTCGACGTCGGCCCGAGGGTGCGCAGGTGGGTCGCCACGGCGCCGGCGGCGGCGTTGTACACGAGGTTGGGGTACACGCCGGGGTTCGCCGCGGAGGCGCCGTCGGCCAGCACGGGCCGGTAGAACGACTCCATGGCCTCCATGGGGCCGATGCCCGTGCCGAACACGACGCCCACGCGCTCCGGCTCCGCCAGGAGCGACTCGCCCGCCTCGGCGAGCGCGTCCCCCGCCGCGAGGATCGAGAGCGTGCTGAGCCGGTCCATGCGGCGCGAGTCCCGCCGGGAGACATAGGGGTGCTCCTCTGGGGCCTGGACCCGGCGCACGGGGACGCCGCCGAGGCCCCGGGGGGCCGACGGCGAGCGCCTCGCCTCCTCGACGGCGCCCAGGCCGCGCCCCGCCGCGGTGACGGCCCCGGCCCCGGTCACGACGACGCGGATGTCGCCCGCCGGCCCGGGCCGGGACGGCGCGCCGGGGAGGCCCAGGACGAGGCTCGCGTTGGCGCCGCCGAAGGCGAAGTTGTTCGACACGGCGAGGCGCAGGGGCCGCTGCTCGGGCGCGTTGGGAACGTGCCGGAGCGCGCAGTCCTCGTCGGGGGCGGTCATGTTCGCCGTCGGCGGCACCGTCTGGTGCTGGAGCGCCTGGACGGTGACGACGGCCTCGACGGCCCCCGCCGCCCCGAGGAGGTGCCCGACCATGGACTTCGTGCTGCTCACGGGAACGTCGGTGCGGGCCCCGGGGATCGCGAGGACGGTGGCCCTCGACTCGGCCGAGTCGTTCTTGGGCGTCCCGGTCCCGTGGCTGTTGACGTAGTCCACGTCCTCCGGGGCCGCCCCGGCCTGCTCGAGGGCCGAGCGGATGGCCCGCGCCGCCCCGAGGCCCTCGGGGTGCGGGGCGGTCGGATGGAAGCCGTCCGCGGAGAGGCCGTACCCGCGGACCTCGGCCAGGACCTCGAGGCCGAGCTCGGCCGCGAGGCTGCTCGCGATCAGGACCATCATGCCCGAGCCCTCGCCGAGGGAGAGGCCGCTGCGGTCCGCGGCGTAGGGGGCGGCCGGGCGCGGCGAGAGCGAGCCGAGGCAGTTGAAGCCCGCGTACGAGAGGTCGGCCAGGCCGTCGCTCCCGCCGGCGAACACGAGGTCCGCGCGGCCGTCCGCGACGAGATCGGCCGCCAGCCCGAGCGCGTTGGCCCCGGCGGCGCACGCCGTGTTGACCGTCAGGACCGGCCCGCGGACGCCGTGGTGCGCGGCGAGGGACTCGGCCATCGACTGCGGCGGCCCGTAGAGAGGCAGCCTCGGATGGGCCGAGGGCTCGCGGTACCACTCGAGGGCGGAGAGCATCCCGGCGTTGCACGTGCCCAGGACGAGCCCGCGGCGCTCGGGCGGGACGGCGTCGAACGCGATCGCCGCCTTCCCCGACGCCTCGCCGGCAGCCGCGAACATGAAGTCGAAGGACCGGTCGCGGAAGCCGCCGACCGTCCCGGACACGGGCGAGGCGGAGACCTCTGCCTTGACCTCTCCGCCGAGCCGGGTCGTGTAGCCCTCGGTCGGCAGGTGCTCGACGGCGGAGATCGCGACCCGTCCCGCGCCGGCACCCTCCCACAGGTCCTCGGCGGTGGTGCCGTGGGCCGTCACCGCGCCGAGCGCGACGACGGCGACGGCGCGGCGGGCGGGTCGGGCCGGCATCGCCCCCGGCACTCCACCGGGCAGGACAGCAACAGCGGCGCTCATGAGGAGGCTCCTTCGAGGTCGGGGACGGAGGCGGGGCGCCCCGCCTCCTGCGGTGCGGCCGCGAGGGCGACCGCCACGGACTGCCCCTCGAGCCCGCGGGCGAGCGCGAGGGCCACGCGCGCCTCATGCATGGCGGGGCCGCCGCGCACGAGCCGCGGCGGGGCGTAGTCCGCGAGGGGCTCGGTGGTGAGGGTCGGCGGCAGGGCCCCCGTCGAGAGGGCCAGCGCGGCGAGCGCGACGTTGAGGGTCCCCGCCGCGGAGAGCTGGTGGCCGAGCGCGGCGTGGGCGCAGGTGACGAGCGGCTCGCCGCAGACCTCAGCGATGGCGGACGCCTCGATCGCGTCGCCGACGGCGTCGGCGCTGCCGTCCGCGAGGACGAGGCCCACCTCGGCGCCGGTGAGCCCGGCCTCCCGGAGGGCCTGCCGCATGGCGGTGGCCAGGCCGGGTCCCTGCCGCCAGAACTCGAGCGGCGCGCCGCGGTCCCAACCCGCCCCGAATCCGGTGACCTCGGCGTAGATGCGGGCGCCCCGCGCGCGGGCGGACTCGAGGTCCTCGAGCACGAGCATGCACGCGCCGTCGCCCAGGACGGTCCCGCGGCCGTCGGCGGAGAACGGACGGTACGCCTCGTCGTCGTCCACCTGTGCGGGGGCGAGCACGCCGAGGACGTCCATCTTGATCATCGACCACCAGGAGGCGGCGTCGTCGAACGCGCCGGCGACGGCGACGGAGCAGTCGCCCTGCGCGACCGCCCGGAAGGCGTTTCCGACCGCCGACGCCCCCGCGTCCGCGGAGCCGGAGTAGAAGGCGTTGGGGCCAGCGAAGCCGTACTGCTCGGAGGCGAAGAAGAGCGCGGCGGCGGGAAGCCCCTCGAGGAAGAACAGCGGGTACATCTCCATGGCCGCCTTGCCGAGGGCCTCGGGGTCGATCCCGCCGCCCGGGCGGCGGGCCTTGAGCGTCGCGGGGAGGACGTGGGTCGCGTCCGAGATCTGGTTCTCGCTCGCCATGTAGACGCCGACCCCGGAGGGATCAAGGGCCGCCGGGTCCAGGGCGGCGTCCCGCAGGGCGCCCGAGAGGGCGGACATCGCGAGCTGGGAGGCCCTGTTCATGAGCTTGACGGCGCGGCGCTTGCTCAGCGCGGGGCGCACGTCGAACTCGGGGACCTCGCCCGCGACCTGGGTGAGCAGCGCGGAGGGATCGTAGGCCGAGATCGGCCCGATGCCGGAGCCGCCCGCGAGGAGCGAGCCCCACACCTGCGGGACCTCGCGGCCGAGGGCCCCGGCCATGCCGATACCAGTCACGGCGACGCGCCTCATGGGGGCATTGCGCCTCATGCTCATGCCAGCACCTCCCTCGGGGAGGGGCCGGGCACCACGACGAAACGGCGCACGTCCATGAGAATCCCCTCGGGGACGGCGACCGAGCCGCGGAAGGCGGCGCCGCCGTCGTCCGTCGCGTCACCCAGCGGCCGGTGCGGCGCCAGCGCCTCCACGGAGACCGTCAGCTGGTCGCCAGGGCGGCCCATCCGGCGGAACTTGGCGCGCTGGACCTCGCGCAGCGTCGAGGATTCCACGGCATCGGGGTCGCCCTGAGCGACGACGAGGGCGGCCAGGTCCGCGAGGAGCTGGAGGTAGAGCACGCCGGGGACGATCGGCGAGCGCTGGAAGTGGGTGTCGAAGAGCGGCAGCGTGCTCGGGACGTTCACGAGCGCGCGGCCGGACGCGGCGGTGAGGCCGGTGATGCGGTCCAGCGCCAGTCCGTCCCCCGGTGCGGGGGTCGGTGCGGGGCTGGGCAGCGCGAAGCCGGGACCCGCGCACAGGCGCGCGGCCTCCCGAGTGAGAGTGCTACTGGGCATGAGGGCTCCTGAGGACGAGCGCGGCGTTCGTGCCGCCGAAGGCGAAGGCGTTGACGAGGGCACGGTCGACCCGCTGGGCGCGCGCCGTGTGGGGCACGTGGTCGAGGGTCAGCGCCGGGTCGGGCTGGTCGTAGTTGATGGTGGGCGGCATGGTCTGGTCGCGGAATGCGTAGACGGCAGCGAGGACGTTGAGCGCGCCGGCGCCGGCGGTGAGGTGGCCGGTCATGGACTTCGTCGCCGTCACCGCGAGGGAGTCGGCGTGGCCGCCGAAGACCGCCCGGATGGCGGTGGTCTCCGAGATGTCGTTGCCGGGCGTGCTGGTGCCATGCGCGAAGACGGCGTCGACCGCCTCGGGCCCCGTGCCGGCGTCGTCGAGCGCGCGGCGCATGACGTCGATCGAGCGGCCGCCGTCCGGGGGCGCGTCCGTGATGCGGTAGGCGTTCATGGTCGCGGCGTAGCCGTCGATCCAGGCGAGGACGCGCGCACCGCGGGCGAGCGCCGCCTCCCCGTCCTCGAGGACGGCGAACACGGCGCCCTCACCCAGAACGAAGCCGTCCCGCGTGGCCTCGAAGGGGCGCGACCCCGACTGCGGGTCGTCGTTGTGCGTCGTCGTGAGCGCGTCCAGGAGGGAGAACCCGGCAACATCGAGCCAGGTCGTGAGGCTGTCCTGCCCGCCCGCCACGGCGAGCGTGATCTCCCCGGCGCGGATGCGCCGCACGGCCTCGCCGAGGGCGTGGGCGGAGGACGCGCACGCGGTGCTGATGCCGATCACCGGGCCGTTGGCGTCGGCGATCTCAGCGATCGCGGTGATGTCCACCCCCTGGCTCGTGGTCAGGACGGACGCGAGGTCCCGCCGGCGCTCCGGCCGGCCGCCCGTGAGCGCCAGCGAGTGGGCGATCTCGGCGAGCTCCTCGGGCTCGGGCCGGCCGACGTGGCCGCCGACGAACACGCCGCGGCGGTCGGAGGGGTGCGCCTCGGCGGACGGGGCGGCCTGGTCCAGCGCCTCCGCCGCGGCCGCCGCGCCGAAGCCGGCCGCCCGGCCGAGGTACTCCGCGCCGGAGACCGCGGGGACAGAGGCCGCGTCGAAGCCGCGCACGTGCCCCGCGATGCGCACGGGGAACGACGACGGGTCGAAGGTCTCGATCTGTCCCACGCCGGAGCGGCCGGCGACGAGCCCCGCCCAGGTCGAGTCCGCCGTCGTACCCAGGGGCGTGACGGCGCCGATGCCGGTGATGGCAACGGCCCTCATGCCGCGGCCCCCGCAGACGCGGTATCCGCAACGACGGTTCCCGCAAAGACAGTGGCCTGGCGGTCTGACGTTGAGCGGGTATCCTCGAGGCCCCCGGCCTCGGTGATCGCGCACATGATGTCCTCGAGCGTTACGACGATGACGCCGTCCACGCTCGCGGTCCCGCGGACGACCATCGACGTGTCGGTGGCGGAGACAACGTCCACCGCGATGTCGACGACGTCGCCGGCCAGGACGGGGCCGTGGGCCTCGATGTGCCCGAACTGCAGAACGAGCCCGCGCTCGCGGCCGCCGCTGCCCGCATAGATGAGCCACGCGGCGGCCTGGCAGAAGGACTCGACGATGAGCGGCACGGGCATGCGGGCCGAGCGCCAGTACGGCTCGGCGTGGCTCGTGAGCTTGCGGGCTCGGAGCCCGCGCCCCGGGTCGATCTCGGTCACCCGGTCGATGAGGTGGAATCTCATGGGGATCCTTTGCGGTGAGTGGTGGCAGGGGTGTGACTCCCCGTCCCAGGTCTGGATGCGGGGTCACGTCCCAGCGATGCGGGGTCACGTCCCTGCGATGCGGGGTCATTCCTCTGAGGCCACCGCTGGTGCGGCGGCGACGGCCACGCAGACGGCGATGCCGCCCGTGTGTGAGATGGAGAGGTCGATCGGGCCCAGGCCCTGTGCCTCGGCGGAGGCCGCGGCGGCCCCCGTGAGCCGGACGCGCGGCGACCCGAGCCGGCCGCGCAGGACCTCGATCTCGAGGGGCCCCACACCGCGGGAGAAGCCCGTGCCGAGGACCTTCGCGACGGCCTCCTTCCCGGCGAACCGGCCGGCCAGGTACTCGGCGCCCGTGCCCCCGGCCAGCTCCTCGGGCGAGAAGACCGCGCCGAGGAGGCCCCCGCCGTCGTGCACGATCCGCTCGATGCGGGCGACGGCGACGAGGTCCACCCCGATGCGAGGCTCAGGAGCGGTCTGCGCCATGCGCGGCGACGATCGCGGCGAGGTTGCCGACGGTGAAGTGGTTCATGACGTCCTCGGCGGGGAGCTTCCCGGCGAGGGCCTCTTCGTCGATCTGCGGCATGGTCTTCTTCAACTGGGCGAGGCCCACGCTGCTCACCATGCCCTCGGGCGTCCCGAACTCCTCGTCGGGGATGCCGCCCTGGATGATCTCGCTCAGCTGGGCGGCCTGGATCTTCACGCCGAGCTCCTGCTCGATGCGGAAGAGGAAGTCCAGGAGGTCGATCGACTCGGTGCCGAGGTCGACGAAGAGCGTCGACTCCGGGGTGACCTCGTCCAAGTCGAGCGCGAGGGCGTCGGCGACGATGTTCTGCACGCTCGTCAGGGCGGAGGATTCGGTGACTGCGGTCATGGTTGCTCCTTCTCGTAGGTGCCCGCCCGCCGTGTGGGTGGGCAGGGGCCATCGGGACACGGCCCTGCAGGGCGTGCCCTCGCGCGCCAGAAGCGCACGGGTCTGGTGTGGTGTTGTGGCGGCAGGCCGCCGATGTCAGCGGGCCGCCGTCGTCAGCGGGCCGCCAGTGTCAGCGAGTGCGGCCCGCGGAGCTGTTCGGATGGCCGAGCAGCAGCGTCGCGGTCGCGCCGCCGTCGACCGGCAGGAGCGCGCCCGTCAGCTGGGACGGCCCCTCCTGGGCGAGGTAGGCGACGACGTCCGCGACCTCGTCTGCGGGCGCCGAGCGCCGCGTGGGCAGCTGGGCGCGGATGCCCCGCCCGCCGTCCTTCGCCATGAGGTCGGACACGAGGTCCGTCTCCACGAAGCCGGGCAGGACGGCGTTGACGCGCAGGCCGAACCGCGCGTACTCGATCGCGCACGAGCGCGTGAACGCGTTGATCGCGGCCTTGGACATCGAGTACGCGGAGCAGCCCCGCCAGCCGTTGACGCTCATGATCGACGAGACGTTGATGATCGAGCCTCCCCCGCGCATCCGCGACGCCGCGGCGCGGGTGCAGTTGAACACGCCGCCGAGGTTGATGCGCATGATGTCGAGCCAGTCGGCCTCGACCATGTCGTCGATGAGCCGGTTGCGCGTGGCCCCCGCGTTGTTGACCAGGATGTCGAGGCGGTCCCCCGCGCCGATGGCCTCGTCGACGATGCGTGCGGCGTCCGCGGCGTCGGAGACGTCTCCGCCCACGGCCGTGGCCGTGCCGCCCGCGCGGACGATCTGCTCGACGACATCCTGCGCTGCGTCCTTGCCGGTCCGGTAGTGGACGGCGACCTGAGCGCCGTCGGCCGCGAGCCGCAGGCAGATCGCGCGGCCGATCCCTCCGGACCCGCCCGTGACGAGCGCCACGCGTCCTTGCAAGCGTTCCATTGTTCCCCCCAATGCCGGGACTCCCCATGTCCCGAGGCGAAGCGCCTCGCGTGGGCTCTCCGTGAACTACTGTCCCCGCATCGGAATGGAATGGGAAGGGGTTCAGGGTAATTTATCCAATGATTTTCTAAATTCCAAGCTCGGCCTACTGCGCCTGCAGTAGGGACCCGCTGAGCCGACCGCTGAGCCGGTCGGGTGTGCGCACGACGGCGGGCCGCACCACAGTGGTGCGGCCCGCCGTCGTGCGTCATCCCCAACGCGGGGTCACATCCCAAGGATGCGGGGTCACATCTCAGGGATCCGGGGTCACGCCCTCCGCGACGCGGAGGGCGAGCTTCCCCCGCGCGTGGCCCGCGCGGCTCGCTTCGAGCGCGGCCGCGGCGCCGGCGAGCGGGTAGACGGCGGGCTCGTCGAGGGCGACGGCGCCGCTGTCCACGAGCTCGACGACGCGCGCCAGGAGGGCGCCGTCGGCCCGCAGCCACGAGAGCGTCCCGCCGCGCTTGACGACCACCGGGTCGACGCTCGAGACGAGCCCGCCGCCCTCGCGCAGGAGCGCGCGGCTGTCCCGCACGACGCCGCCCACGAAGTCGACGACGGCGTCGACCCCCTCCGGCGCGAGCTCGCGGACCCGCGCTGGCCAGTCCCCGTGGTAGTCGACGGGCTCGGCCCCGAGCTCGGCGAGGAAACCGTGGTTGGCCGGCGAGGCGGTCCCGATCACCCGATGGCCAAAGGCCGTCGCGGCCTTGACGGCGAACTGGCCGACGCCGCCGGCGGCCGCGTGGACGAGCACGGTGCGCGGCTCGCCTGCGCCGGCCCCGGCGCGCTCGAGGGCCCGCAGCGCCGTCATCCCGGCCAGCGGGAGCGCTGCGGCCGCCTCCCACGAGCCCTCGCGCGGCCGGGGAGCCAGCGACTCCGCCGGCAGCGCGACGTACTCGGCGAACGTCCCGCCCCGCACGACCTCCTTGCGGGCGTAGCCGACGACCTCGTCCCCCGGGCTGAATTCTGGGGTGTCTAGGCCGACGCGCTCGATGACGCCGGCCACGTCCCACCCGGGGACCGCGGGAAAGACCGTGTCGAGAATGGCGTCCAGGGAACCGTCCATGAGCTTCCAGTCAACGGGGTTCACGCCCGCCGCCATGACGCGCACGAGCACCCAGCCGGGCGGGACCTTCGGCACGGGCTGCTCGCCGAACCGGAGGACCTCGGGGCCGCCGAAGCCCGTGTAGTACGCGGCATTCATGTGGTTCATGCGCTTGGCGTTCGCTGCTCCCATACACCCAGCAACGGGGCGCCCCACGTCCGTGTTCCCCGCCACCGGCTGACGCCGTCGTTCCCGGGCTCTTCGGAGCAGGTAGGGACAGCCAGCCCACCCGGCCCAGCCTCACTCGCCACACGACTCCAGCAGGCGTACCGTCGAGGCATAATCCCCAGGGGTGCGCCATGGCGGTTCTCGGCGGGCGACGGCTCGCCCTCGTTGTCTCGGCAATCGCCGCGCTGCTGCTCGTGGCCGCGGCGGTCGCCATCGCTGTGCTGCGTCCGGCTGCCCTGGAGGGAGCGGCTCCGCCGCCGACGACGGGCGCGCCCGCGTCCGCAGGGCCCGCGACCGGCAGCGGTCAGCAGGGTTCCATCGCCTCTGGCGAGCCGGCCCCGACGGAGTCCGCGGACCCCACTGGCATCCCCGCGCCGCCGCCGGGGCACGGAACCCCCGGGGAGCCCGCGCCCGGGGAGGAGCCGGGCCCGGCCGACACCCCGGTCCCCGCACCTGCTCCTCCGCCTCAGCCTGGCTCCCAGGCGCCGAGCCCGCAGCCGGTGCCGCCGCCGTCGAACGCCCTCCCGGACGCGCTGCGCGGCCTCGACATCGAAAGGATCCCGACCACCCAACGCATCGCGGCGCTGACCTTCGACGCAGGCGCGAGCAGCGCCGGGCTCCCCTCGATCCTCGCGACACTGCGGGACGAAGGCGTCCCGGCCACGTTCTTCGTGACGGGCCAGTGGGCCCTGGCCAATCCGGGCGGGGTCGCCGGGATTGCGGCCGCCGGCCACCGGCTCGCCAGCCACTCGATGACGCACGCGGCGTTCACCGGACTGAGCGACGCCGAGATCGGCACGGACCTCGCCCGCGCGCAGGCAGCGATCATGGCGGTCGGCGCCGACCCGCGGCCGCTGTTCCGCTTCCCGTACGGCGACCGGGACGCCCGCACGATCGCCGCCGTCAATGCCAACGGGTACGCGGCGGTGCGCTGGACCGTCGACTCCCTCGGCTGGCAGGGCACGATGGGCGGCACACGCGGGCCTGACTTCGTCGTGTCCCGGGTCATGGGCGCGGCGCAGCACGGGCTGATCGCGCTCATGCACGTTGGCTCGCACCCTGAGGACGGCTCGACGCTCGACGCCGACGCCCTCCCCGCGCTCATCGCCCAGCTCCGGGCGGCGGGCTACGGCTTCGTGACGCTCGAGGCTCTGCTCTGACGTTCCCGTGCGACACGCGCGACAATGGGTAGTACATCCCCGAGGAGGTGTTGGCAATGCGACTGTTCCGCATGTGGAGGTCTCCCGCCACGGAGCGGCTGCACTGGTCCGGCGGGGCGACGCACGGTTCCGGGCGTGATCCGGCCATGCCGAACCTGGCCGCGGCCCAGATCCCAGGGCCCGGCACGCGTCTGCGGGGCCGGGAGAGCTACTGGATCGAGGTGACCCGAGACCCGTACGAGAAGGAGGGCCACGAGGTCCACCGCCACGGCCGGCACCGCAAGGACTGACCGCTCCCGCGCGACCCAACCCGCCGCGTCGCCCTTCACTCTCGGGTACGCATCTCGACGCCTTAAACGCATCTCGGGTACACGGCGGCCAGACCACAGTGCACCCGAGATGGGGATTCCGCGTCGAGATGCGTACCCGAAACGGAGGAGGGGGCTACTCGACGGTGACGGACTTCGCGAGGTTGCGCGGCTGGTCCACGTCGTAGCCCTTCGCGGAGGCGAGCTCGGCCGCGAAGATCTGCAGCGGGACCGTCGTCAGGAGCGGCATGAGCAGCACCGGGGTCTCGGGGACGTAGAAGACGTGCTCCGCGTACTCGCGCACGTCCTCGTCGCCCTCCTCCGCGATCACGAGCGTGCGCGCCCCGCGGGCCCGCACCTCCTGGATGTTGGAGACGACCTTCGCGTGCAGCGAGTTGCGCCCGCGCGGCGACGGCACGACGACGAACACGGGCTGCCCCTCGTCGATGAGCGCGATCGGGCCGTGCTTGAGCTCGCCCGCGGCGAAACCCTCGGCGTGGATGTACGCGATCTCCTTGAGCTTGAGCGCGCCCTCGAGCGCGACCGGGAAGCCCACGTGCCGGCCGAGGAACAGGACGGACTTCTCGTCCTTCATGCTCCGGGCGAGCTCGCGCAGCGGGCCGGCGGAGTCGAGGACCTTCTGGATCTTCTTCGGGATCTTGGCGAGGTCCGCGAGGACGTCCTTGATCTGGCCCGTGAAGATGTTCCCGCGCAGCTGTGCCAGGTAGAGGCCCAGCAGGTACGCGGCGGTGATCTGGGCCAGGAACGCCTTGGTCGAGGCGACAGCGATCTCCGGGCCCGCGTGCGTGTACAGCACGGCGTCGGACTCGCGCGGGATCGTTGACCCGTTCGTGTTGCAGATCGAGATCGTCTTGGCGCCCTGCTCGCGGGCGTAGCGCACGGCCATGAGCGTGTCCATGGTCTCGCCGGACTGGCTGATCGAGACGACGAGGGTGTTCGCGTCCACGATCGGGTCGCGGTAGCGGAACTCATGCGCGAGCTCGACCTCGGTCGGGATCCGGCACCAGTTCTCGATCGCGTACTTCGCCACGAGGCCCGCGTACGCGGCGGTGCCGCACGCGAGGACGATGATCTTGTCGACCCGCTTGAGCTCCTCAGGGTCGATCCGCAGCTCGTCGAGGACGAGCCGGCCGGACTTGTCGGAGCGGCCCAGGAGCGTATCGTGCACGGCGGCCGGCTGGTCGTGGATTTCCTTCTCCATGAAGGAGGGGAAGCCGCCCTTCTCCGCCGAGGCCGCGTCCCACGAGACCTCGAACTCCTTGCCCTGGGCGGGCTTGCCGAAGAAGTCGGTGACCTCGAACGTCTCCGGCGTGATCGTCACGATCTGGTCCTGGCCGAGCTCGACGGCGCGGCGCGTGTGGTCGATGAAGCCCGAGACGTCGGAGCCGAGGAAGTTCTCGCCGTCGCCGAGCCCGACGACGAGCGGCGAGTTCCGCCGCGCGGCCACCACGACGCCGGGCTGCTCCCCGTGGATGGCGAGGAGCGTGAACGCTCCCTCGAGCCGCTGGCAGGCGAGCTGCATCGCCTTGGTGATGTCGCCGTCGGCCGCGCCGCGGTACATCTCGCCGATGAGCGCCGCGGCGACCTCGGTGTCCGTCTCGGAGAGGAACTCGACGCCCTTGGCCTGGAGCTCGGCCTTGAGGGAGGCGTAGTTCTCGATGATGCCGTTGTGGATGACCGCGAGCTTCCCGCCGTCGGCCAAGTGCGGGTGCGCGTTGGCGTCCGTCGGGCCGCCGTGCGTGGCCCAGCGGGTGTGGCCGATGCCGGTCAGGCTCTCGGGGAGCGGGTGCTCCGAGAGCTCCTTCTCGAGGTTGGCGAGCTTGCCGGCCTTCTTCCGGGACTCGATCGAGCCCTCGGCCACCACGGCCACCCCCGCGGAGTCATATCCGCGGTACTCGAGGCGGCGCAGTCCTTCGATCACAACGTCCAGGGCACTGTGGCTAGGGCGCGCCTCGGCGCGGCCCACGTAGCCGACGATTCCACACATGCCGCCCATCCTACCGGCGGGCAGGTTCCCGCCTTATTTCGCGTAGCGCACGCCACTTGGCAGAATCACCATGGTGAGTCTGCAGAGGAGCGAGTTCGACGGCGATGGGGCAACCCCCTTCGTCGAGCTCGACCGTGCCACGTGGGCCCGCCTCGCGGACCGCATGGAACAGCCGCTCAACCAGGAGGACATCGACCGGGTCCGCGGCCTGGGCGACCCGCTCGACCTGCGCGAGATCCGGGACGTGTACCTCCCGCTCTCCCGCCTCCTGAACCTGTATGTCGAGGCCTCCGAGCAGCTTCACTCCGCGACGAACACGTTCCTCGGCGAACGCACCCAGCGCACGCCGTTCGTGATCGGCGTCGCCGGCTCGGTGGCGGTGGGCAAGTCCACGATCGCCCGCGTGCTGCGCGAGATGCTGCGCCGCTGGCCCTCGACGCCGGACGTGCAGCTCATCACGACCGACGGCTTCCTCTACCCGCTCGCCGAGCTGACCCGCCGCGGCCTGCTCGAGCGCAAGGGCTTCCCCGAGTCGTACGACCGCCGCGCGCTCCTGCGGTTCGTCGCCGAGATCAAGTCCGGCGCCGAGGAGGTCCGGGCGCCCTGGTACTCGCACCTGACCTACGACATCGTGCCCGGCAAGGAGGTCGTGGTCCGGCGGCCGGACGTGCTCATCGTCGAGGGCCTCAACGTCCTCGCCCCCGCCCGGGCCCGGCACGACGGGACCACGGGCCTGGCCCTGAGCGACTTCTTCGACTTCTCGCTCTACGTGGACGCCAAGACGAGCTACATCGAGCAGTGGTACGTCGAGCGGTTCCTCAAGCTGCGCACAAGCGCGTTCGCCCAACCCGAGAGCTACTTCCACCGCTACGCCTCGCTCTCCGACGAGGAGGCCGTCACCACCGCGCGCAGCATCTGGAAGCGGATCAACGAGCCGAACCTCGTCCAGAACGTCCTCCCGACCCGCGGCCGGGCCCAGCTCGTGCTCACGAAGGACGCGGACCACTCGATCCGCCGCATGCTCCTGAGGAAAGTGTGAACGGTGGCCGGTCGTAGCACGGGTGCGCTAGTACTCCTCGCCGTGGCCCTCCCGCTCGCGCTCTCCGCATGCTCCCCCGCGTCACCGCAGGCGACGGCGACGCCCGCGGCGGCGGCGACCGGCTCGCCGTCGTCCGCCCCCACCTCGGCGGCACAGGCCCCCACGTCGGCGGCACAGGCCCCCATTTCGGCGATGCGGGCACCGGCGGCGGCGACCGACCCGGCGAGCCCGCTCGTCGTCGTGAACAAGCGCACCCCGCTCACCCCGATCGACTACGCGCCGCCGCTCACCGTCCCCGCCGTCCCGCTCGCGGTGGACGGCGAGGGCGCGCAGCTGAGCCCGACGACGGCGCGCGCGGCCGAGGCGATGTTCGCCGCCGCGGCGCGGGACGGGGCGCCGATGGTGCTGCTGAGCGGCTACCGGTCCTACGCGACGCAGGCCGCGACGTACGACGGCTGGGTCGCGCGGCAGGGTCAGGAGGCGGCCGACGTCGCGTCGGCCCGGCCGGGCTACTCGGAGCACCAGACGGGGTTCGCGTTCGACATCGCGGACCCGGGCGGCGCGTGCTCGCTCATGCCGTGCTTCAAGGACACCCCCGCGGCGGTGTGGGTCGCGGCGCACGGGCACGAGCACGGGTTCATCGTGCGGTACCCGTGGTGGCACCACGAGACGACCGGCTACTACTACGAGCCGTGGCACCTGCGGTACATCGGGGCGGAGGCGGCGGCGGACATGCACGCACGCGGCATCCCGACGCTCGAGGAGTACCTGGGTCTCCCGGCGGCGCCGACGTACTGAGGCCCGGCGGGACGTAGACTGACGGGAGCCGCCCGGCCGCACGGCCACATGAGGGACACGATTCAACGGCGATGAGAGGGCGACATGGGTCAGGAAGACGGTTCGGCACTGCAGCAGCTGGTCGATGCTGCCCGGGAGATCGAGCAGCTGGCGCAAGGCGTCAGGGGGCGGGTCAACGGGCTCGAGTCCCGCCGCGACCTGGAGAAGATCATCCGCCTGGCACGGGACATCGAGAAGGGCATGGCCTCGGCGTAGCCTTCGAGGGGCGCCCCTACGCCTCCCCATCGTGACCGCTCTGGCCCGGGAGCTCCTCGACGGGAATCAGGACCATGTCGTGGATCTTCCAGTCGAGTGCGCGGCAGCCCTCGCGGGCCGTCTGCAGCACGCCGAGCGGGGGGAGCGCGCCCTCGTGGGGCACGACGAACGCCTCCACATGGAAGACGTGGCCCAGGTCGCGGACCCGGATCTCCGCCGCCGCGACCCAGTCGAGGCCGGTGAGGAACTCCTCGACGCGCTGCCCCACGGGATGCGGGGCCCTGTCGTCGTACGTCCTGGCCCGGGTGTCTGTGAGACCGGCGACCGCGGCGCGGAGGTTCCGCACGCCGTCGTGCAGGATGCCCACCGAGATCAGGAGCGCGGCGGCCGCGTCGGCCCACCAGAGCCCCACGCTGATGCCGAGGATGCCGATGATCGCGGCGCTGGCCGTCATCCAGTCGGCCTTGTTCATGTCGGCGTCGGCGTAGAGGACCTTGTCGTGGAGCTGCGCTGCGACCTCCATCTTCTTGCGGCCCAGGATGGCCGGCGCGATGGACGTCACGGCGAGCACGGCAATCATGAGCCAGCCGAGCCAGATCGTCTCGCCGACGACGTGCACGCCGCCGATGGTGGGATGCTTCGCCTGCAGGAGGTTGATCCCTGAGTCGACGACGAGGATGCCGCCCATGGTCAGGAGGGAGACCGCCCCGACCAGGTGGGCAACGCCGATGGAGCGGTGGAAGCCGTACGGGTGCTCCCGGTCGGGCTGGCGCCTGATGAACCGCCCGGCGATGAGGAAGGCGATCGGCGGCAGGAGCGAGAGCATGTCCTCGATCCAGGCCACCTTCATCGCCTGCGAATTGCCGAGCACGAGGAACACCAGCAGGACCGTGACCGAGAGGCTCCCGATCGACGTCCACTCGAGGCGCTTGGCCCTCAGGAGCGCCTCATGCTGCTCCTTGGGGAGTTCGGTGGTGCCGAAGCGGGCCCTCGCCGGCGGCCTGCTCATCCCTGCTTCCGATCCTGCAGGAACCTGTCCAGCTCGAGGAGGAAGGCGTTCTCGCCCTCGGGGACGAACAGGACGTGCTTCGCCGTCGCGCCGTGCTCGTCCACCGTCTCCCCGTAGGGCCGCGTCATGCCGGCCTTCTGCTGCCAGGGCGAGTCGTCCCTGAAGCCGCCCACCGCCGCGTCGAGCTCGCCGTCCTTCAGCCCCTCCACGAGCTCGCGCTCGCTGCCCTCGACCCACGTCACCTCGGCCCCGACGACGGCGGCGAACTCCCGGACGAGCTCGGGCTCGGTGCCCTGCGGATCGCCGTCGCCCGGCAGCTCCACGAAGCCCGGGTTCTCGGTCACGCCGACCCGCAGGACCCCGCCCCTGACCCTGTCGAGGGTTCCGTCGGGATCGGCGGGGACGGAGATCCCGCAGCCCGTCCCGAGCAGCACGATGCACACCGGCACCGCCGCCCACGCCCTGCCGATCGACTTGAGCATGCCCCAGCTCTATCAGCAGGCGTGCTGCCGGTCCAGCTCTCCGCGGCTTCTCCGCGACTTCTCCGCGGCTTCTGCGGCTCCTGCGCGGCGCACGACGGCGGGCAGGCCGGCCGACGCCGCCGGTTCAGCCGACATGGATTCCTGGTCGGCGCGCCGGATCGGGCTCGTGCTCGCGGATGATCTCCCGGACCACGGGCGGGGTGTCGCCTCGGCCCAGGAGGAGGTAGCGCATGAGGTGCGCGAGCGGGTGCCCCTCGGACCACTCGAAGTAGGCGTGCGGCCTGACGCCGGTGCCGTCCCGGAGCGCCAGCAGGATCGCGGCGATGGCGTTGGGGGCCGCCGGGCTCGCGGCCCTGAGGACCCGGTGGCCGCCCACCTCGAGCCCGCGCACGAGGAGGACGTCGCTGAAGGCGGACGGGTCGGCGATCTCGATCTCGAGGAAGATGACGTCCGCGGTGCCCGGGACGGGGTTCATGATCCGCTGCTCAATCTCCTTGACCGTGTACTCGGACGAGGGGTCCCCGGCCTCGGGCCGGTGGGCGATGAGGTTGAGGCGTCCGTCGAACTCCAGGGAGTCGAGAACGAACCGGCGCGCAGCCTCGTCGAACTCGATCCTGTCCGCCCGGAGCTCGGTGGTCCGGCTGACCCGCGAGACGAGGGAGACGACAACGATGCCGGCGACGAACCCCGCCGAGATCGCGATCCCGTCGGGCTTCTCGACGATGTTGGCCACGAGCGCGTAGAGGAAGACCAGCGTGAGGACTGCGAAGGCAGCCCCCGCCGCGCGCCGTCGTCTGCGGTACGCCGAGATGGTGACGGCGACGGCCCCGGAGACCATCATGGCGAGGATCCCGGTGGCGTAGGCGCCGGCCTGGGCGTTGACGTCGGCGTTGAAGCCGATCGTGATGGCGATGCTGATGCCCGTGTACACGAGCACCACGGGCCGGACGGCGCGGCCCCACTCCGGGGCCATGCCGTAGGAGGGAAGGTACCTCGGGACGATGTTGATCAGCCCGGCCATGGCGGAGGCCCCTGCGAACCAGAGGATGAGGATGCTGCTGACGTCGTAGACCGAGCCGAAGGCGTCGCCGAACCGCTCGTGGGCAAGGTACGCCAGGGCACGTCCGCTGGCCTCACCGCCCTCCTCGAACGCGTCGGCAGGGATGAGGACCGTCGTGACGACGCTGCTGCCGATGAGGTACATGCTCATGATGAGCGCGGCCGCGGTGAGGAGCTTGCGCGTGTTCCGCACCCGGTCGGCGAGCTGCTCCTCGGCGGTCTTCCCGCGGGCGGCCACGAGGGGCATCATGCTGACGCCGGTCTCGAACCCGGAGAGGCCCAGGACGAGCAGCGGGAAGGCCAGGAGCGCCGGCCCGAGCAGGCCGCCCGGGCCGCCGCCCGCCTCGGTGAGGGCCGAGCCCCAGTCGGCGAGCGCCGTCGGATGCGAGGCGATCTCCACCACGCCCGCGCCGATGATGGCGGCGTTGAGGCCCAGGAACACGGCGACGAGCGGGATGGCCACGACGACGGCCTCGGTGAAGCCGAGCAGGAAGACGCCGCCGAGGATCAGCAGGAGGACGACGGTGATCGGCACCGCCTGCCCGTCGAGGGCCGGCCGCAGGAACGGGTTCTCGAGGATGTGCACGGTGGCGTCGGCCGCTGAGAGGGTGATCGTGACGATCCAGGAGGTGGCCACGAAGCCCAGGAGCACGAGCACGAAGACCTTGCCGCGCCAGAAGGGCAGCAGCGTCTCGAGCATATGCACCGAGCCCTGGCCGTGCGGGCTCTCCTTGGCGACCCGGCGGTACATCGGCAGCATCCCGAGCAGGGTGAGCGCGACGATGAGCAGCGTGGCCAGCGGCGACAGGGCACCGGCTGCGAGCGCGGCGATGCCCGGGAGGTAGGAGAGGGTCGAGAAGTAGTCGACGCCGGTGAGGCACATGACCTTCCACCACGAGTGGGTCTCGAGGTGGTCCTCGGAGGCCTCGGGTCCCTGCGGCTGCTGGACGCGCTTCTCGAGCAGCCATGAGGTAAAGCGCGTCCCGGGAGGCATCAGCCTCGCGGGACCGGGGACGCTCTCTGGCATCGAGTAGTTTGCTGGTGCGCTCACCCTGCCAAGCTATGGCCTCCCTCGGCCCCGGCAGGAAACCTTAACGGACTCCTAACGCCCTCCCCCGGTCCAGAACCCTCCGCGCGCCAGTACGTTCGAAGTGCCAGTCATGGCGGCAGCTGTTTCGCGGCAACGGGAGGAGGAGGGGGCGGCGTGGGCGAGTGGTTCCGGCACCCGGTGCGGCTCATCCCCTTGGGCTTCCTCGGAGTGATCGCCATCGGGGCCCTCCTGCTCATGCTGCCCCTGGCACGCGTGGATCCGACCGGCGAGGCCGTGATGCCCGCCCTGTTCACCGCAGTCTCCGCCACCTGTGTGACCGGGCTGATCA
This sequence comes from Sinomonas mesophila, assembly GCF_001999765.1. Taxonomy (GTDB): domain Bacteria; phylum Actinomycetota; class Actinomycetes; order Actinomycetales; family Micrococcaceae; genus Sinomonas; species Sinomonas mesophila. The sequence continues at coordinate 18,029 of NZ_KV908333.1, read as the reverse complement.
CGGTGGACACGCCCACGTACTGGACACCCTTCGGGCACATCGTGATCCTCTGCCTGATCCAGCTCGGCGGCTTCGGGATCATGTCCCTCGCGACCCTCCTGACCCTGCTCGTGCGCAAGAGCCTCGGGCTGCGGAGCCAGCTCCTCGCCCAGTCGGAGACCCAGGCCCTGAACCTCGGCGACGTCGGCGGGATTCTGGTGCGCGTGGCGAGGATCATGGCCATCGCCGAGGCTGCGATCGCGGCGGTCCTCGCCGTCCGCTTCTGGCAGTACCACCACGACGTCGGCACGGCCCTGTGGCACGGACTGTTCCATGCCATCTCCGCCTTCAACAATGCGGGCTTTGCCCTCTACAGCGACAGCCTCATCGGATTCGCCGCGGACCCGTGGATCATCCTCCCCATCTGCGCCGCCATTGTCGCGGGCGGCCTCGGCTTCCCGGTCTTCGCGGAGCTGCGCCAGCATGGCCTGCATCCGCGGCTGTGGAGCGTCCACACCCGGCTCACGGTCTACGGAACCGTCGGGCTGCTGGCGGTCGGGACGGCGCTGTTCGCCGTCCTGGAGTGGAACCGGCCCGAAACCCTCGGGCCCCTCTCCCCCGAGGGCAGGATCCTTGGGGCCCTGGCAGGCGGGGTCTTCCCCCGCACGGCGGGCTTCAACAGCATCGACTACGGGGCCGCCGCCCCAGAGACCCTCGTGATCACGGACGTCCTGATGTTCATCGGAGGGGGCAGCGCGGGCACGGCCGGGGGCATCAAGATCACGACCTTCCTCGTGCTGGGCTTCGCGATCGTCAACGAGGTGCGGGGACACGATCAGGTGACGATCGCCCACCGGAGCATCAGCCCCCCGGTCCAGCGGCAGGCCCTCTCGGTCGCCCTCCTGGCCGTGGCCGCCGTGATTGCGGGGACGTTCCTGCTCCTCGTGCTCACGGAGCACGACCTGGAGTCGGTGCTCTTCGAGTCCATCTCGGCCTTCGCCACGGTGGGGATGAGCACCGGCATCACCTTCCACCTCCCGCACGGCGCCCAGCTGGTCCTCATGGCGCTCATGTTCATCGGGCGTGTGGGGACCATCACGGTGGCCTCGGCCCTCGCCATCTCCACGCGGCAGCGGCTCTACCGGCTGCCGGAGGAGCGTCCGGTCATCGGGTGATGGCTCGCAGGGTCGAGAAACCTCGCGCCGACGCGCGAGTACTCACAACGGGCGTCCAAGTAACCCCGCCTGCAAAGACAGGTAGCGAATCCCAGAAGTCAGGTGCGCAGACCGACTGACCCGTCCCCGCCCCGCCCCCTAGCGTGGAGAGCATCGTCATCACCGCCTCTGCACCGCCGCAGAACCGCACCCAAGGGGCCCAGAATGAACCAGTCCACACCCCGCATCGCGCGCCGACTCGCGGGCGCCGTCGTCGTCCCCGGGATCCTGAGCGGCATGCTGGCCTTCTCTGCCCCCGCGGCAGTGGCCGCTCCGGCGGGCTCGCAGGAGGGCATCTGCAGCGGAATCGTCAACCAGCTGTCCTACCGCGGCTCCGTCCAGGAGGACCTGCTCAAGGCCGCTGCTCGCAAGAACGCCGCGCTGATCGCCCAGCTCGAGGCTGAGCGCGCAGCCCTGACAGCGCAGGCCGACGCGCTCAACGCCACGATTGCCGCCACCGAGCAGGAGATCGCCGATCTCGACGCGCAGAATGCGCAGACCGACGTCCAGATCGGCAGCAACCAGACGGAGCTCGCCGGGCTCGAGGCCTCCCGGGCCGCAACCGAGCAGTCGATCTCCGAGACTCAGACGCGGCTGGCGTCCCTGCAGGCCTCGTGGCAGGACACAAGGGACCGCCTCACCCCGCTCGAGGAGCAGTTGGCGGCAGCCCAGGCCGAGAACGCCCGGCTGCAGGCCGAGGAGGCCGACGTCGAAGCCCGGCTCGCCGAGCGGCAGGCTCAGCTCGGGACGGCCACGGCCGAACTCGAGGGTCTGAAGGCCGATGCCGACGCTGCCGCGGGTGCCGTCGGGGTCAAGACCACGCAGATCGCCGACGCCCGCGCCCAGCTCGAGACCCTCGTCCAGGCCGCAGAGCAGGCCGCCGCCGACGCCGCGAGCGCCGGCGCGGCCGTCGAGGCCGCAGCGGCAGAGCTCCTCCGGCTCGAGGGCATCGAGGGGATGGCCCAGGACGCCCTGGACGCCCAGCTCGCGGCCGTCCAGCAGGCCCAGGACACGCTTGGCACCCTCACCGCCGCCTCCGACGCCGCCGCCCTCGCCGTCGCTGGCACGACGGCCGAGATCGCCGCCGCGGAGGCCGAGCTCGCCACGCTCCAGAAGGAGCAGCAGAGCGCAGTCGCCACAGTGGAGGCGAAGACCGCCGAACTCGCTCGTGCCCAGACCGAGCTGGCCGCCCTGCAGCTGCAGGCGCAGCAGGCCGCCGACGCCCTGGCCGCCAACCAGGACGCCCTCGACGAGCTGGCTCAAGAACAGTCCGCCCTCGAACTGCAGCTCGCCGCGAAGCAGGCCGAGATCGAGACCGTCGAGGCCCAGCTGCAGCAGGCCCAGACTGACCTCGCAGCCCTCCAGGAACGCAGGACGTGGCTGGAGTCCGAGATCGCCCGCCTCACTGCGGTCAAGGACAACAACAAGAACGGCGAGAGGGACGCCCGCCTGGCCCTGATCGCCTCCTATCGGGCCGAGCTGGCCGGGGTCACGACGCAGATCACGGACAAGACCACACTCATCAACGGCCTCAGCGGTGACCTGGCCGTCCTCCAGAACGAGGTCCAGGCCCTCAACGCCGCGCTGCTGGCCAAGCAGCAGGAGAGCAGCGCCCTGCAGCAGCAGGCAGCGCCCCTGCAGGCGAGCCTCACGGCCGCAAACACGGCCGTAGCGACGAAGGAAGCCGAGATCGCGGCGCTCCAGGCGCAGCTCGCGGCAGCGGAGGCCAGCCTCCAAGCGACCACGGGCGCGGTGGAGGCCCAGGAGGGCGTGCTGGCCACCCTGAATGCGGAGCTTCCCGGGCTCCAGGCCACGGCGGCAGCCGCGGCGGACGCCGTCCTCCAGCAGGAGGAGGTGGTGCGCGGCCTCGAGGCGGCGCTCCCCGGCCTGACGGAGAACCTCGCCGCGGCAGAGCAGGAGGTCGCGCTGCAGCAGGGTGTCCTCGATGACCTCAGGGCGAAGAAGGCGGCGGCCGATCAGCTGCTCGCGGACGCGAACGCCGCCGTCGCGGCCGCGACCGCCCAGCTCGCGACCCTCGAGTCCGAGCTGCCCGGGCTCCAGAGCGCGCTGGACGCCGCCACGCAGGCCGTGGCCGCCAAGCAGGGCGAGATCGACGGGCTCAACGCCGACATCGACGGGCTCACCGCCGTGCTCGAAGCCCTCAACCCGCAGATCGACGCGAAGGAAGCCGAGATCCTGTCCCTGCAGGACCGTGTGGCCCCGCTCCAGGCGCTGCTGACGAGCCTCGAGGGCGAGATCAGCGCCACGGAGGCCCAGCTCAAAGACCTCCAGGCCCAGCTGACCTCCCTCGACAAGCAGGTCACCGACGCGCAGAGCACGCTCCGGACCCTCGAGTCCCAAAGGAGGCAGAACAAGGACGCGATTGCCGCCCAGAAGACCACGGTGGCGAACCTCCAGAACCAGATCGGAGAGGTTCAGACGAAGATCGCCGTCCTCGACTCGACCATCACGAACGGCGGCTGCGCTGTCTGATCCACGGGTTCCCCCTCAGTGGCGGGCGTAGGCTACTCCGCCCCGCCCCGCGGCCTGACCGGGGCCGCGGCCTGACCCGGCCCCGAAGATTGGCACCGGTCTCGCCACGAAGCCGGTGCCTTGCTGCGAGACCGGCGCGGAGCCGACCTGTCTCGCAGGGAAAGACCGGTTTCGGGCGACCGAACCTTGCCCTTGGGGCCCCGGCCTCCGGTCCACCGGTCGGAGAAGGAGAGAGGCCGGGCCTGCCCTCGGCCTGACCCGGCCCGCGGCCTGACCCGGCCCTGAGCATGCCGGGCCCCGAAGATTGGCACCGGTCTCGCCTTGAAGCCGGTGCCTTGCTGCGACACCGGCGCGGAGCCGACCTGTCTCGCGGGGAAGGGCCGGTTTCGGGCGAGACCGGCGCGGAACGGACCCGTCTCGCGGGGAAGGACCGGGTTTCCTGTCATCGATGTGAAGCCGTCGGCCGGTAGGGTGTGCAGCATGCTGAGTGGATTCAAAGCCTTCATCATGAAGGGCAACGTCGTCGATCTTGCCGTGGCCGTCATCATGGGCACGGCGTTCAGTGCCGTCGTGGACGCGCTCGTCAAGAGCGTCCTCATGCCCCTCATCTCCGTCCTCGTCGGCGAGCCGAACTTCGATGAATTCCTCGCGTTCGGGGACATCAGGTTCGGGGTGTTCCTGACGGCACTCGTGAACTTCCTGCTCGTCGCGTCGGCGATCTACTTCGTCATCGTCATGCCGATGAACCACCTCATCGAGCGACGCAACCGCAAGCTCGCCATCAAGGACGAGGAGCAGGGCGAGAAGGTCGATCCCCAGATCGCGCTCCTGACCGAGATCCGCGACACCCTCAAGGCGGCCCGGGACTAGAGGGCCGCCTCTCGGCCCTCACGACGGGCCGCCATTCTCCTCCAGAACAGACGTTATGGAGCGTTGTGTAGGATGGTGCCCCGTGATTGCGCCATTGACTACCGGAGTGGCTCTGGCTGCGTCAGTCGCAGGTGGGAGCCTCCCCGCCGCCGTCCCGGCGGAGGTCGCCCAGTGCGAGCCCAGGCTCATGCCAGTGACTGTGTGCGTCGAGGCCCAGGAGCCGCTCCTCTCCGCCCCCCTGCCCACCCTCGAGTCGTCCCTCTCACTGGAGGCGACATCACCGTCGGCAACAACGACGCCGGCGCCCTCGCCCCAGACGACAACGTCCCAGCCAGCGTCGTCGCCGACCACCGTGGCTCCCTCGTCCACCACCCCCGCTCCCTCGCCGGCCGCGCCCGCGCCGTCGAGCCCCGCCGCCGTGAACCCAGGCCCGAAACCCCCGGCCCCGGTGGTGGGGGCGCCGACGCAGACCGCTCGCGGGGCCGCCGGCGGGAACCCCGCGGCCGCCGGCGCCGGGGCCGCCGAGGCCTCGCCGTCTCCCGCTCCGGCTACTGAGTCGGCCGGCCGCTCCCCCTCGACCACCCCGTCCGCATCGCGCACCGGGATCTCAGCCGCGCCGGACGACGGCCACCTTGCCACCAGCCAGGGCGACAGGGAGCCCCTCGAGATCAGTCCGGCATCGATGGTCTTCGCCGCCGCGGGCCTGCTCCTGACGGGCGTCTCGGGCGTGGGCCTGTATCGCCGCTGGTCGAGCAACGCCTTGGAACGCCGCCTCGCAGAGGAGGCCCTCGGGGAATCCTGACGGACCGGGCCCCGCTCGGCGCCTACGGGCGCACCAGCCTCTCCCAGCCGCCACGACACCGAGGAGGCGCACCCTGTCGCGCGCCTCCAGAGCGCCTTAGACTTGCCTAAAGAAGAGGTTTCGGGATACCGAAACGGGGGCAAGGAGGCTCCGGGATGTCAGCCGCGCACACCAGGACGCACGACGACGGCCCTCACCGTGCGCCCGCAGGTCTCCGCCCTGCCCCGTCCCTGCCGAGCCGACGGTCCATGATGCTCTCGGGAGCAGCGGCGCTGGCCGGAGTGCCCCTCGTGACCGCCAAGCAGGTCCCAGCGGAGGGCGATACCCACACGGGGCACGGCGGCCCGGGCCCCTCGCCGGCACCTGCGCCCCCCGCCAGCGCGGCGAACGGGACCGGCATCGCCCACGCCGGCCATGCGGGGTTCCAGGGCGGCTCGGTGCCGCCAGAGCGGGCGGGCATCGATCCGACGGCGATCCTGCGCGACTTCGACCGGGGCAGGACGAGCTCCCTGCCCGACGGGCGGACCCTGCGCGAATGGGACCTCGTCGCGCTCGACAGGGAGTTCGAGATCGCCCCGGGCGTCACGTTCGCCGGCTGGACCTACAACGGGCGGATTCCCGGGCCGACGCTCTGGGCACGCGAGGGCGACCTGCTGCGCATCCACTTCACCAATGCCGGATCGCACCCCCATACCATCCACTTCCACGGCATCCACCGTGCGGAGATGGACGGCACCCCGGGCATCGGTGCCGGGTCGATCGACCCCGGCAGGGGGTTCACGTACGAATTCGACGCCGTCCCCTTCGGCACCCACCTCTACCACTGCCACCAGGCACCCCTTGCCCCGCACATCGCCAAGGGCCTCTACGGCGGTTTCATCATCGAGCCTCGCGAAGGGCGCCCGCCGGCGGACGACGAGATGGTCATGGTGATGAACGGCTACAACACCGACGGCGGTGACGACAACGAGTTCTACACGGTCAACGGCCTGCCCTTCCACTTCATGGACTTCCCCGTCCAGGTGAGGCAGAACGCGCTCGTCCGGATCCACCTGATCAACATCCTCGAGTACGACCCGGTCAACTCGTTCCACATCCACGGCAACTTCTTCCACTACTACCCGACCGGGACGATGCTCACGCCGAGCGAGTTCACCGACACCGTCTCCCAGGTGCAGGGCCAGCGCGGCATGCTCGAGCTCCGCTTCCCCTACCCGGGCAAGTACATGTTCCACGCCCACAAGACCGAGTTCGCCGAGCTCGGCTGGATGGGCTTCTTCGAGGTGAGTCCGGCATGAGCACCGAGGCAAGGCACAGGAACAGGGCCGGCTCAGGGCGCCCCGACGAGCCACGAGCCCGGCGACCGCTGCCGCGCTGGCTGCTGGGGCTCGGCCCGCTCGCCCTCATCGCGCTGGTCCTGGGCTTCTTGGCCCTCCTCAACGGGCCCGCCCTGGGCTCCCTCGGCGAGCGGGTCCCTCCCCGGGAGGAAGTCGTCGTCGAGGACGTGCGCCTCTCCCCCGGCGTCATCGAGGTCACAGTGCGCAACACGGGCCCGGACCCGGTCTCGATCGCCCAGGTCAACGTCTCCGACTACTTCGCGACGTTCACCCAGACGAGGGACACGATAGCCCCGCTCGAGTCCAGCACGGTCTCGGTCGACTACCACTGGGTGGACGGCGACCCCTACGAGATCGCCCTCGTGACGTCGATCGGCGGCAAGGTGATCGCCGAGGTGGACGCCGCCGCCGCCACGCCCGAGCGCGACGGATCCTTCTTCACCCTCATGGCCCTCCTCGGCGTCTACGTCGGCGTCATTCCCGTTGCCCTGGGCATGCTCTGGATGCCCTTCGTGCGCCGGTCCACGGGGCCGTGGGTGCGGCTCCTCCTGGGCGTCACCGTCGGTCTGCTGGCGTTCCTGGCGCTCGACGCCGTCGCGGAGGGCTTCGCGCTCGTGGCGGGGAACAGCGCCTTCGGCGGCCCGCTCGCGGTCCTGCTCGGGGCGCTGATCGCCGCGCTGCTGCTCGAGGGAGTGGACGCGTGGATGCGTGCGCGACGCCGGGGCGGCCCCGGAGCCGCCCCTCGGACGACGGCGCCGCGCACCCTCGCGCTGCTCGTCGCCGTCGGCATCGGTCTGCACAACCTCGGCGAGGGCCTCGCGATCGGCTCTGCCTATGCCGTGGGCTCGCTCGCGCTCGGCGCAGCGCTCATCGTGGGCTTCGCCATCCACAACACCACCGAGGGGCTCGCGATCGTCACGCCGCTGGCGAAGGAGCCGCCCGGGCTCGCCCGGCTCGTCGCGCTGGGTCTCATCGCGGGCGCCCCGGCCATCCTCGGGGCCGTCCTCGGGGCCAGCGTGTACCAGCCGTCGCTCTCCGCGTTCCTGCTCGGCCTCGGCGCCGGCGCCGTGGCGCAGGTGGCCGTCAAGCTGCTGCCGATGCTCAGGGACGGCGCGGGGCGCACCCTCAGCCCGGCCACCGTCGCCGGGATCATCGTCGGGATGGCGGTGATGTTCGCGACCGGGCTGCTGGTTCAGGCCTGAACGGGGCGAGCGGGGCGAGAGTACACATTTGCGTGTATTCAGCAGCCTCTGTAGCGTGGGCGGAATGGAGGCTCTCACCCATGCGCCTGTCCTGGCCCGCTTCGGCCACGCGATCTCCGATCCCACGCGCGCCCGCGTGCTCCTTGCCCTGGCCGAGGCGCCCGGCTACCCCTCGGACCTGGCCGAGTCCCTCGAGGTCTCGCGGCAGAGCATGTCCAACCACCTGACCTGCCTGCGCGGCTGCGGCCTCGTGGTGGCGGTCCCAGACGGCAGGCGCACGCGGTACGAGCTTGCCGACGCCAGGCTCGGCCATGCCCTGAGGGACCTGATCGGCGTCGTCCTGGCCGTGGACCCCGCCAGCTGCGCCCCGGACGGGACGTGCGTCGCATGAGCGCCGCCCTCGCCCCGGCCCGGCGGGCGGTCCTGAACCGCCGCATCCGGCTGTTCGCCGCGGCCACGATCACCTACAACGTCGTCGAGGCAGTCGCGGCGCTGTGGGCAGGCGGCGTCGCCGACTCGTCGGCGCTCCTCGGCTTCGGCCTCGACTCGGTCATCGAGGTCGCCTCCGCCCTCGCGCTGTCCTGGCAGTTCGCCTCCCAGGATCCCGAGCGGCGCGAGCACCTGACACTGCGGCTCATCGCGCTCTCCTTCTTCGCCCTCGCTGCATTCGTCGCCGTCGACGCCGTCCGATCGCTCGCCGGGGCCGGCGAGGCGCAGCATTCGACCCCGGGCATCGTGATCGCGGCCCTGAGCCTCGCGGTCATGCCGGCGCTGTCCTGGGCCCAGCGCCGGGCGGGGCGCGAACTCGGCTCGAAGACGGCGGTCGCGGACTCGAAGCAGACGCTCCTGTGCACGTACCTCTCCGCCGTCCTCCTGGCCGGCCTCGTGCTCAACAGCGCCCTCGGCTGGTGGTGGGCCGACGCCGGCGCCGCCCTCGTCATCGCGCTCGTCGCCGTGCGCGAGGGCGTCAACGCCTGGCGGGGCGACGTCTGCTGCACGGTCCCGCACACGGTGGGCGATTCCGAGAGCACAGACAACGACGCCGACGACGGCTGCTGCGATGAGTGCCAGGCGCCGCCACGGCCCCTGCTACAGGGCCTGCCGCTCACCCGCAGGCCCCATTAGCCGGCGGCCACGAGCTCCACGATCCCGTACACGCCCGTGTCGATGACCCGCCCCGGCGCGAACCCGGCCGCGGCCCCCAGCGCCTGCAGCTCGGCGGGCGACCGCTGGCGCCCCTCGGTCTGCGCGAGCATCATGAGGTCCGAGACCGAGACTGGGAACGAGGCCACGTTCGGCTCCTGCAGCCACTCGAGGACGAGCACCCGCGCCCCCGCGGGCGCCGCGGCCCGCACCGAGGCCAGGATCGCCCGGCACTGGTCGTCGTCCCAGTCGTGCAGGACGTCCTTGAGCAGGTACAGGTCCGCTTCGGCGTCGAACCCGGCGAACAGGTCGCCCTCGACGGTCCGGGCCCGCCCCGCGACGCCACGCGACGCGAGGTACTCCCCCGCCGAGGCGAGCGGGCCCGCCTGGTCGACCAGCACGCCGTCGAGCGCGGGACGCGCCCGCAGCACCTCGGCGAGCATCGCACCGGTCCCGCCGCCGACGTCGCACACCGTCCCCGCAGCGGGCCAGGGGTAAGCGGCCACGATGAACGGCGCGGACAGCAGCGTGAGCTCGCGCATGGTCCGCGCGAAGCCCGCCTCCTCCTCGGGGTGCTCCGCGAGGTGCTCCCAGATGCTCCGCCCTGTCGCGGCGTTGAAGGCCGGCCGACCGTCCCGCAGGCTCTCCGGCAGCCGCCGCCAGCCGGCCAGGTTCGCGTCCGAGGTCACGTAGCGGATCCACCCGGCCATGGAGTGCGGGTGCCCCTCGAGCAGCAGCTCGCCGACGCGGGTCAGCGCGAAGCGCCCGTCCCGGCCCAGGCGGGTGACGCCGTACACGGCCAGACCGCGCAGCACGCGATGGACGGTGTCGGCATGCAGCCCGAGCTCCCCGGCGACCTCCCCCGCCGTCGCCCTTCTCCCCGCGAGCGGCTCCACGAGCCGCGTCTCGAGCGCCGCCCGCAGGAGCAGCACCGCGGCGACGCCGCCGCTCACCTCGAGGAAGCGCGCCTGGGGCGGCTGGAGCGCGCCCGCCGCGCGCTGGAGGGCGGCCCCGAGCCGCTGGATCGTGCGGACGACGGCGGGCGGCGGGGTGCGCATGGAGCCCACCTTAGCGGCCGGTGCCCAGCACCACCCCTCTCAACCCCGCATCGCAACACGCCGCCATCCGAGAGGAATAGCGGCGTGTTGCGATGCGGCGTTGTGAAGCTAGGCCAGCGCGAGCTGGCTCTGCACGACTCCCGCGAGGCGCTGGGCGATCGCCTGGGCGGTCTCCTCGTCGGCCGCCTCGACCATGACCCGGACCACCGGCTCGGTTCCCGAGGGGCGCAGGAGCACCCGCCCGGTCTCCCCGAGCTCGGCCTCGGCGGCAGCGACGGCCGCGGCCACGCCGTCGTCCGCCGCGACCCGCGCCTTGTCCACGCCCTTGACGTTGATCAGCACCTGCGGGAGGCGGGTCATGACGGCGGCGAGCTCCTTGAGCGTGCTGCCTGTCCTGGCCACCTGCGCCGCGAGCTGGAGGCCCGTCAGGACGCCGTCGCCGGTCGTGGCGTAGTCGGAGAAGATCACGTGGCCTGACTGCTCGCCGCCGAGCGAGTACCCGCGGGCGCGCATCTCCTCGAGCACGTAGCGGTCGCCGACGGCCGTCTCGCGGATCGAGACGCCAGCCTCGCGCAGGGCGATCTTGAGGCCGAGGTTGCTCATGACGGTCGCGACGAGCACGTCGTCCTTGAGCTTCCCGGCCTGCTTGAGGGCCAGGCCCAGGATCGCCATGATCTGGTCGCCATCCACGACCGCGCCCTCATGGTCGACCGCAAGGCAGCGGTCGGCGTCGCCGTCGTGCGCGATGCCCAGGTCGGCGCCGTGGGAGACCACGGCGGCCTGGAGCTGCTCGAGGTGCGTGGACCCGACGCCGTCGTTGATGTTGAGCCCGTCCGGCTCGGCGCCGATGACGATGACCTTCGCGCCGGCGTCCTTGAACACCTGCGGCGAGCAGCCGGCCGCGGCGCCGTGCGCGCAGTCCAGGACCACGGTGAGGCCGTCCAGGCGGTGCGGGAGGGTCGTGAGGAGGTGCACGACGTAGCGGTCCTCGGCGTCGGAGAAGCGCTGGATGCGGCCGACGGCGCCGCCTGTCGGGCGCAGCGGCTCAGCGGTGAGCAGCGCCTCGATCTCGTCCTCGGTCTCGTCGGGGAGCTTGTGCCCGCCGCGCGCGAAGAACTTGATCCCGTTGTCGGGTGCGGGGTTGTGGCTCGCGGAGATCATGACGCCGAAGTCGGCGCCCAGGTCCGCGACGAGGTAGGCCGCGGCCGGCGTCGGGAGGACCCCGGCGTCGAAGACGTCCACGCCGGCGCTCGCGAGGCCGGCCTCGACGGCGGCGCTGAGGAACTCGCCGGAGGCGCGGGGGTCGCGGGCGACGACGGCGCGGGGCCGGCTGCCGGCCGTCACCTGCCGGTGTCCGAGGACGACGGCGGCCGCCTGGGAGAGCTTGAGTGCGAGCTGCGCGTCGAGCAGGCCGTTGGCCAGCCCGCGCACGCCATCTGTGCCGAAGAGCCTAGTCACCCGGCCAAGTCTACGTAGTGCGGCGACGTCGGAACCACACGCCGTCCTTTGTGGCACGCGCGGGCGCGGCGGGGGATGCACCGGGAAGGTCGATCCCGAGAAGCGGGAACGTCCAGTCGTCGAGCACGGCCCGGACGGCGCCCGCGAGCTCCTCGGCCGAGAGCCGCGGCTCCGGGACGGCCTGCTCGAGGACCTCCGCGTTGCGGTACCAGGCGGCCTCCCACGAGATCCCGTCCGTGATCGTGACGGGGGTCCAGACGCGGGCGGCGGCGAAGGCGCCCGCCATGCCGAGGAGGCCGAGGCGGTGCATGGCCGAGACGAGCTCGATCACCTGGCTCCCGGGCCACGATCGGCCCGTCGTGCCTGGCATGTGCGGGGCCGGCTCCGGGGTCGGCACGGGGCCCTCATGATGGCCCTCGAGGCACGAGCGCAGGAATTCCCGCCACACGGACAGCTCGGGGTCGTACGGCTCACCAGGGTGAGGTGCGCCCAGCAGCCGCCGCACCTCACGCCTGGCTTCGCCGACCGTGGACGGAGAGCTGGACGTCATGAACGCGTAGACCACGCTGCCCATGACGTCCCCCCAATGCTCCTCCGCCCTTGCCCGCCGCCGCACGTCGGTGCGGGCAAGATCGAGAATGACGAGCGTCCGGCCTGCCTCGCAGACCGCCCTCGCGTGCAGGGCCCGAGCCTCGGCGTCGTTGCCGGTGGCGCGCAGGGCCCCGATCCGGCCCCGCAGTTCTTCGACGTACGGGCCGAGGGCCGCAAGCTCCTCGCCGATCCGGTCGAGCCGGCACGGCTTGACCGCATTGCCGGACTCGTGCGAGCCCGTCCGCGACAGGTTCACCGGGCGGCCTAGACGCCTGCTCGGGATGAGTGAATGGACCATGGGGTCCCCCAATCGGAAGCGGGACATGTCCCTGGGGTTTCTACGTGGTGGAGTGGGACGTCGCTGTCGCTGACGACGTGCCTCTGCCGGTTTCATCCGTTGCAGCCCTTCCGCCGGCGGCCGCCTCGAATTGGGTGGCGGTGGCGCGTGAATGGCTGCTGCGCATGGTCTGAGTCCCTTCATTGGGTCCCGGTGGGGAGGCTGATGTAGTGAAGTTAGTCGTCGCGCGGGCGCGATGCACCACTGGTTGGGGAAGTCGAGTACCGCATTTTGAGTACCTATGGGGGCCTCGGGTGTACGCACTCTGAGGCCCCCGGGCGCTCGGATCGGGCCCTCCCCTTCGATGGAGCGATTCCGCGTGTGAGGCTGGGACGCTGGATCTGACCGCTGGGGCATCGCACCACTGGGCGTGGGAATTCGAGTACTGGCGTTCGCTACTCGATTCCATGACCTCTGTACTCGACTTCGTCAGAACCGCTAGTAGGCAGTCACAAGCGGCACCTAACTTGTCTGCATGACCACCGGCGATGGGGGCCTGGCGATCGACATTGTCGTACCCGTCTATAACGAAGAGACGGCACTCGCGGCAAGCGTGACCACGCTCGTTAACTACCTTGAAGAGTCCTTTCACGTGCCTTGGCGCGTGACGATTGCGGACAACGCGTCTACCGACGGCACGCGTGCCATCGGTGAATCCCTGGCGCTCCAGCTGCCAGGTGTCGTCTACCGACGGATGGAACGGAAGGGCCGGGGCTATGCCCTGCGGGACGCATGGTCCGCGTCCCCGGCTAAGGTCGTGGCCTATGTCGATGTGGACCTCTCCACTGACCTCGCGGCCCTCCCGCCGCTGATCGCGCCCCTGCTCTCGGGCCATTCGGACATTTCCATCGGCACTCGGCTCCGCCGTGATTCGAGAGTCATTCGCGGGCCCAAGCGGGAGTTCATTTCCCGGACGTACAACGCCATGCTGCACGGGGCGCTCAAGGTCCGCTTCTCGGACGCGCAGTGCGGCTTCAAGGCCGTGCGGGCGGACGTCGCCCGAGCCCTGATCCCGCACGTCGAGGACAACGCCTGGTTCTTCGACACCGAGCTGCTCGTCCTCGCCGAACGTGCGGGGCTGCGCATCCACGAGATCCCGGTCGACTGGACAGATGATCCGACTAGCTCGGTGGACATCGTCCAGACCGCCAAGGACGACATGCGAGGCATCGTTCGGGTGGCGCTGTCCCTCCTGCACGGGCGCATCCCCCTGGCGGCGATCTATGCCGAACTTGGACGGCGGCCGCTCGTGCCCGCCTCGCCGCCTTCCTTCTTCGGCCAAGTGCTCCGCTTCGGCACGGTGGGCGTCTTCTCTACCGTGGCGTTCGCGCTCCTGTTCCTGGCCTTGCAGCCGTTCCTGGGCGCACAGTCGGCAAACTTCTCTGCGCTGCTGATCACCGCTGTGCTCAACACGGCTGCGAACCGCCGCTTCACCTTCGGCATCCGAGGCCCCGAGCACTACGCGACCCAGCAGTTCCAAGGGCTCATCGTGTTCGGGCTCGCGTGGGCCCTGACATCGTCGTCCCTCACCGTCCTGCACATGACGCTTCCAGATTCCGGTGCCACCGCCGAGCTCGTGACGCTCACAGCTGCGAATGTGCTGGCAACCGTACTGAGGTTCGCACTGCTCAAGGCCTGGGTCTTCCGTCAGGGTGCCGTGAGAGCCAAGAGCTCGAGCCTGATCACAGAGCCCCTTCCCGCGGCTGACGTGGCATAGCCATGCGCAGCCAAAACGAGGCTATCCGCGCCCGGACAGACGATCCCAGCGCGCCGCAGCCAGCAGAGGGGCCCCGCCCCCAGCTCGAATGGCTCGCAATTGCCGGCCTCGCGTCGGTGAGCGCTTTCTTGAACCTGTGGAATCTCCAGTCGAACGGATGGGCCAACGCGTACTACACGGCCGCCGTCCAATCCGGCCTGCACAATGCCGAAGCCTTCCTCTTTGGGTCCAGCGAGTGGGGCAATGCGATCTCCGTGGACAAGCCACCGCTGAGCCTCTGGCTCATGGGGCTTTCAGTGCGGATCTTTGGCTTCAACAGCTGGGGGCTTCTCCTTCCACAGGCGCTCCTCGGCATCGCGACGACGCTTCTGATCTACAGGATCGTCAGGAAGCGCACTCGCGTAGTACCGGCGTTCCTCGCTGGACTGGCGTACGCGACGACCCCCATCGTTGTTCTAATGTCCAGGTACAACAACCCTGATCCCCTGCTGATCTTCCTTACGGTCGCGGCGGTTGCCGTGGCCCTGCGGGGTATCGAGAACGGCCGTGTCCGCTGGCTCGCCGCGGCAGGGGCGCTCCTGGGACTCGCCTTCCTCACGAAGCAGCTCCAGGCGATGCTGGTCGTGCCAGCACTCGCGGCTGGGGTCTTGTGGACGTGGCGGGCTGCTTGGGCGAAAATCGTGGCCGGGGCTGGTGCCGCTCTCGGAGGCCTCGCTGCGGTCGCCGGGAGCTGGATCGCGGTCGTGGAACTGACCCCCAAGGACCAGCGACCCTACGTCGGTGGATCGACGACCAACAGCATCGTGGAGCTCACGCTCGGCTACAACGGGATCAGCCGAATCACGGGACAGGAGTCCCTCGTGAACCGGCTCATCCCCCAGCAGTTCGTCGGTCAAGGCAGCGACGCGGGGCTGTTCCGATTGCTGAATGGCAACTACAACCAAGAGGCCTCCTGGCTTCTGGTTCTAGGCCTGGTGTCCGGAGTCACTTCCGTTATCTCGCTCAGGGCGTCGAGGGGTCGGCTCTTGGCACTCATCTCCTTGATCTGGCTCGTCACTGTATACCTCGTGCTGTCGTTCATGGGGAACGACATCCACACGTACTACACCATGAGTCTTGCCGCGCCGATCGCCCTGTGCGTTGGCATGGCTGTCGAGGCCATGACGAGGCGCCCGAGGTCTGTCCCTCTTCGAGCGACTGTTGCCCTTGGCATCGCCGCGAGTGCTGGCATAGGCTCCCTGACCCTCAATTCCACCCAAAACCCGCTGGCCCCAGCCCTCGCCGTGGCTTCCCTATGCGTGTCTCTCCTGGCCGCTGGACTCACCGCGATTCCCCCTCCACGGGAGTGGCTCAACAGCGTGGCATGCATCCTCGCAGTCGCAGGGCTGGCTGTGGGTCCCGTCGCGACAAACACTGCGACCCTCTCCACTTCCCAGCAAGGATCCAATCCTCTCTCGGGAACCCTAACCCGCAACCCCAGCACGATCAGCCATTTACTGGCCATGGTGCGGGCCGGGGACCCCGAGTGGCTCAGGAACATCGCCGTGGGTGCTCCCGTGGCGCCCAGGCCAGCTGACCTACTGAGAGGCGCGCCAGAAGAATGTATGTGGGCCGCAGCGACCCTGCCTGCACAGACCGCGGCGAATTGGCAGTTGGCCGCCGAAAGGCCTATCCTCCCGCTCGGGGGATTTTCTGCCGCGGACCCTTTTCCAAATCTTGAGAAATTCAAGTCCATGGCCGCAATGGGGGCAATTTGCTATTTCGTGGACTATCCCGAACTCGATCCCGTACTAGCCGAACGCCCCGAGATGAAGAGAATTATTGACTGGGTGAGGAGCGCCTTCATTCCCCAGAACATCGATGGCGTCCGAATTTTCGCACTGCATCAATAGCCAGACACGCGGTAGGCCCGCCCCGCACATGCGGGACGGGCCTACCGAGGAGACTCGCCGGGGCGAGGCCGAAGCCGATCTAGCGCTTCGAGTACTGCGGAGCGCGGCGGGCCTTCTTGAGACCGGCCTTCTTGCGCTCGACCACGCGGGCGTCGCGGGTCAGGAAGCCGGCCTTCTTGAGGGCCGGGCGGTTGTTCTCGGCATCGATCTCGTTGAGAGCGCGCGAGACACCGAGGCGCACGGCGCCGGCCTGGCCGGAGGGGCCACCGCCGTGGATGCGGACGATCACGTCGTAGGCGCCCTCGAGGTCGAGGAGCTTGAACGGGTCGTTCACCTCCTGCTGGTGCAGCTTGTTCGGGAAGTAATTCTCGAGCGTGCGGCCGTTGATGGTCCACTGGCCGGAGCCGGGGACGACGCGGACGCGGGCCACGGCCTCCTTGCGGCGGCCGACGGCAGCGCCGGACACCGTGAGGGCCGGGCGCTCGCGCTTGACGGCAGCCTCGGCGGCCGGGGCGCTCTCGCTCGTGTAGCTGGTCAGGTTCTCCTCGGCCTCGGGGGCCTGGGCAAGCTCGTCGTTCTGAGCCACAGTGATCTCCTTGGTGAATTTCTAGGTAGTGGCCAGGACTACTGAGCGACCTGGGTGATCTCGAAGGTCTTGGGCTGCTGCGCAGCGTGCGGGTGGTTCGGGCCCGCGTAGACCTTGAGCTTGGACAGCTGCTGGGCGGCCAGCTTGTTCTTTGGGAGCATGCCCTTGACGGCCTTCTCCACGGCGCGCACCGGGTTCTTCTCGAGGAGCTCGGCGTATGTGACGCTAGTCAAACCGCCCGGGAAGCCCGAGTGGCGGTAGGCGCGCTTCTGCTGGAGCTTGGCGCCGGTGAGGGCGACCTTGTCAGCGTTGATGATAATGACGAAATCGCCCATGTCCATGTGGGACGCAAAGGTCGGCTTGTGCTTCCCGCGCAGCAGTGTTGCGGTCTGGCTGGCAAGGCGACCCAGCACGACGTCGGTCGCGTCAATGACGTGCCACTGACGGTCGGCGTCGCCGGGCTTCGGAGTGTACGTACGCACAGTTATTGCCTTCGTTCTTGGTCTGGTGGGGCGCCGGTGAGATACACCCCGTTCTTCGGTGCGCTACCGGACCAGAGGTGAGGGCTCCCAGACCAGTCATCCCGTGTGTCTCGAATGCACCCCGGGAGCCGGTGTCCTGCAACTGGACACTCCCGCGGCGCGCACCATCGAGCTAGGACACGCACAACGACTATCAAGGGTACCCCGCCGCCTCTCAGCGGGTCAAAGCGAGCCGGGCCGCCGAGCATGAGCCGTCTCCCTAGTGATTGCAAGGGATCCGGGCCGAGTTCTGAGTACACCCGGCATGCGTCCAAGTAACCGAGCCGCGTGGAACTGAGTAGGTTCCCCACGCACCGCGTATCAAAAACAGGCGTTTTGTCTATTATTCGAGTACCGCTACGGATAGTTTTCACCCTCGCCGGCCGCAAAGCTTAGGGGATCGGAACCTGGCGGACCTACTGGGAGACGCCGCTGATGGAACCGAATTTCGCTGCACGGCAAATGCAAAGGACAAAGTCATGGACAGGTTTCTGGTCTCCCTTCAGATGTTCTGGAACGACATCACGGGCAAGGGCGAGAAGGAGAAGGGAGCAACGATGGTTGAGTACGGCGTCATGGTCGCCCTCATCGCCGTGGTCGTCATGCTCGCTGTGGGGCCGCTTGGCACGACGATCGCGACGCTCTTCACCGACATCGCGACTAAGGTCGGCGCCGTCTAAGAATCAACCACGCCGCGTGGTGGGCGATGTCCAAGAGCAAATCCTGACATCGCCCACCACGCGCTTACTGATCATCACAGCGATTCGGGGAACCATGAAAAGCAACTCCCATAGGCGCCGGGAGCGCGGCGCTGTGGCCGTCGAGTTCG
>NZ_MTIC01000029.1 GCF_001999765.1 Sinomonas mesophila | reverse complement strand
CCTACACGCCCCGGAACCAGGTCGCCAGCGTCACCGACCCGCAGGGCGCCGTCACCGCCTACAGGTACGACGCCGCGGGCAGGCTGACCAGGGCGGACCTGCCGGGCACGGACAGCGACGTCACCTACACCTACGACGCCAACGGCAACCGCGCCTCCATGGTCGATCCGAACGGCACCACGACCTACGCCTACGACTCGCTCGACCGGCTCACCACCGTCACCCGGGCCGGCAGAGTGTTCACGCTCGGCTACGACGCCGCCTCCAACCTGACCAGCCTCACCAGCCCCGACGGCGCCGTCACCACGTACGCCTACGACGCCGACGGGCGTGTCACCCAGGTCAGGAACGGCGCCGCGGTGGTCGCCGACTACACCCACGACCCGGACGGGAACACCCTCACCGTCACCCGCGCCGACGGCTCCACCGCCACCAAGACCTACGACAGCCTCGGCCGGCTCACCCGCCTCACCGACGCCACCACAACGGCAACCATCCTCGACGAGGCCTACAGCTACGACCCCGCAGGCAACCCACGTCCATTGCCCGGCCGGACGGCACCGCCGACACCTTCGCCTACGACACCCTCGACCGGCTCACCAAGGCCTGCTACACGTCCGGCTGCGCCACCAGCACCGAGGTCCTCGAGTGGACCTACGACCACGCCGGGAACATCCTCACCGAGATCCGCAACGCCCAGACCACCACCCACACCTACAACACCCAGGGCCAGCGCACCCAGACCACCACCCCCACCGGGACAACGAGCTACACCTACGACGCCAAGGGCCAGGCCCTCACCGCCGGGAGCTCCTCCTTCACCTACACCAAGGGCGGACGCACCGCCACGGCGACCACACTGGCGGGGACCACGACCTACAAGTACGACGGCGACGGCCGCCGCCTGAGCGCGACGCTCGGCACCGCCAAGACCAGCTTCGAATGGGACCCGTTCTACCGGCTCGCCAACGAGCTCGACACCAGCGGCGCCCTCCTCCGGCACTACACGCACGGTGACCAGCCCCTCACCGCCCACGACGCCGCCGGCACCCCGGCCTACCTCCACACCGACCGGCTCGGCTCCATCCGCGCCCTCACCGACGCCACCGGCGCCCTCACCTCGGCCGGGGCCTTCGAACCCTACGGACGACCCCGGGCCACCGGCCCGAACAACCCCAACGCCCCACCCCTGGGCTGGCTCGGCCAATACCAGGACCCCACCGGCCTCACCCACCTCCGCGCACGCCAGTACGACCCGAGCGCGGGCATGTTCCTCAGCACCGACCCCGCCGCGACCCCGCTCCGCTACCTCGACATCACCGGCCTCTTCTCCTGGGACGAATTCCTCGGCGGCGTCCAACAAGTCAGCGGCATCGTCTCCGACGTCGCCGGCGTCCTCGCCATCGCAGCAGCCGTCACCGGCGTCGGCGCCCCCGTCGCCGCAGCACTCGGGGTCATATCCATCGCCGCCGGAGCAGTCGAAGCCGGCACCAAAGCCATCCAGGCCTACAACACCTGCAACACCGGCAAAGGCTCCTGCGGCGACGCCGTCGCCGAAGCACTCCTCTCAACCGCAGCCATCGTCCCCGGCGGCAGACTCATCAGAGGCGCCGCAAGCGGGGTGAAAAGCCTATCCGGGGCCTCAAAGGCCGCGAACACGATGGCCAAGGCCTGCTCCTTCTCCGCGGCAACCGTGGTGCTCATGGCCGACGGCTCACGCAAACCGATCGAGGACATCAACGTCGGTGACAAGGTCATTGCGGCCGACCCCGAGACCGGCGAACAGGCCGCCAAGACCGTGCAGCGCGTCTTCGTCCACGACGACACTGTCATCGACCTGGCGGTCGAGGGCGACCTCATCACCACCACCGAAGACCATCCCTTCTGGTAGGCCACCGACCAGCGCTTCGAACGCGCCGACCAACTCGAGCCAGGCGAAGAGGTCCTCGGTGCCGATGGCCGGACCGTCAGAATCTCGGGACTCGAACCCGGGACCCGCGCCAGGCGCTGCCTACAACCTGTACGTCGAAGGCATCCACACCTACCACGTCGGTCAATCCGAAATCCTCGTTCACAATACATGTGATCTCCCACTTCCCCCTCGGAAACCTGGGAAGACCACTCCGCTCACTACCTCACAGGCAACAGATCTGGCGAAATACCTCGGCTACTCTCGTACGGGAGAATTCGTAAAGGGCGAACGTGTGTTTCGTAGCGGCCGCTCATACATTGTTCAAGACACCACCTCCCACAGTGGAGGAGTCTGGAAGATGGCTGGCTCGGTTGAGGATCTTAGACACAAGGACACCAGAACTGCAACAACGGATGCACTTCTCAACGTGATCGGAAAATAGACATGCAACAAGAAGACCCGGTTTACTGGTCAATCGACTTTCCCGACATCGATAGAAAGACGGCTGAGGCGATAGTCGACTCGGTAGAAGAGCTTGGTCTGGCGACCGACGCGATTATCACTCCTCCGGACGTTTTCATGACATTTCATTTGGACGTCGACACAGTTTCGGCTTTGTACGAGGCGGTGTCGTCGCAGGTCCAGTCGAGCAGTGAAGTGAGACCGATCTTGACCGGTCTGTCAGACGCCCTTGCCGAATGGCTTACGGAGAGGGAAGCGCCGGAGGGCTATGAATGACCGCCGTGTGACGGGCGCATTCGGCCAACGTCTGCTTCCTCAGCTACGAACCGTGAGTGCAGGATCCTCGGAATCCCTGTAAATAGCGCGCTGCCGATACAGCCCTCGGGGATGACCAACACCGGGCTCAACGGGACTCTGCGGCGAGGCCGCGATGGCAGCGGCGTTTTCGTCGTCAGGGGATGCTCAACCGGGCCCGGGGCAAGATTCACGAACCCGGGACCTCGTGCCCTTTTGCGCGTCTATGCCCTAATTGGAAGCCGCGCCTGCCTCGATTACCGCACTGAGGTGCCGCTCTTTTTGAACCGGGCGCGGGAAGGCAGGAGTTCACCCTCATGCCTTCCCGCCTTGGTCGGGATCCCGGAAGCACTCGGGAAAAATCAGGCGGATAGGCTGATCTGGGCCTTACTGGCTGGTGGTGAGGTCGGTGTGGGCCTGCTCGATCGCCTCGGGGTAGCGCTGGCGTCTGTCGTGCTCGGCTAGGGCGCGGTAGATGCTGGCCGGACTCGGGTTCTGGCCTTTGCGCCTGCCGGTGGGGATGATCAGGTCGTTGCGGATCGAGGCGACGGGTTCGCCCTGGGCCCGGCGGCGGAGCACCGTGTGCAGCATGTCTTCGGTGATCACCGGGGGCCTTCCGCCGTGGTTTCCCCTTTGGGCGGCGGCATTCAGGCCCTCCAGGGTGGCCTCGCGGATGTTCTCGCGTTCGGTTTCGGCCATCGCGGCGAAGAACGCGAACAGCACCCGGCCGGTGCCGGACGGGTCGTAGATCCCGGTCAGGGGCCCGGCGAGCATCTCCAGGGCGATGCCTTGCGCGGTGAGGTGGTCGGCCAGTGCTGTCAGCTCGGCGGAGTCGCGGCCGAGCCGCTTCATCTCGTACACGGTGAGGATGACCCGGCAGTGCGGGGCGTGCGCCTTGATCTGACGGCAGGCGTCCAACGCGTTCTCGAACTCGGGGCGGACGCGGACGCGGGTGGAGACTTTCTCGGCGAAGATCTTCTCGCGCGGGATGCCGGCCGTGGTCAGGGCGTCCAGCTGGGATTGGAGTTCCTGGGTGAGGTGGGAGCAGCGGGCGTAGCCGATGCGGATGTCGGCGCTCGGCGTGTCCGCCGGGACCGGTGCCGGGGGCGGGGTGCCTGGCCGCCACGGCTGGCCCCGTCCCCGGCCGGCCGGCGTCGGCACGCGCAGTTCCTTGGCTAGGCGGGGCACCTGGGTGAACCTGGCGGTGTGGTAGGTGCCGGCGACCGCGCCGGAGCGGGTCCGGCACGGTGAGCCCGGCTGGGCGGTGCACCTTGGGCAGGGGTGCCGCTCGACATCGTCAGCATCAGACACGTCGGGAGATTCAGAGTCGTTGCTCACCCTCGGATTCTCTCACAAACATTTCTCAAAATTCCCGTCAGTCATCGAGTGTGTGAGAACGGGTTCTGGGACGGAATCCGGGCTCGTGGCTTCGGTGAGGCGCAGTTCGGCGAGAGCTTCCTAGAATGGGCCGTTTGTGAGGATTCCGTCCTATGGCGTCCTCTGTTCTTCGGATCCGTCTTCTTTGTACCCGTCCAGCATTGGCCACATCCAGAACGGCGTCCTTTCCTCAGGTGACCATTGTCCCGGGACGAACCTCGGTCTCGACATCGGGTGCGGCCTCATTGCCCTGCATGCCGGTGCACCCGTCTGACCTCGGTCGTACTGGACGAAGGACGATGACTTCGAGCAGCGGAAGTGGTGCTGATTCTTCCAGCTGTGCTCGCGGCGGCTGGCGGCATCGGGTATCAGCTCGCCCTTTCGGGACCTGATCAGGCCAGCCAACAGTCTTCGTCGTCTCCACAATCGGCGAAAGCTCCGATAATCGGAGAGCTCATCCGCGCCGATTCATCTGCTGGCCTAGAACTCTGGCAACAACTGAATCTCAGGGGTGCAGGCGGCCGAAGATGTGCCGAGGATCGCTGTTGTCGTTTCGTCCGGGGAGGGGTCAGTCCAGAACCCCTACATCGTCTCGACTCTTCCGACAAGCACGTGCAGTGCACAGACGTTTACTGCAGTCGACCAGGTTGCGCGCGTCAGCCTGCCCGTTATGAAAGAGATCGCCTACACGACACACCGTCCATCACCAGAGATAGGGACATCGCAGCCGCGCTCGGCAGGCCCTCATAGCGGCTCTTGGCGTTCGGCGAGTACCGCGAAAAACCCTCATAGTTGACGGCCGAGGCTCCTGGGTCCTCACGTGGCTCGAAGCAGGAGACGAAGGACCCGGTTTACACGTCACGGGGGAGCCCGATCCGGTGCGGGGCGGGCTGCAGACCGTCGTCTGCGATCAGGGCACGCCGGGGGAGGGGTGGAACGTGTACGAGGAGCTCAAGCGCCAGCTCGTCATGCGCGGGGTGCCGGGGCACGTGGTCAGGTTCATGCACAAGGCCAGAAACGACACCGAGAAGGCGCGGCTGTTCGCCGAGGCCCGGGCTGGCCATGTGGCCGTCCTGGTCGGCTCGACGCAGAAGATGGGCGTGGGCACGAATATCCAGAAGCGCGCGATCCGACTCGTGCACATGGACGCCCCGTGGCGGCCGGCCGACGTCGAGAGTTGTCCACAGGCCTGGCTCGTGTGACACGCGCTGGCGCTGCCGCACTGGAAGAATCCCCCGGTAAGCAACGAGGACGGGGGATGACATGACTTCTGGGACACCGACAGCGGCCAGCCCGCGGGCCCGGCGCCCGTGGGCCGGGGTCGTGCGCTGGCTCTTGTGGTTCCTGTGGCCGGCGCTCGGCCTGATCGCGCTCCACGCCATAGCGAGTATCTTCATCCTTCCGTTGGCCGGCGATCCGGAGACGGTAAGCCTCGCAGAATGGATCGGCCTTCTCTGGTGCGCGGCGAGCGCTGCCCCGGCGATCGTCATGATCGTGAAGGTCTTCAAGGCCCTCGGCATGCTGCGGCGGCGGCTGGGCTGGCTGACCCGATCCGAGCAGCGACTCGCCGCCTCCGCCCTCGCCTATCAGCAGGGGTTCGAGCGGGCGGCAGAACTGAAGGCCAGGCTCGTCGCCGGCGGCGAGCCTGTCCGTCTCACGGTGTGGGATGTCATGCTCGAGCCGGGCGAGACCCTCCTCATGGAGGCTTCCCTGCAGTACTCGCGGTGGTACGGCACGGACGCCGTCTACACGCACACGAGCACCTTCGCCGTCGGCCGCCCGTCATTCGTCGCCGGGGCCCTCGTGGGCGACGCGATCGGCAACGCCATCGCGCGGAGCAACGCCGTCTCGGAGGCCCGCACGATATGGCGCGAGCAGCAGAACTGCCGAACCCTGGTGACAGACAGGAGGATCCTCTGCAGGACCTCCGACCAGTGGCTCAGCTTCTACTACGGCGGTGTGATGGCCAGCCACCCCGATGTCCAGGGCGCCACGCTCATCCTCGAGTTCTCGGACACGGCAGCCCTCAGGCTCCACGGCGTCGACGGCCCCGGCCTCTGCGTCTTCGTGACGGCTCTCTTGCAGGGACGACAGTCTCTCGAAGCCCACCCGGCACTCGGACCGCTCGCGCTCGCCCACGCTCAGGCCTGAGCCCGCCGTAGTGCTCGGCCCTGCCTTCTACCCGCCGAACGCCGCCTTGATCTCGGCAGGGTCGATGTCCTCGATCCGCGCCGGGTTCCACCGCGGGGCGGCGTCCTTGTCCACGAGGAGCGCCCGGATCCCCTCGCGCATGTCGCCGCGGGCGATGAGGGCGGCCCCGAGCCGCAGGTCCTGGGCGAGCACGTCGGCCAGGTCCATGAGGGCGGCCCGGCGCAGCGACTCGAGCGTCAGCACGACCGAGAACGGGCAGACCTCGCGCATCGCCGCGGCGGCCGCCCGCGCGGCTGCGTGCCCGGCTGAACCCCCATCCATCGCCGTGGCGAGCTCGTCGAGCCGGTCGAGGATCGTCTGTGTGTCGTCACCCGCGTAGGCCTCGTCGATCCACTCGCGCCCTGCGACGAGGGGGGCGACCAGCCGGGGATCCTGCGGGTCGAGCGCGAGGCCGCGGACGGCGTCGTGCGCGATCGCGACGTCCGCCCCGCCCGGCAGATCGTCCACGTCGAGCCCCGCGAACCGCTCGGCGAGCCGGCCGATGAGGGCCCCGCCGCCCTCGCCGAGGCGCTCCGAGGGCACGAGGTGGTCCGCCCAGCCGAGGGCGAGGGCGTCGGCGCCGGTCGCCGTCGACGACGTCAGCGCGAGGTGCGTGCCCAGCTCCCCCGGCGCCGCCGCGAGGAGCTTCGCCATCCCGACGTCGGGGGTGAAGCCGATCCGGGCCTCCGGCATGGCCACGGAGGTCCGCTCCGTCACGACCCGCACCGAGCCATGCGCCGAGATTCCGAGCCCGCCGCCCATCGTGATCCCGTCCATGAGCGCGACGTACGGCTTCGGGTACCCCGCGATGAGCCCGTTGAGCCGATACTCGTCGGCCCAGAACGCGATGGCGTCCTCGTCCGGGCCGTCACGCAGGGCGCGGACGTCACCGCCCGCGCACAGCCCACGCCCCTCCCCACGCACGACGACGGCGCGCACCTCGGGAGCGCCGGCCCACTCGAGCAGGGCACCCTCGAGGGCGAGGACCATGCGGCGGTCGAGGGAATTGAGGGCCCGGGGCCGGTCGAGCGTGAGGATGCCGAGGGGTCCGTGGGTTTCCGCGCGGACGTGGGCGCTCATGAGGGCTCCCGGGCGTCCTGCTCCCGGGCGTCCTGTGCCTCCCTGTCCCCCGCCCCTTGGCGGCAGGCGTCGGCGAAGGCGCCGAAGATCGCCCCGAGCTGGCCGGGCGAGGCCTGCTCGGTCTGTCCGTCCTCGGGGTGCCACTGGATGCCGACGAGCCACTCGGAGGGGTCGGTGGTCTCGATGGCCTCGACCACGCCGTCCGGTGCCACCGCCGAGACGCGCAGTCCCTCGCCGAGCCGCTTGACGGCCTGGTGGTGGCCCGAGACGACCCGGGCCTCGGGCCCGAGGACCTCGAAGAGCCGCGTGCCCGGCTCGATCTCGACGTCGTGCTGGAACATCGGGCCCTGGCGGTCGGCGTCGTTGCGGTGCATCCCCGTCCCGAGGTGCTCGTGGAGCGTCCCGCCGCGGACCACGTTGACGAGCTGGAGCCCCCGGCAGATGCCCAGGACCGGCCGGCCCGCGGCGAGCGCCGCCCGCACGAGGCGCGCCTCGGCGTCGTCCGCCCCGCGGTCCACGGCGGCGACCGTGGGATTCGACGTGTCTCCGCCGTACAGCTCCGGGTCCACGTCGCCTCCGCCCATCACGAGGACGCCGTCGACCTCCTCGGCCAGGCCGGGCCCGAAGGCCTGGGCGGTGCCGGGGTCGGCGGCGTCGAGCATGACGGTGTCCGCGCCCACTGCGTGCAGGCCCTCGGCGGCGGCGGCGGCGAGCCGATTCACCTTCCTGTGGAACCAGGGCTCGTGCGAGGCCGCCGAGCCCGCGTAGGTGACGGCGATGCGCGGGGTCCGCCGCCCCGACTGCTCGCCCTCGCCCTCGTTCAGGGACTCCGGGGACACCTGGGGCTCGGTGGGGGTCGCGGTGCTGTCGTCGGCGGTCATCACGCGCCCTCGGCCGGGTACAGCGGATTGTGGCCCGCGGCGATGCGCTCGTCCTCGCGCACCGGGCCCGGCGGGGTGCCGTCGCCGAAGGGCCGGCCGCCGAGCGCCTCGCGCCCGTGCGGGGTGAGCCAGCCGGAGAGGTCGGGGCCCGCCGGGACGATCCGCGTCGGATTGATGTCCTCGTGGACGATGTAGTAGTGCTGCTTGATCTGCACGAAGTCGACCGTGTCGCCGAAGCCCGGCGTCTGGAAGAGGTCCCGCGCGTAGGCCCACAGGGCCGGCATCTCGGCGAGTTTGTTCCGGTTGCACTTGAAGTGCCCGTGGTAGACGGCGTCGAAGCGGGCGAGCGTCGTGAAGAGGCGGACGTCCGCCTCCGTGATCGTGTCGCCGACGAGGTAGCGCTCCCCCGGGAGCCGCTCCTCGAGCCAGTCCAGCGCGTCCCAGAGGCGGGTGTAGCTGCGGTCGTAGGCAGCCTGCGATCCCGCGAAGCCGCAGCGGTACACGCCGTTGTTGACGTCGGCGAACACGCGCTCGTTGACCCAGTCGATCTCGTCGCGCAGGACCTCCGGGTAGAGGTCCGGGGCGCCGTCGCGGTGGAAGGCGCTCCACTCGCCGGAGAAGTCGAGGGTGATCTGGGGGTAGTTGTTGGTGACGACGGCGCCGCTCGGCACGTCGACGATCGCCGGGACCGTGATGCCCCGGGGATAGTCGGGGAAGCGGCGGAAGTACGCCTCCTGGAGGCGCTCGATCCCGAGGACCGGATCGCGCCCGTCGGGGTTGAGGTCGAAGGTCCAGGAGCGGGAGTCGTGGGTCGGGCCGGGGAGGCCCAGCGAGATGGCGTCCTCGAGCCCGAGGAGCCGGCGCACGATCACCGTCCGGTTCGCCCAAGGGCAGGCCCGCGCCGCGATGAGCCGGTACCGGCCGGCCTCGACCGGCCACGCCTTCGCCCCCTCCGGGGCAGGAGTCCCGGGCGGGAAGGTGCCGTCCCGCGTGATGCGGTCCTCGATGTAGTTCGTGTCCCGGGTGAACTCCTCCCCCGTGTGCACGTAGGAGCCCCTCGTGCTGTACTCGGCGGTGCCCTGCCTTCCGGCGGTGTCCTGAGCCATGCTTCTCAGCCTAGCCCCGGGCGGCGCGGCCGGAGCAGCTACTTCGGCCGATTCCGGGGCACGATGGTTTCGGCTTCGCTGGCCCGCCACGTAGCGTGGGGCTCGGACGCTACCCATCGACGGCGAGGACGTGACCCATGGACTTCGGCAGCTACTCGACCCTTCATCTCGACGTGAACGACAGCATCGCCACCCTCACGGTGAACCGACCCGAGGCCCTCAACGCGCTCTCGCAGGAGGTGGTCGCGGAGCTGTGGAAGGCGTTCACGGCGATCCAGGACTCGTGCACGCACGACGCCGGGTGGCCGGTTCGCGGGGTGATGGTCACCGGGGCGGGCGGCAAGGCCTTCGTCGCAGGCGCCGACATCCGGGAGATCTCCGCGATGGAGCCGGACGAGGCCGCCGAGTACTCCCGCTCGATGCAGGCCGTGACGCTCCTGATCGAGAAGCTGCCCGTGCCGGTCGTGGCGGCCGTGGACGGGTTCGCGCTCGGCGGCGGGTGCGAGCTCGCCCTCGCCTGCGATTTCATCTACGCCTCCGAGGCCGCGTGGTTCGGGCAGCCCGAGGTCAACCTCGGGCTCGTCCCGGGCTTCGGCGGCTCAGTGCGCCTGCCCCAGCGGGTGGGGCTCGGCCCCGCGCGCGAACTCATCTACACGGGCCGGCGCATCGACGCCGCGGAGGCCCTGCGGCTCGGGCTCGTCAACCGCGTCCTCGGCACGCGCGAGGAGGTCCTCGCCGCCGTCCGCGAGACCCTCGCCGAGATCGCCGAGAAGGCCCCGGCCGCCGTCGGCCTCGCGAAGCAGACCATCAGCAAGGCGACCGGCCGCTCCACCGCCAACGGCCTCGAAGACGAGGCCGACGCCTTCCGCGAGGCCTTCGCGACCCATGACATGCGCGAGGGGACCCGCGCCTTCCTCGAGAAGCGCGCGGCGGTGTTCACGGGGAGATAGGGCCTGGTTGCGCGGGGGTCAGCGCGCGGGTCAGCGCGCTGGATCACCGCGCAGGGAGCCTCGTGATCCAGTACTCGGCAGTGTCCGGGTCCGGCTGCACCCCGAAGCGGGCGTTGACGGCCCACAGCCAGCCGCCCGCCACCGTCGCGGTCGACGGGACATCGAGGGTCTCGTCGCGGCGGTTCCCGGCCCAGTTCGCCGACCACCCGCCGTCGTGCGTCAGGATCACGACGGCGACCGAGTCCGCCCCCGCGCCGCGGACGTTGTACAGGATCGGGCCGTCGAGCTCGAGGCCGTCGCCGCCGATGATGCCGGGGCCGCCCGAGACGGGGATCGGCTCGACGGCGCCGCTCGGGAGCGGGACGCGCCACAGTCCGCCGGCCGTCGTGTTGTTGAGCACGAGCGAGCCATCGGGAAGGGCGCGCAGGCCGTTCGCGCTGAAGCCGCTCACGATCGGCCAGTCCCCGACGAGGTCCAGGAACGTGGCTGGCCCGCCCGTCGGCGCACCGCCCGGCGCGGCGATCCGGGTGAGCCGGTTGACGCGGGAGTCGGTGACCCACACGGCGTCGGCCGTGACGTCGAGGTCGTTGAGGAAGGCCGCGCCGGGTACCGGTGTCGCGGAGACGACGGCGCCGGTTGCGGCGTCGACGGCCCACACGACTCCACCGCCCTGGCTGCCCACGGCCCACACGTAGCCCGACCGCGCGTCCCAGCGCAGGCCGCGCAGGGAGCGGCCGGCCGCGGCGGGGAGCAGCTCGGTGAACTCGCCGGTCAGGAGGTCGCCCGTGAGGATCCGCCCGCTCGCGACCGAGCCGACGTAGAACCGTGTGCCGGGGCCGGACGTGATCCCCTCGGGCCGGAAGCCGACGGGCAGTGCCACGGTCCCAGGCGCGGGAACGGCGCGGCGGGGCGCGGCGGCGACGGCACCGTGGGCGCCAAGGACGACGCCGGCACTCGCCGCAGCGGCGGCGAGCACCGCGCGCCGGGTGAGGGGCCTGGCGGCGGCAGAGGCGGTCAGGCCGGCCAGGGCAGCGGAACGGGAGCGGGATGCTGGCATGTCCATACGCCATCGTTGGCAGCCCCCGGGCCCGGTGTCGAGGGCCTGCGCAGCGCTCTTCGGACAGGCTACCCGCGTCCCTCGAGGATGCCCTTGAGCCTCGCGAGGTCCTTCGTCGTCGCGCGGCGGATCGCCGCCTCCATGACCGGGGCGGCGATCGCCGCGAAGCCGCTCGGCTCCCCCGCGTTGGCGAGCGTCATGACGGTGCCGCCCTCGCCGTCCGCCCAGGTGTACGTGGTGCGCATCGGGAAGGGGCCTTGCGCCGTCGCCATGACGAGCCGCTCCCCGGGCACGTACTCCTCGATCCGGTAGGTGTAGGCGAGGTCGCGGCCGAGGAAGCGCGCTCGGAAGTCGACCTCGCTGCCGACGGCGAGCGGCCGGGGCGTGCGCCACGAGGCCGAGCGGATGTTGGCGTACCACTCGGGCGCGTTGTCCGGGTCCGCTGCGTACGCCGCAACCTCGGCGCGTGGGCGACGGATGACCGCGGAGGTCTGGACATCAACCATGTGAGGGCACCCTTCCGGTGAAGGCGATGAGACGGTCGAGGGCATGAGCCGACTCGTCGACGAGCGTCTCCTCCGCAAACGAGCCATTGGCGCGGGCCTCGTCGGTGATCGTCGACTGCGCGAGGCCCAGCACGTACTCGGAGAGCTCGGGCGAGACGTCGAGTGTCCGGCCGAGCGCCGCCGCGTAATCCCACGCGTGCACGAGCATTTCAACGTTGAGGAAGGTCGCCACGAGCGTTGCCGGGAGGACGGCGAAGCCAAGGTCGACCTCGCCCTCGAGCCCGCGGCGGGAGAAGGCTTCGAGGGTCGGCTGGATGACGACGGCGAGGCGCGCCTCGGTGGGGACGTCGGCGTCGTCTGTGGTGAGGTCCGCCCCTGGGGCGGGGTCCGAAGGCAGGTCCGCGCCGAGCGCGGTGCCGATGCTGACGATGCTGCCGCGCACGTGCTCGGTGAGGGCGGCGACGTCGAACTCGGCGCACGGCGTCGGGAGGCCCGCGTGCTCGGGGCCGATCGCGGTGAGCACACGGGACAGGACGGCGTAGGAGCCGTCGGCGCCCTTGAGCTGATCGAAATCCTTGGGCATGCCCCATGCGTCGAGCCCCGCGTCGCCGGTCTCGGCGAGCGCGACGAGGCGGTCAAGGTAGTGCGTCCAGCCTTGGGCGTGCATCGCCTCCTGCTCGGGGCTGAGGCCGGCATGAACGAGCGTGACCTTCGTGCCGCCGTCGGCCGGTTCGAGCGTGATGGTCACGTCCGTGGATCCGGGCGGAACCTCCTCGTTGCCCTCCCACCCGAAGGCGAAGGAGATCCGTCGCCCGGGCTCGACCTCGGTGACCGCTCCCGCCGCATGAGCGCCCGGAACAACGGTCCAGCGGAAGTCGCCGCCCGCGCGCAGATCGATGCGGGCGGTGATGGTCATCCAGCGGCGAAGGCGGTCCGGCTGAGTGACGAGCTCGAAAGCTTGGGCAGGGGCGACGGGCAGATAGACGGTCTTGGAGAACGACATGGCGGGTGGTCCTTCCGGCGTGTGGGTTCTGTTGACTCTTGTCGTGGTTCTGGCCTTAGGGGTGGCGCGGCGGCGAGGGAGGTGCGGACTGCGCGAGCGCCGTCGCGTCGGCGACGAGGACGTCGAGCTCCCGCGCCCAGAACACAGCGACCTGCTCGCGCAGGCGGTCCATGCCCTCGGGGACGAGGCTGTAGTAGCGGTTGCGGCCCTCCTTTCGCGCCTCGACGAGGCCGACCTCGGCGAGGAGCAGGAGGTGCTGGGAGATCGCGGACCGGGAGACCTCGAACTGCTCGGCGAGCGGCGTGACCGCCTGCTCGCCCGACGCGAGCAGGGCGAGGAGCCGACGCCGCGTCGGCTCGGCCGCCACCTCCAGCAGATCGGGCATGAAAATACGTTAGCAATGGCTAACGTATCGGTCAAGGGTCGACGTGGCCGGGCTCGGCACGCCGAGGGCCGGGAAGGGGGGGTGAAGGCGACGCCTAGAGCCGGATGAGCTCCGGGTACCTCGGGCTCACGCCGTTCCCCGAGGAGCGGCCCGTGAGCCGGCGCATGACCCAGGGCCCGGCGTGCTCGCGGACCCAGACGGCGTCCGCGCGGAGCTGCTGGGCGCGGGTCAGGGCCGGGAGGTCGGGCGCCTCGGGGACCTCGGCCAGGCCCTCGTGCTCGAGGACGCCGAGGACGCGGTTGGCCATCGTCGCGTGCCCGAGGGAGGACATGTGCATGCGGTCGACGTCCCACATCCGCCAGTCCTGGAACTCGTGGTACCGCCAGTAGTCCACGATCCAGGCCCCGTGCCGGTCCGCGATCCAGCGGACCTGCTCGTTGTAGATCGCGATCCGGCCGCGCATCGTCCCGAAGACCTTGGACGAGCCGGCGTCGAAGCCCGTGAAGAGCAGCACCCGGGCCCCTGCGCCCACGAGGCGGGCGACGGCGGCGTCGTACTCGATGAGGAGCCCGTCGATGTCGACCTTCGGCCGGAAGATGTCGTTCGCGCCCGCGTAGAGGGACACGAGGGTGGGTTCGAGGGCGAGCGCGGCGTCGATCTGCTCGGACAGGATCCGGCGGATCTTGCGGCCGCGGATCGCGAGGTTCGCGTAGCCGAGCCCGGGATCGGCGGCCTGGAGCTGCTCGGCCACGCGGTCGGCCCAGCCGCGCACGCCGTTGGGGCGGGACGGGTCCGGGTCGCCCAGGCCCTCCGTGAACGAGTCCCCGAGGGCCACGAAGCGCGAGGTGAAGCCCGCGGTGAAGCGCCCGGTGACATCGCCGCTCACGGCGCGCTCCCGCCGTCGTCCGCGAGGGCCTGCGCCCTGGCGGTGTCGCGGAAGATCCAGTTGTCCTCGTCGAGCCGGCCGACGATCTTCTCGGCGATCTCAGCGAGGCGGCGCACGTCGTCGCCGTCGAGGCCGTCGAAGATGAGCTCGCGGACGCGCTCGACGTGAACGGGGGCGAGCTCGACGATCGTCTCCCAGCCCTCGTCGGTCAGGTGCGCGGTGGTGACGCGGGCGTCGTCGGGCGAGGGCTGGCGGTCGATCCAGCCGCGGGCCTGCAGCTTCGTCACGACGTGGGAGAGCCGCGAGAGGGACGCCGACGTGCGCGAGGCGAGCTCCTTCATCGGCAGGGAGCGGCCCTCGGCCTCGCTGAGCATGGCGAGGACGTCGTAGTCGAAGAGCGAGAGCCGGTTGAGCGACGTGAGGTGGGCGTCGAGCGCGGCCGGCAGCAGGGTGTTCACGCTCAGCAGGGCCAGCCAGGCCCTGCGCTCCTGGGCGTTCAGCCAGCGGGGTTCCGTCACGGATATCAAGCATAGGGGTTTGAGACCCGCCTCTCGGCTCGCCCCATGGGCGGGAGGTCCTCGCGCGACAGCGACCCCTGAATCGCTAGCCTTGGGCGCATGAATCCAGGCGCCGGCCGCTTCGCCCCCAGCCCCTCCGGGGAGCTCCATGTGGGGAACCTGCGCACGGCGCTGCTCGCGTGGCTCTTCGCCCGGTCCAGCGGGCGGCGGTTCCTCCTGCGCGTCGAGGACCTGGACCGGGCCCGCGCGGGGGCCGAGGAGGTCCAGCTGCGGGACCTCGCCGCCGTCGGGCTCGACTGGGACGGCGGGGTGGTCCGCCAGACCGAGCGAGGCGCGCTCTACGAGGCCGGGATCGCGCGGCTCACCGGGGCCGGGCTCACCTACGAGTGCTACTGCACCCGCCGCGAGATCCAGGAGGCCCCGAGCGCGCCGCACGCCCCGCTCGGCGCCTATCCGGGAACGTGCCGGGACCTGACGGAGGCGGAGCGCGCACGACGGCGGGCGGAGCGTCCCGCGGCCCTGCGGCTTCGCGCGTCGGTCACCGAGTGGGGCATGACGGACGCCCTCCACGGGCGGTATGCGGGGATCGTGGACGACTTCGTGCTGCGCCGCAACGACGGGGTCGTGGCGTACAACCTCGCGGTCGTCCTGGACGACGCCGCCCAGGGCGTGGACCAGGTCGTCCGCGGCGACGACCTCCTCCCCACGACCCCGCGGCAGGCGTACCTCGCCGGGCTCCTCGGCGTGCGCGTGCCGGAGTACGCCCACGTGCCGCTCGTGCTCAACCCCGTGGGGCGGCGGCTCGCGAAGCGCGACGGCGCCGTGACGCTCGCGGACCTCGCGGCGGCCGGAGTGCCGCCCCGGCAGGTGACGGGGCTCCTGCTCGCCTCGCTCGGACTGCCGCGGACG
Organism: Sinomonas mesophila; assembly: GCF_001999765.1. GTDB lineage: Bacteria > Actinomycetota > Actinomycetes > Actinomycetales > Micrococcaceae > Sinomonas > Sinomonas mesophila. The sequence continues at coordinate 37,243 of NZ_MTIC01000029.1, read as the reverse complement.
CTGCCCGAGGCACTCGAGGCCTTCCGGCCCGAGGACCTCCCGCGCGATCCGTGGGTCCTTGACCCCGAGGCGCTGGCGACCTGGCGCGAGGCGCCGAGCTAGCGCGACGTGCCGAGCTAGCGCGAATTGTTGGCTTGAGCAGGGTCGGCGGGCCCATCACCCTGCACAACCCAACAATTCGCGGCGTCAGCCCTGCATCGTGAAGCGCTGCGCCGTGAGGCCCGCGGCCCCGGGGATGCGGTAGACGCCGCGGAGCAGGGCGTTGCGGGCGGCCATGGCCCCGGGGGGCATCGGCCTGCCGAGCGTCATATTGAGCCTCGCCTGCCGCGCCGCGAGAGCCGCCGAGGCAAGCCGCTCCCGCTCCGCCGCGGCCCACAGCTCGGGCCACGCCGACGCCCGGCCGGAACGGGCCGCCCGCACGTCCGCAGCAATGAGCGGGGCGAAGGCCTCGGCGTCGAGCCACCCCAGGGTCATGCCCTGGCCTCCGATCGGGCTGACCTCGTGCGCGGCGTCGCCCACGAGCAGGACGCGCCCCAGCACCATGCGTCCCGCGAGCCGCTCGGTCACGGCGAAGGCGCTGAGCATGGTGCACGTCGAAGGATCCGGCCTGGCGCCGGTCCGCTCGGCGACGAGACGCGCAAGACCCCGCGGGGTGGGGTCGACCCACAGCCGGTCCGTCCTGGCCACCCACCGCCGCACTCCCCCGGGCAGCGGGAACGACTCGACGATGCCGCCCGGTTCGAGGTGCAGGACCGCAAGCGCCCCGTCGCCGGTCTCGTCCGCGAAGTCCCCCATGACGTAGGAATCGGCAAGCCTCCGCTCGCGGACGGGCAGCCCCCGGTCCCACTGCAGGGCCGCCCGCAGCGGCGAGCGCGCGCCGTCGGCCGCGACGATCCAGCGCCCGGCCACGGTCACCCCATCCTCGCAGCGCACGACGGCGCCGCCCGGCCCGCGCGCGAGGCCCCCCGCACGCGTCCCCCGCCGCAGGGCGCCGGGCGCGAGGCGGTCGAGCCGGGCCTCAAGCGCCTCCTCGGTGCGCCACTGCGGCACGGCGAGGACCGACGGATGGAGCAGCAGGCGGGCGACCTCGCGGCTGCGGCCCTGCGGCCCGAGCGTGCGCGCCGAGCCCTCGGCGATGCGGACGGCCTGCGCCGCGACCTCGTCGGCGACCCCGGCCCGGGCGAGGACGCGCTGCCCGGGCGGGTGGATGCCGATGGAGCGCGAGTGGCGCAGCCGCTCGGGCCGGGCCTCGAGCACGACGACGCCGACGCCCAGCTGCGCGAGCAGGACCGCGAGGCAGAGGCCGACGGGGCCGCCGCCGACGATCACGGCATCGTGTGCCTCGCCGTCCTGCGTCTCGCCCATGCGCGCCTAGGGCAGGAGCCGGGTCATGAGTGCCGTTTCGACCGTGAGGCCAGGCCCGAAAGCCATGGCGCAGATCCGTTCGGAACCCGGCCCGACACTCGAACCCGCCCCGACCCCCGAACTCGGCCAGGCCCCCGAACCCGGCCCGCGCCCCGAACCCGGCCCGCCGAGGATGTGCTCGAGCACGAACATGACGGTCGCGCTGGACATGTTGCCGAAGTCGCGCAGCGTCTGCCGCGCGGGCGTGGCCTGCGCCTCGCTGAGCCCGAGCCGCGCGACGACCTTGTCCACGATGCTGCGGCCGCCGGGGTGGATGGCCCAGTGCTCGATCTCGGCGTGCGGGAGCGCGGCGAGGGCCGGCTCGCGGGCCAGCAGCGGGGCGAGGGCGCCCGTGATGTGCTCGTCGATGATGTGCGGGACATAGGTGCCCAGGACCATCTCGAAGCCCCGGTCGCCGATGTTCCACGCCATCGTCTCCTCGCCGACGGGCGTGAGGGTCGTCTCGAAGGCGTCGAGGCTCAGCGCGGGGCGCGTGAGCGGGAGGTCCCGCGCGGTGACGACGGCGGCTGCCGCGCCGTCGGCGAAGAGGGACGCGCCGAGGATCGTGTCCGGATCGTTGGAGCTGCGGACGTGCAGGCTGCACAGCTCGACGATCGCGACGAGGACGACGGCGGTCGGGTCGGCGTCGCAGAACGCCTTGGCCGCGCGCAGGGCCGGGAACGCGGCGTAGCAGCCCATGAAGCCGAGGTGGAAGCGCTGCACCGAGGGGTCCAGGCCGAGGTCGCGGACGACCCGGTAGTCGGGGCCGGGGTTGAAGAAGCCCGTGCAGGAGACGGTGACGACGTGCGTGACGTCCTCGGGGCCGATCCCCTCGGCCGCGTCGAGGGCGCGGCGCGCGGTCTTGGTGAAGAGCGGGGTGGCCTCGCGGGCGAAGAGGTCGTTGCGGGTCTTGGTGCTCGGATTCAGGATCGTGCCCGTGGACGAATCGAAGAAGTCGGGGTGGTGGTCGGGGAGGTCCCAGGAGAACTCGGCGACCGCCGAATAGCGGGTGTCGATCGCCGACGCGTCGAAGCACGTCGTGACGAGGCGCTGGCCCAGCCGCGTGAGGCCCTCCTGGGCCGCGAAGACGTCCCTGGCCTCGGGTTGCTTGAGCACGGTGGACGGGACGGCGGTTTCGAGGGACCTCACAAGGACCGGCATGGGCCATTCTCACTATGGGACCGGTGCCCGGGGCAAGGGGTCGGGGGAAATCCGCCGTGGCGGGTGCCCCCGCTGGGGCCCCAGGCTCACAGGATCCCGGCGGCCTCGAGCTGCTCGGCGAGGCCCGCCCCGTCCGGCGCCGACGCCCAGGTGACGTCCGGGCGCGCGGCGGCCTCACCGGCGTCGTGCGTCGTGCCGCCCGAGAAGACGGCCTGGCTCGGGGACAGCTCGCGGATCGCGACGGCGGCGACGGACGCCGGGTGCGCGGCGGCGAACTCGGCGTAGATCGCCTCGTCGTGCTGGCCGTTGTCGCCGACGAGGAGCCAGCGGATCTCCGGGAACTCGGCGGCGAGCCGCACGAGGTTCTCCCGCTTGTGCTCGCGGCCCGAGCGGAACCAGCGGTCGGGCGTCATGCCCCAGTCCGTGAGCAGGAGCGGCCCGGCGGGGTAGAGGTTCCGGCCGAGGAAGCGCGAGAGCGTCGGCGCGGCGTTCCACGGGCCGGTCGAGACGTACACGACGGGGGCCTCGGGATGGTCCGTGGCGAGCCGGTCGAGGAGCACGGCCATGCCCGGGGTGGGCGTGCGCGCCCGCTCGCTCAGCACGAAGGTGTTCCACAGGGCCAGGAACGGGCGTGGGAGGGCGGTGACCATGACGGTGTCGTCGATGTCGGAGACGATCCCGAACCTCGCCTCGGGGGACACGACGAGGATCTGCCCCACGGACGCCTCGGCGCCGTCCGCGCTCATGCGGGCCTCGTGCCACCCCGGCGTGAGCTCGACGTCGACCATCGCGTCGACCACCCCGCCGGAGTCGGCGCGCACGACGGCGCGCGTTCCGCCGATCTCGACCGTCACCTCGGCGTACTCGATCGGCACGGACGTGAACGAGACCCAGCCGCGCACGTTCATGAACGTGTCCTCGCGCCCGTGCAGCCCCGGGCGGGCGTACATGACGCGGGCCAGGACCCGCACGCGCCGTGTGGTCCCGTACCCGCGGTACGCGACGACCTGTGCCACGTAGTCCCCGTTGCGCACCATGCGCGTGCGCATCGCGTTCCACCCACGCCCGAGCCGCTGGGCCACGTTGAAGAGCGGGCGCAGCCGCGGGGTCGCGGCGCGGACGACGTCGTGGGCTGGCTGCACGGTCATGCAACCACTCTGCCAGAGGCGTGCGGTCGGCTCACACGCGGGCCAGTTCGTCGATGTCCTCGAGGAAGGCCGCCGCGACCTCCGCGCCGACCGTCGTCTTGGTCTCGCCGATCGCCTCGAGGTAGTCCTCGGTGGTGGGCCCGCGCCGCCCCGCCGGCTGCCCGCTGGCTCGCTGTGCGGACGTGGCGCCGTCGTCCGACGCCGGCGACCCGCCCGCGTGCTGGCCGCCGTAGACCGCCTTCTCGAGGGCGCGCTGGCTCGCCGAGCGGGCCGCGAACTCGATGTCCGCGGGCGAGAAGCCCTCGGTGCGGGCCACGAGCGCGTCGATGTCCACGTCCCCGATGACGGCGTCCGGGATGAAGCGCTGCCACATGGCCAGGCGGGCCTCGGCGTCGGGCAGGCCGATGGGGATGACGTAGTCGAAGCGGCCGTGGCGCAGGAACGCCGAGTCGAGGGCGCGGATGAAGTTCGTCGCGCAGACGAGGAGGCGGCCGGGCTGCTCGCGGAAGGCCGGGATGATCTTGAGCAGCTCGTTGGTCACGCCCTGGTTGGGGCTCGGCGGATCCCCCGCGCGGTGGGACGCGATCTCCTCGACCTCGTCGAGGAAGACGACGGCGTGCTCGAGCTCGGCGATCTCCGTGAACGTGGTGCGGAGGGCGCCCGCGAGGCCCTCCGGGTCGCCGGCGAGGCGGGACGGGAACACCTCGACGAACGGCCACTCGAGCCGGGACGCGATGGCCTTGGCGAACGTCGTCTTGCCCGTCCCGGGCGGGCCGAAGAGGACGACGGCGCGCGGCGGCACGACGCCGAACTCGTCCGCGAGCTCGGCCTGGGCGAGCGGGAGCACGAGGCGGCGCTCGAGGAGCTGCTTCTCGCGCTTCATGCCCGCGACGTTCTCCCACAGGTCGCGCGGCAGGACGCGGCCGCCGAGCAGGGCGAGGGGCTCGAGCTCGGTGCGCTGGACGGGGATCTGGCGCTCGAAGAAGCGCAGGTTCTTGACGTCCTTGAACCCGCGGGAGAGGAACGCTTCCAAGCGGGTCTCGGTATCCGGCATGAGAGCCGAGAGCTTCGTGAGGCCCAGCGGGGCCATGCGGTTCTCGAGCGCCGAGAGCAGCGCCGTGCCGATGCCGCGCGAGCGCCACTCGGGCAGGGTCGCGAGGAAGACGATCCAACCCTGCTCGTGGGCGGCGCGCCCCACGGCGGCCCCGACGACATCGTCGCCGTGGAGCGCGACGACCGCGTGGTCCTTCTGGCAGCTCGCGAGGACCTCGGAGAGGGAGTAGACCGGCTCGATGCCCGAGGCCGTCATGGCGCTCCACAGGTGGAGGATCCCGTCGAGGTCCGAGGGGTGGAAGTCCCTGATCCGCCAGGTGGTCATGCGCTGCTCCTTCGCTGTGCCCTGAACACGTGGCGCTCCCGGCCGTCCGGGGCCGGGTGCGCTGCTCCCGGCGAGTCTAGCGGCGGGGGGTGGCAGTCAGGTTGCGTCTCGGACGCGACGGGGCCCGGGCGGACCTGCGAGGATCGTGGGCATGAGCATCGTGAAGATCAACGCCATCACCGTCCCCGCCGACTCCGGCGACGAGCTCGCCCGGCGCTTCGCCGCCCGGGCCGGCGCCGTCGACGGCCAGCCCGGCTTCGAGGGCTTCGAGCTGCTGCAGCCCACCGACGGGCGCAACGTCTGGCTCGTTGTGACCCGTTGGGCGGACGAGGAGAGTTTCGAGGCGTGGAAGAACTCGGCGGCGTTCGGGCACGGGCACGGGCGCCCCGCCGCGGGATCCGAGGGCGCCGAGGGCGCCGAGGGCTCGGCGGAGCGGCAGCGCCCGGTCGGCATGTCCGCCGAGCTGTGGAGCTTCGCGCCCGCGGACCTCGGACGGTAGTCCGTCCCCGGCCCTCCTCCTGCTCCTGGCCTTCGCGACCATAGTCTGATGCCGTGGAACGAGTGGTGTTAGACCAAGTTGTCGAGACCGACTACGGACAATTCGACCTCGTCTGGACGGAGGACGGCGGCTTCGACGGCGATTTTGATCGCTTCTTCGCCGGGCAGGTCAACGGATTGGTCGGGGCCTCTGATCCCGATCGCGTGTATGTGAACCTGGCCCGCCGGTCGGGCGGCTCGCCCGTACGCATCGTTCTGTTGGAAGCAATGCCCAAGGATGATGCCGATGCCCCCTGGGAGGACGTCGTCGAGGTGTCATTTATCCTCCCCGAAGGACACGAGATGCGGTGGAGCTCCTGGGCGGGCCTGAGCGGCGGTGTGCTACCTGGCATCCCGCCGGGCAGCTACCGGCTGCGAGCCAGCGCAAACGGACGAGATCAAGGAAGGGAGGGCGAATTTTCTGATCAGCCGGTCGACTTCTATCTCCTCCAATTGTGGCCGGCACCTCCACTGCCGGACGCGGTGCTGCGCACCGGGAGCGAGGACGCCACTTACTGGCATCGCGAGGTAGGTCAACGTCGATAATCGGGGAGCCTTACCCAACTCCGGCGTGACCTGAAAATAAGGCCGAGGAATGTCTGAGAGAATTCCCCGTCGGATAGGACTACGGGATGGGCGGGGTGGTGGGGCACCATGCAAGGCCGAGCTGAAGACGAGATCCATGCGCTCTACCCTCAGGACTTCGACCATGACGCCTGGGAAGTCGAAGCCAAAGGCTACTGTGATGCCGATGTGCGAGTCGACGACTCGCTGATCAGCGTAGGCTTCTACGAGCCGACACGCTTGCGACAATAAATCGCCGATGATTTCGAGGCTGGTGACACTGCATTGGCGGACGTCACCTTCGACGCGGATCCATTGGAATTCTGACGCGTGGAACGAAGGCCTCGTCCAGGGTGGGCCCGGCGAAGCTGACCCCAGTCCGAAGGTAACGATCACCGACGTCTCCGAACGGTGGCGCGGCCTCATCGGGGAGCGCCTCACCGCGTGCACGTTCTCTCATTCGGATCCGCCCAGTGACCTTCGATGGGCGATGAATCTCCACTTCGCCTCCGGCGCGAACCTGGTCATAGCGCTGGGCGAACTGCTGGACGGTCAGCCGAGCTACATGCCCGACACCCTGCTTGTGATTGGGTCGCGGGAAACCGCCGAATCGTACAGCCCCCCCCGGCGGTGCTAGGAACGGCCTGGAGCGATCGCCGTGAGTAGCGTCGTCCGCAGGCCTTCGGCGCGAAGTTCATGGGGACGGTCGCCTCTGGCCTGCCGCCCGCCGTCGTGTTCGTCGCGGCGGCGTTCTACGCGGGGCGGCGGCGCAGGACGGCGACGAGGACGAGCGCGGCGGCGGCCGCCGTCGTCATCATGAGCGCCATGGGCAGGGGCGTGCCCTCGCCTCCGATGCCGGAGAGCGGTGAGACGAGCGCGCCGAAGATGAACTGCGCGAACCCGAGCAGGGCGGAGCCGCTGCCGGAGACGTGGCGGACCTCCTCGAGCGCGAGGGCCGTGGAGTTGCCCATGATGAAGCCGACGCTCGTCACGGCACACCAGATCGGCACCGCGAGGATCCACCGCGGCACGGGCAGGAGGGACACGACGAGGACCGCCGTGCAGAACGCGAGGAGCGATGGCACGGCGACGCCGATCATGCGCTGGGGACCCCAGCGGTGGACGAGGCGCGAGGAGACGTAGCCGGCGGTGATGAGGCCCACGGCATTGACGCCGAACATCGCGCCATAGCCGACGGCCGAGAAGCCCATAACGTTCTGGTAGACGAACGGGGATGCGGAGATGTACGTCATCATCGCGGCGAACGTCAGGGCGAAGAGGGCGCCGTAGCCGAGGTAGCGGGGCACGCGCAGCAGCTGGGCGAAGCCGCCGAGGAGGCTGTGGGCGGCGCGCTGCTCGCGGGGGCGGGTCTCGCGGAACACGGTCGCGACGCACAGCATCATGAGCGCGAAGAGGGCCGCGAGCGTCCACATGATGCCGCGCCAGCCGACGGGGCCCTCGATGAGCGCGCCGATCGAGGGCGCGAGGACGGGGGCGATGCCGCCGACCGTCATCATGAGGCTCATGGTCCGGGCCGTCTCCGAGCCCTTGGTGAGGTCCACGATGATGGCCCGCGCGATCACGATCCCCGCCGCGCCGCACAGGCCCTGCACGAGCCGCGCCGCGACGAGCACCTCGAGGGACGGGGCGAGGGCCGCGAGCACCGAGGCGACGAGGGCGCCGACGTTGCCGATCAGGAGGGGCCGCAGCCGGCCGAAGCGGTCCGAGATGGCACCGAACCCGAGCTGCCCGAACGCCATGCCCACGAGGAAGCCCGTGAGCGTCAGCTGGACCCCCGAGGCCGTGGCCGCGAACTCCTGCTGGACGCGAGGGAAGCCGGGCAGGTACAGGTCGGTGGCGAGCGGCGCCGTCGTGGCCAGGAATGCGAGGGTCAGCAGCCAGGCCGGGTGCAGTCCGCCGCTGCGGCTCAGGGCTGGGAAGGACACGGGATCCGCCGGGAATTGGTTGAGACGTCAGGCACCAGCCAAGCCTAGTGGGTCGGAGAGAGCCCTCCGCCCAAAGGCAAGGCCCCGTCCGGAGGGATCCGGGCGGGGCCTTGCGAGGCGAATCGGCGCAGGAATCCGCGCCGCCCCTCCTCGGCTACAGGCTGTGCTGCTTTCCGTACGAGGAGACGAGATGCTGGTACTCGGCCTTCGCGGCGTCCACCGTGTCGCGGTTGGCGTCCTTGAGCTCGGCGAGCTCGGCCCGGTTCTGCTCCTTCAGGTCGTGGAAGGCCTCGAGGGCGGCCTTCTTGTCGCCGTCGCCGCCCTTGGCGGCGTCGAGGAGCGCGCGCTCCTCAGCGCGGTTGGCCTCCAGCGCAGCCTTCTCGGACTCGCGGGCAGCCTCCCGTGCGGCGGCGAACGCGGCCTTGGCCGCGGCGACCTGCTCCTCGGTCACTGGGGGATCGGTGGGCGGGGGAGCCGGGTAGTCGTCGTCGTGCTCGGCGAGCGGGACGGCCGCGATGGCCGTCGAGGCGGTCGATGTGTGGGTGTTGGCGTTGGCTGCGAAGGCCGCGGTGGACCCGCCAGTCGTGATGGCGAGCGCCGCGACAATCACTGCCGCAGTCCTGTCGAACGAGAAGCCCATGTTCCCTCCTTCAAGGTTGATTGGTCTCTGTCCCCCGCGGCCATCGTGTCAGCCCCCGCGGAGCGATATCAACCGAAATTGGTACGCGTTACGACGATTAATGGAATGTTCATGACATTTTTTGTCAAAACAATTGGAAAAACAATGGGGCCTGTGGCCAACGAGTGGCTCCCCCGGCCTTGAGGCCTTAGCCCACCCAGCCCGGCGTGCGCGCGAGGGCCTCGGGGTGCTTCTCGACGTAACGGCGGAGGCCGCCCTGGCGCGGCACCTTGACAGGCTCCGGCCAGCGGGGCGACAGCGAGTCACCCAGCGTCACGCCACGGAGCTTGCGTCCGATGAGCGGCACGACCCAGTCGCGGACCCACGCCCGCTGGGCCCCCGCCCACTCCCGGGGGGTGCGCCGGAGGGGTGGCTCCCACTCCTTGGTTTTCATGCGGTGCGGGACGCCGAGGTGGTCCAGGACCTGGCGTGCAAGGACTTTGTGGCCCGCCTTGGACATGTGCAGCCGGTCGGCGTCCCACAGGCGCTTGTCCGCGAACTCGTCGAAGCACCAGTAGTCGACGAGGACGGCGTCGAGCTCGCGGGCCAACTCCCGGACGCGGCCGTTGTACTGCCAGTTGCGGCGCTTGAGCGGCTCGAGGAGGGGGTTCACCTTGACGTCGTAGCCCGTGAAGAGCACGAGCGTCGCCCCGGTCGCGGCGAGGCGCCGGACAAAGTCCTCGTACTCGCCGAGCAGCTGGTCCATCGAGGTGCCGACGTCGAGGATGTCGTTGCCGCCCGCATAGACGCTCACAAGGGTGGGCTCGAGGGCGAGGGCCGGCTCGAGCTGCTCGTCGACGATCTGCCTCAGGCGCTTGGAACGGATCGCGAGGTTGGCGTACTCCCAGCCCTTCTCCGCCTTCGCGAGCTTCTCCGCGACGCGGTCCGCCCATCCCCGGACGCCGTTGGGCAGGCCGGGGTTCCAGTCCCCCACGCCTTCGGTGAAGGAGTCGCCCAGGGCGACAAATCTCCTTCGGCCCTCGCGAACGCTTCCAGCCACGCCCGGGAGCCTAAGCGCGCGAGGCCACACGCGGTAGACGTGAGGGTGAACGCGAGGTGACCCGGGTCGCAGGGGACCCGCGTCGCAGGTGACCCCTCAACGCAGGGGGATATGACCCCTCAACGCTGGGTCCTCAACGCTGGCCGTCAACGCTGGGCCACGCCCTGCTTCCAGTAGCCCATGAACGCGACCTGCTCGCGGTTGATCCCGCAGTCGCGCACGAGGTACCGCCGCAGCGCCTTGACCATGCCCGACTCCCCCGCGATCCACGCGTAGAACGGGCGGACGGTCGCCGGGCCGGGCTCGGCGCCGCCGGAGGCATTGCCGAGGCCGGCGCCAGTGGGCTCGGCGCCGAAGAGCCGGCGGTACTGCGGGGTGTCCCACATCAGCTCGCGGTCGGGGCCGACGTCGAGCGGCTCGCCCGCCGCCGTGGCGCGCGCCGGGACGTCGGGGCCGGGGGCGCAGAACGGCTCGAGCACAACGCCCCGCACGGCCTCCGTGAGCAGTTCGCCGTGGGTGCGCTCGCCGCGGGCCAGCCACGTGACGCCGACGTCGGCACGGGTCGGGAGGTCCTGGAAGTCCTCGGCGCCGGGCACCTCGAGAATGGCCTGGCCGGTCATGCCGGCGGGCAGGTCGCGCAGGATCCCGCCGATCGCAGGCAGCGCCGTCTCGTCGCCGACCAGGAGGACGTGGCCTGCGAGGCCGGGCGCGAACTCGATGCCCGCGCACTCGCCGGAGGCGGCGCTTGGGCCGAACACGAGCGCCTTGTCCCCGGGCGCGACGCCCATGGCCCACGTCGCGGCCGGGCCGGAGTGGCCGTCCGCGTCGACGTGAAGGACGAAGTCGACGTCGATCTCCGGGTAGGCCTCGTCGAGCCGGGCCTCGCGGACCGTGTAGCTGCGGATCTCGCCGCGCGTTCCCTCCGGCAGCCCGAGCCAGGTCTGGTACCACGAGGCGCCGTCGCCCGACGGATCGGCCGCGGCCAGCTCGGCGACGCGCGGGAGCGGATGCCCGGGCGAGGGCACGAGCACCTTGATGCGCAGATCCCACGTGGCGCCGTCGGCGTCGGTCGCGAAGTCGCGCAGGCTCGTCCCGCCGAGGGTGAGCCGGCGCAGGTTCGGGGTCAGGTCCCGCACGGCGGCGACGGTGAGCTCGAAGGGGCGCACGACGGCGGCGCGCGCCTGCGTGCGCGGGCGGCTGCTGGAGGTGGGTCGGCTCATGCGACGGCTCCTTCGATACGCGGTGTCGGAGGGGCCGGCGCGTCCGCGAGGCCGGCGGCGCCGAAGAAGCCTCGGCGGGACAGGATCGGGGACTGCACTCGGCTGCTCCTTGGGGTTAGGCGAACCTCAGTAAGGCTAGGCTAAGTCAGCCCGATAACGCAAAGGATACTTCCTGTATTTCGCGGTTCACGGGGCCCCTGATCCGGTGCCGCCGGCTCCCCCGCCCCCTGATCCTCCAGCCCCCGATCCACCGGAACCCGATCCCCCAGACCCCGATCCCTGCTGCTGCTGCCCGCAGACGTGCGTCCGGATCAGTGGCGCCCCAATCCACGACCCGATCCTGGCCTGGATGGTGAGGGTGTAGACGCCGCTTCCCACGGAGGCGGAGCTCTGGCTGAGCGTCACGACGTCGAGGGTCGTCGTGGTGCTGCTGCTGGTGCCGTCCGGCGCGGTGAGGGTGAAGGTGTATGACGTCGCACGCTCGACCTTGCCGTACGCCATGACCGTGACGGTGGCCTGCCTGCCCGAGAGGCCACAGACGAAGTTCGCGTTCACGCTCCCCGGCGCCGGGATGCTGTATGTCGCGACCCGCAGGGAAGCGGCGCCGGCCCCGGTGAACGCGGCCCACGCCCCCGCCGGGGCGAAGACAAGGCCCGAGACGCAGGCCGAGACCAGCACGCAGAGGCGGAATCGCGCGCGGCCCGGCGATACCGCCGTGTCCCTTGCGTGTGCCATCCGGGCGCTGCCTTCCCTGCCGTGTTGTTCTGATGCCCTACCCCCAGGCCATGCTCCCAGCCACCCCTCAAGCGCGCCCGGCACAAAGGCTCAAGTTTTTCTCAACCGGTGTGCCCGGTCCGGGCTTGGCTGTGGCCAGTGATGTCGCAGTGGCCAATGATGTGGGAGTGCTGGATCGTCTGCCAGACTTGACGTCTATGGAGCACGAATTGGCCGATCGGCGCGCGGTGGTCATCGAGGATGACGCCGACGTCCGGATGCTCCTGGCCAGGACGCTGCAGCGGCACGGCTTCGAGGTGGCCGAGGCCGCCACCGGAGCCGAGGGTCTGCGCCTCGCCCGAGAGCACGAGCCGGACCTCGTGACGCTCGATCTCAACCTGCCCGACCTGGATGGGACGGAGGTGTGCCGACGGCTGCGGGAGTTCTCCGACGCGTACGTCGTCATGATCACGGGCCGCGCCGAGGAGATCGACGAGCTCATCGGCCTCCAGATCGGAGCCGACGACTACATCAGCAAGCCCTTCAGCCCCCGCACGGTCCAGGCCAGGGTCGAGGCCATGTTCCGCCGTCCGCGCGCCACCGCGCCGAAGGCATCGGCCCCGGATGCCGCTGGCCTGGACCATCCCGGACCCCCGCCAGCTCCTCCGGTCCCGCTGGCCTCAACCGGCTTCCCGGCCTCAGCTGCTCCCCCTGCCCGCGCGGCTTCCCCCCTCCAGCCTGCACCGGCCCCCTATGTCCCGGCGCCCTACGTCCCGGCGACCCAATCACCGGCGCCCGAGCCACCGGCGCCCGAGCCACCGGCGCCCGACGGCCAGAGGCTGGCCCACGGCCCGCTCGTCGTCGACCTCGACGCTCGCGTCGTCGAGGTCGACGGCAAAGAAGTCGCCCTGACCCGCACGGAGTTCGACCTGCTGGCGCTCATGGTCTGCTCCCCGCGCCGGGTGTGGACCCGCGAGATGCTCCTGCGCTCCGTGTGGGGCGACGAGTGGGCCTCGGATGAGCATCTGGTCGAGGTCCATGTGGGCAACCTCCGCCGCAAGCTCGGAGACCGGGGCCGCAGCCCGCGCTTCATCCGCACTGTGCGCGGCGTCGGCTACGGGATGATGGCCCCGCAGTCCTGACCCTCCGGCCTGACCTTCCGGCCCTCCGCCGCCGTCACGCGGCAGCCTCATGGCCAGCCGACGACCCCGACGGCCTCGACGAGGGCCGCGCAGGCGGCATCGGCGTCGTCCACGAGGCGGCGGACCGACTCGGCGGCGAGTGCGGCCCGGCCGGCCAGCACCTCCCCATCGAGGAGGCGCGCCTCGCGCTCGAGCCTGAGGGCGCCGACCATCGACGCCGACACCGCGAGGCTCACGAGCGACACGTGGGCGGCTTCCGTCCTCCCCCCGTCGAGGGCGGCCGCGATGGAATGGATCCGGCCCGGAAGGAGCTTGACGAAGGACGCCGCGAAGTCGCGGGCGTCTGCCGGCGACGCGAGGTCTGAGGCCAGGTCGTCGAGGCATGCCCTGTCGAGGACCGGGATCTCCGCGGGTTCCACGGTCGTCGTCACCCACTCTCCGTCCGGGCCGGGCGGGCCTCCCGGCGCCAGATCGAGTGCAGCGCGACGGCCACGAAGGCGGCCGCGGCGGCGTACATGAGCGCCGTCGAGACCCCTCCCTGCCGGAGGAAGCGGATGGCGTCCCCGAGGTGTGGAACGACGGCGGCGGTGGTGTAGACGGCGTTGTCCGTGATGACGGCCGTCCAGGGGTCGAGCCCGTTGTTCGCGTCGCCCCGCGTCCGCACGAGCGTCGTCCCGTCGCCCGGGCGGGTGACCTCGATGACGCGGTGGGTCTCGACCCGCTGGTCGCCGACCGGGATGTGGTAGGTGAGGACATCACCGACCTTGAGCTGCGAAGTCGGGGTTCGCACGCTCACGACGACGTCGCCCGAGTTGATCATGGGCGCCATCGAGCCGGTCAGCATCGTCGAGGTCTGGTAGCCGAGCACGCGCGGCCCGACCGCGAGGAACAGGAACGCGGCGAGCGCGACGCCGACCGCGAGGCCCAGCGCCGCCCGCCCGAGCACTCGGGCGGAGGCGAGCAGAAGCCGGAGGTCGCTCCGCCGGGCCTCCCGCCCGCGGGAGGGGACGCGGGCGGGCTGCGCGGCGCCGGGGGTCTCGGTGACAGCCTCGTCGAGGACGGACATGTCGGTGGACACGGCGGTGGGCATCGCGGCCTCCTGGCGGTTCTGGTCGGAGCCGGCTCAGTCAGCGGTTCACTTGCTCGTCGCGGTGCGCTGCGTGCCAGTGAAGGCGAACTGGACGGTGCTCGACTTCCCCTGGAAGTCGTTGTTCGCGGCCGCCGGGAGGGACACCGTGACGCGCAGGTTGTCCGTCTGCCCCAAGCCGACCGCCGCGAGGTTCGAGAGCGCGACGTTCGCGCCGATGATCGCGCGCGAGGCGAGAACGGACGACGTCGTGCCCGAGCACGTGTAGGTGTAGCCGCCGCTGGGCGCGTCGGCCTCGGTCCACGCGACCGAGCAGCGGTCGATCGTCACCTGCAGGCCGCTCGCGCCGTCGGTGTCGAGGATCGAGGAGGTGGTCGCCGTCGTCGTGAGCGTGACGGCGGAGAGATCCTGGTTGCCGCTGTTCGTCAGGGTGACGGCGCGCTGCACCGAGTCGCCGGGGACGATCCCGGTGGCCGCGACGTCGAGGCGGTTGGCGGCCGTGCCGGAGGCACCGAGGCCGATGACGACGGTCCCGGAGGAGACCGTCTCGCTCGCGGACGTCGTGGAGGTGAAGGCGCCGTACGTGCCCAGGCCTGCAACGCTCGCCGCGGCGCCGATCAGCGCGGCTGAGGCCAGGATTTTGCCTGACGTGGAGTTGAGGCGGATGCCCATGGTCGTATCCTTGTCTTCCGCCGGGCTCGTGCCGGCCCGGTCTGTGCTTGTCGGCCAGCCCAGCGGCCGGCACTGACAACTCTCGGCCGGGGACTTCAACGCCAACGCCATGCGGGTGACAAGAAAACTTCAAGATCAGCTCAAGCGGGGCCGAATCGCTCTGACCCCTCGCGCACTCGCCCCGAAAGCAGCAGGATTAAGGCCTGTACCGGATGAGGGATCCATCCGCCGGCTGGAGACCTCCGTGAACGGGAGGTGCGCATGTCGGGGAAAGGAACACCCAGCTCGGCCAAGGGACCGGGCCGCAACGACGTCTCGGGGCCGGGAGTCGTCGTCGAGCGGCCCGAACAGATCCGCAACGTGGCCCTCGTGGGCCACTCGGGTGCCGGCAAGACGATGCTGCTCGAGGCGCTCCTGGCCTCGACCGGGGCGATCTCGCGCCGGGGCTCGATCGAGGACGGAACCACGGTCGGCGACTCCGACCCCTCTGCCGTCAAGCAGCAGCGGTCGGTCGCGCTCTCGGTGGCGCCCGTCGTCGTCGGCGAGGTCAAGGTGAACCTCATCGACACACCGGGCTACGCGGACTTCATCGGCGAGCTGCGCGCGGCGCTGCGCGCGGCGGACGGGGCACTGTTCGTCGTCTCGGCGGTCGACGGCGTGGACGCGGCGACGACCGCGCTGTGGGCCGAGTGCGAGCGCATCGGGATGCCACGCGCCGTCGTCATCAGCAGACTCGACCACCCGCGCGCGAACTACGACGCCGCCCTCGCCGCGACCCGCGAGGCCTTCGGCGAATCCGTGCTGCCGCTCTACGTGCCCATGCGCGACGGCGACGAGCTCACGGGCCTCCTCGGCCTCATCTCCGGGACCGTCTCCGACTACTCCGGCGACCGGCTCCAGCCCGACACCCGGCCGGCGAAATCCGAGGAGCTCGCCGGCTGGGAGACCGCGCGCGGCGAGCTGATCGAGGGCATCATCGCCGAGAGCGAGGACGAGACCCTCATGGACCGGTACCTCGGCGGCGAGGACATCGATCTCGACGCCATCGTGGCCGACCTCGAGACGGCGGTCGCACGAGGCTCGTTCTTCCCGGTCATCCCGACGTCGGCCACGGCCGGCGTCGGCACAGCGGAGGTCCTCGAGGTGCTCACCCGGGGCTTCCCCTCGCCGCTCGAGCACGCCGTCCCGCCCGCGACGACGCTCGACGGCGCCCCCGCACCGACGCTGCGCTGCGACCCCGACGGGCCACTCGCCGGCGAGGTGGTCCGCACGACCGTGGACCCGTTCCTCGGCCGCGTGTGCCTGGTGCGGCTCTTCTCCGGGACCCTGCACGAGGACACCCCGGTCCACGTGGGCCGGCACGGCCTCGCCGACCGCGGCCACCCCGACCACGACAGCGACGAGCGCATCGGGCACCTGTACTCGCCCTTCGGGACGAACCTGCGCGCCGTCCCGGCGGCCGTGGCCGGGGACCTGTGCTCCCTCGCGAAGCTCGCCGTCGCCGAGACCGGGGACACGGTGTCCTCCCGCGAAGCGCCCCTGCTCGTGGACACGTGGGACATGCCCGAGCCCCTCATGCCAGTCGCCGTCGAGGCGGCGTCGCACGGCGACGAGGACGCGCTCGCCAAGGCGCTCGGCAAGGTCGCGGCCGCGGACCCGACGCTGCGCGTCGAGCGGAACCCCGAGACGCACCAGCTCGTGCTGTGGTGCATGGGCGAGGCGCACGCCGACGTCGTGCTGGACCGGCTGCGGGACCAGGGCGTCAAGCTCCAGACGGTCGACGTCGTCACGCCCCTGCGCGAGACGTTCGCCGAGTCCGCGTCGGGCCACGGGAGGTACGTCAAGCAGTCCGGCGGGCACGGGCAGTACGCGATCTGCGACATCGAGGTCGAGCCGCTCGAGCGCGGCGGGGGGTTCGAGTTCGTGGACAAGATCGTGGGCGGCGTCATCTCGGGCACCTTCATCTCATCCGTCGAGAAGGGCGTCCGGGCGCAGATGGCCAAGGGTGTCGCGGAGGGCTTCCCCGTCGTCGACATCCGCGTGACGCTCATCGGCGGCAAGATGCACAGCGTGGACTCCTCGGACGCCGCGTTCCAGTCCGCAGGGGCACTCGCGTTGCGCGAGGCCGCCGCGGCGGCGCGGATCCAGCTGCTCGAGCCCGTCTCGCTCGTGACCATCAGCGTCCCGGACGAGTACGTCGGCGCCGTCATGAGCGACCTCTCGGCGCGCCGCGGGCGGCTCACGGGCACGACGTCGGCGGGCGGGGAGACGACGGAGGTCACCGCCGAGGTGCCCGATGTCGAGCTGCTGCGCTACGCCGTCGACCTCCGCGCGCTCACCGCCGGGACCGGGCGGTTCCGGCGCGAGTATGTGCGGCACGACCCGGCCCCCAAGGCCGGCTAGCCCACCCACGTTGCGGGGTCACCTCCCTGCGTTGCGGGGTCACCTCCCAGCGTTGCGGGGTCACCTCCCTGCGTTGCGGGGTCACCTCCCAGCGTTGCGGGGTCACCTCCCTGCGTTGCGGGGTCACCTCCCAGCGTTGCGGGGTCAATGACCTAACATTGGCTCCGCGTCCCAGGGACGTGACCCTGCATCGTTGAGAGGTGACCCCGCATCCTTGGTACGTGACCCCGCATCGTTGAGAGGTGACCCCGCAACGTTGGGACGTGACCCTGCGTCCTCCTAGCGGAGGATGATGTCCACCGGGTTGGCCTGGGACCTCGGGCCTGTGCCGTCGCCGGACAGGCCGGACGGCCCACCCTCGATGAGGCCCGACCGGTTCGTGCGCTTGTCCCGGAGGATCTCCGTGACGGAACCGAGGTACCGCGAGAGGTCGATGACGTTCTCCGGCGCCGCGAGCAGGAGCTGGAACCCGAACTCGTGCAGCGCCGAGATGCCCGCCCCGGCGAACTCCTCGGACGCGAGCACGAAGGCCTCGTCCATCATGACCGTCCCGTAGCTCGTAAACCCCTGCTCCGCGATCCCCAGCTGGTAGCTCAGCGCCGCCGCCATGATGAACGCCGTGAAGCGCTGCCGCTCGCCGCCGGACATCGAGCCGGTGTCCGCGTGCACGAACACCTCATCCCGCACCTCCCCGTCCCCCGAGCGCGACACGCGGTGCTCCTTGCACGAGATGAACACGTGAGTACGCACATCGAGCACCTCGGCCCGCCACCGCCGGTCCTCGGGCGTGTGCGAGGCGAGCCGCTTCACGAGCGCCTCGAGCGTCTTGTAGCGGATGGTCAGCGCGTCCTCGCCCGAAGCAGCAGCGGCACCCGCAGCGGCCGCAGCGCCGGCTGGCCCCCCGCCGTCGTGCGCATGGCGCGCCGTGAGCGCCGAGACGATCGCGTCCTTGAACTGCCTTGCCGAGGACGGAACGGTCTGGCGGATGTCGAGCTCGAGGTACGAGCCCTCGTGGAAGTTGACGCCCGCGAGGATCGAGTTGAGCGGCAGGATGCGCTGCGAGATGCCGCGCCGTTCCTCGTCGAGCAGATGCAGGAGCGTCGAGAACGACTCGTGCGTGCGCTGGGCGAAGAACTCGCGGAACTGCGCCTCCTGCGTGGGCAGGCCCTCCGAGACGATCTGGTGGTAGCGGGCCTCGAACGCCTCCGCGGCCGCGACGGAGACGCCGTGGTCCGCCGAGACGACCGAGCCCCAGTCGCGCTGGAACTGCTCGAAGATGCGCGTGAGCTTCTCGGCGGCGGTCTGCGCGCGGCTCTCGGCGGCGTGGACCTGCGCGACGATCCGGGCGTGCACCTCGGCGGCGATCCGGTCGAGGTCGTGCTGGTCCTCGGGCTCGCCAGCCTCGGCGAAGAGCGGGGAGAGCACTTCGTGGGCGGCGTCCGACGGCGGGGCCTCGGCCAGGCGGGCGCGCGCGGCCTCGAGGAGGCGGTCGGCGCTCATGAGCTGGGCGTCGAGCTGGCGGTACTCGCTCTGCAGCACGGCCGCGGCCTCGGTCGAGCCCTGGTGCTCGGCGCGGGCCGCCTCGACCTTGGCGCGCAGCGGCTCGAGGTCGCTCTGCGCGGCGAGGGCGTCCTCGAGGCGTGCCTCGATCCGGTGCAGCTCCTCCTCGGCGACCTCGGACGAGACCTCCTCCCAGGCCCGCGCGTCCTCGGCGACCCGGCGCAGCGCTTCGAGCCGGCGGGCGAGGCCCTGGTGCGAGTCCTCGCTCGCCTGCGCGGCCTCCGCCGCCTCAGTGAGAGCGGCCTCGAGCCCGAGCACGCGCGCGGCGAGGAGCTCGAGCTTCGGCGCGTTGTCGAAGCCGAGCACGAAGTCGGCGCGGGCGGCGAAGCGGTCGTCCTTCTCGACGCTCCCGCGGCCCCGCTTGACGACGCCGCCGAGGCTCACCCCGCGCTCGACCCCGGCGAGCTCGTCGGGATCCTCGACGCACGCGTAGGCGAAGTCGGCGGCGATCCGCTCCCGGAGGTAGTCGCCCGCCTCTCCGGGGAGGATCTGGAGCTTGGTCAGGAGGTCGCCCTCGGGCGCGTCCTCGAGGGCGAGCTCGGCGCCCGGCACCCGCGCGGAGAGGTCGACGGCGCGCAGGGCCCCGCGGATCGCGTTCCCGTCGAGGTAGCGGGTCACCGCCGCGAAGTGCCGGCCGGGGACGAGCAGGGTCGTCGCGAGCGAGCGGAGCGCCCGCTCCGCGGCGGGCCGCCAGCGCTCGTGCTCCTCGGCGAGGTCGATGAGCTCGCCGCCGAACGGCATCTCCTCCTCCGCAATGCCGAGGGCTGCGGCGATCGCGGCACGGTTCTCGACGGCCGACGGCGGCAGGAGGCTCTTGCGCTCGGCGAGCGAGGCGAGCTCGCGGCGGGCCTCGGCGAGCTCGCGCTTGGCGGTCGCGTGCGCGTCGAACGCCTCGAAGCGCGCCTCCCTGAGTGCGGCCGTGTCCCCCTCGGTCGCCTCGAGGGCCTCGGCGGCCCGGCGGCGCGCGTCCGCCCACCCGTCGGCCGAGAACGGCAGCTGCAGCCCGGCGTCGTGCATCCCGGCCTTGGCCGCTGCCTCGACCTCGCGGCGCAGCCGCAGGCCGACGGCCGCGTTCTCGCGGGCCTGCTCGAGGGTGGAGATCTGGTTGCCGCCGGCGTTGTTGTACTCGTTCTCGAGCGAGCGGAGCTCCTTCGCGAGCGCGTCGCGGCGGTGCCGCTCGGCGGAGAGCTCCTTGGCCTTGGCCTGGGCGCGCGTGCGCACGTCGGCGAGCGCGCGCTCGTGGACAGCGACGGCGTGCGCCTGCCGGACGGCGTCGAACGGGCCTGCCGCGAGCCCGCGGAGCCGCTCGGCTTCCGCGAGGGCCTGGGCGTGCTCCCGGTTGAGGGCCGGGACGGGCGAGAGCTGGTCGCGCTGGAGCCGCACGTCCTCGAGCCGGGCGCGGATCGACATGAGGTTGCCGAACTCCTCAACCACCTCGTCCGCGGCCGCGAGGGTGGCCGGCGGGTCGAGGACCTGGTCGCGGAAGAAGCTGTTGACGCTCCCGCCGAGGCCCTTGCCGGCCTGGATGACGCGCAGGAGCGGCAGGGCCTGGTCGCTGGAGATGCCGAGCAGCCGGCGGAAGCGCTCGGCGAAGGCCTTGTGCACGTCGAAGACCTGGGCACTGGGGAAGAGCGCCTCGAGGGCCGAGCGCGTCAACCGCCGGTCCGCGACCCCCTCGACGGCGGGGACGTCCAGAGGCGCCGAGTCGATGAGGTAGAAGCGGCCCAGGCTCGACTCCGTGCCGTTCTTGGGCAGGTCGAAGAGCGCCGAGAGGGTGTGGCGCGTGCCCGCGGCGTTGTCGAAGGTGAGCGCGACGGCGCTCCACGTCGCGCCGGGGCGCTGGAACGCGCTCGCCTGGCCCTCGCCGACCGCGACGTCGCCGACCTTGCCGCGCATGTAGGTGTAGGTGGTGCGGCGGTCCTCGCTCGAGCCCGCGCGGGCCGCGGCGGCCTCGTTCGAGCGCGGGCGGGCGTCGAACACGCGGGCGATCGCGTCGAAGAGCGTCGACTTCCCCACGCCCGAGTTGCCCGTGAGCATCGTGCCGTTGCGGTCCACGTGCATCGTGTGCGCGCCGTGGAACGTGCCCCAGTTGACGATCTGGACGAGGGACAGGCGGTACTGCCCCGGGTTGACCTCGGTGCCGAGCGGCAGCATGGTCGCGATGCTCACGCAGTGGCCTCCTCATCCTCGCCGAGGTGGGGGTCTGGGCCGCCGAGACGGGGGCCTGCGGCGTCCTCCGCGGCGTCGTCGCCGAGGGCGAGCTGCCCGCCGGCCTGCGCCAGCCCGCCGTCGTGCGCCAGCCCGCCGTCGTGCGCCGGGCCTGCGGCGAGCGACTCGAGGTGCCGCGTCACGTCCCCGATGTTTTCGAACGGCAGGGCGAGGGGCAGGGCGTTGGAGATGAGGTAGACGTCCTCGAGGGGGGTGGGGAGGAGCAGGCGACGGGCCTGGAGCTTCGCGACGGCGCGGGCCACGGTGTCGGCGTCGCGGAGGGCGTCCTGCTCCTCGGCGGGACGGTAGTGGGCGACGACGTCGGCGAGCTCCTCGAGCGTGACCGTCGGCTCGGTCTGGGCGGCCGTGTGGCGGTCGAGCAGGAGCCGCAGCCGCAGGAGCAGGATCGTCTCGACGCGGCTCAGCGCGCGCTGCTGGCGCAGCACCGTGGAGCGCGAGGCCGTCCCGAGCAGCTCCGGGTCGATGGGGCGCAGGACGGCGATCTTCCGCTCGTGGTCGATCTGCAGCCGCAGGAACAGCTCCGAAAGCCGCGAGCGCAGCACATCCTCGTGGTCCAGGAGCGTGGTCCAGCCCTTCTCGTCGCGGCCGCCGTCGAGGTACGGGCCCTTGAGCAGGCGCACGAGGACCTGGCGCACCTTGAGCGTGAGCTCGCCCGTGTCGCCGTCGTAGAGCACGACGGCGGGGCGGACCGGGCGCGTCGGCTCGCCTGTGCGGTGGCCGGGCAGCGGGCCCGGGCCGTCGGCGTCGTGCGCGGGCTCCGGGACGGTGGGCGGATCCGGCTCGGCCGCCGAGTCCACCTCGGCCACCGGTGCGTTGTCCTCGGGCATCAGCTTTCCCCTCCAGCGGTGACGGTGACGGACGGCAGGTAGGCGGTGCGGCGGGAGCCGTCGATCTGGCCGAACTCGAGCGGCCCCCACGCCCCGCGGTCGAAGTCCGCGCCGCGGTGCAGCAGCTCGGACAGGAGCGCGCGGATCGAGTTGATGTGCTGCTCCCCCGCGGGCAGGCGCTCCCACACCTCGGGCAGGGTCGCGCGGCCGCCGCCGTCGGCGAGCGCGAGGTCGAGCGCCTCCCGCAGTGCCGCCGCCCGTGCCTTCGCCGTGCGGGCCGAGCGGACGCGGTCCTCGGAGCCGAAGCTGATCGGCTCGGCGAGCCGGGGCGGCGGGGCGAGCTCGTCCGGGTCGAAGAGCTTGACCATGGACAGCGACTCGAACTCGCCCCCGAAGAGCTCGGGCGCCGGCGCGAAGCCGGACTCCTCGCGGACGTACGGGAGCCGGCGGACGGCCTGCTCGGCGCGGCGGATCGCCTCGCGCAGGCGCACGGACTGGCGGTAGTCGTCGCTCTGGACGTACGTGTTGAGGCTCTCGGAGAGCTTGCCGTAGATGCGCTGGATCTGGGTGTTGGCCTCGCGCAGCTCGGCGACGAGGTGGCGGAGCGTCTCGCGCTCCTCGTGCCCGAGCCCGTCCGCGAAGTCGCGCGAGAGGACCTCGGCGATCGCGGCGCGGAAGCGCATCTGCTGCTCGGGGTTCTCGAGGAAGGCCGTGAACGAGCGGAACGTGCGGCCCTCGCTCGAGGCGCGCAGTCGGCGGTCCGCCTCGAGGACCTGGGCCATGGTCGCGCCCTTGCTGAGCGACTCCTCGATGATCTGGTTCCGCAGCTGGCCCACGGACTCCTCGAGCGCAGCGCGCATGCGCTTGAAGTCCGCGGGAAGGCCGCCGGCGAGGTCGAGGATGTTCTCGGCCGCCTCGAGCGCGTTCTCGTCGTCGAGCCCGGCCGTCTGCTCGCCGGTCCGCAGGGCCCGCACGAGCTCGCGGCGCTCCTCGATCTCGGCCTCGAGGGCCTCGATGCGGGCGGACGTGTCCGGGTTGGTCTCGCGTGCGAGGCGCTCGACGTCGGCCAGGAGCGTCCCGAGGCGGGAGCCCGTGAGCGTCGAGCGGTCGGAGGAGAGGGCCTCGAGGAACGCGAGGACGCGGGCGGCGGCCTCGGTGAGCTCGTAGACAATCCGCCCGCCCTGTGCGCGGCGGGTCAGGAAGCGGCGCCGGGTCCAGTCGTCGGCGACGGCGCGCCCCGTCGCGGTGCCGGCCGTCACGGGGGTGCCGGCGGCGGCGTCGCGGGCGCGCAGGTCCTCGAGGAAGCCGTCGAGCTCCTCGTGCAGCTCCTCGAGGCCGACCTGCGGCCGGTTGCGCGTGAACGCCGTCTGGAGCGCGGCGATGGTCCAGGGCGCCGAGCGCGTGAGCGCCCACGCGGGTCCGCGGTGGAGCGACTCGAGCTCGGCAAGCCGCGCGAGCGTGGCGGACGACGGCGCGGCGCCGGGCACACTGCCGGGTGCGGCGGGGTGGGCGGCGGGCGGCGCGGGCATGGCGGAGTGCGTGCCGGGAGCCGTGTGTGCGGCGGGGGCTCGGTTCGGGCTGGTCGTCTCGGCCGATGCCGCGCCGTCCGACTCCGCTGCTGGCGGCGTGGGGGAACTCGGGGAGGCAGCTGGCACGGCAGCCCAGTCTACCGGGGCGCGGACCGCCGCCGGCCGGCCCGCGCCCGGCTTCGACGTTTTCGCATCGCGAACTCGCAGCCTCCGCACGACACCCCGGTGAATCCCCTGCAGAACGCTACGTTGTCGCGTCGAACCTGCGGCCTCGAAGAGAGGCCTAGGACGCCAGCAGCCGGTCGACGCGCCGCCGCAGTTCGGCCTCGTCGAACAGGTCGGCCCAGACAAGACGCAGCAGCCGCCAGTCCTCTTCCATGAGGGCCTTCTCGCGCTGCCGCTCCCGGAGCAGCACCTCCGGGGTCGGAGCGTAGGCGAAGTACTTGACGCGGCCGTCGAACTCGATGCCGCGGCGGATGGCCGGCCACCCCGTGTCCACGCGCACCCGGCCCGCGCGCGTCGCCACCTCGATCTGCTGGTGCGGCGTGGGCACGGGCATGCTGTTCAGCTGCCAATTCAGAAGGCTCTCCCCGGGCGATTCGCTGAGTGTCGAGCCAAGGGCAATGGCCGCACGCGCTGTCACTACGCCCCGCTGGCCCGACGCACGGTCAAGGAGGGCCTCGAGCCTGGCCGGCTCGGCGCCCAGCCGCAGCCCGTGGTCGATGATGATCTGCGCGGCGCCGCGCTGGAGAATGCACGCACTGTCCACCATCGTCCTTTCGAGGGCAGTGGCCGGCAGCCCGGACACCAGGCACCGGTCCTCGCTGCCAAGGTGGCCGGCGTGGGGACGCACCTCGGGCCGGTATCGGGACCGGCCCGGAGCTCGCGGAACGGTGACGTGGATGAACTCGTCTGGCTTCCAGAGTGACAGGCCGTGAAGCCTCGCGGCGCTGAGGTGGCTGTAGACGAACCCGGGCTCCGACAGCCGCGCGTGGTGGTCGAAGTGCGCCCGGAGCGTCACGAGGTGACGCTCTTTCGCGCCGAGGGCATGCCATGCGTCGAGCCGGTAGTACAGCCCGTGCGCGATCCGCACGAGCAGGCCCCCCTGAACAAGCCGCTCGGCAGCCCTGCCTGAGCCGAGCCTCTCGGCGACCTGGGAGGCGAGCCACGGTCCAGGATGCGGAAGGGGGAAGTCCATGAGGCCACGCTCGCGCTACCCCGGGCAGCCCGGGAGAGGTGCCGAAGCGCATGTGGAGGACACGCCGTCGTGCGCCCTGTGGATGAGCATCCATCCAGCCCAGCGGCAGCCGTGGGTAATACAACTTTTCGGTGAGCCGAAATTTGTTCCGAGGTACTCCTAAACCTATCCTTGCCGTATGCGTACAGCGTCGTTCCGCGCCCTGAGGCGTCCCTGGTCCCGTGCCCGACTACTCGCCGCCCTCCTCTCCGCCGCCCTGCTAGCCACGGCCTGCGGCGGGGCCAGCGGAGGTGCAGGCAGCGGCGCGGGCAACGACGACCGGCCAGTCGTCCTGACGACCTTCACGGTCCTCGCGGACATCGCGCAGAACGTCGCCGGGGACCACCTCAGGGTCGAGTCGATCACCAAGGCCGGCGCGGAGATCCACGGCTACGAGCCCACCCCCGGGGACATCAAGAAGGCCGCGCAGGCCGACCTCATCCTCGACAACGGGCTCAACCTCGAGGCGTGGTTCGGACAGTTCGTCGCGGACCTGGACGTCAAGCACGTGCAGGTGAGCGCCGGCGTCGAGCCCGTCGACATCGCCGAGGACTCCTACGCCGGCAAGCCCAACCCCCACGCGTGGATGTCCCCGCAGAACGTGCAGACGTATGCCGACAACATGGCCGCGGCCTTCGCTGAGCTCGACCCGGCGAACGGCGACGCCTACCGGGCCAACGCCTCCGTCTACAAGTCCGAGCTGCAGAAGGTCCAGGACGAGCTCGTGAACGGCCTCGCGGCCCTTCCGCGCAACCAACGCGCACTCGTGACGTGCGAGGGCGCCTTCTCGTACCTCGCCAAGGACGCGGGCCTGACCGAGAAGTACATCTGGGCCGTGAACGCCGAGCAGCAGGCCACCCCGCAGCAGATCGCGAGCGCGATCGAGTTCGTCAGGGCCAACCAGGTCCCCGCCGTCTTCTGCGAGTCCACGGTGAGCCACGCGCCCATGGAGCAGGTCGCGGCCGCGAGCGGCGCCGAGCTCGCAGGCGTCCTGTATGTCGACTCGCTCTCCGAGGCCGGCGGGCCCGTCCCGACGTATCTCGACCTCATCCGCCACGACGTGAAGACCATCCTCGCCGGCCTGAGCAACGGCTCGGCATAGTGAGGGGCGAGAGAGGATGCTGAGAACCATGAGCACGCACCCGTTCCCGGCTGCTTCTGCCAGCGGCGCCGCGCCCGCCGTCGACGTCGCCGACGTCACCGTGCACTACGGTGACGTCCTCGCCCTGAACAATGCCAGCCTCTCGCTCGAATCCGGCCGGATCTGCGGGCTCATCGGCATGAACGGCTCGGGGAAGTCCACCCTGTTCAAGACCATCATGGGCATCGTCAGGCCGGACCGCGGCCGGGTGCGCGTGCACGGTGGCTCGCCCGCGGAGGCGCGCCGCCGCGGCGTCGTGGGGTACGTCCCGCAGAGCGAGGGCGTGGACTGGGACTTCCCCGTCTCGGTGCGCGACGTCGTCATGATGGGCCGCTACGGCGGCATGGGCCTCACCCGCCGGCCCAAGGCGGCGGACCACGAGGCGGTGTACGCGGCCCTCGAGCGGGTCGAGCTGACGAAGTTCGCCGACCGGCAGATCGGCCAGCTCTCGGGCGGGCAGAAGAAGCGCGCCTTCGTGGCCCGCGGGATCGCCCAAGGCGCCTCGGTGCTCCTGCTCGACGAGCCGTTCGCCGGCGTCGACAAGCGCTCCGAGGCCACGATGTCCCGCCTCCTGCGCGAGCTCGCGGACGACGGCGCGACGATCCTCATCTCGACCCACGACCTCCACGCGCTCCCCGAGCTCGCCGACGAGGCCGTCCTGCTCCTGCACCGCGTGCTCATGCACGGCGATCCGTCCGAGGTGCTCCAAGCGGAGAACCTGGCCCTGGCCTTCGGCCTCGACGTCCTGGGAGGGAAGGCGTGATGGACCTGCTCGAGCTCGTCGCCGAGCCGCTCTCGTACGAGTTCATGACCCGCGCGCTCGCGACGGCGGTCGTCGCCGCGATCGTGTGCGCCGTCCTCTCGTGCTGGCTCGTGCTCATCGGCTGGTCCCTCATGGGCGACGCCGTCTCGCACGCGGTGCTGCCCGGCGTCGTGCTCGCCTACATCCTCGGCGCGCCCTTCGCGCTCGGTGCCGTCGTGTTCGGCTTCCTCGCCGTCGCGCTCATCGGCGCGGTGCGCGGAACGAGCCGGGTCAAGGAGGACGCCGCGATCGGCATCGTCTTCACGACCCTGTTCGCGCTCGGGCTCGTGCTCATCTCCGTCACGCCGAGCCAGACCGACCTGAACCACATCATCTTCGGCAACCTGCTCGGCGTCAGCTGGGAGGACCTGTGGCAGGTGCTCATCCTCGGCGCCGTGACCTTCGCGATCCTCGTGCTCAAGCGGCGCGACTTCACGCTCTACGCCTTCGACCCGACCCACGCGCACGCGATCGGCCTGAGCCCGCGGCTGCTTGGGGCCACGCTCCTGGGCCTGCTCGCGCTCACGGCTGTGGTCGCTCTCCAGGCCGTCGGCGTCGTCCTCGTCGTCGCGATGCTCATCATCCCCGGCGCCACGGCGTACCTCCTGACCGACCGTTTCTCGCGCATGCTCGTCATCGCCCCGTCCGTCTCGGCCGCGTGCGCGATCGTGGGCATCTACGTGAGCTACTACGCGGACACGGCCTCGGGCGCGATGA
Source organism: Sinomonas mesophila (assembly GCF_001999765.1). Lineage (GTDB taxonomy): Bacteria > Actinomycetota > Actinomycetes > Actinomycetales > Micrococcaceae > Sinomonas > Sinomonas mesophila. The sequence goes on along the minus strand of NZ_MTIC01000029.1, from coordinate 10,146 downwards.
TCGTGCTCGTCCAGGGCATCGCGTTCACGCTCGTGTACCTCCTCGCCCCGCGGCAGGGGCTGCTCGGGAAGCGCCTCGCGGCGGCGCGGCGGCGCCGTCCCGTGCAGGTGTAGCGCGGACGACGGCGGCGCGGGGCCGGCCCGGGGACGCGGCGCGGGGCCGGCTCGCGGACGCGGCGCGGGGCCGGCTCGCGGACGCGGCGCGGGGCCGGCTCGCGGACGCGGCGCGGGGCCGGGAACCTGCCCAGACGCTCCCCCGTTGGACCCCAAGAAGGCTGCGCGGATCTGATGAGGTTCAGCCGGGGTTCGAAACTGTCAGTGGCCCACGACATAATGGGCCGTGGCTGGTCTTGGGGGCACCCGCCCCCGTGGGATCCCTGGGCCCGTCGGCAGCTGATGCTGTGATGCCGCCCGGCACCCCGGGCCTGGACGAGGAGGCGCCGCGCTGTGTTTCTGAGAACCTTCGGCTGGTCCTTCGCCGTGAGCATCGCCGCGCTCGTGGTGGCCTTCGTCTACGGCGGCTCGCAAGCGCTCTTCCTCGCGTTCGTCCTGGGAATCCTCGAGGCGAGCCTGAGCTTCGACAACGCCGTCGTGAATGCGCGCATCCTCGAGCGGATGAACTCGTTCTGGCAGAAGATGTTCCTCACCGTGGGCATCCTGATCGCCGTCTTCGGCATGCGCGTGCTGTTCCCGCTGCTCATCGTGGGGCTCACGGCGCAGCTCAACCCGGTACAGGCTGTGCAGCTCGCGCTCGAGAAGGGACCGATCGAAGAGCCCGGCACGTACGCCTACATCCTGCACGAGGCGCATCCGCAGATCGCCGCGTTCGGCGGCATGTTCCTGCTCATGATCTTCCTCGACTTCTTCTTCGAGGAGCGGGACATCCGGTGGCTGCACTGGCTCGAGATGCCCTTGGCGAAGGTCGGGAAGATGAACGGCGCCTCGCTCGTCGTCGGCCTCTTCGCCCTGGCGATCATCGGCCAGCTCTCCGGCGACGAGATCCGCGGCACGGTGCTCATGTCCGGGATCTTCGGCATGGTCACGTACTTCCTCGTCAAGGGCCTCGGCGAGCTCTTCGCCGTCGACGAGAGCGGCGAGATCGACGTCGGCGAGATCGACGTCGGGAACATCCCGGAGCAGGCTGGCACCCCCACCGCGACGGGCCCGAACACGGCCGTTCAGGTCTCGGGCAAGGCGGCGTTCATGCTCTTCCTCTACCTCGAGATGATCGACGCCTCATTCTCGTTCGACGGCGTGATCGGCGCCTTCGCGATCACCTCGGACCCGATCATCATCGCCCTCGGTCTGGGCCTCATCGGCGCGATGTTCGTCCGCTCCCTCACCGTCTACCTCGTCCGCCAGGGCACGCTCGACGAGTACGTCTACCTCGACCACGGCGCACACTGGGCCATTGGCGCCCTCGCCGTCATCCTCCTCATCACGATCGGGATCCACGTCAACGAGGTCATCACGGGCCTCATCGGAGTCTTCTTCATCGGCGCCTCGTTCGTCGCCTCCATCCGGCGAAACCAACGCCGGGCGGCCGAGCCCGAGCCGGCCGCCCTCCCGTGACCCGACTGAACCGCCAGACATCCATCCACGAAGAAGAACCGACGAAGGAGCACACTGTGGGACTGAGCTTGCAGAAGGGCCAGGGACTCTCGCTGACCAAGCAGGACGGCACGAGTCTGAGCCAGGTCCGCCTGGGCCTGGGCTGGGACGCCGTCCAGCAGCAGAAGAAGGGCGGCCTCTTCGGCGGCCTGTTCGGCGGCGGCGAGTCCGAGGTAGACCTGGACGCCTCTGCCATCCTCTACAACGCCGGCCGGCAGGCCCTCGACACGGTGTTCTTCAACCAGCTTGCGAGCAAGGACGGCTCCGTGCGCCACACCGGCGACAACCTCACGGGGGCCGGGGAGGGCGACGACGAGGTCATCGCGGTCAACCTCCCGGCCGTCAACGGCCAGGTCGAGCACATCGTCTTCGTCATCACGAGCTACTCGCAGCAGACGTTCGACCGCGTGCAGAATGCCTTCTGCCGCGTCGTCGACGACTCGGTCGCGGGCAGCCCCGAGGTCGCGCGCTATACCCTCACCGAACAGGGCCCGTCCACCGGCATGATCATGGCAAAGCTGTCCCGCGAGGGCGCCGCCTGGACGTTCACCGCCGTCGGCCAGCCCGCGAACGGGCGCACGGTCGGGGACCTCGTGGGCCCCGCCGCGGCCGTCCTCTGATCCGCGCGCCCAGGAAGGAGCAGACATGGCGAGCCTCTCGCTCAGCAAGGGCAGCAACCTGTCCCTGACCAAGGCCGACCCGGGCCTGACCCGCGCCATGGTCGGGCTCGGCTGGGACCCGCGCACGACGGCGGGCGAGTCCTTCGACCTCGACGCGAGCGCGCTGCTGGTCACCTCCGCGGGCCGGGTCCGCAGCAACGACGACTTCGTCTTCTACAACCAGCTCGCCGCCGTGGACGGCTCGGTGGTGCACCAGGGCGACAACCGCACGGGCGTCGGCGAGGGCGACGACGAGCAGATCATGATCGACCTCTCACTCGTGGCGCCCGAGGTCGAGAAGGTCGTCATCATCGTCTCGATCGACCAGGCCGACGCCCGCAGGCAGAACTTCGGCATGGTCCGGGGCGCGTTCTGCCGCGTAGTCAACGACGACTCCGGCCAGGAAGTCGTCCGCTACGACCTCACCGAGGACGCGGCCTCTGAGACCTGCATGATCTTCTCCGAGATCTACCGCCACGGCGTCGAATGGAAATTCCGCGCTGTCGGGCAGGGCTACGCCTCAGGCCTGCGTGGCATCGCGACAGACTTCGGGATCGTCCTCGACTGACCGGTCCCTCGACCCCAACAAAGGAGCATCACATGGCTGGACTGTCCCTCTCCAAGGGCGGCAACCTCTCCCTCACCAAGACCGACCCGGGCCTGACGAACGCGATCGTCGGCCTCGGCTGGGATCCGCGCACGACGACGGGCGACTCCTTCGACCTCGACGCCTCGGCCCTCATGCTGGGCGCCGACGGCAAGGTCCGCTCCGACGCGGACTTCATCTTCTACAATCAGAAGCAGTCCGCCGACGGGTCGGTCGCGCACCTCGGCGACAACCGCACCGGCGAGGGCGGCGGCGACGATGAGCAGATCCAGGTCCACCTCGCGAACGTTCCCGCCGACGTCGAGCGCGTCGTCGTCGTCGTGAGCATCGACCAGGCCGAGGCGCGGCGCCAGAACTTCGGCATGGTCCGCGGCGCCTACTGCCGCATCCTCAACGCGGCCACCGACGCCGAGGTGGTCCGCTACGACCTGTCCGAGGACGCCGCCGCCGAGACCTGCATGATCTTCGCCGAGCTGTACCGCCACTCAGGCGAGTGGAAGTTCAAGGCCATCGGCCAGGGCTACGCGAGCGGACTCGCGGGCGTGGCCTCCGACTTCGGCGTGAACCTCGGCTGACGGTCACCTGACCCCCGGACGACGACCACGAGCAAGGAGCACGCGATGTCCATCTCACTGACCCCTCCGGACCCGACCGAGACCCAGCAGGCCCTCGTCCTCCAGGCGCCCGAGCCCGCGCCCGTGGTCAAGGAGGAGGAGGCCCCGGGCATGGTCCCGGTCGCCGCCGAGCGCAAGAGCGAGATCAGCACCCAGGCGCGGGCGTTCGTCGCCGAGATCGCGGCGATGGACTCGCGCAGCCCGGAGTTCGCGCAGAAGGTCGAGGGCCTCAACCGCTTCGCGGGGCGGGAGATGGTCGCGTCCTCGGACGCGTCGAACCGGATGCTCGAGCGCTCGAGCACCTCCTTCGCGAGTGCGAAGAAGACCGGCAACAGCGCCCAGATGCACGTTGCCTCGACGCTCGGGGACCTCCGCTCGACGGTCGAGGACCTCACCCCGAACCAGGCCGACCTGAGCGTGGGCCGGAAGATCCTCGGCGTGATCCCCGGCGGGAACAAGCTCGCCAAGTACTTCCAGCGCTACGAGTCGGCCCAGACGCAGCTCGACAAGATCATCAAGTCACTCATGGCTGGCCAGGACGAGCTCATGAAGGACAACGCCTCGCTCGCGCAGGAGAAGACCACGCTCTGGGAGACGATGCAGCAGCTCTCCGAGTACGCCGTCTTCGCGCAGGAGCTGGACACGGCCACGGTCGAGAAGATCGACCAGGTCCGTGCCCAGGGCCAGGCAGAGCACGCGCAGCAGCTCGAGGCGGACGTCCTGTTCCCGGTGCGCCAGCGCCGCCAGGACATCCTCACCCAGCTCGCCGTCTCGGTCCAGGGCTACCTCGCGATCGACATGATCCGGAAGAACAACAACGAGCTCATCAAGGGCGTGGACCGGGCGCGCACGACGACGATCTCGGCCCTCCGCACGGCCGTGATCGTCGCGCAGGCGCTCGCCAACCAGAAGCTCGTCCTCGACCAGATCGACGCGATCAACACGACGACGAACAACATGATCCTGCGGACCTCAGAGATGCTGAAGGACCAGACCGGGCGCATCCACCAGCAGGCCACGACCTCGGGCGTCTCGGTGCAGACGCTCGAGAAGGCCTTCGCGAACATCTACGCCACGATGGACGCGATCGACACGTTCCGCTCGCAGGCGGCCAAGAGCATGGAGGGCACGGTCCACGCCCTCGAGAGCGGGCTCGAGAAGTCGCGGCCGTACATCGAGCGGGTCCGCCGCCAGGAGGGCAACGCCTGACCTACTCCTCGCCGTCGTCGTCCCCGGCGTCCTCGCTGTCGTCGTCCTCGTCGCCATAGCGATCGTAGACCTCGTCGTCGAGCACCGCGTCGTACACGGCGTCGAGCGCGGCGACGGGGACCGCGACCATGCCGTCCGAGGTGTCGACGAGACCGAGCTCCTCGAGCTCGCGGATCTCGGCCAGGAGCATCTCCCCCATACTGCGCAGCTGCTCGGCGGCATCGGGGCCCAGCTCCTCCTCGAGGCCGAGGTCCTCGCTGGCCTCCGAGCCGAGGGAGGCGATGTCCTCGAGCGGGAACGGCTCCTGCTGGACTCCGCGGGCCAGGACGCTCTCGAGGATCCGGGCGGCGCTGTCCCCCTCAGACCCTGGCGTCGCCGAGCAGGCCGCGATGACGAGCTCCGTGGCGAGGAACTGCGCCTCCAGCCGGCCCATCGCGTCCGCCGCCCCGAGGTCCGCGGCCCCCTCGCCCGGGCGGGCCACGCCGCCGTCGAGCATCACCAGCTCCGCGGCGAGCATCGCCTCCCACAGACGCCGCGCCCGCGCCTCCGACCCGACGATGCCCCCGGCCTGGGAGAGGGCCGACGGCGGGAGGGCGCCGTCGTCGTCGGCCTCGCGGCCGGGGCCGAGCCAGTCGAGGAGGGCCTTCGCGCGGGTCACGAACGGGGCACGGGAGGCGAACTCGGCTGCCTCCTCCTCGGTGGCCTGCGGCAGGTTGTCCCGCGGGGTCGCGTCGACGATCCCGCCGAGCGCCTCGGCCTCGGCGTCGAGGAGCTCCGAGACCGCGGCGAGGTCCTCGGCCGTGCCCTCCCAGCGGTCGGTCTCCTCGAGGAAGCTCAGCCAGTCGATGAGCGTCCCGACGACGTAGCGCTGGTCGTCCAGAGCTGTGCTCTCGTCCTCGGACATGGACGCGACATCGTCGAGGAAGGGCCGGAGGAAGCCGGCCACGTGCTCTGGGTCGAGGCGCAGGTTCGGGGCCCCGTCGGAGAACGTCTGGACGACGGTGACGAATGCCTTGACGATGCCGAGCTGGCCGGCGGCGAAGGCCGCGACGTCGTCCTCGCCCCGGGACGCCCACGCGACGTACTCCGGCGTGAGGCGGTCGATGAGCAGGCCCACGCTCCGTCGTCTGCCCTCATAGACGGACGGCGCCGTCGAGGTCTTCGGGCGGGTGTTCTTCGGCTTGCGCGTGCGGCTCTTCGGCATGCCACGAGCCTACGCCTCAGAGGCTGCTCGCGAGATCCTTGAAGACGTCCTTGATGCGGCTCGGGTCCGTCGCGTCGAAGAACTGCCCGCCCGAGGCTGCGGCGATGCGGCGGAGGGCATCGGTGTCCGCCTGGTCGCCGTAGGCGAGCGTGAAGACCTTGACCTTCCGGCCCGCTGCCTGGCCCTGCTCGAGCCGCGCGATCGCCTCCTCGAGGGTGCCCTTGCGCGTGGTGTCGTTCGTGCCGTCGCTCAGGAGGATGACGGCGTTGAGCGCGTCCGGGCGATACCCCTCGGACACGGTGTCCACGGCAAGGCCTACGGCCTCGTAGAGCGGCGTGTAGTACATGGGCTCGAGGCCGCGGATCTTCGCCGTGATCCTCTCTCGCATGGACTTGACGCTCGCGAGGGGCTGCACGACGCCGGGCACGAGCGGCCCGCCATCCCAGTTCGAGAAGCCGGCCACACCCACCTGGTCCTCGTAGCCGAAGAGCCCGAGCGAGCCCTCGACGGCGTCCTTCGCGGCCTCGATCTTCGTCACGCCCGGGGCTGCCTCGTCCCGCATCGAGCCGGAGACGTCGAGCGTGAAGAGCACGCGCGCGGGCTTGCGGACCGCGGCGAAGCCCTTCTGCAGGCCGGCGGCGAGCTCGCTCGGCAGCGGCCCGAGCACCTTCGTCGCCGTCCCGTAGCGGCCGGCCGCGGCGACCTCGGGGTCAGCCTCGCTGCGGATGTCGCGGTACCCTGCGGCGCGCACGGCGGCCTGGCCCTGGGCGGTGCGGGCGAACCGCACGAAGTCATCGGCGCCGGCACGCTGGGCGTCCCCGACCCAGGCGGCGTTGAGCACGAGCGCTGGGGACTCGGAGGTGTACACGCCGTCGGCAGGGTAGTACGGGGTGAGCGGGACGGTGGGCGGCGCGCCGTTCGCGGCGCTCATCCCGTCGAGGCTCGTGACGCCGCGGTTGTACTCCCACACGGACCTCTCGTCCGCGATCATGGCCGAGAGCTTCCCGGAGACCGCCGTGACGTCCGCGGCATCGCGGACGGAGTGCAGGAAGTGCCCGGGCGAGGCCACGTAGCTGCTCGTCGCGAGCTCGCCGAGGCGCACCTGGGAGGCGACGAAGTCCGAGCCGAGGTCCGACGTCGTGAGGCGATCGAGGTGCCCGGCCGCTGAGCCGTACGCGGAGGCGAGCGCGAAGAGGCCCGCGCTGGACATGGCCGGGCTGCCCTTGGCGAGCTTGAAGTACCCCCACTCGGGGTGCCCGGCGCGCTCCCAGCCGCGCGCATCGGAGGCCGCCTTGTACACGTCGGCCCACGTCGGGGGTGCCGCGTCCCAGCCTCGGGCCGCCGCCATGTCTGCGGGCATGGCCAGTGCGATGGCGGTCATGGCGATGCCAGCGCCGGACTCAGGGACTATGGCAGCGCCCTGCTCTCCCGCGCCGCGCGCGACGGATGGCCACGCAGACGAGTCCGGGATCCAGAGCGCCGGCCGCTGGTCGGGAGGCAAGCCCGCGAAGCCGCGTGCCGCGTCGTCGGCTGCGAGCCCGGACTTGCGGGCGGTGACGGCGACGTCCACGCACCGACCGCCCGCGTTGCGCTGGGCGCCATGGTAGACGGCCGCGACGGCGCGGACGGCGGCCTCGTTCTCGGGCGAGGCGAGGACGTTGAGCCGCGTGCAGGGGCCCGCGCCGGGGCTCGACGGCGGAGCGTCGGGCTCGAGGGGCGGGGCGGCCTGGTCTGTGGTGAGCCGAGCGGTCTGCTTCGGGAGGCGGTTGACCGTAAGTGCCTCGTAGAGCGGAGGCAACCAGAGCACGGCGCCGGCGGCGAGCGCGGCGACGATCGCGAGGATGACGACGTCGCGCGCCCACGGCAGGGCGGCGCGCCGGCGGCGTGCCGCGCGGCTGTTCGGTGGGGTGGAGCTTCGTCTGCCCATGCCCGGATGACCTTCCTGCTGGGGGCTCGGCTGCCCGGGGCCCCCACCCGGTACCCGTGGGACCGTACAGAGGTCAGGGAAACGTCAGGTGAACAGATCCTTAATGTTCGCCGCCTGGGCGGGGCGTCGTGTAGCAGGCTTCCCATGTGAGCCCCTATCGAACGCCGGTGTCCCAGAGCGGTATAATCGACAGTCGACAATAGGAGGCAGGGATGGGCCCTACGTTCACGTGGCAAGCGCAGCGAACCACCACACCCGACGGCGTCTACGGTGTGCTGCGAACCGCCATCCTGGATGGAACCGTGCCTCCCGGGGGACAGCTGCGCGAGACCCATATTGCCGCAGACCTCGGAATCAGCCGGTCTCCCCTGCGCGAGGCGATGACGAAGCTCGAGGAGGAGGGGCTGATCGTCAAGATCCCTTACCGCGGATCCTTCGTGGTGGAGGTGAGCGCCCAGGAGGTCGCTGAGATCGCCTCGGTGCGCGCGCTCGTCGAACCGCATGCCGCCGAGCTCGCCGCCCCGGCGCTGCGTGGTCCGGAGCGGCCCAGGCTGAAGCAGATCATTGAGGAACTGCACGCGGCCACCGAGAACAACGACATTCCGGCCAGCATCGACGCGCACCTCCGCTTCCACAGGCTCTTCTACGACTTCTCGGGGCATGGCGTCCTGCAGTCCATGTGGAACAGCTGGGAGAACAAGCTGCGCCTGTACCTCGCGACCGACCACCGCTCCTACAGCGACCTGCACGACATTGCTGTCGAGCACGAGCGGCTGGCCACTGTCGCCCTCGAGGGCGACACGGAGGAGTTCCGCCAGGAACTCGTGCGCCACTTCCAGTCAGCGCTCCGGGCTCAGTAGGCGCTGCCGGGCGCCCCCGGCGGGTCCGATCCAGCCCCCTGAGACGTCCCGCTTCATCATTGACAGCCTCCGGGAACCACGAGTATCGTCGACAATCGACAGAGAGTTCGTCGACAATCGACAACCTGGCCCCAACAGACCCTCGGAGGCACCCAATGGCATTCGACACCCTGCCGAAGTTCGTCACGTTCGACATGAACGGGACGCTCATCAAGTTCGCGATCAACGACACGATGCGCGACGTCCTCGGCGACCGGCTGCCAGCCGAGGTCGCCGACGAGTACCTGCGGATCTGCAAGGCCTACCGGATCGACGAGTGCATGGGCGCGTACAAGCCCTTCCACCAGATCGTCGCCGACTCCATGGAGCGCGCCTCGCGCAAGGTGGGCCTCGAGTTCCGCGCCGACGAGGCCCGCGAGGTCTACGACCGGATCACCACCTGGGGCCCCTACCCCGGCGTCACGGCGGCGCTGAACCGCCTGGCCGAGGCCGTCCCGCTGGTCATCATCACCAACAGCGACACCGCGGTTGCCGAGCAGCTTGCGGCGAACCTCAAGGCCCCGTTCGAGGTCATCATCACGGCCGAGCAGATGGGCTGCTACAAGCCGCGCCTCGCCGCGTTCGAGTACATGTTCGACAAGCTCGGCGTGACCCCGGACGAGATCGTGCACGTCTCCGCGAGCCCGATGTACGACCACCGCCCGGCGGCCATCATGGGGATCGAGAAGAAGGTGTACGTGGACCGCGGCTTCGAGCACGACGAGCACTGGCTCGGCTACGAGCGCATCACCGACATCGCCGACCTCCCCGTCCTCTTCGGCCTGCCGCGTCCCGACGCCTCCTGAGCGGAGCCATTGAGACGATGATCCGAAGCAAGGCGGTGGCGGCATGACCCTCCCCCTCCCCCAGACCGTCCAGGGCGAGACGGCCACGGAAAGGCTCCAGGCCCTCGGCTTGGAGCTGCCCGACCTCGACGGCAACGCCTACTTCGTCCACCACAATGCGGTGGGCGAGAGCATCCACATCTCGGGCCAGCTGCCGTTCAAGGACGGCGTGCTGCTGGGCCAGGGTGTCGTCGGCCGGGACGTCGATCTGGAGACCGGCAAGGAGCTCGCGCGCCACGCTGCGCTCAACTGCCTCGCCGCCGCTGTCCAGGCGGTCGGAGACCTGGAGCGGGTCCGGATCGTCCAGATGCTCGTCTTCGTGGCCAGCCAGCCGGACTGGGGCCTCCAGTCGCAGGTCGCCAACGCGGCCAGCGAGCTTCTCATCGAGGTCCTCGGTGAGAGTGGACGGCACTCCCGCACCGCGATCGGCGTTGCGGGGCTGCCGCTCAACACCCCGGTCGAGATCCAGATGATCATCACTGCGGTATAGCGGAGAACGAATCATGACAAGTACAGCTGTGAACCGCCTCCAGAAGGCGCTCGACGCGCTCGTCGAGCGCATCGACACCCCG
>NZ_MTIC01000028.1 GCF_001999765.1 Sinomonas mesophila | reverse complement strand
CCGGGTCGGGCCGCGCTCCGGGCCGGAGCGCGGGGCGCACGGGCCGGCCCGCGCCGCGACCCCCGTGGGGGCCGCGGCCGGGCGTCCCGCTAGTCCAACTCGTCAGCGACGCCACTTACCAGGCGGACGATGAATGTGCCATGGCTGTCGGTCCAAACTTGGGTTGATTCCGACCATACGGTGACCAGCGGTGGCTCCTCTGCTGGTCGCCCTTGGCCGAACCCACACAGAGCCCCGTTTCGGCCCACTCTCTGACCACGCGTCGCCCGGATCCGGCCGATTGATGGTCAGAGAGTGGGCGGTTTTGGGTCGATTGAGCGATCCAGCCAATATTGCTGATGAACGAGAGGCAACCTCGTCGGCGAGTAGTTCTAGACGCTCACTGAACCCGGAGGCTCTCAGGAGTCACGACCTCTTCCGGATCGAGCTCCGGACGGACCCGGAGGAATCGCACAGAGTGGCGGAAGGCGTTCCCTGACCAGGCGACATCGGCGGAGATCTCCACTACGAGGGGCTCGACCAGGGTGAGGATGACCGGGTCGATGTCCTCGGTGAAGCGGTCCAGGATTCTGGGGGCGATCGTGTGCGGCCAGGGGTGCTCGCCTTCCGGCGCGTGCAGCAGGGGGCCGAGCCGGGCCGCGACGGCGGGGCCAAGCTGGGAGCTGCGGCCAACGATCCGCAGCCGTCCGCCGATGGGGAGACCAATTACCAGGGACTTGGGTCTCTCGCGAGGGCCGATGACCCCCGCGCAGACGACATCCAGCTCCCGGCGGCGCTTCACCTTCAGCCAGGACCGGTCCGCTTTGTATGGCTGGCCGAGCCCCTTGACTACCAGTCCCTCGATCCCCGCAGCGGCGAAGTCCTGGAACCAGGCCTCGGCCTGCTCGAGCTCGGTCGTCGCCGGAGAGAGCTGCAAGGGGGGCTCGAAGCCCTCGGCGAGCTGCTCGAGCAGGGCGCGCCGCTCCCGCAGCGGCCGGGAGCGGACGTCCTGGCCCATCACCGTCAGCAGGTCGAAGGCCACGAAACTCACCGGCGCCGCCGCGGCGAGCGCTGTCACCCGGACGGGGCCAGCGCCGAGGCGGTCCTGCAGCGCGTCGAAGTCGAGTCGTCCCTGCCGCCAGACGATGATCTCGCCGTCGACGACGCACCCGAGAGGCACCTGCTCGGCGAGAGGGCCCAGCAGGTCCGGGAACCACCGTCCGAGGTCCTTGCCCTGACGGGACCACAGGGCGACCCCGGCCGCGGCGATCTGCGCGGCTGCCCTGAAACCGTCCCATTTGACCTCGTATAGGGCTCCCCCGGGCAGCGAATCCGGGGCCGGGATCCGCTCCACAGCCTTGGCCATGGCAAGGTCATATGGGGCCATTAGAGGCCCTCCCGCCCGGCGCGGACCCTCGAATCCACCAGCCGCATCTTCGAACACACGTTCTATAATCGTTGCCGTGATCAAGCATGGCACTTCTCAGGACTACGACCGCATGATGGCACGCATGCGTGCGGAGGAGAACAGGCCTATCGACGACGCGGCTCCGATCAAGGACTTCCCCAAGTACGGTCGGCCGCTCGTCCAGGTTGGCGATGTGCATGGCAAGGCGGTCGCGTGGACGCCGAGCTACGGCCTCATCGAGTGGCTGGACGTGTCAGGTCGCTATCACATCGGCTGGGCTCAGTCATCGAGGATCAAGCGAGTTACGCCCGAGGAGTGGAAGGGAAGCAGCCAGCTCTAGACATGCCAACGGCTCTCGTGCCGCGATAGCCTCCGAGCAATGACAAGCCGCAATCTCTCCCCCGAAGAGATCCGCGCCCTGGCCCAGGAGCTCGTGTATCTCAGCGGCGTCCGCCCGCATCCCGGTGCGGAGCCGGCGGCCGCAGGCCGCGATGAGCGGGCTGCCGCCCGCTCATCGGCCCCGCTTCGAGAGCAGGCTCCTTCGGGCATCTCCGTGGCCGAGCTGCGGTCCCTGGTAGCGCAGATGCGGGACGCGAACGGCCTTCCCCCGCCGGGGACCGGGCCGGGGTCCTCAGAACTGGCGGAAGAGCCGTCGCCCGGGCCTGCCTCCGTGAACGTCAGCCGGTACCTGCCCCGCATCGTGGCCTTCCGCGACAAGCAAGGCAGGCTGCCCCGGACAGGTCCGACCATCCCCCAGCCCGAGCGCACGCTCGGTATGTGGCTCTACCGGCGCCGTCGGGCCAAGGAGGCGGGGACACTCACGCGGGAGGACGAGGCGGCGATCACGGATGCCCTCGGCTTCGGCTGGTCGGAACGTCAGCGGGGTCCCCGCCCTTCATGAAGGCGTCAGACCCACTGGCGGGGCGGCGCCTGTTCCGCAGCGATGAGTGCCTGAGCTGGGCGGGTTCTTCGCCTCATGCGGCATTGCGGCCCACGTCGTGGAGGAGCCAGCCGCGCAGTCTCATGGATCTTGAGCAGTCAGGTTGACGTCTCCTGCCAAGAGAGGAAGGGCCCAGCCGGCCAACGGGGCGGCTGGGCCCTTCCTCCTAGAGCGGGTGACTTTTTATAGAAGCTTTACTGTCATTGCGGGCTTTACTCTCAATCGGAGATCTTGCGCCCAGGCCTCAGCCGGCGAGAGCTGCCTTCGTACCTCTGCCCCTCGTTGTGGAGCTGTTCGCGGCGGACCACTTCGTTGAGCACGGCCACCTCGATGAAATCCGACCAGGAGTCATCTCCTTCTGCGCTTCTGGTGGCCCGAAAGGCTGCGCGAGCACGGTCTCGCGCCTCGGAGTCCATGTAGAAGGTGACCTGGGCGCGGCTGCTCTTGGGTGCGGCCTTCTCCGGGGCAGTTGGCTCCGTCTGCGACTCAGTCACGGGATCGGGCGCTGCAGGGGCCGGGTCCGGAACGACTGTTGGGCGGTTGCTGCGCAGGAGATTCCTGACTTTACTGGGGTCCCTGGGCGGGAGGCTGAGGGCCGGTCGGTTCTCGCTCATGCGCTTGCCTTCCTGGTCTCCGCGTCGGCCAGTCGGCCGACGAGTTCCTGTGCGACGCGGTGGAGGTCCTCTGCCACGCCCCCGGCCGACCGGGGTCCTGCGATGGCCGATGCGGCTCCGCGGACGACTTCGTACCACTTCGGGCCGTCCTTGACGCTCTTCTCGAGCTCATGGGCCAGCATTCCGCGTTCACGCATTGCTGTCGCCGTGGCTTCGGCGAAGCGAACGGTCGACTCGAAGAGGACCTCTCCGGTGCCGAAGGCCTCGGTGATCTTGTCACGGGCGTCGCGGCGGACGGCGGTGGCTCCTGTCGTCGTAGCGGTGAGGACGACACCGAGGAGATCCAGTTCGGGATTCACATCGGTCACGGTGTCCAGGCGCTCCGCAACGCTGACGAGGCCCTCCCGGCTGGCCTTGTCGGTATGCGTGGGTACGAGCGCCCATGCAGCCGCGCCGAGCGCCGCGATCTGGAGCGATTCGTTTCCTGGAGGGCAGTCGATGAGGATGATCTCGAACTCGGGCGCAACGGCCGAGAGGCCCTTTGCGAGAGCCAGCTTGGCACCACTTGGATCCTTCTGCCCCTGGGCGAAGAGCCCGGCGGCAGCCTTGTCCAAGTGGGCGCCTCCCGGGACCACGAAGAGGTTCTCCCTCGAGGTGGGGATGGGTTCGATAGCAGAGCCGAACATCAGGGCAGCCGCGAGAGCCCTCCCTTGGTCGTCAAGCTGGGTACGGGCGTATCCAAGGTCGATGCCGAGGTTCCCCTGGGGGTCCATGTCCACGGCGAGGACCCGGTACCCGCTGGCGGCCAGCAGGCCACCGACGTTGGACGTCAGGGTGGTCTTGAGGACCCCGCCCTTGCCGTTGATGAACGCGACTGTCCGGTCAAGCGCCGCGCGGTCGATCAAGTGTTCCATGCAATGCCTTCTTTACTGTCAAAGCCCTCATTGGGGCTGTTGCCGTCATTGCGGTCTTCGCTGTCACCCTATATGGAACGTCGGGCTGAGACGTTGAAGGTAATGACCGTGTCGCCTTCATTGCTGGCTTTACTGTCATTGAGAGCATTGCAGCCCACGGCCCCTCCCCGAAGTGGCTAGCCCACCCCGGGCGCCATTACTGTCTTTGACAGTTGCCTGCCGGAACGGGATGTCCTTGGGCGTAGGAGGGGCTGGAGCGAGGAACGAAGGGTCTATGCGCAACAAAAGAAGGCAATACTTGTAAAGCGGGCAATACTGTCATTACAAACACGGCACCTCCAGGGCCGCCTTTTACTGTCAAAGCCTTCATTGGTAGCTCTCCAGGTCTTGCGGCTTCCGCGGGATCCTAGGAATTAAAGGCAATACCCGTTTCGCGTTCAATACTGGTTTTACTGTCATAGACATCATTAGGAGGGTTGTAGGATCGGACTTCGTGCTCCTGATCCTGACCCTGGAAGCTCCTGATGCCCCGAACTCTTATGAGCACGTTCAGGCAGAGGGGCCTGACTATGAGAGCGCCCTCGCGGCTGCACGGACACTCGTGCCCGAAGGGCGCCGTGTCATCTCAATCCGGGTCGAACGGAACTAAGCCGCGGCCCAGAGCCTGAGGCCGAGCCCGGCTTCGTCAGGCGGGATCCAGTGCTCATCGGTCTCGGGGTCGTAGATGTCTGTCTCACCGATACGCTCTGCGGGATTGTGGCGGTCGAGCCAGTCATGCCATCGTCTGCGCTCGTGGCGGTGCTGGGTGAGCTGTGCCGCAACGTCTGCATCTGCGCCGAGGCGGCGGGCGAGTTCGGCAAGGCTGGTGGTTGTCGTGACGTGCCAGCGGCCGGCCTGGTCGCGGTGGATCATCTGGTAGGCGGCCATCTCTGCCAGGGCCTTCTCGGCTGTGGTGCGGGCGATCCGCGCGTCGCGGGCGACGGCGGCCGTCGTGGGGGAGACGCGGGACCGTTCAATGACCTCGTACGCCAGCGCCGCGGCATCGCCGAGGATGCGGAAGACGGGCCGGATGGCGTGGATCTTGCCGGATCGCCAGGTGAGGTCTCGGGCGAGCTGCTGGTGCTGCTCAGGGAGTTCGACGAGGTAGACGTCCGCGGCCCGGTGCCGGGCGTCGGCGATCTTGGTGATCATCCCGTCCGAGAGTTCCGCAAGCCGACGCAGAAGCCTAGCTGTTGTGCTGTGATGCTTGCCCAGGGCGAGGGCGAACGTGCGGCAGCCGACATCGAGCACGTTCGTCTGCATGGTCCGCATGTAGGCAACCACGCCTCGTGCGAGGAACCTCAGGCCGAGGCCTTCGCGGCCCAGGGCATGGAACCGGGCGTCAAGCACCGCGTAGAGGACGTTCTCGAGGTCGTTGGCCAGCTGGTGAATCGACGCGGCTGAGGCCTTTGCCCCCCCGGTGGGTTCAGTGGGGCTTGTGTCGCTTTTACGGGTACTTCTCTTCCCTCGGCTTTCTGCGGTGAATTCGAGTGCTTTGTTCCACTCGCGATCGAGGAGTCGTTCTTGCTGGGCGGGGGACTGGTAGAGGGCAGCGAGGCCGGGGAACTGTCCGCCGAGTTCGCCGCGGACCTGCTCGAGGGTCCACCCGCAGGTGGCGAGGTGGTTCAGGACGCCCATGCGGGCATCCGAGGCGGTGGGGTAGCGGGCCGTGTCGTAAAGCCCGGTCTCGGCGATCGCGCGCAGCGGGGACCTCCACCCTCCCCTCTGAACCGACGCGTCCAGCAATGAGCCTCGGCTCAGGGCCGATGGGGGAGAGGTGGCCAGCTTGGCCCGGAGTGAGGCTTCCTGGCGGTTCCGTGCCAGTTCTGGAGCCAGCGCCTGGCGGAGCCGATCGACGTCGGCCATTGCGTTGCGTCGGCGCAGGATGGCGTGCGCAGCGCTGAGGGGCGTAACGAGCTGCTGATGGCCACCTCGCTTGTGCAGCGATCCCGGGACTCGAATGCACCCCGTAGACGGGTTTTGGTGTGGGCTCGGGTCAAGGCTCGGAGCCAGCCGGGCGAGCGCATTGACGAGCTCGCGCGCTTGGGGGGCCGGCATCCGCTCCGCCAAGGGCACGTAGAGGTGCCGTCCACCGCTCGGGCTCCGGTCTTCGACGAAGGCGAGCCCGCAGGAGGTGAGGAGGGCGCCTAGGCGCGCAGCGTCACAATCGACGACAGCACGCTCGGCCTTGGACGTGTCCAGGTCGAGGCACAGAGTCGCGACGTCTCCCGCCGCGTCATGGATCAGGACGGCGGCCGGCGACTTCGGAAGCGCCCCCTTGATGGGGCGCGCGGATCCGGGGTACTGGAACTTGCCACGAATCCAACGGCCGGCACGATACTCGGGCCGCCCCGCGATGAGCGGCGCCAGAGCCCACGCCTCGGACGGCGAGACACGATCCGAGGGAGACGCGCTGAGGCTTGCCGCATCAACGGCACCGGTTACCATAAGAGGGCAGACTCCTTCCAAAGGACATGCAAAAAGGGACCCTCCGCGAGGGGGGTTTCGGATCCGCCACCCGCGTCCCGCCAAGAACTGGGGTGGTGGAGGACTTTTTCGAGGGCCCGCCTAGTGCGGGCCCTCAGTCGTTAGGAAGCTTCTGCGTAGGGCAGCTCCTGGGTTCGCGTTGCGCGCAGCGCGTCGAGATCGAGGGCGCGAAGGAAGTCGATGAAGTGGTCGGACGCAAAGCGTCCTGGCTTGATGTCGAGGATGGCGCCGATTTCCCGGAGCTTCTCCATCTCAGCATCTGGGAGCTTCACAGCCACGGTATTCTCACGCCCCAGGGAGGGGCGGCCGATCCGATTCGTCTCCATGCCCCCATCCTTACGGCGGACTTTACTTAAAACCCGCACCTCGTCCCTTCGGCGTGTCGCTCGCTGACTGAAACACTGTATCAGTAACACATTTTGCCTCGCTGATACAGTGGATCAGCACTGGTTGGAGGTCTCGATTCACATGTCTCAGGAGGGAAGCCGGCAGCGGACGCCGCTGGAGATCGTCGAGTCCCTCGGCCTCGGCCGCGGTTCGGGGCTTGAGGAGATAGCGACTGCGGTAGCAGGGCTGTACGGGAAGCGACTCGTCTTCGAAGGACTTGAGGATGCGGGTTGGGGTGCGCTGACTGGCATGTGGGTGGATCAGCCGCATCAAGGCCTCATCTTCTACAGGAAGGCGGACCCTGAGGCTTATCAGGTCCACTGCATCCTGCACGAGTTCGGCCATGTGCTGCTCGGACAGTACTGGTGCGGCGCTTCCACAAAAATGAGCAGGACCCTCTTCGGGGGAGCCCCTGTCTTCGCCCGCACGGTCGACGTGCTGGCCAGCGCTGCACAGGAGGACGAGGTCGAGCGAGCGGCTGAGGAGATCGCCTATCTGTTGGCGGACCGGCTCCACAGTCGTCCACGAGACCCGTTCGAGAGGATCTTCGGATGAGCGTCCTCACGGCCCTCATTGCCCTGCTGCTGGGCGGAGTGCTGGCGCTGCGGACAGTTTCCGCCCTTCGCAGGAGGACGCGTCCTGGCCCGGCTCTGCTGTCGGCCATTCTCGGATTCATCGCTCTCATGACCACCGGCGTCTTGGTCCCCGAGGGAGTGCTGGATGGATGGCTCGGCGGGACGAACCTTCTTCATCTGATCCGGAATCTGCTGGTGCTTGGCGCAGTCTGGAATCTGCGCCGGGCGATAGCACTTGTCATCGATGTCGAAAACAAGCGGTCAAATCCGACGCCGCTCCTGGTGCTGTGTCTGGTGGTCTCTGTGTTCTTCGCCAGCCACTCGCATGAGGGGACACATCCCAGCTTCATCCCCGCGTATGCCCATCTGCCCGGCATCTGGGCCTACGGGACGCTGTACATGGCCGGCGTTCTGTGGATGGCCCTCGACATCGTCCGGGGGATGCGCGAAGGGCGCCTCGAGCAGCTCGCCACCCCGCCGCGGCTGGCCTCCATGTGGCTGTTCTCCGGTGGGGGAGTGCTCATGGGGGCCGCCTCCGCCCTTGAGATCGGCTACATGACTGAGGTGCTCCTGCATGGCAACGGGACTCCCCTCGCGGTGGGGCTGTACCCCTGGTTCTCGCCCCTGCTGTACGGAGGCATCGGCTTCATCGTCCTCGGCCTGCTCATCCCCCCAGTGCTCAGCGCCTTGGGGAGGCTGGCTGTGCGCCTTGCCAACTCGAGGCGCCACGCCCTGGCAGCCCCAGTGTTTGGGCTGTCGGCCTCATCGTCGGCAATCCGGGCGTTCGTCTCAGCGGATCCACAGGCAGACACCTACAACCTCTTCATCCGGCTGCGCGACAGGGCCGTCGCCGGCAACAGCCTGCCCCCGCCCGTAGAGTTGCTGCTTCAGGAAATGAATCGGAAGTTCACTCGCTCAGCTTCGTTCCGCATCCCCGAGGAGGTCTGCCCCAGTGAGCTACACAACTAGGGCCGCACGAATTCTGACCGAGGTCTTCCAGCCTCCAGCGGTCATTAGCGGGCTCTTCCTCGCGGCCGGGTTCCTAGGATCCGGATGGGATGGGATGGCCTCTGGCGCTGTTGCTGCGCTGTTCATGTGCATCCTGCCCTGGGCTGCGGTCATTGTCCTGGCAAGGATTGGACGCCTAACGGACCACCACGTGGGGGAGAAGAAACAGCGCGTTCCCGTCCTCCTAGCAACCCTCGGTTCAACATCTGTCGGCGTCGTTCTGCTGCTGATGATGGGCGCCCCCCTCCAGGTGTTCGCCGTGCTCGTCGCCTTCGTCATCGGGATCGTGTTCATGATGTCCGTGAGCCCGTTCTGGAAGATCTCTGGCCACGCCACGACGTTGGGGGGCAGCGCCGCGATCGCGGTCCTGCTGTTCGGCCCGGCGGCGTTCTGGGTAATGGCCCTGCCGCCATTGGTTTCCTGGTCCCGGGTCCGCCTGCAAGACCACAGCTCCTCGCAGGTCCTCGCCGGAGGCGTGGCCGGCCCGCTTGTGATCGGTGCCGCATTCGCCCTGACGCTCGCGCTGGGCCCGGCCTGAAGGAGGCATGATGACCACACCCAGCGACCGCGAAGTTCTAGCCTCGAAGCTCGAGCTCCTTATCGACTTCTATGAGCAGAAGCACGGAGCACAGCTGCGGCATCCCGAGGTCGCCGCGGCCCTTGAGGCTGAGGGCATCACACTCACCAGGATCAGGTGGTATCGGCTACGGCAGGGTACGGCGGCGTGGGATCCTGACCTGCTCAAGGCCCTCAGCCGCTTCTTCGGCGTGCCCGAGGGGTACCTCTTGCAGCGTGACGAGCAGCTCCCAGACAAGATCCGGGCCCAAATGAATGTGTTCCTTGCTCTGCGCGCCGCCGAGGCCAACACGCTTGCGGCGAGGGTTATCGGCGAGGTCACTCCCGAAGCCCTCAACGAGCTCGCGGCAGTGCTGGCCAAACATCGCCGCCAGCATCCTTAGCCCACCAACCCGCCGGTCACCTTAACCCCGAGGTTCGTCGGATTCGACGCCGAGCCGCTACCCTCTCCTACTGAAACACTGTTTCAGTAGGAGAGGGGGCGGCTTGTTGCAGCATGCAACTGCACTACTCCGGGGCACTCGGGCCTTGCCTCGGAAGCAGATAGCCCCCAGCCTCACGGAGCGCACGTTCGACTGCTCCACGGGGGAGCCTGTAGAGCACTCGTCGGCCCTTGCGGGGCTCTTCCGTCTCGACGTCGACGACCCCGGCCTCCTCGAGCTGCTTCAGGTGCAGCGCCAGGGTCTTCACTCCCACACCAAGCTCCCGGGCCAAGTCCCCGGACGTGACGCCATCAGGGCTGTAGGCGAGAAACCGGATGACCTCGGCCCTGAGCTGATTCATCGCGAGTACCTCGAGCGCCCACCTCGCGGCCGCGTCTGCGCTCTCGGATCTCACGTACTTGGGCACGTGCCCATTCTGCCCCACGGAACTCGCCTCCCTTCCGGGTGCCCGCTACACTTTAGATGGAAGTATAACTTCTATGTTGAATCGACAGCATGCGGGCAGGCCGCAATGGTCCGCTCCACAGCTCGCTGGAGGCGTAGGGCGGCCGGATCTCCCGGGAGGTGAGAGTGTCCACGCTCGAGGTATCTGCTCAACACCGGGGGGTGTGATGGACGGGAAGAAGGTCGCGGGCGCAACTGTCGCCGCGATCCTGGCCGTGCCGCTGATGCTGGTGGGCACGGTGGTCGTGCTGGGCGGGGCTGAGGCCCGCGCGGGCACATGCGCCGCCCCGGCTTCGAGCGTGGACGGCGACAGCATCCCCGCCGAGGTGGCCGGGTTCTCGGACGTTCAGCTGACCAATGCTGCGGCCCTGATCGATCAGGCGAAGAGGCTCGGCATGCCGCTCTCGGCGCAGATCCTCGTCGTCCAGGCAGCCATCGGCGAGTCCTCGCTGCGCAGCATCGAATACACGGATGCCGTCGGCACCGTGAACGGGGTCGCAATCACGATCGGCATCCTGCAGCAGGACGAGTCCTACGGGCCCCGTTCAGACCGGCTCGACGTGGCCAAGGCCGGGGAGGCCTTCCTGTCACGGCTCAGGGGCGTGGCCGGCTGGGAGGGCCTCGAGCCCTCGATCGCGATCCACCGTGTGCAGCGCAATGCAGACCCGAACCACTACGCCAAGTACCGCACGCAGGCGGTCCAGCTGGTCGAGGCCCTCAGCGGGAGCAAGGTCGGCGGAGGGGCGTGTGCCGGCCCCGGCGGGTCGGTGATCGGGCAGGTGCAGGGCGACTGGGCGAACCCGCTCCCCGGGGCCGCAGTCACCAGCCCGTACGGGCCCCGTTCCGCCCCGGCAGGGACGATTTCCACCGGGCCGTTGGCGTCCTTCCACTACGGCATGGACTTCGCCACCCCCGGCCGTCCCGGAACGGTCCTGGCCGCCACGGACATGAAGATCACCGTGGCCTCGGACGCCGACGGCGGGACCGGAGCCGGCACGCACGCCGTTGGGAAGACCCTCGACGGGAAGCTGACGATCGCGATGTACCACCTCGCCGCGGGCTCCCTGCAGGTCAGGGTCGGGGACACCGTCGCTGCCGGAACGCCGATCGGCACCGAGGGTGCGACCGGCAACGTCAGCGGCCGCCACCTGCACCTGCAGTTCTTCGTCGGCAGCTACGACAACCCGTGGACGCCCAACGAGCCCACCACCGACCCTGCCCAGATCCTGGAAGAGAAAGGCGTGCTGTGATGAGGAAGCAGGCACTCGTCGCTCTGATGTCCCTGTTGGCGCTCACGTCGTGCGCGGCCCCGGCCTCGTCCACGACGGCGCCGGCGGCGGAGGAACACGAGACAGACGAGCACTACCCTGATGTGCCCGTCGTGACCTGGGACGCGGCCAGTGAGCGCAGCGCACTGGACACGGCCGCGAAGGCGATGACCCTCTTCGCCCGCCCGGGGGTCGAGCAGCGGCAGTGGATCACTGATCTGGCTCCGCTGCTGGCTGAGGAGTATGCGACCGAGGCCCAGTACATCAACCCGGCCCGTGTTCCGGTCACGGCCGTGACCGGTGATCCCGTGCTGACCCGCGAGGCTGGCAATCCGATGACAGCCACCGCCACCTTCGCCACGAATGCGGGGAAGTGGACCGTGCTGATCCACCGCACCGGGCAGGCAGACCCCTGGAGGGTCGTGTCCATCGCACCGAAGTCAGCCTAGAGAAGGGACAGGAAACCATGACCATCGACAGGAGCAAGGTCCGCGAGTTCCCCCCGATCAGCATCACCATCAACGGTGATGATGGTGGGGAGCTGCTGATCGGTTCCACCCGCCAGGCCGTGACAGGCGCGTCCGAGACGGAGGTCCGCCGCGAGCTGCTGGGCCTCGTCGTCGCCCACGCCCGCACCGGCGGCAGCGTCGTCCGGGTGACCACACGCGACCAGGAGGGGATCGGCGTGCTGCTGGTCTCCCCGGAGGGGGAGATCGAGGAGGAGTACTCCGAGGCAATCGAGGTCCGGGAACCTGTTCCCGCCGGCGCCGTCGGAGAGCTCGGGGAAGATGAGCCCGTGCGGGCCCCGACTCATCCGGATCCGCCCGCCGGTCCCACCACCACCTCTCCCGAGGCACGGGAGGAGGACATCGATCGCCTTCTGGAGGAGATCGACCAGCTCCCGCCACTGGGAACCGAGCTGGAGCCCAGGAATGCCCCGGCAGGCCTTCCCAGCATCCCGGCCGCCCGGGCAGAACAGGCGGAAGAGGCGGCCCAGACCCGGCGCTCGCTCCGGGAGGCCGAGAGCTTCCTGCGCGCCCCAGCGGTGGTCGAGCCGGCACGCACAGGCCTCCGCGGCCTGCTGAACTCGCTCGGGCTCTCCCTGCCACCTGGAGCGCTGGAGCTGGAGATCCGCGAGTTCGAGCACGTCGTCGCCAGGCACTACGCGATGACACGCACGATCGCCGTGGTGAACCAGAAGGGAGGGAGCAACAAGACCCCTTCGGTGGCCTGCCTCTCGGCGGTCTTCGGCCTGGCCGGCGGCTCGGTGCTGGCGTGGGACAACAACGAGACGACTGGAACGCTCGGCTGGCGCACTGAGCAGGGCGACCACACCCGCTCGGCGCTGGACGTCCTGTCCCGCTCGGGGCACCTGCTCTCGGACACCGCCAGGGCCGCGGACATCAATGCCTTCGTGCACCACCAGACGGCGGACAAGTACGACGTGCTGCGCTCGGACGCGGACATCGACGGCACCCACGAGGTCACGGCCGATGAGGTTGACGTGCTCCACGCGGTCGCGAGCAAGTACTACAACCTCGTGTTCATGGACTCCGGGAACAACCACCGGGCCGCGAACTGGAACCGCATGATCGAACATGCGGACCAGCTGGTCGTCCCCACCACGACGGAGGAGGACCGCGCCGAGGCTGCGCTGCTGACCCTCAAGGGGCTCGCCCGCCGCGACGAGCGCACCGCCGGCCTCGCGGCCCAGGCCGTGGTGGTCGTCTCGCAGTGGCAGCCGGGACAGGAGAGGCTCGCGGCGCAGATCGCGGACGGGTTCCGCGAGTACGTGCGCGACGTGCAGGTCATCCCCTTCGACCCCGCGCTCAAGGCCGGGATCATCCACCACGGGGCCATGCGGCCCAAGACCCGCCTCGCATGGCTCCGGGCGGCCGCGGCGGTGGCGAGGGGCCTGTGATGGCAGCCACCGCCCGCCCCACCGCCTCGAAATGGCTCCAGGCCCTCGATCAGGCCGCCGAGCCCGTGGAGGCCCCCGCGGTCACGAAGGAGCCTCCGACCGGCCCGACGCGGCCGCAGCGCGGGGTGCGACGCCGTGCTGCCCATGGCGTGCCGCAGGTCCGGGTCGGCGGCCCCGCCCCCGCGGTGTGGGTGGTGGGCGTCCATGGGGGAGCGGGGGAGAGCACCCTCGCTGCCCTGCTCGACGGCGCCGTGGCCACGGACCACGCCTGGCCGGTGCGCGAGGACGACGGCGGGCCGGACGTGGTGCTGCTGGTCTGCCGCTCCCATGCGGCAGGGCTGCGGGCCGCGCAGCTGGCGGCCATCGAATACATGTCAGAGGGCAGGCCCCTCCCCGGGACACTTGCCGGGCTTGTGGTCATGGCCGACGCCCCCGGCCGGCTGCCGAAGCCCCTCGCAGACCAGGTCAGGCTCGTGGCCGGCGCCGTTCCCCACCTGTGGCAGATGCCCTGGGTGGAGTCATGGCGGCTGTCCACCGCCCCCGACCCCGCTGCGCCGCCCCCGGCGGTGCGCAGCGTCCTCGACAAGCTCCAGCTGCACATCGCAGCTGACGAATGAAGGAGAAGAGAAGCAAATGCATGTTGAAGTCCTGAACCTGGCCATGGAGGTCCTCGCCGAGATCCCCAAGCCCTCCCCGGAGGCGCCCCCGGGCAGCGGCGGCTTCGTCAAGATCCTGGGCTACGTCGCCTGGGTCGTCTTCGGCCTCGCCGTCCTGGGCGTCCTCACGGTGGCCGGGAAGATGATGAACGACCACAACAACGGCCGCGGCGGCAGCGAGCACGCCCAGCGTCTCGGGCAGGTCCTCGCCGGGGCGATCATCGCTTCCGTCGCCTCCGGCATTGTGGGGGCGATCGTCACCGCTTCTGGTGGCATGGCATGAGCCCGCCCGTGGAAAGCCAGGCACTGGACCGCCAGTCGAGCCCCTGGACCCGGCCCTGGTTCATCGCCAGCGCCGCAGTCGTCGCGGTCCTGGTCGCCCTGGGCGTGCTGTACGCGGTGCTGCCAGCCCCCGGCGCGGAGCCGGCCCCCGCCACATCGCCCAGCGCATCGTCCACCAACACTGCCCAGGGCGATCAGGACAGCGCCTGCGGGCTCCCGACCGGGGACCAGCGCTACCCGTCCGTCGGCCTGCCCACCAAGTGGGAGCTCCTCGGCCGAGTCGCCGTCCCCACCGACCCCAAGGGCATCGGCCCCGGCAGGGTCGACGGGAATCTCCGCACCTGCTACCAGCACAGCCCCACTGGCGCCCTCTACGCCGCGGCCAACCTGGTGGGGCTTGGGTTCCGCCCGGAGGGGCCCAAGCTGATCCACAAGGAGCTGATGGCCGAGTCCCCGGAGAGGGACCGACTGATGGCCAGTCCTCCCGCCGAAACTCCCGAGAACCCCTCGCTCACCATGCAGATCGGCGGATTCAAGGTCGCCTCCTACTCGGGGGATACGGCCAAGATCACCATCGGCGTCAAGGGCACCAAGGCCCCCTCCACCGTCTTCTACGGCTCGCTGAGCCTCGCCCTGCGGTGGGAGGACGGGGACTGGAAGGTGATGCCTGAGGGCGCAACAACCATGACCCAGCTTCAGGACCTTAGCGACTTCGTCCCCTGGACGGGGGTCTGACATGTTCCCGATGACCGTTCCCGCAAAGGAATGTGCAATCGGAGATTTCAGCTGCTCGATCGCTGAAGGCGTCAAGGACGTCGCGGTCGGTGTGGCCACGGGTGCCCTGGACCAGCTCCGGGATGCCGTGGTCGAGGCGTGGGGCAAGTCGGTCGCGTGGCTGGGCACGTTCTGGGTGAACGTGGACACCACGCCAGTGATCGTGCCGGGAACGGTGGACCAGCAGACCGAGGTGGTGTTCTGGGCCCAGAGCCAGCTGTGGTGGTACACCCTCGCCCTGGTCATCTTCGGTATCCTCGTCGGCTGCGGCCGTCTCGTGTGGGAGCAGCGCGGGAAGCACCTGACGGACATCGTGAAGCAGCTGCTGACCTTCACCCTCGTCACCGGTGCCGGAGTGGCGGTCCTGCAGCTGATGATCAGCGGCTTCGACGAACTCGCCAAGGCGCTGCTGGCCAACGCCACCCAGGGCACCGGGTTCGCGCAGAACGTGGCCGGGATGATCGTCCTGGGCGGGCAGCTCGGTGTGCTGCTGGCCATCCTCCTGGGACTGATCGCGACCCTGGTGTCCCTGGTCCAGCTGGTGATGATGGTCTTCCGCTCCGCGATCCTGATCCTGCTGGCCGCCGGCCTGCCCACGGCGGCGGCGTTCACCAACACGGAGACGGGCCGGCAGTGGTTCCAGCGCTTCCTGTCGTGGCTAATCGCGTTCACGCTCTACAAGCCCGCTGCAGCGCTCTGCTACGCGGTGGCGTTCAAGCTCACCGGCTCGGACATCTTCGCCTCCACGGATGAAGGGGTGAAGGCCATTGTGGGCATCGCCATGATGGTCCTGGCCCTTGTGGCCCTGCCCGCCCTGATGCGGCTGGTCACCCCGATGGTCGCGGCCGCCAGTGGCGGCAGCGGCGGGGCAGCGGCGCTGGGCGCCGCCGTCGGCAACCTGGCCACCGGTGCGATCAACATGGGACGCGGCGGCGGCCGCAGCAGCTCCTCGAACAACACCACAAGCACGAACAACACCAGTAAGACGGAGAAGCAGCCCTCCGGAGCAGCCAACAGCCCATCCCAGCCCAAGGCCGCAGCCCCCTCGGGCGCGGGCACGGGCGGGGTCGCACCGGCAGGGGCCGGAGCGGGCGCCGGAGCTGGTGCGAGCGGCGCAGCCTCGGCGGCGGGCCCGGTCGGCGTGGCCGCGGCCGCCGGCGTGAAGACCGTGAAGAAGGGCGTCTCCGCTGTGCAGAGCGCCGCCGAAGCATCGACGGGCGAAGGCCCGTCCGGGAGCCAGAGGGGATAGGACCCATGAGCGAGCAGACCACCTACACCGAGCCGACCTACGGGAACTGGCGCAGGCCGCGCACGGCCGGCATCGGCAAGCTCGGCGCCTTGGAGACCTGGGCCATGATCGTCGCCCTGATCGCGCTGCTGTTCGTGTTCCGGCTCGCCGGCCCCATCCCGGGCTTCATCACCTTCGCGGTCATGGCGGTGGCCCTGGCAGTCTTCACCGTCCGGGACCGGCACGGACAGTCCCGGATCAGCCGCATGGTCGCCAAGCGGGCACACATGAAGGCCGTCCGACACCGGACGAACCTCTACCGCTCCGGCCCGGTGGGTGCGGTCCCAGGCGGGACGGCCCAGCTTCCCGGCCTGCTCGCCAAGTCCCAGCTGCACCAGTTCACGGACTCCTTCGACCGCGAGTTCGCGCTCCTGTTCATGCCGGACACGAACCACGCCACGATCGTCATCGAATGCGAGCCCACCGGCCTTGCCCTCGAGGACCCGCAGACCATCGACTCCTACGTGGCCAACTGGGGCGGCTGGCTGGCCGACCTCGGCAAGCAGTCCGACGTTGTGGCCGCGTCCGTGACCGTGGAGACGGCCCCGGACTTCGGCGTGCGCCTGCGCCAGGCCGTGGACACCAACCGCCACCCGGACGCCCCACAGGCGGTGGTGCAGATGATGGAGGAGGTCAAGGCCACGTTCCCCCAGTCCGCGCCCGTGACCCGGGCCTTCATCGCGGTCACCTTCACCGCGTGGCGGCAGGGCGCCCAGCGGCCTCGGAAGGCAGTGGACCTCGGGCTGGACCTGGCCGCACGGCTGGGCAAGCTCACCGAGCACCTCGAGCAGTGCGGGGCCGGGGACGCCCACCCCGTGACCGCCCAGACCCTGTGCGAGATCGTCCGCAGCGCCTACGACCCGGCAGTGGCCCAGCACATCGCCGCCGCGCACGCCGAAGGCGTCACCCCGGCCCTGTCCTGGCACGACGTCGGGCCGCTGGCCCACAACGCCGGGTGGGAGTGGTACCGGCACGACTCCGGCTTCTCCAAGTCCTGGATCATGAGCGTCGCACCCCGGGGCGAGGTGTTCAGCAACGTCCTCGAGGCCCTGCTCTCACCCTCTGGGGACATGGACCGCAAGCGCGTGACGATGCTGTACCGGCCGGTGAGCGCGGCCCGGGCCATGGACGTGGCCGAGCAGGACGTCAACGCCGCCAAGAACCGGGCGAACTCGACCGGGAACCCCAACTTCCGCGCCATCGACGACTACGCCAAGACCGTCCAGACGGCCAAGGAGATCGCCAAGGACGCCGGAATGCTGAACTTCGGCTGCGTCATCACCGCCACCATCCTCAACCCCGAGGACGCTCTGGCGGCCTCCTACGCACTGGAGGACCTGTCGGCCGAGTCCCAGCTGACCGTCCGCCCCGCGTACGGCGCGCAGGACACCGCCTTCGCCGCGGCGCTGCCCCTGGGCGTCGTGCTTCCCGACTATGTCCTGATCCCGGCGAAGATCCGAGAGGCCGTCTGATGCTCAAGCTCCCCGGCACGCGCAAGGTCCGCAGCACCCATTTCGAGCCGCTCAAGCGCGGATACCGGATCCCGGGCGGCGGGTATGCGAACCTGCTGGACCTCCCGCCCGAGTTCCGCGGCTCCTCCCGGCAGGTGTGCGGGCTGTGGCCCTTCGCCTCCGGCTCAGGTGCACCGCTGGCTGGCGCCCCGCTGGGCCAGCACATGCTCACCGGCCAGGTCGTCGGGCTGGACCATATCAGCGCCTTCGAGGCTGGCCTCATCCCGAACCCGTCCGTGTACTACATGTCGAACCCGGCGCTCGGGAAGAGCACGGCGGTCGGGAAGATGTGCATGTGGCTGGCGTACCGGGGGGTGGCGAACATGACCCTCGGCGACGTCAAGGGCGAGCATGTGCTGCGCACCCGGAAGATGGGCGGGAAGGTCAACCGCCTCGGCAACGGCCGCGGATACCTGAACCCGCTGGACCCGGGCGTCTCCACCCGCGCCCTCGAGCGCCTTACAGGGTCCCTCCGGGCGGAAGTGGCCCGTGCCGGGCACGAGCAGCGCAAGAGCCTGATGCTGGCCCTGATCACCGTCTCCCGGGAGCGGAAGCCGACCGAGCAGGAAGACCTCATCCTCGGCCGCGCCCTGGAAATCCTTGCCGACAGGCACGACGGCATCCCGCTGGTGAAGGACCTGGACCGGCTGATCGCCGACGCCCCGGACGAGCTGCGCTCCGTGGTACTGGACCGGGGCAGCATGGACCGGTACCGGGACGCCACCGACGCGCTGCGGACCTCCCTGATCGGCATCGCCTCCGGCTCCGGCCCGCTGGGGGACATGTTCTCCCGGCACACGACCGAGCAGCTGGACATGAGCCGGTCCGTGGTGTTCGACCTCTCCGCCCTGCCGGACACCCAGCCGCAGAAGCAGGCCGCAGGGCTGCTGGCCTGCTGGTCCATCGGCTTCGAGGCCGTCAACGTCGCCCAGGTCCTGGCCGACGCCGGCCTGGAGCCGCGGCGGAACTACAACATCGTCCTGGACGAGTTCTGGCGCGCCCTCAGGGTGGGGCGCGGCATCGTGGACAAGGCCGACTCCCTCACCCGGCTGAACCGCAACGACGGCGTGGGGCAGATGATGATCTCCCACACACTGAAGGACTTCGAGGCCGTGGCCGACGAGGCTGACCGGGCCAAGGCCAAGGGCTTCGTGGAGCGGTGCGCGATGGTCGTGCTCGGTGGGCTCGCCTCCAAGGAGCTCGGCGAGGTCGAGCACTTCCGCCGCCTGACCCGCGAGGAGAAGCGCCGGGTGGAATCCTGGGCCGATGTCAAGAAGATCACCACGAACCAGCACGGCAGGAGCGCCCCGTACGGTCGCGGGAAGTTCCTCGTCAAGCTCGGCCAGGCACCGGGCATCCCGGTGCAGATGAAGCTCACGAGCGTCGAGGACAGGATCTCCGACACCAACACGCGGTGGGAGAACCTGCGCAAGCTCGGCGCGTCCACGGAGGAGATCGAACGGGAGATCTTCGGAGAGGAAGGGCAGGACGATGCGGCAGCGTAGGACGTCGCAGATCACCGCCGGGACCTGGGCCATGTTCGTGGCCCTGGGACTCGTGCTCGCCACGGTGCTTGTGCTCGACGCCGGCATCTACGGCGGCTCCTGGCTCGCCAGGGACGGGCAGGACCTGCCGCTGAACCCGATGGAGGCCCCCTTCGCACTCGCCACGGGCAGGCTCCACTGGTCGCCGGCATCCACGGTCTGCCTGACCGCCGCACTGGCCCTCATCGCCCTCTTCGGCGCCCTGCTGGTCTGGTCCCGCGCACGCGCGGCCAAGAGCCGGTCCCGGGTCGACTACAAGGCCCACCAGATGGGCCGCGGCAGGGACATGGCCATGCTCACCGAGGCCGGAGCACGGCGCGCCGCAACCCGGTTCGGGCTCACCTGGCCCGGGATCTTCCTCGGGATCACTGTCGCCGGGGCAGCCCGCCTCGTGGCGGATGTGGAGTCCGTGGCGCTGTCGATCTTCGGCCCCCGGCAGGGCAAGTCCACCTCCCAGGTCATCCCCGCCGTGCTGGACGCCCCTGGCGCGGTCGTCTCGACCTCGAACAAGCCGGACGTGATCGACGCGACCCGCCTGCCCCGGTCCATGCGGGGCACGGTCTGGGCGTTCAACCCGCAGAGGATCAGCCCCGACCAGGCCACCTGGTGGTGGAACCCGCTGACCTACGTGGTGGACGACGAGCACGCCCAGAAGCTCGCGGACATCTTCAAGATCGCCGGCCGCGGGCCGAACATGAAGGGCGAGGACCCCTACTTCGACAACGAGGGCCGGGACATGCTCGCGGCGCTGCTGCTCGCCGCGGCTCTGGGCGAGAAGCCGATCGCGACCGTCTACGACTGGATCTCCGGCGGCAACGTCGGGATGAAGGAGCCCCAGGCGATCCTCGCGGCCGCCGAGGGCGGCAAGTACGCCGCCTACGGCCTCGCCCTCGAGGCCCAGCTCCAGCTCGACCCCGGCCAGCGGGACGGCATCGTCGGAACCGCCAAGGCCATGTGCGCGGTGCTGAAGTTCACCGGCGTGCGCGACTGGGTCAACCCCATTGGCGCGGCCGACTCGCGGCCGCAGTTCAGCCCCGCCGAATTCGTCCGGGGAGCCAAGGACACCCTGTACCTGCTCTCCAAGGAGGGGGGCGGGTCCGCGGCGGCGCTGACGACGGCGCTCACCGTCGCCGTGGCCGACGCAGCCGAGGCTTACGCCATGACCCAGCCGTTCCGCCGCCTGCCCGTGCCGCTGATCTTCGCCCTCGACGAGATCGCCAACGTCTGCATCTGGAAGGACCTCCCCGACAAGTACAGCCACTTCGGGTCCAAGGGCCTGCTGCCCATCGCCTGGCTCCAGTCCTACAGCCAGGGAGAGGAACTCTGGGGCGAGAAGGGCATGCGGAAGATCTACTCCTCCGCCACGGTCAAGGTCATCGGCTCCGGCCTGGACGAGGAGGGCTTCCTGCGCCAGGTCTCCTCGACCCTGGGGGAGTACCGCTATGACACAGTCAACGTCTCCATCGGAGACCGCAAGTCCGTCTCCACGAGCCCGGACGGCGGGAAGGAGCACATCTGGAGCGTCGGCGACCTCGCGGCCATGCCGATCGGCCGCGCCATCGTCAAGCGCGCCGGAGCCCCGGGGGTGCTGATCAGGACGGTGCGGTGGATGGACACCCCGCACGCCGACGCCGTGTGGTTCTCGCTGAACGTCTTCGACCCAACCCCCGAGAGTGCGAAGAAGGCCGCAGAGGCCGAGGCACGGCGCACCACGCGGACCCGCTTCGAACGCCTCATGCAGCGCCGGACCGGCCAGAAGCAGGACGCCCTCGTCGACGCATACCGGGCGGCACTGAAAACCCGGCAGGCCGGCAGCACGGTCTCCCGGCCGGTGACGGCGAAGGCGTCCGCCGCCTCGAAGTGGCTTCAGGCGGCACACCATGACTGAGCCCTTCAACATGCCCGAGCCGGTCGACGCCTGGGACGAAGCTCCGAAGCCGCAGGACGCTGGCGGGGACGGCCAATGGCGGGTGTTCGACAACACGCCCGCCGCAGTGGACGACGGCGAGGACGCGCTGGGATTCATGCTCAGCGTCTCGGACGTGCTCGCCCAGATCGCGGAGGAGGCCGAGCCGATCAAGGCCGGCCGCTGGCGGTCCCTGGTCATGCACGGCCAGGCCCCGGCCCCGGTCGGGTGGGAGCCTCCGCAATGGGACTTCGATGCAGTGGAGGCCTGGATCCCCCAGGCCCTTGAGTCCGGGACCCTCAAGCCCCTGCCGAAGGCGACCTCCGAGGAGGTGCCGGAGCCGGAGCTAGTGTTCGGGTCCACGGCCGAGTGGGTGGCGAAGTTCCTCGTGCCCGTCTACCGGCGCCAGCTCACCGCCACCGGGGACAAGACCACATGGTGCCCCGAGTGGTGGCGCCACGCGGAGGCGATCATCCGCCTCGAGGCACTGTGGCGGGCATGGGAGCATCTGCGCCTCGACGGGCGCACCGGGATGAGCGTGTGGCTCAAAGACCACCTTGACCACCATCTGCCGGTCCTCACCGACGCGCACAGCGGCCCGTTCAACGGCTGCAGGCCGGACAAGCACGCAGACCAACCCCTGGGGGAGTTCCGGCTGGTGGCCCCGCCACCGGAGCTGTTCCCCGACGTACGCGAGCCCAAGAACGACGGAGGCAGGAAATCATGAGCACCCACCACTCAGACGGCGTGGGCGAGATCGTCGACGACATGCTGCGCCAGGCGCTCATGGTCGCCGCCCGGCTCGGGGAGATCGCCGCTCGGGCCCGGCAGGAACACCTCGCGAAGGCACGCGCGGAATCCGAGCGGCAGGCCCGAGAGCTCGCCGCCCGCTTCGAGGCCGAACGCGGGGCCGCCCGGTCCTCGCTCGCCGGTGTCGGCTCCGACTCTTGGTGGGCCCGGGCCGATCCGGAGCGGGTCGCCGCCGCGTACAAGACCGCCGCGTCCTGGGCGGGCGAGGACGCCGAGATGGCGGAGACCCTGCGGCAGATGGACGAGCAGCTGGCCGCGCGTGGAGTGCACGTCACGCCGTCGATGCCGGAGCGGGTCGATGACCTGCTGCGCTCCCGCGCGTGGGTGGCCGAGCACGACCCGTTCATGGACGAGGCCTGGACCCGCGAAATGGCCCAGGCCCGCACGCCCGAAGAACGCGACCGGCTCAACGTCGCC
The DNA here is from genome assembly GCF_001999765.1 of Sinomonas mesophila. Lineage (GTDB taxonomy): Bacteria > Actinomycetota > Actinomycetes > Actinomycetales > Micrococcaceae > Sinomonas > Sinomonas mesophila. Next base: position 40,241 of record NZ_MTIC01000028.1, on the reverse strand, counting down.
CTCGTCAGCGCCTGGCTGGCCCGCCCCGAAGCCCAGCAGGCCAATGATGCGGCCAACGAACTCGACGCCGCGAAGGCATGGGCCAAAGAGAATCACCCGGACTGGTTCAACCAGTGGGACCTCGCCCGCGCCTACGCCGACAGCGTGGAGTCCACCAAGGCGGACGATCGCGAGCTGATCCAGCGCTGGAAGACCGAGACCGGACAGCTCACCCAGCCGAACACGCCCGCGGCGGTCCAGGCCGCCTCCACTGCCGCGACCTGGCACCACTTCGATGGCGACCGCGCAATGGGCCGAGCTCAGGAATGGGCCCAGACGCAAACCCCGGATGGACCCTCAGCTGAGGACCTCGCACGTCCCACAGAGCAGCAGCAACGTGAAGAGACCCTGGCTGACAATGAATGGGATACGGCAGAACGCCGCGAGGAGTTTGCCTCATCCTTGCAGGGCTTGGCCGACAGGGCTGCCGTGGAGGCCCGGGTGCTGGCCGACGTCAGCCAAGGCACCCATCCCCGTCAGGCCGTGGCTGCGGCCCCGCGCAACGCCCCGGAGGCACGCACCAACAACAGCGTTGGCCGCAAGGCCCCGCTGACGAAGGGAAGCCGCTGAAGCGCGTGGGCGACGTCTGCATTCTGATCGCGCGCAACACCCCGCCCTGCTCTGGGCGGGGTGCCAGATAGGCTCATGCCGAGCCGAGAAAGCAGCAAGGAGCGGGGCATGGCGGGAAGTTCTGTATATGGCGCTGGCTATCACCGAGGATCTGAGGACGGGTACAACACCGGGTTCAGCGAGGGGACCGTGGTCGGCGTGGTCGTGGGATTCGGTGTCAGCGGTGTCGTTGCCCTGACGGCCTGGGGGTACCCGAAGGTGAAGAAGGCCTTGACGGCCAAGCACCGTGAGCGGCTCATGGAGAGCGACCCGGTGCCTTCCGGTGACGACGAAGCAAAAGAGGACAGCACCGACTAGCCCCCCGTATACCGATGCTGCCCGGGTGCCCATTCGTCCCGCTCAACACACATCGGCGACATAGAGATCCGGACACGCCACAGACGAGAATGCTCCGGCTTCCTGGCCGTCCAACCCCCGCCTTGGTCCACGTTCGGCAATTCTGTTCGCGACATCCTGCCATCGCAGCATTCCGCAGGAGAGAATCTGATTCGTGCCGAACCTTTTCGACAACCTCACAGACACCACGCGCCTAGGTCTTGCTCTCAGGGAGTCCCTCAAGGACTTCGATACGGTCGATGTAGCAACAGGCTATTTGGATTTGCGAGGGTGGTCGGCATTCGCAGACATCCTCGACGCAAAGCCAAGTGGTGCCGGCGGACGACCTTCCGCCCGAGTGCTTGTCGGCATGGTTGCCCCCTCGGATTCCGAGCAGCTGCTGGATCAACTGCAGGAGCAAGTCCAGCCGCCAGCCTACGGGGCGGACATCCATGATCGGGAACGCGCCCGCGAGCGCCGTGACCAGCTGGTCAGCCATCTTCGTACCCAGTTGATGCGTGGGCTCGGCACCCCCGACGGGCAGCGAACACTCCAGACGCTCAAGAGGCAACTCCACGATGGGGTCGTGCAGATGAGGGTCTTCACTGAGAAGCCGCTGCATGGGAAGACGTACATCTTCCATGCACCCGAGAAGAGGCATGGGTCGCGGTGGGCCTATGTGGGATCGTCAAATCTGACTGGTGCGGGCCTGCATCGGAACTTGGAGCTGAATATCGATGTGCAGGATTCCGATGCCACGGGGAAGCTCGCGACTTGGTTCGACGAACGGTGGGATGACCCGTATTCGCTGGACATCACCGAGGAGATCATCGGCCTGATCGGAGAGTCCTGGGCTGACGAGGAGCAGCCCACGCCCTTCGAGGTGTATCTGAAGGTCTGCCATTCGCTGGCTCAGGACGCTCGTGATGGCATGGGGTATGTGCTGCCGAAGTCGATGAGCTCGCTGCTCCTGGACTATCAGGAGAGTGCTGTTCGCACGCTTTCGCGCCGGATCGTCCGGCGCGGAGGAACGATGCTGGGCGATGTCGTCGGCCTTGGCAAAACCCTCACCGCTGTGGCGACCGCGCTAATGCTGCAGGCGGCCGAGGACTACTCAACTCTCGTGCTTTGTCCGAAGAACCTCGAGAAGATGTGGGCGGACCATCTCGAGGCATACGACATCAACGGCCGGGTCATCCGCTATTCGATGGCAGCCCAAGAGCTCCCGGAGCTCAAGAGGTTCAACCTCGTCATCTGCGATGAGTCGCACAACCTGCGCAACAACGGCACGGTGGTCTACGACGCCATCCACCAGTACATCAGGGCCAACGGCTCCAAAGTCCTGCTCCTGACCGCCACCCCCTACAACCTGGCGTTCACCGACGTCGCCAACCAGATCGGGCTGTATATCGATGAGGATGAGGACCTTGGCATCATCCCGACCGCAGCGCTGAGGTCAGACCTGAGCCTGATCGCCAAGGTCGACGGGAAGATCAACACCCTCACTGCATTCCGCCGCTCAGAGGAGCCCGAGGACTGGAAGCGGCTCATGAGCGATCACCTCGTGCGTCGAACCAGATCGTTCATCAAGCGCACCGCCAAGAAGGAGACGGTCCCTGGACCGGACGGGACACCCATTGAGCGCGAGTACCTCGAGTACGCCAACGGTGCGCGATTCACCTTCCCGACTCGGATAGCCACGCCGCTCAGCCACGCCTTCACGGACGATGATCCCGCGAAGCTGATGGAAGACGACATCACCCTCGATGCCATCAGGGACCTTTCGCTCCCCCGCTACCGGCTCGCTGACTACGACAACCCCCGGGCCCAGCACACACCGACCGACACCAAGAATCTTGATGACATCCGCTCCGGCCGCGGCAACGTCAGCGGATTCGTCCGAGTCGGCCTGTTCAAACGTCTCTCCTCCTCCGGCCATTCATTCATCCTGTCGCTTCAGCGCCAACGAGCACGCAATGAGCTCTTCCTCCACGCCATCGACAACAAGCTGCCCATCCCCCTCGGCACCCTCACCGATCGGCAGATTGCCGTCAGCGACGAGGACGTCGAGAGCGACGACGACCTGTATGGCACCCTGGAGACCCGGTACAAGACTCTCGAAGCCTCGCTTCCAGAGAAGACCAAGTGGGTCAACAGCACTGTCTTCAAGCCAACTCTCCGCTACGACTTGGCCAAGGACAACCAGACCATCACGATGCTGCTCGAGCGATTCGGCAGCTGGGACTCGACACGCGACTCCAAGATCAACGCCCTCGTCGACCTCCTGAAAACTGAACATTCAGGGGAGAAGGTCCTGATCTTTAGCGAGTACGTGGATACCGCTGACTACGTCGCTGCCGCCCTGAAAGAAGCCGGCATCGAGAACGTCGGCCTGGCCTCTGGGCAAACCGATGCCGCGGCGATTGCCCGTCGATTCTCCCCGGAGTCGAACGTCCTCCCTGGCCACGAAGCCCCCGATCCAGAAGCACTTGCAGACCCCATCGACGTCCTGGTTGCGACCGACGTCCTCTCAGAGGGCCAGAACCTCCAAGACTCGCACATCATCGTCAATTACGACCTGCCCTGGGCGATCATCCGCATCATTCAGCGTGCCGGCCGCGTCGACCGCATCGGCCAGAAGTCCGACACCGTCCACATCTACCTCATCACGCACGAGAAGATCGAACAGCAGATCCGCCTCCGGCAGCGCATCAAGACACGCCTCGGCGCAGCCGCCGAGGCGTTCGGCTCCGACGAGCAATTCTTCGGAGGCGAGCAGGAGATCAAGATCCTCGACGACTTCTACAACGGCCGCGTCACCGACGACACAGACGAAACAGAAGGCGAAGCGGACGCCGTCAGCGAAGCCTGGCTCGTCTGGACCAACGCCCAACAGCAGCACCCCAGGACCGCAGCCAAGGTGCTCCAACTGCAGGACATGGTCCATAGCACCCGGCACCAATACCTTCACGAGCAACAGAGCAGCGTCACCTGTTACGTCTCCACCGCCTCCGGTGTCGACGCCTTCGCCACGTCGACGACAACATCGGAGGGGGCGAGCACATCCCAACTGCTCACGCCCCTCGAAGCGCTCCGCATCTTCCGCGCCGAACCGGAAACGCCGACGGCCCCCCAGCGGGAAGACCATTTCGATCGAGAAAGAGCCCTCGTCCAGGGTCCCCTCAAACCAGAGGCACTCGCCGCGGGAAACCTCAAGGGAGTCCGCAAATGGGTCTGGGAACGCCTCGGCGGAACCGTCTTCGGCGCCAAGGCAACGGATGCTCTGGCCGCGCTCCACGAACGGCCCCTCACCGAACACGCCACGATGCGCCTCGGCCAGGCACGCCGCAACCGCTACAGCCTCGACGACCTGGCTGACCTCGTCGCGCAGCTGCACACTGAAGACCGTCTCACCATCAGGTCCACCGATACCGACGCTCTCAAGATCGTCTGCTCACTAGGAGTGCGAGAAGCATGACCCAAACCCTCCTGACCCGCGCCGAGCAGCACGACTACGCCAGGCTGTTCCTCCAAGACCTCAACTGGAACCGTCCCGACCACGCCCCGGTCACCTACACCGAGGACGCCGTCACACTCACCGCGATCAACATCTCCTCCTACAAGGGACTGCGCGTCTGGGTATGCGACCAGAACCCCGGAGCGAAACTCGAAGCCGAGCTCGACCAGCTCATCGCCAAGACCACCACCGACCGGATCGTGATCTTCCATGACGACACTGAGCAGGTATGGCGGTGGCCCGTCCGCGGCAGGAACCACACCATCACCGTCCGGCCCGCCCGACACCGCCACCGCACAGGGACCCCAAACCCCAAATTCGCTGACCGGCTGGAAGCCATCCGCCTACCCGCCGACACCGCCCTCGACCCCAACACAGTTCTGGCCAAAGTACGCACGGCCTTCGACGTCGAAGCCCAGAACGAGACCAAACAGGCCTCAAAGCTCATGGCCCGCATGTACACCGCCATCGAGAAGGCCTACCCGGCCGGATTCAACGCTAGGACACGCGACCACCAGATCTCCGTCACCCTCGCCCGGATCCTCTTCCTCATGTTCGGCGACGACACCGACATGTGGCAGACCGACCTCTTCCGCGACTTCATCCACAGCCACACTGCATCAGACGGATCCGACATCGGCGCCCAGCTCACCAGCCTGTTCGAATACCTCGATACCCCGCCAGCCGAACGTGAGGGCGCCCCAGAAGCCTTCGCTGGCTTCCGCTACGTCAACGGCGGCATCTTCCGCGAACACTTCACCCTCCCCGCCATCAACGCCGATTTCCGCACCGTCATCCTCGAAGCCTGCGAGCGCGACTGGGCGAAGGTCAGCCCCGCAATCTTCGGGTCAATGTTCCAGTCAGTGCGCGACGCGCAGACCCGACGCGAGCTCGGGGAGCACTACACCTCCGAGGACAACATCCTCAAGACCCTCAACCCGCTCTTCCTCGATGAGCTCCGAGCAGAGTTCGAGCACGTCAGGACCTTGGGCAAGTATGAGGCCGATCGACTTCGCAAGCTCCGCGAGAAGCTCGGCCAGATCCGCTACATGGACCCCGCGTGCGGGTGTGGGAACTTCATCATCGTCGCCTACCGCGAACTCCGGGGCCTCGAGCTTGCCATCATGGAGCGACTGCAGGAGATCACAGGCGATGGCGCCATGCTGCTGGCCAACGTCGGGCTGAAGGTCACGCTAGACCACTTCTATGGCATTGAGATCGACGAGTGGCCAGCACGCATCGCTGAGACCGCCATGTTCCTCATCGACCGTCAGTGCGACCTGAAGCTCACCGAACGGCTGGGCTGGGCACCTGACCGGCTGCCCATCCAGGAGCAGGCCACCATCGTCAGCGGAGTCAGCGCCCTCGAGACCGACTGGGCAGAGCTATGCCCTGCCAGCGAGGACACGATCGTCGCGGGCAACCCCCCGTTCCTCGGCATCTCTCTTCGGTCTGCGGACCAGACAGATGAGCTCACCAGAGTTTGGGGCGCCCGATATCACGGAACGCTCGACTACGTGACCGGATGGCACGCCAAGGCACTGGATTACTTCCGCTCCTGCAATGCCCGATGGGCCTTCGTGACAACAAACTCCATCACTCAAGGTGAGGCTGTCGCGCCGCTGTTCCAGGCAATCTTCGACGGAGGCTGGAGGATCAAATTCGCCCACCGCACATTCCCATGGACATCGGAAGCGGCAGGACAGGCCGCCGTGCACTGCGTCATCATCGGATTCTCCAAGAGCGAGGGGAAGGCCCGACTCTTTGACTACCCGAATCAGTCCTCCTCCCCAGTCGAGCGTCTGGTAGGCAACATCACCCCATACCTCACGGACGGCCCGTCCGTCATCGTTCACCCAAGTACAAGGCCGCTCAATCCGCAGCTGGGTGAGGTGGCTTATGGGAACAAGCCAACTGACGGTGGCAACTTCATCATCGAGCCTGAGGATTACGGGAAGTTCATGTCCGACCCTGTGGCGGCGAAATACGTCCGCAGGTATGTCGGTGCGCGGGAGCTCCTCCACGGCGCCGAACGATACTGCCTATGGCTCACAGAACTCACTGACCAGGACCGGGCAAGAAGCAGGCTGCTGGATGAACGGATCAGGGGCGTCGAGGAGTTCCGTGCCGCAAGTAGAGCAGAATCGACCCGCGATGCCTCTTCGACGGCACACTTGTTCCGCCAGATCGCACAACCGAATACCTCGTACCTGTGCATCCCTCGCCACGCCTCGGAATTGCGGCCCTATTTCCTCACGGCACGGTTCGGTCCGGAGACCATAGCCAGCGATGCCAACTTCATCACCGCAGATCCCGATGGGTTCATGTTCGCCATCATCTCCTCGACAATGTTCATCACCTGGCAGCGGACGGTCGGGGGACGTATCAAGTCGGACCTGCGGTTCAACAAGCTCCTAACATGGAACACCTTCCCGCTCCCCCACACAGATCCAGAGACCCGCGCGCGAATCATCTCCGCCGGCGAGGACGTCCTCCGTGCGAGAGAACTCCAACCGGAGACTTCTCTGGCCGGCCTGTACAACCCGAGTACGATCTCCCCCGAACTGCTCGCGGCCCACCATGCACTGGATCTCGAGGTTGACCGTCTCTTCGGGCTTCCTCCTCAGCAGTCGACCGAGCTCCAGCGCCAAGACGTCCTCTTCGCCAGATACCAGGAGCTTGTCGCCCCACTTCTGGCCGGCACGTCCCGTGGACGGCGATCGCGCCGCACCTGACGGGGCGGGGATCTCGGTCAGAACCAAGGCAGATCACCGCCGCGCCTTAATCTATTCATACGGCGAATCGCCCCGAATGCCCGAGTCTTCCGCGGCGTTCATACATCGAACGAGATCACGAAGGTGAGGACCGATGCCCACAGGGCCGAAGCATCAGAAGATCTCAGAGATAGATGACGAACCAGGCGTCTTCTACGGCGAGGACTGCCGTTGCACAATCGGTGAGGATCACTACGACGGCGATGACAGTGCGCTGAGCAACTATCTCAGCGAGTCGGACGCCGAGGATATATGGCTTTCAAGCGGCATGGACGAGGATTACGACTTCCGCTAGACACAAGTTCCGACGTCCGGTAGTCCATCAAATCGGACGGCCTCAATCCGAACGGAAGGCTAGTTACGACGTGGGGCCGACAGCCTAGTCAGGGTGTCGGATGTAGCTCTGGCGGCCAATCTCACTCTGGGCGCGGTCCAGGGAGCGGTGCAGCTCGTAAACGAGAGCACTGGCTTCCCTGAGGTGCTCGGCCGCGCGGGCGACTGCCTCCAGCAGGTCTCTATCGTCGTCCTCGCGGGGCTCGAATTCCTGGGGCGCGGCCGTGATCGAGCGGCTGTAGCTCGTAGCCGTTCGGCGCGTTCGAACGGAGCATGATCCTGCCGGTGCGATACTGCGGCCATGTCTCCCGCTTCGGATTCTGCTCGGCCTACGCCGCCAGACCCCGTCAGCAGCCTCATTGCTTCCGCAGGACAATGGAGCGATGAGGCGCTAAAGGCGTGGAGCAATGACAACTTCGCGAAGGTGGCTGTCTTGGCTCCGCTGGCCGTAGAACACCTCGGCAAGGCAGTGCTCTGGAAGAAGAACCCTGTTCTTCTAGCACCCCTTGACCAATCAGCTGAGGCGTCTTTCCTCGTCCTGGCCACGAAGCCGGACCTTCTCAGCCCTCAACTGCGCACCGTAGGCCTTTCAGGCCTCTTGAGCAGACTGGAGAAGGTGTGTAACTTCGCGATGCTCGAACCCAAGAGGCGCAGGCGCATGGTCGATGTACGCAACGGCGCAATGCATGTTGGCACCTCAGAACAGTCACGCCATGTACTTCTCGACTGTCTCACCCTCGCGCACGAGCTTCTTCGGAGCCTTGGGGAGGACCCACGCGCCTTCTATGGCGAGCACTCCTCGGCTGTCGAAGTGCTCCTGGACGAGAAACGCAGTGAAGTCAGCTATAGGGTGGCTGCCAAGCGCGCCAGGGCCCGTCGACGGCTGACGGAACTCGAAGAACAGCTCGGCAAGACCGGATTTGCGGAGGCGACGGACCGCCTCGAAAAGCAGACGGGCGAGGACTACCAGCCGAGGGACTTTGGAATCGGGCACCTGTGGGGTGCACTCCAGACCTGCCCCGAATGTGGCATGAGCGCTCGTCTCTATGGCGAAGTCGAAGCTACCGAACAAGCAGATTATGACGTGGAGCCCATGGGAGGGGGACAGTATGAAGCCGTTTTTATCGGAACGTATTGGGACGTCGTCTTCACTCCACAGGCCTTCGCTTGCAACGTCTGTCGGCTAGAGCTGTTGGGATCAGACGAGCTAATTGAGGTCGGTCTTCCGTCGGCAAGGTTCGACATAGAACCGGAGCGGCTGCCTGACTATGACTTCGATACCGACCCCGGCTTCGAGGACAGTATCTAGTAGTCCGTCGACGAGACCTCTACTCAGCCGGTAGAAGCGCCAACCACTGCTGCAACCGGGGCTAGCCGAATCGGTCGGGGATTGCGCCGCACTAGCCGTGCACGTGGGCCGCCTCCGGCAATTGTCCAGAGCGCTCTGGACAATTGGAGGTCCTGTGGGGCCCGAGCGGTCAGGATCAGGCCTGATCGAGGGCTCGGTCGCGCTACAAGGCGGCGTTCCGCCAGCGCTGGTGCGCGGATTGGCGCCTCATGCCGGTGGCCTGCCCGATCTCCTCCCAGGAGAGTCCTGCGGCCCGGCCGGCGGCTGCCGCGCGCTCGAGGCGCCGCTCCACGGCCTCCTGCTCACGCCTGGCGGCGGCCAGCTCGGTCAGGGCGACCTCCCGATCAGCGTGGGCCCGCCACTCGGCGTGGAGGGACTGCAGAACGGGCATCGGTGGATCGCAGGGCGACCCGGGCCGGAGGCTCGCCTGTCGTCGGTCGAGATCGGTTCGGCCGGGCTCGTGGAGCCGTGTCCAGGGCTCTCCCTGCCAGAAGCAGGTGCAGGTGGCGCGCCAGCCGTGCACGTCATCGTCCTCGACGAGGGCGAGCCCTTCGAGGCGCTGGACCATGACCGCCTGGGCAGTGAGCGGAAGGGTGGGCCAGCCGTCAGCGAGAACGGCGACGATGGCACCGCCGTGGCGGCCGTCAATGGCTTCCCAGAGCACGTCAGGGTTTCCTGACGCAGGCCTCGGGGACCGTGGCATGGCCGGCGTCGGAGGAGGGCGTACATGTCCTCATCGGTTTCTCCGACGGTCCTTGGCCTCTGCCTCGCGGTTGCTTGGCTGGGCCTTCTCGCCGGGCGCGCTGGCTGCCGCGGCTGGTGCGTGGGGGAACGACTGGCCAACGAGGCGCTGGACCTTCTCCTGCTCGCTCTCGGTGCGCGGGGCCGCATCGAGCCAACGGGAACCAGCGGATACAGCCGCGTGGGCCATCTCGTGCTGCTCCTGTAGGGCCTTGAGGTTCCCTCTCACCAGAGTGAGCTTGTTCATCGCTGCGTCCCTGACGCGCTCGGCGTCGCGGAGGCCGCCCGCTGCCTGGTGCATGTCGTGGATGGCGCGCATGGTGTTGCGAAGCTGCGCGAGCAGCAGGGCATGCCCGGCCGCGGTAGAGGGCCCCACGGCGGTCTGTATGAGCAGCATGCCCGCGCCCTTGGCACTCGGCATCGGGGCGTGCTCGATCCGGGGTGGGAACCGGCGCAGCTGCGCCGTGCGGGCCAGGGCCTTGGCGGTGTCGGCCAGCGGCCCGGGAACGGATTCGGTGCGCAGGCTCCAGGCCGCGAACGCGCCGGCGGTCTCGCGCGCGATCTGGGCCCACAGCGCGTCGTCGTCGAGCGGAATCGTCTTCATCCGCTCGTACAGCGCGCCGACCTCTGCAGTGTGCTTCGCCCACTCTTCGGCGGTGGGCTCGTGCGCCTCGCGTCCCTGCGCGGAGATGCGCTTGCCATCGGCGGCTGCTTGCCACTCGGACAGTGCCGCCGCCATCGTCTCCGGAGTGACGTTCCAGCCTTCGCGGAGCTTCGGGAGGGTGAGGTCCTTGGCGAGACGGCCGCCGCCGAACCACACCGCGCGCTCGCCCCTGATCGCCGGTTTGAGGGCTACGGAGTAGCCGACGATCTGGTCCTTGGTGCCGGTGGCGAAGCGGGGCCGGGCCAGGACTCCGGAGCGGCGCAGCCTGCGGACGAACTCTGCCTCGTCCAGGCTCGCCGTGGACACGGCGCGGACGGCGCGCTGGAGCCGGTCGCGGTCCAGCTCGGGTGCTCCCATCGCGGCGGCGCGTTCGCGCTCCTTGGGGTGGTAGCCGCGCTCGGCGTGGGCGCCGCGCACGACGCGCAGCCCGTGCTTCACCTCGAGCTCGGCGCAGGCGTCCTGGGCGCGCTTGAAGTCCTTGTGCTGGCTCCAGCGCGTGCCGTCCTCGCGCACCATGGACACGGCCAGGTGGATGTGGTCGTTGCCGGCCTTGCTGGAGCCGTGGTGAATGGCAACCCACCGGCAGGGCGGCTTGCCGTCGCTGCCGGTGAAGCCCATCTTCTCCGCGAAGTCGTTCGCGATCTTCCCCCAGGCCTCGTCGTCCAGCTGCCCCTCGTCCGCGGGCAGGCTCAGCGACACGTGGAAGACGTGGTGCTTGGTGGTGCCCGTGCCGAAAACGCTCCGGGGGAGGTCGAGCTCGCGGCCGAGCCGCAGTGCCGACTCGGCGTACAGGCGCTGCCCGACCTCGACGCTGACGATCGACTCCGACGTGGCGATGAGCCGCTGGTCCGTGTGCTCGTTCGCGCGCCCCGGGCCGACGAGGTAGTTGATCAGTCCGATCATCCGGTCGCCCTTGGTGATGTTCGGCATCATGGGTTCATCACCCGCATCACGGCCTCGTCGATGCGCGCCATCAGCCGGTGCGCGGCGGCCACGGTCGCGGCCGCGTCCTCGGGGAACTCCCCCGTTGCGTTCGCGTGCCTGGCGATCTGGTTGACGTTGTTGGACACGGCACCCAGAAGGGTGCGGATGCCGAGCAGCTCCGTGGCAAGCGCGCGCCGCTCATGCGCGCTCTCCCCCGCCTCGGCGAAGGCCCCGTCGAACAGCAGCCGGGGCACCGTCACACCCGCCTGGGCCGCCCGCACGATCAGTGCAGCCTTCTCGGTCTCGGTGACGTAGACCTCGACCCGCTTCGACCGCCCGCCCGGTTCGTTGTCACGGCGCGACTTCCCCAACCGGCGCACGGACTGAGACTCCGCCATGACACCCCTTCCAGCCAGCGCAGCGACCCCGAGACCTCGGGGATCCAGACGCCAGTCTGGCAGCGGGACGGGCCACAGCCCGGAACGACACGCCATTTACCCCCGGGTAAATGTATAGCTTGCTCCTCCCCGGGGGCTTCGGTGGTTTCAGGAACCTCTGGTGGCGATTCGCCGGAAACCCCGCAGACGCGCCTGCGTTCCGGATGCGAACCGCGGCCGCGCCGTTCCGCGGATCGGTGCCTCCCCGTCAGTAGGCTGGCCGCATGGACATCCAGCAGATCGAAGAGGCCGCCCACCGCAAACTCGAGCAGGACCGCAACGACCGCATCACCGCCGTCAAGGAGTACGCCTCCGCCGCGAAGCGCAGCGCAGACGCCCGAGCGGAGCTCGCCGCGGCGGACGATGACCACCTCGCCAAGTACCGCGCCGCACTGCGGCAGGGCTGGACCGAATCCGACCTGAAGGGCTTCGGCATCGAGCAGCCCTCGAAGAAGCTCGGCGGTCGGCCGCGGAAGGTGCGCACCGCGCCCCGTCAGCGGGCAGCCGAGGCCACGGCCGACTCCCCCATGGACCAAGACTGAGCCACCCGTCCCGCCGCCCACTGTGGTCGCCAGAGGATGGCTTAAGACGAGGCGCCGGGAGGCGTCGAGTGCGTCCCGCGGCAGCCGGACCGTGGGTTGTAGGCCGCATTCTAAGGCGGCTTGATTCCGCGGACTCACGCATGGGGCACCACGCGGACGGGCCCACCAAGATCAGACAAGAGAGCCGGGGCCGCACTGGATGACAGTGCGGCCCCGGCTCGCCCAAGAACTCAGTCCAGATTCGTCCAGACATGGGTGACTCAACACCCATCCACAGGCCGCGGAAGAACCCCCTTGAGTGTCGGAGGGAGTCGGTAGGCTGGCTGCAGCCGGATCAACAGGGGGGACTTCATTGGCACTCAAGGACGACGTTGAAAGTGACATCCAGAAGACCGTCTACACGTCACTGAACACCACAACCAGGACGGACACCACGCTCCAGTCCGTGCCCGAGCCAGACAAGATGGGCTACTCGGAGGGGGTGTACCTGCCAGCCACCTACCTCTACGCCGACATGGCTGACTCGTCGGGACTCGTCGCAGCCTCTCCAGCCGATACTGTTGCCCGCGTCATGAAGGCCTATCTCGTAGTGAGCACACGCATCATCCGGGCACACAACGGACACATCCGTAGCTTCGATGGGGATCGTGTGATGGGGATCTTCGCCGGCACCGACCGGTTCAATCGTTCAGTCAAGGCAGCGATGCAGATCAAGTGGGCTATGGGTGAGCTGGTCCAACCCGCCATCAGCGCTAACTTCAAGTCGATCAAGACGAGCGGCTGGACCCTGAAGCATGCCTGTGGCATCGCGAGCGGCCAGGCGCTTCTGGTCCGTGCAGGCTTCCGAGGAAATGACGATCTGGTGTCCATCGGCACCGCGCCCAACCTTGCCGCCAAGCTGAGTGATCTTCGAGATGGCGCGTACAACACCTTCATTGGCAAAGGAACCTACAACAACCTCACCGAACCGGCGATCACGAGCAAGGGAACGAACATGTGGTTCGGCACCTACGACCTCCCGATGGGTGGGCTGACCTACCCGTACTACAAGTCCAGCTATCGCTGGAGCTTCTGACGTGGTGCCGGAAGCGGGTCACCCGGAGCGGGACAAGCAAGCCATCGAGCAGGCGTGGAAAGTCCATGCGGCGCAAGTCGATTGGACGGGAAAGGTTGACACCAAGGCGAGCTTTGCCTTCACGATCGAGTCCGCCACCCTGGGCATCACCGTTGCTCTCTCCGCCACCAACCGCATATTCGCATCCATGCCGTCTGGACTACCGCCCTTCCTCTACTGGGCCGGTATCGTCGCCCTTCTGTGCGGGATGTTTTGCGCCCTGATGTGTGTCATCCCACGCCTCAAATCCAAGGATCTGCTGAAGACAGCCGAGGAGAATTTCATCTACTTCGGCCATGCGCGGCATTGGGATCCAGACAGATTGGTTGATGCGTTCAAGGAGCACGATATGTTGCCGATGATCACCCGCCAGATCGTCGTCATGGCTGACGTAGCCTGGGACAAGCACAAATGGGTTCAGCGATCCATGGCTCTGGGAGTCGTCGCCGGCGTGTGTCTGGGCATTTCCGGAATGATGCTTTCGAGTGTCCATCACTAGAACGGCGTTGAATTGACCAGACGACCCGTGGGGACGGGCCCACCGGGATCAGACACGAGAGCCGGGGCCGCACTGGATGACAGTGCGGCCCCGGCTCTTCCCGTTCGGCTCCTAGCGTCCACGCGCGACGTCCCTGTTCCTCTCCGGGGTCGGCGCCCCGGACTGGCTTTGGAGGCCCGGCCCCGTCGCCCTTGACTGTGTCGAGGCGGACGGGAAACTCAGTGCCCGCAGGCTCGCGATCCTCGCCGTCTCCGGATCCATTCCGTGCTCGGCCGTGGCGGGCTCATCCGCAGCTGACGAGTCGCTGCGCGCGGCGATGGCCGCGTCAACGCGTTCCACTTCGGCGCGTGCCGCGGCAAGGGCCTCGGCGTGCTTGAACGTGCGGTCGAGCATTGTCTCGGCCTCGGCGATCTTCGCTTCGGCCTCGGCCATCCGCTCGGCTGTCCGCTCAGCGAGTCTGGGCAGGGCTGCGACGCGGTTCTCCATCTGGCGGATGATGCCGAAGTCGGCGTTGACCAGCGAGTCCCGGTCCACCTCGAACCCCGTCCGCGGCACCCCGTCCAGGCTCAGTTCCGCCGTGGGCTTCTGGCCCGGGAAGGGCGCGATGAGCCGGGCTCTGAAGGCGTGTCCGCCGAGCTCGACGAACACGCCGAGGTCGTTCGTGGCGTACCGGTTCAGCACGTGGTGCGAGTTCGCCGCGGCCCAGTCCTGGACGGCGGCGGCGGCATCAGTGCGCGATGTCAGCCGCGTCCCGCGGACGGTCATCGCGAACGCCTCGCCGGCGGTGTCCACCGCGCGCCCCACCGCTGCCTGGATGAGGGGAAGGTCCGCGGCCGCCGAGGTCAGCGCGGTGCGCTCGGCGTTGCGGGTGTGCTCGACCGCGATCAGGTTCCGATGGTGCGCGCGCTCGAGCTTGCTGAGCCGGTTGAACTCCTGGTCGGCGTTCGCCTTCTCCAGCACCAGCGGGTTCCCCGAAGTGATCGCCTTGGCCTGCGCGAAGGACAGGGTGTTGTCCCCGATGTCCTCGATCTCCCGCACGTCCAGCCGGCCCTTCATGATGGCGTTGATGAAGCGGCTCTTGCGCTCGAGTCCCTGCCACATGAACGAGTCGAAGGAGCCGACGGTGACGAACTGCGAGATGCGGACCTCGGGGTTCTGATTGCCCTGGCGGATGATGCGCCCGTGGCGCTGCTCGACATCGGCTGGCCGCCACGGAGCGTCCATGTCCACGAGGTGGATCGCGCGCTTCTGGATGTTCGTGCCCACGCCCATCTTCTGCGTCGAGCCGACCAGGACGGCTACATGGCCGGCACGGGCCTCGGCGAACAGGCGCGCCTTCTCGGTGTCGTTCCTGGCCTCGTGCATGAACCTGACCATGTGCCCCGGTACCCCGCGTATGACGAGCTGGCGCTTGAGCTCGTCGTACACGTTCCACCCGTCCCCGGGCGTGCCCTGGTCGCAGAAGACGATCTGCAGCGCACCCCGCACCGGCTCGGCTTCCCCGGTGGCCGGGTCGGTGTACACGTGGTCCTTCGCCTCCTCGTAGACCCGCGCGATCAGCGCGGCCGCGGCGGAGGCCTTCGTCTCCCCGAGGGGCCTGATGTCCGGGTCGACCAGGCGCATGTCCAGGGCGGCCTTGCGCCCGTCCGTGGAGACCTTGAGCATGTTGTCCTCGGTCGGCTCGACCAGGCGTCCCTCGATCGCGTCGACGCGTTCGCCGATCCGCTGTATGTACTCGCTCAGCTCCGGGGTGGGCTGGACAGAGTGCAGCGCCGGAGCCCTCCTGCCGTCCCCGTCCCGGGCCGCCAGGGCCGGGACGGGGAGGTTGAGGTCCTCCGCCGTCTTCACGTCCGCGAAGGTGTGGAAAAGGCGCAGCAGCTCGGGCACGTTCTGGAACTTCGCGAAGCGTGCCTTGAGCTTGAACCGGTCGCCGCCGGCGACCGAGAGCTCCATCTCCTCCACGACCTGGCCGAAGGTCGCGGCCCATGTGTTGAAGTCGCCGATCCCCGCGTCCTCGAGTAGGTCCGGACGCAGGTAGCGCTGCATCACGTACATCTCGGTGACGCTGTTCGCGATCGGGGTCGCGGTGGCTCCGGTGATGACCCGCCGGCCCTCGCGGCCGCGCAGGTACTCGGCCTTCATGTGCAGGTCGGAGGCGCGCTTGGAGCCGTGGATCCCGGCCCCGGGGATGTTCGAGGGGGTGTCCAGGTTCTTGTAGTCGTGCAGCTCGTCGACCACGAGGTAGTCGATGCCGGACTGCTCGAAGCTCAGCCCCGGGTCGGTGGGCTTGTCCAGGAGGGCCTTGATGGCCTCCTCGCGGGCGAGCAGCTTCTTCTCCATCCGCTTCACGAGCCCGGCCCCGGCCAGCCCGGGGCCCTGGGCCTGCGTCTTGACCGCCTCGAGCTCGCTGCGCATCCGGTCTAGCTCCCGCTCGGTGTAGTCCACCAGGGCGGCGTCGCTCAGCGGCAGCCGCTCGAACGCGGTGCGCGTCATGATGACCGCGTCCCAGTCGTTCGTGGCCACGCGGGCGACGAAGCGGCGCCGGCGCTCCTTGGCGAGGTCGTCCACCGAGGCGGCGAGGATGCGCGCCTGGGGGTAGAGCTGGAGCCATTCGCGGGCGAACTGCTCGAGCATGTGGTTGGGCACCACGACGGCCGGCTTTCCGGCCAGGCCGAGGCGCTTGAGCTCCATCACGCCCATGACCATCTCCGCGGTCTTGCCGGCGCCGACCTGGTGGAACAGGCCGACGGCGGGCTCGGCGATCATGCGTGCCACGGCGGCGCGCTGGTGCGGCCGCGGGTTGAAGTCCTTGGCAAGGCCCGGCAGGGTCAGGGCCTCGCCCTCGGCGGTGTAGTCGCGCAGGACGATGGCGTTGAACCGGTCGTTGTACTCCTCGATGAGCCGCTTGGCCCGTTCCGGTTCCTCCCAGACCCATTCGCTGAAGCGCTCCTGGAGGGCCTGGGCCTTCTCCTGGGCCGCGGCCGTCTCGACCTGGTTGATGACCCGGCGCCCGTCGACCTCGTCCGTGACGCGGACCGAGCGCTGCTCGAGGAGCTGGGCGAAGATCTCCCCGGCCGGCATCCTCTGGGTGCCCCATTCGCTGGTCGCCTTCAGGGAGTGCCGGCTGGCCTTCACGTCCCACATCGAGCCGGTGCCCACGACGCTGGCCCGGTCGTCGGCGAGGACCTCCTGGAGGAAGCGTTCGTGGTCGGCGGCGCTGACCCAGACGGCGCCGATCCGGGCCTCGACCTCGTCCATGCGCAGCGGCTCGGGCTGCACGGCTCGCAGCGCCGCGGCGTTCACCCCGAACCGGGGGTCGTGCTCGGCGGCGGCCTCGGCCTCGCGCAGCTTGGCCCGGACATTGCCGGAGAGGTAGGCGGCCCTGGTCTCCAGCTCACCGGTCCCGGGGAGCTCGTACACGGCCTCGCCGAGCTGGGCGCGGGCGTCGTCCTCGTCGGTGCCCAGGAGGTGCGCGATCGTCGCCAGATCGACCCGCCCGGTGGTGTCGAGGGTGACAGCGAGGGCGTCCTCGGCCGTGTCCGCGCCGAGCACCGGCCGGCGCGGGGAGACCTGCCGCGTGCTCAGCAGCGGCGCCTCCTTGGCCGTCTGGGTGCTCTCGTCGTACTCTTCGAGTGCGAAGACGACAGCGCTCCACGGGTCCTGGCGGAACTTCGCCACGGCCAGGGGCACGCGGCGGGCCATGATCGGCTCCCCCGCCTCGTCGGTGCGCCCGGTCCCGGTCAGCCGGAACCTGTTCAGCGGACCGAAGGCGCCCGTGTAGCCGCGGTACGCCTCACGGAGCCGCTCCCTGGCCGCATCGGTCGCGACCGTGTCATCGACGTCGGCCGCCTCGAGCTCCAGCAGCGTCCGGGCCGCGTCGCGGATGCCCAGCAGGGCGGCGAGCTCCTCGGCCTGCGAGCCCCGCTTCAGGCGGCTGCCGTCGGTTCCAGGCACCGGGAAGTCGACCTGCGCCCCGTCCTGGACGACGGTGAACCCGGTGTCGGTGCGGCTCAGGTGCCCCTCCCAGAGGCCGCGCTCGGCCGGCACCCAGGCGGCCCGCTCCGCGGCCTGCTCGGCGCTGCGGGGCGTCATGCCCTTCCCGTCGGCGATCGCCCGGGCGGTGATCGCCCCCAGCACAGCCTCGAGACGGGCCGGGACCGCGGCGAGGTCGTCGGTCGTCATCTGCAGGGTCTGCTCGCCGTACATGCCGTGGCCGACGCGCAGCTCCCCGAGGAGGTTCTCGGGGTGCTCGTCGAAATAGGCGTTCACGCGGGTGATCTGCCCGTCGATCCGCTTGGCGTGCACGGTCTCCCAGAGCGTGCTGGCCGGCTCCTGCCCGGGCTCGCGGCGGCGGAAGACCAGCAGGTCGGTCATCGCCTCAGTGCCCGCGGCGCGGCGGTGCGCCCCGCTGGGCAGCCGCACGGCGCCGATCAGGTCTGCCATCGCGTTCATCTCCCGCCGCGCGGCCGGGTTGCCGGCGTCGAGCGTGAATGATGACGTCAGCACTGCGACCACTCCCCCGGGCCGGGTCAGGCCCAGGGACTTGATGATGAAGTGGTTGTGCATCGAGTGCCCGCCGGCGTTGTGGCGGGGGTCGTGGAGCACGATGTCGGCGAAGGGGACGTTGCCCACCACGGTGTCGAAGTGCCCCGCCGGGTACCGGGTGTCCGCGAAGGACTCGCTCCGGACCTCGGCGTGGGGGTAGAGCTTTTGGGCGATGGCGGCAGTGACCGGGTCGAGTTCGACTCCGGTCATGCGGGCGCCCTCGGGCGCGAGGCCGATGAACGTCCCGGAACCGGCGCCGGGCTCGAGGACCTCGCCTTCGGTGAAGCCGAGCCGTTCGACTGCGGCCCAGACAGCGCGGACGTAGGCCGCGTCCGTGTAGTGCGCATTGACGGTCGTCCGCTTGGCCGCGAGGTACTCGCGCTCGCTCAGCAGACGCTTAAGCTCCTCGCGCTGGGCAGCATGCTCGGAGCGGTCCTCGTCGAAGATCTGCCACACACCCTGGGCGCCCCAGCTGCCCCAGCGGGCAAGCCGGGAACGCTCATCGGGCGTGGCCGGCCGATCCTCGGCCTGCAGGGTGCGCAGGGTGCGCAGGGCCTCGAGGTTCGCCTCCACGCGCGCCTTGGCGCCGGAGGGTGCGAGGTCGTCCTGGCCAGCCGGGACGAACCGCCCTAGCTCCTGCCCTCCTCCTCGTCGATCTCGCGGTCGCGCCGGCTCAGCCACGCCAGCAGGTTCGAGCGCGGATTGTCCGGGTCCTCGTCCGTCTCCGTCTCGGGCTCCTCGGTCTCCGGCGGGGCCAGGATCTCCGCCCGGGCTATCTCCTCGGCCTGGTTCCGCGCTGCGTTCAGCCTCCCGACCTTCTCCAGGTATGCCTCCCCCGGCCTGTCCGGGCCGGCGATCTTCGTCTCGAGCTCCAGCACCATCTCCATGGCCTGCTCCCCCAGGCCGGTGAAGAACGCCTCCGGGTCCTCCAGCTCCGCGTACCTGGCCGGGGCGGCCAGCTTCCACATCGTCTCGGCCTGCCTGCCGTACTTGTTCATCACGGTCTCCCTCCGGTGCTCCCCACAGTGCCTCGAGATCGAAGCTCAGCTGTCCGTCAATGCTTCCCTTGGCCTTCTTCGCCACGCGGCCCCCTCCAAATGACTGGCGTTCCGCGTGTCACGCTAGCCAAGGAAGGGTCCGGGACGCCTGTCACGTCACTCCTTCTGCCGGGCGATGAAGGCCCCCATGCCCGGAACGGTGAACTGCACGTGGCCGTGTTCGGGGGCGAAGATGATGCCTTTCTCGATCAGGCGGGCGCGCTGGCTGGTCAGCGAGCTGTGGTCCCTCCCCAGCCGGTCGATCAGGTCCGCGGTGGCCGTCGGCCCCTCTCCGTCTTGGCTCATGGCGCGCAGGTAGTTCCGCTCGGCACGGGTGGCGCGCTGCCACCGCGCGATGAAGAACCCGTGGTCCAGGTCCGCCGTGCCCAGTTCGACGGCAAGGCGGGCGTCCCCGACCGTGATCTCCTTCTCAGAGGCGGCCTCCCAGAGGGTGCGCCCGTAGGCCTGGAGGAAGTAGGCGTACCCGCCTGCAGCCTCCAGCACGGTGTCAAGGGCCTCGCCTTGGAGTACGCCGCCGAGGCGGGCGATCGGAAGGGTGAGGGCCTCGGCTGCCGCCGATGGGTCGAGCTGGCCGATGCGTCGATAGTGGAAGAGCCGCTCGGCGTAGGAGCGGCTCTCGCTCAGACGGCCCGGCAGAGAGGGAAGGCCGGCGCCGATGATGTAGAAGGGAAGGCCGCGCTGGCCCGCCGAGTGCTGGACCGTCAGGAGCGCCCCCAGAAGGTCCGGGTCGAGGTCCTGCATCTCGTCGATCACCAGGGCGAACCCTGCCCTGGCCTTCCGCATGGACTCCGCGACGTCGTCCACGAGCTCCTCGAGATCGATATCGAGGTCGAGGGAGTCTGCGCGCCCTGGCGCGAACTTCAGATCGGCGGTCAGGCCCTGGAGCCCGAGGGAGACTGAGATGTTCGAGATGCTCCCCAGACCCTTCTGCCGCAGGTAATCCCAGGCGGGGGTTTGCCGGAGGCGCCGGGCGCCGAGTTGGAGCTCGCGGGCGAGCTTCTTCCGGACAGCCTCGGGCCCTCCGTCCCCGGGCTGGGCCTCGAACTGGACCACCAGCCAGCCGTTGCGGCGCGCCAGCTCCGAGAACTCGTTCAGCAGGACCGTCTTCCCCACCCCTCGTAGGCCGGTCAGCAAGGTGCCGCGGTCTCCAGCTGCGTTGGCCTTGGCACGCGCTATCAGCAGATCGAACGCGTCGATCTCGGGCTGCCTGCCGACAAGGGCAGGCGGCTTGACTCCCGAGCCCGGGGCGAAGGGATTGAGCGCAGGTTCCATGGAGCCATAGTAGCCAGAGAATTTCTGAGCATCCCAGATTTTGGAATGCTAGGTGATTCTTTGGACTACTTCGCGGTGCGGACAACCTGCATGAAGTACCTTGCAGTACTCCACAGTGCTTGATGTGGTTTCAGCACCACACCCAATACCATCTCGGAAAGCATGGGCACATCATGAACGACAACGAAGGATTCTCGCTCGTTCCGGTCCCGAACGAGTACGTCGGGGCCGTGTACCGGCTCCTCGCAGACTTGTCCGAACGACAGGATCTCGCGGAGCATGACAGCCTGGTCCCCACAGGGGCGCAGGCCAACGTCCCTCTCTGGCCCCTCGAGAAGCTCATCCAGTTCGCCAACGACCGATCGAAGACCGCGTCGCTCATCGGAGAGATCCTGGACATCCTTGTCGATCGTCCCGAACGCCGGCTCAACATCGACGAGCTCGCCAAGGAGATCGAACGACCTCGCAGCCAAGTGAAGATGGTCTGGACTCACCTCGGCCGCACCATCCGTGCCAGGTACGACACGAAGATCTGGCCGCTCACCGCTTATTGGGCAGACAATATGGATCCCCGTCCGGACGGCCCGAACGTCGTGTACTACTGGCTCACCGACGAGCAGGCGGAACTGTGGAAGCAGGCCCGCGACGCCAGTCGAGAGAGCTGAGACCCGGGGAAGTCCACAGAAGAGCGGCCCGCGTGATCGGCGGGCCGCTCTTCTGTTCGTCTTCCGAGATGATCATTTCAGCGAGGAACTACAGGCCCACTTGACGAAGTCCAGATACCTGGCTGCAGTAGTGATCGAAGTTGTGTGCACGATCCTCTCTCCGGGGATCGAAGCCGGTCCGATTCACTGCTCAGCCGGGCCGTCGAGACCTCTGGAAGCCGTTTCCGTGGGATGGACACCGCCGGCTCCTGGTCAGACACAGCGCGCCTTCGAGCCCGCAGGTTAGATGGCGGACCGTCGTGGGAAGAGCGAGGTTGGCCGGATCTCCTGCCGCCTTCGGTACTTCTAC
Organism: Sinomonas mesophila; assembly: GCF_001999765.1. Classification (GTDB taxonomy): domain Bacteria; phylum Actinomycetota; class Actinomycetes; order Actinomycetales; family Micrococcaceae; genus Sinomonas; species Sinomonas mesophila. The sequence continues at coordinate 18,475 of NZ_MTIC01000028.1, read as the reverse complement.
TGTCAGAAGCCTGGGTAGCGCCGGTACAGAAGGGCCGTGTATGACCCGTCGTCCGCATATTCCCAGTTCGCACAGGCGTAGCCCTCGGGAAGGAATCGCACGACGTGATTCAGGCCCTCCTGCTGGAAGCTGCCATCCCCATTCCAGCGGATCGGCCACTCCCCCATGATCCTGAACGAATCGTCCCAGAGACGGACCCACCACGTCCCGTCCGGCTTCCGATAGACAGTCATGCTGACCGGTTCCGCATCCCTGCTCACACGCCCCACGCTATAGCTTCTCCAGCACCCGGGAAGCGCCCGACACCCCACCTCGAGCACCCGCACGATGCTTTGCTCAAGGGTTGCCGTAGGCCGCGTCCACGCTCGGGTAGGCCCTGAGGAGGCGGTCCATGCCGGCTAGCTCGAAGACCATCTGGACCTGGGTGCCGGCATTGGCGATCCGGAAGTCGCCGCCGGTCTCTCGGGCTTCTCTGAGGCATGCGACCAGGGCCCCGAGGCCTGTGGAGTCCATGAACTCTGTCGCCACGAGGTCCAGGACGAGACGCCGGTGCCCGGCCCGCAGCGCCTCGGCGACCGCTGTGCGAAGCTTTGGTGCGCTGACCATGTTCAGCCTGGCAGGGCCAGCCAGTATGGCGTAGTCCCCGCGGATCTTGAGTTCGAAGCTCATCAGTCCCCCGTGTCGGTCCTCCACGGCTGATCCGGCTCCGCGGTGAGGGTCCGGAGCCGTTCCGGCCGTTCCCGCCAAGATTAGCGAGAGGCGCTCCGGCCTGCTCGCCCTCGCGGACCGGGCCAGATCGTATACGCGTCCAAAAGCTTTTGTGGGTATCGTTCGCGCGATCCGATGTCCCTTTTAAGTCAAGATCACGTGAAGTAGCGCAGCCAGACGTAGAGCCAGGCCATGAGAGTGCTGAGCACGGTGACGATGATGCCGTACTTGGTGAACTGCCAGAACGAGATGTGGTGCCCGGCCTTGGCTGCGAGGCCGATCGCGACGACGTTGGCGCTTGCCGCGACGGCGGTGCCGTTGCCGCCGAAGTCGGCGCCGAGGGCGAAGGCCCACCACAGGGCCTGGCCGGTGCTGGGGTCCGGGACCTCGCTGACGAGGCCCTCGACGATGGGGGCGAGCGTCGCGACGTAGGGGATGTTGTCGAAGAACGCCCCGAGCACGGCCGATCCGAGCAGCAGGGCGGTCGCGGCGCCGAAGTAGTTGTCGCCGATCACGTCGATGGCCCAGATGCCGATGGCGCTGATCACGCCCGTGTGCACGAGTCCGGCGACCATGACGAACAGGCCCATGAAGAAGACGAGGGTGCGCCACTCGATCTCGCGGAGCGCGTCGGCGGGGTCGATGCCCGAGACCAGCAGCATCACGCCAGCCCCGACGAGGGCGATGACGGACGGCGCGAGGTGCAGGACGGCGTGCAGGCAGAACCCGGCGATCACGCCGGCGAGCACGATCATGCACCGCAGGAGGAGGGCGGGGTTCGTGATGGCGCGTCGCTCCTGGAGCGTCGTCACGTTGGCGACCTTCTCGGGGTTGAACTGGAAGGAGTGGCGGAACAGCACGCGGGTGAAGAGTACGAAGCCGACGAACACGATCGTGACGATCGGCGTCATGTGGATGAGGAAGTCGTTGAACGAGAGCCCTGCACGGCTGCCGATGATGATGTTCGGCGGGTCCCCGATGAGCGTGGCGGCACCGCCGATGTTGGATGCGAGGATCTCGGCGATGAGGTAGGGCTGCGGGGCGATTGCGAGGCGGTTGCAGACGACGATGGTCACGGGCGCGACGAGCATGATCGTGGTCACGTTGTCGAGGAAGGGTGAGGCGATCGCGGTGATCACCATCAGCATGACCATCAGCCGGTAGGGGCGGCCGCGCGACTTCTTGGCGGCCCAGATCCCGAGGAACTCGAAGAACCCGGTCTGCTTGATGATGCCGACGATGACCATCATCCCGAACAGGAGGAAGATGGCGTTCCAGTCGATGCCGGCGTGCTGCGAGTGGAAGACCTCGGCCCCCGGGATGAGTCCCAGGACGGCCATCGCTCCGGCCGCGATGAGCACGACCTTGACCTTGTCCGCCTTCTCGGTGGCGATGAGGACGAAGGCGGTCAGGAAGACGACGAGGGCCACGATGCCATTCACGGCTGGCACCCCGCTGGTCCGCTGCTGCTGACTGGATACGGGCGCACGGGGGCTCCTCCTGGCACGGTGCAACCGGCGAGGCTCGGGTGATGCGGGGCCGTGGCGCTATTCGTCGAGGCGCGCGATGGCCAGGCTCGTCAGCAATCGCTCGAGGGTGATCGCGCCGGTCAGGATGCCGTCCCGGTCGACGACGGCGACGATCGGGCTGTGCAGGCGGGCCATCAGGGCGGCGACCTCGAGCAGACTGGCGTCGGCGGGGACAGTCACGGGCTTCGGCGCCTTGGCGGGCAGGCACTGGCCGACGGTCAGCTCGCTCAGCTCCATCCAGAAGGTGTCGGCGTGCGCCTCATCGATGGTGCGGGCAAGTGCCGGGTCCTCCTGGTACGACGACGGCACGGCGAGCTTGAGCACCTGGGTGCCGGGGAGCACGACCGAGGGGCGGCCGTCGTCGTCGATCACTATCAGTCCCGGCAGGCGGCGGAGGGCCATCATGTGGACCGCCCGCGTCACTGAGTCGTGCACCGTGACGGTTGGCACCGTGGTGGCGATGTCGCGTGCCTGCATCGTCCCGTTCCTCTCGGTGGCCGGGTGCGCCGGTTCCATGACCGTCATGGCCCGCTCCCAGCGAGCTGGGCGACGCGACGTTCGAGTTCGGCGATCCGGTCGGTGATCGGCCGGCTGTGCAGGAGCTCGGCGACCTGATCGGCCTCGTCCTCCTCGAGCACGATCGTTGCCGCAGCCCGATCTGGCTCCGCCGAGTCGTAGACGGTGATCTCGCGGCCGTGGGATCGTGCGACGAGAATCCGGAATTGCTGACCGGCGCGGGTCAGGCAGTCGTGAAGGATGCCGGCGCCGGGCACGGTGGACTGGGTGATCTCCATCGGCCCTCCCTTCCGTCCGGTTGCCGAGGTATATTCAGTCTTCCTTGCGCGGGCAGAGGGGCACTATCCGGGCTGACACCCATTTCCTCGGTGCCGTGCGTCCTGGATTTCGCAGCCCATGGGGGCGAGGCCTCATGGACAAGGGGCGGCAGCCGCGCAAGGCTAGATTGATGCGGACCACGTCCGAAGCCCGGGCTGCCGGAACAAGGCCCGGTCTGCCCGCTCCGAGGGGACCGGCACAGTTGCTGTTCTGGCGGCTGTTCATCATCAACGGATCGCTCTTCGCCCTTGGCACGCTCGTGTTGGCGCTCTCGCCGGCGACAGTGTCCACTCCCGTCCTGCTCACCGAGGTGCCGGTCCTGCTCATCGGGCTGGCTCTCATCCTCGCCGCGAACGCCGCTCTCGTGCGGGCCAGCCTGGCGCCCCTCGGCGCGCTGACGGCCGTGATGCGCCGAGTCGGCCTGCTGCGGCGCGGCGGCGACCGGGCGACCGAGGCGGGCAACGGCGACCTCAAGCAGCTCATCCGCACCTTCAACGAGATGCTGGACCGGCTGGAGGCGGAGAACAGCGCGAGCAGCGCCCTTGCGCTGGCAGCGCAGGAGGAGGAACGCCAACGGATCGCCCGGGAACTGCACGACCAGATCGGCCAGAGCCTCACCGTCGCCCTCCTCAGCCTCAAGCGAGTCGTCGACAGGTCTCCCGACGATCTGCGCGAGGAGAGCCTCGTCGCCCAAGAGGCGGTCCGCGCGAGCCTCGAAGAGGTCCGGCACGTGGCTCAGCGGCTGCGCCCCGGCGTGCTCGCCGACCTTGGCCTGCGAAGCGCGCTGACGTCGCTTGGCTCCGAGTTCTCCCGCTCGAGCGGGATCCCGGTGGTGTGGGAGATCGACGACGAGCTCCCCGCGCTGAGCGGGGACGTCGAGCTGGTGCTGTACCGCATTGCGCAGGAGGCGCTCACCAATGTCGCCCGGCACGCGCATGCGGCACGGGTCGAAGTCACGCTCGCCTCGTCAGCCACGGGGCTGATCCTGCGGATTCTCGACGATGGGCGGGGCGGTGACATCCGCGAGGGCGCCGGGATCCGCGGGATGCGCGAACGCGCCCTGCTCATCGGCGCCCACCTGACGGTTGCCCCACGGCCGAGCGGCGGGACCGACGTCTCCCTCGTCGTTCCCGGGACCGACGGACGGAAGTGAGCCCATGGCCGATCCCACACGCATACTGCTCGCCGACGATCACGCCCTGGTTCGCCGCGGGCTCCGCCTGATCCTCGACGCGGAACCCGACCTCACGGTCGTGGCAGAGGCCGGCGACGGCGCGGAGGCCGTCACGGCCGCGACCGCGGGCGGGATCGACCTCGCCGTCCTCGACATCGCCATGCCCCAGATGACGGGCATCCAGGCGGCACGGCAGATATCGCGGAGCGCCCCCGACGTGCGGATCCTCATCCTGTCGATGTACGACAACGAGCAGTACTTCTTCGAGGCACTCCGCGCAGGAGCCTCGGGCTATGTGCTCAAGTCGGTCGCAGACCGCGACCTCATCGAGGCGTGCCGGGCAGCGATGCGCGGGGAGTCGTTCCTCTACCCTGGCGCGGTCACCGCGCTCATCCGCGACTACCTGGAGCGGGACCGCCGTGGCGAGCGGGTGCCGGACAGCATCCTCACGCCCCGCGAGGAGCAGATCACCAAGCTCATCGCCGAGGGGAACTCCGCAAGGGAGATCGCCGAGATCCTCAGGATCAGCGTGAAGACCGTTGACCACCATCGGGCCAACGTCCTGCAGAAGCTCGGATTGCGGGACCGGCTGGACCTCACAAGGTTCGCCATCCGCACCGGGCTCATCGAGCCATAGTCAGCCTCCTCCTCACCGGCGATGGCTGATATCGCAGCAAAGGATCCCTTTTGGCGGAACGCGTCCCGGGGACGACGATGCTCGTCCCCCGCATGAGACGGGCTGACCTGGTTATCAGGGCCTCCGGGACCCATGAGCGGGTCGACGCGGGGGGGTGCCGCTCGGGCTCGAGCTCGACCGCCAGGACCACCGCGCCGAGCTGCGCCCGGGGGACACGCTGGTGTCCTTCACCTACGGGCTGCTGGACCCTCTGCGGCGGGACACAGGAGGCCCTGACGAGCATCGCGGATGTCATGGGACGGGAACGCGAGCCGCATTCGGTGGTCGAGGCGATCAGGACGCTGGCCACCGGCGGCGCGCCCGAGGACGATGTCAGTGTGGTCGCGGTCCATCGGCCCATGACGGCCTGAGGACCCCGGGCGTCGGCCGGTCCCTCCGCTGGGGGGAGGGACGGGCGCCCCACGAGGGGGTGCAGGGGGCATCAGCGGGGGCTTTCCCGCCTCCTGGCTGACCCTGGCCGCCGGCTCCGAGGCCGGTGTGGCGTCGTCGGAGCCCCGGTACCGTGCGGCCCCGACCAGGACGCTGAGGGCGACGAGGTCGCAGACGGCCCAGAAGACGTTCACGAGGGTGCCGAGCCCCTCGCCAACCCCGAGGTACCACCGGAGGAGCCCCAGGAGGCAGGCGAGGACGAGCAGGGCCGCGGCGACGGCCTGCGCGCCCAGGAGCCGGACCGGGTTCGGGCCGCTCTGGCGGGTCTTGGGGGTCACGGCGAAGCCGAGCGGGCGGCCGAACCAGGCCCGGACGCGCTTCCTCGAACATCCTGACCCCGCGACGCCGACTGATGTGTGGATCGACAGATCAGAGGGGGACTGTCTTCCGAGTAGCCGCGGACGTTTCCCGATGTGCTGATGGAGTACTCGCCACTCGTGTCCCGCACCGGCAGAGGCCGTAGGCTTCACGTACCGCAGGCTGCACCTCCCCGGTGCCTCTGGATTCTCCGGACCCAGACCTGGAGTTGTCGGCGCCCGTCCCCCATCGGGCACCGGCCCGAGCCCGGTTGCGAGGCGACCAGCGGACGGCAGGAGGGAGTGGCGACTCGACAAGCCGCCACCCCCTCTTCGCTGCATGCGGCTCTAGGCGCCTGTGAAAGCTACCTTCGTTTGGAGAGCAGCTTCGCCCCATCTGGACGCAGCTCCCCGACTGGCGAGACATGCCGGTAGAGGGTCTGGCGTGTGATGCCGAGTTCGTTACAAAGGTCGCCCACGCTGGTCTCGGGCTTTCCCATGGAGGCCATGGCGAGACGGAGCTTGGCGGGGGTCATCTTGTAGGGCCGGCCGCCGGTGCGGCCACGGGCGCGGGCGGAGGCCAGGCCCGCGATGGTGCGTTCCCTGATGAGCTCGCGCTCGAACTCGGCCAGGGCGGCGAAGATCCCGAAGACGAGCTTGCCGGAGGCGGTGGTGGTATCGATCGCGGCGCCCTGTCCGGTGAGGACCTTCAGGCCGATGCCGCGCTCGGTGAGGTCGTGGACGATGTTCACCAGGTGCCGCAAATCCCTGCCGAGCCGGTCCAGCTTCCACACCACGAGCGTGTCCCCATGCCGGAGGGCCTTCAGGCAGGCTGCGAGCTCGGGCCTGTCGTCGCGTTTGCCCGAGGCGCGGTCCTCGTACACGGCCTCGCGGTCGACTCCGGCGCCCAGGAGCGCGTCACGCTGCAGGTCGGTGGTCTGCGAGCCGTCGGCCTTCGACACCCGGACATATCCGACGAGCATGTGGTCCTCCCGTCACTTATACGGCCGATTGAGTGACAGCCCACCCACTCGCATTATCCGTCCCGAATATTGTCACTCAGCCCGTCGCTTATTCTATGTGCCGCAAATGGGATGTTGCGGCGAAAGTGACAAGCACGTGGAGGGATTGACTGCCGCCTTGCTTGTCTCGAGCTCCCTCGAAGGATTGTCGGTGGGGCCTGATAGCTTCCGTCTGTCCGGCGCCTGCCTGGATTATCAACCGGCAGCCGGGCAGAGCGGACCGTCAGAAAGGTGTCTTTGACATGCAGCCCTCATACGTCCTCGCCGAAGTTCGCTGTGAGAAGTTAGGAACGGCCGTCCGGTTCTGCGTCCGGGTAGAGAGAGGTGTTCCTCCCGAGCTCAGGTGCACGCCCAGCGGGGGAGGTGCCACTGGATCCTCCGCTCGGTTCTGTATCGAATGCGAGTCCTTGATGTCCCAAGGGAGGCTTTCGGAAGTAGTCCAGCAGCTGATCTCCCGCGGATGGGCTTCACATCTTCGCGAAGGGGCGGTGGTGGTCAGCTGCTGATCATTCTCCGGGGGAGTAAGGGAGTCAGGAGGCGGGGGGAAGAGTGAGGGCCCGCTGCCTACACGGGGGCCGCCTACTGCTCCCCCGCCACGGCCAACCAGCCGCCAGCCCGAACGGCACCCACTCGCTGAAATCTGGCCGCGAAGGGCCTCCCCTTGTCCATTCGAGGCCCATCGCGCCAGCATATATTTGCGCCTGACGATTGGCTGCGGGGCTTTCACAAACGGTGAGCTGCCCCATCGAGGCACGCTTGATTTCGGAACTGGGATCTGGCGGGCCGCCCGGAGGGCAAAGCTGGGAGCACAGGCCCCCGCCAGCTCGGATGGTTCACAACCGATCATATTCGGCACAACGTGCCAGGGCCGGGCTGGCGCACACCAGTATCGCCAGGCTAGAGCCATAGATGGGGACGCTGAACTGCCTCAACGGCCGCCACGAACACACAGATCCATGAAACTGGGCGAGCATAGCCGCCGGCGCAAGTACGCTTTAGGCATCGGTCCCCATGAACCAACCCCTGCGAACACTCAACTATTAGTCGCAGAGACAAGGCGACGGGGGTGCTAGGAGGGGGTACGGAATGGTCGTGAATTGGGGGCGCAACCCGGCCGACTTGATGCTGCATGACTTGAAGGAGAAATACGAGGCCCAGGCACCTTCGCCGGCTTTCTCCCGACTCTATACCGACGACCAAGAGCTTGGTCACATGTTCGCCGTCCTTCACAAGAAGCTCAACGCGCACTTCGAGGCAATCAACGGTCGCGCAAAGACCACTCGCCATTACTGGGCAGACAATAGCCGTGATCTCATCGCCCTCATCGACGAACTAAATGAAGACCGCCACAGCCTCAAACGAGCCGGGATCGACGTGGCCTTGGATGAGAGGTACCAGGAAGCCATCGAGCGGTGTGAGCCGTGGCTATCACAATCCGGCGGCAGCACGATTCCCTACGACTTCGAGCAGATCGAAATCGTGAAATACGAACCCATCTTCAACCGAGCTGCTGACACCATTAAATTGAAAAAGCAAGACTCGGCGGTCAAATTGAAGACGATTGGAGAAGGATCCTACGCCATTGTCTTCTCATATGTAGACCCAGACTATGGCAAGAAGTTCGCGGTGAAGCGAGCCAAACGAGGAATCGGGGAGCGTGACTTGGCCCGCTTCAAACAAGAGTTCGACGTGATGAAGCGGCTCAGCTTCCCCTACATCGTCGAGGTGTACAAGTACGACGAAGGGAGGAATGAGTACCGCATGGAGTTCTGCGACGAGACGTTGAGGACTTATATTGCCACGCGGAACAATAGGCTCTCATTCTCGTCTCGAAAGCGCATTGCTCTCCAGTTTCTCTATGGAATAAACTACATTCATCAGGAGGGCCTGCTCCACCGGGATATCAGCCTGCAGAATGTGCTGGTGAAGGTATTCGGGATGGGCGCGGTGCTTGTCAAGCTATCGGACTTCGGGCTGGTCAAGGAGAAATCTTCAGACTTCACCCGCACTCACACTGAGATGCGTGGGACAATCCGCGATCCGCTTCTTCATGATTTCAAGACATATAGCGCAGTGAATGAAATGTATTCAATCGGCTCCGTGCTGTCCTATATCTTCACAGGCCGGGAGTCGTTGAAGGCGGATGGCGACGAGATGAGTCGTATCGTCCAGAAATGCGCCGACCTCAACACAGCCAACCGCTATCAATCGGTGCTCGAGTTGGTCGCCGACGTCGAGCGGCTAGAAGCGACGCAACCAACAGACGCTCCGGCCTAAGCACACCCAGGCAGGGACTCCATAGGAGTGGGAACACTCTGCGACTTTTGATCTGGATGAGCCCGTACCGCACTATCTGCTTGCGTTTCCGGTCTGCGCCCTCAGCCCCACGGGGACGTCAGGCAGCGCAGTGGGCTGTGCATTGGAGCGTTGGCGATGTGTGCGGCGGCATGGGGGTAGTTTGGGGCATACCCCCCAGTTGGCTTCGGCCGCTGGTTAGAAGGCCCTACCGCAAGTTGGCAGGGCCTTCGGAATTTCACCGGCCTACCCAACTTGGTTCAGGATCTGACTGATGCGCTGGAAGGTGTAGCCCGTGATCGCGGCGGTGTCCTTGAGGGAGTAGCCATTTTCCTTGAGGATGCTCACATAGTTGCGGAGCTTGTCGGAGACGTTGGCTTCCGCCGCGCGAAGTTGGGCCTTGGCCTCCTCCCAGTCCTTGCCGGCCTCCTCAGCGGTCTCGGGTAGGGCGTAGGTGATGTTCACGTTCACGGCGTCGACGGGGACGTTGAGGACGATCGCCCCCAGGTCGGCCGCGACAGCGGGAACGCTGGCGATCCCGCGCGCCTGGCCGAGGGCGCCGAGCTCGGGGATGCTGACCATCCACCACTTGCCTTCCTTGTAGGCCTTGGCTTCGAGGGTGGGCATTTCTGCGTCTCGCTTTCGTGCCGACGGAAGGCCCCTCCGGGGGGGCCTCCCGTGCTTGTCTTCGTCGTTCCCGCGGTGCCTGGGAGGAGCTACTCCACCTCGCCCTCCGACGGGGGCTCGGCGGCGATCTGCTGGGCGGCCCGCTCGTACGCTGTGGCGATGTACGCCTCCAGGTCGTCACGACCAATGCGCCACTGCCCTCGGCCTCCGACCTGGAACGCCCGCAGCTCGAGGTTCTTGATGAGCCCACGCACGAGGTGCTCGTTGACGCTCAGCTCGTCGGCGACCTGCGCGATAGTCAAGAAGCGGGGGCGAGCCGCCGCTTCGCTCCCATTGATGGCGCTTGCGTTCTTGATGCTCATCCCTGCTCCTGTCGGCGCTTCCTACCCTTCCCGCACTCTAACAGAATTTGAATATAAGGATCAAATTCGATTTGAGGTCTGCTTCGCGCAGCATACAAGCCGGCCGACGGGAGGCAGGCCCTCCGCGCCCTGGGTTCATGTCCGCCGGGATCTGGCAGCGCATTGTCCCCCGGGAAGGGCTAATCCCACTAAAGGTACTAATCCCACTAATCGGGGTGGCGGCTCGTACGAGGAAGGCGGGCCCCCGCCACGCAGGAGCCCGCCAGACTATTGCCTGCACCCAAGGCTTGGAGACACGGAACTCGAACCCGTGACTGCACGACCGGGTAGGAACGGTGCCTTCCTTAGCGGGTGCTCTCTAGAGCATGTCTGGCACGGCACGACGCATCTGCCTGATCATGCCGTCGAGGTCCACGTCGGGGTAACCGGCGCTGTTGATCGCAAGCGGCAGCGATTCGAGCACTTCAGCGAGGCTGGGCGGCTGGATCTGCGCGCGCTCGCACTCGCTCGTCATCTGAGACATGAACGCAGCCATGATCGTGTCGCAGGCCAGGTTATCCACCTTCCACGCCTCGCAGAGGATAGTGCCGAACGGATCCCGGGTGCAGGAACCCCCCACGAACACTATGCCGCGCGGTTCAGGATCGCCTCCAGCTGGGCCGCCATTTCGCTCAGCACCAGGAAGTGCTTCTTGCTGGTCTCGACGGGTGTCGTGCTGCTCATTGGTTCCCCCGTGTTCTTCCTATTTCTGGTGCACTGGCTTGTCGTGTGCCCGTCGCAGTTCGTGGTGGTCGCGCCAGACCTGCTCGCCGTCGTCGTACTCCACGGTCCACTCATCCACTCCGACCCGCTCCACGATGACGGCATGGTCCCAGCCGGTGCCGTCGCGTCGCTGGACCTCGACATCGGCGTCGTCGGGGAACGGGTTGTGGCTGCCCAGGTATTCGCGGACGGTCTCCTCCAGCGGGGTGCGCTGGCCCTTGAGGGCGGAGTTGATCCACTGCTCCCAGGGGTCGGTCCTTGCCCAGGCCAGGGCGAGGGCTTCCACGTAGTTCGCCTCCGTGCCGCTCATGGCAGTCGCTCTCCTCCTCGCCGGGGGCAGGTCGGGCCCCGGCCCGTACCTGTCATGGTCACTCACTCCACCGACAATCTGGCGCAATGGAGCGCTGAGGTCCATCGCAGGATGGGTCGCTGGCCCCCCGCTCCGGTCAGTCTTTCTGCTTGCGGATCCGGTCGCGCAGTTCGTCGCGCTCGTTCAGGAGTGCCTGGCGCTCCTCGATGAGGCGGTCGCGTTCGCGCTCGACGGCCTCGGCTCGGGCTTCGGCCCGGTCTGCGCGGGAGCGCTGCTCGGCCAGGGTCTCCGCTGCGGCGGCCGCGGCCGACGCGGCCTGCTCGCGCAGGCGGTCTGCTTCCGTGCCGGCCTCGTCGCGTTCTCTGCGGGCTTCGTCCCGCTCGCCCTCGAGCTGTTCGACCTCGTCGGCCAGGGTGCGCCGTTCGGCGTCGAGCTCGTCGAGCTTGGCCTGCCAGCCGGCCTTGGCCTCCGAGTGCTCGGCCCGGGCCGCGATCACGGCCTCGCGCCACAGGGCGGCGAATCGGGCCTCGACGGCGGCCGGCGGGTCCGGCACCACGGCGGCCTTCGCCTCGGCCTCGTTCCAGGCGCGGGCGGCCTCGACGGCGACGGCCATGCGCACCCCGGAGCGGGCGCGCACGGCGCGGGCGGTAACGGCGGCCCCCTCGGAGCCTAGGGCCTCGGCAGCCTCGGCTGCCTTCTGCTCGGCGGTAGCCTGTTCGGTCATCGGCGTCTCCCTCGCGTGGTAACAGTAGTAACGATGTTTCCCGTTTCCGAGGTTACCCGTAGGACGGAACGAGCGCCATCCTCCGGGGCCGCTCCTGCAGGTCAGAAGGGGGGCTCGGCGTCGACGCCCTGGTTGCCGAAGGGGTCTTGGTGTGCGCCCCAGGGGTCTTCCTGCTGGGGACGGTGCTGGGCGAGCTGCTGGTCCGGTCCCTGGCCGGCGCCGCGGTTGTTGCGGCTGACTTTCGCCGTGGCGAACTTCAGGCTCGGAGCGACCTCGTCTGCCTCGAGCTCGATGACGGTGCGCTTCTCGCCTTCCTTGGTCTCGTAGCTGCGGCTCTTGAGCCGGCCGGAGACGATGACGCGCATGCCCTTGGTCAGGGATTCGGCGACGTTCTCGGCGGCCTCGCGCCAGATGGAGGCGCGCAGAAACAGGGTCTCGCCGTCCTTCCACTCGTTGGACTGGCGGTCGAAGGTGCGCGGCGTGGAGGCCACGGTGAAGTTGGCGACGGCGGAGCCCGACGGGGTGAAGCGGAGCTCGGGGTCGTTGGTGAGGTTGCCGATGACGGTGATGGTGGTCTCTCCTGCGGCCATGATGGCGGTCTCCTTCGGTGTGGTCGGGTTCTGGTCTGCTTCTGGGGTGGGGTCGAGTTCGTGGATGTCGGTGTGGTGCCGGATCTCGTCGGCGATCGCCGCGACGGCCTTTCGGCAGGCGGTCGCGACGTCCGGCTCGAGGTGGGTCCAGTAGCGGGTGGCGCGCAGCTGCTCGAGCGTCTGGTTCAGCGCGTGGACCTCGGGGTGGTTGATGTAGGGTGCCTCGGCGGCAGGGAGGGATATGGGCTGGCCGGCGAGCCAGGCTGCGTCGAGGTCCTTTGTGTACTCGGACATGTCGGCGTGCTCCTTAGGCGGGGCCGCGGCGGCGGGGCTGCGATCCGGGCGGTGAGGGCTCGGTTGAAGAAGGGGAAGACCGGGGCGGGCCCGGAGGGCACGGTGCCGAGGGCGTTGTCGGCGGCCTGCTGGGCCTGCCACCACACGGCATCTATGTGTTCCCGGGGCTCGTCGTCCTGCAGGGCGTGGATGGATTCCGATCGTGCGGATGAGGTCGGGTGAGAACCGGCTGCGGTCGAGGCGCCAGAGGCCCAGGGCCGCGATGCCCTCGGCGAGGTCGGGCCGGCCGATGACGGCCCCGGTGTGCTCCGCACTCCCCTTGTAGTAAGCCTCGTAGGCGGGTCGCCGTCCTCGTAGGCGGGTCGCCGTCGGCGTCGATGTAGCTGTCCATCGTGGGGGCTCCTTCCGATCCGGGCCGGTCTCAGGCGGCCGTGGCGGCGAGCCGGTCAATGAGGTCGGGGCGGAAGCCGGACCAGTGGTTGTGGTCGTCGACGACGACGACGGGCGCCTGGGAGTAGCCGAGCTCGTCGCTGATGTACTCCAGGGCGCTGGGGCTCTGGGTGACGTCGACCTCGGTGTAGGCGATGCCCTTGCTGTCGAGCGCGCGCTTCGTCGCGGTGCACTGGACGCAGGCCGGCTTGCTATAGACGGTGACCTGGGCGGGAGTCTCGGTGTTCATGGGTCTCAGTCCTTCGTTTCGTATCACTCTGGTTTCGTTCGTCTGAGGGACCTAATTGCCGTCGCCTTTTGATGCTTCAATTCTAGTTTATGCCACGGTTTATCGGAAGGGTTTCCACCCTATTTCTCTGGCAATTTTCAAAGCTTTTTTGGACCAAGCGAGTCAAATTCACAGGTGGGACCGTCAGCAGCCGGCGAATAGCCACAACCGCGTGAGTCCGCGGAATAAAGCCCCATCCGCTCTACCCCGCCCGTCCGTGAGGAAGCTCGACGCCCTAAGGGGGATCCGACTTTGCACGCGCCTGTCCCAAGCCTGCTCTTCTGTCTTTCGTCCGGGGGCCTTCTGAGGGACTGGGGCACGAGGCCACTTCATTGGAGACGAATTCCCGGAATTCGGGAATTACAGAATGCCCCGGGATAAAGAATGCGGGGCGGCCGGCCACCACAACCGGGCGGGTTCCAACAGTCGTTGCAACATTCAAGGGATTTTGGAGTGCGACGACCATGGCTACTGGGTCCGGGAACCGTAGGTATCAGAGGTATACGGCGGAGGACCGTGCGAGGTTCTTCGCCGCATTGGAGGAGGCGGGCAATGCCTTGGCCGCCTCTGAGCTCGTGGGGATTTCTAGGAGCGTCTGCTACCGGTGGGCCAAGGCGGCTGGGCCGGCGTGCGAGCGTGAGTCAGCCCGTGACGGGCGGCGGAAGTACTCCTTGGAGGTGAAGTCGCAGTTCCTCGATGCTGTCCGTGCAGGCGTCAAGGTCGCCCATGCGGCGCGTCATTTCGGTGTTTCGCCCAGTGCCGCGAATGGCTGGGTCCGGTCCGCTGGCCTGGCTCGCGCGCGTCCCCCACTGCCGCCGGGCCGCCGGGCGGAGTACTTGGAGCTGAGGGCTTCGGGAATGACGCGGCGGGAAGCTGCTGCGGCCGTGGGTGTCCATCGCAACACGGCTTTGGACTGGGACGCCGGCGTGCGGAAGTCTCACGGGCGGCGCGTCTACCCCGACGGGCGGGTCGTGGGCGGCTACAACCAAGCCATGGACAACACGGCCGGGATGGGGCTCTTCATCCTCGAGAAGGAGATCGACGCCAGATTCCTCTCTCTGGAAGAGCGCGAGACGATCCGCGACCTGCGCGCGGCCGGTTCATCGGTCCGCGCGATCGCGGCTGTGCTGAAACGGTCGCCGTCGACAGTGAGTCGGGAAATCGCCCGCAACAGTGATCCGGTGCGCGGGTACGAGCCCTACGCGGCGCACCGCAAGGCAGCCCTGCGGCGTCCGCGCCCAAAGGAATTCAAGCTCGCCCGGTGTGGGAAGCTCCGCAGGCACGTCCAGGCGAAGCTGGATCTGCGCCTGTCGCCGGAGCAGATCCACGCGACGCTCGAGATGGACTTCCCCGACGAGCCCGAGATGCGGGTGAGCCCGGAGACGATCTACAAGTCGGTCTACCGCAGCGACGGCTCGGGACTCAGGCGCGATTCTGTGCCCCTATTGAGGACCGGAAGGATACGCCGCCGACGCCGGCGGAACCCCCAGGAGCGGCGCCCGCGGTTCTCCGCCCCGATGGTCATGATCCAGGACCGGCCCGCCGTCATCGAAGACCGCCAAGTGCCTGGCCATTGGGAGGGGGACCTCATCAAAGGATGTGGGAACCGATCGGCCATAGGAACCCTGATCGAGAGGACAACCCGCTTTCTTATTTTGCTGCACCTGCCCGATGGGCACTCCTCAGAGGAGGTCTGCAACGCACTCGTCGCGGCATTCGATAACGCTCCTTCAAACCTGCGTGGGTCCCTGACGTGGGACCAAGGTGCCGAAATGGCAGGGCATGACTCGTTCACCTCGAAGACAGGGATGCCCGTGTACTTCTGCGAGCGGGCATCGCCATGGCAGCGCGGGTCGAACGAGAACATGAACGGGCTCCTGCGCCAGTACTTCCCCAAGAGCACGGATCTCTCCGTCCACGGCCTCGAGGAACTCCAGCGTGTCGCCCACCAACTCAACTTCAGGCCACGCAAGACGCTCGGCTGGGACACCCCCGCTCAGCGGCTGGAAAAGCTAGCTGCCATCAGCGGATCATTCTTCGGGTTATGAAGAACCTGTCAAGCTCTGAAGGGTCACGGCGGACCTTGAAACCGTAGTTGAGGGGCGACGGCGAAGATACTTCGATCTCAGCCGAACCGGAAACGACGTCAAGGCTGCGGTCGTGTGTCGACAGAGTCACTGAAGTATCGTCGCGAGCATGACCTTCGCGTCTTCACGCCTCAAGTACTTCGGCGGCCCGCCGAATGACCCCTACGTCCCCTTGGGAATGTCGTGAACACCCGTACGCCCCTCCAGGAAACAATCCTCGCATTGGGTCTTGAGGATCTGATTCCGCTGCCGGAGATCGCAGCAACGGTCAGGGTCCAGCAACTGGTTGACCCTGAATCCGTGCTCACGGAGGTCTCCTCTGCATTGATCTCTCTTCTCCAGGAAGGCCAGATCCAGGTTTGGAGTGGCCACTGGTCCGACGAGCCAGAAGTGCTTGATCGAGTCGCCGCTCTTGAGCTTCTCGTGGTCCAGGAGCAGTACGAGTTCAATAGTCCGGCCGACTTAGCGCGCCGGGTCTACTACGTGAACGTAGAGAATCTTCGGGTCGACGAGGAGCAAACGTGAGGCGCAACGGCGAACTGCTCGTCCCAGACAGGCGTAGGGAACCGAACGCGGCACCTCGTTGGGAGCGTTGATGTTCAAGGACATTTATCTTCAAGAGCCCCGGGTTTTGCCGCTGAACGGTGAGACATTCCGTCACGTTGTCGAGGACCGCGACCGGGACTGCCGCCTCTATGGGCTCGGCGCCTACAACTACGGCAGCCGCTGGGGACACGTTCTCCAGGCTGGGGACAAGTACGTCCCCTTCGACACATATTCCGAGCAGTACAGCGAGAATGGAGAGGAGCGTGCGATCGTCTACTTCTACAGCTTCGGCTGGAGCAAGCTGGGAGAGAAGAGACGGATTCCTGATTTCGAGTTCGGGAGCGAGGAGGAGAAGGACCGTCTCCGGCGCATCGCTGCCGAGGCAGTTCTCGTTGAGGCCACGTGGCCGGCGCCTACGTCCCCCGAGCAGGTGCGAGTCTCGCTCGGCGGGGAGCTCCTTACTCTGCGCGACTTCGGCTACGGGCCCAAGCACTGATATCGCCAAAGCACGAGCCCTTGTAGTTGCGGCGTGAGGTCCAGGTGAAGCGATGGCAGGCTCCCCACCACAAGGAGCCTGCCATCAGGCGGGGGAACGGACTAATCTCGGGGTGTGTCAGCCAGATCGTGTTGCAACGATCCGTTGAATCCGCCCCGTTCTGCCGCCCCGCAGGGTTTTCCCCAACCGCAGGGAAATCTGGGAAGTCTATTGAATTGGAGCTGCCGCCGGCTCCGGCGCTGCGCTCGGGGCCGGCGCTGGTGACGTGAGTCTAGTCCTGGGCCTCTTCGTCGGCCTCGTGCTCGACTGCCTGGGCGATGTCGAGGGGGCCGAGGCTGGGCTGTTCGAAGAGGTCGGCCAGGGCGAGCTCGCGCTCGAGGGCCTGCTCGAAGGTGCTCTCCTGCTCGTCGGGGGGGTGCATGGGTTCTAGGCTAGCGGCCGTCTGGCCGGATAGGCGCAGGGAAGCCGTGCTGAGCCGGGCCCCCTTTCCGGAGCAGGACGGCCTCTGCTCGCTAGATCGAGTATTCCAATCGTTCTGCCAGTGCCCTGGCCATGCGTTCCCAGCTCTTGGACCCCCTGCGGCACTTTTCCAGTTCCAGTTGTATTGGAATGGTGACGTGGTAGCGATCGACCAGCCACAGAAGTATCCGGTGCCTCGTCGTATCGTCGAAACCGTCCAGTTGGGATGCCATCGATTCGAGGGCGGTGAGCTCAGGATCCGTCCCGCTGGCCAGCAGCTGGACACTAGATGCCTCGTCCATGAGGTGATTTTCTCTCGGTCGAGCCATGAACGGGCTGAGGACGGCCGCCCCAGGCGGGGTGGGGCGGCCGCGGTGCCGGGGTCAGGGGCGGTGCCGCTGGTAGGCGGTGTCGGGGTTCATCGCGACCGGTGCGAGCTCGCGGTGGATGAGCTGCCCGAGGAGGTTCGCGAGGCGGTAGCGGGAGTTGTCCTCGCGGGCCCGGGTGATCCATGCGTCTGCTGCGGTGCCGTGGCCCTTGAGCCAGGCGAGCCAGCCGAGGGCGGCGAGGATGCCTGCCCGGTGCCCTGCGGGGGTGTGGGCGAGGGCTTCGGTGAGCCTGGCCGCGGCCTTCTCGGCCCGGTGCCAGTCGGGATTGGTGCCGGCTTTGCCGAGGAGGAGGGTTCCGAGTGAGCTGGAGGGCTCGCGTCCGGTGCCGATGGTCGCCGCGATCAGGCGGTCGCGCAGCTCGCTGGGCCGGGAGAGGGCGGCGGCGAGCTGGTAGGCGTCGGCGGCGATGATCGGCTGGTCGGCGTTGATCAGGGCGTGCCACCACGCGACCGCGGCCGCCGGGCGCTTCGGGGCGACGGCGGCGATCCGCTCGGCGGCGTCGGGGGCGCCGGTGAATGGCACGTCGGCGGGGGCAGCGTCGAGGACGACGGACCCACGGGCGATCATCTCGGCGCTGATGACGCTGTCCTGGACCTCTTGGGCGGTGCCGGACTGGCCGGGGCGGTCTAGGCGCTGCCAGCCGGCCGTGGTGACGTGGACGCTGGCGAAGACGTCGAGGCCGAGGCAGGCCGCGCGCTCGTGCACGTGCTCGCCGATGACGGCCGCGGTTTTGGGGTCCTCGGTGTAGACGGCGACGAAGATCGATTCCGTGGTGGCGCTCGTGGCGAGGTGCATGATGCGGGCGGCGGTCCTGTCGGGGTCCTGGTCCTCGGTCAGGAGCATGCGGAGCCCGGCGCCGAGGTGGCCGGTGCGGCCGATGGTGATGACGACGACGCTGTCCTGTGGGGTGCGGCCGAACGAGTGGTCGATGTGGGCGAGCATCGAGGCGGGGCCGTCGATCGTGAGGGTCTTCTTCACGGTGTTCTCCTTGCGGTTGGTGGGCTGGGAGGCTGTGGTGACCAGCCGCGCTCCCCCGCCCCCTTCGTTTTTCCGGCTGGCGAACTTGTTCGCTTGCACCCGCCCGGGCCCGTCCACCCGAAGGGCGGCGGCGCCACGGATTCTGCGGA
>NZ_KV908332.1:35827-97125 GCF_001999765.1 Sinomonas mesophila | reverse complement strand
TCACCCCGTTGGAGCCGCCCTTGATCGTCGCCGTGTAGGTCGTGCCCGCGGCCAGGTCAGCATCCGGGTTCAACGTCGCCACGTTGTCCGTGCTGCTGTACGTCACAGCGGCCGGAAGGGGCTTCGGCGGCGTCGTCTCGGCCTGCAAGATGAACGTGTCCGACGTGATCGTCGAGGCGTCCATTGCCTCCGAGAACGTTCCCGTCACATCCGCCGTCACCGCCACACCGGTAGCACCATCAGTCGGAGACGTAGCCGTCACGGTCGGAGCCGTCGTATCACCGCCGCCTGCGGGAGCCGTGGTGAAGGTCCAGGTCCTGTCCGTTGCCAGCGCGTTGCCGGCAGCATCCTCCACCCCGCCGGAGCCGCCCTTGATCGTCGCCGTGTACGTTGTATCCGCCGCCAGATCCGTGCTCGGGTTCAGCGTCGCAGTCCTGTCTGTGCTGCTATACGTCACCGCGGCCGGCACCGTCGTCGTCCCCGCCGTCAGCGTGAACGTGGTCTCTGTGATGGTCGTGGCGTCCATTGCCTCCGAGAACGATCCCGTCACATCCGCCGTCGCCGCGACGCCCGTCGCACCATCAGTCGGAGACGTACCCGTCACGGTCGGAGCCGTCGTATCACCACCACCGCCGCCGGTGGGGTCGTTATAGTGCCAGTACCGGCTTGTGGCGTTCACATCGGCGAGCACCAGCAGACCGCTGTTGGCCGTGCCCCACGCCGCACTGTTGAGGTTCTGCTTCGTCGACGTCACGTTGTGCACATACTGGTCGGCGTCCACGATACGAGCCGTCTTCGCGGTGGTGAAGTTGATGTCGCTCAGCGGCGTGGACTTCTCGTAGATCGCACCCCCCGAGCTAGTGCAGACACCAGCGTTCGTCGTGCCACTCGGCTTCGGATAGGTAGCGAAGGTACGCAGCCTCTCCGCGCTCTCATCAATCAAGACGATCACCCGGTTCGGGCACTCCGACCCATTCGCGATCGTGTGCGCCGACCACGTCGTACCACTCAATTCCAGCAACTGGATCAGCGGCTCGGACGCCGCCGTGAACGACGTCTTGATAGCGGCGAACACCCGATCACCCGAGGAGTCCAGCCACTTCAGGTTCATGTGGTCGTCACTGCTGCGCTGTCCCTTCACCGCCGCCACAGGAGTGCTCCAGGCAGTGTTGGACGCTCCATCGACGTGATAGCTCCAGTACATGCCATCGGTGGAGTCGCCGACTTGCCGGCTCCACATGACACCCATCTTGTCGGGTCCAAACGCGATCACAGCCGACGTGTCGTCCACAGACACATTGCTCAACGACGCAGGATGCGGGAACGGCGTCCCCCACGTCTTGCCATCCGTGCCAGTGACGTTCAGATAGATCCGGTTCCCCTGCTGCCACGTGGCCCACACTCGACCAGTCGAGTCCTTGTCGATGACCAGGGTCTCAACGCGGTAGTTGTTGATGTTTGTAGAACTCAGCAGCGAGTACGTCTTCTTACTCGAGTCGTAGCTGTAACGCCGCATCGTCGTCGGGAAGTTCGGCTCAGCCGGCAGACCGTCGTTGACGAACCGATAGCTCGCCACGTGCAAGGTCGTCCCGTCCCACAACACGTCATGATGAGTGTTCGCCCGCGGGTCCGTCGCTAGACCGGTACTGGCCCACGAGCTCGACGAGGCATTGAACCGGAAGATTTCGAATCTCGAGCTGGCAGTGTCCCACAGGTTCCCCCACCAGATCCCGTCGTTGAACCACAGCGCACTCGTCGCCCGCTTCGTACCCGTCGGCGTCCCCGTCCCCGAATGCGACGGACCCTCGACCCCGACATCACCCGCAGCAGCCGATGCCGCACCAGCCGGCACTGCCAGAAGGCCCACCGCAAGCAGCAGCGCTGTCAGCAGTGCGTGGAGCCGCAGATTCCGCGACCCGCGGAGACGAGAACCAGCCGAGCGACCAGCTCCACCACGCCCACCGATGTGAGCAAATGCATAGTCCAGCAACGTTCCTCCAGGAGTTGACGCTTGATTCAGGAGAGCTGCACCAGCGCTCATCGGAGGGGTTCGCAACCCCCAACCGAGAACGTGTAGGAGATGATTCTGCGCGTGACAACGAGCCTATCGTCGGCCGGCTGGGCATACACCAGTAGTGACTACTCGTAAACACCACTGGTGGGTACTTGCTTTTTCGCGTGACGTTGGCCTTGTCGGCCGGGCCCGCAGTGGTAGGCATGGTCGGAAAGCAGCTGAGAGGTGGCCCAGGAAGTGGGGCCGTGGGGCACGACGTGCAGGGCATGCACGCGCCAGCCCTGGCTCGACCCATCGAGGCCAAGGAGGAGATCGCAGCGGGAACACGACAGAGGTGTTCATGGGCGCAGCAGTGCACCCCCGTAGCGCTGGACACGTCGAGGTCCTCGGGAACGATCAGGCAATTGCCCTTTCTGATCCTCGGGGACCTCGACCCCTGCCCCCGCTCATCACGCCTTAAACTGGCGTCCTCTCACGTAGCCCGCCGTCGTGAAGACAAGGACAGCGACCACTGCACCTGCCTGGCTGAGTCCTTCGCGCTTGCCTCCCACGATCCAATGGCCTATTCCGGAGAATATGGCACGTGGCAAGACGCGTCTCACGTAGCGGCGCTCCGACCCCAGGGCCCTCTTGTGGCCCACGAGCTGGCTGACGTGGGCCTTGGAAATCCCTTCGGACCAAGCGCGCGCCAACATGTACCTGAACGTGCCCCTGGCTGCGGGCACAAAGTGGCGAACCACTGCAGCAGGCTCATAGACGACGCGTGAACCCGGAGTGCCTATGGTCGACCGAATGCAGATCTCCGTCTCTTCGCAGCCGAGGGGCACTGAGCCCAGTCGGCCAAGCCCAACGTTGAAGCCGCCGACCTGCAGGAGAACGTCACGGCGAAATGACATGTTTGCGCCAATGACATTCCGCACCTCAGATGCGACCCTCGGCAGTCCGCGGTGGGTGCAGCCCACGATCCAATCCAGTTCCTCCCTGAAGTATGCGGGGCGGCCAGCCTCCCATACCGGTTCCACCCGACCACCGACGGCCAACACATCGGGGTCGTCATAAAATGCGGTGAGGCGTTCAAGCCAATCGGGCGCCGCTTCTGCATCGTCGTCGAGAAAAGCCACGACATCAGAGGTCGCCAATCCGACTCCGGTGTTTCGGGCTCCGGAAAGCCCTCGGGGACCTGAGTTCTCCACAATGGTTACGTCCCGAACAGCCTCGATGAGTCGCTTGTACAGGTCAGGATTGTGGTCGACCACAATGAGGATCTGCTGCGGGCGGTACGTTTGTGCCTGGACGGAGCCAATGACGTTGATCAGCAGGTCCCAGCGCGCCATGGTGTAGGAACAAATGACCACGGAAACCGTCGGAGGTTCAGCGACAGGTGGCATTCTACATTCCGTCCTTCATTGAGAGCACGCTATGCGGGTCGGTGGGTGTCCGGGGGAATCGGACGTTCGGATACGTGTACTTGACGTGGCGAAGGGATTCGGGGCGCGCGCCGGCGGTGGGAGCCTCCCAGGAGGTGCACTCCCGTGCGAGTGTGTGCAGCACCCTCCAACCGTCGCGGAAAGTCCGCAGATTCGAGTCGCCCGAGATACGGCCGAGCTCGATACTGGGGACCTCCGCAATGCGCAAGCCGGCCCTGGCCGCGCGGACAATCAATTCGGTCTCAATTTCAAATCCATCCGATTTCAGTTCAAGGACTTCGAGGCATTCCCTGCGGAACGCAATGTAGCCGTAGCAGAGATCGGAATAGTTGCTGTGAAGCACGGTGTTGGCGAGTTGCGTGAGCGTCCGGTTGCCGACGTTGCGCAGCCAGGTCAGGTCTTCGGAGCCGCCACCCGTGACGTATCGCGAGCCCTTGACGAAGTCATAGTCATGCTGGAGCGGAGCGACGAACCATCCGATTTCACGTGGGTCCATGCTTCCATCCGCATCCAGCATGACGATGATGTCGCCCGTTGCTGCGGCGAATCCCGCCCTGACTGCTACGCCTTTCCCCTTCTTGGGTTCGGCGACAATCACGACGTCGAGGCGAAGGGACCGCGCGACATCGACGGTAAGGTCGGTGGAACGTCCGTCCACGATGATGACTTCGTCAACATACGATGGCATGCGGCGCAGAACCCAAGGGAGATTCATAGCCTCGTTCAACGTAGGAATAACAACGCTCACTGACGCCAGGGACGGAACTTCCTGCTGAGGGAGGGAGAATGGAATTTGGTTGGCAATAGACACAAGCTTCACCACTTCATGTCATTGCGGGCCTCCCCGACAACCCGCCATAGCTGCGAACAATAAAGAGCAGTGTCGGAGACTAAACATGTTGTGTGTCCGAAACCAAACACGTTTGTCTCTAACCCTGCCCCTGCAGTTGAGCGTAAGATCCGGTGGAGCGGAGTGTCACGAGTACCTAATACGCGTTGTCTCCGTACGCTCCCCGGGCCAGTACTGCCAGGTTCCCCGGGCCAGTACTCGCCGATCCACCATGGAGATACTTGGAGGAACGGCGGGGCCACGTGAAAGATATGCCGCGCCATGGTGCTGGCCCTTCGACGTGGCCGATTCCGGAACGTGCCCGACGCAGATCTCTGGACTTGGCAGATCTCTGTACGTGCGGCCACCGATGCACGATTGCCTACCTGAGCCCGCCGAGCACGACCGACGGGGTGGGACCCGTCCGCAGCCACGCCGTCGCCCCCGGCGCCATCGTCAACGCGCCGGGGGCGGGATCTTCTGCGCCACGTCGGTCACTGTTCGGCCCTCCGCAGGACGCCGTCCTCCTCGGCGTAGGCGGAGCCGGTCACGGGGCAGCGCCAGCCGTCCCCGTCCGGCACGAGGCGGTGACCGGCCTCGCCGACCCAGCCGATCTGCCGCGCGGGGACGCCGGCGACCAGCGCGTAGTCGGGGACGTCGCGCACGACGACGGCTCCCGCGCCGACGCAGGCCCACCGGCCGATCCGCACGGGGGCGACGCATACGGCGCGCGCGCCGATCGAGGCGCCGTCGGCGACCTGGACGCCGACGGCGGTCCAGTCGGCCGCAGTCTTGAGCCGGCCGTCGATCGTGGTCGCTCGGGGGTAGGTGTCGTTGCTCAGGACGGCGGCTGGGCCGATGAAAACGCCGTCGCCGAGCTCGGCTGGCTCGTAGACGAGCGCGTGGTTCTGGATCTTGCAACGCGTGCCGACCCGCACGCCGGGGCCGATGTAGGCGCTCCGCCCCACGATGCACTCGGATCCGAGCACGGCCCCCTCGCGTAACTGGGCGAGGTGCCAGACGCGCGTCCCGGGGCCCACCAGGTGGGGATCGGCGACGTCGGCCGTCTCGGCGATGAAGGTCTCGCTGAGGCCAGTGCTGTGGACCTCGGTGGACCCGAGGGTCCCGGTGGGCGTGTTGACCGGCTGCGGCATGGACGCTCCTGAAGCAGGGCGCCGGCACCTCCGGCGCTCATGCCACCACGCTCCAGCCTGGCCGTGGGCACGGACAAGCGGGTCCGCGGGAAACGAGTCCACCCGGGGACGAAGTCCAGTGGTTAGGACGCGGTCGACGGCGAGGGCCGAGTACCGCTGGCAGGACAGGGCAAGTAGTCGGGGAACTGCCGCGCGGCCCGGGCGCGTACTAGTCCCGAGGCGGCTGGAACACGTCGGGAACCCCGTCGCCGTCGGCATCGATCCGCTCAGCGGCCTCGACGCGCCGGTAATGCCGGTTGCGGGCCCGGAGCACGACGGTCGCGAGGAGCGCCGCCGTGAGGGACCCGGCGAGGATGGCGACCTTGGCATGCTCGTCGTGGGCGCTGCCGGGCCCGAAGCTCAGCTCGGCGATGAGCAGCGAGACGGTGAACCCGACCCCGGCCAGGAGCGAGAGGCCGAGCACGTCGATCCAGGAGAGGTCGGAGTCGAGGCCCGCGTGCCGGGTCTTGGTCACGAGCCACGTCGAGCCGAACACGCCGACCGTCTTGCCGGCGACGAGGGCCACGGCGATGCCCATCGCGACCGGGTCGGCGACGGCGGAGGCGAGGCCCTCGAATCCGCCGAGGGCGACCCCGGCGGAGAAGAAGGCGAACACGGGGACGGCGACGCCGGCCGAGAGCGGGCGGAGTGCATGCTCGAAGGTCTCAGCGAGCCCGGGGCCGGACTCCGGCCCGCCATCCCTGCGCCTCCGCAGGACCGGGACCATAAAGCCGAGGAGCACGCCGGCGACCGTCGCGTGGACGCCCGAGGCATGCACGAGCGCCCACGTGGCCACGCCGAGCGGCGCGAGCAGGTACCACGCGTGGAGGCGCTTCTGGACGAGCAGCGCGAAGAGCCCGAGCGGGACGAGGGCCAGGGCGAGGAAGCCCGGCTCGAGGCCCGAGGAGTAGAAGAACGCGATGATGCCGATCGCGATGAGGTCGTCCACGACGGCGAGCGTGAGCAGGAAGGTCCGCAGTGCGGCGGGCAGATGGGAGCTGATGACGGCGAGCACCGCGAGGGCGAACGCGATGTCCGTCGCCGTGGGGATTGCCCAGCCGCGCAGGCCGTCCGAGCCCGCGGCGACGTTGATGATGGTGTAGATGAGGGCCGGCACGGCGACGCCGCCGCAGGCCGCGACGATCGGCACGAGGGCCGTCGCGGGCCGGCGCAGGTCCCCGGCGACGAACTCGCGCTTGAGCTCGAGCCCGGCCACGAAGAAGAACAGGGCGAGCAGCCCGTCGGCCGCCCATGCGCCGATGCTCAGCTCGAGGTGCCAGGGTGCGTAGCCGATCCTGGTGTCGCGCAGGGCGAAGTAGCCCTCGCCGCCGGGGGAGTTGGCCCAGACGAGCGCCGCGGCGGTCGCGATGAGGAGGAGCGCGCCGCCCACGGTCTCCAAACGGAGGATCTCGGCGATGCGGCGGTACTCGAGGTAGCTCCCGCGGGCGAAGACACGGCGGGCGGAGGGCTGCGGGGAAGTGGGAGGGGGCGGCGTGTCGGCCATGGCGTGGCTCCTGGGCAGGGGACGTCAGGGACTCGCCGACCAGACTTCCCGGCACACCGTGGTCCACTCTACCCCGCCGGGACACGCCGTCGTCCGCCGGCCTCCGAACCGAAAGTCACGAAATGGTAAACTTGACGACCGATGCAGAAACTCCCTCTCGACCCACGCCAGGAACCAGAGGTGGCCGGCGGCACCGCGACGGCGATGCTCACCCGGACCGCGCCCATCCAGCAGGCTCCCCCGAGCGGGAGCAGCACGGCCCCGAGACTCGCCTCCCTCGACGGGCTCCGCGGCCTCGCGGCGCTCGTCGTCCTCGTGTGCCACACCCTCCTGACCGTCCCCCGCCTCGGCGAGCTCGCCTACCACTCTGGCAGGTCCATGCCGGGGACGTGGGAGTGGTGGCTGGTCGAGACCCCGCTGCACGTCGCGTGGGAGGGCACCGGGGCGGTCTACGTCTTCTTCGTGCTTTCGGGCTTCGTCCTCGCCCTGCCCTTCACGCGGCCGGCCGCGGCCGGCGGCGCTCCGCGCTGGCGCGACCCTCGCCTCTGGCGCTCGTACTACCCGAAGCGGCTCGCGCGGCTGTACCTCCCAGTGTGGGGCGCCGTCGCCCTCGCCGCGGCCGTGTGGGCGCTCGTGCCGCGGCCGAAGACCGGCAGCGGCTGGGTCGACGCGATGGGCGCGCCCGTGACGTGGGAGGGCATCGCCGGGGACGTGACCCTGCTGTTCACCGACGGACTCGTGGTCCCGCCGCTGTGGTCGCTGCGCTGGGAGATGTGGTTCTCCCTGCTCCTGCCGCTCTACCTCGTGCTCGGGCTCGCCCTGCCGGCGCGGCTGCGCGCCCCGCGCTGGGCCGTGTGGGCAGCGATGGGCGCTGTCATCGTGGGCGGCGGCTTCTCGCACGACGGCGTGCTGCGCGACCTGCCGCTGTTCCTGCTCGGCGTGCTCCTGGCCGCCCACCGCGAGCCGCTCGCCGCGTGGGCGGCCCGCCTCGGGGCCGGGGCCCGCGGCCAGGCGCGGTCCCGCTGGATCTGGCCGGGCCTCCTGGCGGTCGGCCTCACCGGCCTGTGGCTGCCGTGGCCCCTCGGCACGGACAGCCCCGCCGCGCATTGGTCCTGGTCGGCCGGCGCGGTGGCGCTCGTCGTCGTCGCCCTCCACTGGGGGCCGGCGGTGCGCGTCCTCTCGGGCAGGGCTGCGTCCTGGCTCGGCACCATCTCATTCAGCCTCTACCTGACCCACGAGCCGATCGTCGTCGCGGCCTACCACCTCGTGGGGCCGCCCGCGGCCGGCGGCGGCCTCGCGGCGCTGTGGGTCTCGATGCCGCTCGGCCTCGCGGCGTCCCTGGCGGTAGCTGCGGTGTTCCAGCGGATCGTGGAGCGCCCCAGCCACCGCGTCGCGCGGTGGCTGGGGCGCAGGTTCAGCTGACGAGTGTCCTGATCCCCACGATCGCGACCGCGACGCCGAGCGTCATCGAGATCGCGACGAGGAACAGGTGCACGGTCAGGAACCGGGTCGCCCGGCCCTGCTCGTCCCGGGCGCGCGGATCCTTCATGACGCGGCGCAGGAACTGAGGCCACACGACGAGGTTCCACACGCCGGCCACGATGAGCAGCCAGGACAGGGCGACGGGGAGCTGCATCAGCCGATCTGCCCGGACAGCCACGCGTCGGCCTGCTCGGCCTGGATGTTGAGCGCCTTGCCCACGAGGGGCTCGGCCGCGGAGGCGATCTTGCCGCCGAGCAGCGGCACGGACGAGCTCACGGTGCCGGAGAGCTCGATGCGGGTCGACGCGCCGTCGGCGGCGAGCCGCTGGATGGCGGCGACGTCCACCGGAGCGCCGGCGACCTTCACCGTGATGTCAGCCTGGCGGGAGCCATCCGCCTCGGGGGCGGTCCAGGCCTCGGTCTGGGTCACGTTGAGGTACTCGCCGACGACCTTGCGGGCGATCTCGGGGAGGCGCTGCGTCGGCACCTGGCGGACCACCGTCGCGGTGAACGCGCCGGCCACGTCGCCATCGACCGAGAACGACTCGAGGCGGCCGCCGACGAGCTCGCTCACGTGCCGCTGGAACGCCTCGTCCGTGAAGACGGCCGCGACGCGGTCGGCGGGGTGGTTCAGGGTGGTGCTGGCTTCGAGGGCCATGGGATCCTTCCGTCAGGAACTGGGGTTTTGGCGGGATGTCCGCACCGGCGCGGCGCGCTGGGGGGCGCCCGAGCCGAGACCCATCCTAGGGCTCCCGCGCGGTACCCCGCGCCGGCCCGGGGAGTCCATGACGCCGCGACCGGAGGCGGGCGACGGCGGCCACGGCGGCCGCCCCAAGCATCGTTCCGAGGGCGTTGGCGGCGATGTCCCAGAGCGAGGCCGTGCGTTCGGGCAGGAGCGCCAGCTGCGCAGCCTCGGCCGCCGCGGAGAAGCCCGCGCCGGCGAGCACGCCCGCCCACGCAGGGAACCCCAGGAGCACCGCGAACGCCCCGAACGGGACGAAGAAGGCCACGTTGGCGAGCCATTCGATCTGCACGTAGCCGATCCAGCGCGGCAGGCCCCCGGCGTGGAGCCACGCGATCGCATTCGCCAGATCCCCGGATGCGGGCCTGTCCACGGGATCCGGCCACAGCACGACGACGGCGACGCCCGCCAGGTACACGAGGGCAGGAGGCCACAGGGCGGAGCGCTTGTCCATCGGCTCCATGCTAGGGGCCTGCCGGCGCTATTCTGGGACAGCACCCGGCCCCTGTCCCAGAGTCCGGGCTTTCGTGCTGTTCGTGAGGAGTCATCGTGACCGTCGACGTGCTTCGCCCCGCCAGCCTCGAGGGCCTGCGCCAGGCCGTGGGGGAGGACGCGAGCATTGCGCGGCTGCGCGAGTACGCCTCCAAGCCCGCCGCCCGCCGCAGCCAGGACCTCCAGATCGCCGCGCCCGCGGGCCTGCGCCCGGTGATCCTCGCGGACGTGCTCGAGAACCTCCCCGAGGCCGGCGCCGTCGTGCTCGCCGTGACCGCGACGGGGCGCGAGGCCGAGGACCTCGTCTCCGCCCTCGGCGCCTACCTCGACCCCGGCTCCGTCGCCCTGTTCCCGAGCTGGGAGACGCTGCCGCACGAGCGGCTCTCCCCGCGCTCGGACACGGTGGGGCGCCGGCTCGCCGTCCTGCGCCGCCTCGCCCACCCCGGCGCGCAGCCGGACACGGACCGGGCCGGCGACGGCGCGGGCGCGGCTTCGGGCAGGCTCAGGGTCGTCGTCGCCCCCATCCGCGCCGTCCTCCAGCCGCTCGTCGCGGGCCTGGGCGACCTCGCCCCGGTCTCGCTCGCCGTCGGCCAGGACCGCTCGTTCGACGACGTCGTCCGCTCGCTCGCCGACGCGGCCTACGCGCGGGTGGACATGGTGACCCACCGTGGCGAGTTCGCCGTCCGCGGCGGCATCATCGACGTCTTCCCGCCCACGGAGGACCACCCCGCCCGCGTCGAGTTCTTCGGCGACGAGGTCGAGCAGATGCGCTGGTTCGCCGTCGCCGACCAGCGCTCGCTCACGGGCCCGAACGTGCACCACCCCACGTCCCTCTACGCCCCGCCGTGCCGCGAGCTGCTCATCACGCCCGCCGTCATGAGCCGCGCGGCAAAGCTCCGGGGGCGGCTGCCCGCGGCGGACGAGCTGCTCGAGAAGATCGCCGGCGGGATCGCCGTCGAGGGCATGGAGTCCCTCGCCCCGCTGCTCGTGGACCGCATGGTGCCGTTCATCGGCGAGCTGCCGGAAGGCTCCCTCGTGCTCCTCATGGAGCCGGAGAAGGTCCGCACGCGCGCCCACGACCTCGCCGCGACGAACGAGGAGTTCCTCGCCGCGGCCTGGGCCACGGCGTCCGACGGCGGCGCCGCGCCGCTGGACGTGAGCCTCGCCGCCGGGCCGGGGAGCGGTGCCGCGGGGACCGGGGAAGACCTGGAGCACATCGGCCGGCTCGAGGACGCGAGCTTCTCGACCCTCGCGGACACGCGGCACGAGGCGCAGGCCCGCGACGTCTCGTGGTGGTCGGTGACCTCCCTCGGCGTCGACGAGGAGACGGTGCTCGACGTCGACGCCGTCACGATCGCCGCGCGCGAGCCGCGCGGCTACCAGGGCGACGTGGCCGAGATGATGCAGTTCATCGGCGGCCGCGTCCGGGACGAGTGGCGCCTCGTCGTCGCGACCGACGGCCCCGGCCCCGCCCAGCGCCTCGCCGAGCTCTTCCACGACGCGGGCATCCCGTGCAGCCGCGTGGAGAGCCTCGAGCGCGAGCCGGAGCCGGGGATCATCGAGATCACGACGGCGCCGGCCGGCAAGGGCTTCGTGCTCGACGGGCTGCGCCTGGGCCTCCTGACCGAGGCCGACCTGCTCGGGCGGGCCAGCGCGTCGGGGACCCGCGACATGCGCAAGATGCCCTCCCGGCGGCGCAACGCCGTCGACCCCCTCTCGCTGCATGCGGGCGACTTCGTCGTCCACGAGCAGCATGGGATCGGGAAGTTCGTGGAGCTCGTGCAGAGGAAGATCGCAGGATCAAGCGACGGCGCCGCGCGCGAGTACCTCGTGCTCGAGTACGCCCCGAGCAAGCGAGGGGCCCCGGGGGACCGGCTCTTCGTCCCCACCGACCAGCTCGACCAGGTCACCCGGTACGTCGGCGGCGACACGCCGGCCCTGTCCAAGATGGGCGGCGCCGACTGGGCCGCGACGAAGTCGAAGGCGAAGAGGGCGGTCAAGGAGATCGCCGGCGAGCTCATCCGGCTGTACTCGGCCCGCATGGCCTCCCGCGGGCACGCCTTCGGGCCGGACACTCCCTGGCAGCGCGAGCTCGAGGAGGCCTTCCCGTACATCGAGACCCCGGACCAGCTCACGACCATCAACGAGGTCAAGGCGGACATGGAGCGCGAGGTGCCCATGGACCGGCTCGTCTCCGGCGACGTGGGCTACGGCAAGACCGAGATCGCCGTCCGGGCCGCGTTCAAGGCGGTCCAGGACGGCAAGCAGGCCGCCATCCTCGTGCCCACGACCCTGCTCGCACAGCAGCACTACGAGACCTTCTCCGAGCGCTTCTCCGGCTTCCCCGTGCGCGTTCGCGCCCTCTCGCGCTTCCAGGGCGCGAAGGAGGCCAAGGACACGCTCGACGGCGTGAAGAGCGGCGCGGTCGACGTCGTCATCGGCACGCACCGGATCCTGTCCAAGGAGGTCGAGTTCAAGGACCTCGGGCTCGTGATCATCGACGAGGAGCAGCGCTTCGGCGTCGAGCACAAGGAGGCGCTCAAGAAGATGCGCACGAACGTGGACGTCCTCGCGATGTCCGCGACGCCGATCCCGCGCACGCTCGAGATGTCCCTGACCGGCATCCGCGAGACGTCCACGCTCGCGACCCCGCCCGAGGAGCGGCACCCCGTCCTGACCTACGTGGGACCGTTCACGAACAAGCAGGTCTCGGCGGCGGTGCGGCGCGAGCTCATGCGCGAGGGGCAGGTGTTCTTCGTGCACAACCGGGTCTCCTCGATCGAGCGCATCGCGGCCCAGATCCGCGAGCTCGTGCCCGAGGCGCGTGTCGAGGTCGCGCACGGGCAGATGTCGGAGAGCCGGCTCGAGCAGATCATCGTGGACTTCTGGGAGAAGCGCTTCGACGTCCTCGTGTGCACGACCATCATCGAGACTGGCCTGGACATCTCGAACGCGAACACCCTCATCGTCGACGGCGCGGACAAGTACGGGCTCTCGCAGCTGCACCAGCTGCGCGGCCGCGTGGGCCGGGGGCGCGAGCGCGCCTACGCGTACTTCCTCTACCCGTCCGAGAAGCCGCTCGGCGAGGTCGCGCTCGAGCGGCTCAAGGCCGTCGCGTCGCACAGCGAGCTCGGCGCGGGCATGCAGCTGGCCATGAAGGACCTCGAGATCCGAGGCGCCGGCAACCTGCTCGGCGGCGAGCAGTCCGGGCACATCGCCGGGGTCGGGTTCGACCTCTACATCCGGCTCGTCGGCGAGGCCGTCGCGGACTTCCGCGGCGAGGGCGAGGAGAAGGCGGCCGAGATGAAGATCGAGCTGCCTGTCAACGCGCACCTGCCGCACGACTACGTCCCGGGGGAGCGGCTCCGGCTCGAGGCCTACCGCAAGCTGGCCGCAGCGACCGACGACGCCGGGATTGATGAGGTCATGGAGGAGCTCGAGGACCGCTATGGCGCCCCGCCGGCGCCCGTGCAGTATCTCGCCGCCGTGGCGCGCTTCCGTGTCCGGGCCCGCGCCGCCGGCCTGACCGACGTCGCCCTCCAGGGCAACATGGTGAAGTTCGCGCCCGCGGACCTGCCCGAGTCGAAGGTCATGCGGCTCACCAGGATGTACAAGGGGGCGCAGTTCAAGCCGGCGCTCAACGCGGTGCTCGTCCCGAAGCCCAAGTCCGCGCCGATCGGCGGCCGCGACCTCGTCGACGGCGAGATCCTCGCCTGGGCGGGCCAGGTCCTGGAGGCCATCTTCACCCCCTGACCTTTCGGGTGCACATCTCGACGCGTTCTCGACATTTCGGGTACGCATCCTGCCGAGGTTCGGCGTGCGGCCCGCAGCTCAGCGCCAGCCGTGCGCCGTGAGGGCCTCGACGACCTTGGCGACGATGTGCGCCTCGCCCCTCGCGAGGTCTTCCGCCGTGAGGACGACTTGCGCCCAACCAGCGGCCTGGGTCCTGCGGTTACGGTTCCGGTCCCGCGCCTGCTGTTCCGGATCGAGGTGATGCCCGCCGTCGTACTCGATGGCGACCCGGTAGCGCGCGTTGCCGAGGTCGACGTACAGCACCCCGCCCCACGGGTCCACGACCACGCAGTTCGGTGTGAAGGCCGGCAGCCCCGCGCGCTCGAGCATGAGGCGGATCCGCGACTCCTGCGGCGAATCCACGCCGACGGCGACCAGCTCGAGGACGACCCGCGCCCGCCCCAGCCCCGGGACGCGCCGCTTCCCGGTGACATAGGCCTTCAGGTCCGCGAGTTTCACGATGGCCGTGCGCGGGTGGAAGAGGCGCTCGTGCTCGGAGACGAGATAGTCTCCCGCGACGATGAGGTCGTCGAGGGTCAGGCTCCGGACGGCGCAGAGGTCGAGCCAGGTCCGGGCAGGGGTCGTGACCCGGGTCGCGTCGAGCATCATGACATCCTCGGGCGCGAGCCGGAACCTGTGCCCGCGCACCTCGAACCGCCGCGGTTGGCCGAGCCGCTCCTGCCCACCCGACCGGGCGAGGTCGATCTTCGACGTGTCCTGCGCGTGGGCCGGCAGCGGGATGCCGTGGAGCAGCGCGGCGCTGAGGTGACTCACGGACGTCGACGGGTGCAGCTGGGTGTGGGGGCGGCGCGCCCCAGGAGCGTCTCCCGGGCCTCGGCGGGCACACGGATCCCGCGGCTCGGGATGATGAGCCCGGGGCTGCGCAGCTCGCGCGCCGACAGGCCGGCGGCGAGCCCGTCGAGGACGGTGAACGAGGCGGTCGGGAGGTGATCCGTGGGGCGGGGGTCGTTCGTCACCCCTTCATTGAGCCACGGACGACGGCGGCACTCGCCGGACTATCCACAGGCACCAGATCTCGGGTACAGATAACGCCCGCGGCGGGTCTCTGGGCGAGGCCGCCGCGGGCGTCTGCTGTGTGGCATCCGCCCGAGCCCCGGGTGGGTCCTGCTCCCGAAACGCGGAATCCGTGTCCAGATGCGGACCCGGAAGTGGGGAAGGGCGTCGAGATATGTACCCGGGAAACGGGGGTTAGCGGTGGTCTTCGCCCGCGTCGGAGGCGCCCATGATCGCCATCGGGATGAAGTAGGCGAGGACGAAGAGGCCGATGAGGGCTGCCATCGGCCACCAGGAGGTGAAGGTCAGGAACTGCACGAGGTAGAGCCCGAGCAGGAAGATGGCCATGAGGATGACGAACACCACGGCGCTCGCGGCCAGGTTGTTGTCATTCTCGAGAGGGCGCTTGTTCTGATCGTCGGACATGTCTCTCCCTGGTGCGAAGTGTCTAGTAGCCAGCGGCGCCCGAGCCCCCGGTGACGATCGCGACGCCGGAGCTCGCGCCGATCCGCGTGGCGCCAGCAGCAATCATAGCCCGCGCGTCGTCCGCCGTGCGCACGCCCCCCGAGGCCTTGACCCCGATGACCGGCCCCACCGCGGCCCGCATGAGCGCGACGTCCTCGGCCGTCGCCCCGCCGCCGTTGAACCCCGTGGACGTCTTGACGAAGTCCGCGCCGGCCTCGACGGCGGACTCGCACGCGAGGACCTTCTGCTCGTCGGTCAGGAGCGAGGTCTCGATGATGACCTTGAGGATGGACGAGCTCCCGTGCACGGCCTCCGCCACGGCCTGGATGTCCTCGACGAGGGCACCGCGGTCGTTCGCCCGTGCGGCGGCGATGTTGATGACCATGTCGACCTCGTCGGCGCCGTCGAGCGTCGCCCCGCGGGCCTCGAAGACCTTGACGTCCGTCGGCGTGGCGCCGAGCGGGAACCCGGCGACCGCGCACGTGAGCACCCCCGAGCCCCGCAGGGCCTTGACCGCCGTCTTGACCCACACCGGGTTGACGCACACGGCCTTGAACCGGTGCTGGACCGCCTCGCTGCACAGCCGCAGGATGTCGGCCTCGCTCGCCTCGGGCTTGAGCAGGGTGTGGTCGATGTAGCCTGCGAGGTCCTGTGGAGTCAGCTCAGCAGAAGCGGCAGACACGGCGGTCCTTTCGGTCGGGTCGTCCCGGGTCACCCCTGGGTCATCCCATACTGGCACACGACTGCTGGCGCACGACGGCGGGGGGCCGGCCTACACGACGCGCAGCCTGTACCCCCGCTTGACCACCGTCTGCACCATGTCCGCCCGCGGGAGCGCGTTGCGCAGCCGGTTCACGGCCATGTCGAGCGCGTGGTTCGAGCCGCTCTGGGACAGCAGGCGGGTGAGCGTGTCGCGCGACACGACGGCGCCGCCGGCGTCGAACAGCGCCCGGAACAGGAGCATCGCCGCGGGCGGGAGCGCGAGCTCCGCGCCGTCCACGCTGAGCGTGCGCCCGCGCAGCTCGACGTCGCCGGCCGTCGTCGTGAGCCGGCGCACCTGGCGCCGCGCGAGGTTGTCCGTGACGAGCTTGATGAGGGCGCCCATGCGGAAGCGCTCGGGGACCCACGGGCGCAGCCCGGCGGCCTCGAGCGGCGCGGCCGTGACGGGCCCGACGGCGGCCGTCGCGACCCGCTGCCGCATCGCCTGGATGAGCTGCGGGTAGACCCCCAGCTCGTGGGCCGTGCTGAAGAGGGCGTCCACCGCCGGGGCGCTCGTGAAGGTCACGACGTCGAGGTCCCCGGCGCAGATCGCGGCGATGAGCGCCTCGAGCCGGTCGCCGCCGTCCGGCCGCACCCAGCGGTACGGCGTGACGGTGATGAGCTCGGCGCCGGCCTCGCGCAGCCGGTCGAGCTGGACCCGGTCCGTGTAGCCGTGCAGCTGCATGACCACGCGCTTGCCGTCGAGGCGCCCGCCCGCGTCGCGCAGGACGAGGTCCACGAGCGTCGCCGTCGTCTCGTCGTTGGAGATCCCGACGTCGGCCAGCCCGGCCGCGCGCACCGCGCCGCGGGCCTTGGGCCCGCGCACGTAGAGGGACGCCGCGCTGAGCGCCGACGTGAGGCTCTCGCCGAGCCCGGCCGCGTCCGCGACCTCGAGCCAGCGGCGCATGCCGTAGGCGGTCGTGACGATGCACACGTCGGGGCGGGACTCGATGGTGCGCCGCGTGTCCTCGAGCACCCCGAGGTCCTGGTCGACGGGCGCGATCGTGAGCACGGGCGCGTGGATCACCTCGGCGCCGCGCCGCTCGAGGGCCTCGATGAGGTCCTCGGCGCGGCGGTGGGACGTCACGCCGACGCGGAAGCCCTTGAGCGCCGTCGCGATCTCCGGGCCCGCTTCGGGGGCTCGCGCCATGAGTGCTGCTCCGTTCGTCTGGCTCACGTGGGCGTTCCTTCGGCTTCCATCATGAACGACGCCGCGAGCCCGCGCAGCTCGTCCTCGGCGGCGGCGCGCGAGCCGATGCCCGCGAGCCGCACGACCTCGCCGATGACGATCACGGCCGGGTTCGCGCACCGCGCCGTGTCCGCCTCGGCGCGCCCGAGCTCGGTCAGCGTGGTCTTCTGGCCCGCCTGGTGGCCGCGCTCGACGACGGCGAGCGGCATCGTGGCGGGCATGCCCGACCGGCGCAGGCCGGCGGCGAGGTGCGGGAGGTTCGCGATGCCCATGAGGACGACGATCGTGCCGCCCGCGGTGCCGAGCCCGGCGAGGTGCCGGTGCTCGTCGTCGGTCAGGGGGGCGTGGCCGGAAACGACCGTGAAGGCGTGGCTCACGTTGCGGTGCGTGACGGGGATGCCGGCCGCCGCGGGGACGGCGATGGAGCTCGAGATGCCGGACACGACCCGGACGGGGATGCCGGCCTCGGCGCAGGCCGCGGCCTCCTCGCCGCCGCGGCCGAACACGAACGGGTCGCCTCCCTTGAGCCGCACGACGTTAGCGCCGGCCCGGGCATGCTCGACGATGAGGCGGTTGATCTCCACCTGCGGCACCTTGTGGTGGCCCGGGAGCTTGCCGACGTCGACGAGCTGGGCGGTCGTGAGCTCGGCGAGCTCGCGCCACGGGGCGAGCCGGTCGAAGAGGACGACGTCGGCATCGCGGAGGGCCTCGACGGCGTCGACCGTGAGCAGCCCGCGCGAGCCGGGGCCGCCGCCCACGAGGGTCACGTGGCCGCGCGGCCCGGCCGCGGGCTCGTCGACCCGCGGCACCCCGAGCACACGGTAGCGCTCGAGCACGGGCGCCCACTCGGCGTCGTGCGCCCGGCCGCCCTGCAGGCCCACGACGGCGACGAGCGCCGGGCGGGACGGCAGGGCCACAGCGGCTCGGTAGGCCGCGGGGGACTCGAAGTGTGCGAGCGCTGCGCCGGCACGGCGATAGCGCGCGAGGGCCTGGCGCGCGTCGTCGGCGGCACCGAGGACGACGACGGGGAGCCCCTCGAGATTCAGGCTCACCTGCATGTCAGACCCCCTCGGAAAGCGCAGAGGGCGCGGCGCTCGGGCGGACGGGGATGCTCGCGCCGAGGGAGACCTTCTCGCGCTCGGTGGCCGGGCGGATCTGGTCGCGCTCGGCGACATGGACGATCGAGTCGTCGAGGGCGTCGGGGGCGTTGACGAACGAGCGGAAGCGGCGCAGGCGCTCGGGGTCGGCGAGGGTCGCCGCCCACTCGTCCTCGTAGTTGTCCACGTGCTTGGCCATGGCGGCCTCGAGGTCCTCGGCGATGCCGAGCGAGTCCTCGACGACGACCTGGCGCACGTGCTCGAGCCCGCCGTCGAGCTCCTCCTGCCAGCGCGCGGTGCGCTGGAGGCGGTCGGCCGTGCGGATGTAGTACATGAAGTAGCGGTCGATGTACTTGATCAGCGTCTCGTCGTCGAGGTCCTTCGCGAGGAGCTGGGCGTGCGCCGGGGTCGCGCCGCCGTTGCCGCCGACGTAGAGGTTCCAGCCGTCCGCCGTCGCGATGACGCCGACGTCCTTGCCGCGGGCCTCCGCGCACTCGCGGGCGCAGCCGGAGACGCCGAGCTTGAGCTTGTGCGGGCTGCGGAGGCCGCGGTAGCGCAGCTCGAGCTGGATGGCCATGCCGACCGAGTCCTGCTGGCCGTAGCGGCACCAGGTCGAGCCGACGCAGCTCTTCACGGTGCGCAGGCTCTTGCCGTAGGCCTGCCCGGACTCCATGCCCGCGTCGATGAGCTCCTTCCAGATCTCCGGGAGCTGCTCGAGGCGCGCGCCGAACATGTCGATGCGCTGGCCGCCCGTGATCTTCGTGTACAGGTTGTACTTCTGGGCGACGGCGGCGATGACGCCGAGCTTCTCCGGGGTGATCTCGCCGCCGGGGATGCGCGGGACGACGGAGTACGTGCCGTCCTTCTGCATGTTCGCCAGCGCGCGGTCGTTGGTGTCCTGGAGCGTGCCGCGGCCGGCGTCGAGGACGTAGGCCGAGTGCTGCGAGGCGAGGATCGAGGCGATGGTCGGCTTGCAGATGTCACAGCCCGAGCCCGTTCCGTAGCGGGACATGATGTCCTCGAACGAGGTCAGCTCGAGGACGCGGATCGCGTCGAAGAGCTCCTGGCGGGAGAGCGAGATGTGCTCGCAGAGCGCCTTCGAGACGGTCACGCCGGACTTGGTCAGCTCGGCCTCGAGGAGCTTCTTGATCATCGGCACGCACGAGCCGCACTGGGTGCCGGCGCGGGTGCAGGCCTTGAGGCCCGCGACGTCCTGCACCGGATCCTTGCCCTCGCACGTGCCGCACGCGTTGACCGCATCGCGGAGAGTGCCGGCGGCGACGTTGTTGCACGAGCACAGGATCGCGTCGTCGGGCAGCTCGGTCTCGGGGGCGTCCCCTCCGCCGGCCGCGGACAGGAAGGCGCCGGGCTCGGCGGGGAGCTCGCGGCCGAGGAGCGGGCGGAGGCTCAGGTACGGGGTGGCGTCGCCGACGAAGATGCCGCCGAGGAGCGTGCGGGCGTCGTCGGTCGTGACGACCTTCTGGTAGACGCCGCGGGCCGGGTCCGCGTAGACGATCTCGAGCGCGCCCGGCTCCTGGGCGAACGCGTCGCCGAAGCTTGCGACGTCCACCCCGGAGAGCTTGAGCTTGGTGGCGGTGTCGAAGCCGGGGAACGTCGCCTCGCCGCCGTGGAGGCGGTCCGCGACGATCTCGGCCATCGTGTTCGCCGGGGCGACGAGGCCCAGGCACATCCCGCCGAAGCTCGCGACCTCGCCGATCGCCCACACGCCGTCGACGCCGGTCGCGCACGTCTCGTCGATGACGACGCCGCCGCGCGGGCCGACCTCGAAGGTCGCCGAGCCGTTCTCACCGGCCGCGCCGGCCTCATCGACAGCGGCGCGCACGAGCTCGTCGCGGGGGCGCACGCCGATGGCCACGACCACGAGGTCGGCGGGGATGACGCGCTCGTCCGCCATGAGGACGCCGGTGACGGCTCCCGTCTCGTCCGCCACGATCTCGGAGGGGAACACGCCGCCGTGCATCGTGAAGCCCTTGGCCCCGATGAGCCGGGTGAGCGCCTGGCCGGCTCCCTCGTCGAGCTGCCGGTTCATGGGCCACGGCGAGCCGTCGATGATGGCGGCCTCGGCGCCCAGCGACTGAGCGCCGGCCGCGGCCTCGATGCCGAGGAGGCCGCCGCCGATCACCGCGACGGCGGGCGTGCGGCCCAGGTCCTCGGCGAGGCGCGCGATCTCGGCACGGAGGAACCAGACATCCTCGAGGGTGCGGTACACGTAGCTCTTGTCGGCGCCCGCAATGGGGAGGCGGGCCGCGCTGGAGCCGGTCGCGAGGACGAGCTCGTCGTAGGGGTGCTCGCCGCCGTCCTCGGTGTGGACCACACGGGCCCCGGAGTCCAGGCGGACCGCCTTCGCGCCGGTCTTGAGGGTGACGCCGGGCGTGTCCCACATCTCCGCCTCGCCGAGGGTGAGGTCCACGTCCGAAAGGAGGGCCTTGGAGAGGGCCACGCGGTCGTAGGGGAGGTGGGCTTCCTCGGTCAGCACGGTGACCTCGAAGCCGCCGGAGCCCTCGAGGCCGCGCGCGGCCATCGCCTCGACGAAGCGGTGGGCGGCCGGGCCGCCGCCGACGACGACGACGCGCCGCACCGCAGGTGCCGAATCAGCAGTGGGAGTGGCGGAGTCGGTGGCCGGGGTGCTCTGGCGGGGGTTGCTCACGGGCGGTGCCTTCCGTAGGACTGGCCGCCGGGCATGCCGGCGAAAGGTCGAAGCGTTGAATCCAGCCTAGGAATCGGCGATTTCGCATCAGTTGCCCGGGTGTAACGGCCGATTAACTTCCCTGTCACGGGCATGTTTCGCGCTCGGTGAGGGCGGTTTTACGTGGCCGTGACACAAGGTCAACCCCGGCGAAACGACCCCCTCCGTAGCGTTGAACCATGACGATCACAGCACCTGCACCCGTTGACCCCGCCGAGCTCGAGCGCTCCGCGACGGACGGCCTCCGTTCCTGGCACAGCGTCTGCAGCCTGGACGACCTCGAGCCGAACTGGGGCGAGGCCGCGCTCGTCGAGGGCCGCCAGATCGCCCTGTTCCGCCTCGCGACGGACGAGGTCTTCGCCGTCGAGCAGCGCGACCCCGCCACCGAGGCCCATGTCATGGCCCGCGGCATCGTCGGCTCCCGCGGCGACCGCCCGACCATCGCCTCGCCGCTGCACAAGCAGGTCTACGACCTCCGCACCGGCGAGCGCCTCGACGGCCCCGGCGACGCCCTGGCCGCGTTCGAGGTCCGCGTGGTCAACGGCATCGTCCAGGTCGCGGCCTGAGCTACGGCTAGAGCCCCAGCGCCTCTACAGCCCCAGCGCCTCTAGAGCCCCAGCGCCTCGCGTACGTCCTCGAGGGCCGCGTCCATGGCCTGCCGTGCCTCAGCCCGCACCTCGGGGAGCTCGAGGACGCTGTCCACCGCCCGGACCACCTCGAGGTAGCACTTGAGCTTCGGCTCCGTCCCGCTCGGGCGGACGATCACGCGCGTCGAGTCGCGCGTGGTCCACAGGAGCCCGTCCGTCGGA
This sequence comes from Sinomonas mesophila, assembly GCF_001999765.1. Lineage (GTDB taxonomy): Bacteria > Actinomycetota > Actinomycetes > Actinomycetales > Micrococcaceae > Sinomonas > Sinomonas mesophila. Next base: position 75,611 of record NZ_KV908332.1, on the reverse strand, counting down.
GGCAGCCCATCTGACCCCGCCGCGAGGTCCACAGCGCTCTCCACCGGCGAGTCCGCGAAGGACTCCGGCGGGTCTTGGCGCAGCCGCGTCATCATCGCCCCGAGCAGGCCGAGGTCCGCAACGCGCACGCTCAGCTGGTCCGTCAGGTGCAGGCCGTGCCGGAGCGCGAGCTCGTCGAGCCTGCGTGCGAGGCTGCCGCCCTCGGCCTTCGCCGCCGCCGCGAGCTCCGCGACGAGAAGCGCCGCGGAGATGCCGTCCTTGTCCTTGACGAGCTCCGGCGCGACGCAGTATCCGAGCGCCTCCTCGTACCCGTAGACGAGCCCGGGCACGCGCGCGATCCACTTGAACCCCGTGAGCGTCTCGCGGTGCTCCAGACCCGCGGCCTCGGCAATGCGCGAGAGCAGGCGCGAGGACACGATCGAGTTCGCGAATACCCCGGCCCGCAAAGCATGCTCCGTCGGGTCCACCTCCGCGCGGCGCACGATGTGCGCCCCGAGCAGGGCCCCGAGCTCGTCGCCGGTCAGCATGCGCCACTCGCCCGTCTCCGGGTCCGGGATGGCCGCGGCGCAGCGGTCAGCGTCCGGGTCGTTCGCGATGACGAGGTCGGCGCCCACCGCGCGCGCCGTCTCGAGCGCGAGGTCGAGTGCGCCGGCCTCCTCGGGGTTCGGGAACGCCACGGTCGGGAAGGTGGGGTCCGGCTCGGCCTGGGCAGCCACCGGCGTGACGTCGGTGAACCCCGCGCCGTGCAGCACCTCGAGCGCCGTCCCGCCGCCCACACCGTGGAGCGGCGTGTGCACGATCCTCAGGTCGCGGGCGGGAAACGCCTCGGGCCGCGCGAGGCCCACGACGGCGTCCCGGTAGTCCGCGGCGATGCCCGCCCCGAGCACCGTCCAGCCGTCCTCGGCGAGCGGGATGTCCCCGACGGGGGCGGCGGCGTCGATGAGGGCGGCGATCTCCGCGTCGATGGGGGCGACGATCTGCGCCCCGCGCCCGGCGTCGTCGGCCGCGCGGCCGCCGAGGTACACCTTGTAGCCGTTGTCCTGCGGCGGGTTATGGCTCGCCGTGACCATGACCCCGCCGTCGCAGCCGAGCTCGCGCAGCGCGTACGCGAGCACCGGGGTGGGCAGGGGCGCGGGCATGAGCAGGGTCTCGATGCCCGCAGCCGTGAAGACCGCGGCCGTCTCGCGCGCGAAGACGTCGGAGTTGGTCCGCGCGTCGTAGCCGACGACGGCGCGGGGCCGGCCGCTGCGCGCAGCCGCGCCGTCGGCGTCGTCCGTGGACCCGCCCGGGGCCGCCCTGCCGGGGCCGGACCCGGCAGCCGCCACGCGTTCGCGGAGGAAGGCGGCGAGGCCCGCCGCGGCGCGGCGCACGACCACCCGGTTCATGCGGTTCGGCCCCGGGCCGAGGGCGGCCCGCAGGCCCGCGGTGCCGAACTGGAGGGTCCCGCCGAACGCGTCCGTGAGCTCCTGCACGGCAGCCGGCTGGCCCTCGGACGCCTGGGCGAGGGTCTCGCGCAGGCGCGCCGCCGTCTCGGGGTCGGGGTCGGCGGCGGCCCATGCCTCGGCCCTGGCCCGCAGCTCGTCGAGGCCGTCGACGCCGGTGGGGGTTGCGCTCATGGGTGGGGAGTCCTTCAGATCGCGGCGATGACGTCGGCAAGCAGGCGGGAGATCCTCGGGCCGGCGGCCCGGCCGGCCTCGAGGACCTCCTCATGGCTCAGCGGCTCGGGGCTGATTCCGGCCGCGAGGTTCGTCACGAGCGAGATGCCGAAGACCTCGAGCCCGGCGTGCCGCGCCGCGATGGCCTCGAGCGCGGTCGACATGCCCACGAGGTCGGCGCCGATCCGCTTCGCGTACTGCACCTCGGCCGGGGTCTCGTAGTGCGGGCCAACGAACTGGGCGTAGACGCCCTCGCCGAGGCCAGGGTCGACCGAGCGCGCCACGCCGCGCAGCCGGGCCGAGTAGAGGTCCGTGAGGTCCACGAACGTTGGGCCCTCGAGCGGGGACGTGGCCGTGAGGTTGATGTGGTCGCGGATGAGCACGGGGGTGCCGGGCGCCCAGTCCGGGTTGAGGCCCCCGCAGCCGTTCGTCAGGACGAGGACGCGGCAGCCGGCGGCGGCCGCCGTCCGCACCCCGTGGACCACGGCGCGCACGCCCCGCCCCTCGTAGTAGTGCGTGCGGGCCCCGAGCACGAGGGCGTTCTTGCCGTCGGCCGCGCGGATCGAGCGGATCGTCCCCACGTGCCCCTCGACGGCGGGGATGGAGAAGCCCGGGACCTCGTCGGCGGGCAGCGTCGCGGTCGTCTCGCCGATGAGGTCAGCGGCCCCCGCCCAGCCCGAGCCGAGGACGAGGGCGATGTCGTGCCGGGCGACCCCCGTGGCGCTGGCGATGTGGTCCGCTGCGGCCTTGGCCAGCTCGAAGGGCTCGGAAGTCGTCACAGCGGAAGTCGTCACAGGAAGAACCTACCAATGCGCGTCTCACGTGGCACGCACCGGCGGTGGACAGGCAGAATGGACTTCCGTGACGATGAACCCTGACTTCGCGGCCCCCCACATCGCAATCCTCGGCGGAGGACCCGGCGGCTACGAGGCGGCGTCGGTCGCCTCGTCACTCGGGGCCCAGGTGACGCTCGTCGAGCGGGCGGGGCTGGGGGGCTCCGCAGTGCTCACCGACGTCGTCCCGTCCAAGACCCTCATCGCGACGTCGGACCTCATGACCCGCGTCGAGGAGGCCTCCTCGGCGCTCGGCCTGCGCTTCGGCGACACGAGCGGTGAGCTGCTCACGCGGGACAAGCTGCGCGCCGACCTCGGCGTGGTCAACGACCGCCTCCTCGGCCTCGCGCGCCAGCAGTCCGCGGACATCCGCGCGGGCCTCGAGTCCCAGGGCGTGCGGATCGTCATGGGCTCCGGCCGCCTCGCGGACTCCCGGACGCTCGAGGTCGAGACCGCCGGCGGGACCGAGCGGATCGAGGCCGACGCCGTCATCCTGGCCGTCGGCGCCCATCCGCGCGAGCTGCCGACCGCCCGGCCGGATGGGGAGCGCATCCTCAACTGGGCCCAGATCTACAGCCTCGAGGAGCTGCCCGAGGAGCTCATCGTCGTCGGCTCCGGCGTGACCGGCGCGGAGTTCGCGTCCGCGTACAACGGCCTCGGCTCGAATGTGACGCTCATCTCCTCGCGCGACCGGGTCCTGCCCGGCAACGACCCCGACGGCGCCGAGCTGCTCGAGAAGGTCTTCGAGCGCCGCGGCGTGCGCGTGCTCTCGCGCTCCCGCGCAGAGGCCGTCGAGCGCACCGGGGACGGCGTGGCCGTCACGCTCAGCGACGGCACGAAGGTGACCGGCTCGCACTGCCTCGTGTGCGTCGGCTCGATCCCCAACACCGCGGGGATCGGCCTTGAGGAGGTCGGCGTGGCCCTCGGCGAGGGCGGGCACATCAAGGTCGACGGCGTCTCCCGCACCACGGTGCCGAACGTCTACGCGGCCGGCGACTGCACGGGCGTCCTCGCGCTCGCGTCGGTGGCCGCAATGCAGGGGCGCATCGCCGTCGCGCACATCCTCGGCGACCAGCTCACGCCCCTGAACCTCGGGCACGTCGCCTCGAACATCTTCACGTCCCCCGAGATCGCCTCGGTCGGCGTCTCGGAGGACGACGTGGCGAGCGGTCGGATCGCCGGCGACGTCGTGACCCTGCGGCTCAAGAGCAACGCCCGGGCCAAGATGCGCAACACGACGGACGGCTTCGTCAAGATCATCTCGCGCAAGGGGTCCGGCACGGTGATCGGCGCCGTCGTCATGGGCTCCAACGCCTCGGAGCTCATCTTCGGCCTCGCCCTGGCCGTCGAGCAGAAGCTGCACGTCGACGACGTCGCGAACACCTACGCCGTGTACCCGTCCCTGTCGGGCTCGCTCGCGGAGGCGGCCCGCCGCCTGCACGTGCACCGGTAGGGCGGTCCTCCGCCGGACGACGGCCCCCCCTTCCGGGTACGGATCTCGGCGCCCTTCTCGGCTTTCGGGAACACTTGCCCGGCCCGGAGCGGGCCGACGACGGCGCGAGGCTGCGGCGCGCGGACCCTTGAGCGGGGCGTGCGGGGCGCGGAAGATGGCGCCATGGCACTCACCGAGGGAATGGACGCAACCGGCACCGGGTCAGGGGCCGACGACGGGGCGCTCGCCGACATCGCGAGGCACCACGGGCGCATGCTCGAGCGGGCCTCGGCGCTGGCCGAGGCCATCCTCGCCGCGGTCGAGGCGGGGGACCCGCCCCTCGCGCACGAGGAGAAGGACGCCCTCGTGTCGTGGTGCGAGGACGAGCTGATCCCGCACTTCCAGGCCGAGGAGGGCTCGCTCTACGCCGGCGCCCGCGCCACCGGCGAGGGCCGCCTCCTCGTGGAGGGCCTGCTGCTGGACCACGAGGCGATGGCGGGCCACGTCGAGGAGCTGCGCGCCGCGGAGGGGCTGAGGGCCGCGGCGCTTGCCGCCGCCATCGCGCGCGCCTTCGCGCTGCACCGGGCGAAGGAGGACGCCCTGCTGTATCCGCTCATCGCGGGGAGCCAGGAGCTCTCGCTCGCCGAGGCGAGCCGGGGGCTCGAGACGCTCGTCGGCCCCTAGCCACAACCCCGCATCGCAACACGCTGCCATTCCTCGCGGATACCAGCGTGTTGCGATGCGGGGTTGTCTGCCGCCCCGGGGGAGCCGCTCATGCGGCGACGGACGCGAAGTGGCGCTCGATGAGCTCGCGCACCTCGTCCCGGCACCCGCCGCAGCCCGTCCCGGCACGCGTGGCCTTGGAGACCTCCTGGACGGTCGAGCAGCCGCCCGCGACGGAGTCCGCGACCTGGCCGTGGGTTACCCCCGCACAGCGGCACAGGATGGCGTCGGGACCGGCCGAGGCGCCGGAGACTCCCCCCAACGCCGCCTCCGGCCCGTCGAGCCGGAGGATCACCGAACGGTCCGCCGGGAGCTCGCCCCCCGACTCGAACAGGAGGGTCAGCTCGGCCGCGGCGCGCGGCATCCCGAGCGCCACGAAGCCCTCGAGCACCCCGCCGCGGGTGGCCATCTTGACGTAGGCGCCGTGCTCGGGGTCCGTCCAGACGGCGACCCGGAGCGGTGCCGGCGAGCACGAGTCCTCGAGCGGGTCCATGTCCCACGGCTCGACGGCCACGTTCCCGGCGAGGGCCAGGTTCACCCCGCGGGCCTTGAGCAGGATCACGCCGGGCTTCTCGGGGGCCAGGGGCGCCGGACGGGGCTCGCCGAGGAGGTCGTGCCGGAACTGCGCCGCGAGCCAGTCGGCCTGGCGCCAGCCGGGGGCGATGAGGCCGCTCGGGGCGCCGCCGCGGCCGTCGGCCGTGCACTCGGCGCAGACCGGGTCGGCGCAGCGGACCTGCGCGCAGTCGCCGATCGCGAACACGTGCTCCGTATGCAGGGCGCGCAGCGAGTGGTCGACGATGATCCCGGCGTCCACCGCGAGCCCGCCGCCCTCCGCGAGCTCGCGCCGAGGCCGGGCGCCGCACGCGAGCAGGAGGAGGTCGCCGTCGATCGCGGAGCCGTCCTCGAGCAGCAGGGCCCGGAAGGCGCCGTCGGGCCCCGTCTCGATGCCCGTCGAGCGGGCATTGCCCGCGACGCGCACGCCCTGCCGGCGCAGGGCCGCGGAGAGCGAGCCGCCGCCGATCCGGTCGATCGAGCGGCCGAGCGGGCGGTCGCCGTGGTGCACGACCGTCACGGTCGCGCCCTCTTCGCTCGCAGCGAGGGCCGCCTCGAGGCCGAGCACGCCGCCGCCCAGGACGACGACGTGCCGCCGGCCCCTGACCGCCTCGGCGAGCCGCGCGGCGTCGGAGACGTCCCGCATGGCCGTGACGCCCTCGGGGAGCACGGGGTGGAACGGGTCCGGGTTGAGGCCCGTGAGGTTCGGCACGACGGCGCGGGCGCCGGTCGCGAGCACGACGCGGTCGTAGGGCAGGGCCGTGGCGTCGGAGAGGAGGACCCTGCGGCGCGAGCGGTCGATCCGCGCGACGCGCCTGCCGGTGATGACCCGCACCCCGTCGGCCGCGAGCTCGTCGGCGTCGGCGAGGCTCATGGCCGCGAGGCTCGTGCGGCCGACGCCGAGGTCCGCGACGAGCACGCGGTTGTACGCGGCGTGCTCCTCTTCGCCCACGACTGTGAGCTCGACGGCGCCGGCCGCGGCGGCCGGGCGGAGCTCGTCGACGAACCGTGCGGCGACGGGGCCGAAGCCGACGACGACGACTCGCCTCGGCGATTCAGCCCTTGCGGCCGAGCTCGCCGCGGCGGGCTGCGGGGTCGTGGCGGTCATGGACGCTCCTCTCGAGGGGCGGGGACAAGGGTGCCGGGGGGCAGGAGCCGGTCGAGGGTCGGTTCGTCGATGCCGGGGTCGACGACGGCCGGCTCGACGAACACGCGGGGGGTCTTGAACTCGGGCATGCCCGAGATCGGGTCCGTGCGCTGCTCGGTGACCTGGTTGGCCGCCGCGAGGCCCGGGAAGTGGAACGGCAGGAACACGGTGTCGGGGCGGATGTCCGCGGTCAGTTCGGCGCGGGCCAGGACGACCGGCTCGGGCTGGGTGCCCTGCCTCGCCCCCCCGGCGGCCGCCGTGGCGGGCTGGCGGCGGACGCGCACCCACGCGCCGTCCGTGATGCCCAGCCGCGCGGCGGGGGCCGGGTGCAGGGACAGTCGCACCTCGGGCTGGGCCGCGGAGAGGGCCTCGACCCGGCGGGTCTGGGCGCCGGACTGGTAGTGCTCGAGGAGGCGGCCGGTCGCGAGCTGGAAGGCCCCGGCCTCCGGGCCCGCCCCCGGCAGGGGCGAGGACGCGCGGACGGCCACGAGCCGGGCCCGGCCGTCAGGGTGCGCGAAGCGGTCGGCGAAGAGCCGAGGTGTCCCGTCGGAGCCCTCGGGGCACGGCCAGTGCAGGGCCTCGCCGGCGTCGAGCCGCTCGTAGGTCACGCCCGAGTAGTCCGCGAGGCCGCCGGCGGAGGCCGCCCGCAGCTCCTCGAAGACGGCGCGCGGGTCGTCGGGGAAGTCCGAGGGCGCCTCGAGGAGCTCCGCGAGCCGGTTCATGATCCACAGCTCGCTGCGGGAACCGGCGGGCGGCTCGATGGCGCGGCGGCGGCGCAGGACCCGGCCCTCGAGGTTCGTCATCGTCCCCTCCTCCTCGGCCCACTGCAGGACGGGCAGGACGAGGTCCGCCTCGCGCGCCGTCTCGGACATGAAGAAGTCGCAGACGACGAGGAAGTCGAGGGCCCGCAGCCCCTCCCGCACGGCAGACACGTCCGGGGCGGAGACCACGACGTTGGCGCCGTGCACGAAGAGGCACCGCACGCCGCCGTCCTTGCCCAGAGACGCGAGAAGCTCGACGGCGGGCAGCCCCGGGCCGGGGATGGACTCGGCGGGGACGCCCCACACGCGCGCGACGTGGTCGCGGGCCGCGGGGTCGGTGATCTTGCGGTAGCCAGGGAGCTGGTCCGACTTCTGGCCGTGTTCGCGGCCGCCCTGGCCGTTGCCCTGGCCCGTGAGCGTGCCGTAGCCGCCGCGCTCGGAGCCCGGCAGGCCGAGCAGGAGGGCGAGGTTGATCGCGGCGGTCACGGTGTCCGTGCCGTCCGCGTGCTGCTCGATGCCGCGGCCCGTGAGGATGTAGCACGAGCCCGTGCGGGCGGAGCGGGCCAGCCGCGCCGCCGTCTCGCGCACGAGCACGGCCGGGACGCCCGTCGCCGCCTGGACGCGCTCAGGCCACCACGGGGCGACCGAGCGGATCAGGGACTCGAGGCCCTCGGTGCGCTCGGCGACGTAGTCATGGTCGAGGAGCCCGTCGTTGATGACGACGTGCGCCAGGCCGAGCAGGAGGATGAGGTCGGTGTGCGGCGCGGGCGCCAGGTGGATGCCGGCGCCGTCGGCCGTGAGCGCAGCCGTCGTCGAGCGGCGGGGATCGACGACGACGAGGCCCCCCGCCTCGCGGGCGCCGGCGAGGTGCGCGACGAACGGGGGCATGGTCTCGGCGACGTTCGAGCCGAGCAGGAGGATCGTGTCCGCCGTGTCCAGGTCCTCGACCGGGAACGGGAGCCCGCGGTCGATGCCGAACGCGCGGTTGCCGGCGGCCGCCGCCGAGGACATGCAGAACCGGCCGTTGTAGTCGATGCGCGAGGTGCGCAGGGCCAGCCGGGCGAACTTGCCCAGCAGGTAGGCCTTCTCGTTCGTGAGGCCGCCACCGCCGAACACGCCCACCGCGTCGGCCCCGTGGGAGGCCTGGGCCGCGCGGACCTCGTGCGCGACGCGCTCGAGGGCCTGCTCCCACGAGACCGGCCGGAAGTGGCCGTCCTCACCGCGCAGCAGCGGCTCGGTGACCCGGTCGGGGTGGCGCAGCAGCTCGGCCGAGGTCCAGCCCTTGCGGCACAGGCCGCCGCGGTTGGTCGGGAAGTCCCGTCCGTCGACGTCGAGGGGGGCCGGGGTCGTGCCGACCGGGGCCGGCAGGGCGCCGCCCGGGACGGCGGCGCCGCCCGCCCCCGCGGAGGCGGGGGCGAGCGACATCGCGCACTGCAGGGCGCAGTAGGGGCAGTGGGTGGCAGTGCTCATAGATTCAGGCCTTGGCTCCGGCGACGAGGCTGCCCTTGCGGAGGTAGCAGAAGGCGGTCACGGCCAGCATCAGGACGTAGGCGCCGACGAAGGCGAAGAACGCCGGGATGTAGGAGCCCGTCGCCGTGCTCGATGCGCCGAGGAGCTGCGGGATCATGAACCCGCCGTAGGCGCCGATGGCCGAGATGAGGCCAAGCGCCGAGGAGGAGAGCCGGGTGGTTTCCGAAGCCTCGGCGCCACGCTGGGCGGCGCGGCTGGCGCGGGCGAAGATGACCGGGATCATGCGGTACGTCGCGCCGTTGCCGAACCCGCTCGCGGTGAAGAGCGCGAGGAAGAGCACGAGGAAGAGCCAGAAGTTGGCCAGCGGCAGGGTGGCGATGACCAGGAGTGTGATGACAGCCATGGCGGCGAACGACAGGACCGTCATGCGGGCGCCGCCGAAGCGGTCGGCGAGCTTGCCGCCGTAGGGGCGGGTCAGGGAGCCGACGAGGGGGCCGAGGAACGCGAGGGAGATGGCGGCGGCGCCGACGGCGAACGAGGAGAACTCGGGGAAGTAGTCCTTGATGAGCTTCGGGAAGACGCCCGAGAAGCCGATGAACGAGCCGAAGGTGCCGATGTAGAGGAACGACATGATCCACAGGTGCGGCTCCTTGAGCGCGGCGATCGAGCCGGCGAGGTCGCCCTTGGCGTTCGAGAGGTTGTCCATGTACTTCCAGGCGCCGAAGGCGGCCAGGAGGATGAGCGGGACCCAGAAGAGGCCGGCCATGGAGAGCTTGGCGCCCGATGCGACCAGGGCGGTGAGGGACACGGCGATCGGGACGACCAGCTGCGAGACGGCGGCGCCGAGGTTGCCGCCGGCCGCGTTGAGGCCGAGGGCCCAGCCCTTCTCCCGTGCGGGGTAGAAGAAGGTGATGTTGGCCATGGAGCTCGCGAAGTTGCCGCCGCCGAAGCCGGCCAGACCGGCGAACACGAGCATGGTCACGAACGGCGTCGTCGGGTCGGACACACACACGGCGAGGCCGATCGACGGGATGAGGAGCAGGAGCGCGGAGACGACCGTCCAGTTCCGGCCGCCGAGCTTCGGGACCATGAACGTGTACGGGATCCTCAGGGTCGCGCCGACGAGGCTCGGCATCGAGATGAGCCAGAAGGTCTCCGACGTGCTGAACTGGAAGCCGGCCCCGGGAAGCTGGACGACGACGATCGACCACAGCTGCCACACGACGAACCCGAGGAACTCGGCGAAGATGGACCAGCGGAGGTTGCGGCCGGCGATCGCGCGGCCTTCACGCTCCCACTGGACGGTGTCCTCGGGGTTCCAGTGCTCGATCCAGCGGCCCTTGCGGACGTCGAGGCGAAGGCCCGGCGATGCCGGGGCGGCGGCCTCCGGGGCGGCGGGTTCGGTGCGCGGTTCTGTGCTCATGGGGGTCCTCCTAGCGGGGGAAGGGGGGCATCGGGCTTGCCATCAACGCTAGGAAGGCCGCGTTTCACACGAACGCGCGCGGTGTTAACAGGCTGTGACATCTCCCTCTCCCGGCACGGCGCACCGGGTGAGAGCTTCGTGAGAGGTGCGCGGGGACGCGCGCCCGTCGTCTCGCATTCTGGTCATGATGTCCGATGAGCGAACTACTCTGGCGTAGGATGTCCCGTACTCATTTCCCGGGCCGCTGTCATCTCCGGTCCAGCATGCGAAAGTGAACGTGAATGTCCACCTCATCCGCGGTGACAGAGACCATCCACTCGGCGAATACGCGAGGACGGGTCATCTTCTCGAGCCTCATCGGGACGACCATCGAGTTCTTCGACTTCTACGCATACGCGACCGCGTCGGTGCTCGTGTTCCCCAAGCTCTTCTTCCCCCACGCGAGCGACATCAACGCGATCCTCAGTTCGTTCGCGATCTTCGGCGTCGCCTTCGTGGCCCGGCCCGTCGGCTCTGTCCTCTTCGGGCACTTCGGCGACCGGCTCGGGCGCAAGGGCACGCTCGTCGCGTCCCTGTTGACCATGGGTCTCGCGACCTTCCTCATCGGCCTCCTGCCGCCGGCGACGACGGCGGGCTGGGTCGTGCTCGCCCCGCTCCTGCTCGTCCTCCTGCGCTTCGCCCAGGGCTTGGCCCTCGGCGGCGAGTGGTCGGGCGCGGCGCTCCTGGCCACCGAGAACGCCCCCGCGAACCGCCGCGCGGTGTGGGGCACCTTCCCGCAGCTCGGCGCGCCCATCGGCTTCATCCTCGCCAACGTCCTGTTCGTGCTCCTCGACGCCGTCATGACCGACGAGCAGTTCATGGCGTACGGCTGGCGCATCCCGTTCCTCGCGAGCATCATCATGGTCGCGATCGGCCTCTACGTGCGCCTCAAGCTCGTCGAGAGCGTCTCCTTCCAGAAGGTCGTGCAGGAGGAGAAGGTCGCCAAGGTCCCGCTCGCGGCGACGTTCAAGCACCACTGGCGCGCGGTCATCGCGGGCACGTTCATCATGCTCGCGACCTATGTGCTCTTCTACCTGACGACGAGCTTCACGCTCACCTACGGCACCGCGACGGGCAAGGTCGAGGCGGCCCGCGCCGCGGCCGAGAAGGCCGGCAAGCCGTTCAACGAGGCGGCCTTCGTCCCCGGCCTCGGGATCGAGCGCAGCGAATTCCTCTGGATGCTCATCCTCGGCGTCGTGTTCTTCGGCATCTTCACGGTCGTCTCCGGCCCGCTCGCCGAGAAGTACGGGCGCCGGAAGTTCCTCCTGTGGGTCACGGCGGGGATCGTCGTCTTCGGCCTCACGTGGGGCCTCATGTTCGGCCCGGGCAAGGGCGCCGCCCTGGTCGGCCTCATCCTCGGCTTCACCCTCATGGGCCTGACGTTCGGCCCGATGGCCGCGATCCTGCCGGAGCTGTTCCCCGCGAATGTCCGCTACACGGGCTCTGCCGTCTCCTACAACCTGTCCTCGGTGATCGGCGCGGCCCCGGCCTCGTTCGTCGCCATCGCCCTCTGGCAGGCGGGCAAGGGCAGCACGATGCTGGTCGGCGTCTACCTCGCTGTCGCCGCACTGCTGACGTTCGTGGCCCTCTGGCTCACCAAGGAGACCAAGGACCGGGCGTTCGAGGAGAACGTCGCCTGACCAGTCCGCCCAGCGGCCCAGAAGGCCCCGCACCGGAACGTCCGGTGCGGGGCCTTTTGCTGTCAAAACCACCTGCGCGCCGCCCCTTGTTGTTTGTCAAGATGATGGATATATTGCTCGTGGCCACCCCCAGAGGTGGCCGGGGGGACAGGGGAGAGCGCGGTTTCCACGCCCCCGCGATGTCCAGTCACGCGCCGCCGGCTCACTACGCCGGCCCGACGACGCCCGGTGGGGACCGCGGCGTCGACCGAGAAAGAGCAGTGTCACTTCGCACCAGAGAGACCACTTCCATGCATTCGTTCATGCACCAGAATTCCTGGCGTGCTGCCGCCGTGCTCAGCGCCGTCGCCGCACTCAGCCTGTCCGCCCTGCCCGCCCAGGCCGTGACGTCCACGGTGGACCTCACGACCCTGACCCCGAACGACCTGGCCTCGACGCTCCTCGGAGCCGGGGTCACCGCCTCGAACGTGACCTATACGGGCGCACCGGTGGCGTCCGGCACGTTCTCGGGCGGGGCGGCGAGCGTCGGCTTCGACACCGGCGTCATCCTCACGAGCGGCTCTGCCGCCGGGGCCATGGGCCCGAACAGTCTGCCTAACACCACGACGGCCAACGGCCTTGCGGGCGACGCCGACCTCACGGCGCTCTCGAGCGTGCCGACGCGGGACGCGAGTGTCCTCGAGTTCGACTTCACGCCGAATGCGGACACCGTGTACTTCGAGTACGTCTTCGGCTCGGAAGAATACCTCGAATTCGTCGGGTCGGACTTCAACGACTCGTTCGCGTTCTTCGTCAACGGCGTCAACTACGCGACGGTCGACAACGGCGGGGTGCTGGAGCCGATCACGATCAACAACATCAACCCCGGGAGCAATGCCTCGCTCTACGTCGACAACCCGGGGACGCTCAACGTCGAGTACGACGGCCTCACGACCGTCCTGACCTTCATGGCGCCGGTCAACACCGGCGTCCCGAACCACATCAAGCTCGCCATCGCGGACGGCTCCGATGAGGTCCTGGACAGCGGCGTGTTCCTCAAGGCCGGATCCTTCAGCACCACGCCGCCGGCCGGCCCGGCCAAGGTCACGGGCGGCGGCAAGGTCGCCCAGTCAGACGGCGACGTGACCCTCGGGACGCAGGTGATCCGCGACGAGCAGGGCCTGCGCGGCAACCTGCAGGTCAACGACCATCGGAACGGCGCAAGGTTCCACGGCCACAGCGTCGACTCGTTCTCGGTGACGGGCTCCACGGCGACGTGGACGGGCCAAGGCCGGCTCGACGGGGCAGACGGCTACACGTTCACGGCGACCGTGGCCGACAACCGCCAGGGCAACTCGGCGAAGAAGGGCTCGGCGGACACCGTCCAGATCGTCATCCGCGACGCCGGCGGCGCCATCGTCTGGGAGAACGCCTCGCTGGACCTCTGGGGCAACGTCACCGTCCACCAGGAGTAGCCACGCAACCCCGGGACGCTGAGAGGTGACCCCGCGTCCTTGAGAGGTGACCCCGCGTTGGGATTCCAACGCGGGGTCACGTCCCTGCGATGCGGGGTCACCTCTCTGTCGACGCGGGGTCAGGTCCCTGCGATGCGGGGTCAGCCGTCGATCGTCGCGATGAGCGCGCCAGCGGAGACCGTCTGGCCCGCCTCGGCCGCGAGGCCGCGGATCGTGCCGGACTTGTGCGCCGTGAGCGGCTGCTCCATCTTCATGGCCTCGAGCACGACCACGAGATCGCCCTCGGCGACCGTGTCGCCGTCGGACACGGCCACCTTCACGATCGTGCCCTGCATCGGCGCCGTGAGCGCGTCCCCGCCGGCGGCGGTCCCGGCGCCGGCGGCGCCGCGCGCGCCGCGCACCTTCTTCTTCGCCTTGGCCGGCTTGCCGGCGCCGAGGGCGAGCCCCGCGGGGATCGTCACCTCGAGCCGGCGCCCGCCGACCTCGACGACGACGCTCTGGCGCTCGCCGGCGTCGTCCGCATCAGCAGCGGCAGCGGCACCGGCAGCGGCCGCGTACGGGGCGAGGTCGTTGACGAACCCCGTCTCGATCCAGCGCGTGTGCACTGAGAAGGGACCCTCGGCGGGGGCGAAGGCCGGGTCGCGCACGACCTTGGCGTGGAACGGCACGACCGTGGGCATGCCGGTGATCTCGAGCTCGCCCAGGGCGCGGCGGGCCCGCTCGAGGGCCTGCGCGCGGGTCGAGCCGGTCACGATGAGCTTGGCGAGCATCGAGTCGAAGTTGCCCGAGATGACCTCGCCGGCCTCGACGCCGGAGTCCACGCGGATGCCGGGGCCGGTCGGGTAACGAAGGGTGTCGACCGTGCCGGGGGCCGGCATGAAGCCGCGGCCCGGGTCCTCGCCATTGATGCGGAACTCGAACGAATGGCCGCGGATCTCCGGGTCCTCGTAGCCGAGGGCCTCGCCGCGGGCGAGCCGGAACTGCTCGCGCACGAGGTCGATCCCCGTGACCTCCTCGGAGACGCAGTGCTCCACCTGGAGGCGCGTGTTGACCTCGAGGAAGCTGATCGTGCCGTCCTGGCCGACGAGGAACTCACAGGTGCCAGCACCCAGGTACCCAGCTTCCTTGAGAATCGCCTTGGACGACTCGTAGAGGCGCTTGTTCTGCTCGTCGGCCAGGAACGGCGCGGGCGCCTCCTCGACGAGCTTCTGGTTGCGGCGCTGGAGGGAGCAGTCGCGGGTCGAGACGACGACGACGTGGCCGAACGCGTCCGCGAGGCACTGGGTCTCGACGTGCCGGGGCGCGTCGAGGAAGCGCTCGATGAAGCACTCGCCGCGGCCGAAGGCGGCGGTCGCCTCGCGCACCGCGGACTCGTACAGCTCGGGGATCTCCTCGAGGGTGCGGGCGACCTTGATGCCGCGCCCGCCGCCGCCGTAGGCGGCCTTGATCGCGACCGGCAGGCCGAACTCCCGGGCGAAGTCCAGGACCTCGTCGGCGGAGCCGACCGGGTCCGCCGTGCCGGGGACGAGCGGGGCGCCGACCCTCTCGGCGATGTGCCGGGCCCGGACCTTGTCGCCGAGCGCCGCGATGGCCTCGGGGGAGGGTCCGATCCAGATCAGGCCCGCGTCGATGACCGCCTGCGCGAAGTGGGCGTTCTCGGCGAGGAAGCCGTAGCCAGGGTGCACGGCGTCGGCACCCGCGGCGCGCGCGGCGTCGAGGATCTTGTCCATGACGAGGTAGGACTCCGCGGCGGTCGTGCCGCCGAGGGCGAAGGCCTCGTCGGCCAGCCGGACGTGCAGTGCGTCGCGGTCCGGGTCCGCGTAGACCGCGACAGAGGCGATTCCCTCGTCGCGGGCGGCGCGGATGATGCGGACGGCGATCTCGCCTCGGTTGGCGATGAGCACCTTCGAGATGGGCCTGCTTGCAGCAATGGTGGACAAGGCTACTCCGTTCTGTACAGCGGGAAGCCTAGCGCCCTCTTGGTGGATTCGCCCATGTTGGTGGCGGATTCGGTGCGTGGGGGGCCGATCCTTTGTAGGGTGCCTACAAATTGGGGCTCAGCGGACGACGGCGGCGGCCCACCAGTCCGTGAGCCGCACCCCGGCGTCGGCGAGGAGGGCGCGCAGGGCCGAGACGGACAGGCCGACGACGGCGTGCGGGTCGCCGTCGACGCGGGCGAGGAACGCCCCGCCGAGGCCGTCGATCGTGAAGGACCCAGCGCAGTGCAGCGGCTCGCCCGTGGCCACGTACGCCGCGATCTCCTCGGAGGACATGGGCGTGAACTCGACCCCCGCCGAGGCGAGCCGGCCCGCGCCGGGGGCGACGCCGTCGTCCGCGGACTGCCCGTTGTCCGCGGGCTGCCCGGGAGAGCCGGCCCCGCGCCGGTCCACGAGCCAATGCCCCGTGTGCAGGATCCCGGCCCGGCCGCTCATCTCGGCGAGGCGCTCCCGTGCGACCTCCGGGGTGTAGGGCTTGCCCAGGGCGAGGCCGCCGAACTCGAAGACCGAGTCGCAGCCGAGCACGAGCGCGCCCGCGGAGCCCGGAAGCGCGGCGACGGCCTCGGCCTTCGCGCGGGCGAGCAGGAGCGCGGTCTCGCCCGGCGACGCCTCGGGGTGCGCGGCGGCGACCGCGTCCTCGTCGATGTCCGAGACGAGGATGCGGTGCGGGACGCCGGCCTCCTCGAGCAGCTTGGTCCGGGCGGGGGACTTGGAGGCGAGGATGAGCTCGGGCGGCGACATCGGGGCGGCGTGGTGGGTCACGCCGCCCAGCCTAGCTGTACTGACCAGCCCGGGCCCTCCGTTCGGCGCTGCCTGCGGCCTGCGCGTCGGCCGGGCGCCGTTCAGGCCGGGTTCAGGCCGACGCCAGCGCCCTGGAGCGCGCGCCGGAGCGCTCGGCGATCCGTCGGGCGAGGTAGCGGGCGTCGAGGGATGTGGTGCCGAAGGTGCCCGACGCCGGCCCGCGCTGGAACGGCTGGCCGAGGAAGTAGAGCCCGGGCTCGGCGGCCACGACGCCGCGGTACTGCTCCGGCAGGGCGCCGTCGTGCACCGAGGGCAGGTCGATCCAGCCGAAGTCCGTGCGGAAGCCCGTGCACCAGATGACGTTGGCGGGCTCGTGGACGGTGCCCTCGGCGTCGACCGGCCGGCCGTGGTCCACGCCCACGATCCGCGGCGCGAACGCGACCCCGGCGGCCGCGAGCTCCGCGGACTTGGTCCGGATGAGGGGCGCGCCGCCGTCCTTGATCTTGGGGATGACGCGACGCCCGAGCGGGTTGGAGAGGGTGAGGACGTGCCTGCCGGCGAAGGCGATGAGCGGAAAGGCGAACCGTGCCGCCGTGCGCCCATGCCGGAACGGGAGCTCGGGAGTGGCCCGCCCGGCCACGGTCGTCTCGTGGGTCGCGCACAGCTCCTTGGCGATCTCGGCCCCGGAGTTGCCGCGGCCCACGAGGAGCACGGGCCCGTCCGCCAGCTGGGCTGGCGAGCGGTAGTCGGACGAGTGCATCTGGACGATGGACGGGTCGAGCTCGCCGGCGAAGCCCGGGGTCCGCGGGGTCTGCTCGCCGCCCGTGGCGACGACGACGTTAGCGGCCCGCCAGCGCCTCGTCCCGGCCATCACGACGAGGTCTTGTCCGTCGCGATGGACGCGCTCCACGCGAATGCCATTCTGCAGGGGCAGGGCGAAGTCCCTTGCGTAGGCCTCGAGGAAGTCCGCCACCTCGTCCTTCGTCGGGAAGCCGAGCCGATCGCCCGGGAAGTCCCGGCCCGGGAGGCAGTTGACGTAGCTGGGCGTGAAGAGGCGCAGCGAGTCCCACCGGTCCCGCCATCCGTCCCCGGCCCGGGGCTTGGCGTCCAGGATCACGAAGTCGCGGCGCTGCCGGGAGAGGTAGTAGCCCAGGGCGAGGCCGGACTGGCCGCCTCCGATGACGACCGTGTCGACGACGGTCTCGGTGCTGTTCATGGCGAGGTCCTTTCGAGGCGTGCGGGGAAGGGGACAGGAAGCCCGCTGGCGGCGAAGAGCGCCGTCGAGACGGCGCCTTTCGAGGATCGGGAGTTCCATGCCTCCACGCTACGGACGGAGGGGGGACCGCCGCGTCGGGAGAACTAGGCAAAGCGGGGCGCGCCCAGGCGTGGGTATTTCTGCGCAGTCCAGGAACCCTCAGGACAGAGGGTGTCCCGCGAGGCCGTGCTCGAAGGCGTACGCGGCGGCGGCCGTCCGCGACCCGAGCCCCAGCTTGAGCAGGATGTTGCTCACGTGCCGCGCCACAGTCTTCTCGCTCAGGAACAGCTCCGCGGCGATGGCCCGGTTGGGCCGGCCGCTCGCGACGAGCGCGAGCACCTCACGCTCGCGGGGGCTCAGCGGACCCCGTGCCTCCTCCGGCGCCGCCAGCGGCCCGGACGCGGCGGACGACGGCGTGAGGCGGCCGAGCGCCTCGAGCGCCGGGGCCGCGCCGAGCTCCTCGAACATCGCCCCGGCCATGGAGAGCTCGAGCCGGGCGGCCTCGTCCTCGCCGAGCGCGAGCAGCGCGCGGCCCTTGAGGACGAGGGAGCGGGCGGCCTCGTAGGGTGAGTCGACCTCGCACCAGAGGCGCCACGCGTCCGTCGCCTCCTCGAGCGCCGTCTCCGGCTGGCCCTCGGCGAGCCGCACGGAGGCCGCGGCGTAGGCGGCCAGGGCCTGCACCCAGGGCATGGGGCGCTCGCGGGCCGCGGCCGCGAGCTCGTCCGCCGCCTTGCGGGCAGCGCCGGCGTCGCCGGCCGCGAGGCCCGCCTCGACGAGGGCGGGCAGCAGCGCGCGGCGAGTGACGGCGTCGTCATGCTCCGCGGCCCGCTTCAGGAGGGCGAACGCGGCCTCCGGCTGGCCTTGCGCGAGGCGCAGCAGCGCGAGACCGGGCTCCGGCTCGAAGCCCGAGCGGCGGGCTCGCAGGTAGGCGGCCTCGGCGGCCTCGAACTCGCCGCGCAGCCGCCGGACCTCGCCCTCCTGGTAGAAGGCGCCCCAGCCGGCGTTGCGGTCCCCGGCCTCGTAGAGCCCCTGCGCCGTCCGGGCGGCTTCGAGGGCCCCCTCCCATGCGCCGTGCAGGCAGAAGAGCTCGGCCCGGTGCATCTGGCACTGCCCGCTGAACCTCACGAGCCCGCCCTGGCCCGCGCGCCACCGGTCCAGGGCGGCGGTCCACTCCTGCGCCCGCGCGAGGTCGAACGCGGCATGGCAGCTCTCGATGACCGAGCAGTAGACGATGCCCGAGGCCATGGTGCCCACCGTCCCCGACATCATCGACACGAGCGCTTCGTCGAGCAGCCTCATGCCCTCCTCGACCGCGCCGAGCCTGACCGTGGCCTGGCCGCGGCCGAGCACGGCGAGGGTCTGCAGCTCCCGGTCCCCGAAGGCGGCTGCCTTCTCTGCGCACTGCGTGAACTGCGCGAGGGCGGTGGCCGGGTCGCCGTGGAACAGGGCGCGGAGGGCCTGGGGGATGAGGAGGAAGGCCTCTTCGGCGGTGGGCTCGCCGAGTTCGTCGAGGACGCTCTGGGCCCGCCCGAACCACCCCGAGCTTGCCGCGCGCTCGCCCGCCGACATGAGCTGCATGCCCAGCCAGGCGGCGCAGCGGGCGGCGGCCCGCAGGTCCCCGAGCACGACGTAGTCCTCGTGGGCCCGCCCGAGGTGGCCGATGCCTTCCTCGAAGCGCCCGACGAGGAGCGCGGCAGTCCCCAGCCGCTGGAGGTCGTCGGCGGCGAGCCCCTGCTCCCGCTCTGCGCGGGTGAGCTCCTCGAAGGCGTCGGCCCAGCGGCGCTCGGCGTACGCCGAGCGCCCGCGGTCGATCGCGTTCGACGTCGGCACGGTCGGTTCCCGGGGCTGCTCGCCTGCCGCGCGGGTCGCGGCGGGCTCTGTGTGCGTCAGGATAGCCCCGCCGGTGGCGGCGTTCCTAGGCCAGTCGACGGCGGGGACGGGCCGGAGCCGGGATCAGCGGACGGCGGGCTCGGCCGCCCGGGCGGGGGTCGGCGTCGTGCGCTCGAGCCTGGCGCCCTCGATGTCCAGATCCGGCAGGATCCGGTCGAGCCAGGCCGGGAGCCACCACGCGGCCCTGCCGAGCAGGCGCATGACTGCGGGCACGAGGGTCATGCGCACCACGAACGCGTCGAGGAGCACGCCGAGCGCGAGGCCGAAGCCGAGCGGCCGGACCATCGTCAGGTGGCTGAAGATGAAGCCCGCGAAGACGCTCACCATGATGATCGCAGCCGCCGTGATCACCCGGGCGGCGTGGTGGAAGCCGGTCCGGACGGCGAGGTGCGCCTCCTGGCCGTGGGCGAAGGACTCGCGCATGCCCGACGTGATGAATACCTGGTAGTCCATCGCGAGTCCGAACAGGATGCCGATGAGCAGGATCGGCAGGAAGCTCAGCACGGCGCCGGGGTGCGTGACGTCGAAGACCGGCCCGAGCCAGCCCCACTGGTAGACGGCGACGATCGCGCCGAACGCCGCCCCGAGCGAGAGGAGGAACCCTCCCGTGGCCAGGAGCGGGACGAGCAGCGAGCGGAAGACGAGCATGAGCAGCAGGAGCGAGAGTCCGACGACGATCGCGAGGTACGGCGGGAGCGCGTCGGCGAGCTTGGCGGAGATGTCCACGTTCGCCGCCGTCTGGCCCGTGAGCCCGATCGCCACGCCCGTCTCGGCCTGGATGTCGGCGCCCTTCTCGCGCAGGTCGTGCACGACCTGTACCGTGCTCGCGCTCGCGGGCCCGTCCATCGGGATGACCTGGAAGACGGACGTGCGGCGGTCCTCGCTGAGGGTGCCGGGGACCGCGGCCACGACGCCCGGGACGGCGCGGAGCCGGTCGGCGACGTCGAACTGGGCCATTTTCGCGGCGTTCTCGTCGAGCCCTGCGGGAAGCTCGCCGACGACGATGATCGGTCCGGTCATGCCCTGGCCGAAGTACGTCCCCGTGGCCTCGTACGCCTTGTAGGCGGTCGACTCGACCGGCTCGGACCCGCCGTCGGGCAGCGCGAGGCGGAGCTGGGCGGCCGGCAGCGCGAGGGCGCCGAGCAGGACGACCGACGCGACGACCGAGAGCCACGGGTGCCGCGTGACCCACGCGCCCCAGCCGCGGTGCGAGGCCGCGAGGTCCTCGCGGGCCGCCTCCTCCTCGTGGCCGGCGCGGGCATTCTCCGCTGTGTTCTGCCTGACGGCCTCCGCCCACCGGCGCCTCGAGATGATCCGCCGCCCCGCGAAGCCGAGAGCGGCGGGCAGGAGCGTGACCGCGACGAGCACGGCCACCGCGACGGTCGCGGCCGCCGAGAGGCCCATGACGGCGAGGAACGGCAGCCCGGGGACGACGAGCGCGGCGAGCGCGATGATCACGGTGAGGCCCGCGAAGACGACGGCGTTGCCCGACGTCCCCACCGCGAGGGCGACCGATTCGCGCGGGCCCATGCCGCCCAGGAGCTGGTTGCGGTGGCGGTTGACGATGAAGAGTGAGTAATCGATGCCGACGGCGAGGCCGAGCATGAGTCCGAGCATGGGGGTCACGGAGCTCATCTCGACGACGCCGGTGAGGGCGAAGGTGCCGCCCACGCCGACGGCTACCCCGACGAGGGCCATGACGAGCGGCAGGCCCGCGGCGACGAGCGCGCCGAGCATGACGATGAGGACGACCGCGGCGACGCCGACGCCGATGGCCTCCGCGGCGCCGAAGATCGAGGAGATGTCCTGGGTCAGCTCCTTGCTCCCGTGCGTCTCGACGCCGGGCACGCCCGCGGCGATCCGCTGGATGTCCTCGCGCAGGGAGACGGGGAGGCCGTCGGTGGACTGGGTGAACGTCAGGGCCGCGATGGCGGCCTTGCCGTCGCTCGAGACGAAGCGGAGGTCCTCCGCCGCCTGGGACTGCCGCTCGGCGAGGGCGAGCTGGGCCTTGGCCCCGGCGATCTTCGCGGCGCCCTCGTCGGCCTGCTTCCGGCCGGCATCGTACTGGGCCTGGCTGGCGTCGAGCTGGGTGCGGCCCGCGTCGAGCTGCGCCTGGGCCGAGGCGGTGGCCTGGGCGATGGCCGCCTTGGGGAGGCCCTGGGCGGCGAGCGCCTGCTTCTGCGCGTCGAGCTGCGCCTGCCCGGCGTCGAGCTGGGCGCGGCCCGCGTCGAGCTGGGCCTTGCCCGCGGCCAGCTCGGGCTCCCCGGCAGCGAGCCTGGCCTCATTCGCCTCGATCTCCTTCCGCCCCGCGGCGATCTGGGCCGCCGCGCCGTCGAGCTGGGCCTGCGTCGCGAAGGGGTCGGTGACGCCGCGGACGCCGTCGAGCCGGCCGATCTCGGCGAGGGCCTCGCTCAGCTGGCGCCTCTGGGACTCGGAGAAGGCGGCGCCGCGGGACTCGAAGACGATCGACGCGTTCCCTCCCGAGGCCGAGGGGAGGTCGGCCCTGAGCTTGTCCGCCATGCGCTGCGTCTCAGTGCCGGGAATCTGGAAGTTGTTGGTCATCGTGCCGTGGAACGCCGCGGCGGATCCGCCGACGACGGCGACGAGCACGAGCCAGAGGGCCAGCACGAGCCAGCAGCGGTCGTAGGAGGACCGGCCGAGGCGGTACAGGAGGGTGGCCATGGAAGCCTTCCTTGGGCGGGTCAGACGGCGAAGCCGGACTTGAGGTGGGTGATCGAGGCGGTGAGCAGCTCGCGGAGCCGGGCGAGGGACGACGGCGCGAGGTCGCCGCCGCGCTCGGCCATCCAGACCTCGAGAGCGGACTTCCCGCACGAGATGACGCATGCGGCGAGGGCGTGGACGTAGAGGCCGTCGAGGCTATCGGCCCCGCCGCGGCCGCGGATGGCGGCGACGATCTTCTCCCGGCACTCCTCGAAGGCCTGGAGCTGGAAGCGCGCCACGGGCTCGTGGCCGTGGGCCACGAGGAAGGACTCGGCCATGGGGGCGATGAGGTCGTTGTCCGCGAGCCCGTAGATCACGGTGAGGGCGGAGTCGAGGAGGGGCTCGTCCGGGCGGTCGCCGAGCCGCTCGAGGGCGCGGTCGAGGAACCCGAAGGTCGGGGCCGCGATGGCCTCCTCGGGGCTCGTGAAGTAGTTGAAGAAGGTGCGCCGGGAGACGCCGGCGGACTCGGCGATGTCCTCGACGGTGAAGGCGCCGAGGCCGCGCTCGCGGGCCAGCCCGAGGGCCGCGGCCACGATGGACTCGCGCGTGGCGGCCTTGTTCTGCTCGCGCCGGGAGAGGGTTTCAGGGGTCACGTCACTACACTAAGTGCAAGTTTGCACTCAGTGCAAGAAGGAAAGCGGCTCCATATGCTCGTGGACATGATCCCTCAAGTTCAGGGACATGACCCCTGAACGTTGAGGGGTCAGATCCCTTGGTTGAGGGGTCATATCCCCCGAGAGCGTCGGCGACTGGGAGCCTGAACTCAACGTCCGCTGAGCACACGTGCCCAGGGTTCGTCGATGTCGCCGAGGCCCAGCATGAGTGCCACGTTGTCGACCATGCCTGCGCCCAACCAGCGACGCACCGCCTCCTCGTCAGCGCGGAAGAGGGATTGGACGGTGTCGACCTGCTTGGCATAGCACCGACGGACCGCCGCGCCGACGAGAGGCTCTCCCGCCGCGCAGTTCGCATGCATGAGGAATCTGAGGATCGTGCGGTCGGCGACCAGGGCGGAGTAGGCGTCGCGGGCTGCCTGCAGCGCCTGCTCTGGAGTCAGTTCCGGCGCTGCAGGATCCGGCGCGTGATCCATCAGCGCCTGCGTCATCACCTCGGAGACGTGATCGACCGCCAACGCGAACAGCGTTTCTTTGTTCCGGTAGAGGCGGTACAGGTAGGGCTGGGAGATTCCTACCCGCTCCGCAATCTCGTGAGTCGTCGTCCCGTAGAACCCTTTCTGGGCGAAGCACTCAATGGCGGCCGTCACGACGGCCTGGCGTCGCTCGTCGCTCCTCGCCCGGGTGCCGGCGGCAGGCATGATCAGTATCCAATCACGGCGGTCAGCCTCCGAAGGTCACGCCGCGCTCTGCGCTGGCGGCGTCCTCAGAGGGCGTGAGCGACTCGATGGCGATGAGGGGGTTCCAGTAGTCGAGGAAGTGGGTGATGAGCCCTTCGTTGTCGGTGTGGACGATGGAGACGACCTCTTGGCGGTACGGCTTGCCAGTTGGAACGGCAGTTCCCTCTGACCGGAACTCCGCGATGGCCAGCAGCGGGTCGACTGTCTCGTGGAAGACCACGTCGACGAACTCGACGTCGAAGGTTTTGGGGAAGTTCGCCATGTGGGCGACGAGCGCCTCATGGCCCTGCACCGTTCGGGCCATTCCTGCCGGTGCGAAGGGGAACTCCATGACACCGTCGGGGGCGAAGAGCTTCGCCCATTCCTCGGTCTGGCCTGCGGCGGTCAGTCGCAGGTGCTCGGCGAGGGCGTGCTGGGCCTGGGTCCAGGGGGCGGATGGGGTGCTGTCGAGGTGAATGTCGGTGGCCATGCGGGTCTCCTTGGGGTTATTAGTGATCGATCAATCACTAGTCAGGAGAGTACAGGAAGGAGAGTTAGTAATCAATCAATCACTAATCAGCCGACCACTGCTCCCGACGCAGGGCTTCACGGCCAACGGGTCCATGGAAGCCGCCGTTTCCCCGAGTCCTCCTGGGGGCCATCTCCCTCGCGTCGGGTGGGTCAGGTGCCCGGAAGAGGCCCACTGCCGGACTGCTGCGCCGCGTGGTCCACGAGGTACGCCGACTGCCCAGTCGCCCCCGCCTCGCCCCGGGCCAGGGGGATGACCCACACCGCGGTGCCATAGCAGCACACCTCGGTCCAGTTCGGGCCGAGCTCGGACGTGTCGAACCGCATGGCCACGATCGCGTTCGCCCCGCGCTGCTGGGCCTCGGTGACCATGCGGTGCATGACCTGCTGGCGGCTCTCGTAGAGCGCCTTGGTCATCTCGGGCAGCTCGCCGCCCCCGATCGAGCGGAAGTTGGCCATGAGCTGCGCCCCGATGTCCCGCGCGCGCACGGTCAGGCCCATGACCTCGCCGAAGACGGCATCGATGCGGTGCCCGGGGATGTCGTTCGTCGTGACGATCAGCATGGAGCCGAGCCTACCCATGCGTCGCGCCCCCGCCTGCACGTCACAACGAGAGGGGTGGCGGCGAGCCTGCGGCGAGGCGCGCGGCGTGTCAGGGGCGCGAGGCGGCCAGCTCGCCGTCGTGCGAGCCCTCGGCCTGGTTCTTGCCCTCCGTCCCGTCCCCGGCGGCCTCGTCGTTGAACGGGTCGCCATGGCGCGGGGCGTTGTAGAGCGCCTCGTCGAGGATGCCCTGGCGCTTCGCGACGATCGTGGGGACGAGGGCCTGGCCGGCCACGTTGACCGCCGTGCGGCCCATGTCCAGGATCGGGTCGATCGCGAGCAGCAGCCCGACGCCGGCCAGCGGCAGGCCGAGGGTGGAGAGCGTGAGCGTGAGCATGACGACGGCGCCCGTCGTGCCGGCCGTGGCCGCCGAGCCGAGGACCGAGACGAGGACGATCAGGAGGTACTGGCTCAGGTCCAGGTTGATCCCGAAGAACTGGGCGACGAAGATCGCGGCGATCGCGGGGTAGATCGCGGCGCAGCCGTCCATCTTGGTCGTCGCGCCGAGCGGCACGGCGAAGGACGCGTAGCCCGACGGGACGCCGAGGTTGCGCTCGATGACGCGCTGGGTCAGCGGGAGCGTGCCGATCGAGGAGCGCGAGACGAACGCGAGCTGGATTGCCGGCCAGGCGCCCGAGAAGTACTGCTTGACCGAGAGGCCGTGCGACTTCACGAGGACCGGGTAGACCACGAACGCCACGAGCGCGAGCCCCACGTAGATCGCGCCCGTGAACTTGCCGAGCGCGCCGATCGTGTCCCAGCCATACACCGCGACGGCGTTGCCGATGAGGCCGACCGTGCCGATCGGGGCGACACGGATGATCCACCACAGGACCTTCTGGATCACGGCGAGGGCGGAGGCGTTGAGTTCCAGGAACGGCTCGGCCTTCTTGCCGACCTTGAGGGCCGCGACGCCGACCGCGATCGCGATGACGAGGATCTGCAGGACGTTGAAGCTCACGGACGTCGTCGCGGAGGTCTCGGCGACCGTCGTCGTCGCGCCGAGGCCGAGGAAGTTCTTCGGGAACAGGCCCGTCAGGAAGGCCCACCAGTCGCCGGTCTTGCCGGAGTACTGGGCCTCCTGCGTGATGCCGGTGTTCGCCCCCGGCTGGAAGACGACGCCGAGCCCGATGCCGATGACGACCGAGACGCCGGCCGTGATGGCGAACCACAGGAGCGTGTTCCACGCGAGCCGGGCGGCGTTGGAGACCTGCCGCAGGTTCGCGATGGAGCTCACGACGGCGGTGAAGATGAGCGGCACGACGGCCGTCTGCAGGAGCGAGACGTAGCTGCCGCCGATGGTCTTGAGGGTGTCCCCGAGGGCGTTCGGTGCCTTCGCGGTGTGGCCCGTGTACTTGGCCAGGAGGCCGAGGGCGACGCCGACGACGAGCGCGGCGATGATCTGGGGGCCGAAGGAGGTGGCCCACGCCGGGAGCCGGCGCGCGGCCCGCTGGGTGCTGGTGGAGGTGGTCACCGGTATACCGTAGGGAAGCGCCGCGTAGCAGACAAAGCGTGTGTTGAGAAGTATGACGGCGGGTGTGGCGGCAGGGTTCCGGTGCGACCCGCGGAAATCCGCGCCGCCATGCAGCCTTTGTTACGGTATTCCCGCCCTCGCTATGGCAAATGTCACCCCAGATGTCACACCAAAAGGGCGCGGCGGAGGGTGTCGAGCCCCACCGAGCCGAGGCCCAGGGCGCGGCTGTGGAACTCCTTGAGGTCGAACTCCCGGCCCTCGGCCCGGGCCCGGGCCGCGAGGTCCTCGCGGACCTGCTCCCACAGGCGCTGCCCCACCTTGTACGACGGGGCCTGGCCCGGCCATCCGAGGTAGCGCGTGAACTCGAAGCTCAGCTGGCCGTCGGAGATCGGGAGGTTCTCGCGCAGGAACGAGTAGCCCTTCTCCGGGGTCCAGATCCCCGAGCCCCAGCGAGCCGGGACCTCGAGCTCGAGGTGCACGCCGATGTCGAACACGACGCGGGCCGCGCGCATGCGCTGCATGTCGAGCATGCCCATGAGGTCTCCCGGGTCGGAGAGGTAGCCGAGTTCCTCCATGAGCCGCTCGGCGTAGAGGGCCCAGCCCTCGCCGTGGCCCGAGACCCAGCAGATGTACCGGCGCCACGAGTTGAGCGCGTCGCGGCGGTAGACCGCGGTCCCGATCTGGAGGTGGTGGCCGGGGACCCCCTCGTGGTACACCGTCGTCGTCTCGGCCCAGGTCGTGAAGGAGTCCTCGCCCTCGGGGACGGACCACCACATGCGCCCGGGGCGCGAGAAGTCGTCGGAGGGGCCCGTGTAGTAGATCCCGCCCTCCTGGGTCGGGGCGATGAGGCACTCGAGCCGGCGCAGCGGCTCCGGGATGTCGAAGTGCGAGTCCGCGAGGTCCGCGACGGCCTCGTCGGAGAGGCGCTGCATCCAGGCCCTGAGCGCGTCCGTGCCCTGGAGCCGGCGGGCCGGGTCCGCGTTGAGGAGGGCCTTGGCCTCCTCGACCGTCGCGCGGGGCCGGATACGCTCGGCGACGGCCTCCTGGGCCGCGATGAGCCGGTCGAGCTCCTCGACGCCCCACGCGTAGGTCTCCTCGAGGTCCACCGTCGCGCCGAGGAACTCGCGCGAGGCGAGGGCGTAGCGCTCCCGGCCCACGGCGTCCTTCTCGGGGGCGAGGGGCAGGAGCTCGGCCTCGAGGGCGTCGGCGAAGTGCCCGTACGCCGCGGCGGCCGCCGCGCAGCCGTCCGCGAGGGCCGCGGCGACGTCGTCCGGGAGGCGGGCGCCGCCGTCGTCCGCTCCCTGCCCGCCCACCTCGCCGCCGGCGAGCCGCGCGTTCGCCGCGAGCTGGGCGAAGAAGCCCGTGCCCTCCTCGGCGTACTTGCGGGTCTGCTCGACGACGATCCGCACCTGGCGCGCGGCGCTGACCTTCCCGTCCGCGGCCGCCGCCCGGAGCGAGGCGAGGTAGCCCTCGAGCGCGGCCGGGACGTTGGCGGCGCGACCGGCGATGTGGGCCCAGTGCTCGGCGGTGTCGGTGGGCATGAGGTCGAAGGTCGCCCGGATGTTCTGGGCGGGGGAGGCGATGTTGTTCAGCTCGGCGAGGTCCCACCCGCTCTCGTGCCGTTCGAGCGCGAGGCCCAGGCGCTCCCGCATCGCGTCGAGGGTGACCTCGTCCGTCGCGTCGGCGGGCTCGACGCCGTCGAGCTGGGCGAGCGCGTCCCGGACCGCCGACGCGTGGGCCGCGTGCCCGGCGGGGGAGTAGTCCTGGTACTCGGTCTCGTGCCCGGGGAAGCCGAGCTCCGTGGCGAGCGACGGGTTGAGCTCGAGGAGCCTCGCCGCGAATGCTTCGGCGACGGCATCGACGGCGGTGGGCGTGCGGAGGCCGCTCGGGGAGGCGGCGTCGGTCGTGTTCTGCGTCACCGGACGAGCCTATCCTGCGGCCGTCCCGGCTGTGAAAGAACACGTGCAGATCCGCCGAGGGCGGGCGGTGGACCGCACCTACGGCCGGCCGACGAGGTCAGCGAAGCCATCTTCGGTGGCGCTGACGCTGCGGGAGATGATCCCGGCGCCGGACGACGGCGAGCGCGGCGGCGAGCGCTTCGACACCGGCTGAGCGCCGAATCTCCCCATCTTTGGCCCTGCGGATGCACGCCCCACACCGCGCGATCCCAGTAATGGCGGGCATTCATCGGCGGCGAAGGACAGGGTTGAAGGTTGAAGATGGGGAGATTCGGTCAGGGGCCCGATCTCAGGGCTCGGAGGATCCGGTCTCGGTGGCACGGCCCCCCCAATCTCGGCGGCACAGCCCCCCATCACGGTGGGGCCCCCATCTCGGTGGGGCCCCCATCTCGGTGGGGCCCCCATCTCGGTGGGACGGCCCCCATCTCGGTGGCACGGCCCCCCATCTCGGCGGCACAGCCCCCCATCTCGGTGGGGGCGCCGGTCAGAGGCGGCCGCGGCGCTGGCTGGTCACGTGGCGCGGGCGCAGGGTCGCCTGTCGGATGCGCTCGCGGCGCGTGGGGGCGGCCGGGGCCTCTTCAGGCTCGGCGAATCCCGCCGCGGCGATGACCGCGGTCAGGGCCGCAAGCTCCTCGGGAGTCGGGTTGCCCTTCGTGACGGAGAACAGCACCGGCCGATCCTCGGCGCCGGCGACGCCGTCGCCGTCGTGCGCACCCTCCGCAAGCCCTGCCGCGCTCACAGCGGGATGTTCCCGTGCTTCTTGGCGGGCAGGGACGTGTGCTTGTCGCGCAGGGCGCGGAGGCCGCGCAGGAGCTGCACGCGCGTCTCGGACGGCGCGATGACTGCATCGACGTAGCCGAGCTGGGCGGCCTGGTACGGGTTGAGGAGCTCCTCCTCGTACTGGCGGATGAGCTCGGCGCGCTTCGCCTCGACGTCCCCGCCCTCGGCGGCGACGGCCGCGAGCTCCCGGCGGTACAGGATGTTCACCGCGCCCTGGGCGCCCATGACGCCGATCTGCGCGGTGGGCCACGCGAGGTTCAGGTCCGCGCCGAGCTTCTTCGAGCCCATGACGATGTACGCCCCGCCGTACGCCTTGCGGCAGATCACGGTGAGCTTGGGCACGGTCGCCTCGGCGTACGCGTAGAGGAGCTTCGCACCGCGGCGGATGATGCCCTGGAACTCCTGGTCCTTGCCTGGCAGGAAGCCGGGGACGTCGACGAGCGTGACGATGGGGATGTTGAACGCGTCGCAGTGGCGCACGAACCGAGCGGCCTTCTCGGACGCCGCGATGTCCAGCGTGCCGGCGAACTGGATCGGCTGGTTCGCAACGATGCCGACCGTGTGCCCCTCCATGCGCCCGTAGCCGATGATGACGTTCGGCGCGTAGAGGGCCTGCATCTCGAGGAAGTGCCCGTCGTCGACGATGCCCTCGATCACGGCGCGCATGTCGTAGCCCTGCGAGGCCGCGTCCGGGACGAGGGAATCGAGGGTGAGGTCGGCGTCGTCGACCTCGAGCTCCTGGTCGTGGTCGCCCGCGGGGGCCTCGACGAGGTTGTTCGAGGGCAGGAAGTCGAGCAGCTCGCGGACGAACTCGATCGCGTCCTTCTCGTCGGCCGCGAGGTAGGTCGCGGTGCCGGTCGTGGCGTTGTGCTGCCGGGCGCCGCCGAGGGTCTCCATGTCCACCTCCTCGCCCGTGACGGTCTTGATGACATCCGGGCCGGTGATGAACATGTGGCTCGTCTTGTCCACCATGACGACGTAGTCGGTGAGCGCGGGGGAGTAGGCCGCCCCGCCCGCGCACGGGCCCATGATGAGCGAGATCTGCGGCACGACGCCGGAAGCGGCGACGTTGTTCCGGAAGATGTCCGCGAACATCGCCAGCGACGCGACGCCCTCCTGGATGCGCGCGCCGCCGCCGTCGTTGATGCCGACGACGGGGCAGCCGTTGCGCAGCGCAAACTCCTGGACCTTGACGATCTTCTCGCCGTTGACCTGGCTCAGCGAGCCGCCGTAGACCGAGAACTCCTGGCTGTAGACGGCCACGAGCCGGCCGTCCACGGTGCCGTAGCCGGACACGACGCCGTCGCCGAGCGGCTTCTTCTTCTCCATGCCGAACGCGGTGGAGCGGTGCACGGCGAGCGCGTCGAACTCGACGAATGAGCCCTCGTCGAGGAGCAGGTCGATGCGCTCGCGGGCCGTGTTCTTCCCGCGCGCGTGCTGCTTCTCGATCGCGTCCTGGCCGGACGGCGCGAGGGACGCGGCCCTCCGGTCGCGGAAGTCCGCAATCTTGCCCGCGGTGGTCGTCAGGTCGTGGGTCACGCTCTCTCCAGCTCTCGGGTGGCATGTAGGTTCCGCACAACCGGCGGAGATATGTGCCCAGTCTAGCCAGCGGCCAGCGGCGTCCATGTGTAGGAACTCTACAATTTCTCGCGGTGCCCCGCGGTGCCCCGCGGTGCCCCGCGGTAGGGCGGGCGGGCGACGGCGGGCGGCCGACCGCCGTCGTCGGCCCGCCTTTGTTACTCGTGAGTAACAAGTACCGTACACTGTCAGCATGACACGGATCACGCCGGGCCGGGGGCTCGCCGGCCGCACGCTGCTCATGAGCGGCGGCAGCCGCGGGATCGGCCTGGCCATCGCACTGCGCGCCGGCCAGGACGGCGCCAACGTCGCCCTCCTGGCCAAGACCGCCGAGCCGCACGCGAAGCTCACCGGCACGGTCTACACGGCCGCCGAGCAGATCGAGGCCGCCGGCGGGAAGGCCCTGCCCATCGTCGGGGACGTGCGCAGCGACGAGGACGTCGCCCGGGCCGTCGCAGCCGCCGTCGCGCGGTTCGGCGGGATCGACGCCGTCGTGAACAACGCCTCGGCGATCGACCTCTCGCGCACCGACGCGCTCGACATGAAGCGCTACGACCTCATGCAGGACATCAACGCGCGCGGAGCGTTCCTGCTCTCCAAGACCGCCCTGCCCGCGCTCCGCGCCTCCGCGGCGGCTGGCCGCGGCCCGCACATCCTCACCCTCTCGCCCCCGCTCAACCTCGACCCACGCTGGGCCGGGCGGCACCTGGCCTACACGATGTCCAAGTACGGCATGAGCCTGACGACCCTCGGGCTCGCCCACGAGCTGCGCGGCGACGGGATCGGGGTCAACTCCCTCTGGCCCGCGACCCTCATCGACACCGCGGCGATCCGCGCGATGCCCGACGGCGACGCGCTCGCCAGCGCGGGCCGCAGCCCGAGGATCGTCGCCGATGCCGCGCACGCGGTGCTCACGCAGGACCCGCGGGAGGTCACGGGCAACTTCTTCACCGACGAGGAGGTCCTGCGCGCCGCGGGGCTCACCGACTTCTCCGCCTACAGCCTTGGCGCGCCCGAGGACGGGCTGGTGCCGGACATCTTCCTCTGACCGCACTGCCCCCGGGGGCGACTGCCCCCGGGCGTGGACTGCCCGGACCCGCGC
The DNA here is from genome assembly GCF_001999765.1 of Sinomonas mesophila. Taxonomy (GTDB): domain Bacteria; phylum Actinomycetota; class Actinomycetes; order Actinomycetales; family Micrococcaceae; genus Sinomonas; species Sinomonas mesophila. Next base: position 44,525 of record NZ_KV908332.1, on the reverse strand, counting down.
GGCGCGGGCCCCGCAACGGTGCCCGCGCCCGGGCGCGTCGGTAGGATTCACGCATGGAGTCACAGGGGCAGGAGCAGGAGGGAAAGGCCCGCGGACCGCTCGACAGGGCGCTCCTGGGCGCCGAGCTCGCGCAGGCGGCGGGGCTGTCGCGCCTCGAGATCCTCGAGGAGGTCGGCTCGACCAACAGCGAGCTCGCCCGCTTGGCCGAGGCCGAGCCCGACGCGTGGGCGGACCTCGCGGTGCTCGCCGCGGACCACCAGACCGCGGGGCGGGGCCGCCTCCACCGCCACTGGGAGTCCCCGGCCGGAACCTCGATCGCCGTCTCTCTGCTCCTGCGCCCGCACAGTCGCTCGGGCCGACCCCTGCCCACCCAGAGCTACTCGTGGTTCTCGCCATTGGCGGCCCTCGCCCTGCGCGAGGCCCTCGCCGAGACGGCCGGCCTCGAGGCCTCGGTCAAGTGGCCCAACGACGTCGTCGTCGACGGCCGCAAGATCTCCGGCATCCTCGCACAGTTGGCCCCCGGCGCCCACGGCGAGCCGCCCGCCGTCGTGCTCGGGACCGGGATCAACGTCGGCCAGTCCGAGGACGAGCTGCCCGTTCCCACCGCGACGAGCGTGCGCATCGCCGCCGGCCGCGAGGTCGCGCGCGAGGACCTGCTCGCGGCCTACCTCGCCGCGTTCGGCCGCCGGTACCGCCAGTTCTGCGCCGCCGACGGCGACCCGAACGCGCCGCTGGTCGGCGACCGGGGGCTCATGGGCCAGATCGAGGACGCGACCGTCACGCTCGGCAAGCGGGTGCGCGTCGAGCTCCCTGGCGGGCGGATGCTCGAGGGCCGCGCGACGGGCCTCGACAGGCACGGCGCCCTCGTCGTCCTCGAGGACGACGGCTCGCGGCACGCGGTGGCGGCGGGCGACGTCGTGCACCTCCGCCCTGCCGACGGCGGCTATGCGTAGGCTCCTCGACCCGGGGGAGCAGCTCATCGTCACCACGCGCCGCCAGCCGCGCATGCTCGTGCTGCCGGCTGTCGTCTTCGTCCTGCTCTGCGGCGGCACCGGCTTCGCCGCGGGCTGGCTGTCCCGGGGCCGGCTCGAGCAGGTCCTGCCCTGGGTCCCGGCCTCGACGCGGACGTGGCTGCCGTTCGTGCCGGTGGCCCTCGCCGCGTGGGTGGCGCTCGCCTACTGCGCGCGCAGGCTGCTCGCGCACCGCTCGCTCGTCTATGCCCTGACGAGCCGCCGCGTCGTGTGCACCGAGCGGGGCCTCCGCGGCGGCGGCCGGGAGATGCCGCTGTCCATGATCCGGGACGTCCATGTGCGCCAAGGCGTGCTTCAGGGAATGCTCAGGTCCGGGACGATAACCTTGGCCTCGGGCCAGGCTGCGCAGCTGACGCTCACCGATGTCCCCGAGGTGCGCCGCTTCCGGCAGCTCATCCTGGAGGCCATCGACGAGCTCCCCGCGCACGGGGCCGCCGGCGCCGGCCCGGAGTGGGGCGGCGGGGCCGCCAGCGCCGGCCCGGAGTGGGGCGGCGGGGCCGCCCCGGGCGATGCGGCGCCGTGGGAACGGCCGTGGGAACAGAGGGAGGACTGATGGACGAGCCGACGGGCGAGGCTGTCTCTGACGCCGTCGACGGCGGGCACGCCCCGAGCCTGCCCGGCCCCCAGGCGCCCTTGGCCGAGTCCCGGCGCACCCCCTCCCGCGAGCTCGAGCTGCGCCTCCTCGGCGGAGAGCGCACGCTCAAGCGGCGCGAGGTCGCCGCCGGCGTCGGCCTCTCCCTTTATTCGGCGCGCAAGCTGTGGCGCGCGCTCGGCATGCCCAACTTCACGGACGACGACCTTGCCTTCACCAAGGCAGACCTCGAGCACCTCAAGGCCATGCCGCGGCTCGTGCGGGAGGGTTTCGTGACCGAGGAGGCTGCGATCTCGGTGACCCGCGCGATCGGCCAGATGACCGACCGCATGGTGGTCTGGCAGGTCGAGGCCCTGGTCGAGGACCTCGTGGCGACCCGGGGGCTCAGCGACGCCGAGGCCCGTCTGGCCCTCGTCGACATGCTGCCCGAGCTCATCGAGCCGCTCGAGGAGATGCTCGTCTACTCGTGGCGGCGCCAGCTCACGGCCGGCGTGCAGCGGCTCGCCCTCCGCGCGCAGGCCGGGCTCGAATCGAGCCAGGAGGGCCGGACCGGCTCGGAGGACGACGCGCCCCTGCCGCTCGCGCGGGCCGTGGGCTTCGCCGACCTCGTCTCCTACACGTCCCTCTCGCGGCGCATGAACGAGAAGACCCTCGCCCAGCTCGTCCAGCGCTTCGAGAACCGCTGCGCAGAGATCATCTCCGTCGGCGGCGGCCGCCTCGTCAAGACCATCGGCGACGAGGTCCTCTACATCGCAGAGACGCCCGCCGCCGGGGCCCTCATCTCCCTCGCGATGGCCAAGGAGTTCGCCGAGGACGAGATCCTGCCCGAGTGCCGGGTCGCGATGGTGTGGGGCCGCGTCCTGAGCCGGCTCGGGGACATCTACGGGCCGACGGTGAACCTCGCTGCGCGCCTGACGGCGATCGCCGGCCCTGGGGAGGTGCTCGTGGACGACATCACTGCGCACGCCCTCCGCGGCGACGACCGCTTCGTGCTCGACCCGCAGGAGCCGGAGATGGTCCGCGGCTTCGGCGAGATCCACCCCGTCCTGCTGCGCCCTGGCACGGGCCCGGGCATCGTCCTGGACTGAGGTCTGGACTGAGTCCTGGCCCGAGGCCTGGCCCGCCAGGCGGGACGGGTACTCCTCCCCATCGCATGCCCCCGCGGCGTAGGGCTAGGCTGGTCCGCGGACTGCGCACCCACGAGGCGCCGCAGGCTGTGACGCAGCGCTCATGGACGAATAAGTAGGGGGAGAAATGACGCTCACGACCGAACAGGCCGCCTGGTTCGCGGAGACGTTCGAACGGCTCGTGGCGAATGTGGGGCAGGCGGTGCTCGGCAAGTCGCACGTCGTGCGCCTGGCCTTCACGGCGATGCTCGCCGAGGGGCACGTGCTCCTCGAGGACGCGCCGGGGACCGGCAAGACGTCGCTCGCCCGGGCGCTCGCTGCCACTGTCCAGGGCACCAACTCGCGCATCCAGTTCACCCCGGACCTCCTGCCCTCCGACGTCACCGGCGTGACGATCTACGACCAGAAGTCGCAGCGGTTCGAGTTCCACAAGGGCCCGATCTTCGCCAACATCGTCCTCGCGGATGAGATCAACCGCGCCTCGCCCAAGACCCAGTCAGCGCTCCTCGAGGTCATGGAGGAGTCCCGGGTGACCGTCGACGGCGTGACCTACGAGGCCGGCCGGCCCTTCATGGTCATGGCCACGCAGAACCCCATCGAGCAGGCCGGCACCTACCGCCTGCCCGAGGCGCAGCTGGACCGCTTCCTCATCAAGACGTCCATCGGCTACCCGGACCACGCCTCGACCGTCCAGCTTCTCGGCGGCGCCGCCGTCAAGGACCGCTCGCGTGACCTGGCCCCGATCATCACGACCCATGCGGTCGCCGAGATGGCCGATCTCGCGGCGCAGAACCACGTCGACCCGGCCATCCTCGAGTACATCTCGCGCCTGTGCGAGGAGACCCGCAACGCCCCCGAGACGCGCCTCGGCGTGAGCGTGCGCGGCGCGATCGCGATGGTCCGCGCCGCCAAGGTGTGGGCCGCGGCGGACGGGCGGAACTTCGTGCTCCCGGACGACGTCAAGGAGCTCGCCGGAGTGGTCTGGACCCACCGGTTCGTCATGGACCCCGAGGCCGAGTTCGCCGGCGTCACGGCCGAGCGCGTCCTCGACCGCGTCTTGGGCGAGGTGGCCGCGCCGCAGTCCCGCGCCGGCGTCTGAGGCCCGCGTCCCGATGCGGATCCCCTCCCTGCGCCCCGGTGTCCTGCGCCGTGCTCTGCGCTGGCGCGCAGGCGCCGCGGACCGCCCCCGCCTGCACCCTGCCTCCCTCTGGAGGGAGGCAGGCGGGCTCGCCGAGGAGTACCTGCACCCGGTGCTCGGCTGGTGTGCGGCGATGTACCGCCGCTGGCTCGCCCCCGTCCTCGGCGTCGTGAGCCCGCTCGGCTGGACGGTCGCGGGTGCCGGCGCGCTCCTCGCGGCCGCCGGCACCGCGTGGGGCTGGCAGGAGTCGAGCGCGGCCGCCCTCTTGGCCGCCGTCCTGTTCGTCCTGTCCATCGCCTTCGTGCTCGGGCGCAGCTCGTACGCCGTGACGCTCGATCTCTCCCGCACCCGCGTCGCCGTCGGCGACAGCGCGGTGGGCAGCATCGAGGTCGTCAGCACCGCGCCGCGGCCCGTGCTCCCCGCCCGTCTCGAGCTCCCGGTGGGCGCCGTGACCGCCGTCTTCCACCTCCCGCGCATGCGCCCGAACGTCCCGCACGAGGACCTGTTCACGATCCCGACGCACCGGCGTGCCGTGATCGTCGTCGGCCCGGTGCGCTCGGTGCGCGCCGACCCACTCAGCCTCCTGCGCCGGCAGGTCACGTGGACGGAGCCGCAGGACCTCTACGTCCACCCCCGCACCGTGGCCCTGGGGACGTCCGCGGCCGGGTTCATCCGCGACCTCGAGGGCATGCCCACGAACGAGCTCGCGACCTCGGACGTCTCGTTCCACGCGCTGCGCGAGTACATCCCCGGCGACGACCGCCGGCACATCCACTGGAAGACGACGGCGCGCACCGGGACCCTCATGGTCCGCCAATTCGAGGAGACCCGCCGGGCGCACCTGGCCGTGTGCCTCTCGGCCAACCTCGACGAGTACACGGGCGAGGACGACTTCGAGCTCGCCGTCTCCGTCGCCGGCTCGATCGGCCGCCAGGCCCTCGCCGAGCAGCGAGAGCTCAGCGCCCTGACCCAGCGCGGGCCGCTGCGCACCGAGGGCGCGCGGCACTTCCTCGACGACCTGACGCGCCTGACGGGCGCGTCCATGCGCCCGGGCGCGGTCGACGCCGCCCGCATGACCGCCGACGCCGTCCCGAGCGCCTCCGTCGTGTTCCTCGTCGTCGGGGCGAACGTCACGCCCACCCAGCTGCGCGCGGCCGCCGCCGCGATCCCGGCTGGCATCCGCACCCTCGCCGTGCGCTGCGAGTCCGGCGCGGCCCCGTCCCGGGCCTCGATCGCCGACCTCGCCGTCCTGACCGTCGGCGCGCTCGACGACCTCGGCCCGGTCCTGCGGAAGGCGGCGGCATGAGCGAGACGACCCGGATCCGCCCCCGCCGATCCGCCACGGCCCCTGCCGCGGGACGCGGCGCCGGCACCCGCACTGCCACCCGCTCTGCGCGGAGCGCCGCCGTGGGCCCCGGCGGCCCGGGCAGGCGCCGGCCCCGGCCCGGCTTCTGGGCCGGCCGCACCCCGTGGCTGCACGCGCTCGACGCGGGCGCAGTGCTCGCCCTCGCCGCCCTCTCGGTGGCCGGGTTCCACGTCGCCTATGGCGGCGACCTTCACTACCTCGTGGCCGGGCTCACGGGCGCGGTCCTGGGCCTCGGCGTCGCCTATGCCTCGAGCACGCTGCGGCCCGGCGTCCTCGTCACGGCCGCCGCGGCGTTCCTCGCCTACCTCCTCGCGGGCGGCCTCGTGGCCACCCCGGACGAGTCGCTCGCCGGAGTCGTGCCCACGCTCGGTTCCCTGCGCACCCTCCTGCTCGGCATCGTCGTGGCATGGAAGGACAACCTCACGGTTGCGGCGCCGCTGGGCACGGGCGCTGGCATGCTCGTCGTGCCGTACCTCGGCACGTTCGTGTGCTGCCTCGTGGCCGGCCTGACGGCGTGGCGGCTGCGCGGCCCCTACTGGCCGCTCATCCCGCTCGGCCTCCTGTTCGGGCTTGGGATCGCCTTCGGCACGAACGAGGCCTACCTCGCGCTCCCGCGCGGCGTCGCGTTCGCCGTCGTCGCCGTCCTGTGGGCGTCCTTCCGCCGCCACGCGGCGCGCACCGAGACCGCGCACATCGTCTCGGGCGAGACGACAGTCCCCGACACCGCGTCCGCGCGGGCGGCCCGGCTGCGGCACGTGGGGCTCGGCGCCGTCGTGCTCGCCGCGGCGACCACCCTCGCCCTCGTGCTGGGCCCCGCGCTCACGGCGGGTGCACAGCGCGACGTGCTGCGCGACCGCGTCGTGCCCCCCTTCGACCCGCGCAACTACATCAGCCCGCTCTCGAGCTTCCGCAGCCTCGTGAAGGACCAGCGCGACACGACGCTCTTCACCGTGACGGGCCTGCCCGAGGGCGGCCGCGTGCGGCTCGCGGCGCTCGACTCGTACGACGGCACCGTCGCCAACATCGACCAGGGCGGCTCCGGGAGCTTCGCCAAGGTCGGCGACGCCGCATCCCTCGCGCGCGGTGACGGCGCGGACGCGGGCGGCACGGACTACTCGCTCGGCGTCACCGTGGGCGGCTACACCGGCTTCTTCGTCCCCGGCGGGCGCACGACGACGGGCATCGCCTTCTCGGACTCCGACGGCGCCGCGAGCGAGGGGCTCTACTTCAACTCGCTCACGGACACCGCGATCACGACGGCGGGCCTCGCCGAGGGCGACTCCTACACCGTCCAGGTCGAGGAGCCCGCACGCCCGGACGACGGCCAGCTCGCCCAGGCCGAGTTCGCGCAGGTCGGCATGCCCTCGGCCGACGCCGTCCCGCAGGTCCTCCAGGCCAAGGCCGGGGACATCCTCGGCGACAGCCAGGTGCCGATCGAACGCGTGCGCACGCTCGAGTCCTACTTCCAGAAGTTCGGGGCCTTCAGCAACGGCCTCGTCGCCGAAGGCCAGGTCCCGAGCCTCTCGGGCCACGGCGCGGGGCGCCTGCGCTCGATGCTCACGGCGAAGCAGATGGTCGGCGACGACGAGCAGTACGCCGTCACGATGGCCCTCATGGCCCGGCACTTGGGCATGCCGGCCCGCGTCGTCATGGGCTTCTACCCGGAACAGCCGGTTCCGGCGGGGACGTCCGTCGAGATCAAGGGCAAGGACGTTCACGCGTGGGTCGAGGTCGCGTTCGCCGGCCACGGCTGGGTCGCCTTCGACCCGACGCCGCCAAAGAACAACGTGCCCATCCCGCCGGACCCCCAGGCGCAGTCGAAGCCGCGCCCGCAGGTCCTGCAGCCGCCGCCCCCGCCGCAGGCGCCGGTCGAGTTGCCGCCGGATTCGCGGCCGGACGTGCTGGACGAGGAGCAGAAGAAGAACGACCTCTGGCTCCTCCTCGGCCCGATCCTCGCCGTCATCGGGGTGGTCCTCATCCCGATCGCGGTCCTGGCCCTGCCGTTGCTGCTCATCGCGTGGCTCAAGCTGCGCCGCCGCCGTCGTCGGCTGGAGGCCGCGCACCCGGCCGACCGGGTGAGCGGGGGCTGGAGCGAGGTCACGAGCTACGCGACGGACCTCGGCGCGTCCCTCGACGCCTGGGGCACGCGCCGCGAGAACGCCGCGGCGCTCGGGGAGTCCTTCCCCGAGAGCGCGCGGACGACGACGGCGCTCGCCCAGCGCGCGGACGCGGCCGTGTTCGGCGCGGGCAGCCCGAGCGACGACGAGGTGAGGGCGTACTGGGCGGACGTGGACGGCTCGCTCGAGCAGATGCGCGGCGGCCTGACCTTCTGGGCCCGGCAGCGGGCCCGGTTCTCGCCCCGCTCGCTCGTGCTCGACGCGCGGAGGGCACTCGCCTTCAGGCAAGGCATCGGGCAGGGCGCACCCGGGCAGGGAACGACGTGGCGGGACCTCGGGCGGCGGGCCCGCCGCGGCGGCTCCGAGCCCGGCGAGGGGGCCTCGTGACGCCGCCGTCGGGCGTGTGCGCGGCCTGTGGCAGTATGGTCCGGCAGGGAGCGCTGTACTGCTCCGTCTGCGGTGCCCCCGCGCAGCGGCGGCAGGCCGTCCTGCAGGCGGCCCGGCCGCAGCAGGCCGGGCAGCAGGGGGTTCAGCAGCCGGCGGCGCACAACCCGGCAGCCGCCGGGGCCGCCCCGGCGGCACGAGAAGGACAGGGGATGGTGGGGACCATGGTGAATCTCGAGCTGGCCAACGCCGCGACCGGCAGGCGCGCCGGTGCGAAGCTCATCGATCTCGGGATCGCCTGGGTCCTGGCGGGCATCCCCTACGCCATCGCGGTCGCCTCGCTCGCCTCGCTCTCCGGCAGCCGCTACGCGACCGCGGCCGACCAGCGGGCGCTGCTCGCCGCCGCGACGTGGCTCACCGTCGGGAGCATCCTCGGCCTCGCGCTGTGGATCTTCTGCTGGGCCTGGGAGGCGAAGACGGGCAAGACCCCCGGCCAGGCGATGCTCGGGATCCGCACGAGCGGACCCGACGGCCTGGCCCCTGGGTGGGGCCGGGTCTTCGTGCGGAACCTCGTCTTCGGACTCGTGTGCCTCATCCCGTTCGCCGGGATCGTCCTGGCCCTCGTCTCGAACGTCTTCGACGCGAACGCCAAGCGCCAGGGGTGGCACGACAAGGCCGCGAAGACCTTCGTCTTCGACGTCCGGGCCGGCAGGGACCCGCTCACGACCGGCGGCATCAACGGGCCTGCGTCGTTCGCCCCACGCGTCGACCTCCCGCCCGTGACCCAGGTTGCCTCGCCCGTCGCGGCGCCTCAGGCACTCCAGCCCCGGCCCGCTGCCCAGCCCCGGCCCGCTGCCCAGCCCCGGCCCGCTGCCCAGCCCGGCCCGCCGCCGTCGTCCGCCGCCTTGGCCCACTCCGGGCAGCCGGCGGCCGACGCATTTCC
>NZ_KV908332.1:0-35817 GCF_001999765.1 Sinomonas mesophila | reverse complement strand
CCGCCCACCCTGACGATGACCTCGGCTCGACCCACCTCGCCGGCGGCCGCGCCGCCCCGCCCGGGGCGGCTGGGGACGTCGTGCTGAGCTTCAGCGACGGGCGCAGCATCGCGCTGCGCGGCCCCGTGCTCGTGGGCCGCAACCCGGCCGCGTACGAGGACGAGACCGTCCAGCAGCTGCTCGCCGTCGAGGACCCGGGCAAGAGCGTGTCCAAGACGCACCTCGCCGTCTGGAGCGAGCACGGGCGCGTCTGGGTCCAGGACCGCAAGTCCACCAACGGCACGCGTGTCGTCCGGGCCGACGGCGCCGCCTCTCCCGCGCCGGCCGGCGAGCCCGTCGAGGTCGACGCCGGGGACGTCGTGCACTTCGGAGACCACTTCTTCTCGATCGGCAGGGGCCGCGCGTGACAGACACCCACTTCGCCGACCTCGAGCCGCGCCTGACCCTCACGGTCGGCTTCGGCACCGACCGGGGCCTGCGGCGCGAGCTCAACGAGGACGCGTTCCTCGCCCAGGACCCGGTCTTCATGGTCGCCGACGGGATGGGCGGGCACGAGGCCGGCGAGGTCGCGAGCCAGCTGTGCATCCAGACCCTGCGCGAGGCCCCCGTCCTGGCGCACGGCACGCACCGGGCCACGGCTCGGCAGATCCAGCAGGTCATCGAGCGGGCCGACTGGCGCATCCGCCAGGCCACGGGCGCGCGGGCAGGGACGACACTGTCCGGGGCCGTGCTCATCGAGATCTCCTCGGTGCCCTACTGGCTCGTGGCCAATGTCGGCGACTCGCGCACGTACCGGCTCAGCAGCAGCGGCGGCCTCGTGCAGATCAGCGTGGACCACTCCGAGGTCCGCGAGCTCATCGAGGCGGGGGAGATCACGCCCGAGGAGGCGCTCGTGCACCCCCGCCGGCACGTCGTCACCCGCGCCCTCGGCACCGGCGAGGACGCCGAGGCGGACTTCTGGCTCCTGCCCGTCGAGGACGGCGACCGGCTCCTCGTGTGCTCAGACGGGCTCACGAGCGAGCTGCGCGATACGGAGATCCACAGCATCCTCGCCTCGCACGAGCATCCGCAGGACGCCGTGGACGCACTCGTGGACGCCGCGATCCGCAAGGGCGGGCGGGACAACGTCACGGTCGTCGTCGTCGACGTGCGCGACGCCGCCGATGCGCTCGGCCTGCCCGAGACCGCGCCGCGGCTCAGCCCGGATGGGGACACACTCGACCGCGATACGGGCCCCGTGCCAGTGGTGGGGGCCAAGGGTGCGGAGGGTGACGGCACGACCGGCGGCGGCGCGCGCGGCCAGGACAGCGGACAGGGGGAGGAGGACGACGATGGCGACGCGTGAGTACTGCCCGGGCACCCGATGGACGCTCGTCGCGCGGGGGCACCTCGCGGTGCTCCTGCCCGTCGAGCACGGCCGCCCCCTCGTCCCCCGCCTGTGGGCCCTCCTGGGCGACGGCACTGACCTCTACGGAGTCCTCGATGCCCTCACGGCCGAGTTCGGGTTCGCCCGGCTCCCCGCCTTCGGCATCGCCGAGCACCGCGAGCGGCTGCGCCTGCTCGTGCGCGGGGCCGTGGACGCGGCGGTCACGACGCCGGCGGGCCGCGAGCGCGTGAGCGGCGCCGACGTCGGCACGTGGCTTGAGCGCGGGGTCGACGGCTGGACGGCGGTCGAGCTCGTGGGCGAGGACGACGGCGGCCCCTCGCTCCCGCTCGAAGGCGGCGCCGTGGGTGCCGCGTCCGTGCGCGTGCATTCCGGGAACGGGGCAGCGCCGATGCCGGCGGCTGAACCGGCGACCGCGGCTGCACCCGCGCCGACGGCTGCCCCTGCCCAGACGGAGGCCCCCGCGGCTGCCCCGGCCAGGGAGTCCGCTGCGGGGGAGCCGGCCGCTGGAGAGCAGGGCAGCCTCGACGCGACGATCCTTCCGCCCACGGACACCCAGCTCCCGGCCGACGAGGCCCCGCTTCCTGCCGCCGAGCCCCCCGCCGAGGCTGCTCCTGCGGCAGCGCCGGCCGAGGACCACCCCACGACGACGACGTCCTCCTACGACCAGCTGTGGGGCAGCACGGTCGTGCGCTCGGTCGAGGACGCGGCCGTGCGCGAGAGCGAGGCCGAGGAGCACGACGGGCCCGGGCCCGAGCAGACGACCGACCCGCTCCCGCCGCCGCGGACGACGGAGCCGCTGGCCCAGCCGGCAGCGGCCCCGCCGGCATCCCCGGCTCTCGCATGGACGCCGCCGAGCCTCCTCATCGACTCCCTCCCGTGGGCCGGGCCGGCCCCGGAGCCGGCCGGCCCCGGCCGGGACCGGGAGAGCCCGCAGGCGCCCGAACGGGGCCCCGAGGACCGCTCCATCACGTCCGAGCTCTTCGGCGACCACGACGGCGAGACCGTCATGCGCAGCGACCTCGACGGCCTTGAGGACCAGCCCGCGGACCGCGGCGCCACGGGAGACCTCGGCCTGACCGTGCCGCCGCCCGCCGGCGACGACGCCGGCGCAGACCGCCGCGGCGCCCCGCCGTCGCCGGCGGACCGCCGCGAGGGGCCTCTCGTGCTGGGCCGCCGCTGCCCGCGCGGCCACGCCAACCCGCCGTCCTACGCCCAGTGCCCCGCCTGCGGCGAGCCCATCACGGGCGAGCCCGAGCAGCTCCCGCGCCCCGCCCTGGGCCGGGTCCGGTTCTCGAGCGGCGAGGTCATCGAGCTCGAGGAGCCGCTCGTCGTCGGGCGCCAGCCCTCCGTCTCGCGGGTCGCGAGCGGCGGCATGCCGCGCCTCGTGACGGTCGCGAGCCCGTCCGGCGACATCTCGCGCAACCACCTCGAGGTGCGCCTCGAGGGCTGGCACGTCATGCTCCGCGATCTCAAGGCGACCAACGGGACCGTGCTCGAGCGGCCCGGCCAGTCGCCGCGCAGGCTCGCGCAGGGCGAGATGTCGATCGTGCTCGACGGCGACGTCGCGGACCTCGGGGACGGCGTGACCCTGACCTTCGAGGCGGTGCCGTGAGCTCGAAGCGCCCGCCCGCGCCGCCCCCCGAGCTTCCCGGCTTCCGCTACCTGGGCCTGCTCGGCTCGGGCGGCTTCTCGGACGTCTTCCTCTACGAGCAGGACCGCCCTCGCCGCAAGGTCGCCGTCAAGGTCCTCGTCTCGGGCCTGCGCACCGAGAGCGCGCGCCGCCAGTTCGAGACGGAGGCCAACCTCATGGCCCAGCTCTCGTCCCACCCGTACATCGTCACGATCTACCAGGCGGAGATCACCGACGACGGGCACTCGTACCTGGCCATGGAGTACTGCTCGCGCCCGAGCCTCGACATCCGCTACCGGCGCGAGCGCCTGAGCGTCGACGAGGTCCTCGCGATCGGGATCCAGGTCTCCTCCGCGGTCGAGACGGCGCACCGGGCCGGGATCGCGCACCGCGACATCAAGCCGGCGAACATCCTCGTGACCGACTACAACCGGCCCGCGCTGGCCGACTTCGGCATCGCCGGCACGGTCGAGGGCGGCGGGGACAGCGACATGGGCATGTCGATCCCGTGGTCCCCGCCCGAGTCCTTCCGCAGCGGTGCGGTCGACGGCGTGCGGCTGGACGTGTGGGCGCTCGGCGCGACGCTCTACACGCTCCTCGCCGGACGCTCGCCGTTCGTCCTCCCGGGAGGGGACAACTCGCAGCGCTCGCTCATCCAGCGCATCCACTCGGCGCCCGTGCCGCCGATCGGCCGCCCCGACGTGCCCGAATCGCTCGAGCTTGTGCTCTCGACCGCGATGTCCAAGGCGCCCGAGAGCCGCTACTCCTCGGCCCACACGTTCGCCCTCGCGCTCCAGCGGATCCAGAGCGAGCTGAGCCTGTCGGTGACGCCGTTCGAGGTGCTCGAGGAGGTCGTGGACGACGACGACCCGGACGCGGGCTTCGAGGAGACCCGCGTGCGCGGGGTCGTCTCGATCAACCCCGAAGGGACGCCGCGGTCACCGCGTCCCGCGCCCGCCCCGCCGGCGCCGACCCGCCCGGGGGCCGCGGCGGGCGCGACGACGGGGGCACTCGCCTCGACGAGTGCGCCCCTGCGGGCCCCGTACGCCCCCGCACCCGCCGACACCGCCGGCTCGACCGTTGTGCGGGGCCAGGGCAACGCGCCCACTGACACAGCGGACTCGACAGTCCTGCGCGGCGACGCGACCGTCCTGCGCGGGCAGGCCGGCCAGGGGCAGTGGGACGGGCAGGACGACGGCGAACACGGCGACCCCGAGGAGGGGCACCCAGGCGCGCGGCGCCGTCGGACGCTCGTCGCCTCGATCGCCGCCGGAGCAGTCCTCGTGGCCGCCGTGGTCGCGGGGGTGCTCGTGGCCCCGAGCCTCGCGGACCGGCCCACCCCGAACCAGACGACGCACAGCGCGCCCCCGGTCGATGCCCTTGACTCGGGCACGGTCCCGGCCGTGGAGCACCTCGCGGGCACCGACGCCGGGGCGAACGTGAAGTTCACGTGGACCAACCCGCAGCCCAGGCCGGGGGACTCCTACATGGTCACGGTCCTCAAGCTCACGGGGCAGGAGCCGCCCCGGGCCGTCACGGCGACCGAGGTGCTCGTGCCGAAGCAGGCCTCGGGCGCGACGTGCGTGCGCGTCGTCGTCCGGCGCAGCGACGGCGCCGCTGGGGCGATGGACGAGACGGCGCCGAGCGCGTGCTTCCCGGCGTGACGGGGGCCACGAGAGAACTGACGGACACGCCAAGCGGGAGGGGCAAGGCATGACAACGGACAGCACGGGCTACGCGCCGCCGGGCGCGGCCACGGACGCAGCGGGGGGCAGGGCGGGAGATCTCGTCGTGGACTTCTGCGGCGAGCTCTACCGGCCAGACCCGGCGGAGGTGTTCAGCATCGGCCGGGAGGGCGACCTCGAGGTCGACGACAACCCGTACCTGCACCGGCGCTTCCTCGAGATCTCCCGCATCGACGGGATCTGGTGGCTCAGCAACGTGGGATCCCTGCTCTCCGCGACGGTCGCCGACCTGAGCGGCGGGCTCCAGGCCTGGGTCGTCCCGGGCGCGCGCATCCCACTCGTGTTCGGCCACACGAACGTCATCTTCACCGCGGGCTCCACGACCTATGAGTTCGCCGTGCACGTGCGCACCCCCGCGTTCCGGCAGAGCATGGTGATGGAAAGCGCAGACACTACCGGCGACGTCGGCGAGACGACGATCGGCCCGATCACGTTCACAGACTCGCAGAAGGCCCTCATCGTCGCCCTCGCCGAGCCCATGCTGCGCCGCGACGGGACGGGCCTGAGCGCCATCCCGACCTCCGCGGCGGCCGCCAAGCGCCTTGGCTGGGCCCTGACCAAGTTCAACCGCAAGCTCGACAACGTGTGCGACAAGCTCGACCGTGTGGGCGTCGCCGGGCTGCGCGCCGGCGGCGGCAAGCTCGCGACCAACCGCCGGGCGCGGCTCGTGGAGCACGCCGTGAGCTCCCATCTCGTCACGGCCGACGACCTGGCGCTGCTCGACGCGCAGCTGCTCTCCGGACCCGAGGGGGACTAGTGCGGATCAGACTCACGCTGCGGCGCGACCCGTCGCCGGCAGCGGACCTCGCCGTGACCGTGGACGGCCTGGCGACCGTGGCCGACGTGGCCCGCGAGCTCTACCTCGCCGACCCGGCACGCACCGAGGGTGCCGACCCCGCGCCCACCGCGCTCGATGGCCTCACCCTGCGCGTCGAGGAGTCCGTCCTCGCCGGGGGCATGACCGGCAGGGTCCTCGACCCCGCGGGCAACCTGCTCGAGTCCGGACTCCGGCAGGGCTCGACCGTCTCGGTCTCGCGCGTCGACCCGCGCGCAGGCGGGCCGGGCAGCTTGGGGGCGGTCGACCGCGGGCCCGCCGCGGCGACCCTGCGCGTGGTCTCCGGTCCCGATGCCGGGGCCGAGTTCTCGCTCCCGGCAGGGGCGAGCCTCATCGGCCGCGGGGCGGGCGCCGACGTCGCGCTCACCGACCCGCTCGCCTCGAAGCGGCACGCGCGCATCACCGTGGGGGAGACGATCGAGATCGTCGACCTCAACTCCTCCAACGGGCTCGTCATGGACGGGCACACCGTCTCCCGCGCGGTGCTCGCGTCCTCGGACGCGGTCACGATCGGCGAGACGACCATCTCCGTTGTTCGACTGGGCAGCGGGCTCGGCCATGGAACAGCCCGGGCCCAGACCTCGCCGCTCGTGCCGTTCAACCGCTCCCCGCGCGTCGTGCCGCGGTTCCCCGCCCAGGAGCGCGAGGTCCCCGAGGGTCCGCAGCGGCCCAAGAACCAGCCGTTCCCGATCGCCATGGTGATCCTGCCGATGGCCATGGGCGCCGTGATGCTCGTGGTCCTGCAGAACCTGCTCTCGGTCATCTTCATGGCCATGATGCCGCTCTTCTCGATCGGCATGTGGCTCGAGTTCCGGCGCCACGCGAAGCAGGAACTGCGCGAGGAGAGCGCCCTGTTCGAGGGGCGCCTCGCCGAGTTCGGCCGGCAGATCACCGAGCTGCAGACGGTCGAGCGTGCCGTGCGGCTCCAGGAGGCCCCCTCGGTCGCGGAGACCGTCGAATCGATCTACCGGCTGGGGCCGCTCCTGTGGACACATGCCCCGGAGCACCGCGAGTTCCTCACCGTGCGACTTGGCCTCGGCGCCGCTCCGAGCCGGGTCACGGTCACGACGCCCAAGGAGGGCCAGACCCTCCCCGAGTTCACACGCCGCATCCACGAGGCCGCCGAGCGCTTCGCGGTCCTCGACGCGGTGCCGATCACGGCGAGCCTGCGCCAGTGCGGCGGTCTCGGCATTGCGGGACCGCGCGGCCTCGTCGAGGACATCGCCCGCGGCGTGGTCCTGCAGGTCGCGGGCCTGCACTCGCCGGCCGAGGTCGCCATCGCCGCCCTCGCCTCCCACGAGTCCAAGGCCCGCTGGGACTGGCTCCAATGGCTCCCACACGTCGGTTCGCCACACTCGCCGCTCGCCGGGGACCACCTGGCCGCCGGGTCGGCCGCCGGGACGCTCCTGCTCACGCGCCTCGAGGACCTCCTCGCGGTGCGCACCTCGGGCGGCATGACGCGGCCGACCGGCCGCCGCGGCGCCGTCGCGGAGGAGCACGACGGCGCGACCGAGCCGATCGTGCCCACCGTCGTCGTGATCGTCGAGGACGATGCGCCCGTCGACCGCGGCCGGATCACCCGCCTCGCCGAGCTCGGGCCCGACGTCGGCATCCACGTCGTGTGGGTCGCCGCGAGCGTCGAGCAGCTCCCGCAGTGCTGCCGCGACTTCGTCGTGGCGGACGGCGAGCACGGCGCCACGAGCGGCCACGTGCGCCTCGGCAGGCACACCTACCCGGTGAGCTGCGAGAGCGTCGACGAGGCCCTCGCCGTCCAGCTCGGGCGCATGCTCACCCCGATCGTGGACGTCGGCAAACCCGTCGACGACGATTCGGACCTCCCGCGCGCCGTGAGCTACGTGACTCTCGCCGGCAAGGAGATCGCGGACGACGCCGGCACCGTCGCCGAGCGCTGGCAGCAGTCCAACTCGGTGCGCTCGAGCGCCGTCGCCAATCCCAAGGCCAAGGGGACGCTGCGCGCGCTCGTGGGCTCCAAGGGCGTCGAGCAGTTCTTCCTCGACCTCAAGAACGAGGGCCCCCACGCCCTCGTCGGCGGGACCACCGGCGCGGGCAAGTCCGAGTTCCTCCAGTCCTGGGTGCTCGGCATGGCGTCGGCGTACAGCCCGGACCGGGTCACGTTCCTGTTCGTCGACTACAAGGGCGGCGCGGCCTTCGCGGACTGCGTGAGCCTGCCCCACACCGTCGGGCTCGTGACGGACCTGTCCCCGCACCTCGTGCGCCGGGCCCTGACCTCGCTGCGGGCCGAGCTGCACTACCGCGAGCACCTCTTCAACCGGAAGAAGGCCAAGGACCTGCTCGCGATGGAGCGGGCCGCGGACCCGGACACGCCCCCGTACCTCATCATCGTCGTCGACGAGTTCGCCGCGCTCGCCACGGAGGTGCCCGAATTCGTGGACGGCGTCGTGGACGTCGCCGCGCGCGGCCGCTCGCTCGGCCTCCACCTCATCCTCGCGACCCAGCGGCCCGCCGGCGTCATCAAGGACAACCTCCGCGCGAACACGAACCTGCGCATCGCCCTGCGCATGGCGGACGAGGCCGACTCCGAGGACATTCTCGGCGAGAAGACCGCAGCGTACTTCGACCCGGCCATCCCGGGCCGCGGTGCCGCCAAGACGGGGCCCGGCCGGATCCAGGGCTTCCAGACCGGGTACGCGTCCGGGTGGACCACGGACAAGCCGGCCAAGCCGCGGATCGACATCGTGGAGATGGACTTCGGCTCGGGCGCCGCGTGGGAGCAGCCCGCGTCCGCCACCGCCGGGGCCGAGCTGGAGGTGGAGGGGCCCAACGACATCGCCCGCATGGTCCGCACGATCTCGACCGCCGCGGACCGGCTCGAGATCGGCCTGCCGCGCAAGCCCTGGCTCGAGGAGCTCCCGCAGACCTACGACTTCACGAGGCTCCCGAACCCGCGCACCGACGAGCGGCTCCTGCTCGGCGTCGTCGACAACCCGGCCCGCCAGTCCCAGCCCACGTTCTCCTACGAGCCGGACCGCGACGGGAACATGGCCGTCTACGGAACGGGCGGCTCGGGCAAGTCCGCGGCGCTGCGCACCATCGCCGTCGCCTCGGCCGTGACGGTGCGCGGCGGGCCCGTGCAGGTCTACGGCATCGATGCGGGCTCCCAGGGCCTGCACATGCTCGCGGACCTGCCGCACGTGGGCGCCGTGATCGACGCCGACGACGCCGAGCGCGTCGGGCGGCTCATGCGGCACCTCGGCGCGATCGTCGACGAGCGCTCCGACCGGTACGCCGCGGCCCGCGCCGGGACGGTCGGGGAGTACCGCCGGCTCGCGGACGCCCCGGACGAGCCGCGCATCATCGTCCTCATCGACGGCATGGGCGCCTTCCGCGAGCTCTACGAGTACTCCTCCGAGAGCAACGTCTTCGACATCCTCACCCAGCTGGCCTCTGACGGGCGCGCCGTCGGCGTCCACCTCGTCATGACGGGCGACCGGACCAACTCGATCCCGGCCTCGATCGCCTCCTCGGTGCAGAAGCGCATCATCCTGCGCATGACGGGCGAGGACGACTACATGATGTTCAACCAGCCCAAGGACGTCGTGACGCCGCAGTCGCCGCCGGGGCGCGGCGTCGTCGACGGCCTCGAGCTGCAGCTCGCAATCCTCGGCGGGAACGCGAACGTCGCCGTCCAGGCGCGCGAGATCGGCCGCCTCGCCGCCGCCATGCGCCGCCAGGGCGTGCCCGAGGCGCCGGGCATCCGGAGCCTGCCCGACGTCGTCGCCGGCGACCGGCTGCCGCTCGACAGCGGGCGCGTCGCGATCGGCATCGAGGACACGAGCCTCGAGCCGCTGTTCGCGGACCCGTCGGGCGCTTTCATGCTCACCGGCCCTCCCGGGTCGGGGCGCACGACGGCGATCGTCGCCCTCGCGGCGGCGCTGCGGCGGGCGCGGCCCGGCGTCCGGCGCGTGTACGTCGGGGCGCGCACGTCGGCGATCGCCTCGCTGCCCCTGTGGGACGCGAGCTACACGGGCGAGGACGCCGTCTCGCAGGCCGCGGAGGAGCTCCAGATCGAGGTGGGCGTGCGCGAGTTCGCGCTCTTCGCCGAGGGCATCACGGAGTTCGACTCGTCCCTGGCCGAGAGCCCCCTGACGGGGCTCATCACGGCCATGGACCGGGAGGGCTTGTGGGTCGTCGGCGAGGCCGAGACCTCCGCGTGGAGTTCGGCGTGGAGCCTCTCGCAGCCGTTCAAAAACGGCCGCCGCGGCCTCCTGCTCAACCCGGCCGAGCACGACGGCGACTCGCTGCTGAACACGTCGCTCGGGCGGATCCGCAATCCCAAGTACGTTCCGGGCCGCGGCTACTACATCGCCCGCGGGCGGGCGTACAAGGTGCAGGCGGCGTATGAGGACCTCGGGGGCCAGGGGTAGTTGTCCCCATCGACGCCTCCGACGCGGGGCCGATAGCTTGTAGGCAGGCGTCCGGGCCGCTGGGAGGACCGGGCGACGGATTCCTGGACACGCCGGGGACGTATCGAAAGGAAGAACCATGGCCATTAGGCAGGGTGCCAACGTCGAGCAGCTGCGCGACGTTGCCAAGCAGTTCAACTCCAAGGCCGAGGAGATCGCGAGCATCAAGAACAACCTCAACGGCCTGATCAGCAACAACATCCCGGAGAACTGGTCCGGCCGGGACGCCGAGCAGTTCAGGAGCAACTGGCACGCCGAGGGCCTGAAGTCCCTGAACAAGCTCATCGACGAGCTGCGCGAGGCGGCCAAGACGATGGACACGAACGCCAGGGTCCAGGAGCAGACCTCCAACTCCCTCAGCTGAGCGAACGCGAGCCCGACAGGAGCCCCGCAGCATCTGCTGCGGGGCTCCGGCCTGTTCCGGGCGGCCGGCATGGCAGGCGCTGAGCGGCACGGCAGGCGGCGGGGCCCGGCACGGGAAGGCCGTGGCGCAACAGGCCCGGAACGGCATAACAGGCCCGAAGCGGCACAGCAGGCCCGCGGCAGCACCTGTCATGCCGTCCAGCGCCTGCCGGGCACCGAGCAGGGGCCGTCGCGCCGGCGCCCCTCGCACCGCCGAACCTGTAGGGCAAGATAGAGCCTGTGAGTGCAGAACCCGTGACCCCGTCCGAGGCCGTCCCGTCCGAGTCCCTCCGCGAGGAGTACGACGCCCTCGCGGACGAGGTCCGGCGCCACCGCGCCCTGTACTACAACGAGGACGCCCCGGTCATCTCGGACGCGGAGTACGACGCGCTGTTCCGCAGGCTCGAGGAGTTCGAGGCGCTCCACCCGGAGCTCGTCTCCCACGACTCGCCCACGCAGGAGGTCGGCGGCGAGGCCACGGCCGCGTTCGCCCCGGTCCAGCACGTGGCCCGCATGTACAGCCTCGAGGACGTCTTCTCGGTCGAGGAGCTCGAGGCCTGGGTGCGCCGCGCCGAGGCGAGCGTCGCCGCCGTCGGGCTTCCCCCGGCCAAGTGGCTCACGGAGCTCAAGATCGACGGCCTCGCGGTCAACCTGCTCTACCGCAACGGCGAGCTCGTCCGGGCCGCGACCCGCGGCGACGGGCGCACCGGAGAGGACGTGACCCACAACGTCCTGACCATCAGGGACGTCCCCCAGCGCCTCGCGGGCGACGGGCACCCCGCGGAGGTCGAGATCCGCGGCGAGGTGTACATCCCGACGAAGGCGTTCAACGAGTACAACGACGCGCTCATCGCCGAGGGCAAGGCCCCGCTCGCGAACCCGCGCAACGCCGCCGCGGGCTCGCTGCGCCAGAAGGACCCGGCCGAGACGGCCAAGCGCCCGCTGAGCATGTACGTCCACGGGATCGGGGCGCGTGAGGGGCTCGGAACGGCGAGCCAGGCCGAGACCTACCGGCTCCTCGGGGAGTGGGGCCTGCCGACGAGCCCCTACGTCGAGGTCCTCGACTCCTACGAGCAGGTGCTCGCGTTCATCTCGACGTACGGCGAGAAGCGGCACAGCCTCATCCACGAGATCGACGGGATCGTGGTCAAGGTCGACGACTTCGCGACCCAGCGCGCCCTCGGCCACACGTCCCGCGTGCCCCGCTGGGCCGTCGCCTACAAGTACCCGCCCGAGGAAGTCCACACGAAGCTCAAGGACATCCGCGTCAACGTGGGCCGCACGGGCCGCGTGACCCCCTTCGGCCTCATGGAGCCCGTCAAGGTCGCCGGGTCCACGGTCGAGATGGCCACCCTGCACAATCAGGACGTCGTCAAGGCCAAGGGCGTGAAGATCGGGGACATCGTCGTGCTCCGCAAGGCCGGGGACGTCATCCCCGAGATCGTCGGACCGGTCCTGGCGCTGCGGGACCAGCAGGACCCGCCCGTGAGGGACTTCGTCATGCCCACCGAGTGCCCGTCCTGCGGCACGACGCTCGCGCCCTCGAAGGAGGGCGACGTCGACATCCGCTGCCCCAACGCGCGCTCGTGCCCCTCGCAGCTGCGCGAACGCGTCTTCCACCTCGCTGGCCGCGGGGCCTTCGACATCGAGGCCCTCGGCTGGGAGGCCGCCATCGCACTCACGCAGCCGGCCGCGCCCGAGGTGCCGCCTCTGGAGAACGAGGCGGGGATCTTCGACCTCACCCCCGAGGCCCTGCGCGACGTCATGATCCGCCGCGAGAAGCGCGCCAAGGGCGTGGGCACGGGCGAGTGGGAGCTCGTGCCGTACTTCTGGACCAAGCCCACGGCCAAGACGCCCTCGAAGCCCACCGTGAACACCGAGAGGCTGTTCCGCGAGTTGGAGAAGGCCAAGTCGCAGCCGCTGTGGCGCGTCCTCGTGGCCCTCTCGATCCGGCACGTCGGCCCCACTGCGTCGCGCGCTCTCGCGACCCGGTACGGCTCGATGACCGCCCTCAGGGCCGTCCTCGACGCGCCCGACGCCCGGGAGCAGCTCGCGCACGTCGACGGCGTGGGGCCGATCATCGCGGATGCCCTCATCGAGTGGTTCGCCGAGGACTGGCACCGCGAGATCGTCGACCGCTGGTCCGCGGCCGGCGTGAAGATGGCGGACGAGCACCATGCCTCCGCGCCGCGCACCCTCGAGGGGCTCACCGTCGTCGTGACGGGCTCGCTCGAGGGCTTCAGCCGGGACGAGGCCAAGGAGGCCATCATCGTCCATGGCGGCAAGGCCTCCGGCTCGGTGTCGAAGAAGACCGACTACGTCGTGGCGGGGGAGAGTGCCGGGACCAAGCTCGACAAGGCCGAGCAGCTCGGCGTCCCCGTCCTCGACGAGGACGGCTTCCGCGCGCTCCTGGCCCACGGCCCGGCCGGCGTCGGCGGCGCGGCCCCTGCTGCGGGGGAGGGGGAGCCCTCCGCGGACGACGCCGGCACCGTCGCCCGCGAGGAGCTCGCCGCCGAGATCGGCGAGGCGGAGGAGGCCGAGTGAGCGCCATGCAGCACACCGCGCAGGACCTCGACGCCCTCCTGGCGACGGCGAGGAGGGCCGCCGCGGCCGGAGCCGCCGTCCTGGCCTCGCGCTCGGACGGGATGCTCCACGTCGACGCCGCGGACCAGGCGACGAAGAGCTCGGGCAGCGACTGGGTCACGGCCTTCGACGTTGCCGCCGAGAAGGCCGTCCGCGAGGTCCTGGCCGCGGAGCGTCCGGACGACATCGTCACGGGAGAGGAGCAGGGCACGACGCGCGTCGCGCGCCCGAGCGGGTTCCGCTGGTCGATCGACCCGCTCGATGGCACGACCAACTTCATCCGCGACATCGTGTACTACGCGACGAGCGTCGCCGTCGCGGACGCGGACGGGCACTGGCTCGCGGGCGTGGTCAACGCCCCGGCGCTCCGGCGGGAGTACTGGGCCGTGCGCGGGGGCGGGGCGTGGCGCAGCGACGCCGGCCGCGAGCCGCGCCGGCTCGAGGGGCCCGTCCCGGGCAGGGACGGGGCGGGCTCGGCGCTGCTCGCGACGGGCTTCAGCTACGAACCGTCGATCCGCGCAGAGCAGGCGGCCTTCCTCCCGGGACTCATGGACGGCTTCGGCGACATCCGCCGCCTCGGCTCCGCCGCGCTGGACCTGTGCCTCGTCGCCGACGGCACCCACGACGCGTACGGCGAGCGGGGCCTGAACGAGCACGACTTCTCCGCCGGCGCGCTCATCGCCGAGGAGGCCGGCTGTTGGGTCCGGCGCCCGACGCTCACGAGCCCCCTCGACGGCGGCCCGAGCGACGCGGAGCGCTTCGCCGCGTGGACGTGCGCGGGCGGCATCGAGTTCTCCGGCCGCTTCCCCGTGACCTGAGCGGGGTGCCGACGGTGGCAGAGCGGGGCGGCGCGGAGCCGGCACCCCTGACCATCCGCCCCGCGACCCCCGCCGACTACCCCGAGATCTCGCGCATCTCGGTCGAGGCGTACCTCGGCGCGGGCTACTTCTCCTCGGCCGAGCACCCCTACATGCTCCAGATCGCGGACGTGGCCTATCGCGCGGCGCGCGGGACCGTCGTGGTCGCCGAGCGGGGCGGGCGGATCGTCGGCTCGGTCACGGTCATGGCCCACGGCGACGGCTTCGACCAGGTGGCACGGGAGGGCGAGGTCGAGTTCCGGCTCCTCGTCGTCGACCCGGGTGCGCAACGCACCGGCGCGGCCACCGCCCTCGTGCACGACGTCGAGGCGCGGGCCGCGCGGCAGGGCGCGACCGCCGTCGTGCTCACCACGGGCCCGGACTGGGACGCGGCGCACGCGCTGTACCGCCGCCTCGGGTACGAGCGCGCGCCCGAGCGCGACTGGCCCATCCCCGGCACCGACGTGTGGCTGCCCGTGTACCTCAAGCGGCTGTGAACCGCGCCGAGTTCGCCGTCCGGCCCGCCCGTGACGCACAGTAGGGTGGGCGCGCCCGACGGAGGCGCGCGTGACGAAAGGCAGGCCATGCGCACAACGTTCAGCAGCGGCTCCCCCTGGGAGCAGACCCTCGGCTACTCGCGGGCCGTGCGGGTGGACAACACGCTGTACATCTCCGCGACGGCGGCGTCCGGGCCGGAGGGGATCGTGGGCGACGACGTCTTCACCCAGACGCAGTACATCCTGACCAAGCTCGGCGGGGTCCTCGAGGACGCCGGCTTCGCGCTCGCCGACGTCGTGCAGTCCAAGCTCTACCTGACCGACATCGCCCAGTGGGAGGAGGCTGGCCGCGCCCACGGCGCCGTGTTCGGGGATATCCGCCCCGCGCTGTCGCTCGTGCACGTCAAGCCGTTCCTCGACCCGGCGATGCTCGTCGAGATCGAGCTCGTCGCGCACAAGAGCGCCGAGTCGGTCTAGCCAACCCGCGGCCGGCAGCGGCCGGCAGCGGCCGGCCGCAGCCTGCAGCAGCCGGCAGGCTCAGCCGGGCAGGCCGTAGCGGTGCTCCGGCCGCCCGGTCGAGCCGTAGCGCAGCTGGATCTCGACGGCGCCGTCCTCGGCGAGCGCCGCGAGGTACCGCTGCGCCGTGGCCCGGGAGACGCCGACGACGCTGGCCACCTCCGCCGCCGAGAGCAGGACGCTGCCGCCGCCCGGATGCTGTGCGAGGGCCTCGAGGACGGCCTGCTCCGTCGCCGAGCGCGCGCGGCCGGGTCCCTGCGACGCCGCGTCACCGCCGAGCAGGGCCCGCCGGGCGCGGTCCACGCCGGCCTGGTCGAGCGCGGCTGGGCCGGCGAGGAGCCGCCGGTACCGGGAGTAGCCGCGCAGGGTCGTGGCCAGGTCCTCGGCACCGAAGGGCTTGATGAGGTAGCCGAGGGCCCCGCGCCGCAGGGCCGTGCGCACGGACTCGGGGTCCGCGGCGGCCGTGAGCATGAGCGTGTCCGTGTCGAGGCTCCGCAGGAGCTCGAGTCCGGTGGCGTCCGGCAGGTAGGTGTCCAGGAGCACGAGGTCGGGGCGCAGCGCATGGACGGACTGCAGGGCCAGTGCCGCCGTGCCCACGGGCGTGAGCGCGGCGAACCCGGCCACGGCATCGACCCACGCGGCGTGCAGGCGCGCCACGTGGAAGTCGTCGTCCACAATCAGCACGCGCAGGTCGGTCATCGGTCCCCTCCTCGTCCGCCAGGCCCCGGTCCGCGCCTGAGCCGCGCGTCCCGTGCCGCCTTCTCCTCGGGCGTCAGGCCCACGATCTTCGCCCCGAACACCGCCCCGGGCCCACCGGTGGTGCCGGGGGAGATGACCCACACGTCCCCGCCGTGCCTCCGCGCGAGCTGCCGGGACAGGTGCAGGCCGAGGCCGTGCCCGGACGCCGGCTCCGCCGCGGTGGGACCCCCGGCTTGCTGCTCTGCCCCGCCCGGGGCGTCCCCACCCGCCGCGGGGGCCGCCGTCGTGAACCCCGGCTCGAAGAGCCTCTCCGGCGGAGTGTCCCCGATCCCGTCGCCCGAATCGGCGACGACGGCGTGCAGCACCGGGCCGTCGTCGAGGAGCTCGACCTCGACCCAGCGCTCGCCGGAGGCGTCCGGCGAGCCGGCTACGGCGGCGCGCACCGCGTTGTCCACGAGGTTGCCCAGGACCGTGGTCACGTCCTGCGCCGCGGCCACGGGCCCGCGCACGAGGGTCTCGTCGCCGAGCCGCAGGGTCACCCCCCGCTCGGAGGCCTCGATGCCCTTGGCCCCGAGGAACGCCTGCAGGCTCGGGTCGCCGAGCAGCTCGGCCTGCTCGAGCGGGAAGCTCAGCGGCCCCATCGCGCCGAGCCGGCCAAGGTGGGCGCGCGCCTGCTCCGCCTCGCCGAGGTCGAGCAGCCCGGCGACGGTGTGCAATTGGTTCGAGAACTCGTGCCGCTGGGCGCGCAGCGCCTCCGTGAGGGCGCCGACGGCGTCGAGCTGGCGGGTGAGGCCCTGCAGCTCGGTGCGGTCGCGCAGCATGACGACCCAGCCGAGCTCCTCGTCGCCGTGCACCACGCGGCGGGCGCTCGCGACGAGCACGCGCTCGCCGGCCACGAGCTGCCGTCCGGGCGCGCCGTCGGTGCCCGTCCCGCCGTTGCCGGGGACCGGCGCCGTGAGCGCGCGCAGCCCCTCGGGGACGGGGGCCGCGGCCCACTCCGCCCCGGCGGCCACGGCGTCCCCGCTTCCGGGGCCGAGGAGCCGCCGCGCGGCGTCGTTCGCCACGGTGACCCGGCCGTCGCGCCCGATCCCGATCACGCCCTCGTCGATCCCGCGCAGCACTGCTTCCTGGTCCTGGACGAGCGTGCCGATCTCCTCCGGCTCCAGGCCGAGGGTGAGCCGGGCGAGGCGACGGCGCAGCGCGAGGGACGCCGCGACGCCGCCGGCGAGGGCGAGCGCGGCGGTCCCGGCGGTCGCGAGCGCGTCCGGGCCCAGGCCCTCTGCGATGCTCGAGCGGGCAAAGCCCACGCTCACCTCGCCCACCACGGTGCCCTCGCCCTGCGCCGAGCCGGCCGGCGCGGTGACGGGGACCTTCGCGCCCACGGACGGGCCCAGCGTGCCGGTGTTGCGGGTCGTCTCCTCGCCGCCGGCCAGGGCGACGGCGGGGGAGGTGCTCACGCGCTCGCCGAGCCGCGCCGGGTCGGGGTGCGCGAGCCGCAGGCCCTCCTCGTCGGTCACGACGACGAACAGCGCACCCGTGCGCGCCCGCGCCGACTCGGCGGCGGCCATGACGGGGCCCGCGGCGAGCTGGGCGGGCGGGGGAGTCCCGGCCTCCGCGGCGATCACCGCGGTCTCGCGCCGCAGCTCGGGGTCGGCCGCGACGGCCCGGGCGAGGGTCAGCGCGTTCTGCTCGGCCTCGGTCCACAGCCGCTCATAGGCGAGCCACAGGTGCGCGGCCGCGGCGAGGACGACGGCGAGGGCCACCGCGCCGAGCTGCAGGAGGAGCGTGCGGGTCGAGAACCTCAGCTCCGTGAGGCCGCGGGGTGCCCACCGGGGATGCGACGCCGTCGTGCTCATCTGCCCATGCTAAGCGCGAGCACAATGCGCAGAACCCGTCGAATGAGCACAAGTTGAGCCAATCCCGGCAAACCCCGTGTGACCCATGTCGCGGGGCTACCTTCGTTGTGCGCATCACACCGAGGTGGTGCGGTTCACAAGAGAGGAGCCAGCGATGCTGGTACTGCTCGGCTTCGCGATGATCGCCGTCTTCATGGTGCTCATCATGACCAAGAAGCTCACCCCGGTGCTTGCGCTGATCATCGTCCCGACCATCTTCGGCCTGTTCGCCGGTGCGGGGCTCGGGATCGGCGACATGGTCCTGACGTCCATGAAGTCCATGACGTCCACGGCGGCGCTGCTGATGTTCGCCATCATCTACTTCGGCCTCATGATCGACGTCGGCCTCTTCGACCCCCTCGTGAAGTTCATCCTGCGCAAGCTCGGCAACGACCCGGCCAAAGTCGTCCTGGGCACGGCGATCCTCGCCGCGGCCGTCTCGCTCGACGGCGACGGCTCCACGACCTTCATCCTCACGACCGCGGCGATGCTGCCGATCTACCTGCGCCTGGGCCTGAGCCCCGTCGTCCTGACCTGCGTCGCCGGCCTCGCGAACGGCACGATGAACATCCTCCCGTGGGGCGGCCCGACCGCCCGCGCCGCGACCGCGCTCAAGATCGACGTCAACGACGTCTTCATCCCGATGATCCCCTCGCTCCTGGCCGGTCTCGCGCTCGTCATGCTCTTCGCCTGGCGCCTCGGCCTGCGCGAGCGCCGCCGCCTCGCCGTCGAGAACCCCGAGCTGTGGGGCCCGGACGCGAACGGCGCCGGCTCCGGCCTCGGCTCCCCGCGGGGCAGCAGGCACACGACGCCGGGCGGCGGGCTCGCGCTGCTCGAGTCGCCCGTGCTCGTGGCCGCCGAGGAGGAGGCCCGCGACGCCGCGATGGCCGGAACCGCCCTCGATCCGAACCGTACGACGCTGCGCCCGAAGCTGTTCTGGTTCAACCTCGCACTCACCGTCAGCATCATGACCCTGCTCGTGGCGGACGTCCTGCCGCTGCCGTACGTCTTCATGGTCGGCGCCGCGATCGCCCTGGTCGTGAACTTCCCCCGGGTGAAGGACCAGGCCGCGCAGCTCGTGGCCCACGCGCCGAGCATCGTCGCCGTCGTGTCCATGGTCATGGCCGCGTCCGTGCTCACCGGCGTCCTGACGGGCGAGATCAACGGCACGACCATCGTGCAGGAGATGTCTGCCTGGCTCGTCTCGATCATCCCGGCCGAGGCCGGCCCGTTCATGGCCGTCATCACGGGCGTCCTGTCCATCCCGATGACGTTCTTCATGAGCAACGACGCGTTCTACTTCGGCGTCCTGCCGATCCTGTCCGAGACGGCCGCGCACTACGGCATCCCGGCCGCGGACATGGCCCGCGCCTCGATCACGGGCCAGCCGTTCCACCTGCAGAGCCCTCTCGTCCCGGCGATCCTCCTGCTCGTCTCGCTCGCGAAGGTCGAGCTCGGCGACCACCACAAGCTCGTCCTGTGGCGCACGGCGGCGATCTCGCTCGTCATGCTCGCGGTCGGCGTCGTCCTCGGGGCGATCGCGATCGGGTAGCCGCCGACCGTCAGCCGCCTCCTGCGGGTCCTGCCCCCGGTTTCGGAATCTGCCCCGCGCTTCGGCGCGGGGCATTTTCCGAAACCGGGGGCATTTCCGCGTGAGGCTGCTCATCCCGGAGGATTCGCGGCAGGAACCCGATCTCGTCAAGCTGCCGGAAGACGAGAGGCGTGAGCTCGCTCGGCGCCAGACGAAGGCGATAGATGCGGCCGCTTGGGGTCGTCGCTTCAACCAGGCCACGGTCCAGCAAGCTCCGAATCTTTCGGCTGCGGACTGCAGGACTGCCTGGGTACGCCGGCTCAAGGTCTGCCGCGCGTACATCGAGCCGCTCAGCAACCATGGCCAGCGCATGTGCGTCTGCCTGGTCCAACAAGGCCCCGCGTTGACCTTGCCGGATGGCCGGGACGAACACGCCGCGCACCGCAAAATCATGGTGGCTCAGACTGCGCATCCGTTCGAGTTCTGCGACGAGGCCGGACAGCATGAACTCACACCAGCGGACGATTGCGTCCGGTTCGAGGGAGTCGGCGTCTCCGAGACGTTCGTAGTACAGAGCCAGGTCGTTGCCGAAGACCGCGGTCGGATTGAGGAACCGGTACCCTGAGTCGTCGGTGTACCCTTCCCGACGCATCGCAGCGTAGGTCAGCAAGCGCCCCACGCGTCCGTTGCCGTTGGCAAAGGGGTGGATCCAGACAAATCGGTGGTGTGCGACGGCGATCTTGAGCAGCTGGATGTGGTGGGCTACGTCCTTGTTGAGGAATCCAAGCAGCTCGCTCAGGTCCCCGTGAATGCTGCTCGGTGGGGGCGGGACATGGCGTGATCCGCCAATCGTGATGTTGCTGGTTCGATACGCCCCCGGTGTCCTGTCTCCCTCGCGCTTGAGCCCCTGGACACACATCCGATGGAGTTCCCGGACGAAGCCGTGAGTGAGCAGGGTCCCAGAGGTCACAGTGCGGTCCACGAACGCGGTCGCGGCGTCCAATTGCACGATGTCCTGGACGTCATCGGGGTGGTGTGTGGCCGGATGGCGTCGTGACGCGTCCACAGCAGCAACGGCGCGGACGATCGACGCTCGATTGCCTTCAATACGCGCGCTGGTGATGGTGGACATGAGCTGCGCCATGGACCGGAGTTGCTCGAAGAGGGCAGGATGCGTGTCGCCAAGGCCCAAGTCACCACGCACACGCTCAAGATCGACGATGGTTCCAGTCAGTGGCGAATCGAACGGGAAGTTGGGGAAGCCGATGGGCCGCACGTGGGCTCCTGGATTGCACCGACGGTGTTGGTCATTTGACATCCTCTCCCGTGCATCCCTGTGTCTGCAAGGATCGGCCCGTGTCATCGGAATCAAGGATTTGACCGCGCGTCCCGAACGCGGGGTGGGAGGACAATTGGACGGCATGGGCGACATCTTGGTGTACCGGGACATGTCCGAGGTCCGGCCCGGCAGGCTCGAGGAGCTGAGGGCCGCCATGGCGGAGCTGGCTGCGTTCGTCGAGCTGAACGAGCCGCGGATCGTCAGCTATTCCGTCTTCTTCTCCGAGGACGGGTCCACGATGAGCGTCGTGCACATCCATCGGGACGTGGAGTCGCTCGAGTACCACCTGCAGGTTGCCGGCCCCAAGTTCCCGCCCATCGCGCCGCTCATCCGGTTCCGGTCCATCGACCTGTTCGGCCGCCCCGGGGACGAGTTCGTGGAGCGCCTGAGGGCGAAGGCCGAGGCCCTCGGCGGCGGGACGGTCACCGTCCACGACCTCCACGCCGGCTTCGCCCGGCTCGCCCGCGGCTGACGGGCTCCCCGGGGAGCCGCGGCAGCGCGCCGTCGTGCGCGGGCCGCGACTAGACTGGACGGCGAACCTTCTTCACCACCTTCACAGGGAGATCCATGGCTGAGATCACTCGCGACGACGTTGCGCACCTCGCGCAGCTCGCGCGGATCGAGATGAGCGAGGCGGAACTCGACAAGATGGCGGGCGAACTGGCCCACATCGTCGACGCCGTCAAGAGCGTGAGCGAGGCCGCCGGCCCCGACGTCCCGGCGACGAGCCACCCGATCCCGCTGAGCAACGTCTTCCGCGAGGACGTGGTGGGCCACGTCCTGACCCCCGCCGAGGCGCTCTCCGGCGCCCCCGACGCCGACGAGGACCGCTTCCGGGTCCCGGCCATCCTGGACGAGGAGTAAACCATGAGCCTCAACGAACTCATCACGTCCAGCGCCTCGGCCCTCGCCGAGAAGCTCGCCGCCAAGGAGGTCTCCTCCGAGGAGGTCACCCGCGCCCACCTTGACCGGATCGCCGAGGTCGACGGCGGGGAGCGCGGCGTCCACGCCTTCCTGCACGTCAACACCGAGGAGGCGCTCGCCGTCGCCCGCGAGGTCGACGCCGCGCGCGCCGCGGGCGGGGACGACGCCGCCGCCCTCCACCCGCTCGCGGGCGTCCCGATCGCGATCAAGGACCTCATCGTCACGGTCGGCCAGCCGACGACGGCGGGTTCGCGCATCCTCGAGGGCTGGATGAGCCCCTACGACGCGACGGTCATCAAGAAGATCCGCGCCGCGAAGCTGCCGATCCTCGGCAAGACCAACCTCGACGAGTTCGCGATGGGCTCCTCGACGGAGCACTCGGCATTCGGCCCGACCCGCAACCCGTGGGACCTCGACCGCATCCCCGGCGGCTCGGGGGGCGGCTCCGCCGCGGCCGTCGCGGCGTTCGAGGCACCGCTCGCGCTGGGCACCGACACGGGCGGCTCGATCCGCCAGCCCGGAGCCGTGACCGGCACGGTCGGCGTCAAGCCCACCTACGGCGCGGTGTCCCGCTACGGCGCGATCGCCATGGCCTCGAGCCTGGACCAGATCGGCCCCGTCTCCCGCACGGTGCTCGACTCGGCGCTGCTGCAGGAGCTTGTGGGCGGGTACGACCCGTTCGACTCGACCTCGCTCACGGACCCGTTCGACACGCTGGTCGCCGCGGCGAAGGAGGGGTCCGTCGCGGGGCTGCGCATCGGCGTCGTCAAGGAGCTCGGCGGCGAGGGCTACCAGGCCGGCGTCGAGGCCCGCTTCCACGAGGCGCTCGAGCTGCTCAAGGGCGCCGGGGCCACGGTCGTCGAGGTCTCCTGCCCGAACTTCCAGTACGCCCTCGGGGCCTACTACCTCATCATGCCCTCGGAGGTCTCGAGCAACCTCGCGAAGTTCGACGGCGTCCGGTACGGCCTGCGCGTCCTGCCCAAGGACGGCCCGATGACGATCGAGCGCGTCATGGGCGCGACCCGCGCCGCCGGGTTCGGCGACGAGGCCAAGCGCCGCATCATCCTCGGCACCTACGCCCTCTCGGCCGGCTACTACGACGCCTACTACGGCTCGGCGCAGAAGGTCCGCACGCTCGTCCAGCGCGACTTCGAGGCCGCGTTCGCGAAGGCGGACGTGCTCATCTCCCCGACAGCGCCCACGACGGCGTTCCGGCTCGGCGAGAAGCTCGACGACCCGCTCGCGATGTACCTCAACGACGTCGCGACCATCCCCGCGAACCTGGCCGGCGTCCCGGGCCTGTCCCTCCCGGGCGGCCTCGCGGACGAGGACGGCCTGCCCGTGGGCATCCAGCTCCTGGCCCCGGCCCGCCAGGACGCCCGCCTCTACCGCGTCGGCGCGGCGCTCGAGTCGCTGCTCGAGGCGCAGTGGGGCGGCCCGCTGCTCGCGAAGGCGCCGTCCCTGACGGCTGCGACGGCCGCGACGACCGAAGGAGTGAAGTAGAGATGGCAGCCACTGACGAGATCCTGTCCTTCGACGAGGCCATGGAGCGCTTCGACCCCGTCCTCGGCTTCGAGGTCCACGTCGAGCTCAACACCAAGTCCAAGATGTTCTCCTCGGCCCCGAACGTCTTCGGCGACGACCCGAACACGAACGTCAACGAGGTCGACCTCGGCATGCCCGGCGTCCTGCCTGTCGTGAACAGGGCCGCCGTCGAGTCGAGCATCAAGATCGGCCTGGCCCTCAACTGCGAGATCGCCGAGTCCTGCCGCTTCGCGCGGAAGAACTACTTCTACCCGGACACGCCGAAGAACTTCCAGACGTCGCAGTACGACGAGCCGATCGCGCACGACGGCTGGCTCGACGTCGAGCTCGAGGACGGCACCGTGTTCCGCGTCGAGATCGAGCGCGCGCACATGGAGGAGGACGCCGGCAAGCTCACCCACATGGGCGGCGCGACCGGCCGCATCCAGGGCGCCGACTACTCGCTCGTGGACTACAACCGCGCCGGCGTCCCGCTCGTCGAGATCGTCACGAAGCCGATCGTCGGCGCGGGCTCCCGCGCCCCTGAGCTCGCCCGCGCGTACGTCTCGGCGGTCCGGGAGATCGTGAAGAACCTCGGCGTCTCGGACGCGCGCATGGAGCGCGGAAACGTCCGCTGCGATGCGAACGTCTCGCTCATGCCCAAGGGCGCCGATAAGTTCGGCACGCGCTCGGAGACCAAGAACGTCAACTCGCTGCGCTCGGTCGAGCACGCCGTGCGCTTCGAGATCCAGCGTCACGCCGCCGTCCTCGCCTCGGGCGGGACGGTCACGCAGGAGACCCGCCACTGGCACGAGGACACGCGCACGACGACGGCCGGCCGCCCCAAGAGCGACGCCGACGACTACCGCTACTTCCCCGAGCCGGACCTCGTCCCCGTCGTCCCGAGCCGCGAGTGGGTCGAGGAGCTGCGCGCGACGCTGCCCGAGCCGCCGGCCGAGCGCCGCAAGCGCCTCAAGGAGGCTTGGGGCTACGCCGACGCTGAGTTCCGCGACGTCGTCAACGCCGGCGTCGTCGAGGCGATCGAGGAGACCGTCGCCGCGGGCGCCTCGCCGCAGGCGGCCCGCAAGTGGTGGATGGGCGAGATCGTCGGCCGAGCCAAGACGGCCGACGTCGACCCCGCGGAGCTCGGCGTGACGCCGGCGGCGATCGTCGAGCTCAACGGCCTCGTCGAGGGCGGCAAGCTCAACAACAAGATGGCTGGCCAGGTGCTCGACGGCGTGATCGCCGGCGAGGGCACCCCGACCCAGGTCATGGAGGCCCGCGGCCTCGTCCTCGTCTCCGACGACCGGCCCCTCCTCGAGGCGATCGACGCCGCGCTTGCCGCCCAGCCCGACGTCGCGGACAAGATCCGCGGCGGCAAGGTCCAGGCGGTCGGCGCGATCGTGGGCGGGGTCATGAAGGCCACGCGCGGCCAGGCCGACGCCGGCCGGGTCAAGGAGCTCATCCTGGAGAGGCTCGGCGTCAGCGCCTAGCAGGGACCTGACCCGGGCAGCAGGACCCCCTGACCCCGCGTCCTCACCAAAGGACGCGGGGTCACCTCTCAACCTTGCGGGGTCACGTCCCAACGTTGAGGGGTCACCTCTCAACATTGCGAGGTCACCTCTCAACGTTGCGGGGTCACCTCTCAACATTGCGAGGTCACGTTCCTGAGACCCGAGCCTGCGGGCTCCTTCAGGCCTGACGGATCACTTCTCGAAGAGACAGAAGGGGTGCCCGTCGGGGTCGAGGAAGACGACGACGTCGTCCTGCGGCTGGTGATCGGCCCGCTGGGCGCCGCACTCCTTGGCATGGGCGGCCGCTTTCTGCAGGTCCTCGACGCGCAGGTCCAAGTGCATCATCATCTGCTGGCGCCCGGGCTGCTCGGGCCAGACGGGTCGCACGAAGTCGTCCTCGAGCTGGAAGGACAGGCCGGGACCGCCTCCGGGATTGCGCAGGGTGCACCAGTCGCGCTCGTCGTTGCGGATCTCCCAGCTGAGGAGGCGGGCATAGAAGCGGACAGCGGCCTGGGGGTCGGGGCTCCCGAGGACAGTGGACTCGAGGTGGATCATGGGGCTGTCGGAGCGGCTCACTGCGCCAGAATACGCACGAGGCGCCCCCGCCAGAAGGCATCGGAAGGAACCCCCAGACGCGGCCGCCGTCGCGCGCTGACCCCGGATTGCTGAGACGTGACCTCACAATGTTGGGAGGTGACCTCGCAACGTTGGGAGGTGACCTCGCAACGTGGGGAGGTGACCTCGCAACGTTGGGAGGTGACCCCGGGTCCAGGGGAGGCCCGGGCATCCTCGGCCGCGAACCTGTGCCGGGGCCATGCATTCGCTGTGGAATGGATCAGAACCGGCGCTCGGAGCCGTCCTGAGGACGATCATGGAGCCATGAAGTCTGCACCAGGCCGCATCCGGCGCGGCATCGTCATCGGCGCACTCGCCTTCGGCCTCGCTGGCGCGGGCGGCGCGGCCGTCTGGGCCTCGGCGACCCCGACGTCCACGGCGAGCCCGACCGACTCCGTCTCGGCCCCCGCAAAGGCCTGGGGCCACGGCTTCAAACACGGGCTGCTCCGCGGCGGGCTCCACGGCGAGGTGACCGTCAAGAAGAGTGACGGCACCTACGCGACCATCGTGAGCCAGCGCGGCACGGTCACCGAGGCGACGGACACGAGACTCACCGTCCGCAGCGAGGACGGCTACGAGCACTCGTACACGCTCAACGCCGAAACGAGGATCCGCGCCGCCGCCCAGAAGGGCACGGCGCTGACCCCGGGCGACCTCGCCGTGGGTGACGAGGTCGTCGTCCGGGGCGTCCGCTCAGGGAGCGAGGACACCGCGCAGCAGGTGGTGAAGGGCCCGTTCCCCGCCAAGGCCCAGGGCCAGGGCCACGGGAAGGGCCACAAGAACCGCGGCCAGACCCAGTCGCCCTCGCCCTCCGCGACCCAGTCCTGACGCGACCCAGTCCTGACGGCGTGCTGAGCCCGGGCGCCTCGGCGCCCGGGGTCCGGCGGCTGGCGCCCCGGTCAGAGCTCGTCGTCAGAGCTCGTTGCGCACCACGACGCCCTGCGCGACGACGGCCCGCACCGTCTTGAGCGCGCCCGCATCGGCGAGCGGGTCGGCGTCGAGCACGACGGCGTCCGCGAACGCGCCGCGCGCGAGCACCCCGGCCCTGCCCTCCCACCCCAGCAGGGCCGCCGCGCGGGTCGTCGCCGCCCGCAGCGCCTCGAGCGGGGAGAGGCCCGCCTCGCCGAGGAGCCGCACCTCGGTCCCGATGGGCGTGACGTCGGTGCCGAACGAGTCCGTGCCCGCGACGACGGGGACGCCGGCCTCGTGGGCGGCGAGGACCGCGGCCTTGAGCACCGGCGTGTACTCGGCCCCGCGCGCGGCGAGCACGGGGTTGGACGAGGACGCCATCGAGGTGATCGCGTCCATCGTGGGCGTGAAGTAGGTCCCGCGACGGGCCATCTCGGCGATCGTGGCCTCGGTGACGAAGACGCCGTGCTCGATGCTCTTCACACCGGCGCGCACCGCGCCATCGATGCCCTCGGCGCTGTAGGCGTGGCACAGCACGCCCGCCCCGCGCGCGGCGGAGACGATGGCGGCGATCTGCTCCTGCCCGTAGACGAGCTCGCGCGGATCCTGCTCCGGCAGCCCCGCGCGCGGGTTGGAGCGGGTCTTGATGACGACGGCGCCGCGGGAGAGGTTCACGCGGGTGAGGTAGGCGAGGTCCGCGGGTTCGGTCACTCCCTCGAGGGGTGCGAGCGGAGCGAGGTCCGGGTCCGCGAGCAGCGAGTCGCCCAGCTGCGGCGAGACGAAAAGGCCGGCGGCCCGCATGCGCGGCGCGGCGCCGGGCGCCCACTCCGGCAGGGCCGAGAGGGCCACGTCCTGGTAGAAGCTGCTCGAGCCGCTGCGCACGCTCGTCGCGCCCCCCGCGAGGAGGAGCCGCGCGTCGGCGAGGGCGTTCGCGTGCACGTGCACGTCCACGAGGCCCGGGACGATCCAGCGCCCCGTCGCGTCGATCCGCAGCGCCCGCCCGGCGACGTCCGCGACGGCCCGCCGAGTCTCGTCCCGCGTACCGGCTGCGGCGACCACCCCGCCGTCGAACACGACGACGGCGTCCGGCACGGCGCCCCCCGTGGCCGGGTCCACCAGCGTGGCGCCCTCGACGATGAGGGCGTCTGGCATGCCAGGACGGCCGGGGTAGCTGGGGCCCGACGGCGAACCGTCGGCTCGCGCGGGAGCCGCGGCCCCGAGGTGCCCCGCGACGGCCGCGGCCGAGATCCCGGCCAGTGCCGCGGCGCCGGCGAGGATATTGCGGCGAGACAGCGGGCCTGCGGGGCTAGGGGCGGATTCGTGGTCGTGAAGGCACATCGTCGGGCTCCTCGGGTCTCGGGGCAGGGTGCCATCGGCGACACCCGTCCCAGTATTTGGTATACCGGCACAGAGTGCAAACGCCGTGCCTGATCAGCTGTCCGGCACTCCAGACGTATCCTTGAGCCATGGCCCTCGTGCGCTCAGCGCGCCGTGCAGTGCGCGCCCACCCGGTCCTCAGTGCCCTCGCGGCGATCGCGGTCGGGGTCCTCATCGGCGTGGGACTCTACCTGTTCCAGCCATGGCGGCTCTTCACGAGCTCGACCCTGGTCGAGGCCGCGCCGTCCGCAACCCAGGACGCCGGCGCCCAGACTCCGGCGCCGTCCCCGCCGCCGGGCGCCGCGCCGTCGTCCTCCGCCCCGTCGGAGTCTCCCGGCGAGCCGGCGGCGCCCACCGCCCCGGCCGCGCCCCGCGTCCTCGCGCAGGGGGCGATCATCAGCCACGAGCACGCGAGCTCCGGCACGGTCCGCGTCCTCGAGCTCGCGGACGGCAGCCGCGTGCTCCGCTTCGAAAGCCTCGACACCTCGGACGGGCCGGACCTGCGCGTGTGGCTCACGGACGCCCCGGTCCTCGAGGGCAATCCCGGATGGCACGTCTTCGACGACGGCCGCTACCTCGACCTGGGCGAGCTCAAGGCCAACCACGGCGACCAGAACTACCCGATCCCGCCCGAGGCCGACCTCGCCCAGTACACGTCCGTGTCCGTCTGGTGCCGGCGCTTCGCGGTCTCGTTCGGCGCGGCGGCGCTCGCCGCGCCCTGACCCCGGGCCCCCGGTGCCGCGGCGGGTGCCTCAACCGCGCCTCATCCGGCAACGAGTTCGGCCACGACGTCCCGCAGCGCCTCGACCACGAGCTCGACGGACCGGCGGCGCGCGTTCTCGGGCCGGATGAGCAGGTCGATGCGGCGCGTCGTCGCGATCCCCTCGAGCGGGCGCAGGACCACGGAATGCGAGAGGGCGAGGGCCGACGCCGTGTGCCGGGGCAGGAGGCCGATCGCCCCGCCCGCGGCGACGACGGCCGCGACCGAGGCGTAGTCGTTGATCCGGTGCGCGACCTCTGGCGCCCTGCTCGCGACGGCGGCGATCGTCGCGAGGACGTCGGCGGGAGAGTAGCCGGGGCGGCTCGAAACCCACGCCTCGCCCGCGACCTCGGCCGGGGTGAGGGAGGCGCGTGCGGCCAGCGGGTGCCCCATGGGCAGGGCCACGTCGAACGGCTCCTGGGCCAGTGGCACGACGACGAGCCGGTCCTCGGGCCAGGCCTCGCTGTGCGCCATGCGGTGCGCGAGGACCACGTCGTACCGGGCCGTCAGGGCCGGGAAGCCATGCTGGGGCACGTCCTCGTCGGCCAACCGCAGCCGGGGCCCGCCGTCGCGTCGGCCACCGCCGCCGGCCCCCCGGCCGCCGCCGGGGGCATCGCCGTCGTGCGCGTGACGCGCCGCGAGCCGCGCCGCCAATCTCCCGAACAGCGCCTGCCCCGCCGAGTGGAACGCGCAGACCGAGACGGTCCTGCCCGGGTCGTCGTGGTAGGCGCCGATCGCCGCCCGCGCGTCCGCCATGGCGCGCACGACGGCGCCGCCCGCCTCCGCGAGCACCCGGCCGGCGTCGGTGAGCACGAGGCTGCGGCCCTCCTTGCGCGTGAGCGGCACGCCGGCGCTGCGCGTGAGGAGCGCGAGCTGCTGGGAGACCGCCGAGGGCGTCACGAGGAGCTGCTCGGCGACCGCCTTGACGCTCCCGAGCTCGCCGAGTTCGCGGAGGATCTGCAGCTGACGGACATCCATAAGCAAACTCTAAACCGTCTGTTGAGATACCCGGTGTTGTTCTAAGTCATCCGGTGGCCTTGAATGGCCTCATGAGAGCCCTCTACAAGGCAGGCCCGCAGCCCGGATTCGAGTTGGTCGAGCGGCCGGAGCCCGAGCCCGGCCCGGACGAGGTGAAGATCCGCGTCCTCGCGACCGGCATCTGCGGCACGGACCTGCACCTGCAGGACTGGGACGCCTCGGCCCAGACCATGGCGCAGGCGCCGTTCGTCCCCGGTCACGAGTTCTACGGCGAGGTCGTGGCCGTCGGCGAGGACGTGCGCGAGGTCCGGGTCGGGCACCGCGTCTCCGGCGAGGGGCATGTGGTGTGCGGGATCTGCCGCAACTGCCGCGCCGGGCGGCGCCAGATGTGCATCCACGTCTCGAGCGTGGGGATCCAGCGCGACGGTGCGTTCGCCGAGTACGTGGTGATCCCCGAGACGAACGCCTGGGTGCACCGGGACCCGTCGATCACGCCCGAGCTCGGCGCCATCTTCGACCCGTTCGGCAACGCGACCCACACCGCGCTGAGCTTCCCGCTCGTGGGCGAGGACGTGCTCATCACGGGCGCGGGCCCGATCGGGCTCATGGCCATCTCGGTCGCCCGCCACGCGGGCGCCCGCAAGATCGCGATCACGGACGTCTCGGCGCCGCGGCTCGCGCTGGCCCGGCTCATGGGCGTGGACCTCGCGATCGACGTCTCAAAGATGACCGTCCGCGAGGCCCAGCGCGAGCTCGGCATGCTCGAGGGCTTCGACGTGGCCTTCGAGATGTCCGGCCACCCCGCGGCGCTGCCGGAGATGATCGAGAACATGAACCATGGCGGCCGGATCGCGATGCTCGGCCTGCCCGCGCAGCCGGTCGAGATCGACTGGGGCAAGGTCGTCACGCACATGCTCACGCTCAAGGGCATCTACGGCCGGGAGATGTTCGAGACCTGGTACGCCATGAGCGCGATGCTCCAGAGCAATCCCACGCTCCGGCGCAACGTCGCCGCCGTGGTGACCGACGTCCTGCCGGCCAAGCGCTGGGAGGAGGGCTTCGCCGTCGCCCGCTCGGGGCGCGGGGGCAAAGTGGTGCTGGACTGGTCCGGAGTCTGAGCAGGGACTTGGGCAGGAACGTCAAGGAGGGCGCATGTTCGCAGGGGTGAAGGGGCAGCTGGCCGAGGAGCTCGAGGCCATCCGAGCGGCCGGGACGTTCAAGGAGGAGCGGCACATCGACTCGCCGCAGTCGGCCCACATCCAGGCCGGCCCGCTCGGCGCGCCCGCGGGGGAGGTGCTGAACTTCTGCGCCAACAACTACCTCGGCCTCGCTGACCATCCCGAGCTCGTCGCCGCCGCGAAGCGGGCCCTCGACGAGCGCGGCTTCGGCATGGCCTCGGTGCGGTTCATCTGCGGGACCCAGGACGCGCACTTGGCCCTCGAGCGCCGCGTCTCGGCGTTCCTCGGCACCGAGGACACGATCCTCTTCTCCAGCTGCTTCGACGCCAACGGCGGCGTGTTCGAGGCGCTCCTCGGACCCGAGGACGCCGTCATCTCCGACGCGCTCAACCACGCCTCGATCATCGACGGCATCCGGCTCTGCAAGGCCGCCCGCCTCCGGTACGCGAACCGGGACATGGGCGAGCTCGAGGAGCGGCTGCGGGAGGCGGCGGCGATGAACGACGGCGCCGGCGCCCGGCGGATTCTCATCGTCACCGACGGCGTGTTCTCGATGGACGGCTACCTCGCGCCGCTGGCCGAGATCTGCGGGCTCGCCGAGCGCTACGGCGCGATGGTCATGGTCGACGACTCGCACGCCGTCGGCTTCATGGGGCCGACCGGTGCCGGGACCCCCGAGCACGCCGGCGTCTCGGACCGGGTGGACATCTACACCGGCACCTTCGGCAAAGCCCTCGGTGGGGCCTCCGGCGGCTACGTCTCGGGCCGGGCCGAGATCGTCGCGCTCCTGCGCCAGCGCGCCCGTCCCTACCTCTTCTCGAACTCGGTGGCCCCGGCGATCGTCGCCGCGACACTGCGCGCCCTGGACCTCGTCGCCGAGTCCGCCGCGCTGCGCGAGCGGCTCTTCGCCAATGCCGCCCACTTCCGCCGCCGCATGGCCGAGGAGGGCTTCGAGCTGCTCCCGGGCGAGCACGCGATCGTGCCCGTCATGTTCGGCGACGCCGCGCTTGCGGGCCGCGTCGCGGCCGAGATGCTCGCCCACGGCGTCTACGTCACGGCCTTCTCCTACCCCGTCGTGCCGAAGGGGCTGGCCCGCATCCGCGTCCAGCTCTCGGCCGCGCACAGCGCGGACGACGTCGAAACCGCCGTGCGCGCGTTCGTCGCGGCGCGCGCTGTGGTCGCCGAGGAGGAATGGGGAGCCGGGCGGGTGGGCGAGGGCGGCGGCGGATAGCCGTCAGCTGCGCCGGCGCCTCCCAGCACGGAGGCGATCCGCCTTTGCTTCCCCTTTCGTCCTCAGGAGGTGTAGGAGAGGACCGCTGCCATGCCGCGCGGTGTCGTTGCCGAACTCCAGCACGATGCGCTTGCCCTGACGGAGGTCGAAGGCCGTCTGCGCGCGGTGATGCTGGGGCCAGCGTCTGGCTCTACCTCGGCCGTGGGGGTCTGCCTTTCCCGCGGACTCTGGCCAGCATGGGGTGGCCGTGACTAGCGTGACCGTGATCTCGACTGCGCCGACATCTGCACCACCACTGGGAACATCCTCTCCCGTCACACCGGGTACGACGCCAACCTCACGCGCGCCGTCCTGGAGGCCTGCCGGGCCGCATGCAAGGCCTGCGCGGAGGAATGCGAACGTCACGCCGGCATGCACGAGCACTGCCGGATCTGCGCCGAAGTCTGCCGTCGCTGCGAGGCAGCCTGCGCCGATCTGCTGGCCTCCCTCTAATAGGTCAGTCGGCGGATTTGTGTGTACAAGGTCCACCGGCCGCGCGGTGGAAAGCCTGCCTCCCTTCCGGGACTGAGATCCCTCTGGTCAGACCGGCACCGCGGCGCGGTCGGCGGAAGCCGGAGCGCGCGCGTCCACCGGCCGCGCCGTGGAAAGCCTGCCGCCGTTCCGGGGACTGAGATCCCTTCTGGTCAGACCGGCTCCACGGTGACCAGGCGGAGGCCGCTGGCTTTTCCCCGGGATGATCGGCAATAAGGCCGCGGCCTCCGCCAAGTCAGGTGACAGTTGCGGTATTCATGTCCTCAGCCCGCCTCCAGGGGCCGACCTCTCAGCATTCGCGAGCCTTCGAGCTCTCCAGCAGACCGAGGTCCCTGGCGGTCGCTGGAGACACGAACGGCTCATGAGATGGCGTGCCCGGGAGCACTTCTATTAGAGCGCCGCGTGCTCCGCACGGAGCTGCCTCGGCGCCGCCGGCGCCCGAACAGTGAGAGGAGAAGACGTTGAGCCGAGTGTTCTGCGGTATCGACTGGGCGGAGGGACACCACGACATTGCCCTCGTCGGCCACGACGGCGAGCAGCTGGCCAAGATGCGGATCAGCGACGACAGCGCAGGCTTCCGGGCATTGCTGGAGCTGCTGGCCCGCCACGGCGACAGCCCCGAGGAACCGATCCCCGTGGCCATCGAGACACCACGCGGTCTGCTGGTAGCCCGCTTGCGTGCCGCCGGCCGGAGGGTCTACGCGATCAACCCGCTGGCTGCCGCACGCTATCGGGACCGCACCAGCGTCTCCCGTGCGAAGTCGGACGCCGCCGACGCGCGGGTCCTGGCCAACATCCTGCGAACCGACGGCCGTGCGCACCGCCCGCTGCCGGTTGACAGCGAGCTCGCCCGAGCGATCGGCGTGCTCGCCCGTGCCCACCAGGACGCGATCTGGGACAAAGGCCAGATCGTGAACCGGCTCCGGTCCCATCTGCGCGAGTACTATCCCGCAGCCCTGCTGGCCTTCCACGGCACCGGCAACCTCGGCCTCGACTCCGCCCATGCCCGCGTCGTCCTCACGGCGGCCCCGACGCCGGCCACCGCCGCCCGGCTGACCAGAAGCCAGCTGCGTACCCTGCTCGTCAAGGCCGGCCGCCTCCGACGCCCCGTCGATGAAGAGGTCGAGCGTCTGCGCGGGATCTTCCGCGCCGATCAGCTGCGCCAGCCAGATCTCGTCGAACAGGCGATGGGGCGCCAGGCCTCGGCGCTGCTGCAGCAGCTCGATGCCGCCTGCTCGAGCTGCGACAACCTCGCCGACGCCACCGAAGCTGCCTTCGGATCGCACCCGGATGCGGAGATCATCACGAGCTTCCCGGGCCTGTCGGTCATGTCCGGGGCGCGGGTGCTGGCCGAGATCGGCGACGACCGGTCCCGGTTCGTCGATGCAAGGGCGCTCAAGGCCTACGCCGGCGCAGCACCTGTGACCCGCGCCTCGGGCCGAAGCCGCACCGTCTCAGCCCGGACGGTCAAGAATCGGCGCCTGTCCTCGGTCGGCTACATGTGGGCGTTCGCGGCCCTTCGTTCCGAAGGGCCGCGCGCCCACTACGATCGCCGACGTGAAGGCGGCGAACGTCACACGGCGTCGCTGCGAAACCTGTTCAACAAGCTCCTGGGCTGCCTATATCACTGCCTGCAGCACCACACTCCCTATGACCCCGCAACCGCCTTCGCCACGACATCCGACCAGTTCTCCCGAATGAGGTAGCTGCTTGGCTGAAGACCAACTAGAGCTGCCAGACTCCCACCCGGGCCGATGGTGGGTCGATTTCCATGGAGATTCCTGGAGCGTTCTCGCCACGGAATTCCCCCCAGTTCCTGATGCGAGGGTAGTCGGACGCCGGGTCAGCAAGGAGCCGTGAGGGGGGCCCTCAGCGAAGGCATCGCAGGGTAACGAAAGTAACGGGTAACGATGTTTCTATCGTTGCCAATCGGCGTTTCGGTCCTGCTATGGGCTGAACGAGGCCTTCGTTCTTCGTGTCAGAAGACCAATGGATCCGCGTCGCAGTTGACGTCGTCCGCCAATGCAGTGTTACCGCCATGGCGACCTCATCAATGTGCGCGGCGGCCTCCTCCCAACCCAACAGCTCGTAGTCCACGCTCGAAAGTACGTCACCGACAGGCAGGATTAGATCCATCATGGCGTGAAAACCCCGAAGTACGAGAACACCCCGTCCGCATCGAATGCAGCACCACGGCCGTCCGGGGCGAAGTAATAGCGGCCTCCGGTGATGGAGCCGAGCCTGTCGGTGCAGAAGTATGCTGCCGTGCCGGCGCCCCTCCCCTGGCGATCAGGATCTCCAGATGGAAATCTCTCCGCCTGGTGCCGACACTATGATCAGACCTTCCGGGCCGGCCAACTCCCACGGCTCAAATTGTTGGGAGGCGGGCACAAAGACACGGGTGCCGTCGTGAAAGTTGAGCTCGAGTCCGCCATCGTCGTTGGCCGAGCCTGAAACGGCTTCCTTTTCAAACAGCCGCAAGGCAGGGATCAACTGCTCTGGACGCCCTTCGGGATCGACCTTTTGTTCGGAACCGCCGCCCTCCAAAACGAGGAAAGTCCCCTCAATCCGAATGAGGAAAGTCTCCAAGAGGAGGGTCACCCCGTGATCTAGACGGATTTGCGTGACAAGAAGCCCATCAACGGGCAGTCGCCAGCCATTATCGAACCGCTCCAAGTCCCTTATTGAATTGGCCATGCAGGCCACCCTCCCGAATAATCCTGAGGAATATGTGTTTCCGCTTGGGATCCCGGTTTGCCAAACGGCGTGATGGGCTGCCCCTCGGAGTTGTAAACCCTCACGTGGCCCTTCGGGTAAAGGGATGTTGGTTCCATGATCCTAATCATGTTGCTGTTCCCAGATGATCCTGGCCGTTGAAAAACCAGGCCGTTGTTGTTGTCGGCCATCCGTTGTGTCCAATCCCCAGGGATGTCGTAGGTCGTGCCCCGCCCAGTCGTGACGAAGAGCCGACCACTGCCTTCGGCCGCCGCGGACGGCAGAGTGTTCACGGCCTTCCCAGCACCTCCCCAGGCCGCCTTTGCGCCGGAGGCTGCGCCCTTGACGAGTCGGCCGCCGGGTACGGCGGCGGCTGCTGACATGAGTGCTTCGGCGACGGCGTCGCCGCAGGAGCCTTTGCCTGTGTTGCAGGTGTTGTAGGCCTGGATGGCTTTGGTGCCGGCGTGGACTGCGCCTGCGACGACCGAAATCGTGCCGAGTGCGGCTGCGACGGGGGCGCCGATGCCGGTAACGGCGGCCGCGATGGCGAGGACGCCGGCGACGTCGGAGACGATGCCGCTGACGTCTTGGACGCCGACGAGGAATTCGTCCCAGGAGAACAGGCCGGTGATGTCGAGGTAGCGGAGCGGGTTGGCGGTGCCGTAGGTGTAGGCGCCGGAGATGCTGGTGGACGCGGCGGGGTCGGTGCTGAGGAACATGCCCGCGGTCGGGTCGTACTGGCGTGCGCGGAGGTGGGTGAGTCCGGTGGGGTCCTGGTATTGGCCGAGCCAGCCCAGGGGTGGTGCGTTGGGGTTGTTCGGGCCGGTGGCCCGGGGTCGTCCGTAGGGTTCGAAGGCCCCGGCCGAGGTGAGGGCGCCGGTGGCGTCGGTGAGGGCGCGGATGGAGCCGAGCCGGTCGGTGTGGAGGTAGGCGACCGCGCCGGCGGCGTCGTGGGCGGTGAGGGGCTGGTCGCCGTGGGTGTAGTGCCGGACGAGGGCGCCGCTGGTGTCGAGCTCGTTGGCGAGCCGGTAGAAGGGGTCCCATTCGAAGCTGGTCTTGGCGGTGCCGAGGGTGGCGCTGAGGCGGCGCCCGTCGCCGTCGTACTTGTAGGCAGTGGTCCCCGCCGGCGTTGTGGCCGTGGCGGTGCGTCCGCCCCTGGTGTAGGTGAAGGAGGAGCTCCCGGCGGTGAGGGCCTGGCCC
>NZ_KV908331.1:40563-101858 GCF_001999765.1 Sinomonas mesophila | reverse complement strand
CGGGCGGCTTCCGCGCGGAAGCCGCCCGCCG
Organism: Sinomonas mesophila; assembly: GCF_001999765.1. Lineage (GTDB taxonomy): Bacteria > Actinomycetota > Actinomycetes > Actinomycetales > Micrococcaceae > Sinomonas > Sinomonas mesophila. The sequence continues at coordinate 101,827 of NZ_KV908331.1, read as the reverse complement.
TCGTCGTGCGCGGTGTACCCGAATCGCCGAAAACCCGCCGAGATCTGTACCAGAAAGGGCATAATCCCGACGAGATGCGTACCCCGAAGGCTCAGAAGGCGGATCGCCCGGGGCGGACGCCGTCGTCAGGCCGAGGCGCGGACCTCCACGGCCCCTGCTCCGGTCTCAGACTCCGCCTCGGGCGGATAGATCGTCTCCGCGGGAGCGCGGTTGGTCGCCGTCGCCCACGGGTAGTAGACGGCCGCCGTCACGGCGATGCCCACGATCCACGAGATGTCCGCCCCGCCGAGGAGCTTCGTGATCGGCCCCGTGTACATCGCTTGGGCGAGGAACGGAATCTGGACGACGACGCCGACCGCGTAGGAGACGAGCGCGACGAGGTTCCACTTCCCGTAGCGACCCTCCGGAGAGTAGAGCGCGGGGATGTCGAGCCGGTCGCGGGAGACCTTGTAGTAGTCCACGAGGTTGATGACCGACCACGGCGTGAACACCATGAGCAGCAGCAGGACGAAGTTCTTGAAGACGTTGAGGAAGTCCTTCGTCGCGAGGAGCGCGATGAGGACGCTCACGGCGATCACGGCGATGACGAACAGGGCTCGGACGATCGGCCGCACGCCCGCCCGGCGCGTGAACGCCGTCGAGATCGTCACCGAGCACATGAAGGCGCCGTACGCGTTGAGGCAGTTCACGGTGAGCTTGCCGGTCACGATCATGAGGTAGACGGCAAGGGCGAGCATGCCGCCGCCGGCGAGGTCGCCCATGTAGCCGACCTGGTTCTTGATGAAGTCGCCGCCGAGGCCCGCGGCCGAGAGGCCGCCCGCGAGCGCTCCGAGGGTCATGGCCCACTGGGCGCCGCCCACCGAGCCGGCGAAGGTGTACCAGAACGTGCGCTTCTCGGGGGTGTCCTGCGGGAGGTAGCGCGAGTAGTCGGCGACGTACGGGCCGAAGGTCAGCTGCCACCCGGCGGCGAGCGAGACGGCGATGAGGAAGGTCGGCAGCTCGAAGGGCTTGATGAAGATCGCCTGCGAGATGTCGTAGCGCGTGAACGTCACGACTGTGAGGTACAGGAAGCCCGCGAGGCCGAGCACCGTCGCGACGCGGCCCATGGCGTGGATGTACTTGTAGCCCAGGATGGCCAGGACCGCGGTGGCCGCGCCGAAGATGACGATGCCGACGGCGGGGACGTTCGTGCCGAGCACGAGGTTGATGGCCTGCCCGGAGAGGACGGTGCCGGTCGAGGCGAAGCCGATGTACATGAGGATCACGAGGACCAGCGGGATCACGGCGCCGTAGACGCCGAACTGGGCGCGGCTCGAGATCATCTGGGGCAGGCCCAGCCTGGGGCCCTGCGCCGAGTGCAGGGCCATGACGATCCCGCCGAGGACGTTGCCCACGAGCAGGCCGACGATCGCCCAGAACGCATCGGCCCCGAACACGACGGCGAGCGCCCCGTCGACGATGGCCGTGATCTGGGCGTTGGCGCCGAACCACAGCGTGAACTGCCCCCACGGCCGGCCATGGCGCTCGCCTTTGGGCACCATGTCGATGGATCGGGTTTCTACGGCTGCACCAGCCATGATGACTCCTCGGGATAAAACGGAATGTAGTCAATGTCACAGCACCGCCCCCTGATAGATCTATGGGTGTTTCGCCGACGGCGTCCGGAGTCCCAGACTCGCGGGCGTGGACCGGGCTCCCAGCCCGCCTCGGTAGAGTGGAACGCATGAGCGAGGGAATCGTCGTCGGCGGCACGGAGGACATCGAGGAGGGCACCGCGAAGGTCGTGGAGCCCGAGGAGTCGGGGTTCGACGAGCCCATCGCCGTCTTCCGCACCGAGACCGGCTGCTTCTTCGCGCTCAACGACACGTGCACGCACGAGGAGGCGTCCCTCGCGGACGGCTGGATCGAGGGCGAGGACGTCGAGTGCCCGCTGCACTCCTCGATGTTCAGCCTCCGCAGCGGCAAGGTGAAGGGCCTCCCCGCGACCGAGGACGCCCGCACGCACCGGGTCGAGGTCCGGGACGGTCAGGTCGTCCTGTTCCCCGGCACCGACGCCGACCCGGACGCCTGCCCTGGGCAGTGAGACGCAGGGCAGCAGCCCTATGGCCTCTCCCCGCCGCATCGTCGTCGTGGGCGGCGGCGTCGCGGGCTACAGCGCCGCGGCCGAGCTGCGCGCCCGCGGCTACGACGGCGCCCTCGGCCTCGTCGACCCCTCGGGCCTGCCCTACGACCGGCCGCCGCTGAGCAAGGGCTATCTCCTCGGCACCAAGGATGCCGCGGGCCTCCGGCTCGCGCCCGAGGCCTGGTACACCGAGCACGGCGTCGAGCTGCACGCCGCCCGCGCCGCGGCCCTGCGCCCCGCCGAGGGCGCGGTGGAGCTCGACGGCGGGCGCCTCCTCGCCGCCGACGCCGTCGTCCTCGCCACGGGCGCGCTCCCTCGCCCGCTGCGCGTGCCCGGCGGCGATGCGGCCCTGACTCTGCGCACGCTCGGCGACGCCGAGCGGCTGCGCGCCGCGCTCGCACCCGGGGCGCGCATCGCCGTCGTCGGCGGCGGGCTCATCGGGGCCGAGACCGCCTCGGGGGCCGCCGTCCTGGGCGCCGAGGTGACGCTCATCGAGCCGCTCGACCCTCCGCTCGTCCCCGCCGTCGGCGAGGCGCTCGCCCGAAGGCTGCACGCCCAGCATGCCGAGCACGGCGTCCGCGTGCTGACGGCGGTCCCGGAGCGGATCGAGACCGGGAGCGGCGGCGCCGCACACCGCACCTATCACCTCACCCTGTCCGATGGCACAGCGGTCGAGGCCGACGCGGTCGTAGTGGGCATCGGCGTCGTGCCCGACACAGCACTCGCGGCCGCCGCAGGCCTCGCGGTCGACGACGGCGTGCTCGTCGACGCCGCGCAGCGCACCTCGAACCCGGCCGTGTTCGCCGCCGGCGACGCCACCCGGCTGCGGCGCCCCGACGGGACCCTCGCCCGGCGCGCGGAGCACTGGGAGGCCGCCGTGCGCTCGGGCCAGGCCGCGGCGGCTGGGCTGCTCGGCCAGGCCCCGCCGGAGTTCGGCGCGCCGTGGTTCTGGTCGGACCGGCACGGGGTGCATGTCGAGTCTGTCGGCAGCCTCGCGGGGCCCGGCGAGGTCCTCGTGCGCCGCACGGACGACGGCGTGCCCACCGCCGCCTTCCGGCTCGCCGAGGACGGGCGGCTGCTCGGGTGCGCGGCCGTGGACGGCGGGCTGCTCATCAAGGCGGCGCGGCGCATCATCGACCGCGGGACGGTGGTGGATCCGGAGACCCTCGCGGATCCCGGGGACGACCTGAGGCGGCGCGCACGCTAGAGACTGCATCCGCGCAGGCAGATCAGCGCTGTGTGTCCTGGATTGCTGAAACGGCGGGACGGCCCTTCCTACGGTTAGAGGGCAAGCTGGAATGCGAAGGGAGAATCCAAGTGTCACAGTCTCATGCTGCTGCGTACCCGGGTCGGGTGGGCCTGGGGGCCTTCGGCCGGCGTCTGCTGGCCGGGGCCCTCGGGGGTCTCGCCGGAGGCCTGGTGTTCGGTGTGCTGATGGCGATGGTGGGCATTTTGCCGATGGTCGCCGCCATGGTCGGGTCGTCCTCCCTGTGGGTCGGCTTCGGTGTCCATCTGGTCATCTCGGTCCTGATCGGCTGGGGCCTGACGGTGCCGTTCGCCCGCCTGCTGTCCGGCTACGGCCGCGCGGTGCTCGTGGGCCTCGCCTATGGCGTGGTCTGGTGGGTACTCGGGCCGCTGGTGATCATGCCGGCGATTCTCGGCATGCCGCTGTTCATGGTGGACGGGACCAACCTCATGTCGCTGCTGGGGCACCTCGCGTACGGAGCTATTCTGGCCCTGACCGCGACGCGGGTGCTCAAGAGCCACGCGTGAACCAGGCCCGCGACGCCCAGACGGCGGACTCCTTGGATCGGAGCCCGGTCTGGGCGCCGCACCATGAGGAGAGCGTGCCGGAGATGCTGCCATCACCCCAGACCTTCACCTGCCTGAGGGAGGTCGACCTCTTCGCCGACCTCTCCCCTGAGGAGATGGACGCCTTCGGGCGGATGGTGCCGCTACGCCGGTTCGCCCGGGGCGAGACCATCTACAGCCAGAGCGAGCCCATGAATGCCCTGTTCATCCTGAAGCAGGGCCGGGTGCGCATCTTCCGCCTGGCCGAAGACGGCAAGGCGCTGACCATGGCGATCCTGGAGCCGGGCGCCGTCTTCGGCGAGATGCTGCTGGTAGGCCAGCGCATGTACGACAACTACGCCGAGGCGATCGAGGACTCGCTGATCTGCCAGCTCACCGCCGCCGACGTCGAGGCCCATCTCCTCTCCGACCCCCGCATCGCGGTCCGCATCTCACGCCTGCTCGCCGACCAGGTCGTGCGGCTGGAGGCCCGACTGGCAGACCTGGCCCTCCGCCCGCTGACCGCCCGGACCGCGTCGATGCTGCTGGAGCTGGCCGAGACCGCTCCACCGTCCCGCTTCGGCCTCCCGCCCGCCATCCGGCTTACACACGAGCAGCTCGCCGGGCTGCTGGGCGCCACTCGGGAGGCCACGAGCAAGGCTATGGGCGAGCTGGCGTCCGAAGGGCTGATCCGGCAGGGCCGCGGTCGGATACTCGTGCTGGGCATGAGGGGCCTACGGGAGGCAGCCCGGCGCACCTCCTGACTCCTCTTCCCACTCCACAAGCGAGCGCGGCGGCGGCCGGCCCCCAGAAGGGGACCGGGCGCCGTCGTGCGCCGTGCCGAGCGGCGCTTGCTAGCCGGCCAAGCTCGCGAGCCCGAACACCGCCGCCGCGGTCGCTGGTGGCAAGGCCGTCGATGCCGAGGAGTCGATGCACCGCGTCGTCGTCGAGGTCCGCCACGCGATGGGCCTGGAGTAGGCGGAGCCCCCCACAGAAGCACGACGGCGCGTGGCCGGCTTCCGTGCGGAAGCCGGCCACTCGCCGTCGTGCTTGAGATGCGAAGCTGGAGTCAGCCCACCGTGCCTAGCGCCTCACAGCGCCTCGATCGCGGCCTTCGCCGTCGGGTCGGAGCCCTCGAGGAACTTCTCGATCCGCTCGGGCTCGTCAGCCTCGCCGATCGCGGACGCCGCCCGGCCGAGGGCATAGAGCGCGCGGAGGAAGCCCTGGTTCGGCTCGTGCTCCCACGGCACCGGCCCGGCCCCGCGCCACCCGTTGCGGCGCAGGGCGTCGAGGCCGCGGTGGTAGCCGACGCGGGCGAACGCATAGGACTCGATCGTGCGGCCCTCGGACCACGCCTCCTCCGCGAGGATCGCCCACAGCAGCGAGGACTCCGGGTGCGTGGCCACGAGGTCCTCGGCCCTGTGCCCGAGGGCCAGGCCCTGGTAGACCTCCGACTCTGCCGGGAGCCGCGTAGGCTCCGGGCCGAGGAGGTTGGTGCGGAACTCGTCGCTCATGCGTCCCCCGGCTCCCGGCTACTTGATGGACTTGCCGGCGGAGCCGAGCTGTTGCGCGGCCTCGACGACGCGCGCGGCCATGCCGGCCTCGGCGCTCGCGCCCCACACGCGCGGGTCGTAGGTCTTCTTGTTGCCCAGGCCGCCGTCGACCTTGAGCACGCCGTCGTAGTTGGCGAGCATGTGGCCGGCCACGGGGCGGGTGAACGCGTACTGCGTGTCCGTGTCGATGTTCATCTTGATGACGCCGTAGGAGACGGCATCGGCGATCTCCTGAGCGCTCGAGCCGGAGCCGCCGTGGAAGACGAGGTCGAACGGGTTGGCCTTGCCGATCCGCGCGCCGACCTGCTCCTGGATGTCCTTGAGGAGCTCCGGGCGGAGCTTGACGTTGCCCGGCTTGTAGACGCCGTGGACGTTGCCGAAGGTCAGGGCCGTGATGTAGCGGCCGTTCTCGCCGGCGCCGAGGGCCTCGATGGTCGCGAGGGCGTCCTCGACCGTCGTGTAGAGCTTCTCGTTGATCTCGTTCTCGACGCCGTCCTCCTCGCCGCCGACCGTGCCGATCTCGACCTCGAGGATCATCTTCGCGGCGGAGGTGCGGGCCAGGAGGTCCTTGGCGATGCGGAGGTTCTCGTCGAGCGGCTCGTGCGAGCCATCCCACATGTGGGAGTTGAACAGCGGGTCGCGGCCGGCCTTCACCTCGGCCTCGGAGGCCTCGAGCAGGGGCAGGACGAAGCCGTCGAGCTTGTCCTTGGGGCAGTGGTCGGTGTGCAGGGCGATGTTGACGTCGTAGTTCTTCGCGACCTCGCGGGCGAACGCGGCGAAGCCGAGCGAGCCGGCGACCATGTCCTTGACCGACGCCCCGGACCAGTAGGCGGCGCCGCCCGTGGAGACCTGGATGATGCCGTCGGAGCCAGCCTCGGCGAAGCCGCGGATCGTCGCGTTGAGGGTCTGCGACGAGGTGACGTTGACCGCCGGGAACGCAAAGCCGCCAGCCTTGGCGGCGTCGATCATCTCGGCGTACTTCTCGGGAGTGGCGATAGGCATAAGGGCTCCTCGATCTGGGTCCACATGGGTCCACGCGGTGTGCGCGTGCTGGCCACTGCCCATCCTAGCGAGGCCCCGCCCCGGTGGCGTGCCCGCTCTCACACATGACGGACGACGGCGGGCTGGGGCCCGTTCGCTGGGCCCCCGCGGCATTCCAGGAGATCGAAGATAGCTCTAGAACATTCCGTTCCATGGGACTAGTATCGAAGATATATTCGAGATTGGGAAGTGCCAGGAGAGAGAAGTGCGCAGGAAGAGATTCGGGGAGGGGTGCCAGTGTCCGTCGAAGCCGTCGCGCCGGCCGATGCGCTCGTGTTCAGTTCCCGCGACCCCGGAGTCCTCCATGGGGCCCTCTGGATGGGTGCCCGCACTTTCGACACCGCCGAGGGTGCCGCGCGCGGACTCGCGGCCCTTGCCGATCTCGATGCCTTCAGGGCGAGCCTCGCGGCCCTCCTCGTCACCGCCATGAACGACAACATCGCCGAGCAGCCGCTCGAGGGCCGGGACGGCCAGCCGACCCGACTCGGTGGGGACCTCGCCCACGCGGCGACCGTCTCCGAGCTGGCGCTCGTCTACGGGACCTCCGAGGCCGTCGCAGCACGCACCCTGAACTTCTCCACCGCTCTCGTTGCGACGCATCCGGGCGTCCACGAGGCGCTGGCCTCCGGCGACATCACGGAGGCCCACGCGCGCGTCGTCGTCGAGCAGGCCGCGACGCTGCCCGAGGAGGCCGCGCAGGCCTTCGGCATCGAGGCCCTGACGAAGCTGCGCTCGAGGAGGGGTCTCCTCCGGACCCCGAGCGAGTTCCGCACCATCGTGCGGAACCTGCGGGAACGGCGCCATCCCGAGTCGATCGTCACGCGCAGGGCGCGGGCACGGGCCGACCGCGGGGTGTGGTTCCGGCCCGAGGACGACGGCATGTGCTCCCTGACCGCCCTCCTGCCCGCCGAGACCGGCCTCGCGATGTACGAGCGCATCGACGCGCTGGCCCGGGCGGCACAGCCCCCCGAGGACGAACTCCGGACGCTGCCGCAGCTGCGGGCCGACGCGCTCGCCCAGCTCGCGCTCACCGCCACGGGGCGGGCAGCCGAAGGCTCTGAGGCCGAACCCACCCCCGAGGCCCTGGCCGAGCCGATCGCCGGCATGGAGGAACTCATCGGGCGCATCAGGGCCGAGATCGTCGTGCACATCCCGGTGGCCGTCCTGCTCGGCGCCTCGGACGACGTCGCCGAGCTCGAGGGCTACGGCGTCATCGACGCGACGACCGCCCGGCAGCTCGCCGCGGCCGCCCCGACCTGGGAGCGGCTCCTCACCGATGTGGAGGGCGTCCCGCTGAGCCTTGGCCGCACGGCCTATCGACCGTCGGCCGGGCTGAGGCGCTTCATCGAATATCGCGACGGGACCTGCATCGTGCCCAACTGCACCTGTGCCGCCCATCGGTCCGAGGTCGATCACACGATCGAATGGCAGGACGGCGGCACGACCGACGCGAAGAATCTGGCCCTCCTGTGCCGCAAGCACCACGCCCTCAAGTCGCTCGCGTTATTCCATCTGCGTCGCGAGGCGGCCGCGGACCCCGAGCGTGGGGACAACGCCAAGGTGAGCGGAGAGCTGGTGTGGGAGACGCTCCTCGGGCGGCGGTATCCGGCCGAGGCGATGAACCGGAGCCACATCCTCGGCCCCGAACCACCCAAGGCGGCACCGCCGCCCCTGGCGCCCGCCCCCGCCAGCGGCGACCCCGCGCCGTCGTCCGTCATCCGCAACGACCCGCCGCCGTTCTGACCCACCGCCGTCCTGACCCGCCGCCGTCCTGACCTGCGAACTGTCCCGCCCGACCTTGTAGGCGCCGCCCGGTTTTGCGGCGTGCGTGAGCCTGCCCCTACACTGGACACTGCGCAGGGGAGTATCCCAAGCGCTGCATACGTCAGCACGTCGGGCGCGGGAGCCCGGCCGGGTGCAGCGGCCAACCCAGGTATTCACGGGGCGGTGGAGAGACTTGTGGCGATAGTGCCTAGGCGATAGTGCCTACCTGCGAAAGGGACCCTTCTCTATGTCCGTCTCACCCCTTGTCTGGGGCATCACGATCGTTCTGATCTTGGGGCTTCTGGCCTTCGACTACTTCTTCCACATCCGCAAGGCCCACGTGCCGAGCCTCAAAGAGGCCGCCATCTGGTCGTCGATCTACGTGGGCGCCGCGATCGTGTTCGGCATCCTCGTGCTCATCTTCGGGGGCGGAGACATGGGCGGCGAGTATTTCGCCGGCTTCATCACGGAGTACGCCCTCTCCGTGGACAACCTCTTCGTGTTCCTCGTGATCATGGCGAGCTTCCGCGTGCCGCGCGAGGACCAGCAGAAAGTCCTGCTGTTCGGCATCGTGTTCGCGCTCATCGCGCGCGCGGCGTTCATCGTCCTCGGCGTCGCGCTCATCAACAGCTTCTCGTGGATCTTCTACGTCTTCGGCATCATCCTGCTGATCACGGCGGGCAACCTGCTCAAGCCCGAGGACTCCGGCGAGGAGGAGGCCGACAACTTCATCATCCGGCTGGCCCGCAAGTACCTGCACACGTCGCAGCACTTCGACGGTGACAAGCTCTTCACGATCGAGAACGGCAAGCGCGTCCTGACCCCGATGCTCCTGGTCATGATCGCGATCGGCGGCACCGACCTGCTCTTCGCCCTCGACTCGATCCCCGCGATCTTCGGCCTCACGCAGAACCCGTACGTCGTGTTCACGGCCACCGCGTTCTCGCTCATGGGCCTGCGCCAGCTGTTCTTCCTCCTCGACGGCCTGCTGGACCGCCTCATCTACCTCTCGTACGGCCTCGCCGCGATCCTCGCGTTCATCGGCGTCAAGCTCGTCCTGCACGCGCTGCACGAGAACACCCTGCCGTTCGTCAACGGCGGCCAGCACGTCGACGTCTTCGAGATCACGACCGGCCTGTCCCTCTCGGTGATCATCGGCGTCCTGCTCGTGACGATCTTCGCCTCGCTCCTCAGCAAGGCCGGCAAGGCGCACGCAGTGGTCAACAACGCACGCCGCCACGCCGAGAGCTACCTCGACCTCGAGTACACGACCGACTCCGCCGAGCGCGAGCGCGTGTACCGCGATCTCATGGAGGAGGAGCGGGCCATCCAGGCGTTGGACAAGAAGTACAGCGACAAGGTCAAGGACATCGAGGAGATCCGCGAGAAGCTCGCCGAGGCCCACGCGAAGCACGCGGAGTTCCTGGCTCGCTAGCCGGACGTCCCGCAGGACGCACGACCAGCAGACGCACGCCGCCGGGCAGTCACCTTCGGGTGGCCGCCCGGCGGCGTTTCATGCCATGGACCTGTAGACAGGGCTCCTACGAGACAAAGGCCAGCTTGTACTGCTCGTTGACGCTGGGAGCGAGCTTGCCACTGACCCGCAGAAGCGTTGCTCCGGACAGGTGATGCCACTCAGTACCGAAGGCGGGGCCGAGCCTCGTGAGCGTCTCCTGAATGTATATCGAGCGGGCCGCCGCGTCGGCTTCTGTCGCGAAGACCTCAACGACTGCGCCTCCGTCAGCACCAGTAGCCCCAACAACTGCTCCGGAATCTGCGACCCACGCTGCGGACGTGTATTGGCCAGGGCGGCCAATCAGCTGGTTCGAATCGTTCGTCTCAGTAACCGTTGTGATGCCCGTAATGCTGGGAACGCCGGTCTTGATCCGCTCGGCGATTGCCGTGGCGTCGGCCGCGCTCGTCTTGGTAGGCGTGGGCGTAGCCGAAGGAGTGGGTGTGACCGAAGGAGTCGACGTTTCAGACGTCGTAGCTGGAGAGGCGGAGTGCGGTGCGGGACTTGCGGGGGCACATCCGGTCAGCAGGACCGCAGCAACCCCCAAAGCCATGTAGCTGCGTTTCATGGGGTCAACCTAACCGCAGCCCGCCGACAATTCTGGCGACACGGCGGCGACTCACTCGGCGAGGCCCACGATGCCGCGGTCCAGGGCCCGGGTCGCGGCCTGGGTCCGCGAGCTCACGCCGAGCTTGTCGAAGATGTTGCTCACGTGGCGGTGGACGGTCCGCTCGCTGAGGAACAGCTCTCCCGCGATGGCCCGGTTCGTCAGGCCGCGCACGATCAGCCGGAGCACCTGGACCTCGCGGGGGCTGAGACTGTAGGGCGCCCCATCCGGTGCGAGCAGGCGCTCCACGACGGCCAGATCGGTCCCAGCGCCGAGGCGGGAGAAGACCTCCCGGGCCGAGCCGAGTTCGAGCATAGCGGCCTCCTCGTCGCCGACGGCGCGGTAGGCGGAGGCGAGCAGAACCGACGTCCGGGCCGCCTCATAGGGCACGTCGAGGGCTCGCCACAGGTCGGCCGCCCTCCGCAGCGTGGGCAGGGAGGCCTGCCAGTCCCCGGTGGCCACCGCCAGCTCACCCGCCGCCTGCGCCTGCGCGGCGCGGACGCTCTCGGAGTCAAAGGACTCGGCCAGCGCGCCCAGCTCTGCCACGCCTGCGCGCGCGTCGTCCAGCACGCCTGCGGCGATGAAGACTGTCACCGCGGCAGGCAACAGCTCGACGCGCGCCGCCGGCAGCTCCGACTCGCCCAGCGCCCGCCGCATCCCGGCCAGGGCGGCCGCGACGTCGCCGAGCGAGAGCCTGAGGAGGGCGAGCCCGGGCTGCGTCGGGCCTCCGGAGAACGCCGCGGCCCTGTAGGCAGCCTCTGCCTCAGCCACATGCCCGAGGAGCCGGTGCGACTCACCGAGTTCATAGCGGGCGTGGCCGATCAGGCGGCCTGCAGAGCCTTCTGCGAGCCCCCGGACTGCGTCCTCGAGCACGGTGAGGGCTTCGGCCCATCTGCCTGCCGCCCGCAGGGAGACCGCCCTGTAGGTGAGGCAATTGCCGTAGAAAGGGCCGCCGAACCGGGGCATGCGGTCAAGCCACGCCCCGAGGGCCGCACTCCACTCGCGGACGCGGGACGCCTCGCGGGCCTCCTGATGGCACACGCCGATCGCGGCGCAGTAGAGGAGGCTCGTCACGCGGGGCGAAGTCTCACCTGAAAGGACCCGGAGCATGGCCCCGTCCAGCTGCTCGAGTCCGTCCCGCAGGCGGCCGGACTTGATGAGGGCTCGACCGTTCAGGAGCGTCGTGAAGGCGAGCTGATCGGGGTCGGCGGCGGCCACGGCCTCCTCATGGGCCCGGGCCAGGACGCTTCGCGCCCCGCCGTAGTCGCCGGCCCCGATGCGCCCGAAGGCCATGGTGATGAGAAACCAGCCATGCTCGTGCCACTCACCGCTCAGTTCGCCGAGTTCGCGGACCCTTGCCATCCAGCCGTTCGCCCGGGCGAACTCGTTGTTCAGGGCGTACGCCTCCCAGAGCCAGAAGGCGGAGGACTCTGCCTCGCGGGCCTGCCCGGCGGCCATGCGGAGCGCGAACGCCCGTTCCAGTGCCGCCACGGCCTCGGAGCGGAGCCCGAGGATCTGGGCGCACTCGGCGAAGCCTTCGAGGTCCTCCACGTCGAGCTCTGGAACGCCTCCCGCGAAACGGAACTCATCGCAGGCCGGGCCCCACTCCGAGTTCCGGCGGAGTTCCCGCGCGTGAGCCAGATGGACTGCTGCGTCAGCCACGTCAACCTCCAGCCACCACTATGGCCCAGACACCACTATGGCACCGGCGGAATGGGCAGAACTACCCACCGCGCAGGGCCGGAATCGGCCCCACCTGCCGATGCCCGGGGCGGGGAGCGGGCGGGACCCTGAAGGTGATCCGCACAGGGCGGGTCCCGACCCGAGGAGGCCGTCATGTCCGAGCCGTTCATCTACCTCAGCACCTTCACCGTCCGCGCTGGGCACTTCAACGAGGCGCTGGAGGCGGCCCGCGAGGTCGCCCGTCTCGTGGAGGCCCGCGAGCCCAGGATGCTCGTCTTCCAGCTCTTCGCCGACGAAGCGGGCCGGCAGATCACGAGCCTCCAGGTCCATGCCGACGCGGAGTCGATGGCCAACCACATGTCCATCGCCGCCAAGCACATCGCCGACTCCGGGTCGTGGCTCGAGTCCGTCAACTATGCCGTGGCGCTGGGCCAGCCCCCGGCGGTCATGACCCAGTGGTACGAGGAGGCCGGCGAGCCTCTGGCCCAGTTCTCCCGGCAGCTTGCCGGGTTCACTCGGGCCGCGGTCCCCGTCGGGTGAGCTCAGCCCAGACGGCCCTCAGCCAGCCGGGCGAGGACCTCATCCCGCAGCGGGTAAGCGGCCTGGGTGCCCTTGGCCGTCGTCGCGAGGGCGGCGACGACGGCCGCGTAGCGCGCGGCCTCGGCGAGGGGGTCGCCAGCCGCGAGGCGCGCGGCCAGAGCGCCCGTGAACGCGTCTCCCGCGCCGGTCGTGTCGACGGCCTCGACGCGCAGGGGCGCGATCGGCACCACCCGCTGCCCCGCCGGCGCCCCGGCGTCGAGCACGACGGCGCCTCCCGCGCCGAGCGTCACGACGGCGCAGCGCACCCCGCGGGCGGCGAGGCCGTCGACGGCGGCCTCCCACGCCTCGGCCCGCTCCGCCGCACTCTGGAGCCCGGCAGCGGGAAGGCCTGAGCCACCGAGCAGCTGGGCCGCCTCGTGGGCGTTGACGAGCAGGATGTCGACGGCGTCGAGCAGCTCGGGCGCGAGGTCGCCGGAGGGCGACGCATTGAACACCACCGTCGCGCCCGCCTCGCGGGCCGCGAGGGCCGCGGCGAGGAGGGCGTCGTCGGCCACCTCGCGGCACAGGCACACGACGGCGGCGCCGTCGAACGCCTCCTGCGCCAGCCCGACGTCGTCCGCCGAGACGAGCCCGTTGGCGCCCGCGGTCGTGACGATGCAGTTCTCGGCGGAGTCGTCGACGGTGATGATCGCCATGCCCGTGGCTTCGCCGGAGACGGTGCGCACGTGCGTCACGTCGACGCCCGCGTCGGCGACGGCGTCGCGCAGCATGGCGCCGTTGGCGTCGTCGCCCACGGCGCCGACGAGCACGACGTCGGCGCCCGAGCGGCCCGCGGCAACGGCCTGATTGGCGCCCTTCCCGCCGGGACCGAGTGCCGTGCCGGAGCCAGCGATGGTCTCCCCCGGCTTCGGCAGCCGCGGGCAGTACACGGTCAGGTCGGCGTTGAGCGAGCCCACGACGACGACGCGGTTCACGCGCGTCTACCCCTGCTTCGTGAACTTCCCGACGAGCTTGGCCGTCGCGAGCGCGTGCGGCTCGACGGCGGCGAGGAAGTGCTTGAGGTCGCCCTTGCCCCGGACATCGGCGTGCTCGGTGTCGAGCGCGTAGAGGATGAAGTCGTAGTCGTGCGTCCCGGCCGGCGGGAACGGCCCCGCGTAGGGGGCGACCTCGCGCGCCCGGCCCGGCAGGCCGGCGTCGTGGGCGCCCTCCTCGAGGCCGCGGGCATCCGCCGGGAGGTCGACGACGAGCCAGTGGACGTAGCCCCGCGCGACGGGGTGCCAGTCCACGACGGAGAGCGCGAACGAGCGGGTGCCCTCCGGCGGGTCGGTCCAGGACAGCTCGGGCGAGACGTTCTGGACCTTGTTGCCGTGCTTCTGGGGCATCTCCTGCCCGTCGGCGAAGGACGCCGAGCTGAGCGCGAACACGGCTACTGCGCCGGTCCGTAGCAGAGGTGCACGACGCCGTTGCTGTACGCCTCGGAGTCCTTGAGCGCGAGCTTCGTCGAGTCGACGCCCTCGCCCCAGAGCTTCTCGCCCTTGCCGAGGGCGATCGGGTAGACGAAGAGGTGGAGCTGGTCGACGAGGCCGTCCGCGAGGAGAGCGCGCACGAGCTGCCCGCTGCCGCTGATGTAGATGTCGCCCTCGGTCTCGGACTTGAGCCGGCGGATCTCGTCGGGGTTGTACGGGCCGATCCAGTGCGAGTTGTTCCAGTCCACGGTCAACTCGTTCGACGCCACGACATACTTCGGGGTCTCGTTGAAGAACGGGGCGCCCGGGTCCTCCTCTGCCGTGCGGGTGGACCACGCCGGCGCGAACATCTCGTAGGTTGTCCGGCCCAGGAGGATCGCCGTCGAAGCCGCCGTGATGCCGCCGACGGTTTGCTCCATCCGCGGATCCCATGGCCACCATTCGGCCGTCCACGCGGGATTCTCGAAGACCCCGTCAAGCGCGATGAACTCGTGTACCTGAATCTGGCCCATGGCTCGACCCTATCGAGAGGGTCCGACAGTTCCAAGGACCAGCCGACGCATGTCAGCCCCGTGCTGCCGCCCAGGACCGTGCGATGAGCTCCTCGAGCACGCCGAGGTCGATCGTGCCGAGGCGCCCCACCCAGATGCAGGCGACGCCGAGCTTGGCCTTGCCGAGCCCAGCGATGAGCTGCTCGTTCCCCGGCCGCTGGAGGCCGTAGAGGGAGATACTCGCCTTGCGCGGCGAGAAGCCGACGGCGAACCAGTCACCCTCGCGGCCGGTCGTGTACGTGTAGTGCTCGGTGCCGTAGCCCACCATCGAAGGGCCCCACATCACGGGCTCTTCGCCGGTGACGCGGTCGAACAGCTCCTTGAGGATGAACCCGTCCTCGCGCCTGCCGGCTGGCTCGACGGCGGCGAGGAACTCGGCGACGGGGACGTCCGTGGGGTGGGTCTTCGCTTCGGCCATGCGCTCAGGGTATTTCTTCCTCACTCCACGCGCTGCCCGAACACGTGGCGGCGCACCCAGGCGTGCATCGCGATCGCGGCAGCCGAGGCGGCGTTGATCGAGCGGGTCGAGCCGAACTGCTCGATCGAGAGCGTCGCGTCGGCGGCCTCGTGCACCTCAGGCGTCAGGCCGGGGCCCTCCTGGCCGAAGACGAGGACGCAGCGGCGGGGGAGCTCGTAGGTCTCGAGCGGGACGGAGTCGGGGAAGAGGTCGACGGCGAGGATCGGCAGGCCCTCGGCGTGGGCCCAGTCGACGAAGTCCTCGACGGTGGGATGGTGCCGGACGTGCTGGTAGCGGTCGGTGACCATCGCGCCCCGCCGGTTCCACCGCCGTCGTCCGATGATGTGCACCTCCTTGGCGAGGAACGCGTTCGCGGTGCGCACGACCGTGCCGATGTTGAGGTCGTGCTGCCAGTTCTCGATCGCGACGTGGAACTCGTGCCGACGCGTGTCGAGCTCGGCGACGATCGCCTCGTGCCTCCAGTAGCGGTACCTGTCCAGGACGTTGCGGCGGTCGCCGTGCGCTAGGAGCTCGGGGTCCCAGTGGTCGCCCTCGGGCCATGGGCCCTCCCACGGTCCGACGCCGACCTGATGCACCGCGACGCGAGTGTGTTCAGGACGGCCGCTCTCCTCACGCTTTTCTGTCACCGGACAAGCGTAGGGGCTCCGCGGCACGCGTCGATGCGTACCGAACTCCCCAGCTTTGTGTACCGAACTCCCCAGCTTTGCCCCGACCCCCGGACGGCGTCGGCGGAGGGATCCGCATGATTCCGCGGATCCTCAGGCTTTCATCGACCCAATTGAAGGCCAAAGATGGGGAAGTCCGGTGGCAAGGATGGGGAACTCTGCGCGCTGCGCCCCGCCCCCGTCACACCCAGCCCCCGTCACGCCCCGCCCCCGTCACGCCGCGCCGATGTGCACGAGGAGCTCGTGCTCGGCGGCCGCGAGGTACTCGCGCAGATCCGCGGCGGCCCCCTCGCGCTCGCCGGACCGGATACGGTCGACGAGCGCCGCGTTCCGCTCGACGTAGTGGCTGTGGAAGTCCGGCGTCGTGGCCATCGCGTGGAACACTAGGCGCATCTCGGCCAGCACTCGCTCCATGAGCTCCTGGAGCGAGGCGCTGCGCGTCGTGGCGACGATCGCCTTGTGCAGTTCCTGATTGGCGTCCGCCATGCCGGGGACGGAGCCCTCGGCGAGGGCCAATCGCGCCCGGGCGATGACGGCGTCCATCGCCGCGAAGTCGGCCTCGTCCGGCTCGCCCCACAGGACGGCGGCAGGCTCGATCAGGCCCCGGACGCGGTACATCTCGCGCACGTCGTCGGCGCCGGGCGAGGCGACGAAGACGCCCCGGTTGGGGATCCTCTGCACCATCGACTCGCCGGCAAGAACCGTGAACGCCTCGCGCAGCGTGTTCCGGGAGACCTTGAGGGCCTCCGCGAGGGCCTGCTCGGAGAGCTTCGTGCCCGGTGGGAGCTTGCCCGCGGAGATCCGCTCGCGCAGCACGGCAGCGACCCACGCGCCGGTGTGCGCGTGGGTCGCGTGCGAGCTCTCGATCCCCTCCAGGGCGGCGTTCATCGGCATGCCACCAATCTACCGAGGCCGGCCCCCCGGGGCCCGCCGCTGCCGTCAGCCGATCATGGCGAGCGCCTGCCCGCGCACGACGGCGCCGCCCGGCTCGAGCGCGCTCCTCGCCACGGTGCCGGCGCGGTGCGCGGACACGGTCGTCTCCATCTTCATCGCCTCGAGCACGACGACGGGCTGGCCCGCCTCGACCTCGGCGCCGTCCTCGACGAGCCACGCGACCAGCGAGCCCGACATCGGCGAGGCGAGCTCGCCGTCGTCGTCCGCGCCGGAGCCGGCACCGACGCCTGCCCCCGATCCGGCCGCGCCCGCCGCCGCTCCGGCCGCGCCCGCCGCCGATCCGGCCCCGCCCGCCGCCCCGGCTCCGCCACGGGCTCCCCCTCCAGTGAGCAGCGCGTCGTAGAGGCGCGCGGGCAGGCCGAGCTGCACGGCGCGGCCGTCGATCTCGACCGTGAGGGTCGTGCGGGCGGCGTCCGGGGCGGTGCGGGCGATCTCGGGCGAGGCCGCGAGCGGCTCGGCGAACTCGGTCTCGATCCACGTGGTGTACACGCCGAGGCGCTCGGCCGAGGAGAACTCGGGGGCGCGGACGACGGCGCGGTGGAACGGCAGGACGCTCGGGATGCCCTCGATCGCCATCTCGTCGAGGGCGGCCCGGGCGCGGCGCAGCGCCTGCTGGCGGTCCTCGCCGCGGACGATGAGCTTGGCCATGAGCGAGTCGTACTCCCCGGGGACGGTCGAGCCCGAGCGCACGCCCGTGTCGATGCGGATGCCCGCGCCCGTGGGCGGTTCGAAGCGCTCCACAGCGCCCGGCGCTGGGAGGAAGCCGCGCGCGGGATCCTCGGCGTTGAGCCGGAACTCGAACGCGTGGCCGCGCGGCTCCGGGTCCTCGGGAAGGTCGAGGACTGCGCCGGCGGCGATGCGGAACTGCTCCCGCACGAGGTCGACGCCGAAGACCTCCTCGGTGACGGGGTGCTCGACTTGGAGGCGCGTGTTGACCTCGAGGAAGCTGATGGTTCCGTCGACGCCCACGAGGTACTCGACCGTCCCGGCGCCGTGGTATCCGGCCTCACGGCAGATCCGCCGGGCCGAGTCGTGGATCTCGCGGCGCTGCGCATCGCTCAGGAACGGCGCCGGGGCCTCCTCGACGAGCTTCTGGTGGCGGCGCTGGAGGGAGCAGTCGCGGGTGCCGAGCACGGCGACGTTTCCGTGCATGTCCGCGAGGACCTGCGCCTCGACGTGCCGGGGCCGGTCGAGGAAGCGCTCGACGAAGCACTCGCCCCGCCCGAACGCCGCGACGGCCTCCCGCACGGCGGAGCCGAAGGCGTCCTCGATGTCCTCCAACCGCCGGGCGATCTTGAGCCCGCGCCCGCCGCCGCCGAACGCAGCCTTGATGGCGACCGGGAGGCCGTGCGCCTCGGCGAAGGCGCGCACCTCGGCAGCGTCCGCGACGGGGCCGTCGCTGCCGGGCACGAGCGGGGCGCCCGCCCGGACGGCGATCTCGCGGGCGGTGACCTTGTTCCCGAGCGTCCGAATCGACTCCGGGGACGGGCCGATCCACGTCAGGCCGGCGTCGGCGACGGCCTGGGCGAAGTCCGCGTTCTCCGAGAGGAAGCCGTAGCCCGGGTGGACGGCGTCGGCGCCGGACCGCCGGGCCGCGTCGATGACCTTGGCCATGTCGAGGTAGCTCTCGGCGCTCGTCACGCCGCCGAGCGGCACGGCCTCGTCGGCGAGGCGCACGTGCAGGGCGTCGGCGTCGGGCTCGGAGTAGACCGCGACGGAGGCGAGCCCCTCGTCCGAGCACGCGCGGATGATCCGCACGGCAATCTCCCCGCGGTTGGCAATCAGGACTTTCTTCATGAGCGGGATCCTTCTTCAGGTCTGGCCGGGGTCGGTGATGCGGAACCGGAGGCGCGCCCCCGGCGGGGTCTGGGCGGCGAGCGGGAGGTCCTCGGGCACAACGACGGCGATCACCGGGTAGCCGCCCGTCACCGGGTGGTCGGGGAGGAACAGGACGGGGTGGCCGCTCGGCGGGACCTGGAGCGAGCCCGTCGCGGCGCCCTCGCTCGCGAGCTCGCCCTCGCGCGAGCGCTCGAGCGGCCGGCCCGCGGCGCCGTCCCCGGACTCGTCGGCGCTCGCGGGCCGCAGGCGCACGCCGATCCGGTTGGACTGCTCGGTCACGATCCAGTCCTGGCCGGTGAGCGCCGCGATGGACTCGGTCGGGAACCAGTCATCGCGCGGGCCGAGGACGACGCGGAGCTCGGACGGCTGCTCACCGCGTCCCGCTGTTCCGGCATCAGGCACGACGACGGCGGGCGGCTCGGGCGCGCCGACGGCGGCGAGCGGAGCGGCCGGCCGGGCGACGGGCAGCCGCGTGCCGGCCGCGAGCGGGGCAGGGCCGAGGCCGGACATGGTGTCCGCCGAGCGGCTCCCGAGCACCTCGGGAACGTCGAGGCCGCCGCGGGCCGCGAGGTAGCAGCGCAGGCCTGCCGTGGGGGCGCCGAGCTCGAGCACCTCGCCGTCGAGGAGCGCGAAGGGGACGTGGGCGGCGGGCCGGCGGAGGACGGCGCCCTCGACATCGCGGATCGCGAGCGGTGCAGGCGCTCCCGCGAGGGCGAGGACCAGATCGCCCTCGGCCCGGACCGCGAGGCCGCCGAGGAGGTTCTCGACCACGGCCGCGCCCGGCTCGTTGCCCACGAGCCGGTTGGCCTGGCGCGCCGAGGCCTCGTCCGCGGCGCCGGCGGCGGGGACGCCGAGGTCCCCGAGGCCCGGGCGGCCGAGGTCCTGCACGAGCGACTGCAGCCCCGGCGTGACGACGACGAGGCCCGGCCCGGCGGCGTCGTGCGCCGGCCCGGCAGCGGAAGCCGAGGACACGGCGTCGTGCGCCGGGATGGCGGCGGATGCCGGCTCAGGGCCGGAGTCCGGCCCCTTGGCGGAGGCCGGCTCGGCGGTGAGCACGGCCTGCTCGCGCACCGCGACGTAGCTGACGGTGTCGCCGGGGCGGACGAGGGCCGGCTCGTCGCGGCCGAGGTCCCACATGGCGGCGGACGTGCGGCCGATCAGCTGCCAGCCGCCCGGAGACTGCCGCGGGTACACGGCCGAGAACTGGCCGCCGAGGGCGACCGCGCCGGCGGGGACGGCGGTGCGCGGCGTGCTGCGGCGGGGCACGTCAAGCCGACGGTCCTCCCCCACGAGGTAGGCGAAGCCGGGCGCGAAGCCGCCGAACGCGGCCGTCCAGACCTGGCCCGTGTGCGCCGCGACGACACCGTCCACCCCGAGGCACGTGAGCCGGCCAACCTCGGCGAGGTCCTCGCCGTCGTACACGACCTCGATCGTGACGTGCCTCGAGGCGGCGCGGGCGGCCTCGCCCGGACCGGCCTCGGCGAGCCGCACGACGGCAGTGCGCGCGGCGCGGGCGTGCTCGGCCGTGGCGAAGGTGACGAGGACGGTCGTGGCGGCGGCGACGGCGTCGACCTGTCCCGGGAGGGGCTCGGCGGCGAGGCGGCCATGGAGGGCGAGGACGGCCTCGAGCGGCTCGGGCCCCTCACGCTCGACGAGCAGACCGCGCGGGCCGGCCCACCGCACCTGCACTCCCACCTCCCCACGATGCGGGGTCACCTCCCCACGATGCGGGGTCACCTCCCCACGATGCGGGGTCACCTCCCGGGAACGCGTGGTCACGCGAAGCTCCGCACGGTCACGCCGGCGGCGTCGAGTGCGGACCGGACCGCGGCGGCCATTGCGACCGCTCCGGGGGTGTCGCCGTGGACGCAGATGCTCTCGGCGCCGGGGCGAAGCTCGGAGCCGTCCCGGGCCACGATGACGCCCTCGGTCGCGAGGCGGACCATGTTCTTGGCGATCACCTCGGGGTCGTGGAGGACGGCGCCCTCCTCGCGGCGGGAGACGAGTGTGCCGTCGGGGTTGTAGGCGCGGTCGGCGAACGCCTCCGCGACGGCGCGCAGGCCCTTCGCCGCGGCCTTCTCAAGTGCGACGGCGCCCGGCAGGAGCAGGAGGGGCAGGCCCGGGCGGAAGGCCGCGACGGCGTCGACCACGGCCTGGGCGTGTACCTCGTGGTGCACGATCGTGTTGTAGAGGGCGCCGTGCGGCTTGACGTAGCTGACCTCGCCGCCCGCAGCGCGGGCGAGGGCATCGAGGGCGCCGAGCTGGTAGAGGACGTCGTCGGCGAGCTCGCTCGACGTGCAGTCCAGGAATCGCCGCCCGAATCCCGCGAGGTCCCGGTAGCCTACGTGCGCGCCGATCGCGACCCCGGCGGCGACGGCGTCGCGGCACGTGGCGGCGATGCCGGACGGATCCCCGGCATGGAACCCGCACGCGACGTTCGCGCTCGTGACGTGGCGGAAGACTGCGGCGTCGTCGCCCATCGTCCACGCGCCGAACGACTCCCCGACGTCGCTGTTCATGTCGATGACCGTCATCGTGACCTCCGTCTCAGTGTGGTTCTGAGACCATGATCCACGAGATCGGCAGATTGTTCAACAATTTCTTCTCTGGGGTCGCCGAGGACGGCTACACGCCGTAGAGCGACACGGCCGCCGCCTTGACCGACAGGACGACGGGCTGCCCCGGCGCGAGGTCGAGTTCGGCGGCGGCAGCGGGAGTGAGATCGGCGCTGAGGCGCACCGGCTGCCCCGCCCCGGTCGGGACCGCGCCGGTCGGGACGGCGCCCAGCGCAGGCCCGGCCTCGCAGTGCACGCGGACCTGCACGCCCCGCGGCTCGAGCTCCTGCACGGTGGCGCGCCACGAGTTGCGCGGCGATCCGTGCGGGATATCCGCCGGCCGGAAGACGGCAATGTCGGCGGGCCGGAACACCGCGACGGCTTCCTCGCCGTCCGCCGGCGCCGCGACGCCGTCGGGCACGCTGCCCGAGACCTCGCCGAGCCCCTCGACGGCGAGGCGGCCCGCGTTCCCCGAGCCCACCGCCGTCGACCGCCCCGCCACGAAGTTGAGCCCCGCGAGCCCGGCGGCGAAGCGGCTGCGGGGCCGCTCGAGCAGCTCAGCGGTGGGTCCGGATTCGGCGACGCGTCCGGACTCGAGGACGACGACGCGGTCGGCGAGCAGGTGCGCGTCGAGCGGTTCGTGCGTGATGACAAGGGCGGTCCGGCCGGCGAGGACTCGCCGCAGGAGCCGCCGCAGGGCAGGGGCGGCGGCGACGTCGAGGGCCACGAAGGGCTCGTCGAGCAGGAGGACGCGCGGCTCGGCGGCGAGCGCCCGCGCGATGGCGACGCGCTGGGCCTGGCCGCCCGAGAGCTCGCCGGGCCGGCGCGCGGCGAGGTCGGAGGCGTCGACCTCCGCGAGCCAGCGCTCCGCCGCGGCCCGCGCGGCCCGGCGCGACGCCCCCGCCGCGCGCGGGGCGAAGGCCACATTCTCGAGCGCGTTCAGGTGCGGGAACAGGAGCGGCTCCTGCGCGAGCAGTGCGATCCCGCGCCGGTGGGGCGGGACCCACGCCCCGGAGTGGTCGGCGAGGACGCGCCCGCCCAGCCGCACTCCGCCGTCGTCCGGCCGCAGGAGCCCCGCGCAGAGCGCGAACAGCGTCGACTTCCCGGCCCCGTTCGGGCCCATGATGGCCACCGTCTCGCCGTCCCCCACGCCGACGGCGAGCCGCACGCCGCGAGCGGCGACGCCCGCGTCGACCGCGAGGAGCGGCGCGCTCACCGCAGGCCCCGGCGGCCGTAGGCGAGGCCGACGACGGCGGCGGCCACCGCGACGAGCAGGAGGGCGAGCGCGACGGCCGCGTCCGGGTCCGCCTCGCGCTGGAGGTACACCTCGAGCGGGAGCGTGCGCGTGACGCCCTGGAGGCTCCCGGCGAACGTGAGCGTCGCGCCGAACTCGCCGAGCGAGCGCGCGAACGCGAGCACGAGGCCCGAGGCGAGCCCCGGCAGCACGAGCGGGAGCGTCACGCGGCGGAACGCGTGCGTGGGGGACGCCCCGAGCGTCGCGGCGACGGCCTCGTACCGCCCGCCCGCGGTGCGAAGCGCGCCCTCGAGGCTCACGACGAGGAACGGCAGCGAGACGAACGCCTGCGCCATGACGACGGCGGCGGTCGAGAACGCGAGCTGCACGCCGAGGACGTCGAGCCACCGGCCGACGAGCCCGAGCCGCCCGAAGGTGTACAGGAGCGCGAGGCCGCCGACGACGGGCGGCAGCACGAGCGGGAGCAGCACGAGCGCGCGCAGTACCCGCAGGCCGGGGAGGGTGCCGCGGGCGAGGGCCATCGCCATCGGCACGCCGAGGAGGAGGACGACGGCGGTGCTCGCCGCGGCGGTTCCCAGGCTCAGGCGAAGGGCGGCGAGGGAGGACTCGGAGGTCACGAGCAGGACAAAGTCCGCCCAGTCGACGCGGGCCAGGATTCCGGCGGGGGGCACGACGACGAACAGCGCGCCGAGCGCTGCGGGGGCCCAGATCCAGCGTGGGAGGCCCGTGAACCCGCGGGCCTGAGAGTCAGGGCGCGCCGAAGCCAGCATCCTCGAGCACCTTCCGTGCCTCGGCCCCCGCGACGAAGGCCGCGAACTCGCGTGCTAGCTCCGGCTCCCGCGCGCCGCGCAGGGCGGCGATCGGGTACCGGTTCACGGCAGCCGCCGACTCGGGGAACGCGACGCCCTCGACGGCGCCACCGGCGCCCCGGACGTCCGTGACGTAGACGAGCCCCGCGTCGGCCTCCCCCGAGATGACCTTGCCGAGCACGTCCGTGACGGTGGGCTCCTCGCTCACGGGCGCCAGGTCGACGCCGGCCCGGGCGGCTGCGGCCTGCGCCGCCGAACCGCACGGGACCTGCGGCGCGCACTGCACGAGCCGGAGCCCGGGCAGGGAGAGGTCCGCGAGTCCAGTGATCCCGTCCGGGTTGCCGGGGGCGACGGCGATCGTGAGGACGTTCGTGGCGAACACCGCCGCGTCGCCGTCAGCGAGCCCCGCCCCTGTGACCCTGTCCATGGTCGTCGTGTCCGCCGAGGCGAACACGTCGGCGGGCGCGCCCTGCGCGATCTGCGCCGCGAGGTCGGAGGAGCCCGCGACGTTGAGCGCGACCCGGACGCCCGGGTGCGCGGCCTCGAACGCCTCGCCGATCTCCGTGAAGCTCTGCCGGAGGGAGGCCGCGGCGAACACGGTCAGGGACCGCTCCCCCGAGGGCGGCGTGCACCCGGCCAGCAGCGGGGCGGTCGAGAGAACGAGGGCAGCGAGCGCGGCACTCACGGCGCGCTTCACTAGGCCTTCCGTCCCGAGGTCTCGACGATCACGGCCGTGGCCTTCACGACCGCGGTGGCGACGCTGCCCGGCTCGAGGCCGAGCTCACGCACGGCCTCGGCGCTCATGAGCGAGACGACGCGATGCGGCCCGCACTGCAGCTCGACCTGCGCCATGACCTTGTCCTGGACCACGTCGGTCACGAGCCCCACGAACTGGTTGCGCGCCGAGCGGCCGACGCCGGCCGAATCGGCGGGCGCCGCGGCGGTGCGCCGCGCGTGGGCGGCGAGCTCGGCGCCGTCGACCGCGGCGCGGCCGGAGTCGTCCTTGGCGGCGGTGAGCGTGCCGGCGTCGACCCAGCGGCGCACGGTGTCGTCGCTCACGCCGAGCAGGCGGGCCGCCTCTGCGATACGGATGAGGGCCATACGGCCATTCTATGTCCGCATATGCGGGATCATGTGGCATGTTGCTCCGCATGCGCGGAAAAGGGGAAGGGCGGCGCCCGCGGATGGAAGACTGGTCCTGTCCGTGCCCCGCTAGCCCTGGAGCGTCCATGAGCGAGTCCCCCGTCGCCGTCGAGCCTGCACATCCCGTCTACCGCAGCGGCCAGGAGATCGAGTGCTGGCTCACGGACATGGACGGCGTGCTCGTGCACGAGAACCACCCGATCCCCGGCGCTCCCGAGCTCATCCAGCGTTGGGTCGACACGTCCCGGCGCTTCCTCGTCCTGACGAACAACTCGATCTTCACGCCGCGCGACCTCGCGGCGCGGCTGCAGGCCTCGGGACTGTCCATCCCGGAGGAGAACATCTGGACGTCGGCGCTCGCGACGGCCGTCTTCATCAAGGACCAGATGCCGGGCGCGCGCGTGTACTGCATCGGCGAGGCGGGGCTCACGACGGCGCTCCACGAGGCGGGCGTGATCCTCACCGATCACGACCCCGACTACGTCGTGCTCGGCGAGACCCGCACCTACTCGTTCAACGCGATCACGACGGCGATCCGGCTCATCCTCGCCGGCGCCCGGTTCATTGCGACCAACCCGGACGCGACCGGCCCGTCCCGCGAGGGAGTCCTCCCGGCGACGGGCGCGATCGCGGCGCTCATCACGAAGGCCACCGGCCGCGAGCCGTACACGATCGGCAAGCCGAACCCCATGATGTTCCGCTCCGCCATGAACCAGATCGACGCCCACTCCGAGACGACCGCGATGATCGGCGACCGAATGGACACGGACATCATCGCGGGCATGGAGGCGGGCCTGCACACGGTGCTCGTGCTCTCGGGCATCACGCAGCGCCAGGACATCTCGGCCTACCCGTTCCGACCCAACCAGGTGGTCGGCTCGGTCGCGGAGCTGCTCAAGCAGCTCTGACGCACGACGACGCGGGGTCACCTCCCAGCGTTGCGGGGTCACCTCCCAGCGTTGCGGGGTCACCTCCCACGGGACCGGGGGGCGGGTCAGCCGGCGCCGCCCCCGCCGCCTCCCATGCTGCGCGCGAGGGGCAGGAGCTCGGGCAGGAGCCGACCCAGCACCTGGTTGTAGACGATGCCGCTCCACTGGGGGCTCGCGTGCGCGGGGAAGGCGCCGATGGTCTGGAGGTCGGAGCTCACGAGGTTCGCGCCGAAGTACCGTCCCCACCGGGACCGGGCCGAGGCGTAGTCCACGGTCTGGTCCCCCGGGTTGCCGATGAATGCCATCTGCGCGGAGCCGAGCGCGTTCTCGAACCGGGTCCCGTCCCACAGGTAGATGTACTCGGACTCGCTCTGGATGAGCACGCTCGAGGGCGCGAGCGGCGACAGCTGCTCGAGGGTCTGGTCCACGACCTGCCCCCAGGTGCGCTCGTTCTTGTGCACGATCCGCTCCCCGAGCTCATACCCGCCCCGCACCACGGACGGCACGCGGAAGCCGAGCTCGTACAGGTGCACGATCGAGGAGAACATCGCCTGGTCGAGCACGTCGAACTTCGACGCGGGCGAGGAGTCGAGCAGGATGACGCGCACCTGAACGCCATCGTCCGCGAGGAGCCGCGCCGCGACCTCGGTGGCGATCATGCCGCCGAAGGAGTGCCCGTAGAAGTAGAGCCGCCGCAGGCGCCGCTGCCGCACGTAGGCGCGCAGGGCATCGAGAATCTCGTCGAGATCGAGGCCCAGGTTCGAGTAGCCGACGGCGGCGAGCTGCCCGCGCTCGGCGAGCGAGCCGCGCAGGGAGGCGAGGATGATCCGCGCCTCCTCCCAGCTCGTCTTGTAGCCGGGGAACAGGATCCAGGAGGCGTCCGGGAAGCGCTGCCGCGCGGCGTCGTCCGCGAGCTCGAGCAGCGCGACCTGTCGGCGCCGGTTCTGCACCTCACGGGTGACGAACAGGTCCGCCGCGAGGAGCGCCGAGCCGGTCACGCCGCCGAGGAAGGCGCGGCGGGAGAACGCCTTGAGCCGCAGCGCGGCCCGCAGCATGGCCGGGTCCACCGTCCCGTCCTCCCCCTCGGTTGCCCTCGGATGTCTCTCTGGTCGGCCTCGGCTAGCCGCCTATGCCTTCCGGCAAGACTCAGTCGAGGCCGAGCTCGTCCTTGCCGAACGCGTACAGGTAGGGCACGCCGGCCTCCGCTTCGATGCGTTCCTTCGCCCCGGTCGCGCGGTCCACGATGACGGCGACGGCGGTCACCTCGCCGCCGGCGTTGCGCACGCCCTCGACGGCGGTCAGCGCCGAGCCGCCTGTGGTCGAGGTGTCCTCGAGAACCACGACCTTGCGGCCCTCGACGCCCGGGCCCTCGACCTGGCGGCCCATGCCGTACGACTTCTGCGCCTTCCGCACGACGAACGCGTCGACGGCGCGGCCCGCCTCGCGCGCGGCGTGCATGACGGCGGTGCCCACCGGGTCGGCGCCCATCGTGAGGCCACCCGCGGCGTCGGCCTGGACGCCGGCCCTGTCGATGAGGTCGAGCATGACCTGGCCGACGAGCTGGCTGGCCTCGTGGTGCAGCGTGATGCGGCGCAGGTCCACGTAGTAGTCGGCTTCCTTGCCGCTCGAGAGGACCACCTTCCCCCGCACGACGGCGAGCTCCTTGATGAGCTCGAGCAGGCGGGCGCGGGCAGCGGCGATGTCCAGGGATGCGGCGTCAGTCATGGCACCGATTCTAGAGGGCGCCGCCCGGCCACGCCGGGCTGGGCCCTCGTGCGCCGTCGTGCGCCTAGGAGACGTGCGCCTATCATGAGCGTGAACCGTCACCGCCCCGAGGAGGCCTGTGAACACGTCCCTGACACCCGCCGAGGTCTACCACGCAACCACCGATGCCGAGGAGGCCGTGCCCGCCGTCCTCGAAGTCACGTCGGCGGCCGCAGGCAGGAGACTCGCGGACCGGGACGACGTCATCCGCCACAAGAAGCGCGGATACGCCCTCCTGAACCGCACCCAGACGCCGCACGAGGCGATGGTCGAGGACCTCCTGTTCGTCCGCGATGTCCTCGACCGCGCCGAGGTCCCCTACCTGCTGGTGCGCGGCAATGACGCGCGCCCCGTCATCGCCGTCGACTGGGAGCGCCGCAAGGACCTGCGCTGGGCCCTCGTGGAGGCGTGCCGCGACGAGCCCTTTTACTCCCTGACCGTCGACGCGCGCAAGGACCGGGCCCTTCTCGTCGCCGACGGCAGGCTCGCCGAGTCCGGGCAGGCCCGCATGTTCCGGCTGTACCGGCCCCGGCTCGAGCCGGAGGGCGGCCTGCTCTACGGCCAGGAGACCGGCGTGCAGATCGAACTGTGGAAATGGGAGGGCAAGGACCTGCACCTGCCCATCGAGAACTCGCTCACGCGCCGCACCCTGCCCGTCGCGGAGGCAGTCCGGGGGACGGTCGAGCGGTTCGGCATGACGTGGCCGACGATCGAGAACATGTTCGCCGACCACGCCACGGACATCGACTTCGAGATCGACATCGTCTTCTCGTGGGTCGACGGCTCCGACCCCGAGTTCCGGAAGTACCGCGCCTCGTTCCTGCCCGGCGTCAAGCACGGCGAGGGCGACGAGGCCGAGGCCCGCTTCCGGCAGATCAACGAGCTCAAGTATGCATTGCGGAGCGTGCACATGTTCGCGCCCTGGATCCGGCGGATCTTCATCTGCACCGACTCGCGGGTGCCCGCGTGGCTCGACGACGCGCACGAGAAGATCACGATCGTGCGGGCCGAGGAGCACTTCAAGGACCCGTCCGTCCTGCCGGTCTTCAACTCCCAGGCCATCGAGTCGCAGCTGCAGCACATCGACGGGCTCTCCGAGTACTTCCTGTACTCGAACGACGACATGTTCTTCGGCCGGCCGCTCGGCCCGGACATGTTCTTCTCCCCCGGCGGGATCACGAAGTTCATCGAGGCCACGACCCGGATCGGGCTCGGCGACAACCACCTCGACCGGTCGGGCCACGAGAACGCCGCCCGCGTGAACCGGCGCCTGCTCTACGAGCGGTTCGGCCGGATCACGACGAGGCACCTCGAGCACACGGCGGCGCCGCTGCGCCGGAGCGTGCTGCTGGAGATGGAGCAGGAGTTCCCGGCCGAGTTCGCCAAGACGGCGGCCGCGCGCTTCCGCACGTGGGACAGCATCTCGGTGACGAACTCCTTCTACCACTACTACGCCCTGCTCACGGGGCGGGCGGTGACGAAGGTCGGCTCGAAGGTGCGCTACGTCGACACGACCGTGCCGTCGGGCCTGGATTCCCTGCCCAAGCTGCTCAAGAAGCGCAACCAGGACTTCTTCTGCCTCAACGACGGCTCGTTCCCGGAGGTCTCGGCGCAGGACCGGCAGGAGCGCGTGACGGACTTCCTCGAGAAGTACTTCCCGATCCCGGCGCCCTGGGAGCGGCTGGACGTCCCCTAGCTGTCGCGGGTCAGCGGCCCCAGCTGTCCGTCGCGTCGCGGAGCTCGGCGTAGCGGTCGACGACGCCGGGCACCGGATCGGCGTCGTACCGTTCGACGGCGGGCCCGGCCCAGACGGGAGGCTCGGCGGAGCCGCTGAGCGCCCAGGCCGCCTGGCGCGCGGCCCCCAGCGCGACGTACTCGGACGGGTTCGGCACGAGGACGCTCACCCCGAAGACCTGTGGCGCTATGCGCCGCACGGCGTCCGACTTGGCCCCGCCGCCAACCAAGAGAATCCTCCGGGTCGGGATGCCGGTCGCGCCCTCGAGCGCGGAGACGGCGTCGCGCAGCGCGCACAGCAGGCCCTCGACGACGGCACGAGCGAACTCGGCACGTCCAGTCTGCGCCGTGAGCCCCCGCATGACGCCCGTCGCGTCGGGCCGGTTGGGGGTCCGCTCTCCGCCGAGGTACGGAAGCATGCACACACCGGCCGCGCCGGGCGCCGCCGAGAGGGCGAGCCGGGAGAACTCCTCGTGGCCGACGCCGAGTAGCCCTGCCCCGAACTGGAGGACGGGCGCGCCGTTGAGCGTGCACGCGAGCGGCAGGTAGCCGCCGGCGCCGTCGGCGAAGCCCGTCACGAGGCCCGTCCCGTCGTGCACGCTCTCGGGCACGACGGCGGACGCGACCCCCGAGGTGCCGACCGAGACGCACACGTCGCCCGGGCGCAGGCCGAGGCCGAGGGCGGCGGCCATGTTGTCGCCCGTCCCCGCCGCGATCGCGGCCCCGCCCCGCGTCTCGCCGACGATCGCGTCCGGCGCCGCGATGCGCGGCAGGGCCACGGCGTGCCCGAGGGCGAGCGCTGCGACGTCGGGCAGGAATTCCCGCCGCGACGTCGAGTAGTAGCCGGTGCCGGAGGCGTCGCCGTGGTCAGTCGTCGCCTCGCGGCGGCCGCCGAGGTCCCACGTGAGGTAGTCGTGTGGGAGGAGCACGGTCTCGGTCCGTGCGGCGTTCTCGGGCTCGATGTCCCGCATCCAGCGCAGCTTGGAGGCGGTGAGGGACGCGACCATGACGCTGCCCACCGCGTCGGCGCACGCCTGCGGCCCGCCGAGCTCGGCGATGAGGTCTCGGGCCTGCGGCGCGGAGGAAGTGTCGTTCCACAGGATTGCGGGGCGCGCGACGGCGCCGCCCGCCGCGAGCGCGACCATTCCGTGCTGCTGGCCCGCCACGGAGACCGCGTCCGCGCGTTCGAGCAGCCCCTCGGTGGATTCAGCGAACGCCGTGAGCCAGTGCCTCGGGTCCACCTGGGTTCCGTCCGGGTGGGAGGCTCGGCCCTGCGCAACGACGGCGCCCGTCTCCGCGTCGACGAGCACGGCCTTGCAGGACTGCGTGGACGAATCGACGCCGAGCACGAGACGGGGGCTCATGGGGTCTCCTCGCGGTGGTCGGCCGTGTGCACGGCGACGCCCAGCCGGTCGAACTGGGCGCGGTGATGGGATGGCAGCGTGGCCTCGATGACGACGTCGTCGAAGGCCTCGAGGTCCTCGACGTGGTACAGGCCGCTGACGTCGAACTTGTCGGAGTCGACGAGCAGGACCTTGCGGCGGGCGGCTCCGACCATGGCCTTCTTGGTCAGCGCCGCCTCGGCATCGGGGTGGTAGAGGGCGGAGTTGCGCACGGACGTGGTCGAAATGAAGACGATGTCCGCCGAGATCCTGCGGATCTGGTCCACGACGACGCTGCCGAGGAACGAGTCGGTCTCGGGGTAGTACTGCCCGCCGAGGCCGACGAGCGCAATGCCGGTGGCCTGGGAGATGTGGTTCATGACGGCCAGGGAGTGCGTGATGACTGTGGACGGGTGGCGGTCCGGGAGATACGGGGCCATGGCGCCGACCGTCGTCGAGTCGTCGAGCGCCACGATCGCCCCCGGTTCGATGAGCCGGACGGCCACCCGGGCGAGCGCGTCCTTGACCCCGGCCTTGAGGTGGCGCCTCAGGCGCACGTCCCTCTCGGCGAACCGCCGCGGAATGGCCCGCGCCCCGCCGCGCACGCGCTCGAGCCTGCCTTCCCGTGCGAGCGCCTCGAGGTCGCGGTGCACCGTCATGGCGCTCACCCCGAACGTCTCGGCGAGCTGCTCGACGCGGGCCGCGGTGTGCTCGTCGACGAAGCGTACGACGGCGTCACGCCTCGCCTCCGTCGCGAGGCCGGCGAGCTGGGCGTCGTCGCCCAGGAGGGCGTGATCTTCCTGAGGGATACTCACGGTCTCGATGATAGATCTGAGAAAAAAGTGGTGCAACATGTGGGAGCAAGGGGTGATTTCCTGTCAGAAATCACTCTTGATGTGTTGAAAGTGTTAGATGTACTGTTAGATCGACCACAGAGACCCGGGCACCTCCGGGGCACCGCAAAGGAGCGACCTCCATGCCTGCAGCACCCACAGCGACGTCATTGACCTCAGCGCCGTCCGCGCCGTCGGGCATCCTCGAGCGTCTCGGCCTTCCCCGGCCCCTGATCTGGGGCTTCGTGGGACTCGCGCTGTTCATGATCGGAGACGGCGTCGAGACCAACATCCTCACCCCGTACCTCACGGGCGAGCATGGGTTCTCGATCCCCGAGGCCGGAACCCTCATCACCGTCTATGGCGTCGCCGTCGCCATCGCCGCCTTCTTCTCCGCGGCGCTGTCCGACCTCTGGGGCCCGCGCAGGGTCATGGTCATTGGCGCCGCGGTCTGGGTCGCGTTCGAGATCCTCTTCCTCGTCGTCGCGCTCACGGCCTCGAACCCGGCCCTCATCTTCATCTGCTATGGCCTGCGCGGCTTCGGCTACCCCTTCTTCGCCTACGGCTTCCTCGTCTGGATCAGCGCGACGGCGGGCGCACGCCGCCTCGCGATGTCGATCGGATGGTTCTACGTCGCCTTCTCGGCGGGCCTGCCCACGCTCGGCGCCGCGACCGCGAGCGCGTCCCTCGACCTCCTCGGCCTCTCCTACTACGAGACGCTCTGGGTCTCCCTCGGGCTCGTCGTCCTCGGCTCGGCCGTTGCCTTCCTCGGCGTCAAGGAGAAGCGCGGCCGCGGCCCGCTCGTCGAGGACGCGGACAGGGTCTGGGACACTGTCGGCTTCGGCCTCCGGCTCATCGCGACCCGGCCCAAGGCACTCATGGTCATGCTCACCCGCATGATCAATTCGGTCCCGACCTACGGCATGGCCGTGTTCTTCCCCGCGCTCTTCACCGACCACTTCGGCTGGAGCGTGGGCCAGTTCCTCGTCCTCACCGCGGTGATCTACGCCGTCAACATCCCCTGCAACCTGTTCTTCGGCTGGCTCGGCGACCGCCTCGGCTGGAGCCGCACCGTGACGTGGTTCGGCGCCGTGCTCTGCGCCGTCTCCATGCTGGGCCTCTACGTCGTGCCGGACGTGGCCCTCGCCCAGGGCTGGGAGTCCGCCTACGCCCTGACCCTCGTCGTCGGCGCGGTCTTCGGCATCGCCCTCGCCGGGTTCGTCCCGCTCTCGGCGATCGCCGCGTCCCTCGCGCCGCACCACCCCGGCGCCGCGATGAGCTCCTACAACCTCGGCATCGGGGCCGCCGTCGCCGTCGGCCCGCTGCTCGTCGCCCTCCTGTACGCCCCGCTCGGCGCGGCCGGCATGGTGTGGCTCTTCGCCGGCCTCTACCTCGTGGCGGCCGTGATGTCCTTCTTCCTGCGCGGGACGCAGCCCGGCTTCGACGGCGTCCCGGCACTCGGCGGGACGTCGCCGTCGTCCGAGCCGGCGCTCGCCGCCCGCTGACCCGCCCGATCCGTGCTCCAGTCTCCACAAGGAATCCCATGAAGCTCAGCAACTCCGCCCTCGCCTCCCTGCGGGCCCCCGTCGCGGCGCCCGCCTACGACCGCTCGGCCGTCACGGCAGGCATTGTCCACTTCGGCGTCGGCGGCTTCCACCGCGCCCACCAGGCCATGTACCTCGATGCGCTCATGAATGAGGGCAAGGCCCTCGACTGGGGCATCTGCGGAATGGGCGTCATGCCCTCCGACACCCGCATGCGAGACGCGCTGCGCGCCTCCGACGGCCTGTTCACCCTCGTCGTGAAGAATCCCGACGGAACCCGGGACGTGCGCGTCATCGGCTCGATCGTCGACTACATCTTCGCCCCCGATGATCCGGCCGCCGCCGTCGAGCG
The DNA here is from genome assembly GCF_001999765.1 of Sinomonas mesophila. GTDB lineage: Bacteria > Actinomycetota > Actinomycetes > Actinomycetales > Micrococcaceae > Sinomonas > Sinomonas mesophila. The sequence continues at coordinate 68,960 of NZ_KV908331.1, read as the reverse complement.
CCTCACGGACCCCGCGATCCGCATCGTCTCCCTGACCGTGACCGAGGGCGGGTACAACGTCCACCCCGTGACCGGCGAGTTCGACCTCGCGCACCCGGCCGTCCAAGCCGACCTGGCCGAACCGGCGAGCCCCGGCACCGTGTTCGGGCTCATCACTGCCGGGCTCCGGCTGCGCCGCGAGCGAGGCATCGCGCCGTTCACGGTCATGAGCTGCGACAACATCCAGGGCAACGGAGAGGTCGCCCACCGCATGTTCACGGCCTTCGCCACCGCCCTCGATCCGGAGCTCGGGGCGTGGATCGACGCCAACGTCCCGTTCCCGAACTCGATGGTGGATCGCATCACGCCCGCCACGACGGATGCGGACCGCGCGGACGTCGCCGCGCAGTACGGGATCGAGGACGCGTGGCCGGTGGTGACCGAGGACTTCACCCAGTGGGTCCTCGAGGACAGGTTCTCCGCCGGGCGTCCGCCCTACGAGGAGGCCGGCGTCCAGATCGTCGACGACGTCGTTCCCTACGAGCTCATGAAGCTGCGCCTGCTCAACGCGAGCCACCAGGGCCTGTGCTACCTCGGGTGGCTCGCGGGCCACCGGGCCGTGCATGACGTCGCGCGCCATCCGCTGTTCGCGCGGTTCCTCCTGCGCTACATGGACGAGGAGGCTACGCCGACGCTCGCTCCCGTGCCCGGCGTCGACCTCGACGCGTACAAGCGCCGGCTCATCGAGCGATTCAGCAACGAGCACGTCGCCGACACCGTCGCTCGGCTGTGCGCCGAGAGCTCCGACCGCATCCCCAAGTGGCTCATGCCTGTCGTGTGGGAGAACCTCGAAGCGGGCCGCCCCGTCGAGCTCTCGGCCGCGATCGTCGCGAGCTGGGCACGGTACGCCGAGGGCGTCGACGAGCACGGCGAGCGCATCCCCGTCGTCGACCGCCTCGCCGAGACGCTGCAGGCCATCGCGCGGGCCAACCGCACGAATCCCGACGCGTTCATCGCCAACCGAGAGTTCTTCGGCGACGTCGTCGACGACGATCGCTTCCGGTCGGCGTACCGCCGCGCCCTCGCGACGCTTCACGACAGGGGCGCGCTGGCGCTCGTGGGCGAGCTGGCCGGGGCGGGCGCCGCAGCGCTCATCTAGCCCCGGGGAACCGGGGCTGGCATCGGCTCTCCCCTGGTCTGTCTCCTTCGCTCAGACGACGGGGAGCATGCCCGTCGTCGGGTGCCGGCGCGTCTCCTCCCCGGTGTCCTCGGGGATCACGACGCCCGCCGCCTCGAGGACGCGTGCGATCTCGTCGGCGTCGTGCGGGGCGCCCACGGTGTCGCCGCCGGCGGCGGGAACGACGGAGTGGACCACCGTGTCCGGGTACACGTGCACGAGGTTGTACGCCTGGGCCGCGTCCCGGCCGCGCGTGGGCCGGATGCCCGAGACGGGGTCGACGGCGCCCGCGAGGTCCTGCGTGTAGCACGTCGCCGAGGCTACAGAGACGGGGATCCCGGCGAAGGTGCCCGAGGTGGAGTAGTGGAGGTGGCCAGCGAGGATCGTGCGGACGTCACTGCCCTGGAGCACGTCGGCCAGGGCGGGCTGGCCGCGCAGCTCGACGAGGACGGCGAGGTCCTGGACGCACGGCACGGGCGGGTGGTGCATCGCGAGGATCGTCCCGTCCGGCGCCGGGAGCTCGAGCTCGGCGCCGAGCCATTCGAGCTGCGACTCCTCGAGCTCGCCGTGGTGGTAGCCCGGGACGGTCGTGTCGAGCGTGATGACGCGCAGCCCGCCGATCCAGTAGATCCTGTCGTAGGGCTCCTCGGTGGGCACTTCGCCGAGCAGGTGCTCGCGCATCGCGCCGCGGTCGTCATGGTTCCCCATCGCCCAGATGAGCCTCGCGCCCAGGGCCTCGGCCGCGGGCTCGGCGATCCGCCGCAGCCGGGCGTACGCTTCGGGCTCGCCGCGGTCCGCGAGGTCGCCGGTGACGATGATCGCCCCGGGCGAGCCGGCGGCGTCGCGCATCTGGTCGAAGAGCGTCCGCAGCCGGGCCTCGGGATCGAGCGTGCCGTGCAGGAGTCCGTCGCCGATCAGGTGCGTGTCGCTCACATGGAGGAGGAAATGGCGTGGCCGAGGGTGCTCGGCCTGGATAGTGCCCATCTTCTCGAGCCTTCTCACGTCGTCGGTTCGTTCCCCTGTGAACTCATGAAAGACATTCTTTTGATGAATGTCCAGTAAACGACATGAAACTGGGAATTCGCCGAAATGTTGATTAATGCGCACGGGCTGGGCGACGGCGGGTAATGCATCCGCCGTCGCCCGCCCTTGCGCACCGGCCGAGTCAGGCGGTCGGATGCGAGCGCAGCCAGTCGGCGGCCGCCGCGGCGATCTCCTGTGGCGACTCGGCGATGTCGAACGCGGCCCCGCGCTCGTCCGGCTCGAGCTCCTCGAGGGTCGCGAGCTGCGAGTCGAGGAGGGACACCGGCATGAAATGGTCCGTCCGGGCCGCCATGCGCTCGGCGAGGAGCTCACGGCTGCCGTGGAGGTGGACGAACGCCGTCTCCGGCGCGGCAGCGCGGATGAGGTCTCGGTAGGCCACCTTGAGCGCGCTGCAGCCGATCACGAGCGTCCCCTCGGCCGCGGCGAGCCGGGCGCCGATCTCGCGGAGCCACGGTTCCCGGTCCTCGTCCGTGAGCGGCGTCCCGGAGGCCATCTTGGCGACGTTCGACGCCGGGTGCAGCGCATCCCCGTCCAAGAATTCGCCGCCGAGCTCGTCGGCGAGGAGCCGGCCCACGGTGCTCTTGCCGCAGCCCGAGACGCCCATGGCGATCACCTTGAAGGCGGTCCCCACGCGGGCACCGAGCGCCCCCGCGTCCTGCGCCATCCCCGCACTCACCAGTCGTGGACCGTGCCGTCGACGAGACGGTTGTAGGGCAGGTAGGCCTGCTGGTACGGGAAGGAGTTGGCGGCCTCCTCATTGAACTCGACGCCGAGGCCGGGCTGGTCGCCGGGATGGAGGTAGCCGTCCGCGAAGGTCATGGACTGCTCGAAGACCGTGTTCGTCGCCTCGGAGTGCTGCATGTACTCCTGGATCCCGTAGTTGTGGATCGCGAGGCCCACGTGCAGCTGGGCCGCGAAGCCCACGGGGGAGATGTCGGTCGGGCCGTGGAAGCCGGACTTGATCTGGTACTGCGCCGCGTAGTCCATGACCTTCTTCAGGGGCGAGATGCCGCCGAAGTGGGTCGAGGCTGCGCGGACGTAATCGATGAGCTGCTCCTTGATGAGGGTCTGGAAGTCCCACACCGTGTTGAAGACCTCGCCGATGGCGAGCGGCGTCGTGGTGTGCTGGCGCACGAGGCGCAGGGCGTCCTGGTTCTCAGCCGGGGTGCAGTCCTCGAGCCAGAAGAGGTCGTAGGGCTCGAGGGCCTTGCCGAGCTTGGCGGCCTGGATCGGGGTCATGCGGTGGTGGCCGTCGTGCAGGAGCGGGATCTCGGGGCCGAACTCGTTGCGCACCGCCTCGAAGACGGTGGGCAGGTGCCGCAGGTAGGCCCGCGTGTCCCAGTCCTCCTCGAGCGGGTACGCGCCGCGGCCGGCGGGCTCGTAGTCGTAGCGCTCGCCCGAGGACTGGGCTTGGGCCGCGACGCCGTAGACGGCCTTGATGCCCGGGATCGCCGTCTGGATCCGGATGGACTTGTAGCCGAGCTCGAGGTGCTCGCGTATCGAATCGAAGAGCTGCGGGATGTCCGTGCCGGACGCGTGCCCGTAGGCGCGCAGGCCGTTGCGGGACGCCCCGCCGAGGAGCTGGTAGACCGGCATGCCGGCGGCCTTGCCCTTGATGTCCCACAGCGCCATGTCGACGGCCGCGATGGCCGCCATGGTTACTGGCCCGCGGCGCCAGTAGGACGAGCGGTAGAGGAACTGCCACGTGTCCTCGATGCGGTGCGCGTCGCGGCCCACGAGCAGCTGGGCCACGTGCTCCTTGAGGTAGGCGGCGACGGCGAGCTCGCGGCCGTTGAGGGTCGCGTCGCCGATGCCGATGATCCCCTCGTCGGTCGTGAGCCTGAGGGTCACGAAGTTGCGGGTCGGGCTGGTCACGAAGACTTCAGCGGAGACGATCTTCATGGTCGTTCCTTTCGAGGAGGTCAGGAGGTGAGGGATCCGCGGAGGGCGTCGATCCGGCTCACGACGACGGCGTCGTCGGCGAGGGCCGGCGAGACGAGGGCCAGGAGCGCCTGCGTCCGCTCGCGGCCCTCGAGCGTCGCCGCCTCGAGGACGGCGTCCCGGAGCGGGTCCTGGAACCCGTCCTGCCCGGCTGCTCCGGACGAGACGAAGTCCATCCACGCGGAGATCATGCGCGATGCCGCGACACCCGAGCGCCCCGCCCGGAGCTCCGCGGAGAGCACCGGGACCGCCCGCATGCGCAGCTTGGTCGTGCCGTCCGCCGCGATCTGGGCGAGGTGGTGGGCGATGCGGGGGTTCGAGAATCGGGCCACGAGTGCCTCGCGGTACCCGGGCACGTCGAGCCCGGGGTGCGTGAGGTGGCGGGCCGCCTCATCCCAGAAGGCCTCCATCGCCGCGCGGCAGTCCGGGTCCGCGAGCGCCTCGGCGACGGTCGCGTGCCCGCGCAGCTGGCCTGCATAGGCCAGGATCGAGTGCGCGCCGTTGAGCAGCCACAGCTTGCGGTTCTCGAACGGCTCGAGGTCCTCCACGAACTGCGCCCCGGCGTCCTCCCAGCGCGGACGGCCCGCGGGGAACTCGCCGGCGAGGATCCAGTTCGCGAACGGCTCGGCCACCACGGGCGCCTCATCGCGGTAGCCGCACCGGGCCGCGACCTCGGCGACGTCGTCCGGCGTCGTGCGCGGGGTGATGCGGTCCACCGAGGTGCCCACGAAGGTCACGTGCTCGCGGATCCAGCCGGCGAGCCCAGGGTCGGCCGCCGCGCGCCGCAGGACGGCGGCTTCCGCCACCTCGCCGTTGCGCGCGAGGTTGTCGCAGCTGACGACGGCGAGCCCGCCGCCGCCCGCTGCCCGGCGGGCCGCGAGGCCGCGGACGAGGCGCGCGAGGGGCGAGTCGTCGTCGTCCCTCTCGTAGACGGCCTCGGTCACCGTGAGGGTCACGATCGACGTCGTCGGTGCTGCGAGGAGCTCCCCCAGCCGGGCCGTGTCGGCGCCGTCGACGGCCTCGGCGATCGAGCCCACGAGCTCGAACCGGTCGCCGTCCGGCCCGCGCTCGATGAGCGTGAAGACGCCGTCCTGCGCCGAGAGCGTGCGCGCCGCGTCGGGGCGCCGGCCCGTGAAGGCGGCGATGCCCCACTCGGCGGCGTCCGGAGCGTGCGCCGTGAACCAGGCCTGGTGGGAGCGGTGGAAGGCGCCGAGGCCGAGGTGGACGATGCGGACGGGGGGCGCGGGAGCGCCAGCGCGGCCCACGAGCGGCAGCGCCCTCGTGGTGTCCTGCAGCGCGCTCACAGCTTGAACACCCGCCGCGGCGCGCCGTCGACGAGGTCCACGATGATCTCGTGGGCCCGGGCCTCGGTGATCCGGTGCTCGGCCACGAGGCGGGCGAGGAAGCTCGCCTCGACCCGGCGGGACGCGTCGTGGCGGGCGGGGATCGAGCAGAACGCGCGCGTGTCGTCGATGAAGCCAGAGGAGCGGGAGAAGCCCGCCGTCTCGGTCACGGCCGAGCGGAAGCGCAGCATCGCGTCCGGGGCGTCGAGGAACCACCACGGGGCGCCGATGAACACCGACGGGTAGAACCCGGCGAGCGGGGCGAGCTCGCGCGAGAACACCGTCTCGTCGAGGGTGAACAGCACGAGGTGGAAGCCCTCCGCGGTGCCGAAATCCGCCAGGAGCGGCCGGATGCCCTCGGTGTAGTCGATCGCGAACGGGATGTCGTGGCCGGTGTCCGCGCCGTAGGCCTCGAACGTCGGGGCGTGGTGGTTGCGGAACGAGCCGGGGTGGATGGTCATGACGAGGCCGTCCTCGACGCTCATCCGCGCCATCTCGTAGATCATGTGCGCCTCGAACGCGTCGCGCTCTGCCGCCGTGGCCTCGCCGCGGCGCGCCTTGGCGAAGAGGCCCTCGGCCTCGGCCCGGTCCAGCTTGAGGGTGAGCGGGGTGCGGACGCCGTGGTCCGCGCTCACGGCGCCGTGCTCGACGAAGTAGCGGCGGCGGTTCGTCAGCGCGCGGAGGTAGCCCGCGTAGCCGTCGACGCCGTCGGCCGCTTCCGCCGTGAGCCGGTCCACGCGCTCGGCCCATTCGGGGTGGGCGACGTTGATGTAGGGGTCCGGGCGGAAGGTCGGCAGGACGCGGCCGGGGAAGGACTCGTCCTTGGCGAGCAGGGCGTGCGCCTCGAGCGGGTCGAGCGGGTCGTCGGTCGTGGCGAGGACCTCGATGTTGAAGTCCGCGAAGAGTTGCCGCGGGCGGAACGAGGGCTCGGCGAGCCTGGCCGAGATCGCGTCATAGACAGCATCAGCAGTGTCCGCGGACAGGGTCTCGACCATCTCGGACGGCAGGCCGAAGACGTGCTCGAACTCGCTCCGGAGCCAGTAGCCAGAGGCGGTCCCGTCGAAGAGCGGCCACGCGGCGGCGAAGTTGCGCCACGCGGTGCGGGAATCGACCGACGCCGAGCCTTCCGTGCCGCCGACGCGGAGGCCGCTGAGCGGGGTCCCCGCGGCGTGGACGAGGCGGGTCACGTAGTGGTCCGGGCTCACGAGCAGGGCGGTGGGGTCGGGAAACGGGGTGTCCTCGGCGATCATCTCGGCCGGCACGTGGCCGTGCGGGGACAGGATCGGCAGGCCCTCGACGTCGGCGAGCAGCTCTCGCGCGATGGCGCGAGTTCCGGGGTCGGCCGGGAGCAGTCGGTCGGGATTGGCCGCGATGGAGTCTGTCACGTCAGTCCGCCTCCACGCCCGCGCGCTCAAGGACCCTCGCGAAGGCCCGAGCGGCCACGCCGAACGCCTCGGGCCCGCTGAAGCCGCCGAGCTCGAAGGCGTCCGCGAGGTGCGGCTCGAGCGAGGCGAAGCCCGTGTACCCGCTGTCCCGCAGGGCCTCGACGGTGGCGCGCACCTCGCCGTCGCCCTCGCCGGCCGGCACGACCCTCCCGCTGCCCGCGAGCGCGTCCTTGACCTGGAGGTAGACGACGTGGGGGCGGAGCATCTCGTAGCCCTGGGTGAAGGGCTTGACCCCGACCTGGACGAAATTGGCCGGATCCCACGCGAGCTTGAGCGAGGGGGAGTCCACGGTCTCGACGATGTCGCGCACGCGCTCGGGGATGTCGCCGAAGATGTCCTTCTCGTTCTCGTGCACGAGCACGACGCCGGTCCCCTCGGCGCGGCGGGCGAGCGCCGTCATGCGCTCGATCACCGCGTCGCGGACGTCCTCGGGCGTCCTGCCCTCGTAGTAGAAGGAGAAGATGCGGATGTAGGGCGCGCCGAGGACCTCGGCGGCGCGCAGGGCACGGCCCAGGCGCTCGACCTCGTGCTCGACCGGGAGCCCGACGTCGACCTTCCCGATGGGTGAGGCGATCGCCGAGGCCTTGAGGCCCGCCTCGTCGAGGATCGCCTTGAGCTGCGCGAGCTGCTCCTCTGAGAGGTCCACGATGTTGGTCCCCCACGCGCTGCGGACCTCGATGTGGCGCGCGCCGAGGGCGCGCAGGACGGCGGCCTGGACGCGCGGGTCGGCATCGATCTCGTCGCCGAAGCCCGAGAGGTCCCAGTGCACTGTCTTCTCTTGCGCTGCCTTCTCTTCCGCTGCCTTCTCTTCCGCTGCGCTCATGCTCACTTCACTCCTCCGGCGGTCAGGCCGCCCACTAGGTACTTCTGGAAGAACAGGTAGAGGATGACGACGGGCGCGGCGCACACGAGGGCGCTCGCCATCATCTGGCCGTAGTAGGGGACCGCGCCGCCCTCGGTGCTCGTCGCGAAGATCTGCAGGGCCACGGCAGCCGTCTGGCTCTCGGGCCGGGTCATGATCGAGGCGAAGAGCACGTCGTTCCAGCCGAGCAGGAACGCGAAGATGCCGGAGACGATGATCCCGGGCCAGCTCAGCGGCAGGATGATCCGCGTGAGGATGCCGAGGTTGCTCGCGCCGTCGATCCTGGCCGCCTCCTCGAGCTCCTTCGGCAGGCCACGCAGGTAGGTGACCATGACCCACGTCGAGAAGGGCAGGGCGAAGGTCAGGTAGGTCAGGAACAGGCCCCAGTGGGTGCCGATGATCTGGATCTTGAGGTATGTCGCGGCGGACGAGTAGAGGACGAACACCGGCAGCAGCAGCAGCGTGCCGGGGATGCTCTGGAGCGCGAGGAGCCCGCGCAGCATCGTGAGCCGGCCGCGGAACTCGTACCGGACGAGGACATAGGCCGTGGCGACGGCGAGCGCGGCGGAGACGACGGCGGTCGAGCCCGCGACGACCACGGAGTTCGCGAGGCCGTTCGCGAGGCCGACGCTCGTCCAGATCTTGGAGTAGTTCTCGAACGTGAACGCCTCGGGCCAGAAGTCGCCGCGCGCGACGCTCAGGTCGCTGTTGACGGACGCGAGGAAGATGTACAGCAGGGGCAGCAGGACGAAGGCGCACAGCGCCGCGATGACGACGCCGAGCAGCCACGTCGGCAGCAGCCGCGTCACCTCCTTCTGCTGGCGGGAGCCGGGGCGGTCGACCTCGTGCGGGGCCTGGATGACGGGGACGTCGAGGGTGGCGCTCACTTGGTGCCTCCGCTCTCGCCGTCGTCGAGCTTGACGGCGCGCAGGTAGATGAACAGGGGGATCGCGATGAGGATGAGGGACACGACCGCCATCGCGGCGCTGAGGCCGAAGCGGAAGCTCTGGAAGCTCGTGACGTAGGTCAGCATCGGCAGGACCTCGATGTCATGCGGGGCGGGGATGCCGAAGAGCACGAACGGGAGGGTGAAGTTGTTGATGTGGTGCAGCATGCCGATGAGGAAGGCCAGCGAGAGCGGGCCCTTGAGGTAGGGGAAGACGACGTAGCGGAGCTTCTTCCACCACAGGGCGCCGTCGAGGGCGGACGCCTCGTGCACCTCGTGGTCCACGGCCTGGAGGCCGGCGAGGGCCAGGAGGTAGATGAACGGCCACGAGGCCCAGATCTGGACGAAGATGATGGTCCAGTAGGTGTTGGGCCCGTTGAGCCAGAGGCCCGGGTCCATGCCGAGGCCATTGAACGTCCGGTCCACGACGCCCTCGGGCTGGAACATCGTGCGCCAGACCGTCGCGACGACGAAGGTCGGCAGGACGTACGGGATGAGGAAGACCGAGCGCACGATCCCGCGGCCCCGGAAGGCGTTCTGCGTGGCCACGGCCGCGCCGACGCCGAGAGGGAGCGTGATGAGCATCGCGATGAGCGAGTAGGAGACGCTGAGCCAGACGGAGCGCAGGAGCCCGGAGGACACGACCGACTCGATGTAGTTGCCCAGGCCGATGAACGGCGAGGACACCCAGCGGCGCAGCGTGTACTGGTCGAGGTCCAGCATCGACATGTAGATGCCGAGGATCATCGGGCCGACGATGACGATGAGCATGAGCACGCCGCCGGGGATGAGCATCCACAGGGGCCGGTTGCGGCGCGTGAGGCCGCGGCGGGGAGCCGCCTCGGGGGCGGGCCCCCGGCCGGCCGCGGGGGCGGCGGGCCGGGGGCGCGTTGCTGGTTCTGTTCGCATGAGGGTCATGTCCTTGCGGGGCCTAGCTGGTGCCTGCGCGGTCGAGGGAGGACTGCGCCTTGTCCTGGGCGTCCTTGAGCCGCTGGCTCAGGGTGGCGTCGGGGACGTTCCCCGCCGCGAGTTCGGGCACACTCTGGACCGTCACGTTGAGCAGGCCGAGCTGGATGTCGCCCCACGCGCCGGTAAACGGGGTCGCGTAGGACTTCTCGGCCGCCTCGGTGATGGCGCCCATGTGCGGGGCGCTCTCGAGGGCCGCGAGGCCCTCGGCGTTGGCGGGCAGGTCGCCGAACGTCTTCTGGTAGTTGAGCTGGACATCCTTGGACGTGACCATCTCGATGTACGCGAACGCGAGGTCCTTGTTCGGCGAGTAGTCGGCGACGACGATGTTGTCGCCCGAGAGGATCGAGGCCGCGGGCTTCGCGCCGGACTTCGGCGAGGAGTCCCCGGGCGCCGCGACGGGCATGATCGCGTACTCGTACTTGCCCGCGAGCGGGGACTTGTCGAGCGTCGGGATGGAGTTCGACGTCGTCATGGGGAAGAACGCGGCCTTGCCGGCGGCGAACTCGGCGAGGGCCTGACTGTTGCTCCAGCCGACCGAGGCGGGGTTGACCACCTTGTCCTGGGTGAGCCAGCCGAAGTAGGTCTCGTAGGCCTTCTTCATGGCGGGGTCGTCGATCTTGGCCTTGCCGTCGTCGACGATGCCGTTCCCCGCCTGGACGGACATGGCCCAGACGAACTTCCACGGGTCGAAGTTGTCCTTGTAGGCCACCGCGAGCCCATACTGGCCCTTGGACGCGTCGGTGGTCTTCTTGGCCTGCTCGAGGAGGCCGTCCCACGTCGTGGCCGGCTTGTCGATGCCCGCGGCGGCGAGGATGTCCTTGTTGTAGGCCATGACGAAGGGGCGCGAGACGTAAGGGACGCCGTAGAGGCGGTCCTCGCTCGGGCCGGAGATGCCGAGGGTCGCGGGGTTGAAGCGGTCCTTGCCGCCGACCTTCTTCCACTCCTCATCGCCGAGCTGGACGAAGGCGCCGGTGGCGACGGCGGTCGGGGTGAAGGTCGTGCCGAGCGAGTAGACGTCCGGGCCCTGCCCGGAGACGACCGAGGTCTGGATGCGCTGGAGCTCCTCGTTGGCGGACGTGAAGGTCTCGTACTTCAGCTCGGCCCCCGTCTTCTCCTTGAACTTGGCCTGCATGTCGGTGAACCACTGCTTCTGCTGCTCCGGGTAGAGCGTGTTGACGTTGACGAGCACGTTGAGCGTCTTGCCCGTGCCGTCGACGGCGCCGCCAGTGCTTCCGCCCTCCGGGCTGCCGCCGCTGCAGGCGGTCAGGGCCAGGGCTGCCGCCGCCGTGATGGCGGCGAGGGCGGCCGGGGTGCGCATTCGCATGATGTCTCCTCTTCGAGCACTCGATGCTGCGGAATCGGCGTGAGCCACGTCACGCCCCGCTTCGGGTACTGCGAGTCTAGGAATCACGGAAACATGCTGGCAAGCGATTGCCAAAGTTTGCCATGGCTGCTGCAATGGAGTGCATGACCGAGGAATCCCCGATGCCGCAGGACCGGATGCCGACCATCCGGGACATCGCCGAGAGGGCCGGCGTCGCGACGTCGACCGTCTCCCGGGCGCTGGCGAATCCGCAGCGCGTCAATGCCCGCACGCGCGAGAAGATCGAGCGCATCGCCGCCCAGCTCAATTACGTCCCGAGCACCCAGGCCCGCGGCCTGAGCTCGGGCCGCACGGGCGCCATCGCCGTCCTCGTCCCCGATGTGACGAACCCGTTCTACTTCGACATCATCCGCGGCACGCAGAACCAGCTGAAGGCCGCCGGCTACACCCAGCTGCTCGTCGACACCGAGGAGGCCACCGACGTCGAGCTCGAGGCGCTGCGCCGGCTGCGCCGCACGGCCGACGGCATCATCCTCGCCGCCTCGCGCCTGACCGACCAGCAGCTCGCGGACGCAGCCGCGCGCCAGCCGCTCGTGACGATCAACCGGGCGACGGCGGACGCGCCCACCGTGCTCATCGACACCCCCGGGGCGATGGTCCAGGCACTCGAGCACCTCGACTCGCTCGGGCACCGCAAGGTCACCTACGTGGGCGGCCCGACGAGCTCCTGGTCCACTCACCGGCGGTGGAATGCCCTCCAGGAGGCCGCCTCGCGCCGCGGCATGGAGATCTCGAAGATCGGGCCGTACACCCCCAAGACGTCCTCGGGCGCGGCCGCGGCGGACTCGGCCCTGCGCACGGGAGCGACGGCGTTCATCGCCTTCAACGACCTCATCGCGATCGGCATGCTCCAGCGCTTCCGCGAGCGTGGGGTGCGCGTCCCCGAGGACGTCAGCATCGTGGGGTGCGACGACATCTTCGGCGCGGACTTCTGCAACCCGCCGCTCACGACCATCGCCTCGCCGATCGAGCAGGCCGGCCGCACCGCCGTCTCGATGCTCCTGGCCCAGCTCGACCCTCTGCGCGGCGGCACGCCCCGCAAGCTCGCCGTCATGCCGACGCACCTCGAGATCCGCTCCTCGACGGGCCCGGCCCCCGGCCACTGACGGGCTGGGGGCCGGATCCGGCGGGTGGGAGGCGTCAGGCGCGCTCGGGGTACTGGCCCTCCTCGGCGATGCGCTCGTTGAGCCGGGCCAGGAACTCGTCCTCGTCGAAGTCGAGCGGGACCTCCTCGCCCTTCCAGCTCGAGAGATGGATCGCGTTGGCGAGCCGCACGCCGACCATGCCGTCGCTGCCCGGTGCAAGGAGGGGGGTGCCGTCGAGGATGTTCGCGGCGAAGTTCTCGATCACGCCGGAGTGCTGCGCGCCCCACTCCGACTCGAACTCGAGCGTCTCCTGGGCGTAGAGCTCGGCCGGGTCGAACTGGCCCATGAACATCTTCTTCACGTCCTCGATGCCCATGCCGTCGCTGATCTCGCGCTCGGGCCGCTTGAGCCGGGTCACGACCGCGGTCTTCGAGTTCTCGACGACGATCTTGCCGGCGTCGCCGAGGATCTCGAAGCGGTCGGTCCCGACCATGTCGTGCGTCGCGGTGACGAAGACCCCCGTCGCGCCGTCGCCATAGTCCACCACGGCGGTGACCTCGTCCTCGACGGCGATGTCGCGACGGAAGCCGTACGCGACCTTGGAGTACACCGACTTCGGGGCGCCGCAGATCCATTGCCACAGGTCGAGCTGGTGCGGAGCCTGGTTGACGAGCACGCCGCCGCCCTCGCCGCCCCAGGTGGCGCGCCACGCGGACTGGTCATAGTAGCCCTGCGGCCGCCACCACGTGGTGATGATCCAGTTGGTGCGCCGGATCGCGCCGATCTCGCCGGCGTCGACGATCTCCTTGAGCCGGCGGTAGAGCGGGTTGTTGCGCTGGTTGAACATGATCGCGAAGGTGAGCTCGGGCTTCGCGGCCGCGAAGGCGTTGAGCTCGGCGACCTGCTTCGTGTAGACGCCCGCGGGCTTCTCGAGCAGCACGTGGATGCCGCGCTCGAGCGCCTGGATGCCCATCTGCGGGTGAAGGTAGTGCGGGACGGTCGTGACGACGGCCTCGACGGCGCCACTGTCCAGGAGCGTGACGTAGTCGTCGAAGAACTGGACCTCGGGGTAGCGCTCCGCGACGACCTCCTTCTTCGCGGGGTCGGTATCGACGACGGCGACGAGCTCGACGTTCGGCACGAGGCCCTCGGCGATGAAGCGGGCGTAGGCGCTGCCCTGGGCGCCGAAGCCGACGATGCCGAGGCGGACTTTCCTGCTCATAGGTGGTTGCTCCTCATAGGTGGTTGCTCCGTTCGTTCTGGGGAGGACGTGTCTAGAAGAGGTCGCCGAAACCGAGGGCGACGAGGTTGTCGAGGGAGGTCTTGAGGGCCTCGAAGACGGTCCGGCCGTAGAGCTGGTCCTGCTCCACGAGGAGGTACTGCGCGCCGGCGTCGATGGCCGCAGGGACGATCGAGGCGAAGTCGAGGTTGCCCTCCCCCACCTCGGCGAATTGGACGACGGAGGCAAAGTGGCCCATGAACGCGGCGAAGTCGCCAGCCTCCCAGGCCGCGATGCCCTCGTCCGAGAGCGCGCCGATCCGGTAGTCCTTGAGGTGCACCATGGCCGTGCGGCCGGCGTACTTCTGCAGGGTGCGCACGGGGTCGAGGCCCCCGCGCGCCACCCAGTGCACGTCGATCTCGAGCCCCATGGCCGGCGCGGTGTCGGCGAGGATGTCCAGGACATGGCGGCCGTCGATCTTCGCGAACTCCACGTGGTGGTTGTGGTAGTACAGGGCGATGCCGTGCTCGGCGAGGGCCTCGGCGGCCTCGTTCGCGCGCTTCGCGTAGTCCTCGACTGTCTGCCTCGACCGGAGCTCGCCCATCGGCAGCATGCCGATCCGCAGCATCTTCGTCCCGAGTCGCTGGCAGTCGGCGACCGTCCGCTCGAGGTCGTTCAGGACCGCGTAGGGGGTCTCGCCCGCGGCGCCGTCGACCTGGGCCGAGAGGGCGGCGAACTCGATGCCGAGTTCGGTCCTGGCCCGTTCGAGCTCGGCGACGTTCTCGGTGTCCATCGGGATCTGGGAGACCTCGACGGCGCGGTAGCCGAGGTCCGCGACCTTGCGGAGCGTCTCGAAGGGTCCGACCTCCGCGAAGCTGTCCTTGAGCATCATCGCCTGCACGCCGATCCTGGCCATGGTTCTCCTTCGTCCGTGCGTTTCCACGACCACGGTAGGCCGCGCGCCCCTCGGATGGAAACCGTTTGCCATCAGTTGCCAGAGGTCCTGCTCCGCGGGGTCGCGAGCGATCCTAGACCCAGTCCCCCGGCGCGTAGGAGCGCGCGTAGACGTCCTTGATGAGCCGCAGCGATCCCATGGCCTCCTCGGCGCCGATCCAGAACCGCTCCCCCGCGCGCACGGCGCGGTAGAAGTCGTCGATGAGCAGCTCGTGGGACACGCCCCAGTAGGCCCGGTCCCCCGCCAGGACACCGTGCTCGCGCACCGTCTCGGTGCGCCCGTCAGCCCACCGCACGGTGAGATCCCCGCGCAGGCTCAGCTCGGCGGCCTCCGCCTGGATGTCCAGGGTCACTGGGGCGTTGACGCCGTTGGCGTTCGTCGCGAAGAAGGCGCTCCGGACGGGCGGCTGCTCGACGCCGTCGCGCGTGCCGGCCGCGTGCTCGAGCAGGATGTCCGCGGTGTCCTCGACCTCGATCGCGCCCGCGAGCGCGCGCGCCGACGCTCCGCCGCCCACGACGCGGGCCGGGCCCACGAGCCACTGGAGGAGATCGAGGGTGTGGATCGCCTGGTTCATGAGCAGGCCGCCGCCGCTGCCGGCCCACGTGCCGCGCCACGGCCGCGCCGCGTAGTACGCGGGGGTTCGGTGCCACATGACGGTGGCCTGGGCGCCGAGCACCTGGCCGAGCTGGCCGCCGTCGAGCATCACCCGCATCGCGCGGACGGGCGCGTTGTAGCGGTTCTGGAAGCACACGCCGAGCTGCGCCCCGCTCGCCGCGAACGCCTTCTCCGCGGCCTCCGCGAGCCGCTCGGCGTCGGCGAGCGTGTGCGCGACGGGCTTCTCCGCGAGCACGTGGACGCCGGCAGCGAGCGCCTCCTCGGCGAGCGCGGCATGGGTGCTGTGCGGCGTGCAGAGGTGGACGACGTCGGCGGCCCCCGCGGCGATCAGCTCGCCGAGGCTCGCGAACCCGGGCACGCCGTGGGCGGCGTGGGCCGCGGCGCGCGCCGTGGGGTCGGTGTCGACGACGGCGGCCAGCACCGCGCCGTCGTTCGCCGCGACCGCAGCGAGGTGCACCGACGAGATGTCCCCGCAGCCGACGACGGCGACGCGCAGCCGGGCAGGATCGGCCGGAACGGGCAGGGCATGACGAGGCACGTCGGCGGACATGGCCTCACGCTAGTGACCGCGGCCCATCGAGGGCAAGCGTTTGCCGATCCGTTGCCAGATGCTCACTGAAGGCTGTCGGGGCCCTGCAGTACGCTAGGCCCATGCGCGAACTCCAGGCGAAGATCATCGAGGAGATGGGCGTCAAGCCCGAGATCGACCCCGCACGGGAGGTGGCGGACCGCGTCGAGTTCCTCAAGGGCTACCTCAAGGCGACGCACACGAAGGGATTCGTGCTCGGCATCAGCGGCGGGCTCGACTCCTCGCTCGCGGGCCGGCTCGCCCAGCTCGCGGTCGAGTCCCTGGCCGAGGAGGGCGTCGAGGCGGACTTCGTGGCCGTGCGCCTCCCCTACGGCGTCCAGCACGACGAGGAGGACGCGCAGGCGGCCCTCGAGTTCGTGCGCCCCAAGACCCAGTGGACCTTCAACGTCAAGCCCGCCGTGGACGGAATCGACGATCAGTTCGCCGAGTCCACCGGCGCCGAGCTGAGCGACTTCGGCAAGGGCAACGTGAAGGCCCGGGCGCGGATGATCGCGCAGTACGCCCTCGCGGGCGAGAGGAACCTGCTCGTGATCGGCACCGACCACGGCGCCGAGTCGGTGACGGGATTCTTCACGAAATATGGCGACGGCGGCGCGGACATCCTGCCGCTGTTCGGCCTCAACAAGCGCCAGAACCGGCAGATCCTGCACCATCTGGGCGCCGTGGAGCGGATCTGGAGGAAGGTCCCCACCGCCGATCTCCTCGACGACCAGCCCGGCCGCACGGACGAGCACGAGCTCGGCCTGAGCTACGACCAGATCGACGACTACCTCGAGGGCCGCGAGGTCCCGGCGGAGATCGCCGAGACCATCGAGCACAAGTACTTCCGCACGCGGCACAAGCGCGCCGTCCCCGTGACGATCTTCGACACGTGGTGGCGCGAGACGGCGGACGTCCCCGCCCGCTAGAGGCGTCCGCTGGAGCGGATGATCGCCGCGATCTCGGCGTAGCCGAGCCGCTCGGCGTTCTGGAGCGCCGTGCGCCCCTGGGGGTCGCGGATGCCCGGATCGGCGCCGGCCTCCAGCAGGAGCCGCACGGTCTCCTGCTGGCGCGGCCCGCCGTCGTTGAGCAGGATGGCCTCCTGCATCGCGGTCCAGCCGAGGTTGTTGACGTGGTTGGCGGGCACGCCTGCGGCGATGAGGATCCTGACGGCCTCGACGTGCCCGTGCTCGCTCGCCGGGATGAGGGCCGTGCCGCCGAAGCGGTTGGTGCTGCGCACGTCCGCGCCGTGGGCAAGGGTCAGCTCGAGGATCTCGATGAACCCCTCGGCGCCCGCGTAGAGGAACGCGGAGTCCTGGATCGGGTCCTTCGCGTTGACGTCCCCACCCGCGTCGATGAGCCGGCGCACCTCCGCGAGGTCCCGGCGCTTGGTCGCGGCCACGAGCGGCCAGGGCTGCGACCCGCGCGGCCGCGCGCGGCCCCGCCCCTGTCCCCGTTCGGGTCACCCGCATCACCCCGCGAGGATCGCCTCGGCGCCCGCGGTCGCGCACGCCTCGTCCAGGGCGCCGTCGGGCGCGCCGCCCACGCCGATGCCCGCGACGGACACGCCGTTGACCTTGAGCGGAATCCCGCCGGCCAGGAACAGCGTGCCCGGCAGGTCCGCGATCGAGGGCTTGCCGTTGCCGCTGATCCGGCCCGCGAGCTCGCTCGTGGGGGCGCCGAATGCGGCAGCCGTGTAGGCCTTCTGCTGGGCGGCCTCGATCGTGTGCTCGGCGGCGTTGTCCCCGCGCAGGAGCGCCTGGACGGTCCCGAAGCGGTCCACGACGGCGACCGTCACGAACGGCAGCCTGTCCGCCGCGCACTTCGCGAGCGCGGCCTGGACGGCGTTCGCGGAGGCGGTCGCCGAGACGCGGCTCTGGGCGACGGTCGTGCCCTGGCCGGCGGGGATGTCGACGGCGGGCACGGCCTGCGGCGCGGGCTGTTGCCGCACGGCTGTGTTCGCTGCGTTCGTCGTGCCTGCGGCGTTGGCGGCGACGGTGATGCCGCCCGTCAGGACCAGGGCGCTGACGGCTGCGGTGAGTGCGGTGCTCTTCTTCACGGTTCCTCCGGTGGGTCGGACATCACAGGCAGCGTCGGGCTGCCCCTTCGCTCCATGCTTCCGGGGACGGGCGGGCGGCGGCATCGGCCAGGAGGGTGGGCCGCACTAGACAAAAGGATGAGATCCCTCGCCCAGGGCGGGAAGAGGCGCGGGACTGCCGGCGCGGGCCTAGCATGGCGGCATGCCCACGTCAGCCTCAAGCGCAGCAGCCGGCCGGGCTGCCAGCCCGGCAGCCAGCCCCGCCGGCCCGCGCCGGATCGAGGCCGTCGTGCACGCGAGCTTCGCGGTGCTCCTCGTCGCGGCGGGCGTCCGGTACGTCATGCGGCACAGCCCCGAGGAGAACGTCCCGGTCCTCGCGCTGTCGATGACCGCGAGCGCCCTCTACGCCGTCCTGGCCCTCGTGCCGGCGGGCGCCGGGGCGCGGCGGGCCGTCGGCGTGGCCGTCCTCGCGGCGTGGAGCGCGCTCGTCGTCCTCGCCCCGAGCTTCGCATGGTGCTCGCTGCCGCTGTTCTTCCTGTTCCGCGCTGTGTTTTCTTCGGCCGTCCCCGCGGCGGCCGCCGACGGCCGCGCCGGGCACGGGTTCTCCGGCGGCCGGGCCGTGCGGGCGGCGACGGCCGTGCTCGCGCTGGCGACCGCCGTCGGGCTCTTCAAGCTCAGCGGCTACACGGACCTCGCGATGCTCCTCGGGCCACTCGCGGCCGGCGTGCTCTTGACCCTCGTCTCGGAGCGGATCGAGGAGGACGCGCGCCAGCAGGCGCGGCTCGAGCAGACGCTCTCGGGCACCCGCGCCGAGCTGGCCGAGAGCCAGCGCCGCGCGGGGGCCGCGGAGGAGCGCACCCGCGTCTCGCGCGAGATCCACGACACCGTGACGCAGGGCCTCGCCTCGAGCCTGCTCCTGCTCGAGGCCGCGCAGCGCTCGGGCGGCGGGCCCGGGCGCGAGGAGGTGCGCGACGCCGCGGCCCTCCTGCGCGAGAGCATCGCCGACACGCGCGCCCTGGTCCACGACCTCGCGGCGCCGGGCCTCGACGCCTCTCCCCTGCCCGAGGCCCTCCTCCGCGCCGCGGCCCGCTACGTCGAGGAGCCGCGGCTGCACGTGAGCGGGGTCCCGCGCGAGGTCCCGGCCGAGGTGCGGCACGCGCTCCTGCGCGTCGTGGCGAGCGCCGCGGCGAACGTGCGCCGGCACGCGGGCCCGGCCGAAGTCACGCTCAGCGTCGCGTTCCTGCCCGATGCCGTCACCGTGGACGTGCACGACTCCGGCCGCGGCTTCGACCCCGCCGCGGTCGCCGAGCCCTCGGCGTCCGGCGGCTACGGGCTGCGCGCGATGCGCCAGCGCATCGAACAGCTCGGGGGCGCGTTCTCGGTCGAGAGCGCGCCCGGCGAGGGCACGATCGTGGCCGCCGAGGTGCCCACCGGCGGCCACGACGGCGACACGGCCGACGGCGGTGGGGCGCGCGCCGGCGGCGACCCGACCGCCTCCGGCGGGGGGCCGGCGTCGTGAGCGGACAGCGCCTCACCATCCTCCTGTGCGATGACCACCTCGTCGTCCGTTCGGGCCTGCGCGCCCTCCTGGGCACGCAGAAGGATCTCGAGGTCGTGGCCGAGGCCGGCAGCGGCGCCGCGGCCCTTGTGCTCGCCGAGCAGCACCGGCCCGACGTCGTCGTCATGGACCTCGGCATGGGGGCCGGGATGGACGGCATCGAGGCCATCCGCCGGATGCGCGCGGCCCGGCCCGGGCAGGCCGTCATCGTCTTCACGACCTACGACTCGGACGCGGACATCGTCCGGGCCGTCGACGCCGGGGCCATGGGGTACGTGCTCAAGGACGCCTCCCCCGAGGAGATCTTCGCCGCGGTGCGGGGCGCCGCCGTCGGCCGCCCCGTGATGAGCGCGCCCGTCGCGTCCAAGCTGTTCAGGCAACGAGCCCGCCCGCAGGAGGCCCTCACCCCGCGCGAGGCCGAGCTCCTCGGCCTGCTCACCGAGGGCCTGAGCAACCGCGAGCTGAGCCGCCGGCTCTTCATCTCCGAGGCGACCGTCAAGTCGCACCTGGCCCATATCTACGCCAAGCTCGGCGTCGATTCGCGGGCCGCCGCGATCGCCGCGGCGCTACGGCGCGAGGGCATGCGGTGAATGCTGTGTTCGCTGTGCCAGAGGCACAGTGCCGGATCCGGCCCGGGTTGATAGCGTGGGCGCGTGAAGATCGCTACCTGGAATGTGAACTCCCTCCGAGCCCGCGCCGACCGCGTCGAGAGCTGGCTCCTGCGCAGTGACGTGGACGTCCTCGCACTCCAGGAGACCAAGTGCAAGGACGACAACTTCCCGTGGGAGCTCTTCGAGCGCAACGGCTACGAGGTCGCGCACTTCGGCGTGAGCCAGTGGAACGGCGTCGCGATCGCCTCCCGCGTGGGCATGACCGACGTCGAGCGCACGTTCCCGGACCAGCCAACCTTCGGCAAGAGCGGCAAGGACCCGGTCCAGGAGGCCCGCGCGATGGCCGCCACGTGTGGGGGCGTGCGCGTCTGGAGCCTCTACGTGCCGAACGGCCGCGCGCTCAACGACGAGCACATGCCGTACAAGCTCGACTGGCTCAAGGTCCTCAACGGCCACGCCGCGGAGTGGCTCTCGGACGACCCGAAGGCCCAGATCGCGCTCATGGGCGACTGGAACATTGCCCCGCAGGACGACGACGTGTGGGACATCGAGTACTTCCGCACCGAGGGGCTCACCCACGTCTCGGAGCCCGAGCGGGACGCCTTCCGGGCGTTCGAGGCCACGGGCTTCGAGGACGTCGTGCGGCGCCACGCGCCCGGACCGGGCGTCTACACCTACTGGGACTACACGCAGCTGCGCTTCCCCAAGAAGGAGGGCATGCGCATCGATTTCGTGCTCGCCTCCCCCTCGCTCGCCGCGCGCGTGGTCAACGCGCACATCGACCGCGAGGAGCGCAAGGGCAAGGGAGCCTCGGACCATGCGCCGGTCGTTGTGGAGCTGGCGGAGGAGCAGTGACCCTGCAGGGGCGGCCGTTCGCCTCGCAGCTGCGCGTCTACGAGCCGATCGAGGCATTCGGCTCCGAGGAGCGCGCCCGGATGGAGCACAGCATCGCCGAACGCGGGCCCGGACGGCGCAAGCTCGACCAGGCCGAGGCGGAGGCGGCGATCGGCCGGATCATCTCCGCCACGGGGGACCCCTTCCCGGACAGCGGCACGGAGTTCACGCGGACGCTCACCGTGGACGGGCGCACACTGTACTGCCCGTCCCAGCTCGTGCTCAGGGCGGGGCTCGCGGCCGAGTCCGTCCTGACCACCGCCCCGGCCTCTCTGGCCGACGTGCTCCTGCCCGAGGACGCGCGGTCGCGGCACCAGGAGCGCGTGGACCGCATCGCGGCCGAGTCCGCCACGCCGCGCGTGAACACGCGGGAGTCGCTGTGGGGCATCCCGTTCAGCTGGTTCGTCCTGTTCCACCAGCAGGACCCGACCGAGGTCGTCGAGGACGAGGGCCACATCCGGACCGTGCGGATCACGGCGACGTGGTCCCGCGCGATCGGGCGTGCGCGGTTTGCCGTGGCCAACCTCGCGCTCGCGGCGCCCGAGATGAATATGCTCGACGAGCTGACGACGCTCACCGAATGGCTCGAGGAGTTCCATCCGGACTCCGCCATCGAGCTCGACTACGGGTCCGTCGCGGATCGGGTCCACCCCGACGAGTCCCCGCTCGACGTCCTGCTCGGCATCGAGTGCCTCGCCGAGGGCGACTTGACCGGGGCCGCCGCAGCGTACCGCCGGCTCGCCTCGCGCTGGATCCCCATCCGCCAGCTCGCGCGGGCTTCCTGAGCGACCGCGCCCCGCGTCAGGTCTCGCGCAGATGCCGCTGGGCCTGCTGCGTCCGGTCCTGGACTGCAGCGCCCTGCTCCTGTGCCTCCTCCTTGACGGCCTGCACCCCCTCAGATGCCGACTGCCTGACGTTTTCGACGGCCTCGCGGGCCGGCTCCTTGAGGTGCTCCGCCATCTCGGACGCTGCGCCGGAGAGCTCCTGGGTCATGGGCTCGGCCTTCTCCTTGATGGCCCGCGCCGCCTCCCGCTCCTTCTCGCTCGGCGGAATGAGCGAGGAGAGGAGGAGGCCGGCGCCGAAGGCGATGAGGCCCGCGGCGAGGGGGTTGCCCTGCGTCTTCCGCATAACCTTCCGCTCGACGCGCTCGACGGCGGCCCCGGCATCCTCCGCCGCACTGCGCGCCCCGGTCGTGACGTCGTCGGCCGTGCCCATGATCCGGTCCTTCATGTCGGTCATGGCGCCCTTGACCCGCTCGGTCTGGCGGTGGGCGACGTGTGACGGGCTGACCTTGTCGGCCACCGCGTCGACGTCGTAGCCGAGCCGCTCGCGGGTCTGTTCGATGTCGGCTCGGATGGCATCGGGATTCTGGCTCATCGTGGCTCCTCACTCGGCTTGAGCGATGGGGGGATCTTCTTCACCGTCTCGGCCGTGCGGGGCATGCCCCGGACGGCCTCCATCTCCTTCTTGGCGCGGAACGCGAGGACTGCGGCCACGATCGCCCAGATGACCGCGACGATCACGGCGGACCAGCCGAAGCCGACCAGGGACGCGCCCAGGGCCCACCAGAGGGCGAGCGAGAGGAACAACAGGGCGAAGAGTCCTGCCGCCCCCGCGCCGCCGTACATGCCAGCGCCCTTGCCCGCCCGCGTGGCCGACTCGCGGAACTCGGCCTTGGCCAGCTCGACCTCCTGCCGCATGAGCGTCGTGAGGTCCTGCGCGACGTCGCCGATCAGGTCGCCGAGGGACGTTGTGGCTGCCTTGGCCTCTGCGGGGGGCACGTCGGCACGGGGCACCTCGGCGCGGGGCACGTCGGCGCGGGGCACGTCGGCCGAGCCCTGGGCGCCCGGCGACCCATAGTCCGGAGGGTAGGTCATCGCCGCTCATCCCCCTCACGGCGGAGCCGGTTCTCTTCCTCGACCGGGATCCGGCCCTTGTCCCCCACACCAGGGATCGGCTTGCCCGCCTCGGCCGGCGTCTCGTACTCCGAGCCGCGGTCGGTGTCACCGGAGGCGGCCGCGTCGTCCGTCTCGCCGGCCTGCGGGTAGGCGCTGTCCCCTACCGGGGCGCCATACGGGGCCTCCCCCGGGCCGGCCTGATAGGCGCCGCCGGAGGCCGACCCGGCCTGCGCCGCGGTCGCTATGGGGGGTTGGGCCATGGGGGTTTGGGCCATGGCACTCTGCCTCATGGGCGTCTCGCCGTAGCCCTGCTCCTCGCGGTAGTCGCGCGCGGCCCGCGTCCGGTCAAAGCCCTCGGGAAGGGCCGTGCGATGACGCGCTTCCTCGCCCCAGTCTCCGCCGCGGTCCTCGGTGGCCTCTGCCGCGAGCGAGCGACTCAGCCGCCCCGCGAGAAGGCCGGCTCCGGCAGCGATCGCGAGGAACATGCCCGGCCGGCGCCGCGCATAGGACTTCACGTCCTCGAGAAGGGACCCCGGGTCGCGCTGGTCGAGCCAGTCCGCCAGGGACGCCGTCTTCTCCGCCGCCTGGCGGACGAGATCGGTCCCGACGCCGGACCCGTCGCTGGCGGATGCCATTGAGCTGAGCTCGCGGTGGATGGACCTCAGACCCTCTGCCGCCCGGGACTGCTGGTGGGCCGCCTGGTCCATGAGCTCCCTGCGGCTCTGGGCCAGCAGGTCCCTGGCCTGGTAGGCAGCTTCATGGGCAACGACGGATGCTTCCTCTTTCGCGACGTCGCGCACGGCGCCCGCCGATGCGGCAGCCTCCTGGGCGACTCCTCGCGCTTCTTCCTTTGCTGCGGCCGTCGTGGACTCGTGGCGTCCGGGGACGCCGGGGCCGCTGGACAGGGGACCAGTCATCATGATTCCTCGCACTCCGTGTCTGGATTGAGCGGGTGACGTCTGTAGAACTACCCGCCCGCAGCAGACTCAACACGGAAGGCGCACGGCGCCCGGCCGGCTTGTGGGTCCGGCTGGCTTATGGCCCGGCCGGCTCGTGGGTCCGGCCGGATTCTGGTCCTAGCCGTGCGAGGGAGGCGCGGTACTCTCCCGGACGACGAGGCGCTGCTCGGCCGTCTCACTGTGGACGGCGCCCACCTCGCCGGCGAGCTCGGCCAGCAGCATCTGCGTCCCGCGCCGCGCCTGCGCCAACGGGTCCTGCCACACCGTGGTGAGGCCGACGGCGGCACCCATCTCGTGGCCATCGATCCCGACGATGGAGAGCTCCTCGGGCACCCGGACGCCGCGCCGACGGGCTTCGAAGAGCGCGCCGAGCGCCATCTCGTCGGATGCGCACACCATCGCCGTCGGGCGAGGCTCGGGGAGCTCGAGGAACTTGCGCATGGCCTCGATGCCGCTTTCCACCGTGAAGTTGCCGTAGAACGACGCGTCTGGGTGGAGCTCGAGTCCCGCAGCGGTGACGGCGTCCTGGAACCCCTCCATGCGGATCTTGGGCACCGAGAAGTTGAGATCGGAATCGTCCTGGCCATGCAGGAGGGAGATGTGCCGGTGCCCGAGCCCGATGAGGTACTCGGTGATGGTGCGGGCGGCCCTGTAGTCGTCGATGCCCACATTGGGGCAGCCCGGCACCGGCCCCCCGATGACGATGAGCGGCATCTCGATGGCGTGCAGGTCGTCGATCTCCTCCGGATGGAGGTACATACACAGCAGGAGAATCGCGTCGATCTGCTTGTGCACCATCGCGCGGCTGAAGAGGCGTTCGCGCGGCGCGGTGCGGCCGCCGAGGTGGAAGAGGGAGAGGTTGTAGCCCTTGCCGTGGAGCTCCTCGTCCACACCGGCGATGGCCTTGCCGAAGAACCAGCGGTCGACATACGGGGCCAGGACACCGATCGTGCGGGTCTTCCCGCTCGCGAGGCGGGACGCCGAAGACGACGGCACGTAGCCGAGTTCCTTGGCCGTCTCCAGGATCCTCGCCCGGGTCTTGGGCGAGACCCGCGGGAGGCCACGGATGGCCCGGGAGACCGTCGCCGTGGAAACTCCCGCCGCCGCGGCGACGTCCTCGATCCCTACCACCGTGGCCCCTCCCGAACCTCTTCCGTCCTCACGGGCGGGCGGGCCTCAGCCCTTGTCTTCGTGCTGCTCCCCACGCAGCACCTTGCGCCGCAGGGCCCACAGGCCCGCCATCGCGAGTACGACGGCAAGGAGTCCGAGCGCCCAGCCGAGCGCGAATTGACCGGTGATCTCGTGCCACACGGTGACCACGAGCAGAACAAGTCCCCAGAATGCCAGAAAGCCCATGAAGATCTCGAACTGCTCGACGACGGCCTGCCGGTGGTGGGAGGAGCGGCGGTAGGCCGCTCCCCCCACCGGGAAGGGCTCAGTTCCCCGTCCACCCGTCACTTCACGGCTCCTGCCGTGAGACCGGCGACGATCTTGCGCTGGAAGATGAGCACTAGCAGAACGAGCGGGATGGTGACGAGCGTGCCCGCGGCCATGACGGCGGTATACGGCTCCTGCATCGGCTCCGAGCCGGCGAAGGAGGCGATGGCCACCGTAACCGTCTTCGTCTGGTCATTCGAGAGCTGGCTCGCGATGAGGAACTCGTTCCATGCCGAGATGAAGGCGAGGATCGCGGTCGTGAACGTGGCCGGCGCGGCGAGCGGGAGGATGATCTTCCGGAACGCCTGCCCTTGGGTGCAGCCGTCGATGCGAGCCGACTCCTCGAGCTCCCACGGCATCTCGCGGAAGAAGGAGGTGAGCGTGTACACCGTCAGCGGCAGCACGAATGAGATGTTCGGGATGATGAGCGCCTGGTAGGTGCCTATCCAGCCGATGTTGGTGAACAGCTGGAACAGCGGGGTGACGAGCGCCACGCCGGGAAACATCGAGGCGCCGAGGATGAAACCGAGCACCAGGAACTTGAAGCGGAAGTTCAAGCGCGCGAGGGCGTAGGCAGCGAAGACGCCGACCACCAGGGCGATGAGCGTGGTGATACCGGCGACGATCAGGCTGTTCAGGAGAGCCTGGCCGAAGCGGTTGCCAAGGCTCTCGTCGAACACCGTCCTGAAGTTCTCCAGGCTCACATGGGTGAACCAGAAGGTCGGGTCATAGGTGTAGGCGACTTCACGGAAGGCCGTGACGATCATCCAGTAGGCGGGCAGAAGGCACCAGACGAGGATGATGGCGGCCTGGATGTAGGTGCGGACCTGGCCCCAGTCGAACGCCTTGCGGCGTGTGGGAACCTCGGCGACGTGTGTGCGGGTTGCGGTTGCCGTGGTCATGCTACTTCTTCTTCCCCCCCGTGCTCGCCGCGGCCACGGCGTTGGCGCCGAGGAAGCGGACGAAGATGAATGCGACGATGAAGATCACGAGGAATGTGATGGTCGATAGCGCGGCCGCTGTGTTGAAGCCCTGTCTGATCTGCTGCACGACGAGGATCGACAGCGTCGAGGTGCCGTTCGCGCCCTGGGTCATGATGTACGGCAGGTCGAACATGCGCAGCGCATCGAGGACGCGGAACAGGATCGCCACCATGAGGGCCGGCTTGACGAGCGGGAGCGTGATCAGCGTGAAACGCTGCCACGCCGACGCGCCGTCGACCTTGGCCGCCTCATAGACCTCGTCCGGGATGAGCTGGAGCCCGGCGAGGATGAGCAGTGCCATGAACGGCGTGGTCTTCCAGACGTCGGCGATGATGATCGCCCACTTGGCTGGCCACTCCGAGCCCGTCCAGAGGATCTGCGTGTTGAAGAGCTGGTTGGCGATGCCCTGGAACGCGAAGATGAAGAACCAGAGCTTGGCCGTGACTGCCGTCGGGATGGCCCACGGGACCAGCACGGCGGCACGAATGGCACTGCGGCCGCGGAAGGAACGCGCCATGATGACCGCCATCCAGAAGCCCAGGACAGTCTCAAGGGCCACAGTGACGGCCGTGAAGAAGAACGTCACACCGAAGGAGTCCCAGAACTGGGCGCCCAGCGTGCCCGGAGGGCAAGGTACGCCGTTGCACTGCTGCAGCAGCCAGTGGGTGTAGTTCTCAAACCCTGCTGGGCCGCCCTCGACGAAGAACCCCGTGGCCGGGTCCAGCCCGGAGTCCTTCTGGAAGGACATGATGATCGCGTTCACCACCGGGTAGATGATGACGATCCCGAGGAGGATGAGGGAGGGGGCGAGCAGGACGCTGGCCCAGCGGCCCTGTGTGACCTGCTTCCGGTCGGCGCTCTCGCGCCCCGGCATGTGGTGCGCCGCCTCGGTGGTGGGCGCCTTCTTCGTCACGTCTGTTGACATTGTTGCTCCTGTCCGGCGGGCTGAATGCCCGGGAGGCCGCCTCGGCGGCTGCCCCCCCGGGCATCTGCCCGATCCGCTGCTACTTGGCGCCTGCAGCTTCCATCGCCGACTGCATGTCAGAGACGGCCGAGTCGACGGCCTTCTCCCCCTTCATCGCGGCGTAGGCGTTGTCCTGAATCGCCTTCGTGACCGCGGGGTAGAACGGCGTCACCGGGCGCGGGACAGCGTTCTCGATCGAGGTCTTGAGGGTAGTCAGGTAGGGCAGCTGGGCGACGAGCTGCGGGTCGTCGTACAGCTTCTCCATGGCCGGGGCCAGCGACCCCTGGGTCACGTAGAACCGCTGGGTCTCCTCGCTGATGATGTACTTGAGGAAGTCCAGGGCAGTGGCCTTGTTCTTGGAGTACACGCTGACGCCGACGTTGTGCCCGCCGAGCGACGAGGCGCCCGGGCCGCTCATGCCGGGGAGCGGTGCGAGGCCCAGCACGTCCTTGACCGCCGAGGACGCCTCGGTCGTGGCCAGCTTGTACACGTACGGCCAGTTGCGGTGGAACAGGAGCTTGCCTGCCTGGAAGTCGATGCGGCCTTCCTCCTCGGTGTACGTGATGGCCTCGGCCGGGATGTTCCCGTCCTTGTAGGCCTCGGCGAGCTTGCCGAGACCCTCCTTGGCCTCATCGGAGTTGACCGTCGCCTTGCCGCTGTTGTCGACGATCTCCCCGCCGAAGGAGTTGATCGCCTCGGCCGCGTTGACCGTGAGGCCCTCATACTTCGCGTGCTGGCCGGCATAGCAGCCGATGTTGTTCTCCTTCGCGATGGAGCACATGCTCATCATCTCGTCCCAGGTCTTGGGCGGAGTGGGCACGAGGTCCTTGCGGTAATACAGCATGCCGCCATCAGACGTCTGGGGCACGGTGTACAGCGTGTTGTTGTAGGTGGAGCTCTCGACCGTTGCCTTGAGCAGGCCGTCCGTGGAGATCGCCATCTTGTCCTTGAGGGGCTGGAGCCAGCCCTTGGCAGCGAACTCGGCGACCCAGATGAGGTCGACGCTCATGACGTCGTAGTTGGCGTTCTTCGCCTGGAAGTTCTGGACCAGGTCGTCGTGCTGCTGGTCTGCCTCGTCGGTCTGCTCCTTGAAGGTGACCTGTTCGTTCGGGTGGGCCGCGTTCCACTTCTCGATGAGCGGGCGGACGACGTTCGAGTTGTCCTTGCCCTGGACGTAGGTGATGGGGCCTCGGCCGTCGAGGTTGGCTTCGGCATCGCTGCCGCCGGCGCCTCCGCCGGTCCCGCCGCCGCCGCCGGCACACGCTGAGAGGGTCAGGGCGAGGACGCTTGCCGCTGCCAGCGGATAAGTCATCCTGGAGAACTTGCGGTTACTCATGTGCTCGACTCCCATGTCGTTCGAAGGCAGCTGGACATTCATGGAACAACCGCCTCGGAGGGTGTGTGGTGGACCTCACACTAGGGTGGAGCCGACTCCACGTGCAAGCGCTTACGCATTTCGTGTCCGGTCCGTGATCAACGCGGGAGTTCCCATGTCATGTTTGCGTTCAGAAGTTGACCGAAGG
>NZ_KV908331.1:0-40553 GCF_001999765.1 Sinomonas mesophila | reverse complement strand
GCGGGGCGCCGTCGTCGACGGCGCCCCGCTGGTGGAGTGTGTGCGGCCTGCGGCCGGCTGAATCCGGGTCTACCCGGCCTTGTCGCCCTTGAAGATCCCGGCGATCTTCGAGCCGAGGTCCTTCGCGTGCTGCCCGACGTCGCCCGCAAGGTCCTTCGCGTGCTGCCCGACGTCTCCCGAGAAGAACTCCTTGACGTTCCCGACGGCGTCCTCCGCGAGCTCCTTGCCCTTCTCGGCAGCCTCGCCCGCGAATTCCCTGCCCTTCTCCACGGCCTCGCCGGCGAACTCCTTGCCCTTCTCGACCGCCTCGCCCGCGAGCTCCTTGCCCTTGTCCACCGCGGCGTCGAATCCCTGCTTCGCACCCTCGGTGCCGTTGGTCTCGCTCATCGTTCCTCCTCGTGTGGGGCCGGTGTGGGCTCTCGTGTGGAGGCGAATATGCGTCTCCACGCATTCAACCTAGGTCGGCCCCCGCCGGCGAATCAAGGCCGACGGCGTGCGGCGTGTTCTGCGCGAGAGCAGGTACCGCGGGGACGTTCAGTGGACCCGTTCGGCGCGGCTGAGCCGGGCCCTCGCGCCGGACGCGATGTGGACGAGGACGGGCGTCCGAGTACCCATGACACTGTCGAGGCTCGCCACGAGGCGCTCGGCCTCGGCGGCGAGATCCCCGGGGTCGGCACCGTGCCGCGCAACGACCTTCACCCGCAGGGCCGTGCTGCCCTCGAAGTCGACCGCGGCGACAGAGGTGCCCAGGACGTCCTTGCGCTCCGCCAGGCCCGAGCGCAGCGCCTGCTCGACAGCGCTCGCCGCGATGCTCACCCTCCCCGGCACCTCCCCGTCCGCCAACGAGCCGCCGGGCCCCGCCCCGCCGTCGGGCGCCGTCGCAGCCACGAGATCCCTGCGGCCGCGGCCCTGCTGCGCGACCCACCACACCATGAGGAGCGCGAGGACGATCGTGAGGACCATAGCGGCGATCCACAGCCAACTCAGGCTCGTGCCGGGGACGCGGGCACCCTCGAAGGCGCGCCCCGCCGCGAGCGCCGCCTGCGGCGCCCAGCCCCGCCACCACGCAGTGACGGAGGGGACGGCCGCGAGCAGCACGGCCAGGACACCCGCCGCTAGCAGGACCAACCCTGCCAGGAGGATGAGCACACGGTTGAGCATCCGCGGCGTGCTGTTCATGCCCCGACCACCCCCGTTCCCTCGATCCGCACCCGCAGCACCGGGTAGGGCTCGGGGCGCAGCCGCAGAAGCTCGTTCTCGACGGCCGCGAGCACGTCCTCGGCGCGCACCGGGATGCCGGAGGTCGGCCGGACGTTGACCACGGCCTCCCGCTCGGAGAGGACGACGGTGACCTGTTCGGGGCGGACGACGGCGGCGGCGCGGGCCCTGCCCGCAAGCGCGGAGGCGAGCACCTCGTCGTCGACCACGACGGCGACCCGCCCGCCCGGGAGCGCGCGGCGTCCGCGGCGTCCCCGCCGGAGGGCGAGGACGATGAGGACGAGGCCGGCCAGGGCGACGACAGCCCCGACGAGGCTCAGGAGGCCCCGGTTCGTGCCCTCCGGCAGCGCCGCGACGGCGCGGGCCGCGGACGCGGGATCGATGAGCCAGGCCGGCTGCCCGAGGGCCTGGAGCGTCGACTCGAGGAGGACATACGCGCACAGGGCGATCACGGCGAAGGCGACGAGCCCGGCCAGGAACGACCGCGAGGCGGTCGTCTCCCGGCGCACCGCGGCATCAAGGCCGTGTGACGAGGGACGGTCCGTGTCCTGCTCAGGCACGGAGGCCTCCTTCCCCCGGGACGATGGGGCGATGATCCACGGCCCTGAGGCTCGGGCCCACGCGCACACCGGAGATGCGCAGGTCCACGCGGCTGATGAGGGCGCCGCTCAGGGAGGCCACGGACTCGAGGACCCGGCCCTTCGCGCGTGCCGCGCGCTCCCACGCGCTGCCGCCCCACGGCGCGAGGTCCGCCGGGGAGGTCACCGACGCGAGCGGGGGCACCGCGATGGGCGAGACGAGGGACAGGGCGAGCAGGCCGGCGTCGTCCGCCCATTCGGCGCGCACGTCCGCCGGCTGGACGCCGAGCTCGGCCGCCGCTGCCGCGCAGGCGAGCGACGTGAGGGCCTGGGTGCTGACCCGGTTGTGCCCGGCCAACGGCGGGCGTTCCGCGGTGGGCGGCCGACCGGGCGGTTCGGGGGTGGCGGGCTCGGGCACGGCGTCGGGGGTCGTGTTCACGACGACGAGCGCCGGCCCGTCAGCGCCTCCCACACCCTGCGCAGGTCGAGCCGGCCCTCGGCGACGCGGCCGAGGATCGCGCCGGCCGCCATGAACACGAGGGCCCCGAGGAATCCCCCGATGCCGAACTGGAACGACATGAACGCGAGGAACGCCCCCGCCGCCATGCCCACGACCACCAGATTCACTGGACCTCGATTCCCGGCTTGCCGCCGTGCCGCGCCTCGCCGATGAACACGTCGGCTATCTCGACGTTGACCTCGATGACCTTCAGGCCCGTGAGCTCCTCGACCGCCCGATACACGGCGGCGCG
Organism: Sinomonas mesophila; assembly: GCF_001999765.1. Lineage (GTDB taxonomy): Bacteria > Actinomycetota > Actinomycetes > Actinomycetales > Micrococcaceae > Sinomonas > Sinomonas mesophila. The sequence goes on along the minus strand of NZ_KV908331.1, from coordinate 38,005 downwards.
GACCTGGTCGGCGAGCTGCTGGAGCGGGACGCCGTAGGAGGCCACAAGCGTCACATCCACGGCCGCCTGCGTCTGCCCGACCTCGGCGCGGACGCCCGCGATGTGGTCCGGCTGCCCGACGGCGTCGCGGATCGCCCCGAGCGCCCTGCTCGGCGCCGTCCCCAGGGAGTGCACGCCGCGGACCTCGCGCGCGGCGGCGGCCGCGACCTTCGCGACGGCCGCCTCGTGGATCACGGTGCGCCCCGTCGCGTCCACCGACAGGAGAGGACGCTCCGGCTCGGCAGAGCTGCTGGGCATGGCGGCCCCCTCAGGCACACCGCCGTCCGCGCCCGGTACCTGGACCACCCTGTCTCCCGTCGCCGTCGTCCGACCGCGCCGCGGCCGTGCGCCCTCGTGCACGGCAGCGGGCCCACTCACGCATGGAGGCGGGCCCTTCCGCGGCTCTCGCGCTCTACCTTAGTACGGCCTCCCGAACCCGCATCCCCTCCGCGCCGCACAGGATCTTTCGCGCCGGGTAACCCTGTGACAGCATGACGCTTGCCATCAACTCTCGGTGTCAGGCTGGCTGGGGAGCTCCCGCCCGACGAAGGGGACAAGCATCAATGGTGACCGGCCCAGCGCCTGCTCCGTCGGGGGCATCGGCCAGCGGCGGGTGGCTGATCGAGCACCTGCCCGCGGAGCCGCTCCCGCCCGAGGTCTTCGACCTGTTCCCTGACGCGCCTCTCGCAGTACTGGACGTCTACGAGCTCACCGCACCCGCGTCTGCCTTGCCGGGGTGCGTGGCCGTCACGCTCCGGTTCCCCGAGGGCGGCCCGGAGACTGCCGTCGTCGTGCTGCGGCCCGGCGCGGCGCCCGAAATCGCCCCGGTGGAGCGCCTCGGAGCCGCCGTCGCCGTCGAGCTGTGGCTCGGGCCGGACGACGGCGGCACGCGCCTCGTGCTCCTCGCCGTCGGCCCGCTGCCCCTCGCCGCCGCGGACGAGCCGTACGAGGCGGCTCCCTGGGAGGAGACCTCCGGCGGCGGGGCCCTCACCGTTCCTCCGCCGCCTCCCGCGATGGCGCCGCCCCCGGCGATGGCGCAGCCCCCGGCGATGGCTCCGCCGGACGCTGCCCTGCCGCGGCACGTCCCCGCGTGGCTCGTTGCAGGCATGCCCTCGGTCCTCAAGCCGGGCGAGCGGGTGTCCGTGACGGTCCGCGTCTCGCGCACCGAGCTCGCACCCGTCGGGGACGAGGCGCACGCGAGCCGGAGCCTGCTCGGCAACCCGGAGCTGCCGTTGCGGATCAAGCTGCGGCGCCGGAACCTCGGCGTCGTGCCCGGGACGCGGGACCGCCATGAGGTCCCGTTCCCTGGTGAAGACGAGGTCGTGGCCCGGACGTTCGAGGTCGTGGCCGGGACGGCGGGGCCGGCCGAGGCCGAGGTGGTGCTCGAGCAGGGTTCCTCGGTCATGCCCCTCGCGGTCGTGCGGCTCGAGGTGACGGTCGCCGAGGACGCGCCGGACATCCCCGAGCGGGCGGAGGCCACGGCGGCCACCTCCGCCCCCGACCCTCGCCTCGCGGGCCTGCCGGTGCTGCGCGTGGACGAGGACCAGTTCGGCGACCGCTGGAGCCTCGAGTTCGATCTCACCCTCGGCGACGACCTCGTCACGCACTACGAGATCGCCCCCGCGGTGCCCAAGGACGAGTTCCTCGACGCGCTCTACGCGCGGATCGGCGAGGGGTGGGCGGGCGCGGGCCAGTCGCCCACGGACTTCGAGTCCCGGCTCGCCGGCCTCGGCGCCGAGCTGGCCCGGACTCTCCTGCCCGAACGGCTCCGCGCCGATCTCGACGCCTCGTGGGACCGGCTCGGCGGGCTCGCTGTCCTCAGCAGCGAAGCGCGCATCCCGTGGGAGCTCGCCCAGGTCGCCGGACCCGGGGAACCGGCCCGATTCCTCGGCGAGACGGGGCTGGGACGGTGGGTGTACGGCGTCGTGCATCCTCACCGGCTGCGCGTGCGCGCGGCTCGGAGCCGCTACCTCTGCCCCGCCTACACCGGCGAGCTCGCGCTGGCGCAGACCCCGCTCGAGGCCGAGTTCCTCGCTGGCCTCGGCGCGTCGCCCCTCGAGCCCGGCGACGCCGGCTCGCTCTCCGCCCTCCTCGGGGCGCGGGGGTTCGACCTGCTGCACTTCGGCGGGCATGGGTCCTCCGACGCCGAGGGCCAGCGGATCCTGCTGGCCGCGGCGGCCTCGTACCCGGCGGCGTCGCTCGCGACGGACTTCCCTCGGCGGGCCCCCGATCCCGCGGGCGAGCCGGGGCCCGTCGTCGTGCTCAACGCGTGCCGCCTCGCCGAGGCGCCCCGCACGGGCGCCGAGGCCTTCGCGCCGGCATTCCTCGCGGGCGGCGCCGGCGCGTTCATCGGCTGCCTGTGGAGCGTGGGCGACCGCCCCGCCCTGGGGTTCGCCGAGGCCTTCTACTCCGCCCTGCGCGGCGGGGAGACGGTCGCCGCGGCCGTGCGCGCCGCGCGCCTCGCCGCCCGCGCCGCGGGCGACGCCTCGTGGCTGGCCTACACCGCCTACGCCCATCCCCTCGCGACCGTGGAGTTCGCGCCCTGAGGCGCGCCGCCCGCCGTCGTGCCGCGCCCGCCGGGACATCGTCCAGTCACCTGACCCGCCCACGAAGCACGCGAAAGGACCGTCATGACCACCCCTGAAACCGACCCGGGCGCGGCCCGGGGCTCCGGGCTCACCGCCGACGAGCTCGCCGCCCTCAAGCCCCACGTGATCAACCTGCGCCGCGGCCTGCTGTCCGAGGGGCCGGGGGCCCTGGACGGCGAGTACTCGAGCACGGCGGACGACGTGCGAGCCATCTTCACGACCCACCTGCCGGCCTTCCTCGCCGAACGCAAGGGGCCTGTCCCGCTCCTGGTCAATGCCCACGGCGGGCTCGTCACCGAAGCGTCGGGGCTGCGCGCGGCCGCCGCCAGGATCCCGTGGTGGACGGCAAATGGCATCTATCCCGTGTTCTTCGTCTGGGAGACCGGGCTCGTGAGCTCGCTCGCGGACGTCCTCGCCGGCTGGCTCGGCGGGAGTCGGGGGCCGGGGGACATCAAGGATCGGATCGTCGAACTCGCCGCGCGCTTCGGCCAGGGCGAGCGCGTGTGGGGCCAGATGAAGGAGTACGCCCGGGCAGCGAGCGCCGACGGGGGCGGGGCATCGTTCTTCGCGGACCAGCTCGGGACCTTCATGACCGACAACCCCGGCGCGCTCACGGTGCATGCCGTGGGGCACAGCGCCGGGTCGATCTTCCACTCGCACTTCATCCCCGTCGCGCTCAAGGCGGGCGTGCGGAAGGTCGAGACGGTGAGCCTGCTCGCACCGGCGGTGCGCACCGACCTCTTCAAGGCCACACTCCTGCGCGAGGTCGACGCCGGGATCGGCAAGCTCTCGATGTTCACGATGACGGACGAGCTCGAGCGCGCCGACAACTGCGTCCGGGTCTACGGCAAGAGCCTGCTCTACCTCGTGCGGGCGGCATTCGAGCCCGGCGTCGGAGATCCGATCCTGGGGCTGCAGGACTCCGTGCGGGCCGACGCCGAGCTGCGCGAGTGGTTCGCCGAACCCGGCTCGGAGTCCTCGGCCGAGGTCGTGTGGGCACACGCGGATCAGGGGCCGTTCAGCAGCACTGATGCGTCGAGCCATGGGGCGTTCGACGATGATCCGGCCACGATGGAATCCGTCATGCGGCGGGTCCTCGGCCGCAAGGACATCCAGCCCATGCCGGTGACGCGCGGCGCCGAGGCGCTGTGGCCCGCGCAGCCGCGCACCGCCAGCCTCGACACGTGGCCGGGCAACGCCACGAAGAAGGCCCTGTGCGTGGGCATCAACGCCTATGAGCGGCCCGACGACCGGCTCAACGGCTGCGTCGCCGACGCCGGGACGTGGGGCACGGAGCTCGAGAAGCTGGGCTTCGCGGTGCATTCCCTGACGGACGCCGAGGCCACGCGCGAGGGGATCCTGCTCAAGATCCTCGAGCTCGTCTCCACGAGCACGGCCGGGGACACGCTCGTGGTCCAGTACGCGGGCCATGGCACGACGGCGCCGGACCTCGACGGCGACGAGGCCGCCACCGGGCAGGGCCGGAACCAGGAGGACGAGGCGCTGTGCCCGGTCGACTTCCGCTCGGGCGAGCTCATCATCGACGACGACCTGGGCCGGATCTGGGACGTGCTCCCGGAGGACGTCTCGCTCACGCTGTTCTTCGACTCGTGCCACTCCGGGACCGCCCGGCGGGAGATCGTGTCTCCGGCGGAGCTCGAGGCCCTCACGACGGCCAAGAGCCTCCCGCGGCGCGTCGTCCTGGGCGACGAGGACCGCGAGCGGTTCCGCGCCCGGCGGGGGCATGGGCGTGCCGCCTCCGCCGAAATGGGGTCTCCCACCACCGAAATGGGGTCCCGGGTCGCCGAAATGGGGTCTCCCACCACCGAAATGGGGGTCTTGGGCGCCGAGATCGGGGCTTCGGTGACGCTGACGACGGCGGGCGCGTCGCCGTCGTCCTCCGTGGACCGCTACCGCGCGGCGCGCGAGGTGCAGTTCGCCGCGTGCGCCCCGGATGAGCTCGCGTACGAGACGGCGGGCCACGGCGACTTCACGTCGAAGGCCGCTCCCCTCCTGGCGGAGGCCGCCGGGGCGGTGACGAACGCGGAGTTCCTCGCCCGCGTGGTCGACGGCTTCGACAAGCGCCAGCACCCGGGCATCTATGCCTCGGACGAGTGGCATTCCCGCACCTTCCTCGGTGCCATCGCCGGGGCACAGGCCCCCACCTCGGCGGTACAGGCCCCCACCTCGGCGGCCCAGGCCCCCACCTCGGCGGGGATGAGGGCGGACGACGCCGAGCTGGCGGCCCTCGACTTGGCCCTCACCGGGGAGGCCGCGGCGGCGGGGCACCGCTCGGCGAGAGTCGCGGCGCTCCTGCGGGCGATCGCCGACGTGATCGAGGGGTGAAGGATCGATTCTGGAATGGTCGGCGCTGGAACGCAGAAGGACCCCCGCATTGCGGGGGTCCTTCACTGCTGGTGGCTCCGACCGGCGTCGATCCGGTGACCTTTCGATTTTCAGTCGAACGCTCTACCAACTGAGCTACAGAGCCTCGGTGACTGCTCACCGAAGGCAACCTGACCGTAAGCCATGTCGCCGAAGCGACCCTGACGGGACTTGAACCCGCGACCTCCGCCGTGACAGGGCGGCGCGCTAACCAACTGCGCTACAGGGCCTTGCTTGTTCCCGGGGCTTCCCCCGCTCACAAGACCAAAATCCTACCAGAGCCTCAGGCCCGGTCAAAATCGGTCTTGCCAGTACCCCCAACGGGATTCGAACCCGTGTCGCCGCCGTGAAAGGGCGGTGTCCTAGGCCACTAGACGATGGGGGCCAGTGGACCCTCAAACTATAGGGCTGGCCGGCAGTACCACACAAATCGCTAGAGTGTGGTGCATGGGCGCGGCGTGGATGGACGAGGACGAGTTCGAGGAGGCCGTCGACGCTGCCCTCGCCCAGATCCCCGACCGGATCGCCCGCCACATGGACAATGTCGCCGTCTTCATCGAGGACCGCTACGTCCCCGGCCCGCACGAGGACCCGGACACGGTCCTCTTCGGTCTCTATGAGGGCACCCCGCTGACCGAGCGCGACAGCTGGTACGGCGCCGGCTCCCTCCCGGACCGGATCATGGTCTACCGCGAGCCCATCCTCGAGATGTGCTCCTCGCGCGAGGAGGTCGTCGAGGAGATCCTCGTGACCGTGGTCCACGAGATCGCCCACCACTTCGGCATCGACGACGAGCGGCTCCACGAGCTGGGCTGGGGCTGACATGGGGCACGGACACACTCACAAGCACACCCACGGGCACGCGCACAGCCACGTCGGCAACACGCAGACCGCCACAGGGAGGCACCGCCGCCGCCTGCTCGTGGTCCTCGGGATCACGCTCAGCGTCGTCGTCGTGCAGCTCGTGGCGGGGTTCCTCTCCGGCTCGCTGGCGTTGCTCGCGGACGCGGGCCACATGTTCTCGGACGCGGCCGGGCTCGGCATCGCGCTCACGGCGGCCTGGATCGCCGCCCAGCCGGCCACCGACCAGCGCACGTTCGGCCTCATGCGCGCGGAGGTGCTCGCTGCGCTCGCCAACGCGCTCGTGCTCATGGTGGTCGCCGTCGTCATCTGCATCGAGGCCGTGCAGCGGCTCGGCGGGGGCAGCGAGGTGCAGACGACGACGATGCTCGCCGGCGCCGCGCTCGGCGCCGGCGCGAACCTGGCCGGGCTGCTCATCCTGCACGGCGCGCACCGGGAGAGCCTCAACGTCCGGGGGGCCTACCTCGAGGTGCTCGGGGACCTCCTGGGCTCCCTCGCCGTCATCGCAGCGGGCATCGTGATCGTCGCGACGGGCTGGGTCCAGGCGGACGCCGTGGCCTCGCTGCTCATCGCCGTCCTGATCGTGCCCCGGGCGTGGGCGCTCCTGCGCGACGTCGTCGACGTCCTGCTCGAGGCGACCCCGAAGGGGGTGAGCATCGAGCAGATCCGCGAACATATCCTCTCCGCGCCGGGCGTCGTGGACGTGCACGACATCCACGCCTGGACCATCACCTCGGGCATGCCGGTGTTCTCGGCGCACGTCGTGGTCGAGGACAGGCTGCTCGACGCCGAGGGCATGGACATAGTCCTCGACCGGCTGGGCACGTGCCTCGGCGAGCACTTCGACACCGAGCACTGCACGTTCCAGCTCGAGCCCGCCTCGCACCGCGACCACGAGCCCGACCAGCACGCCTGAGGTCGGCGGGCCGCCAAGGCGCACTCAGGGCGCGAGCATCGGCCCGAAGGCGGAACGGTCGGCGAGCCGGGCGTCCTCGCGGTCCGGCACGACCATGATGGGTCCCTTCGCGTGGTGCAGGACGCCGTCGGTCGTCGAACCGAGGAGCATCCCGGTGAAGCCGCCGCGGCCGCGCGTGCCGAGCACGAGGAGCTCGACGGTGCGGCTCACGCCGACGAGGACGTCGACGGGCGGCCCGTCCAGGAGGCTCGTCTGGACCTCGAGACGGGGGAAGTGGCTCTGGAGCCACGCCGTGCCGGCCTTGAGCTGGGCGCGGATGTCCTGGAAGAGCTGCTCGCGGTCGATCGGCGCGGGCACCCACGCGAGGCTCCCGCTGAACTGCGGGACGGCGCACACGATCCGCAGGGGCATGCCCAGAAGCATGGCCTCCTCGGCCGCCGCGAGCACCGCGACGCGGGCCTGCTCCGAGCCGTCGACGCCGACGGCGACGATGCGCTCGATCTCGGCCGGGCCCTCCTTGGCCTGCTCGGCGAGCACGTGCCGGTCGTCGACCTTCTCGCCGATCCGCTCGGCGTAGCGGAGGGGCACGGTGACGGTCGTGCAATGCGCGTGGGCGGGCAGGGCGCTCGAGACCGAGCCCAGGAGGCGGCCCACGAAGCCGCCGCGCCCCCGCGTGCCGAAGACGAGGAGCTCTGCGGACTTGGAGAACTCGAGGAGCACGCCGGAGGCGTCACCGGACTCGACGGACGAGGTGACCTCGACGCCGTCGAGCGGTCCGAGGCCGTCCAGGGCCTCTTTGAGCACGGCCTCGGCTCCGTCGCGGATGACGGTGTCGTCGAAGGTCGCATAGCCGCCGTCGAGGCCCGAGGCGGCGAAGAGCGGCACGCTGTATGCGGTGACGACATGGAGGGACGTGCCGCGGCGCTCGGCCTCTCGCGCGGCCCATTTGAGGGCGCAGTTGCCGTGTTCGGAGCCGTCGACACCCACCACGATCCCGGTGGGGAGGTCCGCTTCCTCGGGGCCGTTTCCGGCCGCGCCGTCCTGCGGGTGGAGCTGGTCTGCCATGGCTGCCTCCTCAACTCGGTGCGAGCCTAACACGGTCCTCAGCTTCCATGGTGGACCGTTTCCCGGGTGGGTCAACCCTCTGTTTCCCGGGCCTCGAGCCGCTCTCGAGGGGCCTCCGGAGGGGCCGTGGGGAGGGGCAGGGTGGGCCGCGCCAGGGCGGGTCTCCGGAGCCCCGTGAGTCGCCTACCCATGGGGCAGGATTTTCTGTAGGGTTCAACACGTTGCCGCCGCGCATCGCCTCTGCAGCCTGTGGAGGGCGCCGGCAGCAGTGACCTGCAAGCCGCTGGGGGCGACGCGAGCAGCCCACGTTCAGTCCGTTTCGCCGGGAGGGATACGCTCGTGCCGACGCCGCGCTCCGAGGACATGCCTGCACCTGCCCAGGGCGGAGAGTCGACAGCCGCGGTCGTCATCGGCACGGGGCTCTCGGGCCTCGCGGTCGCCGCCGAGCTCTGCCGCCACGGCGTCCCGGCCACGACCCTCGGCGGCCTCGAGAGCGCCTCGCCCAGCACTGCGACGAGCCAACTGCGGGTCGCGGACCTCTCGAGCGCCGAGTCGGCGGAGTACCTCGACGTCCTCCGCCACGTGCGCAAGTACGCCGTCACCCATGCGCTCGACGTGCGCCACCATGTCCACGCCCGCCACCTCGCGCTGGTCGAGCCGGCCGAGCCCGCTGTGCCCGGGGAGGGCGGCGCTCCCGTCCGCTGGGCGGTCCGGACGGACGACGGCGTGCTGTTCGCCGACGCCGTCGTCCTCACCCGCTGCGCCCACAACCAGCTGCGGCGCTTCCTGGCGGACCTCGGCTACTCCCTCGGCGAGAACCTCATGGCGGCCCTCGCCGAGATCGGCCTCTACCTCATCGGCGTCGCCGAGCTCGAGGCGCCGAGCACGCGGGAGCTCGTGCGCCAGGCCAAGGCCGTCGGGGCCGAGGTGGCCGGGCGGATCGCGGGGCTCACGCCGGAGGGGCGGGGCCTTGCGCCCGAGGGCAGGGACGGCGAGACGCTCCAGACGGCCTGAAGCCCGGCGCGGGGCCTGCTAGGAGTCCCCGCCCGCCCCCAGCCGCTTCCGGGCACCCCAGCCGAGCGCCGCCAGCAGGGCGACGGCGACGAGCGCGAAGACGACGATGAGCCACGGGATGTCCTGCGAGGGGGCCGAGGGCGTCGGCGCGGGCGTGGCCGTGGCCCCCGGCTCGGGGGTCTGGATCGCCGGGCCCGAGACGCCTGGCGAGGCTGTCGCGGCGGGCGACCCGACCGGCGTCGTGCTTCCCTCGGCCACCGTGAAGCCGAACGTGCCCTCGATAGGGTGCGAGTCCGAGCTGACCACGCGCCAGACGACGGTGTAGCCGCCCGCGGGGGCGCCCGGGCGCAGCGGCTGGCGGACGCTGCGGTCCACGACCTCGGGCGAACCCTCCGACCACGTCGCCCCGGACGCGTCCGTGACCCTGACCTCGACGCCGACCCCGAGCGGGCGGTTGTTGAAGTCGAGCCGGATCTCCGACGGCGCCGCCGGCAGCGCCTCGCCCGACGCCGGGGCGGAGCCCTCGAGCGCGTCATGGGCTGCCGCCGGGGCTGCCGGGGCACAGAGAGCGAGAGCGCCCGCGAGCGCGGCCGCGAGTGCGGCTGAGGCCGGGACAGCCAGGACGGAGCGGAGCCTCGTGAGGATGTGCATCACATCAGCCTAGATTTCGACGGCTCGTAGAACAACTGGCCAGTAGGATTGACCCGCCCGGCCCCAGCCGCGCGCGTTCCTCCCGCGACCTGCCCCAGGAGAAAGCCCATGGCATCGGCACTGGACCGCTACTTCATGATCAGTGAACGCGGTTCCTCGGTCCCCCGCGAGATCCGCGGCGGCCTCGCCACGTTCTTCGCGATGAGCTACATCGTGGTCCTCAACCCGCTCATCCTGGCCGGCGCTGACTCCGCCGGCAACACGCTCGGGATCCCGCGGGTCGCGGCGGCGACCGCGCTCGTGGCCGGCCTCCTGACGATCATCATGGGCCTGTGGGCCAAGCACCCGTTCGCGATCGCGACGGGCCTCGGCGTGAACGCGTTCGTCGCCGTCACGGTCGCGACGCATCCCGGCGCGACGTGGCCGGACATGATGGGCCTCGTCCTCGTCGCGGGCGCGGTCATGTTCGTCCTCGTGCTCACGGGCTTCCGGACAGCCGTTTTCAGGGCCGTGCCGGAGGGACTCAAGACGGCGATCGTCGTGGGCATCGGCATCTTCATCGCGCTCATCGGGCTCGTCAACGCCGGGTTCGTGCGCCGCATCCCTGACGCCGCCGGCACCACCGTGCCGCTCAGCTTGGGCGACGGCGGGCGCCTCCTCGGCTGGCCCACGCTCGTGTTCGTCGTCGGGCTCGTGCTGACGGTCGCCCTCGTCGTCCGCCGCGTCCCCGGCGCCCTGCTCATCGGCATCCTGGCCGCGACCGTGCTCGCGAACGTCCTCGAGCTCGTGTTCCGCATCGGCCCGTCCGTCGCTCCGGGGCAGGAGCCCAACCCGGCCGGCTGGTCCCTCGTCGTGCCGGGCCTGGGGACCGTCGCCCCCGTCGACCTGAGCCTCATCGGTCAGGCGGACCCGCTCGGGGCCTTCACCGACCTCGGGGTCCTCGGCGCCTCGATCATGGCGTTCGTGATCCTGCTCAGCATCTTCTTCGACGCGATGGGCACGATGGTCGGCCTCGCCCGCGAGGCCGGGAGCATGCGCCCCGACGGCCAGATCCCGAACGTGGACCGGGTGCTGCTCGTGGATGCGTTCGGCGCGGTCGCCGGCGGCGGCTCGTCGATCTCGTCCAACCAGATCTTCGTCGAGTCCGGGGCGGGCATCGGCGAGGGCGCCCGCACGGGCCTCGCGTCCGTCGTGACCGGCGTCCTGCTTCTGCTCGCGATGTTCCTGACCCCGCTCATCAACCTCGTGCCGTTCGAGGCGGTCGCGCCGGCTCTCGTCGTCGTCGGCTTCCTCATGTTCCAGCAGGTGGCCCGGATCGACTGGAAGGACCTCGGGATCGCCATCCCGGCCTTCCTCACGATCGGCCTCATGCCGTTCACGTACTCGATCGCCAACGGCCTCGGCGCCGGCTTCGTCTCGTACGTCCTCGTGCGCAGCTTCCAGGGCCGGGCCCGCGAGGTGCACCCGATCATGTGGGCCGTCGCGGCGGCGTTCCTGCTCTTCTTCGGCATCGGCCCCGTCGAGAAGCTGCTCGGGCTGTAGGCGGGAGCCCGCGGGCTCCCCACGCGCGTCCGGGATTCCGGACCGCCGCTGTCCTGAGGCCTTCCGCGGCCCCGGCCGGATGCGGTGTGCTGGGATCATGAGCACTGGCCCGCGCATCCCTGACGTCTCTCAGATCCCGTTCACTTCCTGGACCGGCCGGCACGACGGCGACTCCCCCGAGCACCGGCGCTGGTGGCAGGCCGTCCGCGAGCACACGCCGGGCGCCCTGGCCGAGGCGGCGGCTCGGGCTGATGCGGCGCAGGACGGCGGGCGCGCCGCCGCGGTGCCGCGCGCCCCCGCCGTGCTCGTGGGCTTCGCCTCCGACGAGGGCGTGCGGCGCAACAAGGGCCGCATCGGCGCCTCCTCCGGGCCCGCGGCGATCCGCTCGGCGCTGGGCCCGCTCGCCTTCCACCTCGGCCGCGAGGTGTTCGACGCCGGCGACGTCGCGGTGCCGCTGAGCCTCGACGGCGGGACCGGTCCGCTCGAGGAGGGGCAGGAGCGGTTCGGCGGGCTCGTCGCGTCGCTGCTCGATGCGGGCGCGCTCACGGTCGGGCTCGGCGGCGGGCACGAGACGGCGTTCGCGAGCTACCTCGGCGTGGCAGGCTCTCGGCGCACGGACGGGGCGCGGCTCGGGGTGCTCAACCTCGACGCGCACTTCGACCTGCGGGACGAGGAGCGGCCCAGCTCGGGCACCCCGTTCCTGCAGATGGCCCGCGCCGAGGCCGCCGAGGGGCGCACGCTCGACTACGCCGTCGTGGGCATCTCGCGGCCCGGCAACACCCGCGCCCTGTTCGAGCGGGCCGACGAGCTCGGTGTCCGGTACCTCCTCGACGAGTACACGACCCGCGAGACGGCGGAGTCCTTTGTCGAGGACTTCCTCGCGGGGGTCGACGCCGTCTACCTCACGATCGACCTCGACGTCCTCCCGGCCGCCGTCGCCCCCGGGGTCTCCGCCCCCGCGGCCCTCGGTGTCCCGCTCGAGGCGATCGTCGCCGTCGTGCGCCGCGTGGCCGCGAGCGGCAAGCTGCTGCACGCGGACCTCGCCGAGCTCAATCCCGCCCTCGACATCGACGGGCGGACGGCGCGGGTCGCGGCGCGGCTCGTGGACACGATCCTGGGCTAGAGCGGGCTGCAGGCAGCACAGGGCCGCCGGCATGGTGCGCCGGCGGCTCTGTGCTGCCTGAGGTGGATCAGGATGGGTCGGCCGGCCATCCCCGGCCGCCGCCGATCACCCCCTTCTCGATGGCCTTGGCCGCTCCGTCGGCCTCGGCCTGGGTCAGCGTGCCATCGGCAACGGCGTCGTCGAGGCGGGTCTTGAGGGCCGCGATGCGTTCGGCCTTGCGCTCCGCCTGGATCTCGTCGAGGGCCCTCTGGACCGTCGTCTGGTCGAGGCCGAGCGACTGGGCGAGGGACGCCGCGAACGCGGACTCCCTCGCCTCCCGGTCCGGTCGCTCGCGGGTCGCGCCGGTGTCCGTCGGCTTGTTGGCGTCGCGGAAGGCCTCGAGAGCCTCGGTCACCGTGGCCTCGTCGACGCCGAGCTTGGAGGCGAGCTCGGCGGCGTCCGCGCCGACGCCGCGGTGCCCCCGCCAGCCCTTGCCCGCGCCGTCCGGCGTCGCGCCGTCCGTTGCCGTGCCGTCCGCGCTCGCGCTGGCCGACGGCGTGGGCGTGGGCGCCGTGGCGGCCGACGCCGCGGTGGCGACGCCGAGGCCCGCGCCGAGCGTCAGGAGCGCGGCGGCCGCGCCCAGGGCGATCTTCTTCTTCTCGATCATGTCTTCTCCTCGGTTCTGCTGGCCCGCCGGCTGCTGCGGCAGCCGGTCGGCGGGCGGTACAGACTCAGGATCGAGGCGGAGGTTAGGGGCGTACCTTCCGGGACCTGTCGACGGCCTGTGAACCACAGGAGAAACGGCGAGGGGGTCCGCACCTGTTCGGTGCGGACCCCCTCCCGGTTGCGAGCGTCCTGCAGACGCTGGGCCGCCGGTGGCCCGCTGTGGCGGGACCGGCGGAGTCTTGTCAGGCCCGGCGGACGAGCACGCCCTCGGACTTGAGGAAGAGCTGGCGCTCATGCCCCGTGGGGACGATCCAGAGGACGTTCCCGCTCAGCGAGACCTCCTCGACCTCCCCGGTCGCGATGACCTGCGCGTGCCGCACGATCTCGACCGCGTCCCCGGCCCTGAGCACCCCCCAGTTCTCCACCGGCGCCTGGTGTGCCTCGCGTCTGGTGAGAACTGCTCCTCGTGCCTTCATGTAGACGTTCACTCCTTTGTGGTGTCTGCGTGCTGTTCTGGACTTGGTGTTGACCGCTGCGCCGCCCGACGAACCCCGACTGTGGGATTTGTCATAGCGACCCTCCCTTTCTATCGTGTCCTCGAGGGCTCTGCTATGTGGACCCTGACGAGGAATGTCAGAAACCGCTATGCATTAGCCCAACGGCTTACTGACACTCTGTCAGCGAAGGCCGCCGACGGCGGCGTCCACGGCTTCGAGGAGCTCTCCCGAGGCGAGGACGCGGTCCGCCTCTTCGAGCTCGGGCGACATGAACCGGTCGGCGCCCGGCCCCTGGACCGTCCGGCGGAGCACCTCGAGGGCCGCGGCGCCGCCCGGGCCGGGGACCAGCGCGCCGTCGGACATCGCCGTGCGGATGTCGATCGCGCGGGCCGCCGCGACGAGCTCGATCGCGAGGACGCGGCGCAGGTTCTCGACGGCCTTGCGGAGCTTGCGCGCCGCGTGCCAGCCCATCGAGACGTGGTCCTCCTGCATCGCCGAGCTCGGGATCGAGTCCACAGAGGCGGGCACCGCGAGGCGCTTGCAGTCCGAGACGAGGCCCGCCTGCGTGTACTGGGCGATCATGAGGCCCGAGTCGACGCCCGGATCGTCCGCGAGGAACGCGGGCAGGCCGTGCGAGCGGGCTGGGTCGAGCATGCGGTCCGTGCGGCGCTCCGCGATCGAGGCGAGGTCCGCGACGGCGATCGCGAGGAAGTCGAGGACATACGCGACCGGGGCCCCGTGGAAGTTGCCGTTCGAGCTTACGCGGCCGTCCGGCAGCACGACGGGATTGTCGATCGCGGCCTCGAGCTCCCGCTGGGCCACGGTCGCGGCGTGCGCGATCGTGTCCCGGACGGCGCCGGAGACCTGCGGCGCACAGCGCAGCGAGTAGGCGTCCTGGACGCGCGAGTCGCCCTCCTTGTGCGAGGCCACGATCGCCGAATCGCGCAGGACGGCGAGCATGTTCGCGGCCGCATCCGCCTGGCCCGGATGCGGGCGCAGCGGCGTGTGCAGCTCGGGCAGGAAGACCTGGTCCGTCCCGAGCAGGCCCTCGACCGAGAGGGCCGCCGTGACGTCCGCCGTCTTCACGAGCTGGCCAAGGTCGTGCAGGGCCAGGAGGAGCATGCCGAGCATGCCCTCGGTGCCGTTGATGAGCGCGAGGCCCTCCTTCTCCGCCAAGGTGACCGGCGCGATGCCCGCCTCGGCGAGCAGCTCCGCCGTCGGACGCTGACCGGCGCCGCCGAACTGCTCCCCCTCGGGGCCCACAGCCTCGCCCTCGCCCATGAGGACGAGCGCGATGTGGCTCAGCGGCGCGAGGTCGCCCGAGCAGCCGAGCGAGCCGAACTCGCGCACGACCGGCGTGATGCCGGCGTTGAGCAGCTTGACGAACGCCTCGAGGACCACAGGGCGCACGCCCGTCCGGCCCGAGGCGAGGGTCTTGGCGCGCAGGAGCATGAGCGCGCGGACCACCTCGCGCTCGACCGCGGGGCCCATGCCGGCCGCGTGCGAGCGGATGAGGGACTTCTGCAGCTGCGTGCGCTTCTCCTGCGGGATGTGCAGGGTCGCGAGGGCGCCGAAGCCGGTCGAGATGCCGTAGGCGGGCGTCTCGGACGCGGCGAGCTTCTCGACGTGGGCGCGGACGCGGGCGACGGCGTCGAGCGCCTCGGGCGCAATGCTCACCCGTGCGCCGTGGCGGGCGACGGCGACGACGTCGTCCGGCGTGAGGCCGTGGGTCGAGAGCGTGACCTCGGAGGGGAGGTGGGTCTCGGGGGATGCGGTGAGGGTCATGTCAGGGGTTCCTTACTTGGCTTCGCGCGTCTCAGACATCGGGATCTTGACGCCGCGCTCGGCGGCGACCTCGGTGGCGCGCTCGTAGCCGGCGTCGGCGTGGCGGATCACGCCCATGCCGGGGTCGTTGGTCAGCAGGGCGGTGAGCTTCGCGGCGGCGAGCTCGGTGCCGTCGGCGACGGAGACCTGGCCGGCGTGGATCGAGCGGCCGATGCCGACGCCGCCGCCGTGGTGGATCGAGACCCAGGTCGCGCCGGAGGACGCGGCGGTGAGGGCGTTCAGGAGGGGCCAGTCGGCGATCGCGTCGGAGCCGTCCTTCATGGCCTCGGTCTCGCGGTAGGGGGAGGCCACGGAGCCGGAGTCGAGGTGGTCGCGGCCGATCACGATCGGGGCCTTGACCTTGCCCTCGGCGACGAGCCTGTTGAAGAGCAGGCCGGCCTGGTGGCGCTCGCCGTAGCCGAGCCAGCAGATGCGGGCCGGGAGGCCCTCGAACTCGACGAACTCGCCTGCGGCGTCGATCCAGCGGTGCAGGTGCTCGTTCTCCGGGAAGAGCTCCTTGATCGCCTCATCGGTGACGCGGATGTCCTCCGGGTCCCCGGACAGGGCGACCCAGCGGAACGGGCCGAGGCCCTCGCAGAAGAGCGGGCGGATGTAGGCCGGGACGAAGCCCGGGAACTCGAAGGCGCGCTCGTAGCCGCCCTTGCGGGCCTCGTCGCGGATCGAGTTGCCGTAGTCGAAGACCTCGGCGCCGGTGTCCTGGAACTCGACCATGGCCTGGACGTGGCGGGCCATCGAGTTCTGCGCCTTCTTCGTGAAGCCCTCCGGGTCCGCCTCGGCCTCGTGGTGCCACTGCTCGACCGAGTACTCGGTGGGCAGGTACGAGAGCGGGTCGTGCGCGGAGGTCTGGTCCGTGACGATGTCCACGGTGAGCTCGCCTGCCTTGTGGCGGCGCAGGACCTCGGGGAACACCTCTGCGGCGTTGCCGACGTACCCGACCGAGAGGGCGCGGCCCTCGGCCTTGGCGGCGGTGACCTTGGCCAGGGCGGCGTCGAGGTCGGTCTCGACCTCGTCGAGGTAGCGCTTGCCGGCGCGCCGGCGGAGGCGGGTCTCGTCGACGTCGACGATGAGCACGGCGCCGCCATTGAGGGTCACGGCCAGCGGCTGGGCCCCGCCCATGCCGCCGCAGCCGCCCGTGAGGGTCAGGGTGCCCTGGAGCGAGCCGTTGAAGCGCTTGGCCGCGACCGCCGCGAAGGTCTCGTAGGTGCCCTGGAGGATGCCCTGGGTGCCGATGTAGATCCACGAACCGGCGGTCATCTGGCCGTACATCATGAGGCCCTCGGCCTCGAGGCGGCGGAACTCGGGCCAGGTCGCCCAGTCGCCCACGAGGTTCGAGTTCGCGATGAGCACGCGCGGGGCCCACGTGTTGGTGCGGAAGACGCCGACCGGCTTGCCGGACTGGACGAGGAGGGTCTCGTCGTCGTCCATCTCGCGCAGGGTCTCGACGATCGCGTCGAACGCCTTCCACGAGCGCGCCGCGCGGCCCGTGCCGCCGTAGACGACGAGGCTGTCCGGGTGCTCGGCCACCTCCGGGTCGAGGTTGTTCATGAGCATGCGCAGCGGCGCCTCGGTCTGCCAGGACTTGGCCGTGAGCTCCGTCCCGCGCGGGGCGCGGACCGGGCGGGCGCCGGTGGTGAAGTCTGCCTTCGGGGTGGTGGTCATCGTGACTCCTGCGTCAGCGGTTCGGTGTCGAGGGGCGGGCCCTGCACGGGCCTTCTGCATCAATGACACCGCGCGGGGAGCCCCGCGAACAGGGATTTCGAGAGGGTCTGGTCTGGAATGACAGACACGCCGGGCGGCTGGCGCCCGGCGCACGACGGCGGGCACTCGCCGTCGTGCGCCCCCGCCCGGTGACCCGCGGGCGGGGGCGTGGTTCACTGGAGAGCGGGCGCTCGGTGCCGAGGCGTGAGGGGGGACATGGACTGGTCCGATCCGGGGGCATGGCGCCGGCTCCTGCTCGAGGGCGCATGGGGCCGGGCCGCGCGCTCCCGCAACCCGCGGGGCCGGCACATCCTCGGGGCGGCCTCGGCCGTGTGCGGGGCGTCGGCCCTCGCCGGTGCCCTGGCGATCTCGTGGTATCTCAGCTCGGGCCTCGGCTGGTACGGCCCGCGCGCGGAGGCCGAGCTTGGCCCGTGGATCCTGATCCAGTGGAACGCGATGTACGCCGCGTGGGTCTGCGCCGGGGCGGCCGTCGGCGGGCTGGCGTGCGGAATCTCCTCGCTGTTCCTGCGGTGGTCGCTCGGGCTCACGCTCGCCGGGATTGGACTCTCCGCGGGCGCGGCCGCGGCGACGGTCCACGCCTACGGGCTGTTCTTCTGGAACCACCTCTAGCCGCCGTTGCGGGGTCACCTCCCAGCGTTGCGAGGTCACCTCCCAGCGTTGCGAGGTCACCTCCCAGCGTTGCGAGGTCACCTCCCGTCGGGCCAGCCCAAGACCGAAGAGCTTCTGGCACTCGGCACCGCCTTGCGCGCATTCGCACTCGTGTCGCCGTCGCAGGCTGGGGCAGACGCCGGCGAACTCAAAGCGAGCGTGTGCTTCGCGAAGGGGCTCTCCCAGGAGGGTGACCTCGCATCGTAGGGATGTGACTTCGCATCGCAGGGAGCTGACCCCGCAACGTTGGGAGGTGACCCCTCAACGATCGGGGTTGGTCAGCCGCGGCCGTAGATCCTTGCCGAGAGCTCTCCCGCCACGCGGTGGACGCGCTTCGCCAGGTCCTCGCGCTCCCCGGCCGGCATGCGCTCGGCCTGGTAGGTCACGGCGACCGCCGCCGTCGGCCATCCCGTGTGGTCCAGCACGGCGGAGGCAACGGACGAGAGCCCCGAAGTGACCTCGCCCTCCTCGGTCGAGTAGCCGCGCTGGCGGACCTGGTCGAGCTCGGACTGGAGGGCCGCGTACGAGCGGATCTGCTCGCCCTCCTCCGTGCGGGACGAGAACGCCGCGGCGTTCGGGTAGAGCGCGCGCACCTGGGACTTCGGCAGGGCGGCGAGGATCGCGCGGCCGCTCGCGGTGAGGTGGCTCGGCAGCCGGACGCCGACGTCGGTCACGAGCGAGGGCCGGTTCTTCGCGCGCTCCTCGACGATGTACAGGACGTCGCGCCCGTGCAGGACGGCGAGGTGGGCGCTCTCCCCGATCGCGTCGACGAGCGCCGCGAGCACGGGCCGGCCCAGTCGCGAGAGGGGCTCCTGCCGCGAGTACGCGCTCGAGAGCTCGAACGCCCCGATCCCGAGCCCGTAGCGCTGCTCCTCGGCAAGGTGCAGGACGAAGCCGTTCTGCTCCATGACCGCGAGCAGGTGGTACACGGTCGAGCGGGGGAGGCCGAGCTGGGTCGCGATCGCCGACGCCGGTTGGGGGCCGCGCCGGGACGCGAGCAGGCGCAGGATGCGCAGCGTGCTCTCGGCCGCGGGGACCTTGGACTTCTGGGCGGGCTCGGGCATGGCGGGGACCTCAGCGTCGACGTGTCTGTAATACCGAACTCCAGTGTGCGCGCGAACGACGGCTGCGCGCACCCGCCGTCGTCGGCAACTAGTCCGGGATACCGGACATACCGTATGTCTGCGATCCGAGACGGCCGCGCCCCGTGACAGCACTCACAGACCTCGGCGGTCCGGGAGGGTGGTAGGGATCCTTCCCAGAGTCGTGAGGTACCCCCATGCACACCCCCCTGAAGAATCCCGCCGCGCTCAGCCGCGGCCTCAACGTCCGGCACATCCGGTTCATGGCCCTAGGCTCGGCCATCGGAACCGGGCTCTTCTACGGCTCAGCCTCGGCGATCCAGGCCGCCGGCCCCGCCGTCCTCATCGCGTACATGGTCGCGGGCGCGGCCGTGTTCATGGTCATGCGCGCCCTCGGCGAGATGGCCGTCCGGCATCCCGTCTCGGGCTCCTTCGGGCAGTACGCCGGCCGCTACCTCGGCCCCTTCGCGGGCTTCGCGACGGGGTGGACCTACGTGTTCGAGATGGCGATCGTGGCCCTCGCCGACGTCACGGCGTTCGGCATCTACATGGGCTTCTGGTTCCCCGAGGTGGACCGCTGGATCTGGATCGCCGCCGTCATCCTCTTCCTGACAGCCGTGAACCTGCTCAGCGTCAAGGTCTTCGGCGAACTCGAGTTCTGGCTCACCCTCGTCAAGGTCGCCGCGATCATCGCGATGATCGTGGGCGGCGCGGCGCTCATCGTGTTCGGATTCTCCTCCGCGGGCGGCCAGGCCGGCCCGCACCAGCTCGTCGAGCACGGCGGGCTCCTGCCCAACGGCTTCGGGGGTCTGCTCGCGGCGTTCTCGGTGGTGGTGTTCGCGTTCGGCGGCGTCGAGACGCTCGGCGTCACGGCCGGCGAGGCCGCCGACCCCAAGCGGGCCATCCCCGGCGCCGTCAACACGGTGCCGGTGCGCATCCTCGTCTTCTACGTCCTGACCCTCGCGGTGCTCATGAGCCTCTTCCCGTGGAACCTCGTCGGCGCGGAGGGAAGCCCGTTCGTGCAGATCTTCGACGGCCTCGGCATCCCCGGCGCCGCGCACGTGCTCAACGCCGTCGTCATCACGGCCGCGCTCTCGGCCATCAACTCGGACATCTTCGGCGCCGGGCGCGTCCTGTTCGGCCTCGCCCAGCAGGGGCACGCGCCGTCGTCCTTCGCGAAGGTGTCGCGGCGCGGAGTGCCGTGGATGACGGTCGTCGTGATGACCGGGGTGCTCGCCGTCGGCGTTGTGCTCAACGCCGTCATTCCGAAGGACGTGTTCACCGTCATCGCCTCGATCGCGACCTTCGCGACCGTGTTCGTGTGGTGCATGATCCTCGCGAGCCATGTGGCCATGAAGCGCGAGATCCGGCGCGCAGGGCTTGCCCCGAGCGAGTTCCCGTCGCCGCTGTGGCCCGCTGCGTCGGTGGCGGCGATCGCGTTCCTCGCGCTCGTCGTCGTGCTCCTGGGCTGGTTCGAGGCCACGCGCGTCGCGCTCGTCGTGGGCGCGGCGTGGATCGGGCTGCTCGCCGCGGCCTACGCGCTGTGGGTGCGCGGGGACGGACGACGCCGGCCCGCCCTGCGCGACGAGACCTCGCCGGTGCCGGTGGTCGCCCCGGCCGAAGAACGCGCGCGGGTGTAGGGGACCTGGGCGCCCACGCCAGGTCACATGGTCATCGTTTCTTCCTCCGCGATCCTGATCAGGCGGAGTTCGTCCTCCACGGCGTGGGCCGGCCAGTAGTCCTTCGCCAGCTCGTCTGCCCAGGTCTTGTCTGCTGCCGGGAAGAGCTTGGCGAGCAGCCCGGCCGCCTGGAGCAGGGCGATGAGGGCCACGGTCCTGTCGTCGGGCGCCTTGGCACGCGGCTTCGCGGTCTCGGGCGACCCTCCCTCGGGCGTCCCGGCCTCTGCAGTCGCCGTCTCAGCCGCCCCGCCGTCAGCCGCCGTGGAGCCCACCGCCCCGGGACCGTAGGGGGCGCCGCCGAGCGCGGCCTCGATCCTCCCCAGGAGCGTCGCCTCCGGAGCGTGGTCCTTCTCCGCGTAGCGTCTGGCCCGGAACCATCCCCGGTGCCCTTCGCCGACGCGTTCCAAGACGCCCAGGGACTCCATCCCCTCGTAGACGCGCTGCACTTCGGCGCGGCCCTCCAGCATGGAGACCCACTGCTTGGGGGTGTGGGGCCGGGACTTGCCTCGGATGAGCTCCAGCTCCTGCTGGAAGTCCGTGGCGGGGGCGGTGCCGGTGGCCCTGACGTGCTTGCCCTGCAGCTCGATCGCGCCAAGCAGGTCCAGCTCGGCGAGGATTGCCCCTGCCAGCGTGGTCCGCAGCGCGAAGACCGGCACCTCGGGCCTGCCGTCCTTGTCGTTGGTGGCCAGGAGCAGGAAGGCCTGAGGGAGGCTCAGTTCCACGGCCCGGGGCGTGTCGGCATCCATACGTTCATGGTGGCGCAGCCCGGCTGCCACGACAACGAGTGACGCCGAGGCGCGTGAGGCGCGCGAAACTGCACAACTCAGGGCGGTTCCTGCCTCCGTGAAGAGAGAATCGGCCCTGAGTTGTGCAGTTTCCGACGGGTCTGCCGACTACCGAGCCGACCAGCCGCCGTCCATCGTGTACGACGCGCCGGTGACCATGCCGGCGTCGTCCGAGGCGAGCCACGCGACGAGCGAGGCGACCTCCTCGGGCTCGACGAGGCGCTTGACGGCCATCTCGGTCAGCATGACCTTCTCCAGGACCTCGGCCTCGGGGATGCTGTGGGTCGCGGCCTGGTCCGAGATCTGCCGCTCGACGAGGGCCGTGCGCACGTACCCCGGGCTGACGCAGTTCGAGGTGACCCCGTGCTCCGCGCCCTCGAGGGCCGTGACCTTCGAGAGCCCCTCGAGCGCGTGCTTGGCCGCGACGTAGGCGCCCTTGAACGCGGAGGCGCGGATGCCGTGCACCGAGCTGAGGTTGATCACCCGGCCCCAGCCGCGGCCGTACATGTGCGGCAGGGCGGCGCGGATGAGGAGGAAGGGCGCCTCGACCATGAGCCGCTGGATGCGGCGGAAGGCCTCGGGCTCGAATTCGTGTAGCGGGGCGACCTTCTGGATGCCGGCGTTATTGACAAGGATGTCGCAGTCGAGGCGCAGGTCCTCGAGGGCGGGGGTGTCGAGCAGGTCCACGGCCCACGCGCTGCCGCCGAGGTCCGCGGCGAGCTTCTCGGCGCCGTCCCGGTCGAGGTCTGCGACGACGACGTGGGCCCCGCGCTCGGCCAGGGCCCGGGAGGCGGCGGCGCCGATGCCCGCCGCTCCCCCGGTCACGAGAGCCTTGCGCCCGGCGAGGCTCACGCCGTGGCCTTCGCGTCGGCGGACTCGCCGCGCAGCTTCGCGGCGTCCGCGGCGTCGAGGGCGTGGAGCGAGGCGCCCTTTGTCTCGCGCATGCTCACCACGGTGACGGCGGTGATGACGCCCGCAACGAGCAGGTAGACGGCGGTGGGCCACCACGAGCCAGTGGACTTGAGCCATTCGGTGGCGAAGACCGGGGCGAGCGAGCCCGCGACGATCGAGGTGACCTGGTAGGAGATCGAGACGCCCGAGTAGCGCATGCGGGTCGGGAACATCTCTGCCATGATGGCCGGCTGGCTGGCGTACATGAGGGCGTGGAAGGCCAGGCCGACGATGATGGCCAGCAGGATCACGGCCGTGTTCTGCGTGCCGAAGGCCGGGAAGGCCCAGAAGCCCCACGTGCCGCCGAGGACCGCGCCGGCGAGGTAGACGGGCCTGCGGCCGAGGGTGTCCGCGAGGCGGCCGACGATGGGGATGACCACGAAGTGGGCGATGTGGGCGATCGCGATGACGCCCAGGATCGAGGACGTGTTCATCTTCAGGCCCGTGCCGAGGTACACGATCGAGAAGCTGACCACGAGGTAGTACATGATGTTCTCCGCGAAGCGCAGGCCCATGCCGGTGAGGATGCCGCGCGGGTAGCGCTTGATGACCTCGAAGACGCCGTAGCCGACGGCCTTCTCGCTCTCCAGCTCGACCTTGGCGGCCTCGAAGATGGGCGCGTCCGTGATCTTGGTGCGGATGTAGTAGCCCACGAGGACAACGATGGCGGAGAGCCAGAACGCGACGCGCCAGCCCCAGCCGAGGAAGGCGTCCTCGGTCAGGGTCATGGACATGATCCACAGGACGGCGGTCGCGAGCAGGTTGCCCACGGGGACGGCTGCCTGGGGCCACGAGGCCCAGAAGGCGCGCTGCTTGTCCGGGGAGTGCTCCGCGACGAGGAGGACGGCGCCGCCCCACTCGCCGCCGAGGGCGAGGCCCTGGACGAAGCGCAGGAGCACGAGGAGGATCGGGGCCCACAGCCCGATCTGGGCGAACGTGGGCAGGCAGCCCATGAGGACGGTCGCGGCGCCGATCAGGAGGATCGTGATCTGCAGGGTCGCCTTGCGGCCGAGCTTGTCGCCGAGGTGGCCGAAGACGACGCCACCGAGGGGGCGGGAGATAAAGCCGACGGCGTAGGTCAGGAACGCGGCGATGATCGCGTCGTACTCGTTGCCCATCTTCGGCAGAAGCACCTTGTTGAACACGAGGGCCGCCGCGGTCGCGTAGAGGAAGAAGTCGTACCACTCAACGACCGTGCCGGCCATCGAAGCCGAGACGATGCGCTTGAGGAGCGACGGGTCGGTCTGGCCTGGCTGGCCGGCGGAGCGCTGGTCGACGCTCATGGGTTCCCTCCTGGTGTCTTCGGTGACACGGGTCTTCGGTGAACACGGGCTCACATTTCTGCTCGCGTGGGCGTCTTCCCTGTGTGACCGCCACTACGCTCCCGACGAGTATTTCCCGCACATCGATGCGCACTCAATGGCCAATCAGGCACCGATTGTGTGCAGAAATGCAGACAGGCCCGGGCTGCGCTCACTATCGTGGGCCGCATGACGACGGCGTCCCCCTCCCCGAGCCTGCTCCTGGTCCTCCTCGAGGTGTCCCGCAGCGGGAAGTTCACGACGGCGGGCGAGACCCTGGGCCTCAACCACACCACGGTCGCGCGCAAGATCGCGGCGCTCGAGAAGGCCCTCGGCGGGCGGGTCCTCGCGCGGGCGGCCGGGGGCTGGGAGCTGACACCGCTCGGCGAGCGGGCGGTGGGCGTGGCCGGGCAGGTCGCCCAGGCGGTGGCGCGGCTCGGGCCCGGGGCCTCGGACCCGGTCACCGGGACGGTGCGTATGACGGCGACGGACGGCTTCAGCGCGTACATCGCCTCCCCGGCCGTGGCGGGGCTCAGGGCTCAGCACCCGGACCTCACGGTCGAGCTCGTGACCGTGACGCGTCGGGCGATGCAGCAGCGCTCGGGCGTGGACATCGAGGTCGTCGTGGGCGAGCCTCAGGTCCACCGCGCCCAGGCCGTCCGGCTCGGCGAGTACACGCTCGGGATGTACGCCTCGAGGGACTATCTTTCGCGCCACGGCACGCCGACGACTCCCGAGGAGCTGGCCCGGCACGGCCTCGTCTACTTCGTGGACTCGATGCTGCAGGTCGACGACCTCGACGCGCCCCGTCGCCTCGCGCCCGAGATGCGGGACGGGCTCACCTCGACCAACGTCTTCGTCCACGTCGAAGCGACGCGCGCCGGCGCGGGCGTCGGGTTCCTGCCCTGCTTCATGGCGGACCGTCACCCGGACCTCGTCCGACTGCTGCCCGGGCGCTTCCGCGAGCAGCTCCCGTACTGGATGGTGCTGCGGCCCGACTCGCTGCGGCAGCCCGCGGTCGCCGCCGTGGCGGAGGCCTTGCGGGCCGAGACCGAGAAGGCGCGGCCGATGCTGCTCGGCCGGGCCTCGGA
This sequence comes from Sinomonas mesophila, assembly GCF_001999765.1. Taxonomy (GTDB): domain Bacteria; phylum Actinomycetota; class Actinomycetes; order Actinomycetales; family Micrococcaceae; genus Sinomonas; species Sinomonas mesophila. Next base: position 13,578 of record NZ_KV908331.1, on the reverse strand, counting down.
GGGTGGGGGCTAGGGGACGGGCGGGGACGCGGGACGGTCCTCGGACTCCGGCCCTCGCGTGGCCCCCTGGCGCGGGTCCCTCCGCGGAGGTGCGTCGCCGATCCATGCCCGGACCTCGGCGTCCTCCCACACTTGGGCCGGAAGGGCGCCGCCGAGCAGCCGGCGGCGCAGCGCGGGCGAGGCGGGGATCGGCGTCGCGCTTCCCGCGATGATGATGTTGCCGTAGCGGCGGCCCTTGAGCATTGCGGGATCGGAGACTATGGCCGTGTGCCGGAAGACCTCGGCAATCGCGGCCGCCTCGATTCGCGCCGAGACATGGTCCGGGGCGCTCCCGACGTTCGCGACGTAGAGCCCCCCAGCGTCGAGGAGCCGGGCGGAGGCCTGGGTGAATTCGACGGTCGTGAGCGGATCGGGCGTGAACGAGCCCGAGAACACGTCGCGGATGACAATGTCCCGCGTCTGGGGCGTGAGGGACTCGGTGACGGCGCGCGCTTCGCCCACCCGGATGCGGACGAAGGGGGCCCGAGGCAGGTCGAACCACGCGCGCACGTAGTCGGCGAGCTTCGCGTCGAGCTCGACGACGACCTGCCGGGCGTCCGGGTAGCGGGCGGCGAGGTAGCGGGGCATGGAGCATCCGCCGCCGCCCTGGTGGAGGACACGGAGCCGGGCGGTCGGTGCGGGCGCGAAGCGGTCCTCGATCAGGGCCGTGATCCACCGCATGTACTCGAAGTCGAGGCGCAACGGATCGCTCAGGACGATGTGCGAGCTCTGTACCCCGTTGATCTTCAGGAGCCAGCCATCGGGCGAGTCGCCGTCCGCGACGAGCTCGGCCGAGCCCGTGCTGATCGGGTAGAGCCCCGGCCGCGGCCCCGGGGGTCGACTCATGGCCTCACCCGGGGGGCTGGCGGCCTGCCGTGGCGCGTCGCCCTGGGAAGGGCGCGCGGCTGTCTTGCGGCCCCCCTGTCTGCGGGCCATCAGGGCGCCACCCGGTGTGAATCCATGGCTCCCACGCTAGTCCAGCTTTCAGGGTCGGGGCATTCCCCTCCCCCGGAGTGCTGAGGCAGCCCGGACTAAGGGGAGGGGCCGTGGGCGTTAAAGTCAGAGGCTGAGTCATGTCTCGGCTCGCATCCCTCTCGATACGCATCCTCCCTCGACAAGAACAGCGGCAGCCCACGCATGACAGCCTTCGGATACCTCGCGGCCTCGATACCGCCCAGGATGGCCCTGGCGGGCTCGGCCGTCGCCATCCCCATCCTCGCGGTGCAGGAGCTCGACAGCATCGGCCTCGGCGGCGCGCTGGTTGCCGTCTCGCTCGGCCCGAGCATCATCGCCGCTCCGCTCGTGGGCGTGGCCCTCGACAGGGCGCGCCACCCCGGCCTCCTGGTCGCGGCCGCCGGGCTGCTCACGGCCGCGGCCTTCCTGCTCACGGCCTTCCTCGGGGACGTCCCGCTTCCGGCGGCCTTCGTAGCCCTTGCCGTCGCCGGGGCCGTCTCGCCGTTCTTCATGGGAGGGCTCTCGAGCTTCGTCTCGGACATGATCCCGGACCAGAAGCGCGCCTTCGCCTACGACGCGCTCTCCTACAACGTCTCGGCCGTCGCCGGGCCGGCCCTCGTCGCAGCGATCATCACGGTCCTCCCGGCCCCCGCCGCGATGGCCGTGCTGGCCGCGGCCGCCCTCTCCGGCTCGATCAGCGCGGCGGCCATCTCCCTGCCGGCCCATGGAGGGACGGGGGTCTCGCTGTGGGGATCCGTCGCGGCAGGATTCAGGCACATCTTCGGCCACCGCCCGCTCGCGGTCGTGACCCTCTCCTCGACCCTCACCCAGCTCGGACAGGGCGGACTCGCGGTTGCCGCGATCGCCCTCTCGATGGAACGCGTCGGCTCCCCCGGACAGGGTGCGCTGCTCGTGACCGCGTTCGCCGTGGGCAGCCTCCTCGGCGCCTTCGCCGAGACGGCCCGCCCCACCCGCGCCCGCCCGCACGTGGTCATGGGTGTTGGGTTCCTCGCCACCGGCGTGTTCACGATCCTGGCCGTCCTCGATCTGGGGCTCGTCTGGACGGTCATCGCGATCGGGCTCTCGGGCGCGTTCACGGCCTCGACCGCCGCCGCAATGCTGTTCCTGCGCAGCGCCCTGAGCCCCGCCGAGCTCAGGTCCCAGGTCTTCACGGTGGGCGCCGGGCTGAGGGTGAGCGCCTCGGCGGCCGGGGCCGCCCTCGCGGCATCGGCGATCAGCCTCAGCGGCGGGCTCTCGGTGGCGGCGGTCGGCGCGCTGTGGATCGCGTCCGCCGCCCTCATGGCGGCCTACCCCGGCGGGGAGTAGACCCTCAGCCGGGCGCCGACCACCCGCCGTCGACCATGAGGTTGGCGGCCGGTGACGTACGAGCTGTATTGACACTCCCCCGGCGCCCCGCGGCCACGAGAATGGTGCTATGAGCGTGGATCCATCGGCCGGCAGGGCGGCAGGCTTCGGCCTGGCCGGACGGGTCGTCGTCGTCACCGGGGCCAACGGCGGCCAGGGGCTCGCGGAGGCGCGCATGCTCGCCGACGCCGGCGCCGTCGTCCTCGCGGCGGATCTGGCGGGGGCCCCTTCACCCGCCCTCGAGGCGGTGCTGGCGGGTGCGGCCGAGACGGCGTCCTACCTCCGGCTCGACGTCTCGGACGAGGCCCAGTGGGCCGAGCTCGCCGAGGCCGCGCGGGCGGCCCACGGCCGGATCGACGGGCTCGTCAACAACGCCGGCGTCACGCGCCGCCCGCGCCTGCTCGAGGCGACGCCCCAGGATGTGCTCGAGGTCGCGGAGGTCAACGTCGTCGGTGCCCTGCTCGGCATCCAGGCCTGCGTCCCGCTCATGGGCCCGGGATCGTCGATCGTCAACGTCGGCTCTGTCGCAGCGCTCACCGCGCACTATCCGGTCGCCTACACCTCGAGCAAGTGGGCGCTCCGCGGGGTCTCGGGCGTTGCCGCGATGGAGCTCGGGCCGCGCGGGATACGGGTGAACTCGGTGCATCCGGGCTTCATCGAGACGCCCATGACGGCGAGCGCGAGCCCGGCCTTCCGCGAGGCGACGGTCGCCGAGACGCCGCTCGGCCGCACCGGCACGCCCGAGGAGGTCGCCGCCGTCGTCCTCTTCCTGCTGAGCCCGCTCGCCTCCTTTGTCACCGGAGCGGAGATTCCGGTCGACGGCGGGCAGAGCGGCCACGGCGGGGCAAAGTCGGTCTCGGACGCGCTGGGCGGCTGAACGCGGTTTTCAGGGAGACGGGCCCCTCGGGGGGGCCCGAAGCACCCGCTCCGCTGAGTGACCGCCGGCTACACGGCCTCGAGCACGCTCACGTAGTTCGCGATGCCCACGCCGCCCATGTTCTGCACGACGGCCCGCCGCGGGTCCGGCAGCTGCATCGCCCCGGCCGTGCCGGTGAGCTGCATCGCCGCGAGGACGTGCTGCGAGACGCCCGTCGCCCCGACGGGGTGGCCCTTGGCCTTGAGCCCGCCCGAGACGTTCACTGGCAAGCGCCCGTCCTTGTACACCCAGCCCTCCTGGACGGCCCGCGCGCCCTCGCCCGGCGCCGTGAGCCCCATCGCCTCGTACATGAGCAGCTCCGCGATGGTGAAGCAGTCGTGCACCTCGGCGAAGTCGACGCCGTCGAGCCCGACGCCGGCCATCGCAAAGGCACGCTCGAAGGACAGCCGCGTGGCCGCGAACGCCGTCGGGTCGCGGCGCCCCGCCGGGAGGAAGTCGTTCGCGTGCCCGAAGCCCGCGAGCCGCACCGGCGCCGTCGCCGCCACCGCGGACGGGGCGACGCTGAGCACGACGGCGGCGGCGCCGTCGGACACCGGGGAGCAGTCGGTGCGACGCAGCGGGTCGGCGACCATCGGGTTCTTGTCCGAGACGGTGCGGCAGAACTCCTCGCCGAGGTCCTTGCGCAGCTGGGCGTAGGGGTTGTCCACGCCGTTGCGCTGGTTCTTCGCCGCGATGCTGCCGAGGACGTCGGAGACGGGCCCGTACCGCTTCGCGTAGTGCTTGGCCACCTCGGCGAAGAGCGCCGTGAACCCGGCCGACGACGCCTGGCCGGCCATGTCGTAGTCCGCTCCCAGCAGCGCCGCGCCGACCTTCTCGGCCCCGGCCGGCGTCATCATCTCCGCCCCGATCACGAGGACGTTCCGCGCGGTCCCGGCGAGCAGCGCCTTGGCGCCCTGCTGCACGGCCGCGGAGCCGGAGGCGCACGCGTTCTCGACCCGCGTGGCCGGCACCCCGAGCAGGTCCGGGGAGAGCTGCAGCGCGAGCGAGGACGGGAACGCCAGCGGCATCATCCCCGCGTTGAACTGCCCGACGTAGACCTCGTCGACGTCGCGCGGCTCGAGCCCCGCGTGCGCGAGGGCCTGGCCCGCGACCTGGACTATGAGCGACTCGAGCGTCTCGTCTCCCAGCTTCCCGAAGCGGCTGTGCCCCACCCCGTGATGAGGACGTCCCTGCCGAACTGCTCCCTGAGGCTCATGCGAGCGCCCCTTCCGTCTCCTGCGCGCCAAGCACGCCCTGGTCCTCGAGGTCGACGTCGAACGGCGCCTCGGTCTTCTCCCGCACCTCGCCGAGACCCACGCCGGGGGCGAGCCGGCGCAGCACGAGCTGCCGGCCGCCGTCGTCCTCCACCACGTCGAAGACGGCAAGGTCCGTGATGATGCGGTCCACGACGCGCTGGCCGGTGAGCGGCAGCGAGCAGCGGTCCACGACCTTGGGCGAGCCGTCCTTGGCCACGTGCTCGGTGAGCACGATGATCCGCGGCGTCCCGGCGACGAGGTCCATGGCCCCGCCCATGCCCTTGACCATCTTCCCGGGGATGGTCCAGTTGGCCAGGTCGCCGTCGGCGGAGACCTGCATCGCGCCGAGCACGGCGACCTTGACGTGCCCGCCGCGGATCATGCCGAAGGAGGTCGCGGAGTCGAAGATGCTCCCGCCGGGCAGCACCGTGACGGTCTGCTTGCCCGCGTTGATCAGGTCCGCGTCCTCGTCGCCCTCGTACGGGAACGGGCCCATGCCCAGCAGCCCGTTCTCGCTCTGCAGCACGACCCGCACGCCCTCGGGCAGGTTGTTGGCGACGAGCGTCGGGATGCCGATGCCCAGGTTCACGTAGTCGCCGTCGTTCAGTTCCTCGGCCGCGATCGCGGCCATCTCATCCCGGCTCCAGGCCATGGTCTCTCCTCCTTGGACGTGGGGTGTCTCAGACGGCCGCGGACTCGCGGCGGGGGCGGACGGTGCGCTGCTCGATGTCCTTGACCCGGGGCCGGGCCTGGACGAGGTGCTGGACGTACACGCCCGGCGTGACGACGTGGTTCGGGTCCAGCTCGCCCGGCTCCAGGATGATCTCGGCCTCGGCGATCGTGACCCTGCCCGCCGTGGCCACGACAGGGTTGAAGTTCCGGGCCGTGTAGCGGTAGACGAGGTTCCCGTCGGTGTCCGCGGTGTGCGCGTGGACGAGCGCGACGTCGGCCACGATCGCCCGCTCCTGGACGTAGGCCACGCCGTCGAACTCGGCATGCGGCTTGCCCTCGGCGACGACGGTCCCCACCCCGGTGCGCGTGTAGAACGCGGGGATGCCTGCCCCGCCGGCCCGGAGCCGCTCGGCGAGCGTGCCCTGCGGCGTGAATTCGACCTCGAGCCGCCCCGACAGGTACTGCTGCGCGAACAGCCTGTTCTCACCCACGTACGAGGCGATGACCTTCCGCACCTGCCCGGCCTCGATGAGGATCCCCAGGCCCTTGCCGTCGACGCCCATGTTGTTCGACACGACCGTCAGGTCCCGCACGCCGCTGTCCCGCACGGCCTCGATGAGGTCCGCCGGGATCCCGCTGAGGCCGAAGCCCCCGACGGCGAGCGTCCCGCCGTCGTGCAGAACGGTCCCCAGCACCTCCGCAGCGTCCCCTCTGAGCTTTCTCATGCCCCTTCTCCTTCCTGCACTGTCACCACGTTGTGGACAGGCTTGTGCCTCCATCGAGGCTAGGAAGAACGACGGCGCGCGGCAACAGGGAGAGATGCCGGAGCCCCACAGCGCGGACAGACGTCGTGCGGATGTCCACATAGTGGCGAGTTTCTGCCGCGACGGCCGTCTCGGGCCGATCAGTCGGGCAGCATCAGGATCAGCACGTGCATGTCCTCGGTTCCGGTGACGCTGCTCCTGTGGCCCTTCCCGGTGGTGTCCTCGGCGAGAAGGATCGTCCCCGGCACCAGGTCCCTCGCTTCGCCGTCGCTCGCGACCATCTCGCCGGAGCCCGAAAGGTAGACCGCCATGAGGCGCTGTGGAACCGGGTGCCAGTCCCCGAACCAACCTGGAGGGACACGCTCAATGCTGAATGCGGAGGCAGGTTGCGAGGGTGACAGCAGTACCGGCGGCGCGGGCGGGACAAAGTCCGCTTCCTCGAAGGGAATGTCGAGGTCCTCGAAGTGCGACTCGCCACGGGCATCGGCGTAGATCCTCAGGTACGACACCATCGCATCTCCTCGTGTCTCGATGTTCTGAGGGGCGGCCGGCGATGACTCTCTTCCGGCTGTTCGGCCAGAGGCTAGCCGCTGGCGAAGCCGATCGCGAGAAGGCCGAAGGCTCCGAGCAGGAGCCAGGCACGGACCCCTTGGAAGGCGTCCCAGCGTCGCCTGACCCCGCGCCAGCCCTCGGGAGGCTGACGCGGATCCCACCGGGCAGTGTCCGCATTGATGGGGACGTTCACAGCCAGTGTTGTGGCCGTGGCAAGTGCCCATGCGCCGGCGGCAAGCCAACGCCAGAGAGAAGAGCCTCCCTCGCCGCCGCCCCATATGGCGTAGGCGATGAGCAACGCAATACCGAGGGGCATCAGGACCGGATAGACCCGGCCGAACGTCGAGAGCAGCCCCTGCTCAAACCTGATCTGCTCAGCATCAGGCATCCGCCGGACGACGGGGTGGACCAAGGCGTAGGAGCCGAATTCCGCGAAGGCCGCGAAGCCCACGAGCAGCAGCACGATGAAGCCCAGCAGGTCCACAGTCTGCCCTCACTTCACGACGGCGAGCGCGAAGCCGTCCCAGCCCTTCGACCCAGCCGTCTGGATGACGGTCGCGTCGAAGAGCGGCCCGCCGAGCAGCTCGAGGGCCTCGACGATCCCGGGACCGTTCTCCTCGTCCCGGCGCGGGTCGAGCATGATGCCTTCCCACACGGCATTGTCGAGGACGACGACGGTCCCCGGCCTCCCGAGCCGCACCGCCCACTCGAGGTATGCGGCGTCGTTCTGCTTGTCGGCGTCGATGAACACGAGGTCGTACGGCCCCTCGAGCCGCGGAAGGGTTGTGAGCGCGGCGCCGACGTGCACCGTGACGCGCTCGGTGAGGCCGGCAGCGGCGAAGTTCTCGCGCGCGACCTCCGCGTGCTCGGGTAGGTACTCGAGCGTGTCGAGGTGCCCGCCGTCGGGCAGCGCCTGGGCCATCCAGACGCTGCTGTACCCGGCGAGCGTGCCGACCTCGAGCACGCGCCGCGCCCCCGAGATCCGCACGAGCAGCGAGAGCAGCTTCCCCGCCGTCGGCTGCACCTCGATGGCCGGCATGCCGCGCTCGACGGCGGAGCGCAGCGCCCGCTCGTGCTCGGGGCCGGGCTTGACGACGGTCGTGGTGAGCCAGCGTTCGGCGTCGACCCACTCGGGCTTGGCGGCGTGCTCGATCATGCGGCCCAGTCTGTCCCGGGCCGCCGCATCCCGCAATTGTCGAGCTGGGGTCGGTGCGGGGGGGCCTGCACCGACCTCAGCTCGACAATTCCGGAGTCCGGTCAGGGGGCCCATGCGGGCCAGGGGCGGGGTTCAGCCCTCCTGGGCGGCGATGGCCCTCTCGAGCCGGTCGACCTTGCCCTCGATCTCGCCCGTGTGGCCCGGGCGGATGTCCGCCTTGAGCACGAGCGAGACGCGCGAGCCGTACCGGCCCACGGCCTCGGTCGCGCGCTTGACGACGTCCATGACCTCGTCCCACTCGCCCTCGATCTCGGTGAACATCGAGCTCGTGCGGTTGGGCAGTCCTGACTCGCGCACGATCCGCACGGCGGCCGCGACGGCCTCGTGGACCGAGTCGCTCGCGGCGCTCGGAGAAGAGGCGGACGACGGCGCGTCCCCGGCTGCGGCGGCGGCGCCGGCGTCGGGTGCAGGGCCCGAGGGGGCCACGGAGAAGGCGACGATCATGCGCCCAGTCTCCCACGCCGTCGTGCGCGGACGGCGCGGGCTGACGGCGCGGGCTGACTGCGCCGCCGAAGGCACGGGGGCGCCCGTCACACAGGCGACTGAGCCACTCTCGGATGGGTACTGTGAAGGCATGCAGGAACGGGCGTGGCGCAAGCCGATGCGGGCCGACGCAGCCCGCAACATCGAGAAGATCATCACCGCAGCGCTCGAATGCTTCCGCGAGGAAGGCCCCCACGTCTCGCTCAAGACGGTCGCCGACCGTGCGGGCGTGGGCCCCGCGACGCTGTTCCGGAACTTCGCCGACAAGGAGGAGCTCGTCCTCGCGGCGATCGAACGCCAGCTCAAGGTCAAGGTCGATCCGGTCACCGAGCTGGCCCTCGAGAACCGTGACCCCGCCGCCGGCCTCGTCGAGGTCCTCGGCGCCGTCATGCAGGTCGCGAACGAGGAGCACCACCTGCTCTCCGCGGTCGCAGGACGCCGGGCGCTGCTCGTGGGGCTCGCGGGCAAGCTCATCGAGTCGATGGGGGTTCTCCTCTCCCGCGGCCAGCAGCAGGGGACGCTGCGGGAGGAGCTGCGGCTCATCGACATGGTCCGGCTCGTCGCGATGCTCATCGGCGCGGGGGACACGGTCGAGCCCGGATCGATGGCATGGCAGCGGTATGTGGCCTTGGTCGAGGACGCCATCCGCACCCACCGCGAGGACCGGCCGCTGCCGCCGCTCGAGCCGATCCCCGACGTCGACCTCCCGCTCTGACCTCCCGGGCGGGACCGCCAATGACAATTTCGGTAAACTCTCGGTGAAATGGGGACGTGTCCCCATGGGAACCCCGCCGGCCACGCAGTAGGGTCGAGACCATGACGAACTATGGGGACACCGGGGCTGCAACCGGTCTTTCAATCCTTCTCAGTCTGATCTTCTTCGTGATCGCCTTCGCTGTCGCCGGACTCCTGTGGATGGGCGTCTTCACGAAGGCCCGCCGTCCCGCGTGGGAGGCGTTCGTGCCGTTCTACAACACCTACGTCCTGGTCACGCACATCGTCGGCAGGCCGGCCTGGTGGTTCTGGGTGATCATCGCCAGCTCCGTCATCCCGTTCCTGAACTTCGTCACGTGGATCGTGGCGCTCGTGTTCGGGATCCTGCTCATGAATGACCTTTCGAAGTCCTTCGGCAAGGACACCGCCTGGACCGTGGGCCTCGTCCTCCTGCCGGTCGTCTTCCTCCCGATCCTCGGCTACGGCCAGGCGCAATACCTCGGCCAGGGCGCGCTCATGGGCCCGGGCGGCTACAGCGCGCAGGGCCTCTACGGCCAGCCCCAGCAGGGCGCCCCGCAGGCCTACGGCCAGCCCTACGGCCAGGCTCCGCAGCAGGCCGCCTATGGCCAGCCGGAGCAGCAGCAGGGCTACGGCCAGCAGGGCCAGCCGCCGACGTACGGACAGCAGCCCTACGGACAGCAGGGCGAGCAGCCGAAGCAGTAGCGGCCGATCCCGGCGGAACTACTCTTCTTTCCGCGGCGCGCGGGCTTGGCGCCGTGGTCATGAGGGCGCGGATCAGCCCCAGCCCGGCCGAAGCCAGCCCGGCCGCCGTCCGCGCCGGGTCCGGGATGCCCGTCAGCCAACGGCGGCCGCCACCTGCGCGAGGACCTCGGCCGGCCGGTTGGTCGTGATCTCCTGGACGCCGACGGCGAGGCAGTGGCCCACGTCGGCCGGGTCGTCGACGGTCCAGACGCGAAGGCGCAGGCCCGCCGCGAGCCAGGCCCGCACGCGGTTCGGGTTCTCGCGCACGTAGGAGACGCCTGGGCCGGCGATGCCCACGTGGCCGGCGTCGAGGATCGCCTCGGCGTCCTGCTGCGTGGCTTTGAGCACGTTCGCGACCGCCCCGCCCGTGAACCGGCCCAGAGCCGTGGCCTGGCGCAGCTCCTTGACCGTGACGTCGTCGACGAGCATGCACACGTGCCTCGCCGGGACGCGCTCGAGCAGGTACTCGACGGCGTCGGTGTCGAAGCTCATGAAGCTGACCGTGATGTTGCCCAGGACCGAGGACTCGGGATCCCAGCCGCGCGCGGCCAGGAGCCCGAGGACCCGCTCCTCGAGCTTGAGCCGATAGGGGGACGGGTGCTTGAGCTCGATCGCGAGGCCCACGGGCCGGCCGGCCGCAGAGAGGAGGTCGAGGAGCTCGGGCAGGGTCAGGAGCTGCTGGCTCGCCGCGCCGTACTCGTCGGGGATCCGGGCGCCCTTCCACGAGGAGAAGTCGAGGTCGCGCAGCGTCGCGAGCGTGCGATCGGCCACGGGCCCGGTGCCCGTGGAGGTGCGGTCCAGGTTCGCGTCGTGGATCAGCACGACGTGCTGATCCCGGGTCAGGTGGACGTCGCACTCGACCCCATCCGCGCCGTCGGCGAGCGCCTGCAGGTAGGCCGCGCGCGTGTGCTCGGCGAACCGTGCGCTCGCGCCGCGGTGGGCGTAGACGAGGGGGCGTGGGGAGGTCATGGGAACCACCGTAGCGAATCCGGGTTCTGCGGCGAGCAAGGTCCTCGGAGCGTCTGGACGGGCAGCGGGTTGCGCACGCATACTTCGGTCGCATGAAGCCCGTGCCGGCGAACTGACTCCCATGCCGCATCACGGTCGATCCGAGGGGCCCAGGCTCGGCCTGCGCGCCAACGCCCCGCAGTTCCTGCTGCTCGTGGCGGTCAACGCGCTCGTCGGCGGGCTCGTCGGCCAGCAGCAGACCGTCCTGCCGCTGCTGGCCACGGACGAATTCGGGCTGACCGGCTTCACGGCCGTCTTCACGTACATCGCCGCCTTCGGGATCACCAAGGCAGCGAGCAACTACGCCGCCGGATCGCTCTCGGACCGCTTCGGGCGGAAGCCCGTGCTGCTGGTCGGATGGCTCGTCGCCGCCCCCGTGCCGCCCCTGCTCATCTGGGCCCCGGACTGGGGGTGGGTCGTCGCGGCGAATGTCCTGCTGGGGATCAGCCAGGGCATGACCTGGTCGACCACGGTGGTCATGAAGATCGACCTGGTCGGCCCCGCCCGCCGGGGCCTCGCCATGGGACTCAACGAGGCGGCCGGCTACGGCGCCCTCGCCCTGACCTCGCTGGCCGCGGGGCAGCTCGCAGCCGCGTATGGGCTGCGACCGGCTCCCTTCCTGCTGGGCGCGGCGTACATCGCCCTGGGGCTCGCGCTCTCGAGCCTCCTCGTGAAGGAGACCCACGGACACGCCCGTCTGGAACAGGCCAGCCCTACGCCGTCCCGGCGCGCGGTGCACGCCGCGCTCAGCGGCAGGGCCGTCTTCGCGCTCGCCACTTGGCGCGAGCCGGCCCTCGCCTCCGCCAGTCAGGCCGGCCTGGTCAACAACCTCAACTTCGGCCTGGCATGGGGCCTGTTCCCGCTGCTGTTCGCCACGGCGGGCCTTCCCCTGGGCGAGATAGCCCTGTTGTTCGCGTTCTACCCGGGAATCTGGGGAGTCGGCCAGCTGGCCACGGGCGGTCTGTCCGACCGGTTCGGCCGCAAGCGACTGATCGTCGCGGGGATGGGACTCCAGGCCGCGGCGCTGGCCGTGATCGCGGCCAGCGGGACCTTCGGCGGGTGGGCCGCAGGCACAGCCATGCTCGGCGCGGGGACGGCCATGGTCTACCCGACCCTCCTGGCCGTCATCGGGGACGTCGCGCATCCCCTCTGGCGGGGGCGCGCGGTGGGGGTCTACCGCCTCTGGCGCGACCTCGGGTACGCGGCCGGCGCCGTCGTCGGGGGCGTCACCGCCGACCTCCTCGGACTGAACGCCGCCGCTTGGGCCGCCGCGTGCATCAGCGCAGCCTCGGCCACCGCCCTGGCGCTGCGCATGTACGAGACCCATCCCCGGACGGCCCCCGGGCACTGACTCTCAGGCGACGGCGTCAGCCATGGCGGCGTCCGAGGCACCCGCCCCGTCGCCGACCCAGATGCGCGGATTGGCCCGCTCGAGCAGGCGGGACGACGGCGGGTGCGCGACCCTCACAGGGAGCGTTCGGCTGTCGGCGCGCGCGGGTAGGGTGAGTCCATGGCGACGCTCAGCAGCCCACCCACGACGCGGCCCGGGCCCGGCCGGCCCGCGACGCCCGCCCCGACCGACGCCGAACGCGCTGCGGCCCTGCGCCGCATGAAGGCCCTCGCGCTCGGACTCCTGCTGGCCATGGCGGTCGTCTTCCTCGTCGCCTTCGCGCTCCAGGGGCGCTACCCGTGGCTCGAGTACGTCCGGGCCGCGGCGGAGGGCGGCCTGGTCGGCGCGCTCGCCGACTGGTTCGCCGTCACGGCGCTGTTCCGCCACCCCCTCGGCCTCAAGATCCCGCACACGGCGATCATCCCGACGCGCAAGGACGCGATCGGCGCCTCGCTCAGCGGCTTCGTGCGGGACAACTTCCTCTCCGCGGACATCATCAAGGCCAAGCTCGACTCGGTGGACGTCGCCCGCAAGGCGGGCACGTGGCTCGCGAGCCCCACGGGGGCCGAGCGGGTCGCGAAGGAGGGCGCAGCCGTCATCCGCGGCGCGTTCACCGTGCTCAACGACGAGGACGTCCAGACAGTGGTCGAGGGGATGGTGCGCCGGCACCTCGTGGACCCCCCGTGGGGACCGCCCGTGGGCCGGCTCGCCGAGCGCGTGTTCGACGCCGGCCACCACCACTCGCTCGTCGACCTCCTCGTGGACCGGGCCTCGGACTGGGTGGCCGCGAATTACCAGACCGTCACGCGGCTCGTGACCGAGCGCTCCCCCTCGTGGGTGCCGAGCTTCGCCAACGACCTCGTGGGGGACAAGGTCTACCTCGAACTGTCCAAGTTCGTCGCCGCCGTGCAGGCCGACCCGAACCACAAGGTGCGCGGCTCGATCGACGCCTACCTCAAGGACCTCGCCCGGGACCTCCAGCACGACCCCGTCATGATCGCCCGGGCCGAGGGCATCAAGGCGCAGGTGCTCGGCGACCCCGAGGTGCGCCACCTCGCCGGGCGCACCTGGGCCACGGTCAAGAAGGCGCTGCTCGAGGCCGTCTCGGACCCGCACAGCGAGCTCCACCACCGCTTCACGACAGCGGTGCGGGACTTCGGGGCGCGGCTCGTCGAGGACGAGGAGCTCGCGGGCAAGGTCAACGCCTGGGTCGGGGACGCCGCGGGCTATGTCGTCACGACCTACCGGCACGAGATCGCTGGCGTCATCGAGGACACGGTCGCGCGGTGGGACGCCGAGGAGACCTCGCGCAAGATCGAGCTCCAGGTGGGGCGCGACCTGCAGTTCATCCGGCTCAACGGCACGGTGGTCGGCGCACTCGCGGGGCTCGCGATCTTCGCGATCGCCCAGGCCGTGTTTGGCGGCTAGGGCGTGTTGCTAAACCGATCGAGGCCGAGTCTGCGGTTGGCTGGGTGGATGGGTGAGCG
>NZ_MTIC01000023.1 GCF_001999765.1 Sinomonas mesophila | reverse complement strand
GGACGCCGTCCACGCCGCCCTCGACGCCACGGCCGACCGGCCGACCCCGGAGGATCTCAAGGGGGTCTACGACATAGCCCACCGGACCCTGGACGAGGCCTCGCCCGTCCTCTACGGCCTGGGCTTCTTCACCGAGTCGGCCTACTTCGGCGAGGCGGAGATCATCTGGTCCTACGTTCCCCCGGGCCGGACGGCGCCGCAGCGGCTCGACATGGACCTCGAGTTCTACGACTTCGCCAGCACCCCGTGGTGGCCCCGGGAAGGCACGGAGCACGCCGTGCAGAGCAGCTACGCCTACGTGGACGCCAACGGCTCCAACGCCTACATCATCAGCTTCAGCAAGCGCGTCATGCGGGACGGGCAGGTGGCCGGCGCGGCCACGGCCGACGTCCTCATCAGCCACCTCCAGGCCGACTTCGCCCCGCTCCTCGACGCCCTGCCCCCGGGCTCGTGCATCGTGGACCAGCTCGGCGTCGTCATCGCCACCAACGCCGGCAGCCTCATCGGCGAGGTCCTCACCCCGGCGGAGGACGGCGGCCGCACCGTGGATCTCCCGGCCGTCCCCTGGCGTCTCCACGTGGCCAAGGCAGGCTGACGGGACGCTCTTCCCGTTTAACCCAACAGGGGGCGCGTCGACGACGCGCCCCCTGCGGGCATCGAGAGCCGAAGGCCCTCAGCACTCGATGACGTTGACGGCGAGGCCGCCGCGGGAGGTCTCCTTGTATTTGACCTTCATGTCCGCGCCGGTCTCCCGCATCGTCTTGATGGCCTTGTCGAGCGAGACCTTGTGGGTCCCGTCCCCGCGCAGGGCAATGCGCGCGGCGTTAATGGCCTTGTTGCTCGCCATGGCGTTGCGCTCGATGCAGGGGATCTGCACGAGCCCGCCCACGGGATCGCACGTGAGGCCGAGATTGTGCTCGATCCCGATCTCCGCTGCGTTCTCGACCTGCTCGGGCGTCCCGCCCAGCACCTCGCACAGGCCGCCGGCGGCCATGGCGCACGCCGAGCCCACCTCGCCCTGGCAGCCGACCTCGGCGCCGGAGATCGAGGCATTGATCTTGAACAGGATCCCGACGGCGGCCGCGGTGAGCAGGAAGCGCACCACGCCGTCGTCGTCGGCCCGGGGGACGAACTTCTCGTAGTAGTGCAGCACGGCGGGCACGATCCCGGCCGCCCCGTTGGTGGGCGCCGTGACGATGCGCCCGCCCGAGGCGTTCTCCTCGTTGACCGCGAGCGCGAACAGGTTGACCCAGTCCATCGCACGCATCGGGTCCGTCCCGTCGTCGGTCGCCTCGAGGTCGGTCAGGAGCTTGGGCGCCCGGCGGGACACCTTGAGCCCGCCCGGGAGGAGCTTCTCGGTGCGCGTGCACCCGTTGTGCACGCACTCCTTCATGACGCCCCAGATGTGCAGGAGCTCGGCCCGCAGCTCCTCCTCGGTGCGCCAGGACAGCTCGTTGGCCAGCATGATGTCGCTGATCCGCAGGCCCTCCCGCCGGCAGTGCGCGAGCAGCTCGGCACCGGTCGTGAACGGGTACGGCAGGATCGTCGAGTCCTCGACGATCCTGTCGGCCCCGGCGGCGGCCTCGTCCACGACGAAGCCACCGCCTACCGAATAGTACGTGCCCTCGCGCAGGATCCCGCCCGCGCCGTCGAACGCCCGGAACACCATCCCGTTGGGGTGGGCGGGCAGGCTCCGGCGGCGGTGCATGATGACGTCGGTGTCCCGGCAGAACGGCACGTGCCGCTCCCCCGCGAGCCGGAGCTTGCCGTCCGCGGCTGCCTGGGCCACGCGCGCGTCCGCGGTGTCGGTGTCCACGGTCTCCGGGCTCTCGCCCTGGAGGCCGAGGATCACGGCCTTGTCCGACCCGTGGCCGTGCCCGGTGGCACCGAGGGAGCCGAACAGCTCTGCTTGGACCCGCTCCGTGCGGTCGAGCAGCCCGGCGTCGCGGAGCCCCTCTGTGAAGAGGCGCGCGGCGCGCATGGGACCGACCGTGTGCGAGGAGGACGGCCCAATGCCCACGGTGAACATGTCCAGCACGCTCAGCGCCATACCGCACGTCCCTCCGAGGTGTGGGACGCGGTCCCGGCGGCCCAGGTCACGCCGGCCGCTGTGCCGCCGGGGCAGGTCACCGCAGCACGACCGTCCGGTTGCCGTTGAGCACAACGCGCCCCTCGCAGTGCCAGCGCACCGCGTTGGAGAGGGCCTTGCACTCGGCGTCGCGGCCCACGGCCACGAGGTCCTCGGGCGAGTGGGTGTGGTCCACCTCGATGACCTGCTGGGCGATGATCGGGCCCTCGTCGAGCTCGGCGTTGACGTAGTGGGCGGTGGCCCCGACCGTCTTGACGCCGCGCTCCCAGGCCTGGTGGTACGGCTTGGCGCCCTTGAAGGACGGCAGGAAGGAGTGGTGGATGTTGATCACCTTCCCGGCCATCCGCGTCGCCAGCGCGTCCGAGAGCACCTGCATGTACCGGGCCAGGACCACGAGCTCGACGCCGTAGCTGTCCACGAGTGAGAGCAGCTTGGCCTCGGCCTCGGGCTTCGTCTCCGCGGTGACGGGGATGTGGTGGTACGGGATCCCATGCCACTCGACGAGCCCGCGGTGGTCCTCGTGGTTGGACACGACGGCCACGACCTCAACCGGCAGCTCCCCGATCCGGGCGCGGAACAGCAGGTCGTTGAGGCAGTGCCCGAACTTGGAGACCATGAGCAGCACGCGGGTCTTCTCCCCCGCCGGCCGCAGCCTCCACTCCATGCCGAACCGCTCCGCGATCGGGCCGAACTCGGCGCGCAGCCGCGCGCCGTCGTCCGAGCCGTCGCTGGCGGCGGCGCCGCCCGGCGCGGGCGCCTCGAAGTGCACCCGCATGTAGAAGTGCCCCGCGCGGCGGTCGCCGAACTGCTTGATGTCTACGATGTCGCACCCGCGCTCGGCGAGGAACCCGGAGACCGCCGAGACGATCCCGGGCCCCTCGGCGCAGTTGAGCGTCAGGACGAACTCAGGCGCCTGCGCAGCCATGGCCTACGGCACCTCCGGGGCGGCAAACTCACGCATCGCGTCGATCAGCCAGCGGCCCACGTGGTCCGCGAACGAGGCGCGCGGCAGGACGCGGAACGCGTCCTCGCCCGTCTTCCACACGAGCACCGGCACGTGGTCGAGCGAGGTCACGATCGCCTGGCCCACGGCGAAGGCCCGCGGGTGCAGGTCGAACGAGACGCCCTTCTCGAGGACGAGGCGCGCGCCCGGACCGGTCAGCTCGAACGTGGTGCGGTTCGCGGAGAGGTCGACGACGCCGCCCGGCGTCCGTGCGCCGGCCTCGCCGAGCGCCGAGGCCACCCGGGCGGCCTCGGCGGGGCCGCGGTCGGACGTGAAGTTCTCCGGGCTCTCGTCGCCGACGGCCAGGAACTCGTCCGGCCCGATCCACAGGACCGTGAAGCCGCCGCCCGCCGTCGTGCCCGCGTGGCCCGTGGGCAGCGGTGCGCCGAGCGCGGCCTCGACGGCCGCGGCGCCCTGGGAGCCGGGCACGGCACGGAGGCCGAGCTGGACCAGGAAGGGGATCTCGCGCACGGCCACCGCGCGCTGGGCACCGGCGGCGGCCGTGGCAGCGGAAGCCGCCTCGAAGGCCTCGGCGAGCTGGGCGGCGGGGCTGCGGCGCAGGGCCGACGCACCGGCGGGGACAGTCAGTTCAGCAATCGTCTCAGCCATCACGGCGCTTCCCTTCGGGGTCAAAGAGGACGGTTTCACCGACCAGGACATCCACGAGCCGGTCCCCGGCGACGGCGGTCAGCGTCTCGCCGATGCGGTTGCGGCCGTTCTTGATGAGGGCTAGGGCGAAGGAACGCCCCAGCGCCGCCGAGTGGTAGCTCGACGTGACGTGCCCCTGCATCGGCACGGGGCCGTACGCGGGGCTCGTGGAGATCCCCTGCTCGATGACCTGGGTGCCCTCCGGGAGGCGGAAGGACGGGTCGACCGGGGTCAGGGACACGAGGTGCTTGCGGTCCGTGCGGGCCGTGTCGATGCGCGAGTAGGAGCGCTTGCCCACGAAGTCCTTGGCCTTGGACACGATCCACTCCATGCCCGCGTCCTGCGGGGTCACGGTGCCGTCGGTGTCCTGCCCGACGATCGGGTAGCCCTTCTCGGCGCGCAGCACGTGCATCGTCTCGGTGCCGTACGGGGTGATGTTGAACTCGGCGCCGGCCTCGGCGACGTCCTCCCAGACCTTCAGGCCGTACCACGTGGCCACGTTGATCTCGAAGGCGAGCTCGCCGGAGAACGAGATGCGGCACACGCGGGCGGGGATGCCGGAGGCGAGGGTCGTCTCGCGCCAGGCCATGAACGGGAACGCCTCGTTGTCGACGTCGAGCTCCGGGGCCAGCTTGGAGATGACCGCGCGGGACTTCGGGCCGACGACGGCGACGGTGGTCCACTGCTCGGTCACGGACGTGAAGTTCACGTCGAGCTCCGGCCACTCCGTCTGGTGCCACTCCTCGAGCCAGTCGAGGACCTTCGCGGCGCCGCCGGTCGTCGTCGTCATGAAGAAGCGGTCCTGGTCGAGGCGCAGGGTCACGCCGTCGTCGAAGATCATGCCGTCCGGGCCGCACATGACGCCATAGCGGGCCATGCCCGGGGCGAGCTTCTTGAACGCGTTGGTGTAGATGCGGTTGAGGAACTCGCCAGCGTCCGCGCCCCAGATCTCGATCTTGCCGAGCGTCGTGGCGTCCATGAAGCCCACGGACTCGCGCACCGCGCGGCACTCGCGCAGCACGGCGTCGTCCATCGACTCGCCCGGCTGCGGGAAGTACCAGGGACGCAGCCACTGGCCCACGAGCTCGAACTCGGCGCCGTTGGCGACGTGCCACGGGTGGGCCGAGGTGATGCGCTCGGGGTCGAAGAGGTCACCGCGCTTGCGGCCCGCGACGGCGGCGAAGGCGATGGGCGCGTAGGGGGCGCGGAACGTCGTCGTGCCGATCCCGCCGATGCCCGGAGCCTCACCGTTCTCGCCCTTGAGCGCTGCCGCGATCACGCCGATCGCGTTCACGCCCGAGGTCTTGCCCTGGTCGTTCGCGGTCGAGATCGAGGTGTAGCGCTTGACGTGCTCGACCGAGCGCATGCCCGCGCCGGTCGCGCGCAGGACGTCGTGCACGGACTGGTCGCGCTGGAAGTCGACGAAGTGGGTGGTCCACTCCCCCGGCTCGCCGGTCTCGCCCGGGACGAGCCAGACCTGGCGGGTCGGCGCGGAGGCCGTGGCCGGGTTCGTCGGCAGGCTCGAGGCGTGGACGCCGGCCTCGGTCACGAAGCCCGCGTTGAACGCCGCGACGGCGCCGGCGTGCGCGCCCTCGGCGACGCAGTCGCCCAGGGCGTAGGAGCCGCGGGCCGAGCCGACGACCTGCTGGGCCGCGACGGAGCTCGCCGGCACGAAGCCCGCGAGGTCCTCGTCCCAGCGCAGCTTGCCCTGGCGCTGGCTGAACAGGTGCACGACGGGGCTCCAGCCGCCGGAGACGGCCAGGAGGTCCGCCTCGATCCGCTCGGCCTCGCCGGTCAGCTCACCGGCGGCGGAGAGCCCGCGGACGACGACGGCGCCCAGGCGGGTGCCAGCGCCGGCCTCGGTGCCCGCCACGGCGGAGCCCGAGATGACGCGGAGCCCGGCGGCCTCGGCGGCGAGGGCCACGGCGGACTTCTCGGCGCGGGCGTCGACGACGGCCGGGACGGCCACGCCGGCGGCGGCGAGGTCGAGGGCCCCGGCGTAGGCGGAGTCGTTGGTCGTGAAGACGACCGCGGAGGAGCCGGGGCGCACGCCGTAGCGGTTGAGGTAGGTGCGCGCCGCGGAGGCGAGCATGACGCCGGGGCGGTCGTTGTCGGCGAAGACAACGGGGCGCTCGTGGGCGCCGGTCGCGAGGACGACCTGCTGCGCGCGGATGTGCCACAGGCGCTGGCGGGAGACGCCCTGGGCGTTGAGCTCGCGGGCCTTCTCGGTGCCGAGGTGGTCGGTGCGGGACTCGAGCGCGACGACGTAGTTGGAGTCGTACGAGCCGAACGCGTTCGTGCGGTTGAGGACCGTGACCTCGTCCGCGGCGGCGAGCTCCGCGGCGGCCGCCGCGATCCACTCGGGCGCCGGCACGCCGTCGACCGTCTCCGCCGGGGAGGTCAGGAGCGAGCCGCCCAGCTCGGGCTGGTCGTCGATGAGGATGACGCGGGCGCCCGAGGCCGCGGCCTGGCGGGCCGCGGAGAGGCCCGCGGGGCCGCCGCCGATCACGAGGACGTCCGTGTGCACGTGCTTCTTGTCGTACACCGCCTCGTCCTTGCGCGGGTCCAGCTGGCCGAGGCCCGAGAGGTACTCGGCGCGCAGGCCGTCGACGAGCTCAACGGTCGAGGCGGGGAGCATCGACTCGTCGATGCCGCCGGCGCCGCGGTCGATGACCTTCAGGAGCGCGTTGGGCTCCTCGACGCCCGCGGCGAGGATGCCGCGCGGTCGGCCCAGGTACAGGGACGGGGCAGTCTCGATGACGCCGTGGGCCAGGAGGGCCGAGGCGACCGTGTCGCCCTTGAAGCCCGTGTACTCGGTGCCGTCGACCGTGAAGGTGACGACGCCGTCGCGCTGAACGCGGGCGGCCGGCGCCTGCTCGGCGGAGAGGCGGAACGCCTGGGTGGACTCGGCGGGGCTCACTGCTGGCCTCCATTCGTGCTGGTCGCGGATGCCGTGCCGGCAGGGGCTGCCGGGGCGGCGCCCGTGTAGACGCTCTTGAACTCATAGGTGACGGTGTCGCGCAGGGCGTTGAACCACTTGCGGCAGCCGGCGGTGTGGACCCAGCGCTCGGCGAAGAGGCCCTTGGTGTTCTCGCGGTAGAAGAGGTACTTGGCCCACTCCGCATCGTTCAGCTCGGAGGGGTTCTCGGGGTAGGCCACGTGGGCCTGGCCGCCGTAGTGGAACTCGGTCTCGTCGCGGGGCCCGCAGTTCGGGCAGGTGATCAGTAGCATAGGGACTCCTGGCTGTGTCTAATCCCGGGCAGCCCGGTCAGTGGGCCACGGCGGCGGCGCCGTGCTCGTCGATGAGCGCGCCGGTCTCGAAGCGCTCGAGGGCAAAGGGGGCGTTCAGCGCGTGGGGCTCGTCCTTGGCGATCGTGTGCGCCATGGTCCAGCCGGCGCCGGGCGTGCCCTTGAAGCCGCCGGTGCCCCAGCCGCAGTTGACGTACATGCCCTCCACGGGTGCCTTGCCGACGATCGGGGACGCGTCGAGGGTGACGTCGACGATGCCGCCCCACGTGCGCAGGAGGTGCGCCCGGGAGAAGATCGGGAAGAGCTCGACGGCGGCGGCCATCTGCTCCTCGATGACGTGGAACGCCCCGCGCTGGCCGTAGCCGTTGTACGCGTCGATGCCCGCGCCCATGACGAGCTCGCCCTTGTGCGCCTGGGAGACGTACACGTGGACGTGGTTGGACATGACGACCGTCGGGTGGACCGGCTCGTGCAGCTCGGAGACGAGCGCCTGGAGCGGGTGGGACTGGATCGGCAGGTCGAAGCCGGCGAGCTTGGCCAGGACCGAGGAGTGCCCGGCCGCGCACAGCGCCACCTTCGGCGTCGCGATCGTGCCGCGGGAGGTCTGGACGCCGACGACGCGGTTGCCGTCCTTGACGAAGCCCGTGACCTCGCAGTTCTGGATGATGTCGACGCCGAGCTCGTCCGCCTTGCGGGCGAAGGCCCACGCGACGTGGTCGTGCTTCGCGATGCCCGCGCGCGGCTGGTACGTCGCGCCGAGGACCGGGTAGCGGATGTCGTCCGACGTGTTGAGGATCGGGCAGAGCTCCTTGACCTGCTCGGGCTCGAGCCACTCGGCGTCGACCCCGTTGAGCTTGTTCGCGCCCACGCGGCGGACGGACTCGCGCACGTCCTGGAGCGTGTGCGCGAGGTTCATGACGCCGCGCTGGCTGAAGAGGAAGTCGTACTCGAGCTCCTCGGGCAGGGCCTCCCACAGCTTGAGCGAGTGCTCGTAGATCGCCGCGGACTCGTCCCACAGGTAGTTCGAACGGATGATCGTCGTGTTGCGGGCCATGTTCCCGCCGGCGAGCCAGCCGCGCTCCAGGATCGCGATGTTGGTCATCCCGTGGTGCTTGGCCAGGTAGTAGGCCGTCGCGAGGCCGTGCCCTCCGCCGCCGACGATCACGGCGTCGTAGGAGGGCTTCGGGTCCGGGTTGTGCCAGAGGAACTCCGGGTGTTCGGGCAGCAGGTCCGCCATCACTGGGCTCCGTTCGTGAGTGAGGGGTAGAGGGGGTGCTTGTCGGCGAGGACCGTGACGCGGGCGCGCAGCTCTGCGGCCAGCTCGTCGTCGAACCCGGGCTTGAGCGCGGCCGCGATGATCTCGGCGACCTCGGTGAACTCGGCGGCGCCGAAGCCGCGGGTGGCCAGAGCCGGGGTGCCGATGCGCAGGCCCGAGGAGACCATGGGGGGCCGCGGGTCGAACGGGACGGCGTTGCGGTTCACGGTGATGCCGATGCGGTGCAGGCGGTCCTCGCCCTGCTGGCCGTCGAGGTCCGAGTGGCGCAGGTCCACGAGGACGAGGTGCACGTCGGTGCCGCCGTTGACGACGCCGACGCCCGCCTGGGTGAGGTCCTCCGTCAGGAGCCGCCCGGCGATGATCCGCGCGCCCTCGAGGGTGCGGCGCTGCCGGTCCCGGAACTCCTCCGTCGCGGCGAACTTGAAGGCCACGGCCTTGCCGGCGATGACGTGCTCGAGGGGCCCGCCCTGCTGCCCGGGGAACACCGCGGAGTTGATCTTCTTCGCAAGGGCCTCGTCGTCGGTCAGGATGATGCCGCCGCGCGGGCCGCCGAGGGTCTTGTGGGTCGTCGTGGTGGTGACGTGGGCATGGGGCACGGGGTTGGGGTGCAGGCCCGCGGCGACGAGGCCCGCGAAGTGGCTCATGTCCACGAGCAGGTACGCGCCGACGAGGTCCGCGATCCGGCGGAACTCGGCGAAGTCGAGCTGACGCGAGTAGGCGGACCAGCCGGCGATCATGAGCTGCGGCTTGTGCTCGACGGCGAGGCGCTCGACCTCGGCCATGTCGATGCGGTGGTCCTTCTCGCTCACCTGGTACGGCACGACCTTGTAGAGCCGGCCGGAGAAGTTGATCTTCATGCCGTGCGTGAGGTGGCCTCCGTGCGCCAGATCCAGACCCATGATCGTGTCGCCGGGCTTGATGAGGGCGTGCATGGCCGCCGCGTTCGCCTGCGCGCCGGAGTGCGGCTGGACGTTGGCGAAGCCGGCACCGAAGAGGGCCTTGGCCCGGTCGATCGCGAGCTGCTCGATGACGTCCACATGCTCGCAGCCGCCGTAGTAGCGCTTCCCGGGGTAGCCCTCGGCGTACTTGTTCGTCAGGACCGACCCCTGGGCCTCCATGACGGCGGTCGGGGCGA
This sequence comes from Sinomonas mesophila, assembly GCF_001999765.1. GTDB lineage: Bacteria > Actinomycetota > Actinomycetes > Actinomycetales > Micrococcaceae > Sinomonas > Sinomonas mesophila. The sequence goes on along the minus strand of NZ_MTIC01000023.1, from coordinate 93,525 downwards.
AGTTCTCGGACGCGATCATCTCGAGGGTGCCCTGCTGGCGGCCGAGCTCGTCGGCGATCGCCGCGGCGATCTCGGGGTCTGCCTGGCTGAGCGGCAGGTCGAGAAGATTCTGCATGTTCCCTCCTGGGTCTGACATCCACTTTGATATCTGACTAATCATCAACTGATATATTAGTTCTGAGATCGATAGTATGGTTGAAGTCACAGGGAGTCAACCGATACCCGGAAGGAGGCGGAAGGTGACCATAGCGGCCGTGGAGGGCGCGGCGTCGTCCGTATCCCTCGCCGAGCAGGCGTACCTCACGCTGCGCGATCGGCTCATCATGCTCGAGATCCGTCCCGGCGATCCGATCAACGACACGGCGCTCGCCGCCGAGCTCGGTGTGGGGCGCACGCCCGTGCGCGAGGCGCTCAAGCGGCTCGAGGTCGACCACCTCGTCGTCTCCTATCCGCGCCGCGGCACGTTCGCGACGATCGTCGACATCACCGAGCTCGCTGACGTCTCGGAGATCCGCGAGCAGCTCGAGCCCCTCGCGGCGCGCCGGGCGGCCCGTGCGGCGTCGACGTCCATGCGCGCGCGTCTGCGCGAGACCGCCTCGACGATCGAGGGGCTCGCCGAGCCCATCGACCAGCGCGAGCTCATGCGCTACGACATCACGGTGCACCGGCTCATCTACGAGGCCGCCGGCAACCCGCACCTGACCGACGCGCTCATCCGCTACGACAACCTCGCGACCCGCATCTGGTGCCTCGTCCTGGACAAGGTGCCCTCCGTGGCCGGGCACATCAAGGAGCACGCGGACCTCCTGCGCGCGATCGCCGACGGCGACGCCGAGACCGCGGGCCGCATGGCCCTCGAGCACGTGACGAGCTTCGAGAAGACGATCCGTCAGGCCCTCTGAGCACGGGCCCCCACAGCCCCAGGTCCCGATGCGGCGCGCTCTGTGACGCGCGAGTAGTGTCCGTCGCCACAGCCGAAGTAGGATCGGGGCTATGGTGGCGAGTGGTGCACTGGAACCCGACGGCGAGGTCGAGGGACCCCAGCAGGGGGGCGTGCAGTCCGTCGACCGCGCCCTCGCGATCCTTGAGATCCTGGCCCGTCAGGGCCACGCGGGCGTGAGCGAGATCGCCGACGAGATGGGCATCCACAAGTCCACCGCCTCGCGCCTCTTGAGCTCCCTCGTGAACCGTGAGCTCGTCCACCAGAACAGCGAGCGCGGCAAGTACCAGCTCGGGTTTGGGATCCTGCGTCTGGCCAACTCCGTCCCGGGGCGCCTGAGCCTCGTCCGGGAGGCGCGGCCCGTGCTCGAGCGGCTGGCCGAGGATGCCAAGGAGACCGTCAACCTCGCGGTGCTGCGGTCCAACTATGCGGTCAACGTCGATCAGGCCATGGGGCCCTCGACGCTCGCGACCTACGACTGGGTGGGCAGTCTGACCCCGCTCCATGCGACCTCCAGTGGCAAGGTGCTGCTCGCGGCCCTGCCTGCCGAGGACAGGGACCGCATCCTGAAAGAGACGGGCCTCCCCCCGCGGACCCCGCTCACGATCACCGACCGGCGCAGGCTCGAGAAGGAGCTCGTCGAGGTGTCCCACAGGGGCTACGGCGTGACCCGCGAGGAGTACGAGATCGGGATCAACTCCGTCTCGGTGCCGATCTTCAACCACGTGGGCGCCGTGATCGGCGCCGTGAGCGTCTCCGGGCCGGTCTTCCGCTTCGACCCCGAGGAGATGCCCGAGCTCATCGAGCTGCTCAAGGAGGGCGGCCTCGAGATCAGCGCGCGCATGGGGTACATGCGGCGCTAGCCGCACGCCAGGCGGACTGGCCCCCCGACGCCGAGGGGGCCCGTCGATTACGACGGACCCCCCAGAGACACGCTGCTGCTAGGACTTCGGGACGACGTCGCCGACCTTCTCCTGGACCCAGTCGTGGAAGGCGCCGATGTGGTGCTCGCTCGGGACGAGCACACCGCCCTTGGAGTAGATCTTGGAGTGCATGCCCGGCTGGGTGCGCTCGCACGCGTCGAAGTCCTGCTGGTTGACGCGGTGGAACAGCTCGACCGAGGCCGTGACGTCCTTGCCGCTCTCCACGACGCTGGGGAGGTAGAGCCAGTCGCACTCAACGATCGTGTGGTCCGCCGCGAGCGGGAACATGCGGTGGATGATCACGTGGTCGGGAACAAGGTTCACGAACACCGTCGGCTTGATGGTGATGGCGTAGTAGCGGCGGTCCTGGTCCTCGCTCACGCCGGGGATGTGGTCAAGGCCCTCCGAGCCGTCCACGGTGAAGCCCTTGATGTTCTCGCCGAACTCGGCGCCGTGGCCCACGAAGTACTGCGCGGCCAGCCCGTCCGCGAACTCCGGCAGGACCTCGGTCAGCTCGGGGTGGATCGTGGCGCAGTGGTAGCACTCCATGAAGTTCTCGATGATGAGCTTCCAGTTGGCCTTCACGTCGTACTTGATGCGGCGGCCGAGGGCCAGGTTGGCCACGTCGTAGCCGTCGATCTTGTGCACGTCGCCCAGGCGCTCCTCGACGGCGCCCATGACGTCCTCCTCGAACGACGGCGGCTCGTCAGCGAGGCAGACCCACACGTAGCCGAGGTACTCGCGGATGGCGACCTTGACCAGGCCGTACTCGTCGCGGTCGATGTCCGGCATCTTCGTGAGGTTCGGCGCGGCGATGAGCTTGCCCTCGAAGTCGTAGGTCCAGGCGTGGTACGGGCACTGGAAGTTGCGGGCGGCTTCGCCCTGCTCCTCCATGCACAGCTTCACGCCGCGGTGGCGGCAGATGTTGTAGAAGGCACGGATCTCGCCTTTGCGGGTGCGGGAGATCAGCACGCTCTCCCGGCCGATCTGCACGGCGCGCCACGCGCCCGGCTTGTCGAGGTCGGCGGAGCGGATGGCGCAGAACCACATCTTCTCGAAGATGCGCTCCTGCTCGGCGCGGAAGACGGCCTCGTCCACATAGGTGGAGCCAGGAAGTGTGGGGATGAGGCTCGGGGAAATGACTTCGGCAGACAACGTGTCCTCCTTATAGACAATCTCGACAGCTGGAAAAACTCGGGCGAGGGCCGGAGGCCCTCGGGGTGGAATTCAGGACAGGGCGGCGGCGCCGGCCAGAGTGGCAGGCACGATGCTGCGCCGCCGCTTCGCGAAGAGGCGGGGCTGGTTCATGCCGAGGACGGCGATCGGTGCATCGCCCCGGTAGTAGACGGCGAGGAAGCTGTGCTCCGACGGATCGCCGGCCTCGATCTCGACGCGGTCATGGCCTTCCGCGTGGCCAGCGAACTGGAGCTTGACCCCGTGGACGTCGGACCAGAAGTAGTGCGGCTTGTGCTGCCGCTGCGGTGCCTCTTCGTCGAGGAGCGCCTCGACCGCGAGCGCGGCGCGCTCCAGCGCACCGGTCCAGTGGCTGCTGAGGCGGTGGGTGCCGGTCGTCTCGTCGAACCACGCTGCGCAGTCGCCGACGGCGACCACGCCCGGGGTCCCCGTGCGCCCCATGGCGTCGCACACGACGCCGGGCTGCAGCTCGAGGCCGGAGCCCTGGAGCCACTCGGTGTTAGGCTCCGCACCGATCCCGACGACGACGAGGTCAGTCGCGATGATGCGGCCACCGGCGAGCCGGACGGCCGTGACACGGCGCCGGGACGTGACGAAGCCGTCCACCGTGGCGGAGGGCACGAGCTCGATGCCGTGCGCGCTCTGGAGGGCGGCCACGACCGAGCCCATCTCCGCTCCCAGCTGCGCAGCGAAGGGCACGGGCTTGGTGTCGAGCACCGTGACCTCGAGACCGCGCGAGGCGGCGGAGGAGGCGACCTCGGCCCCGATGAAGCCCGCGCCGACCACGAGCAGGCGGCGCCCGGCGATGAGCTCTGGGCCGAGCCGCGCCGCGTCGTCGAGCGTGCGGAGCGTGTGGACATTCTCCACGTCGGCCAGCTCGGGCAGCTGGCGCGCCCGCGCCCCGGTGGCGATGACGACGCCGTCGGACGCCACCGAGCGGCCGTCCCGCAGGCGGACCGTCCGCGTCGCGGCGTCGAACGACACCGCCTCGGCGCCGAGGAGCCACTCGGCGTCGAGACTGTCAGTATCGGTCTCCAGGGACAGGTCTTCGGCCGTGATCTGGCCGAGCAGGAAGTCCTTGGACAGTGGCGGCCGGTCGTACGGCCGGTGGGGTTCGTCGCCGATGACGACGAGCCGCCCCTCGAAGCCCTGGGCCCGGGCTGCCCGCGCGGCGGACAGCCCTGCCAGTGAGGCTCCGACGATGGTGAGCGTCTCCATGTCGGCCCCCTTTCCTCAATTGCTGATTACGCAACATCAAGCGCGATATGCAACAGCGTGATCCAGACCACGCGGCATGTCAAGACGCGGTCTCCGGAGGCCTTCACATGTCGCCGGAAGAGGCCTGACCCTTGACAGAACTCTGTGACGAGGAACACCCTGTTGCATATAGCGAAGCGTGTTGATGGATGCGAAACCCAGCACTCGCTTTCAGTCCCCAGGTCCCCTAAGGAAGTAGAGGTCGACCAAATGCACAAGGCCTGCCCGCTCAGTGAGCTCGCGCCGGGGGAAGCGCTCCGGCTCAATACCGCGCCCCCCATCGCGGTCTTCCATACCGAGGACGGCGAGCTGTTCGCCCTCGATGACACCTGCACCCACCAGGACGCCTCCCTCGCCGACGGGTATGTCGAGGACTGCTGGGTCGAGTGCCCGCTCCACGCGTCCCGCTTCAACCTCAAGACGGGCGAAGTGGACGCGCCGCCGGCAAAGCTGCCGGTCCGCCGCCACGAGGTCACCGTGATCGACGGCGACATCATGGTCATCGAGTCCGACGAGGCTCCGAACCTCCCGCCCGGCCTGACCCCCCATGGCCACGTCTAAGCCCCCTGCCCACGACGTCAATCACAAGGAAGCCCCCCATGGCGATCAACAGTGACCTCAAACCCCCAACACCTGAGAAGAGTCCCCTCGGCAACGACGCCGACGGCACCGCCGAAGAAACGGCCGAGCAGCTGATCGAAGCAGCGGTCCCCGACGAAGTCGAAGCCAACATCGTGACGGATGTCGAAGAGCACGAGCAGATCCTTCAGGAGCTGCGCCAGACGAAGGCGGAGCAGGCTGTCGCTGCGCGGCGCAACCGCAAGCTCACCCTGGACAAGGTCACCTTCGGGATCACGGGCGCCATCGCCGTCGCCTTCGTGGTCTGGGGCTTCACCGGGCGTGACAGCCTGTCCGCGACGTCCAAGGGTGCCCTGAACTGGGTGATGGAGTACACGGGCTGGCTCTTCATGCTCCTGGCCTCCCTGTTCGTGATCTTCGTCCTGTGGCTGGCGCTGGGCAAGTTCGGCAACATCCCCCTGGGCAAGGACGGCGAGAAGCCCGAGTACAAGACCGTGTCCTGGGTCGCGATGATGTTCGCCGCCGGCATGGGCATCGGGCTCATGTTCTACGGTGTGGCGGAACCGCTCTACCACTACATCTCCCCGCCGCCGGGCACCGTGAACGGCCAGACCCCCGAAGCCATCCAGACGGCCATGGCCACCTCGATCTTCCACTGGACCCTGCATCCCTGGGCCATGTACGCCGTGGTCGGCATCGCCATGGCCTACGGCACCTACCGCCTGGGCCGCCGCCAACTGATCTCGGTCGCCTTCACCTCGCTCTTCGGCATCCGCACCGTCGAGGGCCCGGTCGGCAAGTTCATCAACATCCTGGCCATCTTCGCCACCCTGTTCGGCACGGCCGCGTCCCTGGGCCTGGGGGCGCTGCAGATCGGCTCCGGCATGACCTCCAACGGCTGGTTCGGCGAGGTCGGCACCCCCGTGCTCGTGGTGATCGTTGCCGTCTTGACCTTCTGCTTCGTCGCCTCGGCCGTCTCCGGGATCAGCCGCGGCATCCAGTGGCTGTCCAACATCAACATGGTCCTGGCAGTCGTGCTCGCCCTCGTCGTCTTCGTCGCGGGGCCCACCCTGTTCATCCTGAACCTCATCCCGTCCGCCGTGGGCGACTACGCCCGCGACCTGGCCGAGATGTCGTCCCGCACCGAGGCCGTGGGCGATGAGGCCCTGCGCGAGTGGATGTCCGGCTGGACCATCTTCTACTGGGCCTGGTGGGTTTCCTGGACGCCGTTCGTCGGCCTCTTCATCGCCCGCATCAGCCGCGGCCGCACGATCCGCCAGTTCGTCACCGGCGTGCTGCTCGTCCCGAGCCTCGTGTCCGTCATCTGGTTCGGCATCTTCGGCGGCACGGCCTTCCACATCCAGTCCGAGGCCGACAAGGCAGGCACCCCAGGCCTGGTCACGATGGTCGACGGCGCCCCGACCGTGAGCTTCAACGGAGCCCTGTTCGACCTGGTCAACAACCTGCCCCTGCCCGCCTGGGGGATCACCGCCCTTATCGTCCTGGCCATGGTCCTCGTGGGGATCTTCTTCATCACGGGAGCCGACGCGGCATCCATCGTGATGGGATCGCTCAGCTCCAACGGCGCGGAGGAACCCCGCCGCGGAGTGGTCATCTTCTGGGGCAGCCTCACCGGCGCCGTCGCCGCCGTCATGCTCCTGGCCGGTGGAGACGTACCCTCTGAAGCGCTGTCAGGCCTGCAGCGCATCACCATCGTCGCGGCACTGCCCTTCGTGGTCGTGATGCTCCTGCTCTGCTTCGCCCTCGCCAAGGACCTCCGCCGCGACCCGCTGTCCCTGCGCCGCCGCCTCGCCGACAACGTCGTCGAGCGCGCCATCCGCACGGGCGTCGAGCAGCACGGCGGCGTCCAGTTCGAGCTCGTGACGAGGTGCCCGAGCGACAGCGATGACGAGGAGCCAGACGCCCGCGCTTCGGCGACCGAAGCGGGCCCAGACAGCACAGCATCGAAGGAGAACAAGTGACAGCAGTGGCCGACGGCCACTCCGCAGTACGCACCCCGGCCGAGGCGGCTTCCGCCTCGGCCGGGGGCCGCACGCGGACCGCCGACTTCGTCCTGACCCTCTCGTGCCCCGAGCGGCCCGGGATCGTCCGCGCCATCTCCGCCTTCCTGGCCGACCGCGGGTTCGACATCGTCGAGCACCAGCAGTTCGACGACCACGTGAGCGGCAAGCTCTACCTCCGCACCGCGTTCACGGGCGGGAGCGCCGAAGCCGTTGAGGCGGACGCCCTCGCCTCCGAGTTCGAGGCCACGGCCGCCGAGTTCGGCATGGACTTCGAGCTGCACGACGGCCGCCCGCAGCGGCTCCTCGTCATGGTGTCGAAGGCCGGACACTGCCTCAACGACCTGATCTTCCGGTGGAAGGCGGGCAGCCTCGGCGCGGAGATCGCCGTCGTCGTCTCCAACCACGAGGTGCTCCGGCCGATGGCCGAGGCCGCCGGCCTGCCCTTCATCCACGTCCCAAACACGTCCGGCTCGAAGGCCGAGGCCGAGGCCCGGCTGCTCGAGATCGCCGCGGAGTACCAGACGGACCTCGTCGTCCTCGCCCGGTACATGCAGGTGCTCTCGGACGAACTGTGCCGCGAGCTGCGCGGGCGCGCGATCAACATCCACCACTCGTTCCTGCCCGGCTTCAAGGGCGCCAAGCCGTACCACCAGGCCTACGACCGGGGCGTCAAGCTCATCGGCGCGACCGCCCACTACGTGACCGCGGACCTCGACGAGGGCCCGATCATCGAGCAGGAGGTCTTCCGGGTGGACCACAGCCTGGACGCCGACGCCCTCGTGACCGTCGGCCGCGACGCCGAGTCGCAGGCCCTCGCCCGGGCGGTCACGTGGCACTGCCAGCACCGCGTCCTGCTCAACCGCACCCGAACCGTCGTCTTCCGCTAGAGACATCCCAGGAGAGAACCCCATGACAGCTTCCCCCCGCGTCGTCATCATCGGCGCCGGCATCGTCGGCACGAACCTCGCGGACGAGCTCGCGAACCGCGGCTGGACGAACGTCACCGTCGTCGATCAGGGGCCACTCGAGCTCGCCGGCGGCTCGACGTCCCACGCCCCCGGGCTCGTGTTCCAGACCAACGCGTCGAAGACGATGACCGAGTTCGCCCGCTACACCGTGGACAAGCTGCTCTCGCTGACCTCCGACGGCGTCTCGTGCTTCAACCAGGTCGGCGGCCTCGAGCTCGCCACGACCGAGGCCCGGCTCGAGGAGCTCAAGCGCAAGCTCGGCTACGCGACGTCGTGGGGCCTTGAGGGCCGGATCATCGACCCGGACGAGTGCGAGAAGCACTACCACCTGCTCGGGACAGAAGCGGGCGCCGAGCGGACCCCGGTCCTCGGCGGCCTCCTCGTCCCGAGCGACGGCCTCGCCTCGGCCGCCCGCGCGGTCCAGCTGCTCATCGGCCGCGCCCGCGAGGCCGGCGTGACGTTCCTCGGCTCCACGACCGTGACGGGCGTCGAGCAGACCGGCGGCAAGGTCACCGGCGTCGAGACGGACAAGGGCCTCATCCCGGCGGACATCGTCGTCTCCTGCGCCGGGTTCTGGGGCCGGGAGCTCGGCCGCATGGTCGGGCTCGAGGTGCCGCTCCTTCCGCTCGCGCACCAGTACGTCAAGACCACGCCCGTGGCCGAGCTCAAGGGCCGGAACGACCTGCCCGGCGGCGCGACCCTGCCCATCCTGCGCCACCAGGACCGCGACCTGTACTACCGCGAGTGGGGCGAGCGGATCGGCATCGGCAGCTACGCCCACCGGCCGCTGCCGGTGGACATGGCCACCCTCCCCCAGGTCCCCGCCGAGGAGATGTCCGACCGCCGCATGCCCTCCCGCCTCGACTTCACCCTCGAGGACTTCCTCCCGGCCTGGGAGGACAGCAAGGCCCTGCTCCCGGCCCTCCGCGGCGCGGAGATCGAGGACGGCTTCAACGGCATCTTCTCGTTCACGCCCGACGGCGGCCCGCTCATGGGCGAGCACCCGGACCTCGACGGCTTCTTCGTCGCCGAGGCCGTCTGGGTCACGCACTCCGCGGGCGTGGCCAAGGCCATGGCCGAGCTCCTCATCGAGGGCGGCTCGCGCACCGACCTGCACGGCTGCGAGCTGTCCCGCTTCGAGAAGGTCCAGACCTCCGACGCGTACGTCAGCGAGACCTCGCAGCAGAACTTCGTCGAGATCTACGACATCCTGCACCCGCTCCAGCCCAAGGAGTCCCCGCGGGACCTCCGCGTGAGCCCCTTCAACGTCCGGCAGAGGGAGCTCGGGGCGTTCTTCCTCGAGTCCGCCGCGTGGGAGCGCCCGCACTGGTTCGAGGCCAACCGCGGCCTCCTCGAGGAGCTGCCCGCCGAGTGGCAGACGCCCGAGCGGGACGCCTGGTCCGCTATGTTCCACTCCCCCATCTCCGCGGCCGAGGCCTGGAAGACGCGCACCGCCGTCGCCCTCTACGACATGACGCCGCTCAAGCGGCTCAGCGTGAACGGCCCCGGCGCCCTGGCCCTCCTCCAGCGGCTCAGCACCGGCAACATCGCCAAGAAGCCCGGGGCGGTGACGTACTGCCTGCTCCTCGCGGAGGACGGCGGCATCCGCAGCGACGTGACGGTCGCCCGGCTCGGGGAGGACACCTTCCAGCTCGGCGTCAACAGCAACGTCGACTTCGACTACCTGCGCGTCGAGGCCCGGAAGCAGTCCACGGCCGATCCGGCCCAGTGGGCGCACGTCGCGGACATCACCGGCAGCACGTGCTGCATCGGCCTCTGGGGCCCGCTGGCCCGTGAGGTCATCGGGAAGGTCAGCGACGACGACCTCAGCAACGACGGCCTGCGCTACTTCCGCGCGAAGGAGATCCACATCGGCGGCATCCCTGTCACGGCGATGCGTCTCTCCTACGTCGGCGAGCTCGGCTGGGAGCTGTACACGTCCTCCGAGTACGGGCTCAAGCTCTGGGACCTGCTCTTCGAGGCGGGCCAGGAGCACGGCATCATCGCGGCCGGCAGAGGGGCCTTCAACAGCCTCCGCCTCGAGAAGGGCTACCGCCTCTGGGGCACGGACATGACGACCGAGCACGATCCGTACCAGTCCGGCCTCGGCTTCTCCGTGGCCAAGGACAAGGAGGGCTACGTGGGCTTCGAGGCGCTCGCCGAGCGCAAGGCCGCCAAGCCCGCGAAGGTGCTGCGCTGCCTCACGGTCGACGACGGCACGTCCGTGGTCCTGGGCCGGGAGCCCGTGTACGTCGGCGGCGAGCCCGCCGGGTACGTCACGAGCGCCGCCTACGGGTTCACCATCCGCAAGCCCATCGCCTACGCGTGGCTCCCGGCCGCCGTCGAGGAGGGCAGCCAGGTCGAGATCGAGTACTTCGGCCGGCGCGTGGCGGCCACGGTCTCGGCCGAGCCGCTCGTGGACCCGGGCATGGAGCGCCTGCGCGGCTAGCCGCCGCTCGGAGGCCCGTCAAAGCCTGAGAGAGGTGGCCACCCAACCCGAGAGGGGTTGGGTGGCCACCTCTTGCGTCGTTGCGGGGTCACCTCCCAGCGTTGCGGGGTCACGTCCCAGCGTTGCGGGGTCACCTTCCGTCGGCTCCCTGCCGCACAAGAACGACGACGGCGACACCCCGCGAGGGGATGTCGCCGTCGTCGTCAGCTCACGCCGTGCGGCGCCGCCGCTACTTGTCCGCCAGCCGGGAGAGCGTCTCGCGCTCGGCCCCGATCGTCGTTGACTCGCCGTGCCCGGTCCGCACCACGGTCTCCGCCGGCAGCGGCAGGAGCCGCTCGCGGATCGAGGTCAGGATCGTCGGGTAGTCGCTGTAGGACCGCCCCGTCGCGCCGGGCCCGCCGTTGAAGAGGGTGTCGCCGGTGAAGACGGTGCCCTCGCTCGCGAGGAGGAAGCACGTGGACCCGGGCGAGTGGCCCGGCGTGTGGATCGCCTCGAGGGACGCCCCGCCCACCTCGAAAACGTCGCCGTCGGCGAGGAAGCGGTCCGGGCGGACGTCGGGGTAGACCTGCGACCACAGCACCATGTCCTCGGGGTGCAGGTGGATCGGCGCGCCCACGGCCTTGGCGAGCTCGAGCGCGACGCCGATGTGGTCGTTGTGCGCATGCGTCAGGAGGAGCGCGAGGACCTTGCGGCCGCGGACCTGCTCGAGGATCGGGGCGGCGTCGTGCGGGGCGTCGATGATGACGCACTCCTCGTCGTTGCCCACGACCCAGACGTTGTTGTCCACGTCCCACGTGCCGCCGTCGAGGGAGAAGGTCCCGGACGTGACGGCGTTCTCGATCTGGACGGCCATCAGAGCTCCACCACCGATCGCAGGACCTTGCCCTCGTGCATGCGCTCGAAGGCCTCCTCGACCTGGTCGATCGCGATGCGCTCGGTGACGAAGGCGTCGAGGTCCAGGTTGCCGAGCTTGTACTGCGCCACGAGCATCGGGAAGTCCCGGCTCGGGAGGCAGTCGCCGTACCACGAGGACTTGAGCGAGCCGCCGCGGCCGAACACGTCCAGGAGCGGAAGCTCGAGCTGCATCTGCGGGTTCGGGACGCCGACGAGGACGACGCGGCCCGCGAGGTCGCGCGCGTAGAACGCCTGCTTGTACGTCTCGGGGCGGCCGACGGCGTCGATCACCACGTCCGCTCCGTGCCCGCCCGTGAGGGCGCGGATCGCCTCGATGGGGTCCTCGGTCGAGGAGTCGACGCCGTGCGTCGCGCCGAGGGACTTGGCCATGTCGACCTTGTTGGCGTCGATGTCGACGGCGATGATCGTCGTCGCGCCGGCGAGCTTCGCGCCCGCGATCGCCGCGATGCCCACGCCGCCGCAGCCGATCACCGCGACGGACTCGCCGCGCTTGACCTCGCCCGTGTTGATCGCGGCGCCGATGCCGGCCATGACGCCGCAGCCGAGGAGGCCGACGGCGGCGGGGTCGGCGTCGTCGTCGACCTTCGTGCACTGGCCGGCCGCGACGAGGGTCTTCTCCGCGAAGGCTCCGATGCCGAGGGCGGGCGTGAGCTCGGTGCCGTCCTCGAGCGTCATCTTCTGCGTCGCGTTGTGCGTCGCGAAGCAGTACTGGGGCTGGCCCTTCGCGCACGCGCGGCACGAGCCGCAGACGGCGCGCCAGTTGAGGATGACGCGGTCGCCCGGCTTGACGTCGGTGACGTCGGGCCCGACGGCGCTGACCACGCCGGTCGCCTCGTGGCCGAGGAGGATGGGGAACTCGTCGGTGATGCCGCCGAGCTTGTAGTGCAGGTCGGTGTGGCAGACGCCGCACGTGAGGATGTCGACGAGCGCCTCGCCGGGCCCGGGGTCCGGGACGATGACGGTCTCGACCGTCACGGGCGCGTTCTTCTCCCTGGCGATGACCGCCTTCACTCTGTGAGCCATATTGCTTGTCTTCCCTTCCCGCGTCCGGGCAGGCTCATCGGCGCAGCAGGGAGCCATCCGAGGAGCCGGCGCGGGCGATGCGGACATTATCACGTTGCGGATAACGCAACAACACGCATATAGCGCGTCTTAGACAGGATATGGCACCCGTCACAGAAGGTGTCAATGGGGGTCCCCCGCGTGAAGGTTCAGCCTAACCGCCAATACGCGTGGCCATCCGCCTCGCGGGCCACGAGGCCCTCGTCGACGAGCGCGCGGCGCACGCCCGGGATGTCCAGGACCTGGTCACCGAGCCTCGCGTTGAGCTCCTTCTCCGGAATGCGCTCGTCAGCGCCGAGCACCGCATCGGCGACCTTGCCGAGAACCTCAAGCCGCAGGCGGTGCTGGCGGGGCAGGAGGTCGACCTTCCCCTCGGGCTTCGGCTCGAGCGTCCCCCGGGCGTGGTCCAGGAGTGCGCGCAGTCCGGGCCCGCTGATCCGCACCCTCCCATCGGGGAGCTCCTCCAGAGCGCCGGCCGCGACGAGGAGTCGGTCCGCGTCGGGATCGCCGGGGACGCCCGCCCCGCCGCCGATCTCGACGTCGGCGAAGCGGCGCCGCATCTGATGGTTCGCGAGGGCCGCCATCATCTGGATGAGCTGCTGCTGCATGCTTCCACTGTGCCGCATCCGGCGCGCCCTCGGGAGAGTGCCGTCGGAGGGCGTTGTCGTACCCGGAGTGGCCACAGGGCGTCGAGATGTGTACTAGGAATGGCAAAACGGCGGCGAGATGCGTACCCGGAACGTTCTCGCGGGCGCCTCGCCAAGGATCTAGGCGCCCCTCCCCTGCCCGGTGCCCGCGGTGTCGCGGAGGGCCAGGGCCGCCTGCACGAGCGCGGCGTGCGTGAGGGCCTGCGGGAAGTTCCCGAGCTGCTCGCCCGTCTCCGGATCCAGCTCCTCCGCGTAGAGGCCCAGCGGCGTCGACCGCTCGAGCAGCGATGAGAAGACCGCGACGGCCTCGTCCCGCCGGCCGGTCAGGGCCAGCGCCTGCACGAGCCAGAACGAGCACGGGAGGAAGGCCCCTTCGGTCCCGGGGAGGCCGTCGCGGCCGGGCGGGTAGCGGTAGACGAGGCCGTCGTCCCCCGCGGACAGCTCGCTCCGGATGCGGTCGATGGTGGCCCGGACCCGCGGGGACGCGGGATCGTCGAAGCCGAGCAGGGGGAGCATCAGGAGGGCCGCGTCGACGTCGTCCGCCCCGTAGGCGCGGGCGTAGCTGCCGGTCGCAGCGTCCACTCCGCGCTCCCGCACCTCCGCGGCCAGGGCAGCGCGCGCCTGCTCCCAGCGGCGCCGTCGGCCCCGCGACACGCGGTGGCGCTCGGCCAGGCGCAGGGCGCGGTCGAGGGCCAGCCAGCCCATGAGCTTCGAGTGCACATGGTGGGCGGGCGACCCCCGGACCTCCCAGATGCCGGCGTCGGGCTCGCGCCACCGGGCGGCGACCAGGTCGGCGAAGGCCCGCATCGCGCGCCACGTCTCCGAGTACAGGCGGTGCCCGCCCTTCTCGAAGACCCACGCGGCGTCCAGGACCCACCCGTAGCCGTCCAGCTGATGCTGCTCGGCGGCGAGGTTCCCGAGGCGCACGGGCGTGCTGCCCGCATAGCCGGGCCACGCCAGCTCCCTCTCGCGCGGCACCGTGCGGCCCATGAGCGTCAGGAGGGCGGGCAGGCGGGGGCGGGCCAGCCTGCTCGCGTGCAGCAGCCAGCTCAGGAAGCTGCCGGCCTCACGGGTCTTGCCGACGCCGAGGAAGGTCGCCACCCCGATGCTCGCGTCCCGGGGCCAGGTGAAGCGGTAGTCCCAGTTGCGGACTCCGCCGGGGTTCTCGGGCAGCGACGTCGTGGGGGCGGCGACGGGCGCCCCCGACGGGGAGTAGGTGAGCAGCCGCAGCGTGAGCAGGCTCCGCACGACGGCGGGCCGGAAGGGGAGGTCGGAGACGATCTCCGCGGCCCATGCCTCCCAGCGGGCCTCGTCCGCGGCGACCAGCTCCCACGCCGCCGCCGGGTCCACGTAGACGAGCGGCTCGCCGTAGGCGACGCCGAGCACGAGCGTGAGCGGCCGGCCGGGGGCGACGACGGCCCTCACCGGGGTCCCGGGCTCCAGCTGCAGCGTCGGCTCGCACCGGAGCGAGAGCGCCAGGGGGCCGGACTCGCAGACCAGGTGCCCATTCCGCCTCGACCACCGGCACTCGCGGGGCCTGGCGGGCCGGGGATCATAGTGCACCTCGACCTCCACTGGCTGGCCCTCGGCCGCGAGCCGGCGTACGAGGAGGCTCGTCGGCAGCAGCCGGCCAGAGACCTCGGCGACCATGGCCTCGGTGAGGGTGAGCCGCCCGCCGTCGGCCGCCCACACGGTCTCGAGGGTGGCGGAGTCGCCGCGGTAGCGGCGGGACACGAGGGTGCTGGGCCGGGCGGGGCCCACCCGGAAGGAGCCCGCGCCCGGGCCCCCGACGAGCCGCCCGAACACGGGCGGGCTGTCGAAGGCGGGCGCGCACATCCAGTCGATCGACCCGGAGCCCGAGACCAGCAGGGCCGTCCTCGTGTCGCCGAGCAGGCCATAGTCCCCTATCGGCACCGGGGGGATCGGCACCGCGCTCACCGGGCCCCGAGGAGCAGTCCGAGGACGACGCCGTAGAGCACATGCGCTGCGGCGGCGACCGCGGGCGTCTGGACGCCGTAGTTGAGGCCCAGCAGTCCGGGAGGCTCGAGGCCCGCGCGGCTCGACGGGCCCGCCCGGTGCGAGGCCATCCGCGGGTGGACCCCGGGCAGGAGCGGGAGGATGAGCGTCAGCGCCACGGCGCCGTGTAGGAGCCCGAGCAGCCCGCCGAGCCACCAGCTGCTCCAGCCCAGGAGCGCGAAGGTCCAGGCGTAGCCCAGGGCGAACGTCTGCCCGGCGATCAGATGGAGGAAGAAGCCCACGACGCGCGCGCGGTCGGGGTCTGGGGTGACGAGGGTGCCGAGGACCAGGGGCAGGTCCAAGCGGGTGAAGCCAGCCATCTGCGCGGCGATCATCACGGCGGTGAGGGCCCCGGTGGCCATCAGCCCGAACAACGCCCAGCCTGACCAGTCCATGCCAGACACTTCCTGTTACGTCCTCGTGTGGCATGTAGAGCGGCGCAGGAGCGGCCGCTATTCCCGGCACGGCACCTGGCACACGACGAGGCTCGGCACGCGCTACGCGACCGCGCTGCCCTCGTCGGTGCAGGTGTTCCTCGGGACGCTCGGCCCCGAGCGCGTGCGCGAGCTCCTGACAAGCGGCGCCGTCGCGTACGCGGAGGCGGACGACGCCGGCCTGGACGCCTATGCTGCCCGGCTCGCCGGCAACCAGGAGCGCCGGCTAGGCGTCCTCGCGCTCGCCGACGTCGATCCGCAGCACCCCGAGCCGGTAGCCGTGCTCGGTGCCGGGGACGGTCGGGCCCCGGGCGGCAAGGACCGGTTTCGCCCGAGGCCGGTCCGTCCTTGCGAGACAGGTCGGGAACGCACCGGTCTCGCAGAGCGGCACCTGTTTCGCCACGAGACCGGCGGCAAACAGCGCCGACGGCCTTGGCGGCTCGGCCCCCCGGACGGCAATCCCGCCCGAGACCGGTCCGTCCCCGCGAGACAGGTCGGGAACGCCCGATCTGTGACGCTACTCGGCGATGTCCTCCGCCCACAGCTCGGGATGCTGCCGCTGGAAGGCCTCCATCATCTCGATGCAGCGGCGGTCGTCGAGCACGACGACGTCGACCCCGCGCGAGCGCAGGAGCTCGAGCTCCCCTGGGAAGCTCCGCTGCTCGCCGACCACCACGCGCGGGATCTTGAACTGGATGACCGTGCCCGCGCACATCGCGCAGGGAGCGAGCGTCGTGTAGAGGACCGTGTCGCGGTAGGTCCGCTGCCGGCCCGCGGCACGGAGGGCGGACATCTCGCCGTGCGCGATCGGGTCGCCGCCCTGGACCCGCTCGTTGTGGCCGACGGCGACGACCTCGCCACCGCGGACCAGGGCTGCGCCGATGGGGATGCCGCCTTGCTGCAGTCCGTCCCGCGCCGCCGCGAGGGCTGCCTCGAAGCCCGGATCGCCCGTCACCGGCTGCCTCCCGGGACGAGCATGACCTTGATCGCCCGCCGCTCGTCCATGGCGGCGTAGGCCTTGGCGGCGTCCTCGAGGGGCATGACGGCGTCGAACACGAGCCCGGGGCTGATGGCCCCGGAGAGGACGTCCTCGAGCAGCTCGGGCAGGTAGTGCCGGGTCGAGGCGGCCCCGCCGCCGACGCTGATGTTCTTCGAGAAGAGCACGCCGATGGGCAGCTCGGCTCCGCCGGCCGGGACGCCGACGAACCCGAGGCTCCCGCCCGGCCGCGTGCAGCGCAGCGCCTGGTCCATGGACTCCTTCGTGCCGACGCACTCGAGCACCGAGTCGGCTAGCACCCCGCCGAGCAGCCCGCGGACCTTCTCGGCGGCCCCCGGGCCGCGCTCGGCGACGACGTCGGTCGCCCCGAGCCGACGCGCGATCGCGGCGCGGTCCTCGTGCCGGGACATCGCGATGATCCGCTCGGCCCCGAGCCGCTTGGCCGCGAGCACCCCGCAGAGGCCGACGGCGCCGTCGCCCACCACCACGACGCTGCGCCCGGGCCCGACGCCGGCGGCCACGGCGGCGTGGTGTCCCGTGCCCATGACGTCGGAGAGCGTCAGGAGACTCTTGAGCAGGTCCTCGTCGGGCACGGTGACCCCTGAGACTCCGGGGACGGGCACGAGCGTCCCGTCGGCGAGGGGCACACGGACCCTCTCGCCCTGGCCGCCGTCGACCGGGAGTCCGTCCTCGTCCGCGCCGCCCCACGAGGCGCGATGCTCGCACGCCACCTGGACGCCGTTGCGGCAGGGCGGGCACACTCCGCACGAGACCGCCCACGGCGCGACGACGAAGTCCCCGACGGAGAGCGTCGAGACCGCGTCGCCGAGGGCCTCGACGACGCCGACGAACTCGTGCCCGATCGGCTTCGGCCGGGCCACCTCGCGCACGCCGCGGTACGGCCACAGGTCGGAGCCGCACACGCAGGAGGCGACGACGCGCACGATGGCGTCGCCGGGGAGCCGGATCTCCGGGTCCGGGCGGTCCTCGACGCGGATGTCGCGGGTGCCGTGGATCATGGTCGCGCGCATGGGGCTCCTCACGCTGGGGCCGAACGGATACGGGATCCAACCTACCGCTGGTCCCTCCCGGCAGAGCGGAGGACGGCGGCCGGTCACCTTCCCTGGGGAAGGCGACCGGCCGCCGTCGTGCGTTCTGCCGGAACTGTCGGAACGTCAGCAGATCAGAGGTTCGACTCCGGGAGGTGCACCGGGTAGACCTCGCGGAGGAGGTGGGCGGTCTCGGACGGCGTCTTGCCGACCTTGACCCCTGCGGCCTCGAGGGCCTCCTTCTTGGCCTGGGCCGTGCCGGAGGAGCCGGAGACGATGGCGCCGGCGTGGCCCATGGTCTTGCCCTCGGGGGCGGTGAAGCCCGCGACGTAGCCGACGACCGGCTTCGTGACGTTGTTCTTGATGAACTCGGCCGCGCGCTCCTCGGCGTCGCCGCCGATCTCGCCGATCATGACGATCGCCTTCGTGTCCGGGTCCGCCTCGAACGCGGCGAGGGCGTCGATGTGGGTCGTGCCGATGACCGGGTCGCCGCCGATGCCGATCGCGGTCGAGAAGCCGAGGTCGCGCAGCTCGTACATCATCTGGTAGGTCAGGGTGCCGGACTTGGACACGAGGCCCACGCCGCCCTTGCCGGTGATGTTGGCCGGGGTGATGCCCACGAGGGCCTCTCCCGGGGTGATGATGCCGGGGCAGTTCGGGCCGATGATGCGCGTGGTCTGCTTGCCCTCGGCGTCCTTGCGGGACTGCGCGAGCGCCCAGAACTCGGCCGAGTCCTGAACCGGGACGCCCTCGGTGATCACCACGACGAGGCCGATCTCGGCCTCGATGGCCTCGACCACGGCGTCCTTCGTGAAGGCCGGCGGGACGAACACGATCGAGGTGTCCGCGCCGGTCTCGGCCATGGCCTCCTTGACGGAGCCGAAGACGGGCAGCTCGATGTCCGCGCCGTGCTGGTCCTGGTGCTTGACCGTGGTGCCGGCCTTGCGGGCATTGACGCCGCCGACGATGTTGGTGCCGGCCGCGAGCATGCGGGCGGTGTGCTTGGAGCCCTCGCCGCCGGTGATGCCCTGGACGATGACCTTGTTGTCCTTGTTGAGGAAGATCGACATTGTTCTCTCGTCCCTTACTTCGAGGCGTTCGCCAGCTCGGCGGCCTTGTCGGCGCCCTGGTCCATGTTCTCGGCCAGCGTCACGAGCGGGTGGTTGGCCTGGTGGAGGATGCGTCGGCCCTCGTCGACATTGTTGCCGTCGAGGCGCACGACGAGCGGCTTGTTGGCCGAGTCGCCGAGCTTGTTGAGGGCGCCGACGATGCCGTTGGCGACGGCGTCGCACGCCGTGATGCCGCCGAAGACGTTGACGAACACGCTCTTGACCTGCTCGTCGCCGAGGATGATCGAGAGGCCGTTCGCCATGACCTCGGCCGAGGCGCCGCCGCCGATGTCGAGGAAGTTCGCCGGCTTGACGTTGCCGTGGCGCTCGCCCGCGTAGGCGACGACGTCGAGCGTGGACATCACGAGCCCGGCGCCGTTGCCGATGATGCCGACCTCGCCGTCGAGCTTGACGTAGTTCAGGTCCAGGGCCTTGGCCTTGGCCTCGAGCGGGTCCTCGGACTCCTTGTCGACGAGCTCCTCGTGCTCCGCGTGGCGGAAGCCGGCGTTCTCGTCGATCGAGACCTTGCCGTCGAGCGCGATGATCTCACCCGAGCCCGTCTTGACGAGCGGGTTCACCTCGACGAGCGTGGCATCCTCACCCTTGAAGACGTCCCACAGCTTGACGAGCACGCCCGCGATCTTCTCGCGCAGCTCGGGGGCAAAGCCCGCGGCCTCGACGATCTCGGCGGCCTTGGCGGTGTCGATGCCGACGGCCGGGTCGACCGGAACCTTGGCGAGGGCCTCGGGCCGCTCGACGGCGAGCTGCTCGATCTCCATGCCGCCCTCGACCGAGCACATGGCCAGGTAGTTGCGGTTCGCGCGGTCCAGCAGCAGCGAGAAGTAGTACTCCTCGGCGATGTCGGCGCCCGCGGCGATCATGACCTTCTTGACCGTGTGGCCCTTGATGTCCATGCCGAGGATGTTCGTGGCGTGCCCGTGAGCCTCGTCAGCGGACTTCGCGACCTTGACACCGCCGGCCTTGCCGCGGCCGCCGATCTTGACCTGTGCCTTGACGACGGTGACCCCGCCGATCTTCTCGGCAGCAGCCTTGGCTTCCTCAGGGGTGTGCGCAACGATTCCGGCCAGCACGGGCACGCCGTGTGCCTCGAACAGATCGCGCGCCTGGTATTCAAACAGGTCCACGGTTCAGTGTCCTCTACGTCGAAGTAGTTCTGACTCGGAACACCCGTGGTTCGCCGCGGGAGCTACCCTGCGGCGGGCCCAGTGCTCCAAGGGGAAACTCTAGCCGCTTGGTTCCGGCGGAGGGCCCTGAGGGCGGTATTCGTGACGAAGGGCACAGCTCTACATCGTGTAGAATTCGCGGCCTGCGGCGGCGACCGATGCGGCGAGAACCGTGTCGTTGCGCGAGATCGCGTAGTGGACCACGGCCGCGACGGCGGCACCGATGAACCACGAGAACGGCGCGAGCGCGCCGAACGCCGGAACGAGGGCGAGGATCACCGCGGGGACGGCCGAGACGGCGAAGGAGACGATGGCCTTGGCATTCCAGCCGCCCGTGTAGGCGTAGTACCCCTCCTCCCGGAACAGGTCCCGGACCACTACATGCTGCCTGCGGAGCACGTAGTAGTCGATCATGATGATGCCGAACAGCGGCCCGAGCAGCGCCCCCAGCCCGCCGAGGAAGAGGTTGACCACGACCGGGCTGTTGAACAGGTTCCAGGGGGTGATGAGGAGGGCGATCACGGCGGCGGCCAGCCCTCCCCGCCTGAAGTCGATCTTGGCCGGCCACACGTTCGAGAGGTCATAGGCCGGCGAGACGAAGTTCGCGACGACGTTGATGCCCAGCGTCGCGACCGCAAAGGTGACGGCCCCCAGCAGCATGGCCCAGATGCTGTCGATCCGCCCCACGATCTCGACGGGGTCGTAGATGTGCTCGCCGTAGACCGCGAAGGTGCCCGCGGTGACGACGACGGAGACCACGGAGAACGCCATGAAGTTCACCGGCAGCCCCCACAGATTCGCGGTCCACACGGCCTTGCGCGTCGGCGCGAAGCGGGAGAAGTCGCAGAAGTTGAGCAGGAGGGTGGAGAAGTAGGTCACCGTGAGCGCCACGGCGGCGGAGAAGGCGTGGGCGACGCCGAAGGCTGCCGTTCCGCCGGGGAGGTCGAGGGAGACGGTCCAGCCGGCGTTGGCGAGGATGTAGACGACGAGCAGGGCCATCACTGCCCACACTGCGGGCCCGGCCCAGTCCTGGAACCGCCGGATCGTCTCCATCCCGTGCCGCAGGAGGTAGAGCTGGAGCGCCCACATCAGCAGGAACCCCATCCAGCCGAGGGTCGACTCGCCGAGGAAGTCGTTCCGCGTCAGCCCCTCCAGCTCGGGCCAGACCTGCAGGGCGATGACGATGACGGCCCGCGAGGCGAGCCACGTCTGGATGCCGTACCAGGCGATGGCCACGAAGGCACGGATGAGCGCGGGCAGGTTCGCCCCGAACGTCCCGAAGGAGATCCGGGCGAGCACCGGGTAGGGGATCCCCATCTTCTGGCCCGCATAGCCGGAGAGGTTCATCAGGAGGAAGACGATGATGATCCCCACGACCAGCGCGAGAAAGACCTGCCACGCGCCGAGGCCCAGAGCGAACAGCCCGGCGGCGAAGGTGTAGCCGCCGAGCGAGTGGATGTCGGACATCCACATGGCGAAGAGCGAGTAGAAGCCCCATCTGCGGTGCTCCGCCGGCGCGAGGTCTTCGTTGTAGAGACGCGCGCTCACGTCCGGTGGGATCGGCTGAGGCATCGTCACCGCCCCCTTCCAGGGCTTCTGGCGCTGTGGATTCGGTTGTTCAGCTCACCTTCGTCAGCGGCGCGTAGCGCAGCAGGAGCCGCTTCTCCCCCACGGAGAAGCTCACCTTCGCGACGGTCTTGTCGCCGTTGCCCTCGACGCCGATCACGGTGCCGTTGCCGAACGCGGTGTGGTTGACCCGGTCTCCGACGGCGACGGCGATGACCTCCTTCTGCGGCTGCACGCGCCCGGCCTTCTGGGCGGGGCTTGCCGAGATGGTCTGGAACTGGCTGCTCCGGCTCGTCCCGGCCCCCCACGACGAGCCGCCGTAGCGCGCGTCGGAACTGCCGTAGCGGCCGAATCGATCGCTGGCGCTGCCGACGGCTGGCGGCCGCTTGGAGCCCTCGCGCTTCCAGTCGATGAGCTCGGCCGGGACCTCGCCGATGAACTGGCTCGCGGGGTAGTACTCGCTCTGGCCCCAGAGGCTGCGCACCTCGGAGCGGGTCAGGTAGAGCCGCTTGCGGGCGCGGGTGAGCCCCACGTAGGCGAGCCGCCGCTCCTCGGCGAGCTCCTCGGGGTCCGTCGCGGAGCGCCGGTGCGGGAACACGCCGTGCTCCATGCCGGTGAGGAACACCACGGGGAACTCGAGGCCCTTGGCGGTGTGCAGGGTCATGAGGGTCACGACGCCCTGCCGCCGCGCCTCGGCGACGACGGCGTCGACCTCCTCCTGGCTCGCCCCCTCGGGCGCGTCCGGGATCTGGTCCGCGTCGGCGACGAGCGAGACCTGCTCGAGGAAGTCCCCGAGCGTGCCCTCCGGGTTGTCCCGCTCGAACTCGCGCACGACGGCGACGAGCTCGGCGAGGTTCTCGACGCGGGACTCGTCCTGGGGGTCGGAGGAGGCGCGCAAGGTCGCGAGGTAGCCCGTCTGCTCGAGGACGGCCTCGAGCGACGCGGCGGCGCCCGAGCCCTCCGCCACGGCGGCGAGGTCGTCGAGGAGCTTCACGAAGGCCCGGACGGAGTTGACCGAGCGCGTGGCCATGCCGGGCGCCTCGTCGGCGCGGCGCATCGCTGCCATGAACGAGATCCGGTCCCGCTGCGCGAGCGCGGCGATCGTGCCCTCGGCCCGCTCGCCGATCCCCCGCTTCGGCTCGTTGAGCACGCGGCGGAGGTTGACGTCGTCGTCCGGGTTGACGAGCACGCGCAGGTAGGCGAGGGCGTCCTTGATCTCCTTGCGCTCGTAGAAGCGCGTGCCGCCCACGACCTTGTACGGCAGGCCCACGCGCATGAGGATCTCCTCGAGGCTGCGGGACTGCGCGTTGGTGCGGTAGAAGATGGCCACGTCGCCCGGGCGGAACTCGCCGGAGTCGGTGAGCCTGTCGATCTCCTGGGCGATGAACCGGGCCTCCTCGTGCTCGTTCTCCCCCGCGTAGCCGATGATCTTCTCGCCGTCGCCCTCCGCCGTCCAGAGGCGCTTCTCGGGGCGGTTCGGATTGCGGGAGATGACGGCGTTCGCCGCCGAGAGGATCGTCTGCGTCGAACGGTAGTTCTGCTCGAGCTTGATCGTCCGGGCCTCCGGATAGTCCTTCTCGAACTCGACGATGTTGCGGATGTCCGCGCCGCGGAACGCGTAGATGGACTGGTCCGAGTCGCCGACGACGGTGAGTTCAGCGGGCTCCGGGCCGTGCCCATCTTCCGCGGCGCCCACGATCTCCCGCACGAGCGCGTACTGCGCGTGGTTGGTGTCCTGGTACTCGTCCACGAGGACGTGCCGGAAGCGCCGGCGGTAATTCTCCGCGATCGCGGGGAAGGCGCGGAACATGTACACGGTCTGGGCGATGAGGTCGTCGAAGTCCATCGCGTTGGCCTGGCGCAGGCGGTCCGTGTAGCCCCTGTAGACCTCGGCGACGCCGGCCTCGAAGGGGTCGTTCATGTTCGCCCGGGCCGCGAAGTCCTCCGCGTCGACGAGCTCGTTCTTCAGGGCCGAGATCTTGTGCTGGACCGCCTTGGGCGCGACCTTCTTGGGGTCCAGCTCGAGGCCCTTGTGCACGAGGGTGATGAGCCGCAGGGAGTCGGCGGCGTCGTAGATCGAGAAGTTCGAGTTGAGCCCCACACTCGAGGCCTCGCGGCGCAGGATCCGCACGCACGAGGAGTGGAAGGTCGAGATCCACATCCGCTGGGCGCGCTCGCCCACGAGATGCTCGATGCGCTCGCGCATCTCCGCCGCGGCCTTGTTCGTGAAGGTGATCGCGAGGACCTCGCCGTGGTGCGCCCTGTGGGTCGCCAGGAGGTAGGCGATGCGATGCGAGAGCACGCGGGTCTTGCCCGAGCCCGCGCCCGCGACGATGAGCAGCGGACGGCCCGTGTGCGTGACGGCCTCGAGCTGCTGGGGGTTGAGGCCCTCAAGGAGCCTGGCCGCGGCGGCCTCGTCCTCGCGCCGGGCGTCCTCGGCCGGATCCGACGCCGGGAGCCAGCCCTCGGGGAGCTCCTCGCCAGCTCCGTCCTCCCCCGGGGCAGGGGGCAGCTCCTCGGCGTCCGGTTCCTGCGCGCCCCCGGGCATGCCGGGCTTGGGCACGTTGGCAAAGGGATCGAAGAGCATCTCCATGATCCCTCCATTTTAGGTGGGCCCGCCGACACTTCTGGGCAGTGCCTGCCGACCGCCGCTAGTCGCCCGTGGAATCGCGGCGAACGCCGTAGTGGTGCCCCTCACTGTCGGTCTCGACGTCGATGCCCTCGAGCTCGCGCTGCTCCTTGACGTCCTCGGGATTGTGCCCGTGCCGCTCCGCCTCGTGCGCGTCACGGCGGTTGGCCGCCCCATACACGTTGCGCAGACGCCCCATAGCCCGCATGAACGCGTGCACGCGGCTCTCCGGGGCTCCCGGCTCGTGCCGTTTCATGGTTTCCTCCTCACTCACAGCGTGTCCGGGACTCACAGCGTGTCCGGGCGCGTCGCCTGCATCGTCTCGCTGCTCGCGAACACCTTGCGCATGAGCTCGAGGACCCTGTTCCGCGACGAGAGCTGCTCGACGACGCACTGCTCGAGCCGCTCGGCGATCGAGGCTCCCACCCATTCGCGCGCGTAGATCGTGAGCGGCTCGTAGGCCGCGATGGCGTTGTACTGGACCTCGAGCGCGAGCGGCAGGACCGCGAGGTCTGCGATGGCCTCGTCGGTCTTCCGCAGCACGGCGTGCGCCTCTCGGTCGAGCCCGTCCGCAAGGTGGCCCGGTGGGACCGCGACGTTGCGCTCCAGCTCGGCGAAGAGGTCCTCGAGGACGGCGGCGTGCAGCCGCGCCTCCTCCGCCAGATCCAGGACGAGCGCATTGACCTCGCGGCGCTGGGAATGCTGCTCGAGGACGCCGAGGGTCACAATGCCCCGGCGGCTCGTGCCGCGCGCGATGCCCAGCCGGTACACGAAGAGTTCATGTGCCTCGGTGAAGTGCTCGAACATGACAGTCCCTCGCCTCCTGCTGGGGGGCGGGTGTGAGTCTGGAACACTTGGGGAACATCCGCCCCGGTCGTATGCCCATTCTCCCGCCCCCTCAGGGCGTGGGCAATGGACGGTGCCGGGGGCATCCCCCGGCACCCTGCTGGCCATCGCGCTGCGCGCCGGCCATCACCCGTCGGCGCTGCGGTGCTGCTCCGCGATGTCGGCGGGATCGGCCTCGACCACGATCTCCTCGGAGTCGAACAGCCCGTCCTCCTCGTCCCAGACCGTCAGGTCCGGCTCCACAACGAAGTCCTCGGACGGATCCTCCTCGCGGCGTGCCTGCTCGCTGTCGTTCTCGATCATGACCACGTCGTCCTCCTTCCGCTCCTCGGGTGGGTCCAGCACAGCACCGCCGATGCGGCAGGTCAAGGGCCGCTCAGGTCAGCCGCGCGGAGGCGAGCGCCGCGACGATCTCGCGCACCGCCGTCGGCCCTCCCGCGGCGAACCACGTGAGCCCGTTGACCTCGACGGTGTCGGTCGTGCCGCCCGCTGCGGTCACGATCGCCTTGCCCGGGAGCCAGTCCCACTGCGGGCACGAATGCTGGAACCAGGCCCCGATCTCCCCCGCCGCCACGCGGGCCAGGTCACACGAGCCGGACCCGAGGATCCTGATCGACGCCGAGGCGACGGCGGCGGCGTGCCACGGCATGGCCGAGAGCGGCTGCTCGAGCCAGCGCGGCTGGATCGACGTCGCCACGCCCGTCACGCCGAGCCTCTCCTCCGTGGGTCCGGCGAGCGGGCTCCCGTTGAGGGTCGCGGGCGTGTCCACGCCGCCCCGCCAGAGCTTGTCCTCCTCCGGCTGGTAGATCGCGCCGAGGAGCGGAGTCGGGTCGTCGTCGGCCGTCGAGGCATCGCCGCGCAGGGCGATCGCGGAGCACCAGTAGCTCGAACCGGTGAAGAAGTTGAGCGTGCCGTCCACCGGGTCGATCACCCACGTGCGGCCCGAGGCAGAGGCGACGGAGGCGCCCTCCTCGCCGAACACGCCGTCGTCCGGGCGGCAGCGGCGCAGCTGTCCGAGCACGTAGGCCTCGGCGGCCTTGTCCGCTGCGGTGACGATGTCCGAGACGGACGTCTTGCGCTCCGCTGTCAGGCCCGCGCGGCGCATCGCGAGGGCCAGGCCGCCCGCCGTGCGCACGAGCTCGGCGGCCAGGTCGGCGTCGGAGAGCGCGGGGTCGAGGTCGGGCAGGGAGTCAAGGGGGTTCTCAGCCACGCAGGCCAGCCTACCGGGGCCGGATAATGGAGGCATGTCCAAGACCCCCGCCCAGCGGGCCCGCAAGCACGGAAACCGCGCCGCCGTCGCCCCCGGGGCCCGCGCCGGCCAGCCTGCCAACCCGACCACGCAGCGCACCCCCCGGCAGGCCGAGGGGAACGCGAAGCTCATCATCATCGCCGGGCTCGTCGCGAGCGCGTTCATGTTCTGGTACCTGCACCTGCTCACGCTCCAGCAGATGACCCAGCTCTCCGGCGGGCTCGCCATGCCGGACTCGCTCGTCGGCGGCTTCTCCCCCGAGTACATCGCCCAGCTCGCCGGGGCCATGAATGCGGACGCGCTCGGCCAGCTCAACTACGTGCACAAGACCGCCGGCACGATCTTCCCGCTCGCCGCGGGCTTCACGTTCCTGCTCGTCTTCGGCACGTGGCTCACGGCCAAGGCGCTCCGGTGGGCGGCGTTCGCTCTCGTGGCCGCGTTCGCCGTCGTGCGGCTGTGGGGGAACGTGGCCATCGACGCGGCCCTCGCTTCGCCCGCCGACACGGGCGCGGCCGTGCTCGCCTCGGTGCTCGTCGTGCTCGGGTGGGCGTTCCTGCTGCTCATGCTCGCGGGGGCCGGCGCCACGGTGCTTGTCGCTCAGCGCCGGGCGCGCGCCGCCGCCCGGGAGGGCACGCCGAGGCGATAGGCGATCACGGCGCCCGCGAGCGCGATGCCCGCCGTGATGGGGTAGCCCATGAACCGCTCGAGCGTGCCCGGCTCTGCGACCTCCATGCGCAGCGCCCCACCGACGACCGTCGCGGCGAACGACGCCGCCCCGCACAGGAGCACGGCCCACGCCGCAGCGGTGCGGCGCAGCCACAGGACGCCCAGGACCACGAGGGCGAGAGAGCCCGCGAGGAAGTAGGCGCCCGCGCCCACGAGGTGGACAGCCTGCACGGCGTCCTGGGGAACAAGCCCGACGACGATGACGCCCGTCCCGGCGAGCCCGAGCAGGACACGCACGGCGAGGGTCGCGGCCCACGGGACGGCTGCGGCCGGATGGCCGGAGCGGACCGCGGCGACCACCGCCCGCCCGGGGCGCGGGGCACCGCCGGGGGTGCCCGCCGTCGTGCGCGCCGCGAGCGCGGCGGCGAGCCGGGCCTGCGCCCGGACCGCCGGCCCGTGGGCCGCGACGCGGAGCACCGCGGAGGTGATGAGCAGGGCGGCAAGGACCATGCCGGCACCCTGCAGCGCGAAGGAAACGTTCATGAGCGCGTGCAGCGGGGAGCAGATCTCCCGCGTGCCGTGGAGCCCGCATGAGACCTGGCCGAGGTCGCTGATGAAGCCGAGCCGCCGGCTGTACGGGACCGGCCCGGCCCACCACGCGATCGCGGCGGCCTCCGCCGCGAAGAACTGCGCGACGCTCACCGCCGACCACGCGCCCAGGTACTGCCGGACGCCGTCGACCCCGGCTATGCCCTCCCGGTCCGTTCCCCTGCTCCGCGACGCCCTCGACATGGGCCCCAGCCTAGCCACGCCGGGGCGGCGCTTGGGGCAGCGCAGAGCCGGTATGCTTGAGCGTGCCCGGAGTTCCGGGCGGGCCCCCGTAGCTCAGTAGGATAGAGCGGCCCTCTCCTAAAGGGCAGGCCATCGGTTCGATTCCGGTCGGGGGCACTTGCCGTATCCAGTGCCGGACCTGCACGCGTACCTCGCGGGGACGTGGGACGTCGAGCGGAGCCTCACGGACCGCGCCACGGGCGCGCGCGGCAGCTTCGCGGGCACCGTCGCCTTCGAGCCGACGGACGACGGCGGGCTGCGGCAGAGCGAGTCCGGCACCCTGCGCTGGGGCACGCACGAGGGCCCCGCCGAGCGCGAGTACGTGTGGGCGGCCACGGGCTCCCCCGCTGCGATGGACGTCTTCTTCCCCGACGGCAGGCCGTTCCACCGGGCCGACTTGGCCCGCGGGGCCTGCGACTCTGACCACTGGTGCTCCCCCGACGACTACCGCGTGCGCTACGAGGCCCTCGGCCCCGACGAGCTGCGGTACACCTGGGATGTGCACGGCCCGGCCAAGGACCTCCTGCTCGAGAGCACCCTCCGCCGCCGTCGCCCCCACAGCTGACCCGGGGTCACCTCCCTGCGTTGCGGGGTCACCTCCCTGCGTTGCGGGTCACCTCCCTGCGTTGCGGGGTCACCTCCTGCCACCGGGTCACCTCAGGGCCGGAAGAATGTGATCCGTCAAAAGTGGCGCGAGGTCCGGCCCGGCCTCAGCGCCGGGATCAATCCATCGCAGCTCGGCGATCTCAGCGGCTGGATGCACCTCCGCCGGGTCATGCGTCCCCGGCGCGCGGAAGACAGTGGCTTCGATATCAATGCCTGCCTCGTTGGCGGCCGCGGCGACCCATACCCCCATGGGCTCGAGGGCTGACGCCGGGACATCGATGCCGACTTCCTCGGCGAGCTCGCGGCTCGCGGCCTCGGCAGCGGTCTCGCCGGGCTCAGGCTTGCCGCCTGGATGCATGAAACGGTCTGTGCCTCGCTTGCGGACGGTCAGGAGCCGCCCCTGCGCGGAGAAGACGCAGACGGCGGAGACAACGATGCGGTCTGCCACGGTTCGAGCTTAGCCAAAGCAGTGACCCCGCGTCGCTGGGACGTGACCCCGCATCCCAGGGACGTGACCCCCCAACGCAGGGAGGTGACCCCGCATCCCAGGGACGTGACCCCCCAACGCAGGGAGGTGACCCCGCAACGGTCAAGTGATCGTGTAGTCCTCGGCGGTGGCCGACGCCTCCGCGAACTGCGTGTAGTACAGCTCGGCGTAGCGCCCCTCGGCCGCCAGCAGCTCGCCGTGCGTGCCGCGCTCGACGATCCGCCCGTCTTCCACGACGAGGATCATGTCCGCCGCGCGGATCGTCGAGAGCCGGTGCGCGATCACGACGGCGGTCCGCCCCACGAGCGCCTCGGTCAGGGCGGCCTGGACGGCCGCCTCGTTGGTCGAGTCGAGCGCCGCGGTCGCCTCGTCGAGGATCACGACCCGCGGCGACGCGAGCAGGAGCCGGGCGATCGTGAGCCGCTGGCGCTCCCCGCCGGACAGGCGGTAGCCGCGCTCGCCGACGACCGTCTCAAGGCCGTCCGGCAGCGAGCGCACCATTGCCTCAAGCCGGGCCCTGCGCAGCACGTCCCAGAGCTCGGCGTCGGTGGCCCCGGGACGGGCGAGACGGAGATTGTCCGCGATCGACTCATGGAACAGGTGGCCGTCCTGGGTCACCATGCCCACGGTGCCCCGCATCGAGGCGAAGGTCGCGTCCCGCACGTCCACGCCCCCGATCCGCACGGCGCCGGAGTCGACGTCGTACAGCCGCGCGAGCAGCTGGGCGATGGTCGACTTCCCCGCGCCGGAGGAGCCCACGATCGCGACGGTCTGGCCGGGGTCGACCCGGAACGAGACGCCGTGGAGCACCTCCTCGCCGCCGCGGGCGTCGAGGACGGCGACCTCCTCGAGCGAGGCGAGCGAGACCTTCTCCGCGCTCGGGTAGGCGAACCGCACGTCATCGAACTCGACGGCCGCCGCGTCGTCAGGCAGGGCCCGCGCGTCGGGCTTCTCGCGGATGAGCGGCGTGAGGTCTAACACCTCGAAGACACGCTCGAAGCTCACGAGCGCGCCCATGATCTCGACCCGCGCGTTCGAGAGGCTGGTGATGGGCGCGTAGAGGCGCGTCAGCAGCAGTGCGAGGACGACGACGTCGCCCGCCGCGAGGCTGCCCCCGATCGCGAGCCAGCCGCCCACCCCGTAGACGAGCGCGAGGGCGAGCGCCGAGACGAGGGTGAGCGCCGTGATGAACGTGAAGGTGAGCATCGAGCTCCGGATGCCGATGTCGCGCACGCGACTCGCACGGACCGCGAACTCACGGGACTCGTCCGCGGGCCGGCCGAAGAGCTTGATGAGCGTCGCGCCGGGGGCCGAGAACCGCTCGGTCATCTGCGTGCTCATCGCGGCGTTGTGCGCCGAGGCCTCGCGGCGGAGGTCCGCCACGCGTGAGCCCATGCGCCGGGCCGGGACGAGGAACACGGGAAGGAGCACGAGCGCCAGCACCGTGACGAGCCAGGACGTCTGGATCATGACGGCGACCGTGAGCACGAGCGCGACGGAATTGCTCACGACGCCGCTGAGTGTCCCGGCGAAGGCGGCCTGGGCTCCGATGACGTCGTTGTTGAGCCTGCTCACGAGGGCGCCCGTGCGGGTGCGGGTGAAGAACGCGACGGGCATCTTCTGGACGTGGTCGAACACGGCGCGGCGCAGGTCGAGGATCACGCCCTCGCCGATCGTCGCCGACAGCCAGCGCGTGAGCATGCCGAACGCAGCATCCGCGACGGCGACGCCGGCGATGAGCGCCGCGAGGAGCACGACCGTCTCCAGGCCCTCGCGGGCCACGATCGCGTCGACCACCCGTCCCGCGAGGATGGGAGTCGCCACGGCCAGGAAGGCCGTGACGATCGAGCACGCGACAAAGGCCACGAGCCGCAGGCGGTGCGGGCGCGCGAAGGCCAGGACCCTGCCGATGGTCTCGCGATGGAACGGGTTCCGCCCGCCGTTGTCCCGCGTGATCTGGTGCAGCGAGCTCCACGCCGCGTTGTACATGCTGCTCATAGTGCTCCCGCCGTGAGGGTCCGGACCGGAAATGAAAGGCCCGCCGACTCGCGATTGGGGGGTGCGCGAGCCGACGGGCTGCAACCAGCATAGGCCACTGCGACGGGGACGTAAAATCTACTCAGCAGCGAGCCGCAACGGCCGCACACGAGCAGTCGGACGCCGACGAGGAGGGGGGACCGTGCCCGTCTCTGCCTTGGATTTCCGGCATTGGCTGCAGGAACTCGCCCCCGGTTCGAGCGCCGCCGACGTCTCCCGGCTGTCGGGGGTCAAGCGCAGCACCCTCGCCCAGCAGCTCGTCCGCGGGCGCGTCGCGGAGGCGACCGTCGTCGCCGTCGCCCGCGCCTACGGGCAGAACCCCGTCCTCGGCCTCGCGCGCTTCGAGCCGTACCGCGAGCTCGCCGTGAGTGTTGCCCCGCCCACCGATGCCGAACTCCTGAGCCAGGTGCCCACGGCCCGTCTCCTGCACGAGCTCCTCGTCCGCGGCGAGCATGCGGGAGGGCCGCCGGCCGCGGAGCCCGTGGGCGCGCTCCCGCAGGCCGGCGCCGCCCCTGCGGCGGGCGAGCCGACCGTCCGGCAGTGGGTCGAGGCGATCGACGACGGCGAGCTGCGCCAGCGCGTGAGCCACGCCTCCGGGATCGCGCCGCAGAACTTCTCCGCCCAGCTCAGCGCCAACCGGCTCAGCCCCGAACTGGCCGTGAGCACGGCCCGCGAGGCCGGCGTCGGGCTGCGCAACGGGCTCGTGGTCACCGGCCTCGTGACGCCGCGGGAGGCGGGCTGGCCGCCCGAGGCCTTCGAGCAGGCCGTGCTGCGGCTGGCCGACGCCGACCTGGCCCTCATGGCCGCCGACAGGCTTGCCGCCCTCGGCCGGGCCCTGCGCCGCGAGGAGCGGGACGCGCATGCGACGCGCCGGGTCTGGGAGCACCTCGGATGACGTGGCTCGCCTGGACGACGTTCGCCGTGGCCCTCGTCCTCGCGCTCGTGCGCGTCCCCGCGGCCCTGCGGGGCGAGAACCGGCTCATGCTCGGCCTCTTCGCCCTCTTCGCCGCCGCGATCCTCCTGAGCATCGGCGGCCCGTACGTCGCGATCGACAGCCTGCTCGGGGGCATCAACCTCGCGAACCTTCTGCTGCGCTTCATCATCTACGGCGTGTGCCTCCTGCTCGCGGTGCGCGTCTCGCGCGCCTTCGCCGCGCGCGGCGCCGAGGGAGTCCTGCTCGGGCCGTGGGGTCTCGCCGCGCTCGCGGTCGTGGCCGCCGGGACGGTGCTGTCCTTCCTGCTGATGAACCAGATGCCCTCGAGCGTCGGGCTCTCCGCCCTCGACAACGACCCGTGGTTCGACGTCTACGCCGGGCTCGGCCGGATCTACCCGACGTTCACGGGGGTCGTCCTGCTCCCGTCCCTGTTCCGCTCCGCCCGTGGCGGGGTCCGGGGCCCGCTCCGGGCCGCCGCAGGGCTCCTCGGGACGGCCTACGTGCTGCTCGCGTGCACCAACACGTTCGTCCTCATGCCCACCGGCTGGACCGGCGTCATGCAGGTGATGAACTACGGCACCCTCCTGCTGCTCTTCTCGGGCCTCGCGGTCATCTGGATCGCCGCGGTGAGGGGCCGCCGCCGGGCCCGGACCGCGCCCGCCTGAGGCGAGCTTCCACCGCAGCGGGGCGTAGCGGAGCGTAAAAAATCCACTCGTTCGCGGAATAAAGTTCACATTTTCATTAGTCCATGCCACAATCATGATTGTGTGAGCACGGCCTGTCAGGGGGACAGGGGTTCCTTGCATTGGGGGGATGAGTGGCGGCGGCCCGCAAGGGCCGCCACCACTCAGCCATTTAAGCCGAGGCATCGTTCGGTCCCGCCCGGCTCAGGCGCCGGGCCGCCGGAACCGCAGCGTCACGATCTCGAAGGGCCGCAGGCGCAGCCTTGTCCGCCCCTCTCCGAGGTCCTCGGCCGGATGGGGTGCCCCCGCGGCGAGGGGGCGCTCGAGCAGGTCAACGGCCTCGATCGCAGCGCAAGGGAAGCCCGCGGTGACCTCGGTCACGGTGCGCGAGCCGAGCGACTCGTAGAGCCTGACGACGACATCGCCCGTACCATCCTCGGCGAGCTTGACGGCCTCGACCACCGCCGCGGGATCGGCCACGGCGACGAGGGGCTCGACAGCCCGCCCACCCCGGACCCTGCGCTCGGGCAGGTTGACGCGGTAGCCCTCGCGCACGGCGTCGGCGATCCCCGCGCCCGGCAGGACGGTCACCGTGAAGCGGTGCGTCCCGGAGTCGGCCCCGGGGTCCGGGTAGAGCGGCGACTTGAGCAGCGAGAGCCGCACCACCGTCGTCGTTCCCCCGTCCGGGCGGATGGCGTGGGTGACGTCGTGGCCGTACGTCGCGTCGTTGGCCACGGCCACGCCGTAGCCGGGCTCGCCCACGTGGATCCAGCGGTGCGCGCAGACCTCGAACCGGGCCGCGTCCCACGACGTGTTCGCGTGCACGGGCCGGAACACGTGCCCGAACTGCGTCTCGGCGGCGCTGCGCTCGGCCCGGAGGTCGAAGGGGAAGCCGAGCTTGAGCAGCTTCTGCCGCTCGTGCCAGTCCACCTCGGTCTCGATCCTCAGGGACGCCGCCCCCGGCGCGAGGACGATGCGCTGGCGCGCGCGGGAGGCGCCGAAGGGCCGCTCGACCTCGAGCACCGCCTCCCCCGGCGCCCCTTCGCCGGCGCGCACCGCGTCGGCCCGTGGGAAGGCCTCGACGCTGTGCCGGTAAAACTCGTCGAGGTCCCACGCGTCCCACTCATTGGGCGTGTCTCGGTGGAGCTGGAAGAGATTGCCCGCAGCACCGGGCGCGATGGCCTCGCGCCCCGTCGCGGCGTCCACGAGCGAGACGAGGAGGCCGCGCTCGTCGACCTCGGCCCGAACGAGCCCATTGTCGAGCAGCCAGCGGCGGCCGCCCGGCGTCGTCCGCTCCTGGACGCGCGCGGGTGGGCCGGTGCGCACGACGGCGCCCGCGGCCAGGGCGGGCACGCCGTCGCGCTCCTGCGGGGCGGCGTTGAGGAGGAACTCCGTCTCCCCCGGGCCGAGGAGCGCGCGGGCGGCCTCGGCGATGAGCCGCTCGGCGTCGCCGACGATCTCGCCGTAGATCCGCTCGGCGTCGCGGTGGACCCAGGCGATCGCGCTGCCGGGGAGGATGTCGTGGAATTGCAGCAGGAGGGTCTGGTGCCAGAGCCGACGCAGCTCGTCAGAGGGGTAGCCGGCGGCCGCGCGCACCGCCGCGACCGTGCACCAGAGCTCGGCCTCACGCAGCGCATGCTCGGCGCGCCGGTTGCCCTGCTTCGTGCGGGCCTGGGCGGTGTAGGTCCCGCGGTGCTTCTCGAGGTACATCTCCCCGACCCACACGGGCGGTGGCTGGTACTCCCGCTCGGCCTCGGCAAAGAAGATCCGGGGCGAGGCAACCTCGACCCGCGGCGAGCCCTCGAGGTCGGCCCAACGCCGCGCGGCGGCCATCATCTCGCGCGTGGGCCCGCCGCCGCCGTCGCCGTGGCCGAAGGGGATGAGGGAGAGGCTCGCCCGCCCGTGCTCGCGGAAGTTCCGCTCGGCGTGCGCGAGGTCGGAGGCGCGCAGGTCGGAGTTGTAGGTATCCGCGGGCGGGAAGTGCGTGAAGACGCGCGAGCCGTCGATGCCCTCCCACAGGAAGGTGTGGTGGGGGAAGCGGTTGATCTGGTTCCAGGAGATCTTCTGCGTCAGGAACCAGCGGTTCCCCGCCGAGCGCGCGATCTGCGGGAGCGCCGCGGAGTAGCCGAACGTGTCCGGGAGCCACGTCTCCTCGCATTCGACGCCGAGCTGCTCGAGGAAGTAGCGCTTGCCCTCCAGGAACTGCCGGGCCATGGCCTCGCCGCCGGGCATGTTCGTGTCCGACTCGACCCACATACCGCCCACGGGGACGAAGCGGCCGTCGGCGATCCTCTCCTTGATCCGGTCGAAGAGCTCCGGGTAGTCAGCCTGGATCCAGGCGAACTGCTGGGCGGAGGAACAGGCGAAGACGAAGTCAGGGTCCTCGTCCATGAGGGCGATGACGTTGGAGAACGTGCGGGCGCACTTGCGCCTAGTCTCGCGCAAGGGCCACAGCCACGCGGAGTCGATGTGCGCGTGGCCCGTGGCGACGAGCCTGTGGGCGCTCGCCGAGGCCGGCTCGGCAAGCACCTCAGCGAGGGCCTCGCGCCCCGCGGCGGCCGTGCCGGCGACGTCGTATGGATCCACGGCGTCCGCCATCCTCTCGAGCGCGCGCAGGATCCTATGGCGGCGGGGCCTGTCGTCGGGGAGCTCGTGCATGAGCCCGCTCAGGCACGTCACATCCTGAACGAGCTCCCACGCGGTCGTGTCCCGCTCGGCGAGCACGAGCCTGCCGAGCCGGTAGAGCGCCTCGGGGCCCGCGGTCTCGCGGGCGCCGAGCGGCGTGGGCTGGAAGGTCCAGCCCTGGGCGATGTCGGGGTTGGCCGCCGCCTCGACGTAGAACTCCAGCCGCGGCCCGCCGCCGAGAAGCGCGACCGGGACGTAGTGGTTGCGCGGGTTGAGGGCCTTGGCGGTCGTGCCGTCGGAGCGCCATACGAGCCCCTCGCACTGGAAGCCGGGCAGCTGGTGGCTGAATCCGAGGTCGACGATGGCCTCCACGTCGGTGCCCGGCCCTCCCCAGCCGTCAGGGACCTCGGCCGTGAGCCGGAGCCACGTCGTGCCCCAGGCGGCCCCCCAGGCGTCCCCGGAAGCTGCCGGCGAGTACCTCTGGGCGAACGCCTCCTCGGCACGGACGGGCTCGCCGGGGGCATCCCACCGCTCGACGCCGAGCGCGAGTGCCCGGCGGTAGATGGCCGGTTGGAGGCGCTCGCGGAGGAACCTGTCGACGCGGGCCTCGGTGATGCGCCGGTCGTCATGCACGGAATGATCCAATCAGTTGACTAACCTCTTGGCATTCCAACCTACTCTGCCGTAGGCCCCAGCGGAACCCCCTTTCCCCACTCCCGTTTCGGGTACGTATCTCGACGCGTTTTCGCCCTCCCGGGTACGCAGAGATGTACCCGAAAGGGCGAATCGGCGACGAGATACGTACCCGAAACGTCGGGGGTGGTCGTCTGGGTCAGGAGGTGGGGAAGCGGTCGTGGCCCGCGTAGACGTTGAAGCCCGTGCCCCGGCTGAAGCCGACCAGGGTCACGCCGGACTCCTCCGCGAGCTCGGCCGCGAGCGACGACGGCGCGCTCACCGCGGCGAGCACGGGGATCCCAGCCATCGCGGCCTTCTGGACAAGCTCGAACGACGCCCGGCCGGAGACCTGCAGGACCGTCCCGCGCAGGGGCAGCATGCCCTCGCGCAGCGCCCAGCCCACGACCTTGTCCACGGCGTTGTGCCGCCCCACGTCCTCGCGCACGCACAGCAGCTCTGCCCGCGCGCCGTCGTCCTCGATGCGGAACAGCCCGGCGGCGTGCACCCCGCCCGTCCGGTCGAAGAGCGCCTGCGCCTCGCGCAGTCGGTCGGGCAGGGCGGCGACGACGCCCGGGTCCAGCCGCACACCGTCGTCCGCCGGGCCGTGATGTCCGGCGCGGCGAACGGCCTCGATCGAGTCCGTCCCGCAGATCCCGCACGAGCTCGAGGTGTAGACGTTCCGGCCGATCTCCGGCGCGACGACGCCCGGCCGCAGCTGGGCCTCGACGACGTTGAAGGTCTGCACGCCGTTCTCGTCCTCGCCCGCGCAGAAGCGCTCCGCGACGAGCTGCCCAGGCTCCCAGATGACACCTTCGGACACGAGGAAGCCGGCGACGAGGTCGAAGTCGTGCCCCGGCGTGCGCATGGTGACGCTGTAGGACATGGTCCCGGCGGGGGACGTCAGCCGGATCTCGAGGGGCTCCTCGACGGCGAGCACGTCCTCACGATGGCGCACGGGATGCTCGCTGCCCAGGACATAGCGGTGCACCCGGCGCCGCTGGCTCAGCCTGCCCACGACTGCATCCTAGCTCAGCTGGCCCACACGGGCCTCGTCACCGCTGGGCACGTGCGGCTCGAACCGGACCGTGAGGGCCTTGAAGCCCGGGGTGTTCGACTCGCGGGCCACGAGGTCGCGGTGGACGAGGACGTTCGCCTCGGGGAAGTAGGCCGCAGCGCAGCCCCGCGCCGTCGGGTAGGAGATGAGCCGGAAGCGGTCGGCCCGCCGCTCCTCACCGCGGAAGACGCTCACGACGTCGACGAGCTGGCGGTCCTCGAAGCCGAGCTCGGCCAAGTCCTCGGGGTGGACGAGGACGACGCGTCGGCCGTCGCGGATGCCGCGGTAGCGGTCGTCGACGCCGTAGAACGTCGTGTTGTACTGGTCGTGGCTGCGCACCGTCTGGAGGATGAGGTGCCCCTTGGGGGCCTCGAGGTACTCGAGCGGGCGCACCGAGAACTGGGCCTTGCCCTGGTCCGTCGCGAACGTGCGGGTGTCGCGCGGCGGGTTCGGCAGGACGAAGCCGTTCTTCGTGCGGATGCGCTCGTTGAAGTCCTGGAAGCCCGGGATGACGCGTGAGATGTGGTCGCGGATGACGTCGTAGTCCTCGGCCATCGCGCGCCAGTCAACCGCGTGGTCCTCGCCGAGGGTCGCGGCAGCCATGCGGGCGACGATGACCGGCTCGGAGAGCAGGTGGTCCGAGATGGGCTCGAGCCGACCCTGGGTCGAGTGAACGCAGGACATCGAGTCCTCGACCGAGAGGAACTGCTTCCCGCCCGGGTGCTTGTCGTCCCGGTCGGTCCGCCCCAGCGTGGGCAGGATGAGCGAGGTCTTGCCGGCCACGATGTGCGAGCGATTGGGCTTGGTCGAGATGTGGACCGTGAGGCCCGCATTCTGCATGCCGGCCTCGAGGCCCTCGGTCTCGGAGTTCGCCTGGGCGAAGTTGCCACCCATCTGCACGAACACGTCGACTTCCCCCGCCTCGAAGGCGTGGAGGGTCTCGGTCGAGTCGAACCCGTGGTGCCGCGGGGACGTGATACCGAACTCCTTGTCCAGTGCCTCGAGCAGCCACTCCTTGGGCTTCTCCCAGATGCCCATCGTGCGGTCGCCCTGGACGTTGGAATGACCCCGCACGGGGCACGCGCCGGCGCCCGGCTTGCCGAAGTTGCCCTGCAGGAGCAGGAGGTTGATGATCTCCCGGATCGTGTCCACGGAGTGCGGCTGCTGCGTGACCCCGAGGGCCCAGCAGATGATCGTGCCCTTCGAGCGTGCGAGCATGCCGGCGACCTCGGAGATCGCCAGACGCGAGAGGCCTGTGGCCTTCTCGGTCTCCTCCCAGTCGATCGTCGCGCGGGCCGCGGCGTAGGCCTCGAAGCCCTCGGTCTGCGACTCCACGAACGCGCGGTCGACGATCGTGCCGGGGGCGCGCTTCTCCTCCTCGAGCAGGAGGTGGCCGAGGGCCTGGAACAGCGCGAGGTCGCCGCCGACCTTGATCTGCAGGAACTCGTCGGCGATCGAGACCCCGTCGCCCACGACGCCGGCCACAGTCTGCGGGTCTTTGAAGTTCAGCAGCCCTGCCTCGGGGAGGGGGTTCACGGCGACGACCTTGCCGCCGCCGGCCTTGCAGTCGGCCAGCGCCGAGAGCATGCGCGGGTGGTTCGTGCCCGGGTTCTGGCCGACGACGAACACGAGCTCGGCGCGGTGGATGTCCTCGAGCGAGACGGTGCCCTTGCCGATCCCGATCGTCGGGTTGAGGGCGGAGCCGGAGGACTCGTGGCACATGTTCGAGCAGTCCGGGAGGTTGTTCGTCCCGACGCTGCGCGCGAAGAGCTGGTACATGAACGCGGTCTCGTTCGCCGTGCGGCCCGAGGTGTAGAAGACGCAGCGGTCCGGCGTCGAGGCCCGGATGTGCTCGCCGACGAGCTCGAAGGCGTCAGTCCACGAGATCCGCCGGTAGCGGTCGTCGCCGGGGCGCAGGACGACCGGCTCGGTGAGGCGGCCCTGCTTGCTGAGCCAGTAGTCGGTCTTGTCCTTGAGCGTCTCGAGGGGGTGCGCCTCCCACCACTCCGGAGTCACGGCAGAGACCGATGCCTCCTCGGCCACCGCCTTGGCGCCGTTCTCGCAGAACTCAGCCGCCTTGCGCCGCCCGTCCGACTCCGGCCACGCGCAGCCGGGGCAGTCGAAGCCGCCGCGCTGGTTGAGGCGCAGGAGCGCCCGGGCCGTGCGGGCCGGACCGGCCTGCTCGAGCCCGCGCTGGAGGGCCACGGTCACGGCCTTGAGCCCGGCCGCCGCGGTCTCGGGGGCCTCGACGTGGAGGGAATCCTCATTGATGTCCGTCACGGGCGAGTTGTGAGTCATGCAACCTATCGTGCTATGCGGAACAAATTCGCGGTAGGGGGTTCCACGATGCGGGCGTCCCCCTGCCATCCTCAGCCATCGAGGGCGCTCCAGTCCACAGGGTCCTTCGACGCCACCGAACGCCGCTTCGCCCTGCCCTGCCCGGCCCCGCCCGACGACGGCGCGGCGAGCGGCCGCCCCCACGGGAGCGGCAGGCACGGGACGGGTTCGCCCAGCTCGGCTCCGTGCGGCGGGACGACCATGAGGCCATCCGCCGAGGCCAGTCCGCGCAGCATCCCCGAGCCGACGCCCGTCGCCGGCGAGGCCATGCCGTAGACCCGCCGGAACGGGATCACCCGGGTGCGCTTGAGCTCGGCCTCGAACACCTCGCCGCTCGGAAGCTCGACGGCGGCGAGCGGCTCGCGTCCCGACAGCGCCGCAAGCAGCGGCTCGCCGACGGTGACGAGCCCCACGATGGCCGCAAGGGGATTCCCCGGCAGGCCGAGGAAGAACCTGCCGTCGGGAAGCTCGGCGAGGACCGTCGGGTGGCCGGGGCGCATCGCCACGCCGTCGACGAGGAGGCGCCCGCCCATCGCGGCGACCGTCTCGCGGAAGTAGTCGGTGCCGCCCTTGCCGGTGCCACCGGTGGTGATGACGACGTCGGGCGGCGCCGCGCCGTCGTGCTCCGCAAGTGCCGCCGCCCACTCCTCGGCGCCGTCGCCAATCTTCTCGTGGCCCACGAGGATGCCGCCGTAGGCCTCGAGCAGCGGCGGGATGAGGAAGCTGAAGACGTCCCGGACGCGGCCCGGACCCGGCAGCCCGCTCTCCTCGACCTCCCCGCCGGTGCGGACGAGGGTCACGAGTGGCCGGCCGGTGACGCGGAGCGTGTCGTAGCCCGCGAGGGCGGCCAGGGCCACCTGGGCGGGCCCGAGCACGGTCCCCGCCGGCAGCAGGGTCTCCCCCTCCTTGGCCTCCTGGCCCGCGGGGCGGATGTCGGCGCCGCCGCCGGGCGACCCGGGAGGCGCGCCCGGCCCCGTCCGCAGGTGCGGGAGACCGTCCTCGTCGGGGACGACCTCGCCGCGCTCGCGGCGCAGGACGGCGCGCGTGCCCGGCGGCAGGGCACCGCCGGTGACGATCGGGCTCGCCTGGTGCGCGGTGAGCGGCTCGCCCGGCTCGGCGAGGATCCAGGGGCCGGTGCCGCTCACGGCCCAGCCGTCCATGGCCGAGGACGCGTAGTGTGGCATGTCCCGCAGGGCGGTCAGGTCCTCGGCGAGCGTGCGGCCCGCGGCGCGGGCGAGCGGGACCTCGGACGGCGGGAGCGGACCGGCCCCCCGGGCGGCGGCCTCGCGCGCCTCCGTCCAGGTGTGCTCGAGCGCGTGGTGGTGGGAGTCGGCCGCGTCGGAGCCGGCCGTCATCCCTCGGTCCCGGCCGCCCCGTGTGCCTTCGCGAGGCTCAGGGCGGCCTGTATCGCGGACTCCATGGCGGGCCGTTCGTCGGCCTGGCCGCGGCCGACGGCGAGCCCGGCAGCGTAGGCGGCGATGAACGTCGTCAGCGGGGCGGCGGGGCGGACCACCCGGTGGGCGGCGACGCCGGCAAGGCCGAGGATGGCGCCGATGTCGATCTGCACGTCCTCCAGGCCCAGCTCGTCGAGGAGCCGGTCGCTCCACGAGCGCAGGAGCGCGTCCAGGTCCGGGGTGTCGTTCGGGCGGGCGGCGCCGGCCGCATCGGTGCCGGCGTCGTCCGCACGGCCTGCGCCTGTCGAAGGCTCGCTCATCGGGGGTCCTCTCGCCGTGCCGCGGCCCCCGGCGACTCCGGGCGGCCGATGCCCCAGCGCTCGGCGGCCTCCCAGGTGTCGACGTCGTCGGACAGGCCCGGCGGCAGCGGCAGGGGCAGCAGGTCAAGCCTAGCAACGAGCTCGCGCAGGGGCCGGTCGGCGAGGCCCTTCTCGCGCTCGATCTCCGCGACGGCTCGCTCGAGCGGCCCGCGCCGGTAGAGCGCAAGGAGCGGCTGGTTCCTCCCCGACTCGTCCTGGCCCACGATCCCGTCGACGGCCGGATCCGCCGCCGCGGCCCCGAGGAGCAGGGCGACCGCCTCGCCCACGCGCGGCAGGTCTGCGGCGAGCAGCGCCGTCCAGGGACCGCCGTCGGGGCCCGCCCCCGCGGAGGACAGGGCGGCGAGCCCTGTCCCGAGCGCCGCGAGCGGGCCGCCGAAGCGAGGCTCCTCGAGGGCGTAGACGACGCGCCGGGGCGAGGGCCTGCCCGCCGGCATGGCGGCAGTCCGCGGCGGCCCGCCGAGCTCCCCGGGCCCGGGGCCGACGACGACGGCCATCCGCGCAGCGCGCACCGCACCGAGGGCGCGCTCAAGGAGCGAGAGACCGGCGTAGTCGAGCTGCGGCTTGGGGTATCCGCCGAGGCGTGTGGCCCGGCCGCCCGCGAGCACGACGGCATCAAACTCCAGACCCACCGCGCCGGTGGCCCCGGGATCCGTCCCGTTCAGGCCGCCGACTCCGGAGCGAGGAAGGGGCTCCACTGCTCGACGGGCTTCTCGAGCTCCTTGATCTGCCAGAACGTCCCGGCCGGAGGGGCGGGCGTGAAGCGCAGCTTCCAGCCCATCTCCCCGGGGGTGTGGTCACCCTTGACGTTGTTGCAGCGCAGACAGCATGCCACGAGGTTCTCCCACGAGTCCGCGCCCCCGCGGGAGCGGGGCAGGACGTGGTCCACGGTGTGTGCCGCCTTGCCGCAGTACGCGCATGTGTGCCCGTCGCGACGGAGCACCCCGCGTCTCGTGACGGCGGTGGCGTAGGTTCGGCGGGGCCTGATGTACCGGTTCAGCAGGATCACCGACGGGCGGCCCAGCACCTCGCGCGGTCCGACGACTGGATCGCCGTCTTCCGCGACAATGCTCGCCTTGCCGGCGAGCACGAGCACGAGCGCCCGGCGGAAGGTGACAACCGCGAGCGGTTCATATCCTGCATTCAGAACGAGTGTGCGCATGCGCGTTCCTCTTAACGGCCGCACCCGGTCAGGGGCACAGGGCCGGCTGCCCTGTGCGTAGCCGGGCTGGATCGACTCTTCCAGCCTACTGAACGCGTCAACCGTTCACCGAACACAGGGGCTGCCCGAGCCAAGGTGTCCGCGAACGTTCACATGCGCGACACCTGCCGCTCGTCCTCCCCGGAACGCACAGGACGCCCCCTCCTGAAGCGGAGGGGGCGTCCTGTGCAGTGCGTATCCGGGGCCGTTCGCTACCCCGTGCACGTGTGGGATGTATCAGCCGCCGACGCGGATGAACACGGGGCCGGAGCCCACGTTGACGGAAAACAGGGTCGTGGTGTTGCCGTTCCAGCCGCCGTGCACGGCCTGGCCGTTGCCGACGTAGACGGCGATGTGGGCCCGGCCCATGCCGCCGTCGGCGTAGTAGGCGAGGTCGCCCGGCTGGGCCTCGGCGGCGCTCACGGTGCGGCCGAGGGACAGGTAGCCGGCCGGCCAGCCGTGGTAGTTGATGCCGACGGCCGCGAGGGAGTTGGTCACGAGCATCGTGCAGTCCTGCGAGACGCCGAGCTGCGCGTAGGCCGCAGAGGCGATCGCCGCGCCCATGCCGCTCGAGGCGACGGAGGCGACCGGGGTGGACGAGGCGACCCGGAGGGTCGCGGAGGCCTGGACGGTCGGCTCGGCCTCGGCCACGGGGGCCGGCGCCTCGACGACCGGGGCGGCGACGGACTCGACGGCCGGGCGCTCGAAGCTCAGGGCGGCCGTGGCCTCGGCGGAGACCGGGGCCTGGACGGCGGCCGAAGCAGCCTCGAGGGCGACCGGGGCGGAGGCCTCTCGCTGGGCGGTGGCCTCAGCGGCGTTGGCGGCGACGCCGCTCGTCAGGACGAGACCGCCGGCGGCGGCGATGACGGCGGCCTGCCGGCCCACGCCGCCTGCGTTCTCGGTGACGGCCTTGGCGATGACGGCAAGCGAGGACGTGGCCTCGGCTCGATGGCGGGCGATGCCTGCACGAGTGGTCATGGTTTCTCTCTTTCGTGTCCTCGGGCCTCAGGGGGAAACGGCCCGTGGCGGGCGCTGCGGTCAGGGGGCACCGCACCGCCCGGAGTCGGGGGGGTGGTCTCAGTTGAGGGTGTAGAAGACCGAGGAGCCGGTCGCGTTCACGGCGTGGAGCAGGGTTCCCTGCGAGGGGTTGAGGGCGCTGATCATCATCCCGTTGCCGACGTAGATGCCGACGTGGGCGCCACCGTTCTGGACCACCAGGTCGCCGGGGGCCGGAGTGGCCGTCTGCGTCATGACGCTCCACGCCTGGACGCGGGGGATGCTGATGCCGGCCTGCGCGTGGACCCACTGGGTGAAGCCGGAGCAGTCCCAGCCGGAGGGCGTGGTGCCACCCCAGACATACGGGCTGCCGATGCCGGTGTAGGCGATCGCTGCGAGGGAGGATCCGGCGACGCTCGAGCCGTCGAGAAGGCCGGCGACCTTCTGGCTCAGGGTCTCCGTGACCGTGGACTGGGTCTGGACCTGCTCGACGACGGGAGCGGCCACCGAGGCGACGGCGGGACGCTCGAAGTCGACCTGCGCCTGCTCGGGCGCGACGACGGTCGGGGCAGCGGTGCTGGCCACGTCGGAGAGGGCAGATGCCTCCCGCTGGGCTTCCGCGGCCTGGGCAGGGAGCCCGGCCGAGATGATCAGGCCCGATGCGGC
Source organism: Sinomonas mesophila (assembly GCF_001999765.1). GTDB lineage: Bacteria > Actinomycetota > Actinomycetes > Actinomycetales > Micrococcaceae > Sinomonas > Sinomonas mesophila. Next base: position 49,919 of record NZ_MTIC01000023.1, on the reverse strand, counting down.
CGCGATCACCGCAGCCTGACGGCCGATGGTGCCTGCATTGTCGGACATGGCGGACGCGACAGCCTCGAGCGGGCTGGTGCGGACCGGAACGGCGCGATGACGCGCAGTCATGGTGCGTGACGACACAGAAATAGCCTCTCCCAGTGCCTGCGAGGTGAGCTGTCGGGTTCGGATTGGAAGTATCCGGCCTCCCGGCTCGCGCCGGGCTGCTTGACCCCAAGGCCCTTACAAGGAGGACCGAAAGTGGTTCCCCCGCCTCTGCCAGACGAGTGTGCGAACGGACTCCGGGAAGTGGCAGAGCTAGGCATGCTCCCCGGATGTTCCAACTTGGTAGGAGCCGGAACAAGAACGACCCTACCGGACCCCCATCAAAAAGTCACATTCGGATCACGGCCCGATTACCGCGTGTCACGAAACGGACACGACAGATTCTTGAGGGTCGACGCGAACGAGCCCCAGAGCTGCGACAGCCCGGGGCTCGTGCGGCGACAGGAGGGGTGACAGGAGAGAAGGCGAAGGGCTCAGAGCCAGCCGTTGGGGTCGACGACCTCGCCGTTGACCATGACCTCGAAGTGGAGGTGGCAACCGGTCGAGGCGCCGCTCGTGCCGCTCAGGGCAATGAGCGCCCCGCGCTCGACCTTCTGGCCCACCGAGACCGATGCGGAGGACAGGTGGTTGTACGTGGTCTCGAGACCGTTGCCGTGGTCGATGACGACGCGGTTCCCCCCGCCGTAGGGGTGCCAGCCGGCAAAGGTCACAGTGCCGCTCGCGGCGGCCTTCACGGCGGTTCCGCACTGGGCAGCGAAGTCCTGGCCGCGGTGGAACTCGCCGGCCCAGCCGCTCAGGGGGCTCACGCGGTAGCCGAAGGGCGAGGACGCGACCATCGAGTCGAGCGGGGCGCCGAGCGTGTGCTTCGCCTGGGCAGGGGACACGCCGCCGGCGGACTGGACGCTGAGGAGCTGCTTGAGGCGGCCGTCCGGGTCCACCTGGCTGCCGACGGAAGTGCGGCTGAAGGCCACGACGGCCTCGCCCGAGGCGGTCACCTCGGGCTGCTGGGCCGTGTCGGCGACAGCAGGGGACATTGCGGCCTCGGTGCCCGCGGTCGGGAGGGTCACCGTCAGGACCAGGCCGGTCGCGGCCAGGGCGACGCCGGCCTTCTGGCCGACACCGGCGATCTCGGCGAGCTGGCGGACGGGGCCGGGGCGGGCGGCGGCGCGGCGGCCGCGGCGTGCGGCGTCGCGCGGGCGGAGGCCGTGGGCCTGGGCGGCCGGTGCCTCGGCGCGGCGGCGGCCGGTGGCAGCTTGCTGGGTCAAGCGACTTTCCCTCTCTGTACGGAAATCGCCTGCGAAGTTAGCTGTCGGGTTCGAGCCACAGAGTTCGGACTCGGCCCAGCCGCCGAAGGGATCCGGCACACGGGTAGCCAGGGCTGAACCTGCGTGCCGGAGCTTTCGAGCATGCTGCGGGCTTCACCCCAAGGTGGCTCGCGCCGCCACTGGTGGTTCCCCCGCCTCTGCCATGGATGGAACACCCCCAGTCCCGCTGGCAGAGCTCGGCGTACGGGCGGAGGTCACGCCGAAATCTCGGCGCTTGCCCCCCAGCATAGGACACTAGGGGCCGGATGTAATAATTCCGTGACCTTTAGTGAGACGAAACTCACATCCCAAATGTCACAACTGAATTAGTCCAAGACCTAGAGATTCTGTGCTTTTGTGTTCGCACGTGTGAAAACGGGCAAATCAGCCGATCGAAACGAAGACGTGCGAGGCAACCTCGAGCGGCAGCTCGAGGGCGCCGTCGACGCTGGCGACCCGCACGGAGATGTAGTCGCCAACCCGCGCGAGGGTCACCTTGGCCCCGGGGCGGATCCCGCCCTCCTCGAGCTGCTGGAGGAGTTCCGGGTCGACCTGGATCGGCTCCGCGAGCCGGCAGACGACGACGCGCGACCCGGGCGCGTACTCGTCCATGGCATCGACGAGCGTCACGACGCCCTCGCCGAAGCCCTCGGCGGGCGCCCCGCCGAGCGCCTCGAGGCCGGGGATGGGATTGCCGTACGGGGACTCGCTCGGCCGGCCGAGCAGCTCGAAGAGCCTCCGCTCCACCCGCTCGCTCATCACGTGCTCCCAGCGGCAGGCCTCGTCGTGGACGTAGGCCCAGTCGAGCCCGATGACGTCCGCGAGGAGGCGCTCCGCGAGCCGATGCTTGCGCATGACCTCGACGGCACGCGTGCGGCCCGTGGCGGTGAGCTCGAGGTGCCGGTCCCCGGAGACGACGACGAGCCCGTCCCGCTCCATGCGGGCCACCGTCTGGGACACGGTCGGACCGGAGTGGCGCAGCCGCTCTGCGATGCGCGCGCGCAGGGGGACGATGCCCTCCTCCTCGAGCTCGAGGATGGTCCGCAGGTACATCTCGGTGGTGTCGATGAGGTCGGACATGCGAGGCATCTGCTCCTGGGGACGAAGTGTGTGGGCGGTTGCGGCCGCAGCCACAAGTCTAGCTTATTTTGACCTGCTCAGATTAGTATTCGCCGGTCAGCCCGGCGTCTCACACCGTCCTCGAATTTCCGCGCCCCGGAGCGCGTGCGGCACACTTGTGCGGGGCGGAGGGGCACGGTCTCCGCCCGGACCCGAACCGTCAGGAGGCTTCACCCGTGGTCGAGACCAGCCAGCTTCTTCAGATCCCCGCCGAGATCCTCCCGGCCGACGGCCGCTTCGGCGCTGGCCCGTCGAAGGTCCGCGGGGAGCAGGTGGACGCGATCGCCGCGGCGGGAGCGAAGCTCCTCGGCACGTCCCACCGGCAGGCACCCGTCAAGAATCTCGTCGGCAGCATCCGCGAGGGCCTCAAGGAGTTCTTCAAGGCTCCCGAGGGCTACGAGGTGATCCTCGGCGTCGGCGGCTCGACGGCCTTCTGGGACGTCGCCTCCTTCGGCCTCGTCCGGTCCAAGGCCCAGCACCTCTCCTTCGGCGAGTTCGGCTCGAAGTTCGCCAAGGCAACGGACAAGGCGCCGTTCCTCGAGGGGTCCTCGATCCTCACGGCCCTGCCCGGCACGCGTCCGCGGCCCGCGGCGGAGGCCGGCGTCGACGTCTACGCGTGGCCGCAGAACGAGACCTCGACCGGCGTCGCCGCGCCCGTGCAGCGCGTCTCGGGCGCCGACGAGGGTTCGCTCGTCGTCATCGACGCGACGAGCGCCGCCGGCGGCCTCGCCGTCGACGTCTCGGAGAGCGACGTCTACTACTTCGCCCCCCAGAAGAACTTCGCGTCCGACGGCGGGCTGTGGCTCGCGCTGTTCTCCCCCGCTGCCCTCGAACGCGCCGAGGAGATCAAGGCCTCGGGCCGCTGGATTCCGGACTTCCTCGACCTCAAGACGGCGATCGACAACTCGAAGCTCAACCAGACGTACAACACGCCGAGCCTCACGACCCTCGTGGGCCTCAACGCCCAGGTGGAGTGGCTCAACGCCTCGGGCGGGCTCGACTGGGCCACCGCCCGCACGGCAGACTCCGCCGGCCGCGCCTATGCCTGGGCCGAGGCCTCGGAGTACGCGACCCCGTTCGTGGCCGACCCGGCGGACCGCTCGAACGTCATCGTCACCGTCGACTTCGACGAGTCGATCGACGCCGCCCAGGTCGCCAAGGTCCTGCGCGCCAACGGCGTCGTCGACACGGAGCCGTACCGCAAGCTCGGCCGCAACCAGCTGCGCATCGCGACCTTCGTCGCCATCGAGCCCGAGGACGTCACGAAGCTGACCCAGTCCATCGATTGGGTCGTGGGCCAGCTCAAGGGCTGACACCCGACCCGGCAGCAGACGACGGCGGGCCCCCACCTCAGGTGGGGCCCGCCGTCGTCTGGGGGGTGACTGCGCCTACGCGTCCTGCTCCTCGCTGGCGTCCTGCACCGCGGCTGACTCCACGTCGGCGGCGTCCTGCTCGGCGGCGTCCTCCCCTGCGGCGTATCGCTCGCCGGCGTCGTGCTCGGCGGCGTCCCGCTCGTCCGTTTCAGACACGTCGGTTTCAGACGCGTCCCTTTCCGACACGGCCAGGTCCTCGGCTGCCTCACGGTCCTCGGGCCGCACGCGCTCGGCCCAGGGGACCCACTCGGGGGCCAGGACTGCGTCCTCGGACGGGACGAGGCCGACCTCGTTGACGGTGACCGCCTTCGATCGGGCCACGCGCGCGACCGTCACGAACCAGTACCAGCCCCGGTACCCGGCCAGGCGCGATTCGAACAGGTGCGTCACCACCCGCTCGCCCTCGCTCTTGGCGGCCACATGCTCGCCGACCTCGTCGGCGCGGACGGTCTCGAGCAGCGCGCTGCGCGCGGCCTCGACCGCCGAGGCGAGGAAGGCGTCCGGCTTGCCGACGCGCCAGACGGGGACGCCGGCCTTGCGCTTCGGCGCCGACGAGGAGGGAGCAGTGGGAGCGACCATGGCTAGGCGTCGAGCTGGTCTGCGACGCGGCGGAGCGCGGCGGCGATCGCGGGGCCCTTCTCGGGGTAGCTGCCCTTGGCGAGCTGGCCCGAGAGGTTGTCGAGGACGCTCACGAGGTCCTGGACGATCGGGGCGAGCTCGCGGGCCGGGACCCGCTTGGCGCGGGCCACGGACGGGAGCTTCTCCAGGACGCGGACGCTGAGGGCCTGCGGCCCGCGGCGGCCGTCCGCCACGCCGTACTCGAGCCGCGACCCGGTCTTGATCTCGGCGTCGGCGGGCACGGCGGAGCCGGGCAGGAAGACCTCCTGCCCGTCGTCGCCAGCGATGAAGCCGAAGCCTTTCGCCTTGTCGAAGAACTTGACCTTGCCAGTGGGCACTGCCACAACCCCCATCTGTGAGGAATCGAAAAGAGAACACCCGCTGTCGGCGGACGGCACTCCCGGGCAGGGAACGGCCTGCCCGTGACGCGAGCGCTCGTGTACTGCTTCTAGGTTACTGTCTCGCACCGACCGTGTCGGCCTGTTTCCCGCGCCCCTTGCCGGTCGCTGTTAGGTTGTAGCCATGGTGCCTTCCCTTCCCCAGCAGGGACCCTCAGAGCAGACGGGCGGACAGCGCCCGCTCGGATCCGACGGCGCGCACGGCTGGCGCCGGGCCGCGACCGTGGGCGGTGCCCTCCTCGCGGGCCTCTCCCTCGCTGCCTGGGCGGCCACGCTCGCGCTCGCATCCGGGGGCGCGACGGCGCCCGCGTGGGTCACGGCGCTCGCGCTGTACGGCCTGCCGGTCGCCTTCCTCCTCATGGCGGCGGCCATCGTCGCCGGGGTCCTCGAGCGCAGGCGCCACTGAGATGTCGTCGATCCGCGCACTCGCCGAAGAGCTCTCCTCCCGGGGCAACGACGCCCTGCGCCGGCTGTTCTCAGCCCGCCCTGACCTCATCACGCCGGGTGTGCCGGATTTCGCCGCCCTCGCCGCCCGGGCGTGTGCCCGCATCAGCCTCCAACGCGCGCTCGAGTCGCTCTCCAGGCCCGAGCTCCAGGTTCTCGAGGCACTCGTCCTGACGACCAACGAGGACGAGGGACGCAGCGGCAGCAGCGTCGAGCTGCGTCACGCCGTCGGCGGCGCAACCCTCGGCACCCTCGAGACGCTCCTTGCCACGCTCTCCCAGCTAGGCCTCGTCTACCGCGCCGACCCCCCGGACACGATCCACTCGGCCTCGGGCAGCCGCCGCAGGTACTACCTGCCCGTCGCCCGCATCCGCGAGGTCCTCGGCAACTATCCCGCGGGGCTCGGCAGGCCGTACACGGATCTGGCAACGGCCTCTCCCCTGTTCGCGGAGCATGCCGCGCGGATCGCCAATGCGATCCCCGGCGCTGCGCAGCAGCAGCCGATCGAGCACCATATCGCCGCCGCGTATGCGCTCGAGCGCTGGGCGGCCCTGCCGGACGCGCTCGACGGCGCTCCCCCGCGGACGCACGAGGTCCTCGCCAAGTTCGAGAACTGGCCGGTTGGCGCGATCCCCCACGCGGCGGCGCGGATCCGACCCGGACGGCGCACGGACAACCCCGTCGACTGGCTCCTGTCGCACGGCCTCCTCGTCCCGCTCGACGACGAGCACGTCGAGTTCCCGCGCGCAGCGGGACTGGCCCAGCGTGGCGGCAAGATCGTCCCCGAGCTGGCCCTCGCGGCCCCGCCGATCGAGACCGCTGGCACGACCGACCTGCTGCGCCGCAACGCAGCGCTCGGCGCGATCGCCGACGTCCTCCGCCTCGTGAGCGCCCTCGCCGTCGAGGCCTCCGAGCGTCCCGTCGAGACGCTGCGGTCCGGGGGCGTGGGCACGCGCGAGCTGCGCCGCGTCACGGCGGCACTGCGCGCGGAGGCGGACTCCACGGTCTTCGCCCTCGAGCTCGCGGCGGCCGCCGGCGTCCTGGCCCTCGACCCGGACACGTCCTCGTGGCGCGCGACCGGCGCCGAGGAGTGGCTCGCCCTCTCGCGGCCCGAGCAGTGGCTGCTGCTCGCCACGGCGTGGCTCGACACGACGAGGGTGCCCTCCCTCGCGATGTCCGCCGAGGGCAGCGACCAGCTCGCCCCGCTCTCGGGCGAGGGGCAGCGGCCAGACGCCCCCGCCGTCCGGCGCCGCGTCCTCGAGGTCGCCGCGGCCCTCGCCGATGAGGCGGGCCTGCCCGAGGGACGCTGCGCCGTGGCCACCCCGGAGGCGATCCGGCGCCGGATCGACTGGCTCCAGCCGCGCCTCGGCCGCCGGCTCCGCGGGCTCCTCGAGGGGACCCTCGCCGAGGCCGCCCTCCTGGGCTTCACGGGCTCGGGAGCCCTGACCCGCGTCGGCGCGGCCGTCCTCGCTGACGACTTCGACGCGGCGCGGGACAGGCTCACGGAGCTCCTGCCCGCGAGCGTCGACCGGGTGCTGCTCCAGGCGGACCTGACCGCCGTCGCGCCCGGCTACCTCGATCCCGTGCTCGCCCGGCGGCTCTCCCTCCTCGCGGACCCCGAGGGCCAGGGCCCGGCCACGATCTACCGCTTCTCGGCCGCGAGCCTGCGGCGGGCGCTCGACGCCGGCGAGGACGCCTCGTCGATCCGCGCGTTCCTCGCCGAGCACTCGTCCACGCCCGTCCCGCAGCCGCTCGCCTACCTCGTCGAGGACACCGCTGCACGGCACGGTCGGATCCGGGTCGGCCGCGCGGGCAGCTTCATCGCGAGCGACGACGAGGCCGCCCTCGCGGGGCTCCTCGCCGACCCGGCGGCGCGGCAGCTGGGCCTGACGCAGATCGCGCCGACCGTCGTCGTGAGCAACGCCTCCCCCGGCGAGGTCGCCGCCGTCCTGCGCGAGCTCGGGCTCGCCCCCGCCGTCGACGCGTCGCTCGACCCGGTCGTCAGGCTGCGCCGCCGGCCCGGTGCCAACCCGCTGCCGACCCCGCGGCCGCGCGCCGCCACCCCGGACCCCGAGGCCGTGGAGGCGCAGCTCGCCGTACTCCGGACGCAGTCCCCCGTCGGGCCGCTCGCCGACGAGGCGACGCCGCTCCTGGGCATCGAGACGCTGCAGAAGGCCATCCGGCTCAAGCGGGCGGTACGCTTGAACATCGTCGATGCGCTGGGCAACTCGACCGTCGAGGAGCTGCGTCCCGTCTCGATCTCCGCGGGGCGCGTGCGCGTCTTCGACCCGGAGCGGGAGACCGAGAGGGTCCTGAGCGTGCACCGGATCATCGACGTCGAGCTGGCCTAGCGCCGGCTGCTGCGGGAGACGTTACGGCCAAGGAGGAGTTGTGGGCGACGGACCGCTCATCGTCCAGAGCGACAAGACGATCCTCCTCGAGGTCGACCACCCCGACGCCGTCGACGCCCGGCACGAGATCGCTGCCTTCGCCGAGCTCGAGCGCGCCCCCGAGCACGTCCACACCTACCGGATCACGCCCTTGGGGCTGTGGAACGCCCGCGCCGCCGGGCTCGACGCCGAGAAGGTCCTCGACGCCCTCCTGCGCCGCTCGCGCTTCCCCGTGCCGCACGCGCTCCTGATCGACATCGAGGAGACGATGTCCCGCTACGGGCGGCTCCGCCTCGAGAAGGATCCGGTGCACGGGCTCGTCATGCGCACCGAGGACTACCCCGTGCTCGAGGAGGTGATGCGGGCGAAGAAGATCGCGCCCATGCTCGGTCCCCGCATCGACGCCCAGACCACGGTCGTGCACTCCTCGCAACGCGGCGCGCTCAAGCAGGCCCTGCTCAAGATCGGCTGGCCCGCCGACGACCGCGCGGGCTACGTCGATGGCACGCCCCACCCGATCCGGCTCGAGGAGGAGGGCTGGTCGCTGCGGCCGTACCAGAAGGTGGCCGCGGAGAACTTCTGGGCCGGCGGCAGCGGCGTCGTCGTGCTTCCCTGCGGCGCGGGCAAGACGCTCGTGGGGGCCGCGGCGATGGCCCAGTCCTCCACGACGACGCTCATCCTCGTGACCAACACCGTCTCCGCGAGGCAGTGGCGCGACGAGCTGCTCAGGCGAACGTCGCTGACCGCGGACGAGATCGGCGAGTACTCGGGCGCGGTCAAGGAGGTCCGCCCGGTGACGATCGCCACCTACCAGGTGCTCACGTCCAAGCGCGGCGGCCTGTACCCGCACCTCGAGCTCGTGGACCGGAACGACTGGGGCCTCATCGTCTACGACGAGGTGCACCTCCTGCCGGCGCCGATCTTCCGCATGACGGCGGACCTGCAGGCCCGCCGCCGGCTCGGGCTCACGGCCACGCTCGTGCGCGAGGACGGGCGCGAGGGCGAGGTGTTCTCGCTCATCGGGCCCAAGCGGTACGACGCGCCGTGGAAGGACATCGAGGCGCAGGGGTACATCGCGCCGGCGGACTGCGTCGAGGTCCGAGTGGACCTGCCCCGGGACGAGCGCATGGCGTACGCGATCGCCGAGGACGCCGACAAGTACCGGCTGTGCGCGGCGAGCGAGACCAAGACCGGCGTCGTGACGCGGCTCGTGTCCCGCCACGCCGACGACCAGCTCCTCGTGATCGGCCAGTATCTGGACCAGCTCGAGGAGATCGGCGAGCGCATCGGCGCTCCGGTCATCACGGGCTCGACGAGCGTCAAGGAGAGGCAGCGGCTCTTCGACGCATTCCGGGCGGGCCAGGAGCGGCGGCTCGTCGTGTCGAAGGTCGCGAACTTCTCGATCGACCTGCCCGAGGCGTCCGTGGCCATCCAGGTCTCGGGCTCATTCGGCTCGCGTCAGGAGGAGGCGCAGCGGCTGGGGCGGCTCCTGCGCCCCAAGGCGGACGGCCGGGCGGCGCGCTTCTACGCGCTCGTGGCCCGGGACACGCTGGACCAGGACTTCGCCGCCAAGCGGCAGCGCTTCCTCGCCGAGCAGGGGTACGCGTACCGGATCCTCGATGCGGGCGAGATCCCGTGAGGCTCGGCTAGCCGTCGAGCATTTGCCGACCGGAAGCTCAGGAGACGTCCAGACGATTCACAGAAACTGGGCGCACCATGGGAACCGTGAAGAAGACAGAACCCGAGGCCAAGCTGCTCGTCGTCGACGATGAGCCGAACATCCGCGAGCTCCTCTCCACGTCCCTGCGCTTCGCGGGCTTCGAGGTCATCGCCGCCGGCAACGGCCGCGAGGCCCTCGCCGCCGCCGAGGAGCAGGCACCGGACCTCGTGGTCCTGGACGTCATGCTGCCGGACATGGACGGCTTCACCGTGACCCGCAAACTGCGCGCGGCGGGCCGCCACGTCCCCGTCCTCTTCCTCACCGCCAAGGACGAGACCGAGGACAAGGTCCAGGGCCTCACCGTCGGCGGAGACGACTACGTGACCAAGCCGTTCAGCCTCGACGAGGTCGTCGCGCGCATCCGCGCCGTCCTGCGCCGGACGCAGCCCGTGCTGGACGACGATGCCGTGATCCGCGTCGATGACCTCGAGCTCGACGACGACGCCCACGAGGTGCGCCGCGGCGGCGTCATCATCGACCTCTCGCCCACGGAGTTCAAGCTCCTGCGCTACCTCATGCTCAACCCCAACAGGGTGCTCTCGAAGTCGCAGATCCTGGACCACGTGTGGGAGTACGACTTCAACGGCGATGCCTCGATCGTCGAGTCCTACATCTCCTACCTGCGCCGCAAGGTCGAGGCCAACGGTCCGAGCCTCATCCAGACCAAGCGCGGCGTCGGCTACGTCCTGCGGACTGCGGAGAAGCGCTGACCGTGCTGGCCCTCTGGAAGGGCGCGTCGCTGCGCTCGCAGCTCATCGTGATCATGATGGTCCTGCTGACCGGCGCCATCTTCCTCACGGCCGCCGCGACCGTCACCCAGCTCAAGACCTTCCTCGTGGGCCAGCTCGACGACAAGCTCGAGAACGCCTCGATCTTCGCTCAGAAGAACCAGAACATTGCACTCCTGACGGACCCGAACCCGCTCCTGCCGAACGACTTCGTGCTCGTCATCTATGGCGAGGACGGATCCCAGCCGCGCCTCTACTCGAATGTGTCCAATGCCCCGGGCCGGCCCGACGTCGCCGTCCTGACGCCGGACGAGGCCGGCTGGATGCAGTCCGTGCAGGAGATCCGACAGTCCCGCGGCACCGAGCGCGACGTGGACTGGCGCTACACCGCGATCCCCGTGCGGGTCCTGGACACCGGCGAGCGAGCGACACTCATGATCGCGCTGCCCCTGACGAATGTCGACAACGCCGTCCAGCACACGCTCGGACTCACCGCCGCCCTCGGGATCATCACGCTCGCGTCCGCCTTCCTCATCGCGACATGGACCGTGACACATGCGTTCAGGCCCCTGAGACGGGTCGAGAAGACCGCCGCCGCGATCGCCGCCGGTGACCTGTCGCAACGCGTCGACACGGAAGCGCCCGGGACGGAGCTCGGCAGGCTCTCCTCCTCGCTCAACGCGATGCTCGCGCACATCGAGGTGGCGTTCCAGGCCCGGATGGCCTCGGAGGCGCGGATGCGGCGGTTCGTCTCGGATGCCTCGCACGAGCTGCGCACGCCGCTCGTGACAATCCGCGGCTTCTCCGAGCTCTATCGGCACGGAGCCCTCGGGACGGACGACGACGTCGCGACCGCTATGGGCCGGATCGAGAGCGAGGCCAAGCGCATGGGCGCCATGGTCGAGGACCTCCTCACCCTCGCCCGGCTCGACGAGCAGCGCCCCGTCCAGCTCAAGCCCGTCGACCTCCTCCCCCTCGCCCACGACGCGCTCGTCGACGCTCAGGCGGCGGCGCCCGAGCGCGCCTTCCGGCTCGTGGGGCTGGACGACGGCGGGCGACCGGGTCCCGCCCCGACGCTCGGCGACGAGGCCAAGCTGCGCCAGGTCGTGGGCAACCTCGTGGGCAACGCGCTGCGCTACACCCCCGACGGGTCGCCCCTTGAGATCGCTGTCGGCACGCGGGCGTCGGGCACCCGGCACGCGGCGGTCCTCGAGCTGCGGGACCACGGGCCGGGCATCGCCGCGGAGGACGCGACGAAGATCTTCGAGCGGTTCTACCGCGCGGACACCTCGCGCACACGCGACACAGGCGGCACGGGGCTCGGCCTCGCCATCGTGGCCGCGATCGTGGGGTCGCACGGTGGGACCGTGCGGCACGAGGAGACCCCCGGCGGCGGGGCGACGTTCATCATCGAGCTCCCCCACGTGGCCGTCCCCGAGCGGCCGGCCGAGCCGCCGTCGAGCGCCGCCGAGCCGGGCCGGGCGGTCGACGCGGCCTCCGAGCGGTCCTGACTCCTCCTCCACAGGGGCCCATTTCGGGCGCGTTATCCACAATCCGCAGGATCCGGCTCCGGGCGACCGGGAGGACTCCTAGGCTCGAAGGGCAGGCGCGGCGCGGCCGCGAACCGACCACGGAGAGCAGGATGGAATGGCCATTGTGAAGGTAGACACCGACGCGATCGACGTCAGCGCCCAGCGCGTCCTGGCGACGGCAGAGCGCGTCCAGGCGGAGGTCCAGACCATGAAGGGCGATCTCGAGAACCTTCGCGGCAGCTGGCAGGGGCAGGCAGCGAACAGCTTCCAGGCGCTCGTGGCCGACTGGGCGCGGACGCAGGCCCAGGTCGAGGCCTCGCTGGCACAGATCGGAGGAGCGCTGCGCAGCGCGGGCAGTGCCTACGGCTCGATCGAGAGCGACAACGCCCGCCGCTTCGCCGTCTGAGCCCTACGGCAGCGGCCGGAACCCGGCCGGGCCTTGCCCACCGTCAGGCGCGGGCCCGTCCACCGGTGCGGTCTGGCAGGATTGAGGCCATGACCATCACCGCCGCTGCAGACGGCTCCGCCCTCGGCAACCCCGGCCCCGCAGGCTGGGCCTGGTACGTGGACGACTCCCGCTGGCATGCCGGCGGATGGCCCCACGGGACGAACAACCAGGGCGAGCTCATGGCCGTTCTGGACCTGTTCCGGGCCACCGCGCACCTCCCTGAGGAGCCGCTGCGCATCCTGTGCGACAGCCAGTACGTGATCAACTGCGTCACGAAGTGGATGCCGGGATGGAAGAAGCGGGGATGGAAGAAGGCCGACGGCAAGCCCGTGCTCAATGTCGACCTGCTCCACCAGATCGACGCCGAACTCGCCGGGCGCACGTATACCTTCGAGTGGGTCAAGGGCCACGCAGGGCACACCCTCAACGAGGCCGCTGACGAGCGGGCCCGCGCGTGCGCGCTCGCCTTCCAGTCCGGCGCGGCGCCCGTCGAGGGGCCCGGCTTCGACGGGGTCCCCCACGGGCGCGTCCTCGCCGAGGCCGAGCAGCCGCTCGACACGCAGCAGCCCGGCCTGTTCGGCGACGAGTCGCTGCCCGGGGCGGCCGCGACTGGCGCCTCGTCGGCCGCCGAGAAGGACATTGAGGCGGTCGTCGAGCTCGAGCAGGAGCTCCTCGACCCAGAAGTGCGTGCGGACTATGGCCAGCTCGCCTACCTCCTGCACCCCGACTACTCCGAGGTCGGCGCCTCCGGGCGGCTGTGGGGCCGGGAGGAACTCATCGAGGAGCTGGTCGACGGGCCCGAGCTCCAGGTGCGCTTCGAGCTGGTGGACGCCGCGGCCGTGGGACCGGACGTGGTCCAGCTCGTCTACCGCACCGTCGGGGTCCAGGGCTCCGCCCTGCGCTCGTCGCTGTGGCAGCGCACCGACGGCCGCTGGCGGCTGCGCTTCCATCAGGGAACCCCGGAGGCCTGACGCCCCGTCCAGGCCCCCGTTTCGGGTACATATCTCGTCGCCCAATCCACGTTCCGGGTACGCATCTGGACGCACATTCCACGTGTCGGGTGCAGGCCTCGTCGTCCGTCCGCCCTGGAATGTCCGCGAGCGCCTGAACGCTCCCAAGTGCCGCCCCCGTCATGCCCCCGCACGCCGACGGCGGGGCCCCCACCGCAGTGGAGACCCCGCCGTCGTGCTTCTGCCGCGTACCCGAAACGCCGGAATCGCGACGAGATGCGTACCCGAAAGGGAGGGGGTGGGGGTTAGAAGCCGCCCATGCCGCCCATCTCGTCGCCACCGGGCATGGCCGGGGCGGCCTTCTCGGGCTTGTCGGCGACGACGGCCTCGGTCGTGAGGAAGAGGCCGGCGATCGACGCGGCGTTCTGCAGCGCCGAGCGGGTGACCTTGACCGGGTCGTTGACGCCGGCCGTCAGGAGGTCCTCGTAGACGCCCGTGGCGGCGTTCAGGCCGTGGCCGGCGGGCAGGCTGCGGACCTTGTCGACGACGACGCCCGGCTCGAGGCCGGCGTTGAAGGCGATCTGCTTCAGCGGGGCGTCGATGGCGACCTTGACGATGTTGGCACCCGTTGCCTCGTCACCCTCGAGCGTGAGGTTCGCGAACGCCTTGGCGCCAGCCTGGATGAGGGCCACGCCGCCACCAGGGACGATGCCCTCTTCGACGGCGGCCTTCGCGTTGCGGACGGCGTCCTCGATGCGGTGCTTGCGCTCCTTGAGCTCGACCTCGGTGGCCGCGCCGGCCTTGATGACGGCGACGCCGCCGGCCAGCTTGGCGAGGCGCTCCTGGAGCTTCTCGCGGTCGTAGTCCGAGTCGGAGTTCTCGATCTCGGCGCGGATCTGGGACACGCGGCCGGCGATCTGGTCGGCGTCGCCGGCACCCTCGACGATCGTGGTCTCGTCCTTGGTCACGACGACCTTGCGGGCCTTGCCGAGCAGCTCGACCGTGGCGTTCTCGAGCTTGAGGCCGACCTCCTCGGCGATGACCTGGCCGCCGGTGAGGATGGCGATGTCGGTCAGCATGGCCTTGCGGCGGTCGCCGAAGCCCGGGGCCTTGACGGCGACGGACTTGAAGGTGCCGCGGATCTTGTTGACGATGAGCGTGGCCAGGGCCTCGCCCTCGACGTCCTCGGCGATGATGAGGAGCGGCTTGTTGGTCTGCATGACCTTCTCGAGGACCGCGACGAGGTCCTTCACCGAGCTCACCTTGGAGTTGACGATGAGGATGTACGGGTCCTCGAGGACCGTCTCCTGGCGCTCGGCGTCGGTGACGAAGTACGCGGAGATGTAGCCCTTGTCGAAGCGCATGCCCTCGGTGAGCTCGAGCTCGAGGCCGAAGGTGTTGGACTCCTCGACGGTGATGACACCCTCCTTGCCCACCTTGTCGAGGGCCTCGGAGATGAGCTCGCCGATCTGGGTGTCGCCGGCGGAGATGGACGCGGTGGCGGCGATCTCCTCCTTGGTCTCGATCTCCTTGGCGGACTCGAGGAGCTCCTTGGTGACGGCGTCGACGGCCTTCTCGATGCCGCGCTTGAGGGAGAGCGGGTCGGCGCCGGCGGCGACGTTGCGGAGGCCCTCCTTGACGAGCGCCTGGGCGAGGACGGTGGCGGTCGTGGTGCCGTCGCCAGCGACGTCGTCGGTCTTCTTGGCGACCTCCTTGACGAGCTCCGCGCCGATCTTCTCGTACGGGTCGTCGAGCTCGATCTCCTTGGCGATGGAGACACCGTCGTTCGTGATCGTGGGGGCGCCCCACTTCTTCTCGAGGACGACGTTGCGGCCACGGGGGCCGAGGGTGACCTTGACGGCGTCGGCCAGCGTGTTCAGGCCGCGCTCGAGACCGCGGCGGGCCTCCTCGTCGAATGCAATGATCTTGGCCATGACGGCTTGGAGTCCTTCCGGGACGTGACTGTCTTAGTGGCCACCTGCTGCAGCGCCCGCGACGGCCGGCTCCCTGGCCCGCTACGCGAACGGTCCTGGTCGCCTCACCCCAGCGAGGTGTTCCCTTCCCCCCGCTGGCGACGGCGCCTCGCCGGCCCGTCCGGGCCCGCTCGGTTAGCAGTCTGCCTGCGGGAGTGCTAGGTCAATCATTAGCACTCGACCCCTCCGAGTGCAAGCGCGGGGGACGCCGGATGAGGCCCCGGGCGGCGCCTCAGCGGGCGACCGTGACCTCGCCGTCGACCTTCGGCAGGTTGTCCGCACCGAAGCGCAGCACCATGAACCGCGCCGTCGTGATGTCCCCGTGCCCGTCGAACGCCACGGGCCCCGACTGGCCCTCGTAGTCCACGGCCCTACCGGCCCGGGCGAGCTCGAGGCAGGCTGGCAGGCCAGTGCAGTCCGTACGGTCCGGGCTCCCCGTGCCTGGGTCCCCGCCCGAGACCGCGGTGAGCCGCGAGGCGATGGAGGCGCCAGCATCGTCCTCGGCGACCGCGGCGGCGAGGATCGCGAGCGCTGCCGCGTCGTAAGCCTCGGCGGCGAACGCCATGTCGGTCAGATCCTCGTCCTGGCCGAGGATTGCGGTCTGGAACTCGGCGCTCGGGAAGACGCCCGGGACGACGACGCGCGCGCCCTCGAGGGAGCGGGCCGCGAGCGCGGACCCGTAGCGGCCCACGAGCCCGTCCGAGAGCACGAGCCTGCCGCCGGAGAGACCCGCCTCGGCAAGCTGGGCGAGGATGGCCGGCCCGCCGTCGTGGGCGACGACGGCGACGGCGTCCGCTTCCTGGGCGCCGAGCGCGGCGGCCGCCGCGTCGTGGCCCCTGAACTCGGCGCTGCCCGCGTCCTCGAGGCCGGCCGCGCCGAGCGCCGCCTTCGCCCCGTCGGCGACGGCCTTCCCGCGGGAACCGGCCTGGTTCAGCACCGCGACGCTGCGTGCGCCGGACTGGCGCGCGAGCTCGACGAGCGCGGCGCCTTCGGCGGCCTCCGCGGCCGTGGTGCGGAAGTAGAAGCCGCTGCTCGGGTACGAGCTCAGCGGCGTTGAGGTGTTCGCGGGCGAGATGAGCGTGACCTTGGCGTGGGCGAGGACGTCGATGGCGGCCGGAGCGCGGCTCGAGTCGGTCGGTCCGATGACGACGTCGGCACCCGCCTCGACGAGCCGCCGCGCCGCCGCGCCCGTGTCGGCGGACGGCTCGGCGTCGAGGAGCTCGACCGGCTTGCCCGCGTGCCCGCCCGCGGCGTTGGCCTCCTGGACGGCGAGGACGACGGCGGCGAGCTGGGCGTCGTTGAGGTAGGCCGACTCGCCCTCGTTGTCGAGGAGGAGCCCGATCCGCAGCACGCCGTCCCCCGAGGGTCCGGGCTGCGCAGTCCGCGCGTCTCCGCCCGGCGTGCACGCGGCGAGCGCGAGGGCCGCCGCGGCGCCGCCCGCGAGGGCACGGAGGAGGCCGGCGCGGGCCTTGCCCGCCCTGTGGGGTCGGGGGTCAGCACCGCGGCGGGTGCGCGCGATCAAGGCGGCCATGTCAGCCGGCGTACCCGGGGCCGATCACCGCGGCGAGCGGGATGCCGAGGCCTGGCGCCTCGAGGACGGTCGGGATGCCGAGGTCCGCCGCGAGCGCCTGGGCGGAGGCGGCGTCCCCCGCGCTCCGGTAGAAGACGATCGATGTGTTCACGGGCCCCCCGCTCCAGTTCCCCACGGACGTGACGGCCCAGCCGGCCGCGCGGGCCTGGTCGCCGACCCGGCTGGCGAGGCCCGCAGTGCCGGTCGAGTTGTAGACACCGACCTCGAGGGCGCGGTTGGCGCCGCCGGACGAGGCCGCGGTGGCCGTACCGGCGGCCGACGGCGAGGGGCTCGCCTCCGTCGGGCTGGCCGACGGCGAGGCGCTCGTCCCCGTCGAGCTCGGCGTCGGGGCCCCGCTCGGGGCGGCGGACGACGGCAAGGGGACACCGGCCATCGAGGACGTGTCGGCAAGGCGCGGCATGAGGAAGAATGCGGCCGCGCCGATGATCAGCGCGGCGATCCCGGCCGCGATGATCCAGCCCAGGCCGCGCCGAGGCTCCGTTGACCGGGTGCGGTGCACGCCCTGGCGGCGCGGGGACTCGGGGACTGCATCGAACTCGTCGCGGAGGTAGGTGCTCATGCCTGCGTGGGGTCCTCGGTTCTCGGCCTGCTGGGAGGGGCAGCGTCAGGCGTCCCCGCCGAGACGGCGGGCGGTGCGCGCGCGCTGCCGCGACGTCCTCAGTCTACGCAGCCTCTTGACGAGCATCGGGTCGTGCGCCAGTGCCGCCTCCGTGTCGATGAGCGCGTTGAGAAGCTGGTAGTAGTGCGTCGCCGAAAGGTCGAAGAGCTCGCGGACGGCCTGCTCCTTGGCGCCGGCGTATTTCCACCAGCCGCGCTCGAGGGCGAGCATCTGCACGTCGCGTTCCGAAAGTCCCGTGGTGGGGCGACCCTGCGCCCCAAGATCGAGCCCATGGGTCTTCTGCGCTGCTGCCGACATGCCCTCCAGTCTAGGGAAGGAACTACAGGCATGTCATTCGACGCGGCCGCCGGGGCCCCGGCCTCCTCTGGCAGACTGGGTGCGGTGATGGACTCCGAGCCGCTCTTCGACCTGCCCGTTGCAAGGGCAGGCACCGCGGCGTCCCGCCCGTCCGGCGCAGCATCCGACATCCCGCCTGACCCGGAGGCCGACGCGCGGGACCTGGGCGGCATGGCCGGCGCGCCCCTCGAGGAGCTTGTGCACTCTGAATGGGTGCACGCGCTCGCTCCCGCGGAGCCCGCCCTGCGGCGCTCACTCGGCGCGCTCGCCGCGGAGGCCGGGGACGGCGCCGTCGTGCTTCCCCCGCCCCGCCGGATCCTGCGGGCCTTCCAGCAGCCGCTCTCCGCGGTGCGCGTCCTGCTCCTCGGCCAGGATCCGTACCCCACGCCTGGGCACGCGATCGGGCTGAGCTTCGCGGTCGACGCCGCGGTCGCCCCGCTCCCCCGCAGCCTCGCGAACATCTACCGCGAGCTCACCGCGGACCTGGGTGTCCCCCCGCCGCACGACGGCGACCTCTCGCCGTGGGCGGACGAGGGCGTCCTCCTGCTCAACCGGGTCCTGTCCGTGCGCGCCGGCGCGGCCGGCTCGCACCGGCGGCTCGGCTGGGAGGAGGTCACCGACGCGGCGGTGCGGGCCGTCGTCGCGCGCGGCGCCCCGCTCGTCGCCGTGCTCTGGGGCAAGGACGCCCAGTCCGTGAGGCCCCTGCTGGGAACGACGCCGGTCATCGCCTCCGCGCACCCCTCGCCGCTGAGCGCGTCCCGGGGCTTCTTCGGCTCGCGGCCCTTCAGCCGCGCCAACGAGCTCCTCGCGTCACAGGGCGCCGCTCCCGTGCGTTGGGCCTGAGGGCCGGCGGGCCAGCCGGTAGTCTGGGGCGCATGACTCTGCCCGCCCAGACCCCCGTGCCACAGGACGCGGCCGAATCCGGCCCCTCCACCCCGGCCAGGAAGGCGCGCCCGACGCTCGACCTCGTCGTCGTCCGCACCGAGCAGCTGAGCCCCCACCTCGTGCGCGTCGTGGCCGGCGGTCCCGGCTTCGACGCGTTCGCCGACAACGGCTTCACGGACAAGTACGTCAAGGTGTCCTTCCCCACCGCGCTGCCCGGCGGGACGTGGCCCGAGGGCCCCGTGGACCTCCCCGCGCTCAAGGAGCAGCTGCCGCCCGAGCAGTGGCCCGTGATCCGGACGTACACGGTGCGCTCGTTCGACCCCGAGGCCCGCGAGCTCGCCCTCGACGTCGTCGTCCATGGGGACGAGGGGCTCGCCGGCCCGTGGGCCGCCGCCGCGCAGCCAGGCGACCGGATCGTGTGCGCGGGCCCCGGCGGGGCCTACTCCCCCGATCCCGACGCCGAATGGCACCTCTTCGCCGGCGACGAGGCCGCGCTGCCGGCGATCGCCGCGGCCCTCGAGGCGCTCCCCGAGGACGCCAAGGGGCTCGCGTTCCTCGAGATCGGCTCCGCCGACGACGTCGTCGAGATCTCGGCGCCCGCCGGCGTTGAGGTGCGATGGCTCTCGCGCGAGGGCTTCCCGGCCGGCGAGACGCTCGTGCTGGCGGAGGCCGTGGCCGAAGCGACGTGGCTGCCCGGCACGCCGAACGTCTTCGCGCACGGCGAGCGGGGGGCCATGAAGGAGCTCCGGGCCATCTTCAAGGAGCGCGGGATCCCGCGCGAGAAGCTCTCCCTCTCGGGCTACTGGGCCCTGGGCCGCGCCGAGGACCAGTTCCAGGCGGAGAAGAAGCTGCCCATCGGGCAGATCTGAGCGGCCGGGCCTGACGCTGGGGCGTGCGAATCTCCCCGGCTTTGGCCTTCAACCTGCGGCGTGTCGGCCCATTCTCCGGCGTGTCGGGGCGCTCGTAGCCTCAAAGCTGGGGAAACCTGTACGGCGGAGGCGCGGACCGCACGTGAGGGCGTCAGCGGCGGCGGGACCTCCGGCGCTGCTCGAGCGCCGCGACATTGCGCGTGAAGGGCCGGGCGAGGTTGTCCCCGAGCACGATCCCGCCAGCGGCGCCGAGGATGATCGCCATGGCGGTGAGCATCCCGCCCGCCCCGGTGACGATCTGCGCGGCGTCGACGCTCGCGACGTACATGGACCGGAAGATCGTCAGACCGGGCAGGAGGATGAGCGCGGCGGGCACGGCGACGACGAGTTGCGGCGCCCCGAGCCGCAGTGCCACGATCCGTGCCAGGAATCCCATGACGACGGCGCTCGCGGCCGGGGCGATGCTGTCCCCCGCCCCGAGCAGCCCCACCGCCGTGAGGGCGAGGTACCCGGCCACGCCGACGCCCGCCGTCGGCAGCACGAGCCGTCGCGAGGTCTGCTCCGTGACGGCGATCGCCGCGACGGCGGTCGCGATGAGCAGCACTTGGACCACGTACGGGTAGGCGGCCGGGAACGTCTCGGTGACGTCGATGCGCTCGACGCCGAGCAGCTCGCCCGCCGCGGACGCGACCGCGATGCCTCCCACGACGGCGGCGAACGTCAGGAACGCCGAGAGGAACCGGCCGGCGGCGGTCACGGGGAAGCCGTTGATGGCATCCTGCGTCGCGGAGACGAGCCGCGCCGTCGGCAGGAGCAGCAGGATGCCGCCCACGACGACGATCGCCGGCGCGATGGGCAGCTGGGCCCAGTACAGCAGCAGCGCGATGATCGTGACGAGGAACGAGCTCGCGAGCGTCGTGAAGAAGTCCGGGACGCGCCAGCGGCCGAAGACCCGCGCGACGAGCGAGATGAGCAGGTTCGAGCCGAACGCGATGAGCGAGGCGAGCTGCCCGCCGCCGAGCACGGCCACGAACACGGCGGCGAACACGCCGAAGGCGGCCGTGACGGACCACTTGGGGAACGGCTTGGCGCGCCGCGTGATGCCCTGGAGGCGGCGCATCGCCTCGTCCCGGCCCACGCCGCCGGAGGCAATCTCGCTCACGAGCTGGTGCACGAGGGTCAGGCCAGCGTAGTTGGACGTCCACGAGCGCACGACGCGCAGGAGGTTGATGGGAGTCCCGTCCTGGGGCGCGTAGTTGATCGCCACGGACTGGTTCGTGATGTCAACCTCGACATGCTGGAGCCCGAACGCGGCCGTGACGGCGATGATCGACGTCTCGACCTCGAGCGCGCCGGCGCCGTAGCGGAACATCGTCTCGGCGAGCTTGAGCACGAAGTCCAGGGTCCGGCGGGCCGAGTCGTCGGCGCCCTGCCGGATCGTGAGATTCGCGTAGGGGCTGCCAGCGAGGCGGTCCACGATGCTCAGCGGCGCCGTGGGCGGGTTCTCGCCGCGCACGAGCCGGGCCAAGACCCGTTTGGCGGCGGCGTTGGCGCGGACCTGCGAGGCGGTGATCGGCTCCCCCGGGGTCGCGGGTCCGGCCACCTCTGGCACCGGTGAGGTCAGGGGCGCCGGCACCGGCTCGGCGGCAGCGGGCGCGGCGGGCACGTCGGTGAAGGCGACCGGGGTGATCTTGGGGATGGCCCCGGCCGGGATGTCCCCGCCGGAGCGGTCGGTGTGCTCCGTCTCAGCCATGGGCCCGTGTCCGTTTCGTGCGAGGCCTCAGTAGAACTGCTGGCCGGTGCGGCGCGTGTACAGCTGGCGGGCGATCCGCTCGCCAGCGAGGGACCAGGCCCTGTACCGCGCCGGGTCGATGACGAAGTCCCAGCAGCCCACGAAGTCCGTGACGGTCTTCGAGAACGAGGTCTTGAACAGGCCCAGGCCGTGGAACGGGTGCTCCTTGTCCTTCACCTGCGCGGCGGGCGGGGTGCCGCAGAAGTCGTACTCGGTGCAGCCGAGGGCCTTGACGTCGTTGATGGCGCGCCACTGGACGAGGTGCGAGTCGCCGTACTGCGAGCGGTTCTGCAGCGAGCCCCCGTCCTTGTACGTACCCTTGCGGCCATAGTTGATGACGAACGCTCCCACGGACGGGCGGCCGTTCTCGTAGACGAAGTACAGCCGGCCCTGGCCGCGCGAGGTGAACTCGGTCCAGAACTGGCGGTAGTAGTCCAAGCCGCGCACCTGTGCGCCCGTGCGGGACTTGGTGGTCAGGGTACCGGTCATGAGCTCGTGCATGGTCCGGTAGTTCGCGGCGGTGGGTTCGGCCTCGACGACCTCCACGCCCTCGCGCTCGGCGCGGCGCACGGCGTTGCGCCCGCGCGAGGAGATGCTCTTGAGCACGAGGTGGGGCTCGGAGCCGATGTCCAGGACCGCCGTCGAGTCGTTCGGCTGGAGGTTGGGGACCTTGACCAGGCCGGCTCGCGCGAGGACGGCACGGGCCTCCTCCGAGTCCACGATGTCCGGCTCGATCTTGACCGCGAACACGCCGAGGCGCTCCCGGCGCACGAGGTCGCGGACGGCGTCGAGGGCCGCGGGGATGTCCTCGACGGAGGCGACGTCGGGGCCCTTGATGAGGTACCAGAAGCGACCCAGGAGTGGGAAGGACTTCTCGAGCACGAGGTTGTAGCTCGGCTGTGCGGCTTCCCCTCCGGCGCCGCCGGTCGGCTCGAGCACGAGGTGACGGATATCCCAGCCGAAGTTCCGTTTGACCGCCGCGAAGGCCGCGGACTGCAGGAGATTGCCACCGTTGGGGTTGGCCGTGACGTGCTTGTCCCAGTTCTCGATCTCGGACTCGCTCGCGAAGCGTGCATTGAGGCTGGCGGAGAGGGTGGTCACGGGCACGGGATCCCTTCGGTCTGACTGCGGGCCCTTGCCAGTCTAGCCAGTCTGCGACCGGCGCCCGCCCCACTCGCCGGTGCCGGGACGCGGGTCGGTTTGGGTCCGGCCAGAGAAGGGAAAGCGGAGGGCATGGCACACAACATCACTGGCAAGAAGGTCGCGTTCCTCGCGCGCAGGGGCGTCGAGCAGGCCGAGCTCACGGAGCCGTGGAAGGCGGTCGAGCGGGCCGGAGGGCAGCCCGTCCTGGTCTCCCCCGAGGAGGGACACGTCACGGCCATGAAGGGCGACTGGGAGCACGGCGAGTCGTTCCCGGTCGACGTCCCCCTCTCCGCCGCGAGCGCGGACGACTTCGACGCGCTCGTCCTGCCGGGCGGCACGCTCAACGCGGACAGGATGCGGCTCGAGAAGGAGGGCGTGGCCCTCGTGAAGTCCTTCGTGGAGGCCGGGAAGCCGGTCGCGGCCATCTGCCACGGCCCGTGGATCCTCATCGAGGCCGACGCGGTCCGTGGCCGCACCATGACCTCGTACCCCTCCCTCGAGAGCGACCTGCGCAATGCCGGGGCCGAGTGGGTGGACCAGGAGGTCGTGACCGACCGCGGCCTCACGACCTCCCGCAGGCCCCGCGACCTCGAGGCGTTCTGCCGCGCGATGATCGAGGAGATCGCTGAGGGCCGGCACGGCTAGGGCAGGCTTCGCAGGCCTGCCCGCCCCGCTCCTGCGAACCAATCTCACCAGGCCCCTTGACGGACCCTTCGGACCGTTATACATTCAAGACGCATAAAAAATGTCGTCGACAATCGACAACCGCGCTCGTGCCCGGCACCGAGGAGAAGACCATGGCATTCGACACCCTGCCGAAGTTCGTCACGTTCGACATGAACGGAACGCTCATCAAGTTCGCGATCAACGACACGATGCGTGACGTCCTCGGCGACCGGCTCCCTGCGGAGGTCGCCGATGAGTACCTGCGGATCTGCAAGGCGTACCGGATCGACGAGTGCATGGGCGCGTACAAGCCCTTCCACCAGATCGTCGCCAACTCCATGGAGCGCGCCTCGCGCAAGGTCGGCCTCGAGTTCCGCGCGGACGAGGCACGCGAGGTGTACGACCGGATCCCCACCTTCGGCCCGTACCCCGGCGTCACGGCGGCGCTGAACCGCCTGGCCGAGGCCGTCCCGCTGGTCATCATCACCAACAGCGACACCGCGCAGGCCGAGCGCCTCGCAGAGAAGCTCAAGGCCCCGTTCGAGGTCATCATCACGGCCGAGCAGATGGGCTGCTACAAGCCGCGCCTCGCCGCGTTCGACTACCTGTTCGAGAAGCTCGGGGTGACCCCGGACGAGCTCGTCCACGTCTCCGCGAGCCCGATGTACGACCTGCGCTCCGCGGCCGTCATGGGGATCGAGAAGAAGGTGTACGTGGACCGCGGCTTCGAGCACGACGAGCACTG
Source organism: Sinomonas mesophila (assembly GCF_001999765.1). GTDB lineage: Bacteria > Actinomycetota > Actinomycetes > Actinomycetales > Micrococcaceae > Sinomonas > Sinomonas mesophila. Next base: position 26,228 of record NZ_MTIC01000023.1, on the reverse strand, counting down.
GCTCGGCTACGAGCGCATCACCGACATCGCCGATCTTCCCGTCCTCTTCGGCCTGCCGCGGCCCGACGCCTCCTAGGAGAGAGCTCTACCGCCCCGCGGTTCCCGCGCGGGTGAGCCGGAGACCGCGGCGCCCAGCGCGCCGTCGACCGCCGCGAGCACGCGGGCTGCCGCCTCCTCCTCGGTGCCCGAGGCGTCCACGCGCAGGAATCCGGGGAACGCGCCGAGGGAGCGGTAGGCGGCGTCGAAGGCCGCGAGATCAGCCTCCGTCTCGACGTCGGTCCCGCGCCGGCGCACACGCTCGGCGGCGAGGGCTGGCGGCACGTCGAGGTACACGACGAGGTCCGCCGGCGGCAGCCTGTCCGCGAGCCGGCTGAACCAGCGGGGCGTCGCGACGCCCCGCGCGGCGTCGAGCGCGAGCTGGCACACGGCGTGGCGGTCGTGGACGACGACGGCGGGCGGCCGGGCACGCGAGGCGAGCCGCCGCTCGCCGCGCAGGAGATTCGCGGCCCGCACGCCCGCTTCGAGGAGGCTCAGTCCCCGCGCGCCGAGGACGCGAATCGCCGTCGTGCCGGCGCGGCGGGCGAGCGTGTCGAGCCTGCGCCGGCCTCCGGGGGCGGCGAGCAGCTCGCTCTCGATGCCCCGCGCGGCGAAGGCGTCGGCGAGGGCGCGCGCCGCCGTCGACTTGCCGGAGCCGTCGACGCCGGCCAGGACGATTCTCATGGGCGCGCCGCCCAGGGAACCGGGCTGGCGGGGCGAAGGGTAGGACATGGGGACCTCCTGGGGTTGACCACAACCCTAGAGAAGGAGCGTCAGCCGCCGCTGGGCGTCCCCTGTGCGCCGGCTGAAAGCCCTCCCCCCACACACACAACGCCGCATCGCAACACGCTGTTATGGCAGCGCCATAACAGCGTGTTGCGATGCGGCGTTGGGCGTAGGAGGGAGGGAGGCTGGTCAGCACTCGACGACGTTGACCGCGAGGCCTCCCATCGCCGTCTCCTTGTACTTGTGGCTCATGTCCTTGCCGGTCTCGCGCATGGTCACGATGACCTCGTCGAGCGAGACGCGGTGCGAGCCGTCGCCCCACAGGGCCATCTTCGCGGCGTTGATCGCCTTGGCCGCGGCGATGGCGTTGCGCTCGATGCACGGGACCTGGACGAGCCCGCCGATGGGATCGCACGTGAGGCCGAGGTTGTGCTCCATCGCGATCTCGGCCGCGTTCTCGACTTGGGCGGGGGTGCCGCCCATGACCTCGGCGAGCCCCGCCGCCGCCATGGACGACGCCGATCCGACCTCGCCCTGGCAGCCCACCTCCGCGCCGGAGATGGAGGCCTGCTCCTTGTAGAGGACGCCGACGGCGCCGGCGGCGAGGAGGAACGTGACGACGACGTCGTCCTTGTCCTCCTGCGTGGCCTGGTCCATCCCGGGCGCGTAGTTGAGGGCGTAGTAGAGGACGGCGGGGATGATGCCCGCGGCCCCGTTGGTGGGGGCCGTAACGACCCGCCCGCCCGAGGCGTTCTCCTCGTTCACCGCGAGGGCGATGAGGTTGACCCACTCCTGCCAGTACTTCGGGTCGCGGTCCTTGTCCTCTTTGAGGAGCCGCTCGTGCCAGTCGGGCGCGCGGCGGCGGACCTTGAGCCCGCCGGGCAGGAGGCCCTCGCGCTTGAGGCTGGATTCGACACAGCCCTCCATGACGGACCAGATGTGCTTCAGGCCCTCGCGGATCTCCTCCTCGGAGCGGGAGGCCTTCTCATTGATGAGCATGATGTCGCTGATCGAGAGGCCCTTGGAGGCGCACCGGCCGAGGAGCTCGGCGGCGGTGCGGAACGGGAACGGGAGCTCCTTCTTGGACTCGTCGAGCTCTGTCTGGGCGGACTGCTCCTCGCCCTCGCGGACGATGAAGCCTCCGCCGACAGAGAAGAAGGTCGCCTCGTGGAGCAGTTCGGGTGAGCCGGAGGGGCCGTCGGCACCGGCCGAGCCCTCGGCGTCGGCGGCGCCGTCACCCGCAGCGAAGACCTGAAACCGCATGCCATTCGTGTGCCGGGGCAGGACGGTGAGCGGGTGCAGGACCATGTCCTCGACGCCGTACGTCAGCAGGGCCCCGCCCGCGAGGTTGAGCTTGCCGGTGCCGGCGATCGAGGCGAGGCGCTCCTCGACTTGGTCGGGGAGGATCTCCTCGGGTTCGAAGCCCTCCAGCCCGAGGAGGACGGCGGTGAAGGTGCCGTGGCCGTGGCCCGTGGCCGCGAGGGAGCCGTACAGGTCGACGCGCAGCGACGCGACCCGGTCGAGGAGGCCCTTCTCGCGCAGTTCGCGCGCGAAGACCGCACCGGCCCGCATGGGCCCGACGGTGTGGGAGCTGGAGGGGCCGATGCCCACGGAGAAGAGCTCGAAGACGCCGACTGCCATGTCGACCACTCCTTCCTCGAGAAGACGGTGAAGGGTACGCGCGCCCCGCGGGCCGGCCGGTGGGCCGGTGCGGGGCGCGCGCGTCCCGGTGCTCAGGCGAGGTCAGCCACGCCCGGGTAGAGGGGGTGCGCCGCCGCCAGGGCGTCGACGCGGTCCTTGAGGCCGGAGAGGTCCTCGTCCGGGCCCGCGATGAGGGCCTGGGCGATGATGTCCGCGACCTCGCGGAAGGCGGCCTCGCCGAAGCCGCGGGTCGCGAGGGCCGGGGTGCCGATGCGCAGGCCCGAGGTGACCATCGGGGGCCTCGGGTCGAACGGGACGGCGTTGCGGTTCACGGTGATGTCGATCGCCGCGAGCCGGTCCTCGGCCTGCTGACCGTCGAGGGCGGCGTCGCGCAGGTCCACGAGGACCAGGTGCACGTCGGTGCCGCCCGAGACGACGCCGATGCCGGCGGCCCGGACGTCGTCGGCCGTGAGGCGCTCCGCGATGATCTTCGCGCCCGCGAGGACGCGCTCCATGCGCTCCCGGAACTCCTCGGACGCCGCGATCTTGAACGCGACGGCCTTGCCCGCCACGACATGCTCGAGCGGGCCGCCCTGCTGGCCCGGGAAGACCGCCGAGTTGATCTTCTTGGCGATGTCGGCGTCGTTCGTGAGGATGATGCCGCCGCGCGGGCCCGCGAGGGTCTTGTGCGTCGTGGACGTCGTCACGTGTGCGTGCGGCACGGGCGAGGGGTGCAGTCCCGCGGCGACCAGGCCCGCGAAGTGGGCCATGTCCACCATGAGGAAGGCCCCGACCGAGTCGGCGATCCGGCGGAACTCGGCGAAGTCGAGCTGGCGCGCGTAGGCGGACCAGCCCGCCACGATGAGCTGCGGCCTGTGCTCCTGCGCGAGCCGCTCGACCTCGGCCATGTCGATGCGGTGGTCGTCCTCGCGCACCTGGTACGGGATGACGTTGTAGAGCCGGCCGGAGAAGTTGACCTTCATCCCGTGCGTGAGGTGGCCGCCGTGCGCGAGGTTCAGGCCCATGATCGTGTCGCCGGGCTTGATGAGCGCGTGCATGACGGAGGCGTTGGCCTGCGCGCCGGAGTGTGGCTGGACGTTCGCGTACTCGGCGCCGAAGAGGGCCTTGGCGCGGTCGATCGCGAGCTGCTCGATGACGTCCACGTGCTCGCAGCCGCCGTAGTAGCGCTTGCCCGGGTAGCCCTCGGCGTACTTGTTGGTCAGCACGGAGCCTTGGGCCTGCATGACGGCCACGGCCGTGTGGTTCTCGGATGCGATCATCTCGAGGCCGCCGCGCTGACGGGCCGCCTCGGCGTTGATGCTCGCGGCGATCTCGAGGTCGAGGACGGCGAGGTCGGCGTCGAGGGAGGCGGAGCGGACCTGCTGGAAGGCGGCGGCGTCCTGCCTGATGGCCCCGGCGTTCACAGCTCGCCGCCGTTCTTGGACGCGTACTCCTCGGCGGAGAGCAGCGGGCCCTCCTCGGACACCTCGACCGCGAAGAGCCAGCCCGCGCCGTACGGGTCCTCGTTGACCAGGGCCGGGTTGTCGATGGCGTCCTGGTTGACCTCGACGATGGTCCCGGTCACGGGGGAGTACAGGTCGGAGACGCTCTTCGTGGACTCGATCTCGCCGCACGTCGCACCCGCCGTGACCTCGCTGCCGACCTCGGGCAGGTCGAGATACACGACGTCGCCGAGCGCGTCGGCGGCGACCTGGGAGACGCCGACCTTGGCCGGGGCGGCGGCGGTGTCGAGCCATTCGTGCTCTTCGGAGTACCGGAGGCCGGTCTGGACCTTGCTCATGTCAGTGCTTCCTTCTTTCGTCGCTGGAAAGGCTGGGGGCTACTTCTGGCGCTGGTAGAACGGCAGCGCGACGACCTCGAAAGGCTCGGCCTTGCCGCGCAGGTCAGCGTCGAGGCGCGTCCCGGGGGCGGAGTGCTCGACGTCGATGTACGCGAGCGCGACCGGGTAGCCGAGCGTCGGGCTCGGCTGTCCCGAGGTGACCTCGCCGACCTTCACGCCATCCTTCAGGACCGGGTAGTGCGAGCGGGCCGCACGTCGCCCGAGGCCGCGAAGGCCCACGAGGCGCTGGCCGCTCGTGGCGCCCTCGCCGTCGTCCTTCGCCGCCTGCAGCGCGGCGCGGCCCACGAAGTCGCCCTCCTTGCTCTTGAGCGCGACGACGCCGCCGAGGCCCGCCGCGAACGGGGTGCGCTCGCGCGAGAGCTCGTTGCCGTAGAGCGGCATGCCGGCCTCGAGGCGCAGCGAGTCGCGCGAGGCGAGGCCGCAGGGGATGAGCCCGTGGCCCTCGCCCGCCGCGGCGAGCGCCTTCCACAGCTCGGCGGCGCGCCCGTTGGGCACGAACAGCTCGAAGCCGTCCTCGCCCGTGTAGCCCGTGCGGGCGAGGAGCACGGGGATCCCGGCGGCCTCGAGCTCGACGGCGGCGTAGTACTTCAGGCCGACCACGGCCGCGGCGTCGTCGGGGTGGACGACGGCGAGCACGATCGCCTCGGCGTTCGGGCCCTGGACGGCGACGAGGGACGTCTCGGCGGAGGCGTCGCGCAGCGTCACGGCGGCCGCGCCGCGAGCGGCCTCGAACGCGGCCAGACGGGCCTCCAGCTCGGCGGCGACAGTCGGGGCATTGCCCGCGTTCGGGACGACGAGGAAGTCGTCCTCGGACACGCGGTAGACGATGAGGTCGTCGATGATCCCGCCGTCCGTGGCGCAGATGAGCGAGTACTTGGCCTTGCCGACAGGGATCGCCGAGAGCTTGCCGACGAGCGCGTAGTCGAGGAGGGCGCCCGCGTCGGGTCCCGTGGCCCAGATCTCGCCCATGTGGGAGAGGTCGAAGAGGCCCGCAGCCTCGCGCACGGCCCGGTGCTCGGCGAGCTCGGAGCCGTACTTGAGGGGCATCTGCCAGCCGCCGAAGTCGGTGAAGGATGCCCCGAGGGCGGCGTGCTCCTCGTGGAGCGCGGTGTGCTTCTCTGCAGCGGTGGGCGCAGTGGTGGTCTCAGTCATGGAGGTCTCCTGGGAGGTGGGGAGCGGCCGCGTCAGTTCTCGAGGGCTGTGTTCTGCTCGAACGCTTCGAGCGGCGGGCACGCGCACACGAGGTTGCGGTCGCCGCCGGCGCCGTCGATCCGGCCCACGGGCGCGAAGTACTTGTCCTGGGTGCGGGTCCGGCCCGGGAAGGCCGCCTGCTCGCGCGTGTAGGGCCGCTCCCACTCGGTGGACACGACCGCGGCAGCCGTGTGCGGTGCGCGGCGCAGCGGGGAGTCCGCGAGGGCGAAGTCGCCCGCGGCGACCTGGTCGATCTCGGCGCGGATCGCGATCATCGCCTCGATGAACCGGTCGATCTCGCCGAGGTCCTCGGACTCGGTGGGCTCGACCATGAGGGTCCCGGCCACCGGGAAGGCCAGGGTCGGGGCGTGGAAGCCGAAGTCGATGAGGCGCTTGGCCACGTCTTCGGCGGTGACGCCGGTCTTGGCCGTGAGCTGGCGCAGGTCGAGGATGCACTCGTGCGCGACCAGCCCGCCCTCGCCCGTGTAGAGGACGGGGAAGTGCTCGTCGAGGCGCTTGGCGATGTAGTTCGCCGCGAGCAGCGCGGACTTCGTGGCCTCGGTCAGGCCGTCCCCGCCCATGAGCTTGACGTAGGCCCACGAGATCGGCAGGACGCCGGCGGAGCCGAAGCGCGAGGCCGAGATCGGCACGTCGCTTCCGCCCTGCCAGTCCGCTGCGTTGCCCGGCATGAACGGGGCGAGGTGTGCTCGCGCAGCGACGGGGCCGACGCCGGGGCCGCCGCCGCCGTGCGGGATGCAGAAGGTCTTGTGCAGGTTCAGGTGGGAGACGTCGCCGCCGAACTGGCCCGGCTGGGCGAGGCCGACGAGGGCGTTCATGTTGGCCCCGTCGATGTACACCTGGCCGCCCGCGGCGTGGACCGCGTCGCAGACCTCGCGCACGTCGGCGTCGTACACGCCGTGCGTGGACGGGTAGGTGATCATGATCGCCGCGAGCCGGTCCCGGTTCGCTTCGATCTTGGCGTAGAGATCCTCGTGGTCGATCGTGCCGTCGGCGGCGGTGGCCACGACGACGACCTTCATGCCCGCGAGGACGGCGGAGGCGGCGTTCGTGCCGTGCGCCGAGGCGGGGATGAGGCACACGTCTCGCTGGGCCTCGCCGCGGGAGTGGTGGTAGCCGCGGATCGCGAGCAGGCCCGCGAGCTCGCCCTGCGAGCCGGCGTTCGGCTGGATCGAGACCTGGTCGTAGCCGGTGATCGCGGCGAGGTCCGCCTCGAGATCGGCGATGAGCTCGCGCCAGCCCTCGGTCTGGGAGTCCGGGGCGAAGGGGTGGATGCCGGCGAACTCGGGCCACGTGATGGCCTCCATCTCGACCGTCGCGTTGAGCTTCATCGTGCACGAGCCGAGCGGGATCATCGTCCGGTCGAGCGCGAGGTCGCGGTCAGAGAGGCGGCGCAGGTAGCGCAGCATCTGGGTCTCGGAGCGGTAGGAATGGAACACCGGGTGCGTGAGGTAGGCGCTCGAGCGGTGCGCGGCGTCCTCGAGGCCGAACCCGCCGGCCGGCTCCCCCGATCCCGCGGTGTCGACGCCGTCGCCCGGCGCACCCGCCTGTGTTGACGCAAACACACCGGCGACGGTGTCCACAATGTCAGCCGTCGTCGCCTCGTCGCACGAGATCCCGACCGTGTCGGCGTCGACGAGGCGCAGGTTCACGCCCTGCTTCTCGGCCGCGGCGACGAGCGCGCCAGCGCGGCCCGGGACGCGGGCGGTGACGGTGTCGAAGAAGCTGCGGTGCGCGATCTCGACGCCGGCGCCCTCGAGGGCTGCGGCGAGCGAGCGGGCGTGCGCGTGGGTGCGCTGCGCGATCGCCTTGAGGCCCTCGGGTCCGTGGTAGACGGCGTACATCGAGGCGACGATCGCCAACAGCGCCTGCGCGGTGCAGATGTTCGAGGTCGCCTTCTCGCGGCGGATGTGCTGCTCGCGGGTCTGGAGCGCGAGGCGGTAGGCGGGGGTCCCGGCGTCGTCCTTCGACACGCCCACGAGCCGGCCCGGGAGCTGGCGTTCCAGGCCCGCGTGCACCGCCATGAACGCCGCGTGCGGGCCGCCGTAGAACAGCGGGACGCCGAATCGCTGGGCGGAGCCGACGGCGATGTCAGCGCCCTGCTCGCCCGGGGACTTGATGAGGGTCAGTGCGAGGAGGTCGGCGGCGACCGTGACCATCGCCCCGCGCTCCTTCGCCTCCGCGATGAGGGCCGTCGCGTCCGCGACCCGCCCGGACGCGCCGGGCTGCTGGAGCACGACGCCGTTGATCGGCCCCTCGGGCAGACCCTCCGAGAGGTCCGCGACCTCGACCTCGAAGCCGAGCGCCTCGGCGCGGCCCTTGACGATCGAGATCGACTGCGGGAACAGGTCCGCGTCCAGGACGGTCCTGCCGTTGGAAGCGGCCTTGTCCTTGTTGGCGCGGCGCATGAGCAGCACCGCCTCCGCGACGGCCGTGGCCTCGTCGAGGAGGGACGCGTTGGCGATCGGCAGGCCCGTGAGGTCCTCGACGGCGGTCTGGAAGTTCAGCAGCGCCTCGAGCCGGCCCTGGGAGATCTCCGGCTGGTACGGCGTGTAGGCCGTGTACCAGGCCGGGTCCTCGACGACGTTGCGGCGGATCACCGGCGGGGTCACGGTGTCGTAGTAGCCCTGCCCGATCATCTGGACGCGGGGCTGGTTCTTCGCGGCGAGGCGGCGCAGGGCGGCGAGTGCCTCGGTCTCGCTGAGCGCGCGGGAGAGGACGAGCGGCTTGTGCTGCTTGATGCTGTCCGGGACGGCGGTGGCTGCCAGCGCATCGGCGCTGTCGAAGCCGACCGTGTCGAGCATGTGCTTGATGTCCGCATCGCGCCGCGCGCCGATATGGCGCTCGACGAAGGCTGCGGGTGCTGAAAGGTCCGTCACGGGGAACTCCATCAATCTGGCCGACCCGAAGGTGCGGCGATGTAACAGGTTCCTCCCCGCTCTGTATCGGACCTGAGAGATTCCGCCGGCTCTCGGGCCGGCTTGCACCGTCGGTGAGTCCAGCATCGCTGGGCTGCTTTCCAGAGTTGCCTTGCCGCGACGGTACAGGTGCCTGAGAGATTCCTGGGGAGGTGTTGCTCCTACGGCGCCTGCTTGCTCATGCTCGCAGGACTCTCCCGCCGCAGATCAGAGGCTTATTCGGTTGTGCTGCCTTCCAATTCTGCTATGCCCGGCGTCATTACGGCAAATGCCGGGCCCCTGGAGGGCGGCATCCCGGCCGGGTGGCCAGTACAGGGGGGCCCGGCGATCCGAAGATCACCGGGCCCCGCCGGACGCCGCAGCCACGCGCTCAGCGAGCGGCCTGCGAGCGCCTCGCCCATCGATCGGTCGCCACGTCCGCGGACCGGTGCACGCTGCGGATCGCACCGAGCAGCATGGTCGCACCGACAAGGGCCAGGATCGCCAGGACAAACAGCAGCCCACCCAGGGCAACGGTGCCGAAGAACACGGCCGTCTGAAGGTTGAACTCGAACATCGCTCCACTCGCTCTGGGCCCCGCGCCTCCCGGGACCCCACTCAATTCTGAGGCCGCTCCGAGGGGCGCACGGCGTGTCCACGGTGTGAGTTCAGACACACTGGCGCCGAGGCCGGTCAGGAGCAGGATTCGCCGCTGCCGCCGCCTGACGAGTACCCGGGCAGGCCATCGAGGAGGGTGCCGATCCCCTCGTCCCCTTCGGTCCGGCACTCGGCCGTGGGCGAGGGCGGCGGGGAGGGTGCCGGCGTCGCCGAGATGGTCCGTGCGGGGGCGGGCGCGGGGGCTTGGGCGGACGGCGCTGCGGCCCCCGGGGCCGCGGGGCTCGCGGCGGGCGACGACGGACTCCCGGTCGGAAGCGGCGTCGCGGTCGGGGCCTGCGACGCCAGGGCCGGCGGGAGGGCGGTCGGCGACACCGACGGCGGCGGGGACGACGGCGAGGGCGAGGATCCCGCCGTCGTGCCCCCGACGCCGGGCGCGGGGGCGGGGTCCGGGGACGTGAGGCCGCTCAGCGCCGAGGTCCAGGCGCCGAGGACGCCCTGCAATGAGGCGGCGCCGAGGGCGAGGAGGAGGGCGACGACGGCGCCCCAGATCAGGGCGGTCGGCACATAGCGCGCGGTCGCGGGGCGGCGGCCGGACGGCCTCCAGATCAGGGCCGCGCACAGGACGGCCCCGGCGACGACGAGGACCACAAGGGGTGCCGCGGCGAGGCCCACGATCGCCGCCGCCGCGAGGAGCGCCCCCGCGGCGGCCGCAGCCAGAGTGCGGACGGAGAGCCGGGAAGGTTCGCGAAGCTCCCGCCGGGACCTGAGCGGCCCTCCGGCGGTTCCTGCGCGGGGTCGAGTTAGAGCTGGCACCGCGGCCCATTGTGCCATGGGTCCGTGAACGGGTCTGTCACGCCCCCGACGGCGTCCGTTCCTCCCATTCGCTGCGCAGGATCCCGCACACGACGGCGTCGTACAGTTGGCCGCGGACCTTGCGCGCCTGCCGGAACCGGGCCTCCTCCAGGAAGCCGAGCTTCTGGCCGATGCGGAGCATGCCGGCGTTGCCGCTCCACGTCGCGTAGTCGAGGCGGCCGCTGTCCGTGGCGCCGAAGAGGTATCCGGTCCACAGGGCGAGGGCCTCGGTCCCGTACCCGCCGGACCAGTGGGCCGGGTCGAAGATGACGAGGCCCATGCGGCGCCACGGGAGCAGGCCCGTGCCCTCGGCGTCCTGCTCGCCCGGCTTCTCCTCCCAGTACCACGAGACCTGGCCGACGAATTCTCCGGTGGCCGCGTCCGCGACGGCGAGGGCCTCCCGCGGTTCCGGCCAGTCGCCGTCGCGCACACGGCGCTGGAGGCCGTCGCACCAGCGGTTCGCGCCCTCGGCCGTCCAGCGGGAGTAGAACGGGCCATCGTAGAGCTGCCACTCGTGGACTCCCCGGCTGCCCCCGCCGGGGGCGGGTGGGACGATCCAGCGGCGGTAGGACTCGACGTCGTCGTGCGTCCAGTCGCGCAGCACGACGCGCGAACCGGTCAAGAGGAGGGGTTCGGTCACGCGCCCACCCTACCGACCCGCGGTGACCATCCCTGCCCGACTGGCCCGGCTCGCCGTCAGCGGGCCAGGCCCGCCCGCCGGAGGGCGTCCGCGAGGGCCGTGTCGGCCGAGCCGCCCTGGGGCTGGCCGCCCTGCTGCCCTTGACTCCGCTGGCCCTGGCCTCGACCGCCCCGGCCGCGGCCCCCCTCGCGCGACGCTGCCTCGCCCGACGGGCGACGCCGGTCCTCGCCGCCGCGGCCGCTCTTCCCGCCGCGCTCGGCACCGGGCTCGTCGTCGAGGCGCAGCGTGAGCGAGATCCGCTTGCGGGCGACGTCGACGTCGAGAACCTTGACCGTGACGACCTGCCCAGAGGTGACCACCTCGCGCGGATCCGAGACGAACTTCGTGCTCATCGCCGAGACGTGCACGAGCCCGTCCTGGTGCACGCCGAGGTCGACGAAGGCCCCGAACGCCGCGACGTTGGAGACGGTCCCCTCGAGCACCATCCCGGGCCTGAGGTCCGAGATGGTCTCCACGCCCTCGGCGAGCGAGGCCGTGACGAACTCGGGCCGCGGGTCGCGGCCGGGGCGAACGAGCTCGGCCATGATGTCCCGGACCGTCGGCAGGCCGAACCGCTCGTCCACGAACTGCGCCGGGTCGAGCGTGGCGACTCGGTCCTTGGAGCCGCCGGCCGCGGCGAGGATACGCGCGGCGAGGGCGTAGGCCTCGGGGTGCACGGCGGAGGCGTCGAGCGGCTGCTTCCCCCCGGTGATCCGCAGGAAGCCCGCGCACTGCTCGAAGGCCTTGGCGCCGAGCCGCGGGACCTTCTTGAGCTCCGCGCGCGTGGCGAAGGCGCCGTTGGCATCCCGGTACTCGACGATGTTCCGGCTCAGGGTCGGGCCGACTCCGGCCACCCGCGAGAGCAGGGCCGGCGAGGCCGTATTGACGTCCACACCGACGGCGTTGACGCAGTCCTCGACGACGGCGTCGAGGCTCCGCTCGAGCTTCGCGGGCGTGACGTCGTGCTGGTACTGGCCCACGCCGATGGACTTGGGGTCGATCTTGACGAGCTCCGCGAGCGGGTCCTGGAGACGCCGGGCGATCGAGACGGCCCCGCGGAGGGAGACGTCGAGGTCCGGCAGTTCGGCGGAGGCGAGCGCGGAGGCGGAGTACACGGAGGCCCCGGCCTCGGACACGATGACCTTGGCGTTGCGGGGCTTGCCCAGGCGCGTGAGCAGCTCGCCGGCGAGCCTGTCGGTCTCGCGGCTCGCGGTGCCGTTGCCGACTGCGACGAGGTCGATGCCGTGCCTGCGGGCGAGCCCCTCGAGGGTCGCGAGCGCCTCGTCCCACTTCTTGGCCGGGGCATGCGGGTACACGGTCGCGGTGTCCACGACCTTCCCGGTCGGGTCCACGACGGCGACCTTCACTCCCGTGCGCAGCCCCGGATCGAGGCCGAGGACAGCGCGGTTCCCGGCGGGGGCCGCGAGCAGGACGTCACGCAGATTCGCCCCGAACACCTTGACGGACTCCTCCTCCGCCGCGTCGAAGAGGCGGGCGCGGAGATCCGACTCGAGCTTGGCGAGGAGCCGGCCCTGCCATGCGACCCGGACGGTCTGGGCAAGCCACTTCCCGGCGGGCGTCCCGGAGCCGCCGCGCACGCCGAGGGCGCGCGCAACCGCATTCTCGTAGCCGGCGCGGGCCTCGGCGAGGCCGTCTTCGTCGCGCGGATCCGCCTCGGCGATCTCGAGGGACAGGGCGCCCTCGCGCTCGCCACGCAGGAGCGCGAGGACCCGGTGGCCGGGCACGGAGGCGACGGGCTGGACCCAGTCGGCGAAGTCGTCGTACTTGCCGGCGCCGTCGGCGGCCCGGCGCTGGGCCGGGGCCGTCGCGGAGCCCTCGGAGGCCGCGCCGCCCTTGGCCGCTGAACGCAGCCTCCCGCCGGAGAAGAGCCGCTCGCGCAGCGCCGAGACGAGCGTTGCGTCCTGGCCGACCCGCTCAGTGAGGATTGCTCGGGCGCCCGCGAGCGCCTCGGCCGCCCCCTCGATCCCGTGCTCGGGGTTGAGGTAGGCGGCGGCGAGGGCCTCGGGGTCCCGGGAGGGATCGGCGAGGATCGCGTCGGCGAGCGGCTCGAGGCCGGCCTCGCGGGCGACCTGCGCGCGCGTGCGGCGCTTCGACCGGTAGGGGAGGTAGAGGTCCTCGAGCTCGCCCTTCGTCGCTGCCGCGAGGAGCGAGTCGTGGAGTGCGGGGGTGAGCGCGCCCTGCTCGGCGACCGAGGACAGGACTGCCCGCCGGCGGTCCTCGAGCTCGCGCAGGTACCGCAGGCGCTCCTCGAGCTCGCGCAGCTGCGCGTCGTCGAGCGTCCCCGTGGCCTCCTTCCGGTAGCGGGCGACGAACGGGACCGTCGCCCCGCCGTCGAGGAGTTCGACGGCGGCGCGGACCTGCCACGCCTGAACCCCCAGCTCGCCGGCGATCGTCCGGGCGATCGCCGCGGCAGTCTCCTCGGCGCTGGGCAGGGCGGGCTCGGCGATCGTCGTGCCGGCGGCCGGGGCGGCTGGCCCCTGGGCGGGTGGCGCGGCGGGACGGTTCACGGTGGGGGCAGGCTCAATGCTCACCGTCCTACTGTGCACCATCCCTCCGACATTCCGCGCAGCCTTTCGGCGAACGTCCCCCGGGCGCCCGATCCCCTCTCAGCCCCCGATGCCCCAGCTCAGCGCGAGCGCAACGACCCCGGCCTTGCCGAGCGTGAGCAGGGCGGCGCCGACGCCTGCCACGGCGTAGAGCCCCACGGGCACGAGGACGAGCCATTCGCGCCAGGACCCGGCGTCCCCGAGGACGGGGATGGAGAGGTGGCCGCCGCGGCGCCACATCCACCGGATGACGGGCACCTTGTGCAGCGCCCGCGGCCGGCGGAGCCGGAGGGGCCACAGGAGGTTGCACCCGCCCGTCGTGAGCATGTCTCCGGCAATGTGGACGGCGGCGCCGAGTCCGACGGCCAGCGGGAACCAGTCCTGCTCCTGGGGCGCGTACAGCGCGATGAAGAGCGCGAGCGGCACGGAGAGGATCCACGGCAGCTTCTGCAGGCCGTCCGGGAGGATCCCGAGGACCTTCGCGGCGAAGGAGACGAGAAGGAGCGAGACGAGCCCGGCCCCGACGTAGACCGTCCCCCACTCCTGCGTCTCAAGGGTCCATTGGCCCGCGAGCCAGGCGAGAGCGACGAAGAACCCGACTCCGAGGAGGGAATGCGTCCCGTTCCGGTGGCCGCCCGAGACGGCGCCGATCGCGCGGCAGAGAAGGCTCGAGACGGGCGGGAGGGACTGGGCGATGGTCGCGCTGCGATGGTCGGCGTCGGGCAGCAGCGCCGCGCCCGCGGTGACGAGTGCGCCGACGACCACGCCGACGGGCGTGGCCTCGATGACGGGCCAGCCGAGGTCGATGGCAGCCGGGCCGAGCCCGAGGGGCGCGGTGGCGCCGGAGAGGTCGATGTGGACATGCGTAGTCACTGCGACCCAGGCTGCTGCGCCACAGGCCGCGTGGTGGGCTCCCATCATGCTGTGGAGCCCTCCCTCGCCGGATGAGGGACGGTGCGATGGCAGTGCTTCACGCGCGGCGGCTCACGCGAGGCAGTCGGCGCACGCGCCGGCATCGAGATCGGCATCCCTCAGGACGCGGCCGCAGTCTCGGCACTCGCTGTGGAGGGCCAGGTCGGCGCAGCCCGCGCACCGGTGCACCTCGAAGTCCGCGAGCGCCGAACCGCAGTCGAGGCAGGCGTCCTCGACGACGGCCAGGCCTGCCCGCCGTGCCTCGTGCCCGCCGGAAGCTTCACGTGTCATCACTGCTGCTGTGCTCATGGAACGAGGCTACGGACGCCCTCCGACATTTCTCCGGCTCCCCCGCCGCGCAGGGCCCGATCCGCCGCGAGGAAACCGCTCCACGTCCCGAGCGGCGGCGTAGGCTGTCCAGCATGGCGAGATTCTTCGACGTCCATCCGGTCGACCCGCAGCCGCGCGCGATCAGCCAGGCGGTGCAGATCCTGCGGGACGGCGGCCTCATCGCATACCCGACCGACTCGTGCTACGCGCTCGGCGCCGTCATGGGCAACCGCGAGGCGCTCGACCGCATCCGCCAGATCCGTCAGCTCGACGACAAGCACCACTTCACCCTCGTCTGCCGCGAGTTCTCCCAGCTCGGACAGCTCGTGGACATGCCGAACGACGTGTTCCGGGCCATCAAATCCGTGACCCCCGGCCCCTACACGTTCATCCTCCCGGCCACGCGGGAGGTCCCCAAGCGCATGCTCCACCCCAAGAAGAAGACCGTGGGCGTGCGCATCCCGGACCACCCGGTCGTGCAAGCGCTGCTTGCCGAGCTGGGCGAGCCCCTGCTCTCCTCGACGCTGCTCCTGCCGGGCGAGGACGAGCCGCTCACCGATGGGTGGGAGATCAAGGAGCGCCTCGACAACGCGGTGGACGCCGTGATCGACGATGGCGCCACGCGGTCCGAGCCGACGACGGTCGTCGACTTCTCCTCGGGCACCGCCGAGATCGCCCGGCGCGGAGCCGGGGACCCGAGCCGCTTCGAATAGGGCGCGCGGATGGCGGCGGGCGTTGAGGGACGCCCGCCGCCGGGTGAATCCTGACGGGGATAACAGGTCTTTGGCACGCTCGACAGTTCCAGTCATGGGACTGTTGAGGGGGACGGATCCTAGAATGGAGGGAGCCAGAGGAGGTCCCCATGGGACATATCCACTATCGGGTCCGGCGCCCGCGGCACGGCCGCCCGTACCGCGCTCCCGCAGCGGTCGTGCGCCGAACGCCTTCCCTCCCCCAGCCCCAGCCACCCACCGGGCGGGGGCAGATGCGGAAGGAGGGCCTCGGCGTCGTGAGCCGGAACACGACCGCCGCCTGGCGCGGTCTCCTCGCGCCCGACGGCACCCCGCCCGCCCGCCCTCTGCAGATCGCCTACGTGCGCCGCGCGGTGTGGCGCGAGACGGGCACGATGCCCAGCCTCAAGGGCCTCACCATCGGGCAGGCCGAGCGAGTGCTCGGGGCCGTCGGGGCCGACGCCCGCCCCCTGTGGCGCGCGGGCCGCAGCGCGGGGGCCGCCAATCTCGCGGCCGTCGTCACGAAGTGGCTCATCGTCGTGCTGCTCTGCATGGAACTCCTCGCTCTCGGACGCATTGCGGGCGTGCCGTTCGTCCTCGTGGTCATGGGCGTGGCGACGCTCGCCTTCACTCGCCGCCAACGGCGCCAAGCGTTCGAGGACAGGCACTACCGGGGACCCGGGGCGCCCGGAACCACATCGGAGACCCAGGACGGCCAGCCCCCGCCCGATGGACCAGTGAAGCCTCCGCGCGGTAGCCCCTACGACGTCGCCACGTACCTGAGGCGCCTCAACGAGGACGGACCCTAAGGATGTGACATGACCCATGAGCTTTCTCGATGGCATGCCCACAGCTCTCAAAAGTCTCACCACCTTCTTCGCCGTCAGCGCCCTGTGCGGGGTGCTCGCCGTCGGCTTCCTCGCGCCCGTGACCGTGGCGACGTGGGCCGCCGCGGACAGCTCCGCGAAGTTCTTCGACAGCCTCCCGACGGAGCTCGAGGTGACCCCGCCGGCACTCGTGACGAAGATCCTCGCGGCGGACGGCTCGCTCATCGGCACCGTCTTCACCCAGAACCGGACCCCGGTGACTCTCGACCAGATCTCGCAGCACGCCAAGGATGCCCTGATCGCGATCGAGGACTACAGGTTCTACGAGCACGGCGGCGTCGACCCGACGGGCGTCGTCCGGGCCGCCATCGCCAACCTCCGCGGCGACCGGCAGGGCGCGTCGACCCTCACGCAGCAGTACGTGGCCAACGTCCTCAAGGAGAACAAGCTCGCCCGCGGCGGCGATCCGGCGGCCGTGCTCACCGGCCCGAAGAGCCTGGGCGACAAGCTGCGCGAGATGAAGCTCGCCATCGCACTCGAGAAGCGCTATTCCAAGGAGCAGATCCTCGAGGGGTACCTCAACATCGTCTACTTCAGCACGCACGCCTACGGCATCCAGGCGGCGAGCCAGTACTTCTTCACGGTCGACGCCAAGGACCTGTCCCTGCCGCAGGCCGCGCTCCTCGCGGGGATCGTCAATGGGCCCTCTGTCTACAGCCCCACGACCCAGCCCGACGCTGCGCTCGAGCGGCGCAACCTCGTGCTGGACACGATGCTCGAGCGCGGCTACATCACCCAGGAGCAGCACGACGAGGCCGTGGCGACCCCGATTGAGCTGCGGCTCAGCCCGTCCCGGCAGGGCTGCGCCTATGCCGTCCAGGCGCAGTACTTCTGCGACTACGTCCTGCACCAGGTCCTCAACGATCCGGCGTACGGCGCCACCCCCGAGGACCGCGCCCTGACGGTCCAGCGCAGCGGCCTGGTCATCACGACCACGCTCGACCCGCGGCTCCAGGGGCCGGCCCAGACCCAAGTGGACGCGACAGCGGGCGCAAACCCGGACAGGTGGGGCGCCTCGCTCGTCACGGTCCAGCCGGGGACGGGCAGGGTGCTGTCGATGGCCCAGAACACCCGGATGCTCGAGGGCCAGGGCCTCGACTTCGTCACGAGCTACAACTTCAACGTCGACCGCACCGACGCCAACGGCAACCAGCTCGGCGGCGCCGGCGGCTTCCAGCCGGGATCCGCGATGAAGCCCGTGACGCTCGCGGCCTGGCTCAGCGAGGGCAAGCCGACCGATCAAGTCGTCAACGCGGCCCAGCGCCGCTACCCGCTCAACCACCCGTGGAGGAACACCTGCGCACGTGTCACCGGAGCGTTCGACGACACAACGGTCAGCCTGGGGACCGCTCCAGACCTTCGGAACAACGACGAGGGCTGGTACCGGCCCCTGACCGTCCGCGAGGGCGTCTACAACTCGATCAACACCGCGACCTTCGCCTCCGCGGCAGGCCTGCGTGACTTCTGCAGCATCCAGCGGGCCGCGGACGCCCTCGGGATGCACGACGGCGAGGGGCGGGCCGCGCCGCTGGACATGTCGACCCTGGGCAACCTGCTGGGCGGCCCGAACGTGTCCCCGCTGACGATGGCGAACGCGTTCGCGACCTTCGCGGCGAACGGGACGCACTGCGTACCGATCTCGATCACCGAAGTGAAGGACGCGAACGGCAACAGGCTCGGTGGCCAGACGCCGCAGTGCCGCGCTGGGGCCCTGTCACCCGATGTCGCGAAGGCTGCGACGAACGTCCTCCAGGACGTCCTGACGAAGGGCTCGGGGTACCACATCAAGGACAACTCCGACCGGACCATCTCCATCGGCGCGCCCGCCGCCGCCAAGACCGGGACGAACCAGTTCAACAGCCAGACCTGGGTCATGGGGTACACACGCGGCCTCTCCACCGCATCGTTCTTCGGGGAGGCGCTGGGCAATCCGGAGGACCGCGTGGGCCGCAACGTCGTCATCAACGGGAAGTTCTGGCCCAACATCGACGGCGCCTACATCGCCGGGCCGCAGTGGGCCTACTACATGCGCACCGTGCTGGTCCATTACGACCGTGGGGGCTTCGATCCCCCGCCCCCGCACCTGATCCGCGCCGGGGCTCCTCCGCCCCGGCCCTGACCTCCCGCCCCCTGCGCTGACGGGCGACGGCGGGGGTCTGCAGAGCCCCCTGCCGGATTCGAACCGGCGACCCTCTGTTTACAAGACAGATGCTCTGGCCAACTGAGCTAAGGAGGCGCGGCGCCCGGCGCGGCTCGGAGCCGTCGGACGCTCCCACCAGCGTAGCGTGAACGGCGGGTCGGCGGGGAATTGTCGCTCGCGCTGCGCTGGACCCGCCAGAGATGGGACGGGCCCGGCCCCCCGCGAGGGGACCGGGCCGGCGTCGTGCGCGTGCGAAGCGTCAGGCGGCGGCAGGCACCTTCGCCGCCACCGCGGCGTCGACGAACTGGTCGAAGCCCTGCTGGGCGGACTCGCCGATGCCCCACTGCTTGCCGTCGACGAACGCAGTCGGGGTGCCGGTCACGCCGGAGGCCGAGGCGAGCTGGGTGTCGTACTTGACCATCGGGCGGTAGGTCTTGTCCTCGACACACTGGTCGATGGTGGCGCCGAGGCCGCGGGCGATTTCCTTGAGCTTGTCGTCGGACAGGCCCGCGCCGCCCTCGGCAGGCTGCTGCGCCATGAGCTCGTCGACGAACGCCGCGTAGTGCTGCGGCGTCGAGTTCACGACGCATGCGGCGGCGTTCGCGGCGCGCGAGGAGTAGTTGGTCGTGGACTGGCGGTCCAGGAAGCCGATGGCGCGATACTCCACGGTGACCTTGCCCTCGTCCCGCAGCTGCGTGAGCTTCTCGCCGTACGTTGCCTCGAACTGCTTGCAGGCTGGGCAGATGAAGTCGATGTACAGGACCACCTTGACCGGCTCGCCCGCGGGGGATGCCTCGACGCCGGGGGCGCTCGCGGGCTGGCCCGCTGTGGGCTGCGATGTGGGCGCGGGCACGGAAGCGACGTCGACCGTCGAGGCCGGCACGGCGGTCACCTCAGTGCCCTTGCCGAGGGTGACGCCGCCGTACTGGTTCGAGTTCGCCGCGCGCGGCCCCGTGTCCGCGATGGGCGCGTTCTGGCGGAGGGAGGTCGTGACGACGAGCGCGACGACGGCGACGACGGCGACGAGCGCGGCCACGACGCCCCAACGGAGGAGGAGCTTGTTGCGCTTCTCCCTCTTGAGCTGCTCCTCGCGGATCTGGCGGGCCTTCTCGCGGGCGGCCGCGGTACGCTCGGCCTTGGTCTGTCGTGGCTGGTTGGCGGGGCTCATCGTTCCTCGTGATCGGTTCGCGGCGCGCACGAAGCACGCACGTGGTCGGCGACGGGGTCAGTGTATTCCAGTGCGCTGGACTGGCCCGGGCCGGGTAATTCCTCTTCGCGCAACGAGCCGCGCCCGCCCGCAGTTCCCCGCCGCTGTGTGACGTGCGGCTCAGGCCCACGGGTAGGGTGGACGGCAAGACCAACGGACCAAGTCCAGGGAGCCGAACGTGAGTCAGAAGACCGTCAGCAGTCCGCTCGAGGATCAGGAGGATAGCACGCGGCCGAACGCCGCGCCCTCGGACGCCTACGACTTCCTCGTCGTCTCGAACCGGCTCCCGGTGGACCGGGCGGGCGACGGCGACGACAACGGCTGGCGGCGGTCGCCCGGCGGCCTGGTGACCGCGCTCGCGCCCATCATGGAGAAGTCCGACGGCGCGTGGGTAGGCTGGCACGGCGCGGCGGACGAGGAGCTCGAGCCCTTCGAGCACGACAGCATGGCCCTCGTGCCGGTGCCGCTCAGCGCGGACGAGCTCGAGCTCTACTACGAGGGCTTCTCCAACGCCACGCTGTGGCCGCTCTACCACGACGTCATCGCCCCGCCCGAGTTCCACCGGGCATGGTGGGAGGCCTACCAGCGCGTCAACCAGCGCTTCGCGGACGCTGTGATCGCCCACGCGGCCCAGGGCGCCATGGTGTGGGTGCAGGACTACCAGCTCCAGCTCGTCCCAGCGATGCTCCGAGCCGCGCGCCCCGACCTGAAGATCGGGTTCTTCAACCACATCCCCTTCCCGCCGCAGGAGATCTTCGCCCAGCTTCCGTGGCGGCGGCAGGTCCTCGAAGGCCTCCTCGGCGCCGACCTGCTCGGCTTCCAGCGCCCCAACGACGCCTCGAACTTCGCGCGCGCCGCCCGCCGCTTCACCGCTGCGACGGGCAAGGGCACGCGCCTGGCCGTCATGGAGGGCGGCCGCGAGCGCCTCGTCCGCGCCGAGGCCTTCCCCATCTCCATCGACACCCAGCGCATCTCCGAGCTCGCCTCACGGCCGGACATCATCGAACGGGCGCGCCAGATCCGCCACGACCTCGGCGACCCGAAGACGATCATGCTCGGCGTGGACCGCCTCGACTACACGAAGGGCATCCGCCACCGGCTCAAGGCCTTCGAGGAGCTCCTGACGGACGGGCGGGTCAAGGTCGGCGAGGTCACGCTGATCCAGGTCGCGAGCCCGAGCCGCGAGCGCGTCGAGCAGTACCGGCTCCTCCGCGAGGAGGTCGAGGGCACCGTGGGACGGATCAACGGCACGTTCGACACGATGCAGCACACCGCCGTCCGCTACCTCCACCATTCCTACCCCGTCGAGGAGATGGTCGCGCTGTACCTCGCGGCCGACGTCATGCTCGTCACGGCCCTGCGGGATGGCATGAACCTCGTGGCCAAGGAGTACGTGGCGGCGCGGCGCGACGGCACCGGGGCGCTCATCCTCAGCGAATTCACGGGCGCGGCGGACCAGCTCAAGCAGGCCCTCCTCATCAACCCGCACGACATCGCCGGCCTCAAGAACGCCATCACGACGGCGATCACCCTCCCCTCGGGCGTCGCGGGCCGGCGCATGAAGGCGATGCGGAGGCAGATCCTCGTGCACAACGTCGAGGAGTGGTCCTCCATCTTCCTCTCCCGCCTCACGGAGGTGTGCCGGTGAGCCTCGACGGGCCCCTGCAGGCGGCGCTGCGGCGCCTCGCCGGCGTCGAGCGCCTCCTCGTCGCCCTGGATTTCGACGGCGTGGTCTCGCCGATTGTCGAGCGCGCGGAGCAGGCGCGGCCCACCCCGGCGACGGCCGACGCCGTCGTGCGCCTCGCCGCCCTCCCGCTGACCTGGACGGCGTTCGTCTCGGGCCGCTCGCTCGCGAGCCTGCAGTCCGTCGCGTCGCCCGACCCACGGACGCTGCTGATCGGCAGCCACGGCGCCGAGGTGCGGCTCGGCGGCGAGGAGCACCCCGTGGTCCTCGACCCGGACCAGACCGCCGCCCTCGCGGACCTGCACCGCGTCTGCACGGAGGTTTCGTCCCAGGCTCCGGGGACGTGGGTCGAGGAGAAGCCGGCGGGCCGCGTGCTGCACACGCGCCAGGCCAGCGCCGACGTCGCCGAGGCCGCGGTCGCGGAGGCACGGCGGCAGCTCGACGGGCGCACGGACATCTTCCTCAAGACGGGCAAGCAGGTCCTCGAGGGCTCGGTCGTGCACGCGACGAAGGGCGAGGGGCTCGCGTTCCTCCGCCAGGTCGCCGAGGCCGACGGCGTGTTCTTCGCAGGCGACGACGTCACCGACGAGGACGGGTTCCGGGCCCTCGAAGCGGCGGACGTCGGGATCAAGGTCGGGCCCGGGGAGACGGTCGCACGGTTCCGGGTCGACACGACCGAGGACGTCGCGCGCATCGTGGAGTTCCTCGCGCGGCTGCGCTCGGAGCTCACCGCCGAGCGGACGGCTGGGGAGGCCGAGCCCCGCTGACACCCGGGCGTCCACATCATGGGATGTTGCGGAAGTCACATTTCCTCCCGCGTGTGATGCATGCCATACTCGAGTCTGTGAGCGAGGGCACTGCCCCCGCTGAGGTGGTTGTGCCAAAATGGGCGCCGTCAGGATCGACGGCCTGTTCTGGCCGGGCTCCTTTCGCACACAACTGAACAACAAGAACCATTCACTACGGATCGTCCGGCACGTACCTGCCGGTGAAGGGATTGATGACTGTGGCTACAGTTACTTTCGATAATGCGACGCGTCTGTACCCGGGCACTGACAAGCCCGCCGTCGACAAGCTCAACATCGAGATCGCAGACGGTGAGTTCCTCGTCCTGGTCGGCCCGTCGGGCTGTGGCAAGTCGACCTCCCTCCGCATGCTCGCTGGCCTCGAGGACGTCAACTCGGGCCGCATCCTCATCGGCGACCGCGACGTGACGGACGTCCCGCCGAAGGACCGCGACATCGCGATGGTCTTCCAGAACTACGCGCTGTACCCGCACATGACCGTCGCGGACAACATGGGCTTCGCCCTCAAGATCGCCGGCATCTCCAAGGAGGAGCGCGCGCAGCGCGTCCGCGAGGCCGCCAAGCTCCTCGACCTCGAGCAGTACCTCGACCGCAAGCCGAAGGCCCTCTCCGGTGGCCAGCGCCAGCGTGTCGCCATGGGCCGCGCGATCGTCCGCAACCCGCAGGTCTTCCTCATGGACGAGCCGCTCTCGAACCTCGACGCCAAGCTCCGCGTCCAGACCCGCACCCAGATCGCCTCCCTGACGCGCCGCCTCGGCGTCACGACCGTCTACGTCACGCACGACCAGGTCGAGGCCATGACGATGGGCGATCGCGTCGCCGTCCTCAAGGACGGCCTCCTCCAGCAGGTCGACACCCCGCGCAGGCTCTACGACCGCCCGGCGAACGTGTTCGTCGCCGGCTTCATCGGCTCCCCGGCGATGAATCTGCTCGAGCTCCCCGAGGTCGACGGCGGTGTGAAGTTCGGCGGCGCCGTGTACCCGGTCTCCCGCGAGGTCCTCTCCGAGGCCCACGGCAGCACGGTGACCCTCGGCGTCCGCCCGGAGGACCTCGAGACGGCCTCCGTGGGCGACGGCCTCGAGGTCGAGGTCGACGTCGTCGAGGAGCTCGGCGCCGACGCCTATGTGTACGGCCACACGACGCTCAACGGCGAGAACCACGACATCGTCGCCCGCGTCGACGGCCGCCGCCCCCCGATGAAGGGCGAGAAGATCTGGGTCCGCCCGCAGCAGGGCCACGTCCACCTCTTCGACACCAAGACCGGCCTGCGCCTCGGCGACTGACTGTTGCGAGACGCCTGACGCCGTCAGCTGTGCCCGCCGGGTCTCCCGGCGGGCACAGCCGTGTGCGGGGCTGGGTGACGCAGACTATCGAGGGAAGAATGGGAAACATGACGGAACAGAGCAGCGCCACGTGGCAGGACGAGCCCACGGACTACGACGAGTTGGGCAAGCTCCCCCGGCGCGAGCCGCTGGCCGAGCCGCCGTCCGCTCCCGTCCTGGGTTCCCTGAGCATCACGGCCGCTGCCGCCGACCCGGAGCTTCTGGACCTGCCCTGGCACATCCGGCTCGAGGAGTGGCCGGACGAGCACCTCGCCGCCCTACCCCGCGGCATCTCGCGCCACATCGTGCGCTTCGCCAAGCTGGGCAACTCCGTCATCGCCGTCAAGGAGACCGGCGAGCACATCGCCCGGCACGAGTACCACATGCTGCGGAAGCTCCAGCGGCTCGACGTGCCCTGCGTCGAGCCGGTCGCCGTCATCCGCGACCGGCAGGCCCCCGACGGCACGCCGCTCGACCCGGTCCTCGTGACCCGGCACCTGAAGTTCTCACTCCCCTACCGCGCGCTCTTCTCGCAGACCCTGCGCCGCGACACGCTCACGCGCCTCATCGACGCGCAGGCCCTCCTGCTCGTTCGCCTCCACCTCGTGGGCTTCTACTGGGGCGACGTCTCGCTCTCCAACACGCTCTTCCGCCGCGACGCGGGCGCCTTCGCCGCCTACCTCGTTGACGCCGAGACGGGCGAGCTGTACCCGGACCTCTCGACGGGCCAGCGCGAGTACGATCTCGAGATCGCCCGCGTGAACATCGCCGGCGAGCTCATGGACCTCCTCGAGGGCGGGCTCATCGACGAGGAGGTCGATCCGGTCGCCACGAGCGAGCGGATCATGGACTCCTACCGGAACCTGTGGGCCGAGCTCACCGAGAAGGAGTCCTTCGAGCTCGGCGAGCGCTGGCGCGTCGGGGCGCGCATCCGCCGTCTCAACGAGCTCGGCTTCGACGTCGAGGAGTACGCGATCAAGACGACGCCGGACGGCGCGACGATCCAGCTCCAGCCAAAGGTGGTCGACGCAGGACACCACCAGCGCCGCCTCCTGCGGCTCACGGGCCTCGACGCGCAGGAGAACCAGGCCCGGCGCCTCCTGAACGACATGGACTCGTTCCGCGCGGACAACTTCCCGGATCAGGACGAGGAGATCAGCGCGCACGCATGGGTCAGCCAGGTCTTCGAGCCCGTCGTCAAGGCCATCCCGAAGGAGCTCTCCGGCAAGCTCGAGCCCGCCGAGGTCGTGCACCAGGTCCTCGAGCACCGCTGGTACATGTCCGAGAAGCTCGACCGCTACGTCCCCCTCGCGGAGACGCTCCAGTCGTACATCGACAACGTCCTGCGGCACCGCCGGGACGAGGCAGCGATCATGCTCAACCCCGACACCCAGACGCTCAAGGTCATCGAGACAGAGGACGCGCGGCACAGCGAGGACGACGACGACTGACGCCCGAGCGGGCCCGTCAGGCCACGTGCTCGGCGAGCCACTCGACGAGGGGGCGCAGCTGCCGCCACCGCTCGCGGATGCGATCCTCGGCCGCCGGCTCGTCGAGCCAGTCCGGCTGCCCGAAGGTGATGCCCGCGGTGAGCGACTTGTGCTTGAGCAGCTCCGCCCTCGGGTGGTCTTTCGGGAACTCCCGCGGCACGGTCTTGAGCCGCTCGCCGCCGATCGTGAACCCGGCACCCTGCACGTCTCCGACGACACGCTCGAGCTCGGCGCCCGGGCCCTCGGCGTTGACCGCCCGCCGGAAGCGGGCCACGGTCTCGGGCGTGTGGGCGTGGAAGCCTCCGCCGACCATGAGCCCCGACGCGTCGAGGTGCAGGTAGTAGCCGATGCCCTCTGCCGCCGCGACGAACCCTCCCTGGTGGGTCTTGTACGGAGACTTGTCGGGGCTGAACCGCACGTCCCGGTTCGGGCGGAACGCCTTGCCGGGCCCGAACTCCTCGGACATGGCGTCGAGCAGCGCGAGCATGGGCTCGTGCACGGCCCGCTCGTACACGTCCTTGTGCTCGATCCACCAGTCGCGGGTGTTGTTCTCTTCGAGCTCGGCGTAGAAGCGCGGACCGTCGGCGGGGAAACCCTCGAATGCGCCCATGCCCAGCATCTTCCCCCGCGCCTCGGGACGCGTCCAGAGGCCGGGTCGGCGGCGCGCAGGGACTTCATCGTCCCGTCCAGCACGGCTGCGCCCCGCGAGGCTACTGGGCGGAGCCCTGGGAGCCCATGAACCGGGCGTAGCGGGCAAAAGCGCGGGGCAAGAACTCCGCGTAGACGGCGCGTTCAGCGTGGTCAACCTCGCTCGTGGCCCATCCGACCTGCACGAGCTCGACCCTTGTCCCGCCGGCAGCGACAGGAATCCAGCGGATCTCGACCTCCGTCGAGCGGCCCGCCGGTCCTCCCTGGTGCCAGGCCAGACCGAGTCGAGTGGGCGGCTCCCACGCCGTGACGTCGGCCCACTCCGTGAGATCGCCCTCGGCAGACGTCTCGACGAGCGACCCTTCCTCGAAGCCGGCGTAACTCCCCGGACCGTGCACGCTCAGGTCCTCGAAGGGCCACCAGAGGTGCAGGTACTCTGTGAAGCCCGCGAAGGCATGGTCCAGTGCCGCCGGCACGTCCACGGCGCATTCGACCGGTCGAGCAGGCGCCATGGGCGCCGCGGAGGCAGACGCATCCGCGGGGAGCGGCTCGGGATGCGAGAAGAGCGGAGCCGTGGGGACAGGGCGGAGCTCGTCCTCGGCGTTCATGGCATTCCTCCTCGGGTGGGCTTGGTGGTCTCGCGTGGGCGTGGTTGTTAAATGCCGGAGGGCCCCCTGGTGTGGGGGCCCTCTACGGGTGGTGTTGTCCGGCGGTGTCCTACTCTCCCACACCCTGTCGGGTGCAGTACCATCGGCGCTGTGGGTCTTAGCTTCCGGGTTCGGGATGGGACCGGGCGTTTCCCCCACGCTATGACCGCCGTAACCCTGTGTCCCGGCCCGCACGCGCGTGGTGTGGGTGGGAAGTCTTGTGGTCACGGTGTTTCGTGAGCGTTATTCGGTTGTGGTGGTGCCCCTGCCGCTGCCCCCCGTTGGTTGGGGGGCGGGGTTTGTTGTCTGGGGACCGTAGAGTGGACGCGTGCAGTTCC
>NZ_KV908330.1:25851-108920 GCF_001999765.1 Sinomonas mesophila | reverse complement strand
AGAGTAGGACACCGCCGGACAACACCACCCGTAGAGGGCCCCCACACCAGGGGGCCCTCCGGCGTTTAAGCGGGACAGCTGAGCGGCGTGCCCGGATCTGAGCGGCCTTCCGGGATCCCGGAAGGGGTCCAGCACGTAGACTTGATGGCAATCGTGCCGGAGCAGGATCGCCGGAGAGAAAAATCGATAGTGATGACGTGCGGCCCTCGGAGGCCACGCGGTGGGAAAGAGGAGCCAGATGGCAGAGGACAGCGGACGCGGCCGAGGCGGACGGGGCTTCGGCGGCCCCCGACGGGGCGGTGACAGCGGCCGGGGCTCCGATCGCTTCGGCGGCGCCTTCCGCGGCACGAGCAATTCGGGGGGCCGCCCCCGCGGCTTCCGGGACCGAGACCGCGAGGGATTCCAGGGTCGATCCGCCGAGGGCGGTGAGCGTCGCTTCGGCGACCGCGACCGCAGCGGTGGGGACGGCGGTGAGCGCCGCCCCTACGAGCGTGAGGGCGGTGAGCGTCGCTTCGGCGACCGCGATCGCGGTGAGCGCCGACCGTTCCGCCGCGACGAGGGCGGTGAGCGTCGGTTCGGTGATCGTGACCGTGCCCCGCGGTCCTTCGACCGTGAAGACCGTGGTGAGCGTCGTCCGTTCGGTGATCGTGACCGGGGTGAGCGTGGTCCTCGTCAGTTCGAGCGCCAGGAACTTGGCGAGCGTGGTGAGCGTCGTCCGTATGGCGATCGCGATCGGGGTGAGCGTGGTCCTCGTCAGTTCGAGCGCCAGGAGCGTGGCGAGCGTGGCGAGCGCCGTCCGTTCGGTGATCGTGACCGGGGTGAGCGTGGTCCTCGTCAGTTCGAGCGCCAGGAGCGGGGCGAGCGTGGTGAGCGTCGTCCGTATGGCGATCGCGATCGGGGTGAGCGTGGTCCTCGTCAGTTCGAGCGTGAGGGCCGGGGCGAGCGCCGCCCCTTTGGGGATCGTGATCGGGGTGAGCGTGGTCCTCGTCAGTTCGAGCGTGAGGAGCGCGGTGAACGTCGTCCGTTCGGTGATCGTGATCGGGGTGAGCGTGGTCCGCGTCAGTTCGAGCGCCAGGAGCGTGGCGAGCGTCGTCCGTTCGGCGATCGTGACCGTGGCGAGCGTCGTCCGTTCGGCGATCGTGACCGTGGTGAGCGTGGTCCTCGTCAGTTCGAGCGCGACGACCGTGGCGAGCGCCGCCCCTTCCGCCGCGACGAGGGCGCAGGACGTCCGGGAGCGCGCGAGGACCGCGGTCCCCGCCCCTACGGGGCCGGCCGGCCCGAGCGGACCGATCGTCCTGGGCGCTACGAGGCCCGTGGGTTCGAGCGCGAGGAGCGGCCACGGCAGCACAACGCGGCGGACCTGCGCGTCTCGAACCGCGCCGACCGCGAAAAGTCGCCGGAGATCGATCCTGACGTGACGGGCAAGGAGCTCGACCGCGCGACGGCTGCCCAGCTGCGTACCCTCGAGGGCAACAACGCTGAGTGGGTCTCGAAGCACCTCGTCATGGCCGGCAGGCTCATCGACATCGACGCTGAGCTGGCCTACCAGCACGCCCTCGCGGCGAGCCGCCGCGGAGGGCGCATCGGCGCCGTCCGCGAGGCCGTCGGCATCACCGCCTACGCCGCGGGCCGCTACGACGACGCCCTGCGCGAGTTCCGCACGTTCCGCCGCATCACGGGCTCGAGCATCCACCTGGCGCACATGGCCGACTGCGAGCGTGGCCTCGGCCGACCGGAGAAGGCCCTTGAGCTGGCCGCCTCCGACGAACGGAACATGCTCGACAACGCCGGCAAGGCCGAGCTCGCGATCGTGGCCTCGGGCGCGCGCGCCGACATGGGCGACTTCGCCGGCGCCGTGCGCGAGCTCGAGATCCCGCAGCTCGACATCAACCGGGCCTTCTCCTTCAGCCCGCGCCTCTTCGAGGCCTACGCCGACGCGCTCTCCGCGGCCGGCCGCTCCGAGGAGGCCGCCCGCTGGTACCGCCAGATCGGCGTGGCCGAGAGCGCGCTCGGCGTCGGCGAGTTCGCCGAGCCCGAGATCGTCGACCTCGGCTGGGACGAGGACGAGGAGGCCGCCGAGGCAGGCCCGCGCCGCGACGCGGGCGAGGGCCCCGAGAGCGAGAACCCCGAGAAGGCCGAGGAAGGCGCCGACGAGGCCCCGAACGGGTCCGGGCCTGCCCTGGCCGAGGACGAGATCGGGGTGCACGAGGTCGACACCGCCGCGTCGGATGACGGCCAGGACGGCGGTCCGCGGGACGAGAACGCCTAGGATGGCGGACTTCATCGACGCGTTCGACGCGGTCCTCTCCGATCTCGACGGCGTCGTGTACGCGGGGCCGCACGCCATCCCCGGCGCCGTCGAGGCGCTGCAGGCCCTCGAGGGACGGGGCGTGCGGCTGGGCTACGTGACGAACAACGCCTCGCGGAGCCCCGCCGAGGTGGCCGCACACCTGCGCGAGCTCGGCGCGCCGGCTGCGGACGACGACGTCGTGAGCTCGGCGCAGGCAGGCGCCGAGCTGCTCGCGGGGCAGGTGCCCCAGGGCGCCCGCGTCCTCGTCACGGGGAGCCAGTTCCTGGCCCACGAGGTCGAGCAGCGCGGGCTCGTCCCTGTCGCCTCGGCCGAGGACGCCCCTGACGCCGTGATCCAGGGCTTCAGCCCCGACCTCGGCTGGAAGCAGCTCGCCGAGGCGGCCTACGCTGTGGCGGCCGGCGCCGTGTGGGTCGCGACCAACACGGACATGTCCATCCCGCAGGCCCGAGGGAAGGCACCCGGCAACGGGACGCTCGTGGCCGCGGTGCGGGCCGCGACGGGCCGCGAGCCGCTCGTGGCCGGCAAGCCCGAGGCCCCGCTGTTCCTCGCCGCCGCCGAGCGCCTCGGCGCGCGCCGCCCCGTCGTCGTCGGCGACCGGCTCGACACCGACATCCTCGGCGGCAACCGTGCCGGCTTCGCGACCGCGGCCGTCCTGACCGGCGTCGACACGCCCGAGACGATCCTCGCCGCCCGCACGGCCGAGCGGCCCGGATTCATTCTCGCCACGCTTGCGGACTTCTACCGCCCCTACCCTGGGACGGTGGCGGACGACGGCGTGTGGCGGGTCGGCGGCGCGGCCGCACGGTCCGTCGCGGGCGGCGTCGAGGTCTCCGGCAGCCCCGACGACCTCGACGCGTGGCGCGCGGCGTGCGCGGCCTGGTGGTCGGCGCATCCCGACGCGGACGGCCCGACGTCGCCGGAGCTGCGCTGGGAGCGGTAGGACGCGAACGGGAACGGTCGGCGCGGGTCGATAAGCTGGGGGACATGAGCGAGGATCCACAGCCGGCACAGGCACCGACGCCTGCCGATCTACGCAGAGCCGTGGGCCCCGCCGCGTCCGTTCCCGCGGCGGGCGTCGGCGTCGAGGATGCCCTCGAGGCCCTCGCCGAGGCAGAGGGGCTCCCGCTCTCCGAGCGTGCGGCGGCCTTCGAGGAGTTCCACGAGGCCCTCACCGCGGCCCTGGAGACGGAGCCGGGGGCGGGGGAATAGCCGTGGCCCGACTCGACCTCGAGCTCGTCCGCCGCGGGCTCGCGCGCTCCCGCACGCACGCCGCAAAGCTCATCGCGGACGGCGCCGTCACGGTTGCCGACGGCGCCGTCACGCGCGCCTCCCACGCGGTCGACGAATCCACGCCCATCGCTGTCGCCGCCACCGAGCACGACCGCTTCGTGAGCCGCGCCGGACACAAGCTGGCCGGCGCCCTCGAGCGCTTCCCCGCCGTCGACCCGGCCGGGGCACGCTGCCTCGACGCGGGCGCCTCGACCGGCGGGTTCACCGACGTCCTCCTGCAGGCGGGCGCGGCGGAGGTCGTCGCCGTCGACGTCGGCCACGGGCAGCTCGTCGACGCCCTCCGCAGCGACCCGCGCGTTCACGTCCACGAGGGCCTCAACGTCCGGGACCTCGAGCCCGGCATGATCGGCGGCCCCGCGCGACTCACCGTCGCGGACCTGTCCTTCATCTCGCTCACCCTCGTCCTCGCGCCGCTGGCAGCGTGCACCGAGCCGGGCGGGGACCTCGTCGTCATGGTCAAGCCGCAGTTCGAGGTGGGCCGGGAGCGGTTGGCCCGCACCGGCGTCGTGGGCTCGGACGGCGAACGACGCCGCGCGGTCGCCTCGGTCGCGGACGCCGCGCTGACGGCAGGCCTCGCCCTCCGCGGCCTCGCCCCAAGTCCGCTGCCCGGCCAGGACGGCAACCTCGAGTACTTCCTCTGGCTGTCCCGCCCCGGCGGGGACGCCCGCCCTGTCGGCCCCGCGCCGTCGTCCGCCACCGCGGATGCCGTTGCGGGTGCTGTGACAGGTGCCGACGCGCCGGATGCCGCCGCGTGGGTCGCGGCGCACTGGCCCACCACCGACCCAACGGAGGCCCACGCATGACCCGCCGTATCCTCGTCCTCGCGCACACCGGCCGGGAGGACTCCATGGTGGCGGCCCGCGAGGCCTGCGCCCAGCTCTATGGCTCGGGGCTCGTGCCCGTCATGCAGGCCGGCCAGCGGGCGGACCTCGAGGCCCGCTTCGACGGCATCGACCACCCCACGGAGATCCTCGGCAAGGACGTCGGCCTCGAGGAGGTCGAGCTCGTCATGGTCCTCGGCGGCGACGGGACGATCCTGCGTGCGTCCGAGCTCGTGCGCGACGTCGACGTCCCCCTGCTCGGCGTGAACCTTGGCCATGTCGGCTTCCTCGCCGAGAGCGAGCGCGCGGACCTCGCCCAGACGGTCGAGTGGGTCGCCTCGCGCAGCTACTCGGTCGAGGAGCGCATGACGATCGACGTCACGGTCTGGCAGCAGGGCCGCAAGGTCGCCCACACGTGGGCGCTCAACGAGGCCGCCGTGGAGAAGGCGAGCCGCGAGCGGATGATCGAGGTCGTGACCGAGGTCGACGGCAAGCCGCTGACGTCGTTCGGCTGCGACGGCGTGGTCCTCGCCACGCCCACCGGCAGCACCGCCTACGCGTTCTCCGCCGGCGGCCCCATCGTCTGGCCCGAGGTCGAGGCCCTCGTCATCGCGCCCATCAGCGCGCACGCGCTCTTCGCGAAGCCGCTCGTCGTCTCCCCGCACTCTCGCCTTGCCGTCGAGATCCTGGGCCGCACCGACGCCCACGGCGTCCTGTGGTGCGACGGGCGGCGCTCGATCGACCTCCCGCCCGGGGCGCGCGTCGAGGTCACGAAGTCGCCCCTGCCCGTGCGGCTCGCGCGGATCAGCGCGACGCCGTTCTCCGCGCGCCTCGTGCGCAAGTTCGAACTCCCGATCCACGGCTGGCGCGGCCCGGTCCCGGTCGCCGCGACGGCCGGACCTGAGCCCGTGGTGCCCGAGGTGCCCCCCGTCCCGTGGGGAGGCCGGCCCGCCGCCAGCGACGAGACCTGAGACGAGGAGCCCCCATGATCGAGGAACTCAGGATCCGCGACCTCGGCGTCATCACCGAGGCGTCCCTCCCGCTCGGCCCCGGGCTGAGCGTCGTGACCGGTGAGACCGGCGCGGGCAAGACCATGGTCGTCACGGCCCTCGGCCTCCTGCTCGGCGGCCGCTCCGACGCGGGCGCCGTCCGGACGGGCGCGAAGTCCGCCCTCGCGGAGGCGAGCGTCCGGCTCGAGCCGGGGCACGACGCCGTCGTGCGCGCCGAGGAGGCGGGCGCCGAGATCGAGGAGCACGACGGCGGCGCCGAGCTCCTGCTCGCGCGTACGGTCGGCGCGGACGGACGCAGCCGAGCCCACGTCGGGGGCCGCAGCGCGCCCGTCGGTACGCTCGCCGAGGTCGGGAGCCGGCTCGTCGTGATCCACGGCCAGTCCGAGCAGCTGCGGCTCAAGAGCCCGGCCGCCCAGCGCGAGGCCCTCGACAAGTTCGCGGGCGCGGCCTTCGCCGCGAAGCAGGCCGCCTACACGCTGCGCTACGGGGGGTGGGTCGCCGCGCGCCGCGAGCTCGACGAGCTCACCTCTGGCGCCCGGGAGCGCCTCCGCGAGGCCGAGTCCCTCGAGGCGGCGCTCGCCGAGATCGGCGAGGTCGGCCCCGAGCGGGGCGAGGACGAGGCCCTGCGCGCCGAGTCGCTGCGCCTCTCGCACGCCGAGGCCCTGCGCGCGGCGGCCCAGCAGGCGCACGAGGCGCTCGTCGCCGAGGACTTCGGCGAGGCCTCCGACGCGACGACGCTTGTGGACGGCGCCAGACGGGCCCTCGAGCACGTCTCGGAGCACGATCCCGAGCTCTCCGCGGCCGCCGAGCGGCTCGCCGAGGCCGGCTACCTGCTCGCCGACGTCGCCTCCTCGCTCGCGAGCTACGCCTCCGCGCTCGACGCCGACCCCGCCCGGCTCGCGGAGGTCGAGGAGCGGCGGGCCGCCCTCACGGGCCTGACCCGCAAGTACGCCCCGACCCTGGACGAGGTCCTTGTCTGGGCGGAGGCGGGCCAGAAGCGGCTCTTCGAGCTCCAGGACGACGACGGCCGGATCGAGTCGCTCACCGAGCAGCTCGTGCGCGACGAGGCCGAGCTCAGGGAGCTCGCCGCCGAGATGACCTCCCTGCGCCAGGCCGCCGCCGCGGAGCTCGCCGAGCGCGTGAGCGCCGAGCTCACGGCCCTCGCGATGCCGGACGCGACCCTGCACGTCACGGTCGAACCGACCGGGGAGCTCGGCCCGGACGGGTCCGACACGGTCGCGATCCAGCTCCAGCCGCACGCGGGCGCCCCCGCCCGGCCGCTCGGCAAGGGCGCCTCCGGGGGTGAGCTCTCCCGCGTCATGCTCGCCATCGAGGTCGTGCTCGCCGCCGTCGACCCGGTGCCGACGTTCGTCTTCGACGAGGTCGACTCGGGCGTCGGAGGGCGCGCCGCCGTCGAGATCGGCCGGCGCCTCGCGATGCTGGCCAGGCATGTCCAGGTGCTCGTCGTGACGCACCTGCCGCAGGTCGCGGCGTTCGCCGACCGGCACATCACGGTGATCAAGAACTCGGTGGCCTCCTCGCGCAGCGCCGCCGGGGTGGAGGGCGTGACCTCGAGCGACATCCGGGTCCTCGGCGACCAGGAGCGCGTCGTCGAGCTCGCCCGCATGCTCGCCGGCCAGGAAGACTCCTCGAGCGCCCAGGCGCACGCCCTCGAGCTGCTCGAGGACGCGGCGTCGGCGAGGGCGGCCGCCGCATGTACGGC
This sequence comes from Sinomonas mesophila, assembly GCF_001999765.1. GTDB lineage: Bacteria > Actinomycetota > Actinomycetes > Actinomycetales > Micrococcaceae > Sinomonas > Sinomonas mesophila. The sequence goes on along the minus strand of NZ_KV908330.1, from coordinate 101,765 downwards.
CGCTGCATGGCGGCCGACACGCCAGAGCGGGGAGGGGTGGACGCCCGATCGGTGATATGCTCGAATTCCGTGGTGCAGCGAACTCATTCCCGTTTCTCAGACTCCGCCCAGACGACCAAGCAGATCTTCGTCACCGGCGGCGTGGCGTCCTCGCTCGGGAAAGGCCTGACGGCGTCCAGCCTCGGTCACCTGCTGCGGGCCCGCGGCCTCTCCGTGACCATGCAGAAGCTGGATCCCTACCTCAATGTGGATCCAGGAACCATGAACCCGTTCCAGCACGGCGAGGTCTTCGTCACCGAAGACGGCGCCGAGACCGACCTGGACATCGGGCACTACGAGCGCTTCCTCGACGAGTCCCTCGACGGCTCGGCCAACGTGACCACGGGCCAGGTCTACTCGACCGTCATCGCCAAGGAGCGCCGCGGCGAGTACCTCGGCGACACGGTCCAGGTCATCCCGCACATCACCGACGAGATCAAGCGCCGCATGCGCCTGCCCTCCGAGGGTGAGAACGCCCCGGACGTGATCATCACCGAGATCGGCGGGACGGTCGGCGACATCGAGTCGCAGCCGTTCCTCGAGGCGGCCCGCCAGGTCCGCCAGGACGTGGGCCGCGGGAACGTGTTCTTCCTGCACGTCTCGCTCGTGCCCTACATCGGCCCCTCGCAGGAGCTCAAGACCAAGCCGACCCAGCACTCGGTGGCCGCCCTGCGCTCGATCGGCATCCAGCCCGAGGCGATCGTCATCCGCTCGGACCGCCAGATCCCCGACGCGATGCGGGACAAGATCGGCCGCATGTGCGACGTCGACACGGACGCGGTCGTCAACTGCCCCGACGCGCCGAGCATCTACGACATCCCCAAGGTCATCCACTCCCAGGGCCTCGACTCGTACATCGTCCGCGCCCTCGACCTGCCGTTCAAGGACGTCGACTGGACCAAGTGGGACCGTCTCCTGCAGACCGTCCACGAGCCCGCGCACGAGGTCGAGATCGCCCTCGTCGGCAAGTACATCGACCTCCCGGATGCCTACCTGTCCGTGACCGAGGCCATGCGTGCCGGAGGCTTCGCGAACGACACGAAGGTCAAGATCCGCTGGGTCGCCTCTGACGAGTGCCAGACCCCGACCGGGGCGAAGAAGGCCCTCGAGGGCGTCGACGCGATCCTCGTCCCCGGCGGCTTCGGCATCCGCGGCCTCGAGGGCAAGCTCGGGGCGCTGACCCTGGCACGCGAGAGCGGCCTGCCGACCCTCGGCCTGTGCCTCGGCCTGCAGTGCATGGTCATCGAGTACGCGCGCAACGTCGTCGGACTCGAGGGAGCGTCCTCGAGCGAGTTCGAGCCGGACTCGAAGCACCCCGTCATCGCGACCATGGCCGAGCAGCTCGACATCGTCGAGGGCAAGGGCGACATGGGCGGCACGATGCGCCTGGGCCTCTACGACGCCGCGCTCCTGCCGGGCTCCGTCGTCGCGGAGACGTACGGCACGACCAAGGTCGCCGAGCGGCACCGCCACCGCTACGAGGTGAACAACGCCTACCGCGAGCAGATCGCGGCCAAGGGCCTCGTCTTCTCGGGCACGTCCCCGGACGGCCAGCTCGTCGAGTTCGTCGAGCTCCCGCGCGAGCAGCACCCGTACTACGTGGCCACCCAGGCGCACCCCGAGCTCGGCTCGCGCCCGACCCGCCCGCACCCGCTCTTCGTGGGCCTCGTCAAGGCCGCACTCGAGCACCAGACCGCTAATGCCTCCGCGGAGGAGAACGCCGCGCCGGCGCTGTCGGCGGACGCCCCGGCGCTGGCCGCCGAGGACGCGGCTGCCACACCGGCCGCCGCCGGCAAGGGCAAGTAGGCCAGGGCATGACGACGCACGCGCCGCGGCCGCAGGGCAGCTCGACGCACGTCGAGGATGCGCTGAGCCCGCGGCGCGTGCTGTCCTCCGAGACGGTCTACACGGGCCGGATCTGGAACGTGCGCAGCGACGCCTTCGAGCTCTCCGAGGGTGCGGGAACGCTCCACCGCGACTACATCGACCACCCCGGGGCCGTCGCCATCCTGCCCATGGACGGCGAGGGCAGGGTGCTCCTGCTGCGCCAGTACAGGCACCCCGTCGGCATGGACCTGTGGGAAATCCCCGCCGGCCTCCTCGACGTCGAGGGCGAGTCGAACCTCGACGCGGCCGCCCGCGAGCTCGCCGAGGAGGCGGACCTCGCGGCGGAGCACTGGTACGTCCTCGCTGACTTCTTCAACTCGCCCGGCTCCTCGAGCGAGGCCATCCGCATCTACCTCGCGCGAGGCCTGCGCGAGATCCCCCACCACGAGCGGCACGAGCGCACCGACGAGGAGTCGGAGATCGAGTTCATCTGGGTCGACCTCGACGAGGCCGTCCGGGCCGTGCTGGGGGGCCGGCTGCACAACCCGAGCGCCGTCGTCGGCGTCCTCGCCGCCGACGCAGCCCGCCGGGACGGCTTCACCTCCCTGCGCCCGGGCGACAGCCCCTGGCCGGCCCACCCGGGCCAGCGCTGAGCGGGCCCTCCATGCACGTCCAGGATCCGGCGGACGCCGCGCCGGCCCCGGCACTCGCGCGGGCGGTCGAGGACTACCTGCGCCACCTCGCCGTCGAGCGCGGTCTCGCCGCGAACACCCTCGCCGCCTACCGCCGCGACCTCGCCCGCTACGCCGCCTACCTCGCGCGCGAGGGCGTCGGCGCGCCGTCCGGCGTCGACCGCGGCCACGTGGGCCGGTTCGCCGAGGCGCTGCGGGACGGGGCCGACGGCGGGAGCCCGCTCACGGCGCGCTCGGCGGCGCGGACGGTGGTCGCCGTGCGCGGGCTGCACCGGTTCTGGGCCCTCGAGGGCACGACGGCGGGCGACCCGGCCGCCGACGTCCATCCGCCGCTCGCGGGGCAGCGCCTGCCCAAGGCGATCAGCGTCGACGAGGTGGGCCGCATCCTCGACGCGGCGGCCGCGGACACGCCGTCGGGGCTGCGCGACCGCGCCCTGCTCGAGTTCCTCTACGCGACCGGCGCCCGGATCAGCGAGGCCGTGGGGCTCGACGTCGACGACCTGCGGCTCGAGTCCGGCGAGGCCGGGCCACCGATCGTGCGGCTCTTCGGCAAAGGCTCGAAGGAGCGGCTTGTGCCGCTGGGCTCGTACGCCGCCCGCGCGCTCGAGGCGTACCTCGTGCGCGGCCGCCCCGCCCTCGTGGCCAAGGGGAGGGGGACGCCGGCCCTGTTCCTCAACGCCCGGGGCGGGCGGATCAGCCGGCAGAGCGCGTGGACCATCCTCAAGGACGTTGCCGAGAAGGCCATGATCGGCCGCGACGTCTCCCCGCACACGCTGCGGCACTCCTTCGCGACGCACCTCCTCGAGGGAGGGGCGGACGTGCGCGTCGTGCAGGAGCTCCTCGGCCACGCGTCGGTCACGACGACGCAGGTCTACACGCACGTCACCGCGGACACGCTGCGGGAGGTCTACGCCGCCGCCCACCCCAGGGCGCGCGGCTGATGGGTGCCGCTGTGTTCTACAGGGCGCGCGGCTGATGGGCGCCCCGGTCGCCCTCTGCTTCCTCCTGCGCGAGGGGCCGGCCGGGCGCGAGGTGCTCCTGGGCCGGAAGAAGCGCGGGTTCGGCCGCGGCAAGGTCGTCGGCCTCGGCGGGCACATCGAGCCGGGGGAGACGGCGGCGGAGGCGGCGCGCCGCGAGCTGGCCGAGGAGGCGTGTGTCGAGCTCGACGCCGCACACGTCGTCCCCGCCGGGACGGTCGACTTCCGCTTTCCGGCCCGCCCGGAGTGGGACATGCAGTGCACGATGTTCACATGCACGCGCTGGTCCGGCGAGGTGTGCGAGACCGAGGAGATCGAGCCGAGCTGGTACCCGGCCGACGCCCTGCCCGTCGCGCACATGTGGCAGGACGCCGACCACTGGCTCCCGATCGTCCTGGCCGGGTCCGTGGGCAGACTGCCAGCATTCCTGGTGGAGATGGCCGAGGACAACGAGACGGTGGCGCGCTTCGCCGTCCTCGGCGGCCCCTGACCTCCCCAGCCGCGGTCCATCCCTCCGCGGTTCGGCTCAGTCGAGGTGGCGCTCGTCCGGGCCGTTGTAGGCGCTGAGCGGACGGATGAGCGAGTTGTTCTCGAGCTGCTCGATCACGTGCGCGGTCCAGCCGACGATCCGGCTCGCGACGAAGAGCGGCGTGAACGTGGGGATGTCGAAGCCCATGAGGTGGTAGGCGGGGCCCGTCGGGTAGTCGAGGTTGGGCTTGATGCCCTTGGCCTCGTCCATGGCCTGCTCGAGCCCGTCGTACAGCCCGAGGATCTCGGGCCGGCCGTAGAAGGCGATCAGATCGTCGAGCGCGGCCTTCATCGTGGGCACGCGCGAGTCGCCGTGCTTGTAGACGCGGTGGCCGAACCCCATGATCTTCTTCTTCTCGGCCAGGGCAGCATCCATCCAGGCCTTGGCCCGGGCCTTGGCCTGCTCGTGCGTCTCGTCCGCGCGGATCCCGATCTTCTCGAAGGTCTCCATGACGGCCTCGTTCGCCCCGCCGTGCAGCGGGCCCTTGAGGGCGCCGATCGCCGCCGTGACGGCGGAGTGCAGGTCCGAGAGGGTCGAGGTCACGACGCGGGCGGTGAACGTGGAGGCGTTGAACGAGTGCTCGGCGTAGAGGATCATCGACACCTCGAAGGCGTGGAGGACCTCCGGTGCCGCCTCCTCGCCGAAGGCCATCCAGAGGAAGTTCGCGGCGTACCCGAGGTCGTCGCGGGGCTCGACCGGCTCTTGGCCGCGGCGGCGGCGCTGGTCGTAGGCGACGACGGCGGGCATCGCGGCGAAGAGCTCCAAGGCCTTCTCGAGGTTGGCCTCGCGGGAGGAGTCCTCAGCCTTCGGGTGGCGTGCCCCGTGGACGCTCGCCGCGGTGCGGCACACGTCCATGGGGTGGGTGCCGGCCGGCAGCTCGTCCACGACGTGCTTGAGCAGAGGATCGAGGGAGCGCCCGGCCCGCTCGCGCCGCTCGAAGTCGGCGAGCTGTTCGGGCGTCGGCAGGTCGCCGTGCCAGAGGAGATAGGCGACCTCCTCGACGCTGCAGCGGGCGGCGAGCTCCTGCACGGGGTAGCCGCGGTACAGCAGCGAGTTGCTGTCGGGGTTGACCTTGGAGATGGCGGTGTAGTCCACCACCACCCCGGCGAGGCCCTTCTTGATCTCGTCGGTGTTGGGCACCTGTGACATATGAGGACTCCTTTGTCGGGTCAGGCAAGTCGGCGGGACTGGCCGTCCGTGGTCCCGGCGGCTCAGAAGCGGCCGGGGACCTGGAAGTTGAAGACGCCGGTGTCGAAGCGGTTGTACGCCTCGTAGTCCACCAGCTCGTAGAGCCTCGAGCGTGTGAGCATGTTCTCGACCTGGGCCTCCTGCGTGCCGTCGTCGGCGATTGACTCCAGAGTACGTTCTGCAGCGCCCATCGCAATGCGCAGGAGGGTGACCGGGTAGATCACGAGGTTCACGCCCACGCCGGCGAGCTCCTGGACCGTGAACAGGCGGCTCTTGCCGAACTCGGTCATGTTGGCCAGGATCGGCACCTCGACGGCCTCGCGGATGGCCGCGAACTCCTCGAGCGTCCCCATCGCCTCGGGGAAGATCGCGTCGGCGCCCGCGTCGACGAGCGCCTTGGCGCGGTCGACGGCGGCGCGGAGCCCCGCCGCGCCGTCCTCCGTCGCGCGGACGTCGGTGCGGGCCATGATGAGGAAGTTCGGATCCCGGCGGGCGTCGGCGGCGGCCCGGATGCGCTGGAGCGCGGTGGCGAGGTCGACGACGGACTTCCCGTCGAGGTGGCCGCACCGCTTGGGGTTGACCTGGTCCTCGATGTGGCAGCCGGCGAGCCCGGCGTTCTCCAGCTCCTGGACGGTGCGGGCGACGTTCATGGGCTCGCCGAAGCCCGTGTCGGCGTCGACGATCGCGGGCAGCTCGGTCATGCGGGCGATCTGCCCGGCGCGGGTCGCGACCTCGGTGAGGGTCGTGAGGCCGATGTCGGGCAGGCCGAGGTCGTTGGCGAGCACGGCCCCGGAGATGTAGACGCCGGGGAAGCCCTTCTCCTCGATGAGCCTGGCGGAGAGCGGGTTGAACGCCCCTGGGAACTGCTGGATGGTGCTGGAGGCGAGGGCCTCTCGGAGCCGGAGCCGCTTCTGCTCCGAGGTGGCGTGCGAGTACAGCATCAGAGGGAAGCCTCCATCAGAACAGGCCCTTCGGCGCCGCGGCGAGGTCGATGACGCCGTCCTTCGCGGTGATGTTCAGCGCATCGAGCTCACCGGCGCCGAGCTCGGGGAGGCGCTGGACGGCGCCGAGGAACCGCTCGACCTCCTCTGGGGCGACCGAGTCGGAGGCGAGGGCACGGAACTTCGCGATGTACTCCGCGCGGCCGAAGGGGCGGGCGCCGAGCGGGTGGGCGTCGGCCACCGCGATCTCGTCCTCGATCACGGTCCCGTCGGCCATCGTGATGACGACTGAGCCGCCGAAGGCCTTCTCCTCGATGTCGAGCGAGTGGTACCGGCGCGTCCACTCGGGGTCCTCCTCGGTCGTGACCTTGTGCCACAGGGCCACGGTGTCCGGGCGGGAGGCCCGCTCGGGCGTGTAGGAGTCCACGTGGTGCCACGCGCCGTCCTGCAGGGCGACGGCGAAGATGTACGGGATCGAGTGGTCGAGGGTCTCGCGCGAGGCCGTCGGATCGTACTTCTGCGGGTCGTTCGCGCCCGAGCCGATGACGTAGTGCGTGTGGTGGCTGGTCCGGATGAGGATGCCGGCCACCTTCTCCGGGTCCGTGGCCTCGGGGTGCTCCGCGTGGAGCTTCCGGGCCAGGTCGATCCACGCCTGGGCCTGGTACTCGGCCGAGTGCTCCTTCGTGTATGTGTCCAGGATTGCCCGCTTGGCCTCCCCGGGCGCGGGGAGCGGGACCTCGTAGGACGCGTCCGGGCCGTCGAGGAGCCATGCGATGACGCCGTCCTCGCCCTCGTAGATCGGGACGGGGGAGGTCTGGCCCCGCATCGCGCGGTCCACGGCCTCGACGGCCATTTTGCCCGCGAAGGCGGGGGCGTGCGCCTTCCAGGTCGAGATCTCGCCCTTGCGCGACTGGCGCGTCGCCGTCGTCGTGTGCAGGGCCTGCCCCACGGCCTGGAAGACCGTCTCGACGTCCAAGCCCAGGAGGGTGCCGATCCCGGCGGCCGCGGCCGGGCCGAGGTGGGCGACGTGGTCGATCTTGTGCTGGTGCAGGCTGATCGCCTTCACCAGGTCGACCTGGATCTCGTAGCCGGTCGCGAGCCCGCGGACGAGGTCCCGCCCGCTCGCGCCGACGTGCTGGGCCACGGCGAGGATCGGGGGGATGTTGTCGCCGGGGTGCGAGTAGTCGGCGGCGAGGAAGGTGTCGTGGTAGTCGAGCTCGCGCACGGCGACGCCGTTGGCCCACGCCGCCCACTCGGGCGAGACTCGCTCGTCGATGCCGAACACGAGGGCGCCGCGGCCGCCGGACGACGGCGCGTGGGCCAGCGCCTGCGCGCGGGCCGCGACGATGGGGGCCCGGTTGAGCGACGCGATCGCGACGGCGGCGTTGTCGATGATGCGGTTGATGACCATCTCGGCCACCTCGGGCGCGACCTCGACCGGGTCGGCCGCAACCTGTGCGATCCGATAGGCGAGCTGGCCCTCGCGGGGCAGGTTCTCCTCGCTGCGGTAGACGCGGACGTGGTGCATCTCAACCATGGGAAGCCTCTCCTGGTGGTGGGGTGGTGTCGCTGTGGGTGGCCTTGATGTGCTGCAGGCTGCTGCTCAGGTGGACCGCGGTGGCCGCCGCGGCGAGCTGCGGGTTGCCGTCGGCGATCGCGCCGGCGATCGCCGCGTGCTCGACGGCGGCCTGGCGCAGCCGCGCGCCGTCGTCCTTCGCGAGGCGGCGCACGCGCGCGAGGTGCACGCGCAGGCTCGCCAGGGCCTGGCTCAGGTAGGAGTTGGCGATCGCGGCGTCGACTTCCGCATCGAGCTCGGCCGCGAGGGCGTAGTACTCGTGCCGCTGCGGGTCGTCATCGGTCACCAGGGCGCCGGCGGCCGCAAAGGCGTCGCGCAGGCCGGCGAAGCGCTCGCGGTCCCCTCGCTGCGCGGCGAGGGCCGCTGCCTTGGACTCGAGTGCCTCCCGCAGCTCGAAGAGCTCGTCGAGGTGCTCGAGCGAGATGTCGCTCACGACGACGCCGCGGCCCCGCTGGGCGGCGGCGAGGCCATCCGCCGTGAGCCGCGCGAGCGCCTCGCGCAGGGGGGTGCGCGAGACCCCGAGCCGCTCGGCCTGCTCGACTTCTCCGAGGACCGTCCCCGGGACCAAGCGCCACTGGAGGATGTCGTCGCGGAGCGCCGCGTAGGCGCGGTCGCTGGCCTTCATGCGCTCTCCTCCCTCGCCCTCCCCGATTCATGTATACATTGGCACGCTTCGAGAGGAGAACTCAAGGGTTTGTCCCAGGTCAATGTATACAAATCCGCCGTTGGCGCCTTCTTACCTAGGAGTAACATGGGATGATGCACCTCCTCCTGCGCACGCTCCGCCTGCTCGTCGCCGCCCGCCGCCGTCCGCAGCTGAGCCTGTGGGGCATCTCCTCGCTGCCGCTGCGCGTCCTCCCGACGGACATCGATATCGCCTGGCACGTGAACAACGGCATGTACCTCTCGCTCATGGACTTGGGCCGCTTCGACCTCATGGTCCGATCGGGGGCGTGGGACAGGATGCGCGCGAAGGGCTGGAGCCCGGTGGTGAGCCTCGAGACCATCGCGTTCCGGCGGTCGCTCCAGCTGTGGCAGCGCTACTCGATCGAGACGCGCATCATCGGCACGGACGAGAAGGCGATCTTCTTCGAGCAGCGCATGGTCGCAGGGGGCGAAGTCTACGCGCGCGCCTACATCGCCACGCGCCTCGTCTCCCCGTCGGGCCCGGTGCCCAACGAGGAGATCTTCGCAGAGATCGGCGAGCCGCCCGCGGACCTCGTCCTGCCTGAGTTCCTGCACGCCTGGCGCCTGGAGAACGCACTGCCGGGCGCACGGCGTCCTGCGCCGCACGCCTGGTAGCCGGAGGCCGCCCTGTGGGCCCCGGGCCTGCGCTACGAGCCGAGCTCGGCGAGGGCGTCGCCGAGGCGCGGGTAGGCGAAGGTGAACCCCGCGGCCTGGAGCACGGCAGGGACGGCGCGGATGTCCTCGAGGACGAGGTCCGGGTTGGTCCGCAGCACGGCCGCGGCGACGCGCAGGAGCGGCTCCGGTGCGGGGATGCCGACGGGCACCCCGACGAGGTCGCGCAGGCGCGCCATGAGTTCGCTGTTCTGGACCGGGAAGGGCGCCGTGGCGTTGACGACGCCGGCCGGCACGTCGACGGGGCGCTCGCCGGCCGCGGGGGAGAGGCCGAGGACCGCGCGGGCGGCGCGCACCCAGTCGGTCGCGTGGATCCAGCTCATGTACTGCCCGCCCGTGCCCTGGTGTCCGCCGGCCCCGAGGCGGGCCGGGACCGTGAGGCGGGCCATCAAGGGCGCATCGCGGTGGAGCACGACGCCGGAGCGCACGACGTTGAGGTGAGCGGCGTTCGAGCCGTCGACGGATGCCTCCCAGTCGCGGGCCACGGCCGGCAGGCCCGGGACGACCGGCAGGGGCGCTGATTCGTCGGCCGGCCCGTCGGTCGCGCCGTAGATGCCCGTGCCGCTCTGCTGGAGCCAGCGCTCCGCCGGGCGCTCCCATCGGCGGCTGGCCTCGACGAGGGCGCGGGTCGGCTCGACGCGGCTCGCCGTGAGCATGGCCAGGTTCTCCTCGGTGCCGGGCCGGTCCATGCTCGTCCCCGCGAGGTTGACGACCGAGAGGCGCGGCTCGGAACCGAGGCGCTCTGCCCAGGCCCCCTGGCTGCGGCCGTCCCAGGCGATCTGCTCGAAGGGTGACGCCGAGGGGGAGCGGGTCAGGACGGCGACGCGATGGCCGTCGCGCACGAGGTCCGAGGCGAGCAGCGTCCCGAGCAATCCCGATCCGCCCGCGATCGCGAACAGCCTCCCCCGCCCGTCGCCGTCGTCCGTCGCGCTCCCTCCGGGTGAGCTGGGGGAGGCGGCGAGCCGGTACAGGCGCGCGCATTGCGCCTCGAAGCGCCGCACAAGCGGCTCGCCGGCCGTGAGGCCGAAAGGCTGCGCGAGCGGCCCCTCGAGGGCGACGCGCTGGGTGAAGACCGTCCCGCCGTCGCCTTCCTCGAGCGTCCATTCGACGTTCTGGCCGCCACCGGGCTGCCCCTGCCGGAAGGCCAGCCGCCTCCCGGACTCGACGCCGGTGACCGTGAACGGGGGTGCAGTGCGGCGGTGCAGCGGGCCCACCAGCCGGTGGGCGGGCGAGTAGCTGCCCTGCGCGCCCTCCCGGAGGACCCCGTCGAGGGAGGCCGCACCGATGGCCGGATTCCATTCGGGCCACCGCTCGAGCCGGGACAGGACCGCCCACAGGCGATCGGCGGGAAGGCGGAACCACTGGGATGCGCTGCGCTGCCAGGTCACGCCGCCAGTCTAGCCAGCCGCGAGGTGGGGGCCTGTGTCGCTGGGGTGGGGGCCTGTGACGTCGAGGTGGGGGCCTGCGTCACGACCTCGGGGCGGCTCAGGCCTCCACGCGGACTTCCCGGTCGGTGAGGTGCTCGGCGCCCGCCGCGGCTTCTGCCTGGCTGATCGCATCCACGATGCGTTCGCAGGCCTCCCGGAGCAGGGCCTGCTGCTCCTGAGTGAGCGGGTCGAAGACGGTGCTGCGGACGAACTCGAGGTGGCCCGGGGCGGCCTCGATCATCGCGGCCCGCCCCTCATCCGTCATGTGGACGTCCTGACCGCGCGCGTCCTCTGGCGAGCATGTGCGCAAGATGAGCCCCTTGGCCTCCATCCTGCGCAGGAGGTGCGAGAGACGGCTGCGCTCCCAGCCGAGCTCCTGGGCCGCGATGCCCGAGCGCAGGACGCCGTCTGAGCACCCCGACAGCGTGGCCAGGACCGAGTATTCGGGCGCGGAGAGGCGCGAGTCACGCGTGAGCTGCCGGTCGATCGCCGGCGGCAGCCCCCACAGGAGCCGCCGGAGGGCGAGCCACACGTCGCGCTCGTCCTCGTCGAGCCAGCGCGGCTCCTCGGGCATCTCCGCAGGCCTGGTCACGACCCCTCCTCCACATGGCTTCTTTGTTTGACACATCAATTATGCCTGTGCTTCAGTGGAGCCATCAACTTTGATTGATGCGTCAATTAGGAGACCGACATGACCAAGATCGCGATCGTCACAGGCAGCACCCGCCCCGGCCGCAATAACCAGCAGGTCGCTGAGTGGGTGCTCGAGCGCGCCCAGCAGCGCACCGAGGCCGAGTTTGAGCTCGTCGACATCGCCGACTTCAACCTCCCGCTCCTGAACGAGGCCATGCCGGCCGCCTACCAGTCCTACGGCCATGAGGCCACGAAGGAGTTCTCGGCCCGCATCGACGAGTTCGACGGCTACGTCTTCGTCACCCCCGAGTACAACCACTCCATCGCCCCGGCCCTCGCCAACGCGCTCTCCTACCTCAACGCGGAGTTCGCCAACAAGGCCGCGGGCATCGTCTCCTACGGCTCGGCCTTCGGTGTCCGCGCCGCCGAGCACCTGCGGGGCATCCTCTCCGAGCTCCAGGTCGCCCACGTCCAGAAGACGGGGATGTTCTCCCTCTTCACCGACTTCAAGGACTTCGCGGAGTTCGCGCCGACCGAGCGCCAGGCCGCCTCGGTCGACCCGATGCTCGACCAGCTCCTGATCTGGGCCAAGGCCCTCGAGCCGGTCCGCGCGGCGGTCAGCGTGGCGGCCTGACCCTTGCGTCAGGCGTTGCACGGGGACGCAGGCACGAGGCCGCGCGGCGGTCAGCGTGGCGGCCTCTTCCGCGCGGGCGGCCCCGTGACACCTGCGGCGGGGTGACAGAGCATGGGTCGCATGGAGATCGCACTCACCGGCGGAAGCGGCAAGCTTGGCAGGGCGGTGCTCGCGCACCTGCGCGAGGAGGGCCATACGGTCTGGAACCTCGACGCCGTGGGGGAGCCCGGGCCCGGATTCATCCGCATCGACCTCACGGACTATGGCCAGGTGGCCGACGCGCTCGTGGGCGTCGACGACCGCCACGGCGGGGTCGACGCCGTCGTGCACCTCGCCGCGATCCCGGCGCCGGGACTGGCCCCGGACGCCGCGACGTTCCGCAACAACATGCTCGCGACGTACAACGTCTTCCAGGCTGCGCGCCGCGCGGGGGTTGGGCGGATCGTCTACGCCTCGAGCGAGACCCTGCTCGGCCTGCCCTTCGACACGCCGCCGCCCTACATCCCTGTCGACGAGGAGTACGCGGCGCGCCCCGAGAGCACGTACTCGCTCGTCAAGCATCTCGAGGAGCAGATGGCCGTCCAGCTGTGCCGCTGGGACCCCGGGCTGAGCGTCAGCGCCCTGCGCTTCTCCAACGTCATGGCCCCGGGGGACTACGCGGAGTTCCCGTCCTTCGACGCCGACCCGCGCGGACGCAAGTGGAACCTCTGGGGATACATCGACGCGCGCGACGGCGCCCAGGCGGTGCGCCGCGCCCTCGAGGCCGGCCGCCCCGGTTTCGAGGCCTACATCATCGCGGCGGCGGACACGGTCATGTCCGTCCCCTCGGCCGCGCTCGCGGCCGAGGTCTTCCCCGGGGTGCGCCTCACGCGGGAGCTCCGCGAACACGAGACGCTCCTCTCGATCGACAAGGCTCGCCGGATGCTCGGCTATGAGCCCGAGCACAGCTGGAGGACGGAGGTCTGAGCCTCATCCGAAGGGATGATCCGCTTGGTATCCCTTGATGGGATACCAAATGGGGGGTAATCTGGGTCACATTCCGCATCGCAGTGCAAGATTTTCGCGAAGCGGAAAATTTCCATCCCTGTGAGCTCCGAGGAGCAGCAATGGACCAGCAGATTCCCTCCCCACCCCCAGCCTCGAGCGCCGTCGGCAGTGTCGCCGGCAGCAGCGGGCACGCGCATGGCGGACACGCCAAGCCGGACGAGGCTCCGAGCCCGCTCGCATCCCAGATCGAGGGCGCCTACTCGCGCATCGGCGTCACCGGCGCGCACCGCCACATCGGCCTCATGATCCTGCTCGGCGTCTTCTTCGACGCTCTCGAGCAAAACGCCGTGGGCATCACGGGCCCCGTGCTCCGCGAGGCCTGGGGGCTCGGCGGCCTCGAGATCGGCCTCCTGAACACGATGACGTTCACGGCCACGGCGCTCGGGCGCATCCTGACGGGCCTCGTCGCGGACCGCTTTGGACGCCGCAATATGCTCATCATCAACCTGATCATCTTCGCGGCGGGCTCGCTCCTGTGCGCCGTCGCCCCGAACTACCCGATCCTCGCGGCCGGACGCTTCATCGTGGGCTTCGGCCTCGGCGGCGAGATCGCGGTTGCGGTCATCATGATGGCCGAGTTCTTCGCAGCGAAGCACCGCGGCACCGCCGTCGGCCTCATCAACGTCACCGCCGCCGGCCTTGGCAACATGCTCGCGCCCGCCTTCGGCATCCTTGTGTTCACGCTCTTCACCGGCGAGGACCGTTGGCGCTGGGTCTTCGGCCTCCTGTTCATCCCGGCCATCCTCGTCATGTGGTTCCGGCGCTACGTCCCGGAGACGCCCCGCTTCTTGGCCTCCAAGGGCAGGATCGAGGAGGCCAACCTCGTCATCACGCGGCTTGCGCGCGGCAAGCTCTCCGGGCCGATCCCGGACCCCGAGCCGTACCTCACGCACCACCCGCACCTCGAGACTGCGCCGACCGGCCCCCAGGCCACGTGGATGGACGCCCTGCGCGGGAAGTACCTGAGCCGTACCGCGCTCCTGTGCGTCGCGGTCTGCATGTCCTACGCCGCGCAGATCTCGATGCTGACCCTCATGCCCACGATCCTCGTCTCCCGCGGCTATGCCGTGAACACGAGCCTGTGGTTCACGCTCGTCATGCAGTCCGGCTCGCTCGTCGGTGCCGCGACCGCGGCATTCCTGGCCAGCCGCCTGCCACGCAAGAAGGTCCTCACGGCCGCCGCCGCCATCGGCTTCGCCGCCGGCCTGTCGATGGCCTTCCTGGCCACGGACATCGTCTGGATCGTCGTCTTCGGCTTCCTGTTCAACTTCGCGGTCATCATCCTCAACACGACGATCTGGGTCTTCGCGCCCGAGCACTACCCGACGCACACGCGCGGCTTCGGCACGTCGATCATCCTCGCCGCGGGCTCGCTCTCCGGCGGCCTGTTCCCGCTCATCTCCGGCGCGATCTTCGACGTCGCCGGCATCCCGGGCATGTTCGCGACCCTCGCGGCGCTCTTCCTGGTGCTGGCGATCGTGGTCCAGTTCCCGCCCGAGACGTTCGGCAAGCCCATGGAGGAGTCCGAGGAGGCGGCGATCTATGGGCACTGACCCCGCGGCCGCTGGAACTGCGGGCACCGGGCACGGTGCGCCGCGCACCGTCCTGCTCGTCAACCCGAACACCAACGAGCGCACGACCGAGATGATGCGATCCCTCGCCGAAGCCGAGCTTGCACCGTCGGGCCTCGCCGTCGAGGGGCTCACGGCGGCCTCTGGCCCGGCCATGATCGTGGACCCGGAGGCCCTCGCCGCTTCCCTTCCGCACGTGGTGGACGCCGTACGACGGCGGGTGGCTGCCGACGCGGGCGAGGTCGCCGCCGTCGTGGTCGCCGCGATCGGGGACCCGGGCCGCGCCGAGCTCGAGGAGGAGCTGGCGCCGCGCGGCATCCCCGTCGTCGGGATCGGGCAGGCCTCCGTGCTCGCGGCCTCCCGCGGCGGGCGGCCGTTCGGCATGGCGACGAGCACGGGCCTCCTCGTCGACTCGCTCCGCGACCTCGCGGCCGAGCACGGCGGGGGAACCGCGTTCACGGGCGTGCAGCTCACGACGTCGCCGCCACTCGAGCTCGCCGCGGACCCCGAGCGGCAGTTCATGGAGCTCGCCGACGCCGTGCGGGCATGCGCGGCGGCAGGAGCCGAGGCCGTCGTGATCGCGGGCGGCCCGCTGAGCGCGACCGCCCGGCGGCTCGCGGGGGAGGGGATTGCCGAGATCGTCGAGCCGATCCCGAGCGCGTGCGCGCTCGTCCTCGGGCGGATCAGCGAGGCCGCCACAACCTGACGCTGGGCGCAGCAGCATGATGCTGGGCGCCGCAGCCGAGCAGGGGCCGGGTCCGTGGGGGCCCGGCCCCTGCTGTGGAGGGAGGTGACCCCGGATTGCAGGGAGGTGACCCCGCATCGCTGAGAGGTGACCCCGCATCGGGGAAGGAGGGATCCCAACTTGGGATCCCAAACGGTTGACTGTGGCACCACTCACACCCTACGATCCCTTTTGGGATCCCACTATGGGATCCCAAAGAGGTCCCTCACGTTGCGCACGCCCATCCGGGCACGGCCTCCCCGAGGCCAACCGTCTCCACCCGTCGTGAAGGAGGACTCGTGTCCCTTCAAGAAGAAACCTCTTCAACCAAACCCCTTGCCGAGGACGTCGAGGGGAAGGCCGCAGGCCGGCGCACCAACGTGCGCTGGAAGCTCTTCCTCCTGCTCCTCGTGCTCGTCGCCGTCAACTACATCGACCGCGGCTCCATCTCGGTGGCCCTGCCCATCATCCAGAAGGAGTTCAACCTCGGCCCCGAGCTCGTCGGCCTGCTGCTCTCGGCCTTCTTCTGGACCTACGCGCTCATGCAGGTCCCCGTCGGCTGGCTCATCGACCGCTTCGGCCCCCGGAAGGTCGTCACGGCGTCGTGCGTCGGCTGGGGCGCCGCGACCGCGGCCTCGGGCATGGCCGGGGGCTTCCTGAGCATGTTCGTCGCCCGCCTGGGCATCGGCGTGACCGAGGCCGGCGTCATGCCCGCCGGCGGCAAGCTCAACGCCCTCTGGATGCATTCGAAGGAGCGGGGCCGCGGCGCCACCATCCTCGACGCCGGCGCCCCGCTCGGCGCGGGCCTCGGCGGCATCATCATCACGTGGCTCATCGCCGCCGCCGGCGGCTGGCGGACGGCCTTCATCATCGCGGGCATCGCGACCGTCGTGCTCGGCGCCCTCGTCTGGTGGTACGTCCGGGACAGCCCCCGCGAGCACAGGGGCGTCAACGACGCCGAGGCCGAGTACATCGAGGCCTCGCACCGCGCCGAGGACGAGGCCGCGGGCCTCACCAAGGGCGAGGCGCGCCGCGCGCTCCTGCCGTACCTGAAGTTCCGCTCCTTCTGGGCCATGTGCTTCGGCTGGCTCGGCTTCAACGGCGTCTTCTACGGCCTCCTGACCTGGGGCCCGCTCTACCTGTCCCAGGCCAAGGGCTTCGACCTCAAGACCATCGGCTGGTCCACGTTCGTGATCTTCGGGGCCGGCTTCGTCGGCGAGATCCTCGGCGGGTTCCTTGCGGATAGGCTCCGCGAGAAGGGCTACGGCGCGAACGTCGTCATGCGCTCGCTCCTCGGAGCCTCGAGCGTCATCGTTGCCGGCGGCCTCGTCGGGGTGACGATCGTCGCGGACCCGATCGCCGCCGTCGTCCTGCTCTCGGTCGTCCTGTTCTTCCTCCGCTGGGTGGGCCTGTTCTGGTCCGTCCCCGGGACCCTCGGCGGGCGCACCAACGCGGGCGTCCTGGGCGGGGCGATGAACTTCAGCGGCAACATCGCCGGCTTCGTCACCCCGATCGTCGTCGGCTTCATCGTCGGCGCGACCGGCGGCTACACGTGGGCCCTGCTGTACTTCGTCGGCTCCGCGCTCGTCATGGGCGCGGCCGTGCTGACGCTCGACTACAGCAAGCGCCTGCCCGTGTGACCCCTGGGCCGCGAGGGGGCGGCGCCCGCCCCCTCGCGGGCCCGCGTGGTCGAATGGACGAAGGCAGCGGGGCACCGCCCCACCACGAGCGAGCGAGGAGCGCACGATGGCCCAGCCGGCCGAGGAGACGCAGCGGGAGCGGCCCCTGCGCGAGGACATCCGCGACACCCTCAGGGGTCGCATCTTCGAGGGCTACTACCCTCCGGGGACCCGGCTCATCGAGCGGGACCTCGCGGCCGAGTTCAACGTCTCCCGCCTGCCGGTCCGTGAGGCCCTGCGGATGCTGCGGCAGGAGGGGATCGTCGCCGAGCGCGCCTCGCGCGGCATGGTCGTGGCGAGCCTGAGCGAGAAGGAGGTCGCGGACCTCTTCGACGTGCGCATCTCCCTCGAGGTCCTCGCGTGCCGGCTCGCGGCCCAGCGGGCCACCGACGAGGACCTCGCGGGCCTCGTCCGGCTCCTCGACGACGCCGAAGAGGCCCTCGCGCGCGGAGCCGTCGCCGAGGCGCACCGCGCCAACAGCGGTTTCCACGACGAGGTCACCCGGATCGCGGACAACGGCTTCCTGCGCAGCGCCCTCGAGCCTCTCCAGGGCCGCATGCACTGGCTCTTCCGGCACGTCTCCGACCTCCCCGAGCTCGTCCGCGAGCACCGCGAGCTCTACGAGGCCATCGCCTCGAAGGACCCGGACCGGGCGGCAGAGCAGTCCGTGCACCACATCGAGAAGTACAGAGAACAGTTCCCCGGGACGGCGTGAGCCGCGCACGCCCTGCGCGGCACGCCGCCCCGGGAGGGAAGCAAGGGACACCATGAGACTTCTGGTCATCAATCCGAACATCAGCGACGAAGTCACGGACCTCATCCGGGCCGAGGCCGAGCGCTCGGCAGGCCCGGGCACCGAGCTCGTCGTCCGCACCGCGGGCCACGGCGTCGAGTACATCGAGACCCGCCTCGAGTCGCTCATCGCCGCCGGCGCCGTCGCCGAGCTCATCGCCGAGCACGCGGGCGAGGTCGACGGCGTCGTCGTCGCCGCCTTCGGCGACCCGGGCATGCCCGCGCTCAAGGAGCTCGTGGACGTGCCGGTCATCGGCATCACCGAGGCCGCCCTGTGCGCCGCCGCGCTCCAGGGGCAGCGCTTCGCCATCGTCGCGATCTCGGACCGGATCACCGCCTGGTACCGCGAATGCGTCGAGCGCTTCGGCCTCGCGGACCGCCTCGCGTCGATCCGCTCGATCAGGCAGGCCCTGCGCGGCATCGGCTCGGTCCAGGACGACTTCCGGCCGACCCTCGTCGAGCTCGCGCGGCTCGCCGTCGCGGAGGACGGCGCCGACGTCGTCATCCTCGCCGGCGCCCCGCTCGCCGGGCTCGCCCGCGACGTCGCGGACGAGATCCCGGTCCCGGTCGTCGACGGGATCGGCGCGGGCATCCGCCTCGCCGAGGCCGTCGTGGGGCTGGCCTCGGGCCCGCACCGGGCCGGCTCCTTCGCGGCCCCGCCGGCGAAGCGGCGCGCCGGCCTCAGCCCCGCGCTGGACGCGGCGCTCGACGCCGCCCAGCTCGCCGCGCGCACGGCCTCGTCCGCCCCGTCGGCATCGCGGGTGGCCTCCGCATCATCCGAGTTCCCGGCGGGTGCCCGGTGAGCGCCCCCGTGCCCGACCTTGTCGTCGCCCACGGGCTCGTCGTCAACGCCGGCGGGAGCCGCCGCGCCCACGTCGTGGTCGACGCCGGACGCATCGCCGCCGTCGTGGACGCCTCCGAGCCGGTCCCCGCCGCGGCGCGCACCATCGACGCTGCCGGCCGCGCCGTCATCCCCGGCGGCATCGACGGCCACTGCCACGTTGCCCAGGTCACCGGCCGCTGGCGCACGCTCGACGACTACGCGACCGCCACCACGGCAGCCCTGTGGGGCGGCACGACGACGATCCTCGACTTCGGCATCCCACGCGACTCCTCCGAGACCCCGCTCGAGGCCGCCAAGGCCAAGCTCGCCCTCGCCCGCGAGGCGCGCTGCGACGTCGGCCTCCACGGGTCCGTCATCGACTGGGACGAGACCGTCCCGGCCCAGCTCGAGGAGCTCGCCGCGCTCGGCATCCGCTCCGTGAAGCTGTACATGACCAACCGCGGCTCGACGATGGCCGAGAACGACACGGTCCTGAAGGTCATGCGCGAGATGGTGCGCCTCGACGGGCTCACCTACGTCCACGCCGAGCACGACGCGATGGTCGCCGACTGCACCGAGGCTCACGCGGACGCCGGCCGGATCGGGATCGAGCACCTGCACGAGACCCGGCCCGAGCTCGCGGAGGAGGCCTCCGTGCGGGAGGTCCTCGCGATGGCGGAGTACACGGGGGCGCCCGTGTACTTCGTCCACCAGTCGACTCCCGGCGCGGTCGACCTCGTCGCCGAGGCCCGCGCCCGCGGCCTCGCGGTGCATTCCGAGACGTGCCCGCACTACCTCGTGCTCGACGACGGCGTCTACTCCTCGCGCTTCCCGGAGTGGTACGCGTGCTGCCCGCCCATGCGCTCGCCCGAGACGGTCGCTGCCCTGCGCTCGCGGTTCGCCGACGGCTCGGTGCACACCGTCTCGAGCGACCATTCGAGCTACGACCTGTCGCAGAAGCGCGAGCGCTCCGACGACATCAGGCAGATGCCGCACGGCCTCCCGGGCGTCGAGACCCGGATGCCCGTCGCATTCACCGCGCTCGCGGAAGCCGCTGCCTCGTCTTCGGCCGGCCTGGCCGGTACGGGCGGCGGCGGGGGAGCGGACGACGGCGCGCGCCTCCTCGAGCGCTTCGTGGACCTCTTCGCGTTCGGCCCGGCCAGGATCAACGCGCTTCCGGGCAAGGGGGCCATCGCGCCGGGGTTCGACGCCGACCTCGTCGTGTTCGACCCGGACGAGGCCCGCACCGTCGACGCGGCCGCGCTGCACATGGGCACCGATTTCTCGCCGTTCCACGGCCGCAGGCTCCGCGGCTGGCCGCAGGCCGTTGTCGCCGGCGGGCGCGTCGTGCTCGACGACGAGGGGTTCCACGATCCCGGTCCCGTGGGCCGCTACGTCGCCCGCCTCGGCTACCGCGAGGCGGAGAATGCCGCCGCGCCGAGCCCCGGCCCAGCCCCCGCGCCAGCCCCCGTCCTCGCCGCCGCGTTCGCGGGCGCCGAGCGCCCGGCCGCCGCCGGCCGCGCCGATTCCGCTGACCAGGAGGCCTGACCATCGTGACCACCGCCCGCCCCGCCCGCATCGGGATGATCGTCCCTTCGTCGAACACGTGCCTCGAGCCGCAGAGCTACCGGATCCTCGGCGCCCGCGAGGACGTCACGGTCCACTCGACGCGGATCCCGGTCACGCGCATCGCCCTCGACGTCGGCTCCGACCGGCAGTTCGACGTCGAGGGCATGCGCGCCGCAGCCGAGCTCCTCGCGACCGCCGATGTGGACGTCATCGCGTGGAACGGCACCTCCGGGTCGTGGCTCGGCGCGGACCATGACCGCACGATCGCCGCCGAGATCACCGCCGCGACCGGGATCCCGGCGACGACATCGACCCTCGCCTACCTCGACGCCTTCACCGAGTTCGGCATTGGGTCGGTCGGCCTCTTCACCCCGTACACCCAGGACGTGAACCTGCAGGTGATCGCCCGCTGGGCAGAGGAGGGGATTCGCACGAGCGGGCACCGGTTCCTCGGCCTGAGCGACAACGAGTCCTTCGGGCGCGTGGCCCCGGCCGAGATCGTGCCGGGGTCGCTCGAGCTCGCCGCGGACCGCCCGGACGCGCTCGTGTTCCTCTGCACGAACCTCTACGGCGCGCCGGTCGCGGCCGAGCTCGAGGAGCGCACCGGCGTTCCCGTGCTCGACTCCGTCGCCGTGACGCTGTGGCGCTGCCTGCAGCTCGCCGGCGCGCCGCTGCTGGACCCGCGCTGGGGCAAGCTGTTCGGCTAGAGGCACCGGCGAACACGCGAGCGGCCCGGGTACGGCAATGCCGGGCCCGGGCCGCTCGCGCATGACCGGCAATACTGCTCAGCTGGCCGTGCCGGTCACACCTGTGATCTCGTTCGGCACGGCGGGCAGCTCGGCGGTCTTGACCACCGCTCCCGTTGCGAGGTCGACGGCGTGCAGCCGCCGCGCCGCCGGCTCGGTGACGTACGCCGTCGAGCCCTGGACGAACAGCGTGGGGCGCGGGTCCTGCCACGTCTCGGACTCGGTCCACGGGGCGACGACCGGGATGGTGCGCGCCACGGCGCCCGTCTCGGGGTCGATGACCCGAAGGCCGCCGTCGGTGCCGAGGAGGAGCGCCTCGCCGGCCGGTCCGCGCCCGAGCGAGCGGAACGAGTAGCTGGTGCCGAGCTCGACATGCCGCAGGGACGCGGTGCGGGTGTCGATGAGGCTGATCCGGGTGGGCCGCTCGAGCTCCGCGTCCTTGTCGACCTTGTAGTCCCCGAGGACGATCGGGGAGTGCTCGCTGCCGGACTGGTTCCCGATCCGGCCGTAGGCGTCCGGGGCCTGGACCTTGCGGATCTGCCCGCCGCTGTAGACGAGTGCGCCGTCCGTGCAGCCGACGACGACGGCGCCTGCCGCGGTGGCCTCGCCGTGGGTCCCGGGGCAGTCCTCGGACGACGCCGCCTCGGTCCCGTCCGCCGCCAGCACCGTGATGCCGACGCGCTTCTCGCCGTGGCTGCGGGTCGTGAGCAGGCCGCCCTCGGGCAGCGGGACCGCCACGCCGTGGTGGGCCTCCGGCGTGCGCGAGACCTTCGCCTCCGGCGCGCCGTCCTGGAGCCCCGCGGGGTCGAACACCGTGACCTCGCCCGTGCCGTCGGCGAAGAGCGCTGTGCTGCCGGCGTGGTGGACCGCGTGGCCCGGGTGGTCGGCGTCGAACA
Source organism: Sinomonas mesophila (assembly GCF_001999765.1). Classification (GTDB taxonomy): domain Bacteria; phylum Actinomycetota; class Actinomycetes; order Actinomycetales; family Micrococcaceae; genus Sinomonas; species Sinomonas mesophila. Next base: position 80,096 of record NZ_KV908330.1, on the reverse strand, counting down.
CCGTGCCGGTCAGGCGGGGGGCCCACGTGTAGAAGTGGTCGTGGTCCCCGTGCGGCTCGCCCCAGGTGCCGGCGTCGAACACCTCGAAGCCGCGCTCGGTGGACACGAGCACGTGCCGCCCGTCCCCGGCCGGGTTGATCCTGAGGAAGCCATCGAGCGGCACGGTCTCGCCCACGGGCTCGAGGGTCGCGGCGTTGAGGGTCATGAGCCCGCCCTCCGTCGTGAGGACGAGCCGCGGCATCGCGCGGGAGCGCTCTGCCGCCTTGGCACCCGCCGAGGCGGCGGGGGACGCGCTCTCGGCCGAGGACGCGGGGGCGGGCCCGCCGCACGCGCTCAGGGCGAAGACGGCGGTGAGGGCGGCGGCCACGACGCCGCCACGGAGCGTGGCTGTGGGCAGGGCGAATCGCCCCAGATCAGGTGAGAGCATGCCCGTACGCTAACACAAATGAGAACGGTTAGCGTTTAGGACGACCTGCGGGGTTTCCTCGGAGGGGTTCGTCCTGATCGCGGTCGCCGCCGAGGCCCGAGCAGTCGACGGCGACCGCGCCGTGGGCGGCGAGGTAGGGGCCCGCGCCGGTGTCCCCGGCCAGAGACTCGCCCAGCGGGGCCCAGTGGTCGCGCCCGATGAGCACGGGGTGCCCCGGCCTGCCGGCGTACATCGCCCGGCGGAGGTCCGCTGGCCCCGACCCCGCCCCGGCGACCCGGGCGAAGGCCTCGGCCTCGAGCCAGGGCAGGTCGACGAGCGTCACGAGGGCGGCCGACGGCGCGTTCCCGATGCCGTCCGTGACGGTCGCGGCGGCCTCGAGCCCCGCGCGCAGCGACGCGCCCACGCCCTCCGCCCACTCGGTTGCGACCACGGCGCTCACCCGCGGATCGTCGGGGAGGAGGCGCGCGGCCTCGGCAGCGGAGGCTCCCAGAACTGCGAGGACCCGCCCGCAGCCCGCCCCGAGCAGGAGGCGCACGGCGCGCTCGAGCCAGGGGCCGGCGTCGTCCGCGACCAGCGCCTTGGGGCGGCCCATGCGCCGCCCGGCGCCCGCCGCGAGCACGATGCCGATGAGACCCGAGGGCTGGGAACCCGCAGATCGTGGAGACGCAGATCGTGGAGACGCGGAAGGGCCGGCAGCCTGAGGCTGCCGGCCCTTGCGGGGATCGACGTCGGTCACGCGGGCCGACAGTCAATCAATGCGGAACGGAGTCAGATGGCGCGGACCTTCGCGGCCTGGAGGCCCTTCGGACCCTGCTGGGCCTCGAACTCGACCTTCTGGCCCTCCTGGAGCTCGCGGTAGCCCGTGGACTCGATCGCGGAGAAGTGCACGAAGATGTCGGCGGAGTTGTCGTCCGGGGCGATGAAGCCGAAGCCCTTTTCGCTGTTGAACCACTTGACGGTGCCAGTTGCCATTTTGTCCTCCTAGGACGGGTGCAGGATCCCGTATTTCGGGACTGCTTGCAGCGGTGTCCAGTACCGCCCAGCAGACACACACCCGGCCTCCGGCGGAGGCTGGCCTTGCGTACAGACTTAATGCGAAACACAACGACTACGTCCATCACGTTACAGGAGCCGCCACGGTTGGGCCAGTAGGCAGAGGCTATGCCCGGTGGCGGGGCTGCCGCCGAGGCTTGGGCCGCAGGGTCATAGCCGACCCGCCCAGGATGAGCCCGGTCGCGGCCCCCAGCTGCCACACGAGGTCGATGCCGGTCTCGGGAAGCTCGTCGATGTTGTGCGAGGCCTGCGTGGACACGACGACGGGAGTGGACTCGTCCTCGAGCGGCAGCACCGGAGTCTCGGTCTCGTCCTGCTCCGAGGTGTTCGTGCCGGTTTCGGTGTTCTCAGTGTTGGTGTCGGTACCAGTGCTCTCCGTGTCGGTCGAGTCCGAGCCGGGCGTCTCTGTGTCTCCGCCGGTGCCGGTCTCGTCACCGGGATCCGTGGTCGTGTCGCCGCCGTTGTGGCCGTTGCCGTTGCCGTTGCCGTTCCCGCCGGCGTTGCCATTGTTGCCGCCGTTGCCGTTGCTGCCGGGATCGGTGGGCGGGGTGCCGTTGCCGTTTCCGCCGCCGCCGTTGCCGCCGTTGCCGTTTCCGCCGTTGCCGTTTCCGCCGCCGCCGTTGCCGCCGCCGTTGCTGCCGGGGTCGGTGGGAGCGCCGCCGCCGTTGCCGCCGCCGTTGCTGCCGGGGTCGGTGGGGGCGCCGCCGCCGTTGCCGCCGCCGTTGCTGCCGGGGTCGGTGGGGGCGCCGCCGCCGTTGCCGCCGCCGTTGCTGCCGGGGTCGGTGGGGGCGCCGCCGCCGCCGTTGCTGCCGGGGTCGGTGGGGGCGCCGCCGCCGCCGTTGCTGCCGGGGTCGGTGGGAGCGCCGCCCCCGCCGTTGCTGCCCGGGTCGGTGGGGGCGGCGCCCCAGCCGCCGCCCCCGCCGCCGGTGCCCGGGTCGGTCGGGGCGGCGCCCCAGCCGCCGCCACCGCCGTCGCTGCCCGGGTCGGTCGGGGCGGCGCCCCCGCCACCGCCGCCGGTGCCCGGGTCGGCCGGCGCGGCGCCCCAGCCGCCGCCCCCGCCCCCGCCGCCGGGGTCAGTGGGGATGAGGCCGCCGGTGCTGCCGCCTCCGTGCGGGTCGCCCTCGCCGACGCCGTTGCCGTTGTTGTTGAGGGGCCCGGTGTGAGGATCGGCAGTGACGTTCCCAGGGTCAGAGTGCGGATCCCCCGCTCCGGTGCCGGAATCGGCAGTAGTGACCACGCCGCTTTCGGGGGGGTCCCCCTCCGCGGCCTGGGACGCGGGGCCATTGACGGTGATGAGACCTACGAGGAGGGGGAGGCCGATGACTGCCCCCCGCAGTTGTCTTTTCATTTGGATGCCTCCTGGGAATTTAGGGCGCAATAAAGGAAGGAATGATGGAGGAAAGCGAAATAATGCGCACGAGGGTGCGCGAGATCGCCGTAGGGCGGCGCATTCCGCCTGTACGGACGAGGTGTTGCTGCCCAAGCGGGCCGTCAGTGGGCCGGCGTTAGCCGGCGGCGGCCCCGGGCGGGCTATGTGAGGCGTAGTTCACTGGCGGCTCCCCCAAAAGAAAGCAAATTCGTGGGTCGTCTGGATGGATAGCTACATGCGCGGCGAGGAGAAAATCCCCTCCAAATGCAATGTATTTGAGATATCCACCTGGGGCACCACTTGACCTGCCCTTCCAAGTACCCGAATTTCCGGCGCAGACTACTTGGTTGCCCCAGCAGTCCCCCGGGAGCGCACACGAAAGGGCCGCCGGGGCACAAGCCCCGGCGGCCCTTTGCCGTCCGGCGTCAGTCGATTCCGAGCTCGATGTCCGGGTTCTCCTCCTCGACGTCGAGCTCGGCCTCGGGGCTTTCCCCCTCTTCGGCGTCGAGCTCGATGAGCCGCCGCGGATCGTGCAGCGGGTCGATCTCCTCCATCGTCTCGGGGTTGTCACTCGATCCCTCGGGGGCCTGGCTGTCCCGCCCGTCAAGGGGCTCGGTGAGGTCGTCGTCCTCGGTGTCGCCGTAGTCGAGGCTGTGGGTCATGGCTCGTCCTCTCTGTGTGGCCCCCTCATCGCGACCGTGAGGCCTGACGGCTGCCCCGCGGGCCGCCGTCAGCCTGCGTCGAAGCGCTCGTCCTCGGACTCGTCCGGGTCGCGGTCGTTGCCCGAGCCGTCGGGGATCGTGGAGACGTCCGGCGTGGTGCGCTCCGGTTCCTCGTCGGCGATGGCGCCCTCGGTGTCCTGGCTCATGGCGGCTCCTTCCCGGTGACGGGGGCCGCCCGGGCGGCGGCCCTCCTGCTTCAAAGGTAGGCCCGGGCGGCCCCGAAGGGCAGTAGCGGGGCGGCCCCGAAGGGCAGTAGCTGTGCGGCCCGTCCGAGTGCTCGGGGCCGGGTGGTCAGCCAGCCCAGCGATACTCTTTCTCGGGGCGGCCCGGGGTGCCGTAGCGTGCCGAGCGCGTAAGCTCTCCCGCGTCCGCCAGATGCTCGAGGTAGCGCCGCGCGGTGACCCGGGAGACGCCCACGGCCTCCGTCAGTTCAGCCGCGGAGACGGCCGTCCCGCGCGAGCGCAGGTACTGGCGGATGGACTCGAGGGTCTCCTGGGACAGGCCCTTGGGCAGCGGCTGCGGGATGGGCGCGCGCAGCGCCGAGAGGGCCTCGTCCACGGCGCTCTGGGACGCCGTGCGCCCGGCGGCGCTGAGCGCCTCGTGGTAGCGGCGGTAGTGCTCGAGCCGCTCCGCGAACGCGGCGAAGGTGAACGGCTTGATGAGGTACTGCACGACCCCCACGGAGATCGCCCGGCGCACGATCGGCAGCTCGCGCACCGCCGTGATCGCGATGATGTCGACGGCGTGGCCCGCCGCCCGCAGCCTCCTGCCGACGTCGAGGCCGTGGAGGTCCGGGAGGTTCATGTCCAGGAGCACGAGATCCACGGGCGTCCCCGCCGCCGCCAGCTCGCCGGCCAGCCGCAGGGCGGACGCGCCGTCGTGCGCCGTCCCAGCGTGCACGAACCCCTCCACCCGGCCCACGTACGCCGCGTGGGCGTCCGCGGCGATCAGTTCGTCCTCGACGACGAGAACCCGCAGGTCCCTCACGGTGTGGCCTCCTTGGTCGGCAGCATGACGGTGAAGACGGCGCCCTGACGCCGGCCCAGCGTGAGCGTTCCGCCCAGCCGGTTCACCGTGCGGGAGACGAGCGCGAGGCCCAGCCCCCTGCCCTGGCCGCTGTGCGGCTTGGTCGAGTATCCGTAGCGCAGCACCGCCTCGGCCTCCTCCTCGGGCACGCCCGGCCCGCTGTCGGCCACCTCGATGACGACGGCGGCCTCCTCCACCGCGATCTCGAGCGAGACCCAGCGGGGCGCCTCGCCGGACGCGGCGGCGTCGATCGCGTTGTCCACGAGGTTCCCGACGACGGTCACGAGGTCCTGCGCGGCGACCCCCGTCCCGGCGAGCGAGTCCGTGGCCTCGGCGTCGAGCCGGACGCCGCGCTCGTTGGCCTGCGCCGCCTTGCCCATGACGAGCGCGGCGAGCACGGGCTCGTCCAGCGAGACGACGAGCTCGTCGGCCAGGGACTGGCTCAGGTGCAGGTCCTCGGTGGCGAAGGAGAGAGCCTGCTCGGTCCGGCCGAGCTCGAGCAGGGACACGATCGTGTGCAGCCGGTTGGCGTGCTCGTGGGTCTGGCTCCGAAGCGCGTCGGAGAGCGTGCGCATCGTCTCGAGCTCGCTCCCGAGGGCCTCGATCTCCGTCCGGTCGCGCAGGGTCGCGACGGCGCCGAGCACCCTCGTCCGCCGGCCCTCGTGGCTGAGCGCGGGCTCCTGGTTCACGACGAGGACCCTGTCCGCGGTCACGTGGATCTCGTCGTGCGCCGTCCGGCCGCTCGCGAGCAGCTCCCGGAGGCTCTCCGGGAGGCCGAGCTCGTCGAGCCGCGCGGCAACGGGCGCCGCCGAGGAGGGGCCGGCGTCGTCCGCGTCCGAGAGCCCGAGCAGGCGCGAGGCCTGGTCGTTGCGGATGACGACGCGCCCCGACCGGTCCACGAGGATCACCCCCTCGCGCACCGAATGCAGCACCGACTCGTAGTAGGCGAAGAGCTGGCCGAGCTGCTCGGGGCCGTAGCCGCGCGTCACGGAGGCCAGATACCGGCCGAGGACGACCGAGCCGACGACGCCGAGCGCGAGCACCGCGGCGGCCACCGCGAGGACCGCGGGGAGGCGGCCAGCCAGGGCGACGTCGAGGGCGCTCACACGCACGCCCGCCGAGACCATGCCGAGGACGCTCCCGTCGGCGGAGAGGATGGGGACGATCGAACGCACCGAGAGCCCGAGCGTCCCCTCGAACGTCTCGGTCAGGGGGCGGCCAGCGAGCGCGTCGTCAACGCTGCCGATGTACTTGCCGCCGATCTGCTCGGGGTTCGCGTGGGTCCAGCGTGTCCGGTCAGGGGCCATGATCGTCACGAAGTCCAGCCCCGCATCCGCCGTGAGCTGGGCCGCGTAGGGCTGGAGCGCAGGCGTTGGGTCCTGCGTCCCGGACCGCGCGGCAGCGTCGATGACGAAGGGACTGTCCGCGATGGCTTCGGCGACGGCGAGCGTGCGCCGGCCGGCCTGCTCGTGGGTTTGGTTGCGTGCGTCGAGCACCATGGCTGTGCCGATGAACGCAGTGAGCGCGGCGACGGCGAGGACGAGGATCGCCAGGAGCCTGTTCGCGAGGCTCAGCTTCTTCATCGGCCCTCCTCGGCACGAACGTCACCTGTGACCAATATGACCGCAACGGTGACCCCTGTCACAGCCTGCCCCACAGTAGTGGTGGAAACGGCCCCAGGGGGGGCACCCCACAAAGTACCAAGGAGATCACCGTGGCAATGTCGCCAGCGGCGCCCGCGCCGGCCCGGTCCAAGAAGCCGGTCGACAAGACGCACTTCCTCTACATCGCCGTCATCGTCGCCGTCGTGCTCGGCGTCGCGGTCGGCCTCCTGTTCCCGGGCAAGGAGGGCTTCGCCGCAAGCCTCAAGCCCGTGGGCGACGCGTTCGTGGGCCTCATCAAGATGATGATCGCCCCGGTCATCTTCTGCACGATCGTCCTGGGCATCGGCTCGATCGCCAAGGCAAGGACGGTCGGGCGCGTCGGCGGCCTGGCGCTCCTCTACTTCCTGGCCATGAGCACGTTCGCGCTCGGCATCGGCCTCGTCGTCGGCAACATCGTCCACCCGGGCGAGGGCCTCAACCTCGCCAACGCGACCTACCAGGCGGGCGAGTCGAAGGGCACGACCGACTTCCTGCTCGGCATCATCCCCAAGACGATGCTCTCCTCGCTGACCTCGGGCGAGATCCTCCAGACGCTCTTCATCGCGCTCCTCGTCGGCTTCGCGCTCCAGCGCATGGGCAAGACCGGTGCGATGCTCCTCGAGTTCATCCGCCAAGCCCAGGCCCTCATCTTCCGCATCCTCATCATGATCATGTGGCTCGCCCCCATCGGCGCGTTCGGCGCGATCGCCGCCGTCGTCGGCGCGACCGGGTGGCAGGCCGTGATGAGCCTCGCCACGCTGATGATCGCCTTCTACATCACGTGCGCCCTGTTCATCGTGGTCGTCCTCGGCACGCTCCTGAAGCTCGTCTCCGGCGTGAATCTGTTCAAGCTCATGAAGTACCTGGGCCGGGAGTACCTCATCATCGTCTCGACCTCGTCCTCCGAGGCGGCCCTGCCGCGGCTCATCGCGAAGATGGAGCACCTCGGCGTCTCGAAGCCGGTCGTCGGCGTCACCGTCCCAACGGGCTACTCGTTCAACCTCGACGGCACGGCGATCTACCTGACCATGGCCTCGCTCTTCATCGCGACGGCGATGGGCACCCCGCTCGCCCTCGGCGAGCAGATCGGCCTCCTGGTCTTCATGATCATCGCCTCGAAGGGCGCAGCGGGCGTCACCGGCGCTGGCCTCGCGACCCTCGCGGGCGGCCTGCAGGCCCACGCCCCGCACCTCGTGGGCGGCGTGTCCTTCATCGTCGGCATCGACCGGTTCATGTCCGAGGCGCGCGCCCTGACCAACTTCACGGGCAACGCCGTCGCCACCGTCCTCATGGGCACGTGGACCAAGGAGATCGACCGCGAGCGTGTCGGCGAGGTGCTCTCCGGGGCCCGCCCGTTCGACGAGAGCACGATGCTCGCCGGGCACGGCCACGGTTCCGAGCCCGAGGTCGAGGACATCCCCGGCCAGCCGGCGGACGCCCAGCAGCCCACCGCGGACCGCGAGTACGCCCGCGCCTGAGCCGGCCACTGAGCCTGCGGCGGTGTCCTCCGCCGTAGCCCGGGCCGCCTCCCTGGAGCCACACTCTGCACAGTGTGGCTCCTCGGGGGCGGCCCTTGGGCGTGTCAGACCCGCAGCCGGGGGAACCTTGAGGCTCAGGTTGAGGGTAAGGCTCGCCGTGGGGCCATCCCTTCAAGGTTCGGCGGAATGCGTGTCGCGCGTGTGTACGCTGGCATCAAGGAACCGCAGGCCAGCGATACCGAAAGTGTGGATGGATACGTGAGCAACGATCAGGGGTCAATGACTCTCGAGGACATCTCGGAGGAGCTCGGGGACGCGGCCCTCGGCCCGACGGGCCGCCCGTTGCGCGAGTTCCCTGAACCCACCCCGCTGGGCTCCCGCGGCCCGGCCCGCATCATCGCGATGGTCAACCAGAAGGGCGGGGTCGGCAAGACGACCTCGGCCATCAACCTGGCGGCGGCGCTCGCCGAGTACGGCCGCCGCGTACTCCTCGTGGACTTCGACCCGCAGGGCGCGCTCTCCGCGGGCCTGGGCATCAACCCCCACGAGCTCGAGACCACCGTCTACAACGTCATGATGGACCGGCACACCGACGTCCACGAGGCGATCCGCAGGACCAACGTCGAGGGCCTCGATCTCCTGCCGGCCAACATCGACCTCTCCGCCGCCGAGGTCCAGCTCGTCACGGAGGTGGCCCGCGAACAGGTCCTCGCGGGGGCGCTGCGCAACGTCGAGGACGAGTACGATCTCATTCTCATCGACTGCCAGCCCTCCCTCGGCCTCCTGACCGTCAACGCGCTCACGGCGGCGCACGGTGTCATCATCCCGCTCATCTGCGAGTTCTTCGCCCTGCGGGCCGTGGCCCTGCTCGTCGAGACGATCGAGAAGGTCCAAGACCGGCTCAACCCCCGGCTCGTCGTCGACGGCGTGCTCGCGACGATGTACGACGCGCGGACCCTCCACACCCGCGAGGTCCTCGCCCGCCTCGTCGAGGCCTTCGGGGACAAGGTCTTTGACACGGTCATCAAGCGCACGATCAAGTTCGCGGACGCGACCGTCGCGGCCGAGCCGATCACGCAGTACGCGTCGAACCACTCCGGTGCCGAGGCCTACCGCCGGCTCGCGCGCGAGCTCGTGGCCCGCGGTGGCGCTCCCTAGCGAGGAGCTCCCGGAGCCGGCCCCCGGCCGGCCGGGCTTCGAGGTCCGCCTCGAGAACTTCACGGGCCCCTTCGACCTCCTGCTCGGCCTCATCGCGAAGCGCCGCCTCGACGTCACCGAGGTGGCGCTCGCGACCGTCACGGACGACTTCATCGCCTACATCCGCGCCCTCCGGGCCAAGGGGGAGGACTGGGCGCTGGACGAGGCGAGCGAGTTCCTCGTCATCGCCGCGACCCTCCTGGACCTCAAGGCCGCCCGGCTCCTGCCCGCCGGGGAGGTCGAGGACGAGGAGGACGTGGCCCGGCTCGAGGCCCGGGACCTGCTCTTCGCGCGGCTCCTGCAGTACAAGGCGTTCAAGGAGATCGCCGGGATCTTCGGCCAGACGCTCGAGGCGGAGGGCCGGCGCTACCCGCGCTCGGTGAGCCTCGAGCCGGCGTTCGCGGCCCTGCTGCCGGAGCTCGTGTGGCGGCACACGCCCGAGCAGTTCGCCGCGCTTGCCGCCGGCGCCTTCGCGCCCAGGGAGGCCCCGCCGTCGGAGGTCGGGATCGAGCACCTGCACGCGCCGCCCGTGAGCGTGCGCGAGCAGGCGGAGCTCCTCGGCGTGCGGCTGCGCGCCTCGGGCCCGCTCAGCTTCCGTGCCCTGACGTCCGACGCCGACTCGCGGCTGCTCGTCGTGGCGCGCTTCCTCGCGCTGCTCGAGCTCTTCCGCGACCGCGCCGTCGCGTTCGAGCAGGCGGGCCCGCTCGCCGAGCTGAGCGTGCGCTGGACGGCGGGCGAGGGCTGGACGGCGGAGCGGCTCAGCGAGGAGTACGAGGACGAAGCGTCCGGGGACGCCCAGTCCCTGGCGGGAGAGGAGCAGCATGCAGGATGACCGCAGGGCGGCGGCGCTCGAGGCGGTGCTCATGGTGGTCGACGAGCCGATCGGCACCGCGGAGCTCGCCGCGACGCTCGAGCTCGCCGAGCCCGAGGTCGAGGGCCTCCTGCGCGCGCTCGCCGCGGAGTACGACGCCGCCGGGCGCGGGTTCGAGCTGCGCAGAATCGCCGGCGGGTGGAGGTTCTACTCGCGGCCCGAGTTCGCGGACATCGTCTCGAGGCACGTGCTCGAGGGGCAGACGGCGCGGCTCACCCAGGCCGCCCTCGAGACCCTCGCCGTCATCGCCTACCGCCAGCCGGTGGGCCGTGCGCGCATTGCCGCCATCCGCGGCGTCAACGTGGACTCCGTCGTGAAGACGCTCGTGACCCGGGGCCTCGTCGAGGAGGCCGGCACGGACCCGGAGTCGGGAGCGATCCTGTACCGCACGACGTCGTACTTCCTCGAGCGGCTCGGGATCGGCTCCGTCGCCGAGCTGCCGCGGATCTCGCCGCACCTGCCGGGGCTCGAGGCGATCGCGGACATCGAGGGGGCCTACGGGGGCCCGGCAGGCTGATCCGGTATCCTTGTTGGCGGGCATTCGCCCCTTTCCCAGACACATCGTTCGGTTGAGAACGTTGCATATCGAAAAGATCGAAAAGGCCGGGTCATGACACAGGCGGGACGCCAGGGTTCACCACGCAACAACGGACGGCGCGCAGGAGCGCCGGGCGCGGGCAACGCCGGCAGGAATGCCGGCGGCGCCCAGGGCGCCGGTACAGGGCGCGGCAACGCCGCCCGCGGCGGCGCGAAGGGCGCCCCCAAGCAGCCCGCCCGCAAGCGGGGCGAGCGGCCCCTGCCCAAGGGCTCGGGCGCGGCCCCCTTCAAGGGCGAGCGCTTCGGCAAGAACCTCGGCCCGGTCCGCAAGGAAACGCCGCGCAAGTCTCCGGCACCGCTCCCGCAGCACAGGCCGCGCACCCGCGAGGAGATGAGCAATGAGGGCGTCCGCCTCCAGAAGGCCATGGCGAACGCGGGCGTCGCGTCCCGCCGCGTCTGCGAGGAACTCATCATCGAGGGCCGCGTGGAGGTCAACGGCCAGATCGTGACCGAGCTCGGCACCCGCGTGAACCCCGAGACGGACGTCATCCACGTCGACGGCGTTCGGGTCCAGACCGACGAGCACCTCGTCTACATGGCCTTCAACAAGCCGCGCGGCGTCGTCTCGACCATGGACGACCCCGAGGGCCGCCCCTGCATCTCGGACTACCTGCGCCCCGGCTCGCCCGAGCGGCTCTTCCATGTCGGCCGCCTCGACACCAACACCGAGGGCCTGCTCCTGCTCACGAACGACGGCGAGCTCGCGAACCGCCTCACGCACCCCTCCTACGAGGTGCCCAAGACCTACGTGGTCCAGGTCCGCGGCCCGATGCCGCAGGGCATCGGCAACCAGCTGCGCCGCGGCGTCGAGCTCGAGGACGGCCTCGCGAAGGTCGACTCGTTCCGGCTCGTCGACTCGACCCCGGGCTTCGTGCTCGTCGAGGTCGTGCTGCACTCGGGCAAGAACCGGATCGTGCGGCGCATGTTCGACGCGGTGGGCTTCCCCGTCCAGCGCCTCGTGCGCGCGAAGATCGGCCCGATCGGCCTCGGCGACCAGCGTCAGGGCACCATCCGCAAGCTCGGCAAGCAGGAGGTCGGCCACCTCCTGGCGGCGGTCGGCCTCTAGGCCGGGGAGCGGAGCATGTCGATCACACATCTGCACGGGCCGATCGTCGTCATCGGCACGGGGCTGCTCGGGACGAGCATCGGACTCGGGCTTGAGCACCGCGGCGTGCCCGTCTTCCTCGAGGACCCCTCGCCGACCAACCAAGCCATTGCCGTCGACATCGGCGCGGGCCGGCCGGTCTCGGAGATGAGCCCAGTGCCCGAGGGCCGTGGCGCCGTCCAGCCGGAGCTGGTCGTGGTCGCCGCGCCGCCGGACGTGACGGCCGACGTCGTCGAGCGCTCGCTCGCGCGCTGGCCGCGCGCCGTCGTCGTCGACATCGCCAGCGTCAAGGCGGGGGTTCTCGCGCAGCTCGCCGAGCGCGGGGCCGACCTGTCCCGCTACGTCGGTACCCACCCCATGGCTGGCCGGGAGAAGTCCGGTCCGGTCGCGGCCCGCGGGGAGCTCTTCACCTCGATGCCGTGGGTCGTCTGCGCGCACCCCGGGGCGAGCCCCGAGGCCGTGCGCACGGCCAAGGCGCTCGGCGCCGACCTCGGCGGAATCGTCCTCGAGTTCGGCGCCGACGAGCACGACGAGGCCGTCGCGCTCGTGAGCCACCTCCCGCAGGTCATGTCCTCCCTGCTCGCGAGCCGGCTGCAGGGCACCGACCTGCGCCTGCTCGCCCTCGCCGGGAACGGACTGCGGGACACGACGCGCATTGCCGCGTCCGACCCGGGGCTGTGGGTGCAGATCCTGGGCGCGAACGCGTCCAGGCTCGTGGAGCACCTGTACGGCGTGCGCGAGGACGTCGAGCGGCTCATCGCGACGCTCGAGGCGCCCGAGGCCCCGGGCGCGCGGCTCGACCTCGCCCAGCTCATGAGCGAGGGCAACGCCGGCCAGGCCCGCATCCCGGGCAAGCACGGCGGCCCGCCGCAGGCCTTCGCGTGGCTCACCGTGCTGGTCGACGACCGGCCGGGGCAGATCGCGCGCCTGCTGACGGAGATCGGCGAGATCGGCGTCAACCTCGAAGACCTGCGGCTCGACCACTCGTCGGGCCGCAACGTGGGCATGGTGGAGATCTCCGTGCTCCCGAGCAAGCACGATTCACTGGTTGAGGAACTGGAGGGGCGCGGATGGCGGGTTCTGCAATGACGACCTCGGAGAGCCGGCAGGGCAACTGGTCGCAGAGCACGGAGCGGGGCACGAGCGTGAGGATCGGCGGGCCCGCGGGCGAGCCGCTGCGCGTCGGCCGCCCGCTCGTCATCGCGATCGACGGCCCCTCCGGCTCGGGCAAGTCGAGCGTGTCCAAGGAGGTCGCGCGTCGACTGCGGCTCGCGTACCTGGACACGGGCGCGATGTACCGGGCCGTGACGTGGGACTGCCTCGACCGCGGGGTCGATCTGAAGGACGGCGCCCTCGTCGAGGCCGCCGCGCGTGTCCTGGACCTCGAGCTGGGCACGAGCGCCGACGGGGAGCGCGTCATCGTCCGCGGGCAGGACGTCACGGAGGCGATCCGGGAGCCGCACATCTCGGCCTCGGTGAGCGCCGTCGCGACCAACCTCGGCGTGCGGGACGAGCTCATCCGCCGCCAGCGCGCGCTCATCGCCGCGCACGGCCGCCGCATGGTCGTCGAGGGCCGCGACATCACGACCGTGGTGGCGCGCGACGCCGAGGTGCGGCTCCTGCTCACGGCCTCCGAGGAGGCGCGCATGCGCCGCCGCGGCGAGCAGCTCGGCGGGACGCAGAGCGCCGAGGAGCTCAAGGCGCAGGTCGTCGGGCGGGACGCCAAGGATTCCACGGTCGCGAGCTTCACGATGGCAGCCGACGGGGTGTTCACCGTGGACTCCTCCGACCTGGACTTCGAGCAGACCGTAGAGGCTGTCCTCGCCGTGGTCGACGCCGTCGTGAACCCGCGCAAGGCCTGAGCCGACGCGTCGCACAGACTTTATTCAAGGAGAAGAACATGACCGATTCCCTGGACACCGGAACGACGGCTGCCGGGAACGAGGAGTACACGCCCGAGGGCAGCGACCAGGTCGCCGAGCACCTCGCCGCGATGGACGACGAGGAGGCGGACCAGCGCGCCGCCGCCCTGCGGGCGGGGCTCGACGACTACGAGCTCGACGAGGAGGACGCCCGGCTCCTCGAGGGCCTCGACGAGGACTGGGACCCGGACGCGCCCACGCGCATGGACCCGGTCCTGGCCATCATTGGGAGGCCGAACGTCGGCAAGTCCACGCTCGTGAACCGCATCCTCGGCCGCCGCGAGGCCGTCGTCGAGGACGTCCCGGGCGTCACGCGCGACCGCGTCTCGTACCCGGCCGAGTGGAACGGGCGGAAGTTCACGCTCGTGGACACCGGCGGGTGGGAGCGCGACGCGAAGGGCATCCACGCCTCGGTCGCCGAGCAGGCCGAGATCGCGGTGAGCATGGCCGACGCCGTGCTGTTCGTCGTCGACTCCGCCGTGGGCGCGACGGCGACCGACGAGGCCGTCGTGCGCATGCTGCGCAAGGCCAAGAAGCCCGTCCTGCTCGTGGCCAACAAGGTCGACGACTTCGCGCAGGAGGCCGACGCCGCCGTGCTGTGGGGCCTCGGCTTCGGCCAGCCCTGGCCCGTCTCCGCGCTCCACGGGCGCGGGGTCGCGGACCTGCTCGACGCCGCGCTCGAGGTGCTGCCCGAGTTCTCGGCGATCGCCGGCGTCGAGCGCTCCGGCGGCCCGCGCCGCATCGCGCTCATCGGCCGCCCGAACGTGGGCAAGTCCTCGCTCCTGAACCGGCTCGCGGGCTCCGAGCGCGCCGTCGTGAACGAGCTCGCGGGCACGACCCGCGATCCCGTCGACGAGTACATCGAGCTTGGCGGGCGCACGTGGCGGTTCGTCGACACGGCCGGCATCCGCCGTCGCCAGCACATGGCGCAGGGCGCCGACTACTACGCGTCCCTGCGCACGCAGGCCGCGCTAGAGAAGGCGGAGGTCGCCGTCGTGCTCCTCGGCGCGGACGAGGTGCTCTCCGAGCAGGACGTGCGCATCCTCAACCTCGCGATCGAGTCGGGGCGCGCGCTCGTGCTCGCGTTCAACAAGTGGGACCTCATGGACGACGAGCGGCGCCGCTGGCTCGAGCGCGAGGTCGAGAAGGACCTTGCGCACGTCGACTGGGCGCCGCGCGTGAACATCTCGGCCAAGACGGGCTGGCACAAGGACCGCCTCGTCCCGGCGCTCGACAAGGCGCTCGAGGGCTGGGACACCCGCATCCCGACGGGAAGGCTCAACGCGTTCCTCGGCGAGCTCGTCGCGGCGCACCCGCACCCCGTCCGGGGCGGCAAGCAGCCGCGCATCCTCTTCGGCACGCAGGCCCAGAGCCGCCCGCCGAAGTTCGTCCTGTTCACGACGGGGTTCCTGGACCCGGGCTACCGCCGCTTCATCACCCGCCGGCTGCGCGAGACGTTCGGCTTCGAGGGCACGCCGATCGAGATCGGCATGCGCGTGCGCGAGCGCCGGGGCAAGAAGAAATAGCCCCGTCAAGGCGCCACGCAGGGCTCGGCTCGATTGGCGCAGATCCGGCTGTTCGGCTAAGCTGAAGCGGTTGCTTGAACGGGCGCGAAAGCGAGAACGGGCGAGCATGTTCGGGCTGTAGCGCAGCTTGGTAGCGCACTTGACTGGGGGTCAAGGGGTCGCAGGTTCAAATCCTGTCAGCCCGACGAACAAGCCCCGGTGGGACCGTGTGTCCCGCCGGGGCTTTGTCGTGTCCACGCATGGCGGACCCTCGGCCGGCCGGCTCAGGTGCCCGACGGCGCGACGTCCACGATGAGGTTCCCGACCTTGTGCCCCGAGTCGACGAGCCGGTAGGCGTCCACGATCGCCCCGAGTCCGCCGAGTTCCCGGACTACTGGCCGGAGCACGCCGGAGGCCACGAGCCCGAGGAGGTACTCGATGTCCTCGGCCCGCTCGGGCGCCGGCCTCCCAGCCTTGACCCGGCCGCGGGCGCGCACCATGTCCCACAGGTCCGCGACGACGAGGAGCAGCACGCCCCGCTCGGTGAGGAGCCGCATCCCCGAGGCCCGGGGCAGGTTGCCGACGGCGTCGAGGACGACGTCGAACCGCTCGCCGAGCTGCTCGAGCGGCGTACTCGTGTAGTCGATGACCCTGTCCGCCCCGAGGCCGACGACGAGCTCCGCGTTCCGCGCGCTCGTCACCGCGGTCACGTGCGCGCCCAGATGCTTCGCGAGCTGGACGGCACTCGTCCCCACGGCCCCGGACGCGCCGTTGACCAGGACCGTCCTGCCCGGCGTGAGGGCGGCGCGGTCGCGGAGGAAGTGCAGCGCCGTGGTCCCGCCGAACAGTGCGGCGGCCGCGTCGGCGTGCGAGACCCCGCCGGGCTTGGGCGCGAGGCGCCGCTCGGAGACGGCGGCGAACTCCGCGTGCGCGCCGAGGGCGGCCCCGGTCATTCCGCAGACCTCGTCTCCCGGGCGGAAGCGGTGCGCGCCGGGACCGGCCGCCTCGACCACGCCGGAGAGGACCACCCCGAGGATCGGGCGGCGCGGACGCCTCAGGCCGAGCGCGAGCCGCGCGAGGGGTGCGAAGCCGCGCGGGAAGCGGGCTCCGCGGATGCGGGCGTCGCCCGCGGTCACGGCCGTCGCGACGACGCGGACGAGGACCTGGCCCCGCTTCGGCTCCGGGCGGGGCACCTCGGCGATCCGGACGACGTCCGGCGGGCCGTAGCTGTCGATGACGGCTGCCTTCATCGTGGTCCTGCCCACGGTGTGCCTCCTGTCTGCGCGCCTGGCCGCGCGCCGTCGTCTGTGAATCAATCGCCGCCCTCGCCGTGCGTCGTCGCGATCCCGCGGGACGCCGCCCACGCCCCGATGTCGCGGCGCTCGATGGCCGCGGCCATGAGCTCGGGGAAGAGGTCCGGCGTGCAGGCGAACGAGGGGACGCCGATGCCCGCGAGGGCCGCGGCGTGGTCCGCGTCGTAGGACGGGTGCCCGCTGTCGCTCAGCGCGAGCAGCGCGATGAGCGTGGCACCGGAGCCGACGATCGACGCCGCCCGCCGCAGCATCTCCTCGGCGATCCCGCCCTCGTAGAGGTCGCTGATGAGCACCATGACGGTCTCGGTGGGCCTCGTGATGCGCTCCTGGCAGTAGGCCAGCGCCCGGTTGATGTCCGTCCCGCCGCCGAGCTGGACCCCGAAGAGCACGTCGACGGGGTCGTCCATCTCCTCCGTCAGGTCGACGACCTCGGTGTCGAACACGACGAGCCGCGTCCGCACCGAGCGCAGCGAGCTGAGCACTGCCCCGAAGACGCTCGAGTACACGACCGACTCGGCCATCGAGCCCGACTGGTCGATGCACAGGATGATCTCCCGCTGCACCTCGGTGGTCCGCCGCGCGTACCCGACGAGCCGCTCGGGCACGACCGTGCGGTACTCGGGCTGGTAGTGCCTGAGGTTCGCCGCGATGGTCCGGTTCCAGTCGATGTCCCGGTGCCGCGGCCGGCGGGTCCGCGCCGCGCGGTTGAGCGCCCCGGTCACCGCTTGGACGGTCCGGGCGCGCAGGCGCTCCTCGAGCTCGCGCGTCACCTGGCGCACGACGGCGCGTGCGGCCTCGCGCGAATGCGCCGGGATGACGCGCCCGAGGCCGATGAGCGTGCTCACGAGCCCGATGTCCGGCTGGACCGTGCGCAGCATCTCCGGCTCGAGGAGCATCTGGCGCAGGCCGAGCCTGTCCATCGCGTCCGCCTGCATCACCTGGACGACGCCCGAGGGGAAGTAGCCGCGGATGTCCCCGAGCCAGCGGGCCACGCGCGGGCTCGAGGAGCCGAGCCCTCCCGGACCCCTGGGCGCAGGGTCGTACAGCTCCTCGAGGGCCCTGTCCCTTCTGGCGTCCTCGGCGGAGAGGACGACGGCGGTCCCCTCCTCCGTCGTGACGCCGTCGGCGTCGTGCCCGCCGAGCACGAGCCGCCAGCGGGACAGCCGGTCCCGCGGCTGACCCCCCTCGGCCTCGGCGCCGCCGTTCTCGGCTGCGCCTGCTGCGATCTCGCTTCTCCCGATCGCGCTCATGCGCTCGCCTCCCATCCGAGGTAGCGGGCCATCGTGCGGATCGCGGGCCCGGCGCCGGCGAGGTCGAGTGGCGTGGACTCGCCGCGCGCGGCGTCCGGGCCGCCGAGCGCGCTCACCCGCTCGCCGATCTCCCGCCGCTCGGGGCGCGAGAACGCGGCGAACGTCCGGCGCACGAGCGGCAGGACGTCGTCGAACACCTCGTCGCCGACGCCGGCCACCCACCCGTCCACGATCTGCAGCAGCCGCCGGTCGTGGATGAGCAGCGTCGCGTCACCGGAGACGAGCCCGTCGAGCCACGCGGCGGCGTCGGGCGCGGGCGAGGCGACGGAGAGCCTCCGGGAGAGCCGGTCCGCGACGTCGTCCCGGTCCACGAGGCCCGCGTCGAGCAGGAGCCGCGTCGCGCGTCCGGCCACGGCGCCGTGGATCCTGTCCGAGCCGGCGACGGCGGCGAGGGCGCGGTGCCAGTCGTCGAGCGGGAGGTCCGGCAGGAGGGCGAGGCCGTGCTGGGCGGAGTCGACGGCGCGGCGCATCGCCGCCGCGGCCTCGTCGTCGAGCCCGGCGCACGCTGTCGGCAGGCCCACGCACGCCCGCACGACCGTCGCCTCGAGGATTCTCCGGACCTGGGCCACGTCGACACCGCGCACGTTGCCGTAGCGGCACGTCCGGGCCAGCGGAGCGATCGAGGCGAGCAGGTCGGGGATGTCCTGCGCGAGGGCCGCCCGCTCGGCGAGCACGGCCACGACCCGCCCGATACCCTCCGGAAGGTCGGCGAGGAGGCAGGCCGAGAGCAGCTCGCCGAGCTCGGCGAGGCCGTCCGCGGCCTGCGCGGCCTCGGCGACGCGGGCCGCGGCCGCCGAGGCGAGGGTCGTCCCGTAGCGGCTCGCGTCCACGATCGCGACGGCGAGGCCCGGCTCCCAGCGCAGGGTCCAGGCCTCCTTGAACGTCCCGGTCGTGCGGCCCGCCTCGGCCGGAGTGCCCCAGAGGACGCCGAGCAGCGCGAGCCGGTGGAGGAGCACCGAGCGGGCCAGCTGGTTGGGCCGCCGCAGGTCCAGCGTGAGGACCTCCTCGAGCGCGCTGGGCCGCAGCCGGAGCCGCCGCTGCTCGGCGGCGAGGTCGGCGGCGAGCGGGACGGTCGGGGTGGCGTCGGGGACGGCGCCGAGCGCATGGCCGACGACGAGTTCCCGGTGCACGAGCGTCAGGGGGAGCGGCGACCCGCCGCACAGCACGGCCTGGGCGGCGTCGTCGAGCTCGCCCAGGCCGGGGCTGGGCCGGCCGCGGACCGCGGCGAGCGCCTCGGCCATCCGGGCGGCCTCGACGAGCGAGGCCGTCGGCGCGTCGAGGCCCTGTCCCCGCAGGGCCTGCGCGACGCGCGCGAGCCAGCTCGTGGCGACCTCCGCCGTCGTGCCCCGCTCGGTCCAGTGCGCGAAGAGGTGCTGGTACCAGCCGGGAGCCGCGACGCCTGCGCCGTACCCGCTCGTGAGGCTCAGCCGGTCGGCCGTCCAGGGCACCCACGTGACGGCGACCTTCGCCTTCGGCAGGCCCGCGAGGAGCGCGTTGTCGGACGACGCCGAGTGCCTCGCCGAGGAATCGGGCACGAGCGCGGGCGCGTGGTACGCGCCGCAGACGACGGCGATGCTCGCGTGGCCCTCGCGCACCGCCGCCCGCAGGAGCTTCCGCATCGCCGCCTCGCGCCGGGCGTTCTCGGCGACGTCGGGGTGGTCCGCGGGCCGGGGGTCCACCGCGCGGATCTCCGCGATGGCCTCGGTGATGGCCGCGAAGCGCTCGATGGGGTCGGCCTCGCGATGCTCGACGGCGTCCTCCCACCAGCGCTCGGGGTCGTCGTACCCCGCCGCGTCGGCGAGCATCCCGATCGCGTCGGGGCGGTAGGGGGAGCTCCTCGCCGCCGGGAACCGGCCCACTGCCCTCAGGCCCCGGACCCACGCGGTCGCCCTCGGGGCCCCGCCCTTCGCCGTCCGGGGGCGCACCGCGCCGCAGCCCGATGGTGTGCGCCGCCGCGAGGTCGATCATGCGCACGGGGGTGCCGGTCGAGCGCGCCCACCGGATCGCGACCCACTCCGGAGAGAACGCCGCGAGTGGGTAGAACGTCGCGAGCCGGGGCTCGTCGGCCGCATAGATGAGCGCCGCGACGGGCGGGACCATGTCCGCCTCGCCCGCGAGCGGGAGCACGGCGTCGAGCTCGGGCGGGCCCTCGACGAGCACCAGCTCCGGCCGCAGCGCCGCGAGCGCCTCGGCGACCGAGCGCGCCGAGCCCGGCCCGTGGTGCCGGACCCCCAGAACGTGGACAGCGTGGAGATCCGCCACGGCTCAGCGAGCCCCGTCGAGGTCGCGGCAGGCCCGGTAGAGGTCCTTCCAGTCGGGCCGGTTGCGGACCACGGTCTCGAGGTACTCCTGCCAGACCACGCGGTCCTGCACGGGGTCCTTGACGACGGCGCCGACGAGGCCCGCGGCGACATCCTCGGCGCGTACCCTCCCGTCGCCGAAGTGCGCGGCGAGTGCGAGGCCGTTGGTCATGACCGAGATCGCCTCGGCCGTCGAGAGGGTGGCCGACGGCGACTTGATGGTCGTGCGGGCGTCCTGCGTCATGCCGGCGCGCAGCTCGCGCATGACCGTCACGACGCGGCGGATCTCCGAGAGCGCCGCGAGGTCCGCGGGGAGCTCCAGAGCCGCGCCGAGGCTGCGCACGCGGGTCTGCACGATCTCGACCTCCTGCTCGAGCGTGTCCGGCAGCGGCAGGACCACGGTGTTGAACCGGCGGCGCAGCGCCGAGGAGAGCTCGTTGACGCCCTTGTCGTGGCTGTTCGCCGTCGCGATGACGTTGAAGCCCCGGCGCGCCTGCACCTCCTCGTTGAGCTCGGGGATCGGCAGGGTCTTCTCGCTCAGGATCGTGATCAGGGAGTCCTGCACGTCGGAGGGGATGCGGGTCAGCTCCTCGATCCGCACGAGGCTTCCCGCCTGCATCGCCCGCATGACGGGCCCGGCGACGAGGGCTGCGCGGGATGGGCCCTCGGCGAGCAGCCGCGCGTAGTTCCAGCCGTACCGCAGCGCCTCCTCCGGGGTGCCGGCCGTGCCCTGGACCACGAGGGTGGACGAGCCGGAGATGGCCGCGGCGAGGTGCTCGCCCATCCACGTCTTGGCCGTCCCGGGCACGCCGAGCAGGAGCAGGGCCCGGTCCGTCGCAAGGGACGCGACAGCAACCTCCACGAGCCGCGCCGAGCCGAAGTACTTGGGGCTGATGGGCGTCCCGTCGGGCAGCTCGCCGCCGAGGATGTAGGTCGCGACCGCCCAGGGGGACAGCCGCCAGCTCGGCGGGCGCGGGCGATCGTCGACGGCGGCGAGCGCGGCGAGCTCGTGCGCGTACTCGTCCTCGGCGTGCGCCCGCAGGATCCCCGAGGTACCGGGGTTGACGGCCATTGATTCAGTCTGGGCGTCGGTCATCGGAAGGCCTCCGTCAGCGATTGTCGGAACGACTGTTGGAGCGACAGTCTGAAGGAGTGGTACTGGACCACGTCGCGCAGCACGCGGCGGCGGGCCGCGTCGCCGTCGCTCTTCTCGAGCAGGTGGCGGCAGCGGTCGACGGCGTCGGGCGGCAGGGCGGCGGGCAGGACGTCGGCGAGCATCGCCGCGAGCGGGGCGCCCTTCTCGGTCGCGATGAGGCCGAGGACGGCGTCGGCGACGGGCTGGCCCCAGGGGACGGGCAGGGCGCGCAGCAGGGTGACGAGGTCGAACAGCCTGGCCTCGGGACGGAGAGCCTCGAGGACGTGCGCCTCGCGCTCGCGGGCGGGGAGGACGCCGAGGAGGCGTGCATCCGGCCTGACCGCCAGCAGGGCCGGCGCCCACTCGGCGTCCCTGCGCGCGAGCGCCGTGGCGAGGATCGCGGCGATGGCCCTGTCCTCGCCCTTGAGCAGCGCGAGGGCCGCGGGCGGGCCGCCTCCGGCGGCGCCGGTCCAGACCCCGAGCGGCGCACCGCGGATGATCGCGTCGAGGCGGGCGAGCCGGTCGGGCTCTCCCGTGCGCGGGTCTGGCGCGATCCCGTCCCGGAGGGCCGCGGCGTCGGGGGCCGGCGGGAGGGCGATCTCGAGGCGCCGACGCAGGACGCCCTTCACGGACAGGAGGGGCTCGAGGCGTTGGGCCATCCGGGCGGCGCGGGCGCTGCCCGGGAGGCGGTCGAGCAGCCCGGCGGCGGTCGTGCGGACGCCCTTGGCGCCGTCGTCGAGGGCGGCCTCGAGGAGGGGCTCGTCCTCCGGCCCGAGGTTCACCGTGAAGGCTGCCAGATGCGCGGCGCGCTCGCGGGCGCCCAGGCCGTCCCAGTGCGCCCGGAGCAGCTCGCGCGAGGCCGCCGGATCGGTGGCGCGGAGCCGCTCGAGCTCCGCGGTGGCGGCCGCGGGGGAGAGCTCGGCCCAGTCCTCGGACGGGGGCTCGGCGGGCGTCGCCATGCCCCCGTCGCCCAGGCCCAGGGCGGCGCGGAGCCAGCGGCCGCGCGTTCCGAGGGCGGGGGCGAGCTGCCCGGCGACGTCCTCCGAGGCCGAGGCGAGGTCCAGGAGCGCGGGGAGCAGGCGGTGCGGGACGCGCTGCCCCGCCTGCCCGGCGAGCCGCAGCCAGTCGGCCACGAGCCGCACCTGCAGGCCCTGGCTGACGGGCGGCTGGGAGAGCAGCAGGTCGAGCAGGCGCGCGGCCTCCCCGGCGGCCTGCGGCCCGTCGTCGTCCGGTGCGGGATCGGGCGCGGCGGAGGCCGGGGACCCCGGACGGCGCGAAGCCCGGGACGCCGCGTCGGCGAGGGCCGCCTCGCCGAGGAGCAGTTCCTCGGGGGCAGGGCCCTCGGGCGGCCGGACCCCGAGCTCGGCGGGCACGGCGGGCGGCGCGGAGCGAGCGGTGCCCACGAGCGCCGTCGTCCGCAGGTCCTCGAACCATGTCATGGCGTGACCACCACCCCGCCGACAGCGAGGCTGAGTGGACGCACCCGGCCCTCCTCGAGCTCGCCGAACATGTCCACGGGATGGCCGCCGCTCAGGGCGAGCAGCGACGCGAGCGGCGCGTCGGCGAGGGGGAGGGCGTCCCCGGACGAGTCGGCCACCCAGCCCCCGCGCTCGCCCTCGGCCGGCGGCACGACGCGGACACCGGCGAGCAGCACGGGGTGGCGGTCGCGCCACGGCGAGAGGCCGACCGCGGCGGCCTCGGCCGCGAACGCCTCGGCGACGGTCGTGCCGGGCCCGAGGTCGGGGGCCAGCCCGAGGGGCCTGACCGCGCCCGCGAACATCGCCCGCCGTGGGGCGCTGCCCGGGTAGCGGGCGACGGCGACGTCGAGGAGCGCGCCCGCGAGCTGCGGCACGGCGAGCGCTTGGCCCTGCGGCGCGACGTCGAGCACGACGACGACCGTCCCGTCCGGACCGCGGAGCCACGTGCGCTGCTCGAGGAGGCGGCCCTCGTCGCTGCGGTGGGCGCCGAGGACGAGCCACGGGCCGGGAAGCGACTCGGTGCCCTGGATGTCCGCCGAGGCAGTCCCCCAGCCGAGCAGGGCGCGGAGGTCGGCGAGCTCCTCAGGGGAGAGTCCCTCCCGCATCGCCCACGCTCGCGTCACGGCCCACCACCGGCCCGCCCGGAGCAGCAGGTGGTCGGCCCAGTCCGCCCTGCCGTGCACCGCCGCGCCCATCGCGCGCACCTGGTCCGCGAGGCCAGGGAGTTGGGCGTCAACGAGCCGGGCCGCCGTCGCGTCCCACCACGCGTAGGGCTGCGTGCGGGCGGCCGCGAGGCCGGTCCGCGCGAGGTCGGTCAGCCATCGGGCGAAGTCGTCCATCCCGGCGTCCATGAGCTCGAGCCGGGCGGCGAGCCGCTTGGCCTGCGCTGCCGGGTCGGCCTGCTGGCCAGGCTCGCCCCGGCCCCTGGCGGCCGAGCGCTCGGCCCGGCCGGCACGCGTGGCTGCCCACTCCTCGGCGAAGTCGGCCGCCTGCCCCCGAACCTCGGCGGCCTCGCCGCGCGCCCACATCAGCAGCAGGGCGAGGGCGTGCTTGCACGGGAACTTGCGGCTCGGGCACGAGCACCGGTACGCCGGAGCCGCGAGGTCGATGCTCACTTGGTACGGGGTCTTGCCGCTGCCCTGGCATTTGCCCCACACGAGCACGTCGTTGCTGCCCGTCTCGGACCACGGCCCGGGGCGGGCGAGCTTCTGCGCGGCCGCGATCGAGGCCTGGTCGGGCGCGGCCTGGAGCACCCGTTCCTCGGTCCACCGCCCCATGCTGCACATTGTGCCCCATGGGCCGCCCCATGGGCTGCTCCGTGGGGTCCGCTGGAATTCCCGCGAGCCGGCCCGAGTTGATCCCTGACGTGAAAGCGTTCGGATTCCTCTCCTTCGGCCACTACGGCTCGCGCGGCTCGGAGGCCCACGGCGCGGCGGACATGATCCGCCAGGCCGTGGACCTCGGCGTCGGAGCCGACGAGCTCGGCGTGAACGGCGCGTACTTCCGCGTCCACCACTTCGCGCCGCAGCAGGCCGCGCCCGTCCCGCTGCTGTCCGCGATCGCTGCCCGGACCAAGCGCATCGAGGTCGGGACCGGCGTCATCGACATGCGCTACGAGAATCCTCTCTACCTCGCCGAGGAGCTCGCGGCTCTCGACATCATCAGCGCCGGCCGCATCGCCATCGGCGTGAGCCGCGGCTCGCCCGAGCCGGCCCTGCGCGGCTACGAGGCCTTCGGCTACACCGGCTCCGCTGACCCCCGCGGCGCGGACCTGGCGCGGGAGCACTTCGGGCTCTTCCTCAAAGCCATCGACGGCGAGGGCATCGCGCCCGCGGACCCGCGGCAGGCCCCGGCGGGGACGCTCCTGCGCGTCGAGCCGCACTCGCCCGGGCTGCGTGAGCGGCTCTGGTGGGGGAGCGGCTCGCGGCCCACGGCCGAGTGGGCCGGGCGGATGGGGCTGAACCTCATGAGCTCGACCCTCCTCACTGAGGCCACGGGCGTGCCGTTCCACGAGCTCCAGCGCGAGCAGATCGACCTCTACCGCGAGGCCTACCGGGCCGCGGGGCACACGCGGCCGCCGCGCGTGTCGGTGAGCCGGAGCATCTTCCCGATCACCACGAGCCGGGACGCGATGTACTTCGGGATGCGCTCGGAGGCGGACCAGATCGGCGTCATCGACGGCTACCAGTCCACGTTCGGCAAGACGTACGCGGCCGAGCCTGACGACCTCGTCCAGCAGCTCAGGGCCGATTCGGCGGTCATGGCCGCGGACACCGTCATGCTGACCATCCCGAATCAGCTCGGGGTCGAGTACAACCTGCACATCCTCGAAAGCTTCGCGAAGCACGTCGCCCCGGATCTCGGCTGGAGGCCCAACACGGAGGGACCCGTCCACGGCGAGCCGCTCGACTGAGCCCTCGCCGGCGCTCCGGGATGCCGGTCCATGGATCAGGACCTGGTGTCGCCCTCGGGCGCCCCCTCGTCGCGGCGGTGACGGCCAGGTGGACGTTCCTCCGCCGGAGGCTCCGGCGGCGCCTCCGCGGCCTGATCAGATCCGGCATCGTGCCGGCGTTCCTCTTCGTCCGCGTCGATCCGGCGGGCGATGACGTTCTGCCGCTGAGCCTCCTTGAGCTCCTCGGCGTGGTCGCGTTCGGACTGCTCGGCCGCGAGGCGGGCGAGCTCGGTGCGCTGCTTGAGCTCCTTGATCCGGCGCCCGCGGCGGCGCCAGAGCGTCCAGGCGAGGAGCAGCACGAGGAACACGACGGCGCCCGCGATCGCAGCGGCCCCGGACCACACCGTGAACCATGGGGCGTCCGTGCCGAGGATCCGCTGGGCGGTGTGCGCGCCCTCGGAGGTGCCGGTGACGATGGCGAGGGTCAGGAGATTGGGCAGGGCCAGGGCCACCGCGACGAGGACGATCGCGAGCCTGATCGGCCACGCCGTGCGCCGGTGCGTGGCCTGCCACGCGACGAGCAGCGGCACGAGGGTGAAGACGAACCCGTAGAACATGCCCAAGGGGATGCCGGCCCCGGACTGGCCGCCGATCTGGCTCCGCACCGTCTCGGCCCACCATCGGGGCAGGTCGGCCGCCAGCACGAGATAGGTGAGGACCGCGGTGACGGCAAGCACGAGAACCACGACGATCCTGGCGCCCCAGTTGCCCCTCTGGGCTTGAACCTCTGCCTGTTCGCTCATGCGGCCATCATGGCACTGGGGCGCCGCCCGGCAGGAGAGGCCGCGGCTACTTGAGGAACTTCGACGTGCGGCGGTCGGCGAGCGGCTTCCCCCCGGTCTGGCACGTGGGGCAGTATTGCAGCGCGCTGTCGGCGAAGGACACCTCGAGGATCGTGTCCCCGCACACGGGGCACGGCTCGCCCGTGCGCCGGTGCACGCGCATCGATGCCCGCTTCTCGTCCTTGAGCTCCTCCGGCGGAAGCCCAGCGGCGTGCTCGACCGCCTCCGCGAGCACCTCGCGCATCGCCGCGTACAGGCGCGCGGTCGTGTCGTCGTCGAGCGTCGACGCAAGGGCGAAGGGCGAGATCTTGGCCGCGTGCAGGATCTCGTCGCTGTAGGCGTTGCCGATCCCAGCGATGATCTTCTGGTCCCGCAGGAGCCCCTTGATCTGCTGCCGGTGACCAAGGATGGCGCGGAAGTCCTCGAGGGAGAAGCCCTCGGCGAGCGGCTCGGGTCCGAGGGCCGCGATGCCGGGGACCTCCTCGGGCGCTCGGACGATGTGCACCGAGAGCCGCTTCCACGTCCCCGCCTCCGTCAGGTCCAGGCCAGTCTCCTCGCGCGCCTCGCCCTCGCCGCGCACGAATCCGAAGCGCGCGGCGATGTACCCCTTGCCGCGGGCCGAGGCGGCGGTGGGGAGGTGGTCCAGGAGCCGCACCCAGCCGCCGAGCGCGAGGTGGACGACGACGGCGAGGCGCGGCGCGCCGTCGTCGGCGGCGGGGCCATCGGTTGGCACCGTGTCGACCACGACGAACTTGCCGCGCCGCGCCACTGACTCGACGGTCCGGCCGATGAGCGCCGAGTAGGGCGGGTCCGCCGTCTTGAGGGCGTGGACAGAGCCGAAGGAGACGCTCTCGACCCGCGCCCCGGCGAGCCGCCGGTCGAGGAACGCCGCGAGCGCCGTGACCTCTGGAAGTTCGGGCATGGCCGCCTCCATCCGCATCGCTGGATGCCCGTGGCGAGGGCCGTCGGGCATGCCGGGCCCAGTCGCCACGCGTCCATGGTGCCAGAGGAAGAGGCATGGAATGAGCCCCTGAACAGGGCAAATTCTGTGCCTATACTTTCAGCGACGCGGCCCCACGGCCTCGTCCCAGTGGTACTTCCGGCTGCCGCTCCCCCGGTCTTCTCCGGGTTCCCGACGAAAGGCGAGCATCATGAGCAACGTCCCCGCGGACCTGTCCTACACGGCCGAGCATGAGTGGGTCTCGACGGAGCCGGGCGACGGCATCGTGCGGATCGGGATCACCGACTTCGCGCAGGACGCGCTCGGCGACGTCGTCTACGTCCAGATGCCCGAGGTCGGCACCGAGGTGACGGCGGACGCCGTCGTCGGCGAGGTCGAGTCCACGAAGAGCGTGAGCGACATCTACGCGCCCGTCTCGGGCAAGGTCGTGGCCCGGAACGAGGCCCTCGACTCCGACCCCGCTCTCGTCAACTCCGACCCGTACGGCGAGGGCTGGCTCATCGAGGTCCAGCTCGCGGAGGGCGCTGACACCGACGGCCTGCTCAGTGCCGCCCAGTACGAACAGCAGGTAGGGTAGTTTTCTGGAGCCAAGGACGTTTGAGGAGGAACAGATGGTGAGCGACCAGCGCCGTGAACTCGGCGCCGAGGAGGTCACGCAGCGCCAGCAGTCAGCATCGGAGACGACGTCGATCCACCTTCCCCCGGTGGCGGCCGAGACCCCGATGCCCCCTGCACTCAGCCACGAGGAACGGGAGGCCGTCAGGGCCCTCCCGTTCGGCTCCGCGCTCCTCATCGCCCACAGTGGCCCCAACGCGGGCGCCCGATTCCTCCTGGACTCCGACGTCACGACGGCGGGCCGCCATCCGGACGCCGACATCTTCCTCGACGACGTCACGGTCTCGCGCCGGCATGCAGAGTTCCGCCGCGCCGGGACCGGGTTCGAGGTCGTGGACGCGGGCAGCCTCAACGGCACCTACGTCAACCACGACCGGGTGGACCAGGTCGCGCTGCGCACGGGTGCGGAGGTCCAGATCGGCAAATTCCGGCTCACGTTCTACCTCAGCCCCGCACAGAGCTCGGCGCGGCACCCCTCATAGGGGCGGCTCATGGCAGCTGCGCAGTCCGAGCGGAGGGGTTCAGGGGCTCTGAACATCGGAGAGGTCCTGGCCACGCTGGCCGAGGACTTCCCGTCGATGACGGCCTCGAAGATCCGCTTCCTCGAGGAGAAGGGCCTCATCTGCCCCCAGCGGACGCCCGCAGGCTACCGCCAGTACAGCGAGGGGGACGTCGAGCGGCTCCGCTTCGTCCTGGCCCTCCAGCGCGACCAGTACCTCCCGCTCAAGGTCATCAAGGACTACCTCGACGCGGTCGACAGGGGCGAGCGGCCGGACAGCCTGCCGGGCGGTGCGAGCATCGCGCCGCGCGCCGTGTCCGAGGAGCTCTCGGCCCAGCTCGCCACGACGCGGCCCCGCTCGCTCGGCGACGAGCAGCTGCTCGCCGAGTCCGGGGCGAGCGCCCGGCTCGTCGAGGCCATGCTCGGCTTCGGCCTCATCGAGAGGATCGACGGACGCTTCGACGAGCACGCCCTCCAAGTCGCCCGGGCATGCGTCCAGCTCGAAGCCCACGGCCTCGAGCCCCGGCACCTCCGCCCGTTCCAGGCCTCGGCCGAGCGGGAGGTCGGCCTGATCGAGCGCGTCGTCGCGCCCACCGCCTCGCGCCGTGGGGAGGCGTCCAGGGCCCGCGCCGCCGAGGAGGCCCGCGAGCTCAGCGAGGTGTTCCTGACCCTGCACCGGGCCCTGGTCCACGGGCTCATCTCGAGGATGGATGGCTGATGATCGAGGTAGAAGTCGTCGGGGTGAGGATCGAGCTGCCGTCCAACCAACCCCTCGTGCTGCTCAAGGAGGCCCACGGCGAACGGCACCTGCCGATCTGGATCGGCACGGCCGAGGCGAGCGCGATAGCCCTCGCGCAGCAGCACGTCGTGCCGCCGCGTCCGCTCACGCACGACCTGCTCGTGAACGTGGTCCACGGCCTCGGCCGGCAGGTCGTGTCCGCGACCATCGTCGCCGTCGAGGACAGCGTGTTCTACGCCCAGCTCGGCTTCGATGACGGCACGACCGTCGAGTCCCGCGCCTCGGACGCCCTCGCGGTGGCCCTCCGGGTCAACTGCCGCATCTGGTGCGCCGACGCGGTCCTCGAGGAGGCCGGGGTCCAGCTCGCGGAGGGCAGCGAGGAGGGCACGGAGGAGGCCGCGCCGAGCGTCGAGGAGGAGAGCGAGCTGCGCAGGTTCCGCGAGTTCCTCGCCGACGTGGAGCCGGAGGACTTCGACGAGTGAGGCCCCGGCGACCCCGCCGGAGCCAGGTCACGGTTGCGACACGATCCGTTTGCCCGGCGTGGGTCTTTGAAATCGCTCCGGTCCACCCCTAACGTCGGTACAGAAAGCTCCCATTGCATCCCCGACGGCAACCGGCGACACTGGACGTGTGTGCAGCTGTGTAATTACAGTGCTGCGTTTCTGTTCGCGCCCTCGGTGAAGCAACCCCCCAGGGGAGCGGCGAAGGAGGGTTTTGTGAGTCCCAAGGGAGATTCCGGAGATCTCAGGCACATCGCGGGCCGGGAAACCGAGGTTCCCGTCGGCGCGCAGGGCCTCCTGTTCAGCGACGACCTCCCGGCCCTCGACGACGAGGCAGGCTACCGCGGGCCCACGGCGTGCAAGGCCGCCGGCATCACCTATCGGCAGCTCGACTACTGGGCGCGCACGGGCCTCGTGGAGCCGACGGTGCGCGGCGCCGCGGGCAGCGGCTCCCAGCGCCTCTACGGCTTCCGGGACATCCTCGTGCTCAAGGTCGTCAAGCGGCTGCTCGACACGGGCGTCTCCCTCCAGCAGATCCGCATCGCCGTCGGCCACCTGCGCGAGCGCGGCGTCGAGGACCTCGCGCAGATCACGCTCATGAGCGACGGCGCGTCGGTCTACGAGTGCACGTCGGCCGACGAGGTCATCGACCTCGTCCAGGGCGGCCAAGGCGTCTTCGGCATCGCCGTCGGCCGCGTGTGGCGCGAGGTCGAGGGCAGCCTCGCCGAGCTTCCGAGCGAGCACGCCCCGGATCAGGCCATGCCGGGCGATGAGCTGAGCAAGCGCCGCGCGGCCCGCAAGATCGGCTGACGGCCAGGCCTTCCACGGTCCTCTCAGGCGGACGACGACGAAGGGGAGCCTCCCGCGGGAGGCTCCCCTTCGTCGTCGTCCGCGTCAGGCGCGGAACCGCGCCTGACCAGCCGTCAGCGCGCTGCGACGCGCGGCCGCACCTCGCGCCCCTGGCGCAGCACCGCGCCGAGCAGCTCGTCGTAGAGCGCGGCGGTGCCGCGGGCGGCCTCGCCCGGCCAGTGGTGCACGGCGTGGGCGGCGCCCTGGATCTGCTGCCAGTTCGCGAGCTCGGGCAGGTGCGGGGACAGCAGGAGCGGGCCGAACATCTGCCGCATCTCCTCGAGCCGGTAGCCGTGCTCGGCCGAGGACGGGCGTACACGGTTCGCGACGATGCCGGCGGGAGCGAGCCGCGGGGCGTACTCCTCCTTGAAGAGCTTGATGGCCCGCATCGTGCGTTCGGTGCCGGCCACCGAGAAGAGGCCCGGCTCGGCGACGAGCAGGACGCCGTTGCTCGCGGCCCACGCCATGCGCGTGAGGCCGTTGAGCGAGGGCGGGCAGTCGATGAGGACGAGCCCGTAGCCGTCGATTCCGTCGAGGACGGCCGAGAGCCGGCGCAGGTCGCGGCGGCCGAGGTCCGGGCGGTCGTAGATGCTGCTGAGCGAGCCGCCGTAGGCGACGTCGAGGACGCGGTTCTGGTGGCCGCTGAGGGCTGCCGCCCTGCGCACCCAGGGGCTCGGCACGACGTTGTCCTCGAGGAACACGCGGCGGGGGGCCTTGAGCATGCGGCCCACCTCGAGCTGGCGGTCGGGGGACACGCCGAGCGCGGTGGAGGCGTCAGCGTGCGGGTCCAGATCGACCACGAGGGTTGGGATGCCGGCCGCGAGGGCCGCCGAGGCGAGTCCGGTGGTCACCGAGGTCTTCCCGACTCCGCCCTTGAGGCTGCTGATGCTGACTGTTTGCACTGGAGAATCCACTACCTATCCGCTGGCCGACTCCGACCATCTTAGTGGGAGCCGGGAGCGCTCCGGGCGCGGCGCAGCGCAGCACGCTGACCCCCTATCGTCCCGTCATGTGGACGCATATCTCGTGATTCAGACCACAGGTGATTGTCCTGATACTTTGTGGCCATACACACTAGGCACCACCTAGTTCATCCTGCGTTGCGTGAAACAGGAGCCCCATGTTTTCCAAGATTCTGGTCGCAAACCGCGGAGAGATCGCAATCCGCGCGTTCCGCGCCGGCTACGAGCTCGGCGCCAAGACCGTTGCCGTCTTCCCTCACGAGGATCGCAACTCGATCCACCGCCAGAAGGCGGACGAGGCCTACCTCATCGGCGAGGAGGGCCACCCCGTACGTGCCTACCTGGACGTCGATGAGATCGTCCGCGTCGCCAAGGAGGCCGGCGCCGACGCCATCTACCCCGGCTACGGCTTCCTCTCCGAGAACCCCGAGCTCGCGCGCGCCGCGGCCGCGGCGGGCATCACGTTCGTGGGCCCGCCCGCCGAAGTCCTCGAGCTCGCAGGCCACAAGGTGCACGCCCTCGCGGCCGCGAAGAAGGCCGGCATCCCGGTCCTGAAGTCGAGCGCGCCGAGCTCGGACATCGACGGGCTCCTGGCCGAGGCCGACGCGATCGGCTTCCCGATCTTCGTCAAGGCCGTCGCCGGCGGCGGCGGGCGCGGCATGCGACGCGTCGACACCCGGGAGGCGCTTCCGGACGCCCTGAGCGCGGCGATGCGCGAGGCCGACGCCGCGTTCGGCGACCCGACCGTCTTCCTCGAGCAGGCAGTCCTGCGGCCCCGCCACATCGAGGTCCAGGTGCTCGCCGACGCCGAGGGCAACGTCGTGCACCTCTTCGAGCGCGACTGCTCGCTCCAGCGCCGCCACCAGAAGGTCATCGAGATCGCGCCGGCGCCGCAGCTGGACGAGTCGATCCGCCAGTCGCTCTACGCCGACGCCATCAAGTTCGCCAAGGCCCTGGGCTACGTCAACGCTGGCACGGTCGAGTTCCTCGTCGACACGGTGGGCGAGCGCGCCGGCCAGCACGTGTTCATCGAGATGAACCCGCGCATCCAGGTCGAGCACACCGTGACCGAGGAGGTCACCGACGTCGACCTCGTCCAGGCGCAGCTGCGCATCGCTTCGGGCGAGACGCTCACGGACCTCGGCCTCACGCAGGAGTCGATCCACCTCAAGGGCGCCGCGCTTCAGTGCCGCATCACGACCGAGGACCCGGCCAACGGCTTCCGCCCCGACGTCGGGAAGATCACCGGCTACCGCTCCGCGGGCGGCGCCGGCGTGCGCCTCGACGGCGGCACGGTCTACCAGGGCGCCGAGATCAGCCCGCACTTCGACTCGATGCTCGTCAAGCTCACGTGCCGCGGCCGCGACTACGCGACGGCGGTCAAGCGCGCCCGCCGCGCCCTGGCCGAGTTCCGCATCCGCGGCGTCTCGACCAACATCCCCTTCCTGCAGGCCGTGCTCGACGACGACGACTTCGTCGCCGGCAACGTCGCGACCTCGTTCATCGACGAGCGCCCCGAGCTGCTCCGTGCCCGCTCCTCGGCCGACCGCGGCACGAAGCTGCTCACGTGGCTCGCGGACGTCACCGTCAACAAGCCCAACGGCGAGCCCACGGTCCAGGCCGACCCCCGGGCCAAGCTGCCCGCCGTCGACCTCTCCGACGCCCCGGCAGGCTCCCGGCAGCGGCTCCTCGAGCTCGGGCCCGAGGGCTTCGCCAAGGCGCTGCGCGAGCAGAACGCCGTCGCGGTCACGGACACGACGTTCCGCGACGCACACCAGTCGCTCCTGGCCACCCGAGTCCGCACCCGCGACCTCGTGGCGGCGGGCCCGGCCGTCTCGGTCCTGACGCCGCAGCTGCTCTCGGTCGAGGCCTGGGGCGGAGCGACCTACGACGTCGCCCTGCGGTTCCTCGGCGAGGACCCGTGGCAGCGCCTCGCGTCGCTGCGCGCCGCGATCCCCAACGTGTGCCTCCAGATGCTCCTGCGCGGCCGCAACACGGTCGGCTACACCCCGTACCCGGAGGAGGTCACCGACGCGTTCGTGCGCGAGGCGGCCGCGACGGGCATCGACATCTTCCGCATCTTCGACGCGCTCAACGACGTGAACCAGATGGCCCCGGCCATCCGCGCCGTCCGCGAGACCGGCACCGCCGTGGCCGAGGTGGCCCTGTGCTACACGGGCGACCTCCTCGACCCGGACGAGGACCTCTACACGCTCGACTACTACCTCGAGCTCGCCCAGAAGATCGTCGACGCCGGCGCGCACATCCTAGCGATCAAGGACATGGCCGGCCTCCTGCGCCCGGCCGCGGCGGCGACGCTCGTCTCGGCCCTGCGCGAGCGGTTCGACCTCCCGGTCCACCTGCACACGCACGACACCGCGGGCGGCCAGCTCGCGACGCTGCTCGCCGCCGTCGAGGCTGGGGTCGACGCCGTCGACGTCGCCTCCGCGGCCCTCGCGGGCACGACGAGCCAGCCGAGCGCGTCCGCGCTCGTCGCCGCCCTCGCCCACACCCCGCGCGATACGGGCATCTCGCTCGCCAACGTCGGGGCCCTCGAGCCGTACTGGGAGGCCGTGCGCCGCGTGTACGCGCCGTTCGAGTCCGGGCTCCCGGGCCCCACGGGCCGCGTGTACCAGCACGAGATCCCGGGCGGGCAGCTGTCCAACCTGCGCCAGCAGGCGATGGCCCTCGGCCTCGGCGAGCGCTTCGAGGCGATCGAGGACATGTACACGGCCGCCGACCGCATCCTCGGCCGCCTCGTCAAGGTCACGCCGTCCTCGAAGGTCGTCGGCGACCTCGCCCTGCACCTTGTGGGCCTCAACGCGGATCCGGCGGACTTCCAGGAGAACCCGCAGAAGTACGACATCCCGGACTCCGTCGTCGGCTTCCTGGGCGGCGAGCTCGGCGACCCGCCCGGCGGCTGGCCCGAGCCCTTCCGCTCGAAGGCGCTCCAGGGCCGCACCGTCAGGCTTCGCGAGGAGGCCCTGAGCGCCGAGGACTCCCAGGCGCTGCGCGGCGACTCGGCGACCCGCCGGGGCACGCTCAACCGGCTGCTCTTCCCCGGGCCGACGAAGGACTACCAGACGACGCGCGACACATACGGCAACCTCGCCGTCCTCGACACGCGCGACTACCTCTACGGCCTCCAGCGCGGCCACGAGCACGTCATCGAGCTCGAGAAGGGCGTGCGCCTCATCGCGCAGCTCGAGGCCGTCTCCGAGCCGGACGAGAAGGGCATGCGCACGGTCATCGCGACGCTCAACGGCCAGTCCCGCCCCGTCGCCGTGCGCGACCGCTCGGTCCAGAGCAACGTCAAGCAGGCCGAGAAGGCCGACGCGACGAATCCGGGCCACGTCGCCGCCCCGTTCGCTGGCGCCGTCACGGTCACGGCCAGGGAGGGCGACGTCATCCAGGCCGGCGATTCCGTCGCGACGATCGAGGCCATGAAGATGGAGGCCTCGATCACGAGCCCCGTCGCTGGCAAGGTCGCGCGCGTCGTCGTGAGCGGCGTCGAGCAGGTCCAGGGCGGCGACCTCCTGCTCGTCGTGGGCGCCGAATAGCGCGCAGCGATCCCCGCCGGGCCCCAGCCCGCGGCTAGACTGGGGCCCGACCAGGACCGGTGGCGGCGGCTCAGCCGCCGCCACAGCCCGCGACTGGACACTCGACGGACGGGAGCCCATGAGCCAGCACACGACGCCCAAGCCGAAGGACGGCGCCGGGCCGAGGGACGACGCCGGGCCGAAGGGCACCGCCGAGCTGAGGGACGACGCCGAGCTGAGGGACGACGCCGAGCCCACCGACGAGCGGGACCCGGCCCAGGGCGACGCTCCCGGAGCAGATGCGGAGGCCCCCGAGGAGGGAGCCCTCGCGGATGCCGACGACCACACGGGCGCCGAGCCGCTCGCGGCCATGTCCGCGGGCCCGATCGAGCCCGCCGTGGTGCCGCCCCTGCCGCTGCAGCCCCCGTCGACCCCCGCCTCGGACGCCCCGCCCCAGTCTGGGCCGCAGACCGTCCCCGAGCCGTCGGCTGCCTGGCTGGCCTCCCACCCGCTCGTGACCTCGGGGCCTGATTCGCTGCGCCCAGAGCCCGTCGAGGGGCCGTCGCCGACTGCGGGCGCCCAGGACGAGCCCGCAGATGCGGAGGGTTCGGCGGCGTCCGCACCGCCCGCCGCGAGCGAGCGGCGCTCCCGCCCCGAGGGGCCCGAGCTCCCGGCCTCGCTGACCTCGGACCGGCTCGTGGCCTTGACCTCGGCCCCGCCCGTGGGAGGATGGCGCCGTCTCGTCTACTACGCGACGTTGGGCTACGTGAACCTCGGGGACTCGGACGCCGTGCGGTTCCAGCGCGCCCTCGAGCACCGCATTGCGACGCGCCTCGGCGAGCGGACCCGCTACGTGCCGATCCTCTCCCGCAAAGGCGGCGTCGGGAAGACGACTGTGACGACCCTCCTGGGCATGGCCCTCGCCGAACTCCGCGAGGACCGGGTCATCGCGATGGACGCGAACCCTGACCGGGGCACCCTCTCCGACCGCAACCCCGGCCGCGCCGCGCACACGGCGCGCCAGCTGGTCAAAGACCGGTTCGAGGTCAGCTCCTTCGCCCAGCTCTCGACCTACACGGCCCGCGAGGGATCGCGCCTCGACGTGCTCGCCTCCGACGCCGACCCGATGGTCGCGCACGCGTTCGACGACTCCGACTATCGCGCGGTCACGGACATCCTGGGCCGCTACTGCTCGATCGTGCTGACCGACTCGGGCACGGGGATGGTCCATTCGGTCATGCAGGGGACCCTCGAGAAGGCCGACGCCGTCGTGCTGGTCTCGGGCGGGAGCGTCGACGAGGCGCGGCTCGCCTCCGAGACGCTGTCGTGGCTCGAGGCCCACGGGCGCGAGGATCTCGTGCGCAAGGCCATCGTCGTCATCAACGTCTCGGCAGGCGGAAGGACCCGCGTGGACGTGGACGAGATCGAGGACCACTTCCTCACCCGAGTGCAGCACGTGGTCCGCATCCCGCACGACCGGCACCTCGCCGAGGGCTCGCAGATCGACTTCCGGAAGCTTCGCCCGGCCACCCGCGAGGCCGCGGTCGAGCTCGCGGCCCTCGTGGTGGACCAGCTGGCAGCGCAGTAGTCTCCGCACGACCGGCTCGGGGGAGTACTTCCGCCGAGCCGGTCGCGCGGCACCCTTCGGATCAGGCGGGCGCGGCGTCCTTCTTCGCGGAGTAGATGTCCTCGACGTACGAGCCGAAGTCAGCGATCACCTGGGCGCGCTTGACCTTCATCGACGGCGTGAGGTGCCCCGAGGCCTCGGTGAAGTCGGTCGGCACGATCCGGAACGCCCGTATCGATTCCGCCTTGGACACGCTCGCGTTGGCGCGGTCGATGACGCCCTGGACGTGCGCGATGACCTCGTGCTCTGCCGCAGCCTGGGCTGGCGTGAGGGCGGAGCTGAGGCCGTGCCGCTCGAGCCAGCCGGGGAGAGCCTCCTCGTCGAGCGTCACGAGCGCGGCGATGAACGGACGGTTGTCGCCCACGACGACGACCTGGGAGACGAGGGCGTCCGAGCGGATCTGGTCCTCGAGCTGGGCCGGGGCGACGTTCTTGCCGCTTGCCGTGACGATGAGATCCTTCTTGCGGCCCGTGATGCGCAGGTAGCCGTCCGGGTCGAGTTCGCCGATGTCGCCGGTGTGGAACCAGCCGTCTGTGAACGTCTCGGCCTGGAGCTGCGGGAGGTTGTAGTAGCCGCGCATGACGCACAGGCCCTTGGCGAGAATCTCGCCGTCGTCCGCGATCCGGACGCCGTTGCCCGGGAGCGGTGCGCCCACGGTGCCGATCTTGATGAGCGAGGGCGTGTTGACGGAGATGGGAGCGGTGGTCTCGGTGAGGCCGTAGCCCTCGAGGACCGTCAGGCCGATCCCATGGAAGAAGTGCCCGAGGCGCGTGCCGAGCGGTCCGCCGCCCGAGACCGCATACCGGACCTGTCCGCCCATCGCATGGCGCAGCTTCTTGTACACGAGGACGTCGAAGAGGCCGTGCTTGAGCCGCAGGCCCAGCGAGGGCGAGCCGCCGTCGTCGTGCGCCGTCGACCAGGCGATGGCCGTGTCCGCGGCGGCCTGGAAGATCCTGCCCTTGCCGGCGTCCTCGGCCTTGGTCAGGGCCGAGTTGTAGACCTTCTCGAACACGCGCGGCACGGCCAGGATGAAGGTCGGCGAGAAGCTCTGGAGGTCCTTGAGCAGGTTCTTGACGTCTGGCGTGTGCGCGACCTGGCAGCCTGCGGCGACGGCGAGCACTGAGATGAACCGCGCGAAGACGTGGGCCAGCGGCAGGAACATGATCGTCTTGGCGCCGTGCTGGACGACCCCGGAGAGGGCCGCCGTCGCGTTCTCCGACAGGGCCACGAAGTTCCCGTGGGTGAGCTCGCACCCCTTCGGCCGTCCGAGCGTGCCGGACGTGTAGATGATCGTCGCGAGGGTCTCGAGGGTCGCGGCCGAGCGGCGGGCCTCGAGCTCCTCGTCCGTCACGCGGGCGCCGGCGGCCCGAAGGGCCTGCAGCCCGGCCGGGCTCATCTGCCAGACGTGGCGCACGGAGCCGAGTCCCTCGGCGTCGACGGCCTGGCGGATGGCGTCCTCGTGGTGCGCGGCCTCGCCGAAGGCGGCGACGGCGCTGGAGTCGCCGAGGTTCCATGCGATCTGCGTGGGTGAGGACGTCTCGTAGATCGGGACGCTGACCCCGCCGGCAAACCAGATCGCGAAGTCGACGAGGGTCCATTCGTAGCAGGTCCGGGCCATGATGCCGACCCTGTCGCCGAGGGCGATCCCCTCGGCGATGAGCCCCTTGGCGATGTCCCGGACGTCGGCGAGGAAGTCCTTCGCGGAAACGTCCTGCCACGTTCCGGAGGCGTCGCGGGTGGCGAAGAGCGGCGGGTTCGAGGGCTTCTCTGCCTGCTCGATGACGAAGTCGGTGATGTTCCTGGCGACGGGCTGGGGGACGAGGGGCGGGACAACGATTTCGCGCACGGCATCTCCTTCGGTATCTCCCGGGTGCGCGGGAGATGGCTTAACCATATCCAAGCAGCTGCGGATGCTGTGCTGAACGTCACAGCATGTTTCTACTGGCCGGTAACTTTACCGCCGGCGGCTCGGCGGCGCCATAGACTGGCCTGCGTGCCGAGACCCCGCTTCGCTCCGACCTTCCGTGCCCAAGGGCCCCGCCTGCGGCGCCGAGGCCTCGCCATCGGGATCGACATCGGCGGCACCAAGGTGGCCGCCGGCGTCGTCGACGCCGAGGGCCACGTGCTGCGCCGGGCGCGCCGCGCGACGCCGGGCACCCAGCCCCGCGAGGTCGAGCGGGTCATCGCCGAGCTTGTCGACGAGCTCAGCGCAGACCACCGCATCTCCTCCGTGGGCATCGGCGCCGCGGGCTGGATGGACCTCGACGGCGGCACGGTGCTCTTCAGCCCCCACCTCGCGTGGCGCAACGAGCCCCTCCGCGAGAACCTCGAGCGGCTCCTGCGCCGGCGCGTGCACCTCGCGAACGACGCCGACGCCGCCGCATGGGCCGAGTGGCGCTTCGGGGCGGGCCGCAGCGAGCCGCGCCTCGTCTGCATCACGCTCGGCACGGGGATCGGCGGCGCTATGGTCCTCTCGGGCCGGCTCGAACGTGGCCGCTACGGGGTGGCCGGGGAGTTCGGCCACCAGATCATCGTGCCCGGGGGCCATCGCTGCGAGTGCGGCAACCGCGGGTGCTGGGAGCAGTACGCGTCCGGGAACGCGCTCGGCCGCGAGGCCCGTGAGCTCGCCCGCGCCAACT
Source organism: Sinomonas mesophila (assembly GCF_001999765.1). Taxonomy (GTDB): domain Bacteria; phylum Actinomycetota; class Actinomycetes; order Actinomycetales; family Micrococcaceae; genus Sinomonas; species Sinomonas mesophila. The sequence goes on along the minus strand of NZ_KV908330.1, from coordinate 41,481 downwards.
CCCCGGTCGCGCAGGAGCTCCTGCGGGCCGTGGGCGGCGATCCGGAGGCGATCACCGGCGCCGTCGTGACCGAGCTCGCGCGCGAGGGCGACGCCGCCTCGAGAGAGCTGCTCGAGGACGTCGGCGAGTGGCTCGGCCTCGGCCTCGCCAACCTCGCCGCCGCCCTCGATCCGGGCACCTTCGTGATCGGAGGCGGCCTGTGCGATGCCGGGGAACTCCTGCTCGAGCCGGCCCGCCGGGCGTTCGCGCGCAACCTCACCGGCCGCGGCTTCCGCCCGCCGGCCGGGATCGAGCGCGCCCACCTCGGCCCCGAAGCCGGGCTCATCGGGGCGGCGGACCTCTCCCGCGTGAGCCTGCGCGCCCACGGCGCCGTGCGCTGAGTCCCCTCTGTGCTGCCCCTCACGTGCCGCCCCGGCGCGAGTCGCGGCTACACGCGCGCGCCGTCGTCGCCGTCGGGCCCCTACAAGCGTGCGCCGTTCGTCGCCGTCGGGCCCCTACAAGCGTGCGCCGTTCGTCGCCGTCGGGCCCCTACACGCGCGCGCCGTCGTCGCCGTCGTCCTTGTGTCGCGGCAAACGCATGATGAGCACCCCTACTCCGGCCAGGAACGCCGCGATGAGCAAGGCAACGACGTAGCCGGGCACGCCCCGCCACAGGAGCGCGCACAGCAGGAGCGCGACGGGCCCGCCGAGCGCGCCGCACCATGCGAGCACGACAGCGGGGTCCGCGCCGGCGAGGACGGGCTCGGGCTCCTCGGGCACGAAGTCCCCCGGGAGCATGTCGCCAGCCGCGTCAGAGTCGTCCGAAGCAGCGCCGCGGCCCGTGCGGCCGGTGTGCTCGGCATTCCCCGCGGGGTCTCGGCGGGAGACGCCGAGCGGGTCGAAGGCGTCGAACGGCGGCGCGGCGCCGCCCTCGGGGGCGGTTCCGCGCTGGACTCCCGCTGAGCGCTCGGCCGCCGAGGGCTCGGCGGGGGCGGGCCCGTCCTCCCCGGGTTCCGCGACTCCGCCGCGGAGGCGGGCGACGAGGTCCCGCCACGCGTCGTCCTCTGCCGCGTGGTCGGGACGGTCCGGATCCGGCCGGGCGTTCATGCCCCGCTCCTCGCGTCGGCGCGGCCCGCCGCGCCCTGGCTGAGCCCGTGGATGAACGCGGCCGACTCGGCGAAGATCGTCTCTGCGTCGTAGTCGAGCGTCGCGACGTGGTAGCTGTTCGGCAGGCGCACGATGCGGATGTCGGTGCCGCCGTAGCGGCGCACGATCGCGGCGAGGCTCCGGCCGCTCGTCACGACGTGGTCGACCGTCGAGCGGAAGACCTGCAGGGGCGCGGTGGCCCGGGGCAGGGACGCGGCGGCGTCGCGCGTGAGGAGCTTGAGCTCATGCCCGGCCGCGACGGGGACACGCTCGTAGGCGTTCTCGTCCTGGCCGGGGCGCTTGATGTCGTTGAGGATCCCGGGCACCGTCCGCACGGCCCGGCGCAGGACGCCGGAGACGTGCGAGCGGGGGTCGTCCACCACGAGCGGGGGGTTGACGACAGTCACGCCGACGACGGGCTCCCGGGACGCGAGCCGCAGCGCGAGCGTCCCACCCATCGACAGCCCCGCCGCCACGATCGCGCCGCATTCCCGGGACAGCTCGCGGTACGCCGCCTCGTATGCGTCGTACCACTCGTGCCACGAGCGCGTGGCAAGGTCCTCCCAGCTCGTCCCATGGCCCGGCAGGAGGGGCGTGACGACCGTGAAGCCCTCGGCGCGCAGGGCCTCGGCCCAGGGCTCCACGGCCGTCGGCGATCCCGTGAATCCGTGGCTGAGCACAACACCGATGCTCGGCGATGGGGTGTCCATGGCATGCATTATGCCCCGATGGCGTTGCGGCGGGCCGAAGGATCCTGTGCGCAGCGGGCGAAGAACGCCGCGGTGCGCTCGACGATGAGCGGGCCCTCGGCGCCGCGTGTTGCGACGTGCGCGCTGCGGTGCAGCCGCACCACCTCGACGTGGGTGCTCCTCACGCGCGCGAGGATGCGCTCGAGGGACGACGGAGGCACGACCGGATCGGCGTCGGAGCGGAACGCGAGCAGCGGCGCGGTGACGCGAGGGAGCGACCTGTCCACCGCGCGGAAGAGCCGCTTGAGCTCGTGGACGGCGGCGAGCGGGGTCAGCGAGTAGTCGCCCTCGTCGCCGACGGGCTCGGGGGCGCCCTCCTCCTCGATCGGGCCCGTCGTGCGCTGCACGAGCCGGAACGCGCCGATGTAGCGCACCCGCCAGTCGTAGAACCCGAGCCCGGGATTGACGACGGCGATCCCCGCCACGGGCCGGCGGGCCGCGGCATGCAGGGCGATCGCCCCGCCCATCGACAGGCCCGCGGCGAAGAGCAGGTCGGTGCGTGCCGCGAGGCGCTCGCAGGCCTCCTCGTAGGCGCCGGCCCACTCGCGCCAGCGGCGGCCCTCGAGGTCGCGCCAGTCGGTCCCGTGCCCGGGCAGGAGGGGGACCTCGACGTCGAAGCCCGCCTCGGCGAGCCCGTCGGCCCAGGGCATGACGGAGGACCGCGTGCCCGAGAAGCCGTGGCACATGGCGACTCCCAGACGCATGCCTTCTGCGGGAATCCGCGGGTCCATGCGACTATCGTGGCACCGCGACGCACCGGACGCACGCACCCCCTGCCCAGGCCACGCTCACTAGAGTGGGGCGTGCATGCACGCTCGCTCAGCGGAAGGCCCTGCCGTGGTCTACTGGATCCTCAAGCGGATCTTCATCGGTCCGATCGTCAAGCTCCTCTTCAGGCCATGGGTCAAGGGCCGAGCCCACGTCCCCGAGTCGGGTCCGGCGATCTTGGCCTCGAACCACCTCTCCTTCTCCGATTCGATCTTCCTGCCGATCCTGCTCCGCAGGCCCGTCGTGTTCCTGGCCAAGCAGGAGTACTTCACGGGCAAGGGGCTCAAGGGCCGGCTCACGGCCGCGTTCTTCCGCTACACGAACCAGCTGCCCATGGACCGTTCGGGTGGCGAGGCGTCCGCCGCTTCCCTTGAGGCCGGGGCGCAGATCCTCCGCCACGGCGACCTCCTCGGCATCTACCCGGAGGGGACCCGCAGCCCCGACGGGAGCCTCTACCGGGGCAAGGTCGGCGTGGCCCGGCTGGCCCTCGAGACGAGAGTCCCCATCCTCCCCGTCGCGATGATCGGCACGGACAAGGTCCAGCCGATCGGCAAGCGCTTCCCGACGATCCGCCGCGTCGGCATGATCATCGGCCGGCCCCTCGACTTCTCCGAGTACTACGACCGCGCCGAGGACCGCGACGTCCAGCGCGAGGTGACCAACGCCGTCATGCGCCAGATCCAGCTCCTCTCGGGACAGGAGTACGTGGACGCCTACGCTGCCCTGGTCAAGGCGCAGCAGGCCGGCGCGGTCCTGCCGGCGCCTTCCGGCAGGCCGGAGAAGGACCGCCCCGCGACGGGCCGGGACGGGGCCGGCGACGGGGTATGAGCGCGGCCGGTGCGAGAGGGCTTAGCCTTGGATGGTGACTGAACTCTCCGTATCGCCAGCGTCCCCCTTCACGAGCACCGCCCAGAGCGGCGCCGCGGACTACCCGGGATTGGACAACTGGCGGTCCCTTCCGGCCTCGCAGCAGCCCACGTGGGCCGACCAGGAGGCCTTCGCGAGCGCCGTCTCCGAACTCTCGATCCTCCCCCCGCTCGTCTTCGCCGGAGAGGTGGACCTGCTGCGCGATCGGCTCGCCGCAGCGGCCCAGGGCAAGGCCTTCCTGCTGCAGGGCGGCGACTGCGCCGAGACCTTCGAGGCCGCCACGGCGGACCGGATCAGCGCCCGCGTGCGCACGATCCTCCAGATGGCTGTCGTGCTCACCTACGGCGCCCAGCTCCCCGTCATCAAGATGGGTCGCATGGCCGGCCAGTTCGCCAAGCCGCGCTCCTCGAACGAGGAGACGCGCGACGGCGTCACGCTCCCGGCCTACCGGGGCGACATCGTCAACGGCTACGACTTCACCCCCGAGTCCCGCGCCCACGACGCGCGGCGCATGCTCCGCGCCTACCACACGTCGGCGTCGACCCTGAACCTCATCCGCGCCTTCACCCAGGGAGGGTTCGCGGACCTGCGCCTCGTGCACATGTGGAACAAGGGCTTCACCGAGAACCCCGCCCACGCCCGCTACGAGTCCCTCGCGCGCGAGATCGACCGCGCGATCAAGTTCATGGACTCGTGCGGAGCGGACTTCGACGCGCTCAAGCGGGTCGAGTTCTTCTCGAGCCACGAGGCGCTCCTGCTCGACTACGAGCGGGCCCTGACCCGGATCGACTCGCGCACGGGCCTCCCGTACGACACCTCGAGCCACTTCCTCTGGATCGGGGAGCGCACACGCGAGATCGACCACGCCCACGTCGACTTCCTCTCGCGGGTGCGCAACCCCATCGGCGTCAAGCTCGGCCCGAGCACGACGGGCGACGACGCGCTGCGGCTCATCGACCGTCTCGACCCCGAGCGCGAGCCGGGCCGCCTGACGTTCATCTCGCGGATGGGCGCGAAGAACATCCGCGAGAAGCTCCCGCCGGTCATCGAGAAGGTCACGGCCTCGGGCGCCCAGGTCCTGTGGGTCACCGACCCCATGCACGGGAACACCGTCACGAGCCAGAACGGCTACAAGACGCGCCGCTTCGACGACGTCGTGGACGAGGTCCGGGGCTTCTTCGAGGTCCACGATGCCCTCGGCACCGTGCCCGGCGGCCTGCACATGGAAATGACGGGCGACGACGTGGCCGAGTGCCTCGGCGGCTCCGACCCGATTGACGAGGCGGCGTTCGCGGACCGCTACGAGTCGGTGTGCGACCCGCGCCTGAACCACATGCAGTCGCTCGAGATGGCGTTCCTCGTCGCGGGCGCGCTCTCCAAGCACTCGTAGTCCCGCGTTCCAGAGCGACCCCGGGCGCCACAGCTCTCCCGGGGTCGCTTTCGCGTTCCAGGGACGGCTCCGTCGCTCGGCGCGGGTCAGACCACTGTGAGCGTCACGACGCTGCCCTCCGGGACTTCCTCGTCCACGGGGTCCTGGGCGCGCACCGTGCCGAAGAAGCCCCCGAGCACGTTCTCGATCCGCACCTCGAAGCCGAGCCTGCGCAGCTCCCGCTCGGCCTCGCGCGCTTGCTTCCCCACGAAGTCGGGGACCTTGACGAGCCGCGGGCCCTTGGAGATGGTCAGGGTGACCTCGCCGCCCTTGGTCAGTGCCGTGCCGGGCGCGGGCGACTGGGCCGCCACCGAGCCCTTCGGCACGGTCCGGTCGTTGACCTCCTCCGAGCTCACGACTGGGTTCAGGCCGGCGGCCCTCAGGGTGGAGAGCGCCTCGGACTGGCTGCGCCCCACGACGGAGGGGACAGGGATCGGCCGCGGACCCTTCGAGACCGTGAGCGCGACGGCGCTGCCGCGGCGCAGGGGAGTGCCAGGAGCGGGGTCCGAGCGCAGTACAGTCCCCGCCGCTGCGGTGTCGTCGAAGGCCTCCGTGACCGTCCCGACGGCCATCTCGGCCTCCATGAGCTCGGCCTTCGCCGCCTCGAGCATCTTGGTCCGCACATCGACGAGGGGGAACAGCTGCGGACCCTTCGAGACCAGCACGTCGACGCCCTGGAAGCGGCGGATCTGCGTGCCGCCCGACGGCGTGCTGCCCACGATGAGCCCCTGGGCCACGGCGTCGTCGAAGACGTCCCGGGTCGAGAAGGCCAAGCCTGCCTCCTCGAAGAGCGGCGTCGCCTGCGCGACCGTGAGCTCTTTGACGTCCGGGACCGTCGCCGCCGCCCCGGGCCCGACGCCGAAGAACCAGCCCGCCACCGCTGCGATGAGGGCGAGCACCGCGATGACCACTGCCCAGACCGCGCCGCGCGCCCGGCGTCGTCCGGGGGTGAGGGAGCGCGTGGGGGTCGCGGCCGCCGTCGCCGCGGCCCGCGCGGCCTCGCGCCCGCGCCGGCGGAGTTCGCGTGCCGAGGGGGGCCGGGCGCCCTGGTCGTGGCGGGGCATGACGGAGGTGTGGGACATGCCGGCACCGATCACCTCGGTCGGGGCGGAGGACGGCGGGTCCCACCCGGGCGCGTGCTGCCCGCCGAATGCCCCTGCCCCCACCGGCAGGGCTTCGGTGGGGGAGTCCGACACGTCAGCCGCCAGCACGGCCGCGGGAGGCCCCTGGTGGGCGGCGTCGGGGCGAAGGGCGAGGCCATGGTCGAGCTGGGCGTCGGAGAGGTGCGTGCGGATGTGCCGCAGCTCGTCGAGGAAGGCGGCGGCGTCCACGGGACGGGCCTCGGGATCCCGGGCGCAGGCCCACTGGACGAGCTCGTCGAGCTCGGGGGAGAGGCCGGGGACGGCTTCCGACGGGGCCGGGACATCGCCGGTGACGTGGCGGTACGCGACCTGGATGGGCGTGTCCCCGCGGAACGGCTGGAGCCCGGTGAGCAGCTCGTACAGCATGATGCCCACGGCGTAGAGGTCGCTGCGCGCGTCCGCCCCTCGTCCCTCGACGAGCTCGGGCGCGATGTAGGCGACGGTCCCTATGAGTGCGCCCGTGCTCGTCGCCGCCGTGACGGCCCGGGCGAGCCCGAAGTCGGCGACCTTGATCTGCCCCGCATCGCCGAGGAGCACGTTCTCCGGCTTGACGTCTCGGTGGATCAGCCCCGCCGTGTGGGCGGCCGCAAGCCCGTCGACGATCGCGTCCGTGAGGGCGAGGGCCTGCCGCGGCGCGAGCGCGCCGTGCTCGTCGAGCAGGCGGCGCAGACTGCGGCCTGGGACGTACTCCATGACGAGGTAGAACACTGAGCCGTCGTGCCCGCGGTCCAGGACGGAGACGACGTGCGGGTGCGAGAGCCGGGCCGCGGCCTTGGCCTCGCGCTCTAGCCGCTCCGTGAAGCTGGGATCGAGGCTCAGGTGGGGGTGCAGGACCTTGAGGGCCACGTCCCGCTCGAGCTTGGTGTCGGTGGCGACGTAGACGGTCGCCATCCCACCGCTCGCGAGGCGCGACCGCACAAGGTAGCGCCCGTCGACGAGCGAGCCGACGAGCGCGTCGCCCTGCATGGTGTTCACCATTCGATCTTAAGGGCTCGGGCTGGGACGTTCCTGGCGGAGCGCCGCAGCCGGGCCGTCAGCGGAAGGTGGCGCGGTGGGCGTTGATGGCGGCGACGTAGTCCTTCGTGTCGTCGTACATGCCGTTCTTGTCCACGGAGTACTGGCCTTGGTAGTACCCGGCGATCGCGTGGTCCTCGTCCTTGCTCGTGCGCAGGAGCGCCCGGAGGATGGCGACGCCGGCCGTGGCGTTGTCGTAGGGATCCAGGACATTGAGCTTCCGGCCCACGAGGTCCGAGGCCCACTGCCCGGAGGTGGGGATGACCTGCATCGTGCCGATCGCGTTCGCGGGCGAGACGGCGCGCTGGCTGAAGCCCGACTCCTGGTAGGCGACGGCGAGGGCGAGCGAGGGGTCGACCCCCATGCTCCGCGCGGTGTCGGCAACGATCTGCTTCATCTCCTCCCGGCTCGGCACCGGCGAGGCATTGAGCCGCTGCTTGTTCTCGTTCGCCGAGGCCACGACGGCCTCGGGGTAGGTGAAGCCGAGGAACGTGTCGGGGACAAGGGGCTGCACGGGAGACGAGGTCGCCGGCGAGACTGCCGAGGCCGGGGCGGGTGCGCCCGGGAGCTTGAGGGTCCGGCCCGCGTAGATGACACTCGTGAGGCTGAGCCCGTTCGCCGCGAGCAGGTCGCCCATGGGCACGCCGAGCTTCGCGCTGATGCCGTACAGCGTGTCGCCCGGCTTGATCGCATAGGTTCCCCCAGGGGCAGAGGGGGCCGGGGCCGAGGTGGAAGCGAGCGCCGGCGCGGGCGCGGGCCCGGAGCCGGGCACCTTGAGGGAGCGGCCAGCGTAGATGACGCTGTCGAGGCGCAGCCCGTTGGCCGAGAGCAGGTCCCCGATGGACACACCGAGCTTCGCGCTGATGCCGTAGAGCGTGTCGCCGGCCTTGATGGCGTACTCCCCGCCGGACGACGGCGCCGGGGCGGCGGGTGCCGGCGCGGCGGGCGCGGGCGCGCCGTCGGCCGTGAGGCGGAGCTTCTTGCCGGGGAAGATGAGCGAGTCGGGCCGGAGGTCATTGAGCCGGAGCACGTCCGAGACGCTGAGGCCGAAGCGGTGCGCGATGGCCCAGACGGTGTCGCCGGCGACGATCGTGTACTCGCTCGGCGCGCCGTTCTCGAGCGGGGCGAGACGGCTCGGCACGAGCGAGGCGATTTCCGAGGCCGGCACGACCGCAGCCTGATGCCCCGTCCGCTCCATGGCGGCCGCGAGGGTCCCGGGAAGCTGCTGCGGTGCCGAGGGCGCCGCCTCGGCGGGTACCGCGAGGGCCAGCGAGGACAGGGCGACGGCGGGCAGCACGGCAGTGGTGGCGGCGACGAGGGGAAGGCTGGCCTTGGCGGCAGCGGACCCTGTGGTGCCGGACGGGCTCATCGGTCGACCTCCTTGATGACGAAAGTGGCTGCACTCCCGTGACGGAAGGGACCAGTGTTATTCAAGAGGCCCCCGATAAATTCTTTAATCACTGTTACTCGAGTGACAAATGTGAATCTCTCACGAATCGGCGGAGCACACAAGGCGGAGAGCCGGCGAGGCGCCGGACGGAATGCCGCCCGCGGCGCATGGGGCCGGGGCTGGAGGCGGGCGGGGAATCTGCTCGGGGGAAATCGACGGCCGAGCCTGAACAGACGATGCTGCGGGCCGACTATGAGGCTGCGCAGTCCGCGTGGCAACCTTGTCGTGTGAGCGATATCGAGAACCTTGTGTCAGAGTGGCTGCCCCTTCCGGACGTCGCGGAGCGGCTCGGCTGCCCGATCACCAAGGTGCACGGACTCCTCGACGAGCGGGCCCTCGTGGCAGTGCGCATCGGGGAGCGCAAGGTCCGGAGCGTCCCAGCCCTCTTCCTCGACGGCGACCATGTCCTGGACAGCCTCAAGGGCACGATCGCGGTCCTCGGCGACGCGGGGTTCAGCGACGACGAGATCGTCGCATGGCTCTTCACCCCGGACGACTCGCTGCGGGGCCGCCCGATCGACGCGCTGCACGAGGGGCGCAAGACGGAGATCCGCCGCCGGGCGCAGATCCTCGCCTGGTAGGCGGGGGGCTCAGGCCGTCCTGCGGACCGCCGCGTCGGCGAGCGACTCGAGGGCCGTCCCGACCACCGGGTCGAGTCCGAGCCGGGCGAGGGCCGCGGACGACTCGGACGCGAGCCCGTCGATCAGCCGCTCCGTTCGCTCGAGCGCGCCGGTGCCGCTGATCACCGCCCGCAGCCGGTCGACGTCGTCCATCCCGAGGTCCTGGCGGCCGAGCCCGCGCTCGAGCTCCGCGCGCCCCGCGGCGTCCGCTGTCTCGAGGGCGAGGGCGACGAGCACGGTGCGCTTGCCCTCGCGCAGGTCGTCTCCGGCAGGCTTCCCCGTGGTCTGCGGGTCACCGAACACGCCGAGGACGTCGTCCCGCAACTGGAAGGCCTCGCCGAGCGGCAGGGAGAACTCGGCGTACGCGCGCAGGAGGCCGTCGTCGGCCCCGGCCAGCGCGCCGCCGATCCCCAGAGGGTGCTCGGTCGAGTACTTCGCGGACTTGTAGCGGATCACGTTCCGGGCGCGCGCAACGGCCGACTCGGAGTTGCGGACCGGGCCCGCGACCTCCTCGAGGATGTCCAGGTACTGCCCGGCCATGACCTCGGCGCGCATCGTGTTGAAGATCCGGCGGGCCGGCGTGGGAGACGCCGCGGCCGGGCCGATGGCCGTGAATGCCTCCTCGCTGAAGGACAGGCACAGGTCCCCCGTGAGGATCGCCGCGGCGTGGCCGAACCGCTCGCGGTCGAGGACCCACCCGGAGCCCTCGTGCAGCTGCGCGAATCGGCGGTGGACGCTCGGTGCCCCACGGCGCGTGTCCGAGCGGTCGATGATGTCGTCGTGGATGAGAGCGGCGGCCTGGAACAGCTCGAGCGCCACGCCCGCCGCGACCGGCTCGGAGGCCATCGCCGCGCCTCCGGCGCCGCGCCAGCCCCAGTAGCACAGGAGCGCGCGGAGCCGCTTGCCGCCCGCGACGAGGCCCGAGATGGCATCCATGAGCGGCCCGACGTCGGCCGAGACGGCCGCCATGGCCGAGCGCTGCTTGGCCAGGAAGGCCTCGAGCTCGCCCGAGAGCGCGTCCCGGTAGGCGGCCTGCTCCGGCTCGTGCACCGCCGGCGGCGTGAGCTGCTCGCGCACCGGGCCCTACTTGAAGTTCGCGGGGGCCACGGAGGCGCCCACCGTCACCGTCGTCACGCCGTTGGCCGTGACGGCGGAGACGTTCGCCGTCTCCTGCCCGTCGGCGCGGACGAAGTCAAGCGTCTGGGCCGGCGCCCCGGTCCCGGGTGCAGCGGACGGGCTCGCGGCGGGGACAGCGGTGAACCCTTGGCCCGTGAACGACGCCGAGTAGAAGGCGAGCGCCTCCGCCACCGGGGCATTCGTGGTCGCGACGAGGACCGCCCCCGCGGGCGTCGTCGACGCGTCGAAGCTTGTCGCCTTCGCCGTCGCGCCGGGCATCAGGGGGATGAGCGTGCTCGGGAAGCCCTGGGCGATGCCGCTCACGGTGGACGTCGCGGCCGCACTCGCCGTCCCGCTTGGCGTGGCGCTGGGGGAGGAGGGCGACGGCGAGGCGGCCGCCGTCGTGGCCGTGGCGGGCGCGGACGGAGAGCCCCCGCATCCTGCGGCGGCGAGCGCCGCCGCCGCCCAGAGTGCGGCCCAACCCGCCCGTCGAATCCCTGCGGTGCTCATGCCCACCGTGGTCCCTTCCTTCCCGTCGAGGTCCCGTCCAGTGTAGTGGGCGGCGCGGGGGCGCCCGCCCGCGCCTCTCTCCCGGCGCCTACGATGGAGCGGTGGAGACCGAGCATCCGGGGATGGCCGGGCGCGGCGAGTCCCTGCAGTCCCTGCGGGCCCGCGGGATCCTGCACGTGGACATGGACGCCTTCTTCGTCGCCGTCGAGCAGCGGGAGCGGCCCGAGCTGCGCGGGCAGCTCGTGATCGTCGGCTTCCCCGCCGAGCGCTCCGTCGTGCTCTCGGCGAGCTACGAGGCGCGGGCGTACGGGATCCGCAGCGCGATGCCCATGGCCGTCGCGATGCGCCAGTGTCCGGGGGCGGTCATCGTCCCGCCGCGGCACGGCCTGTACTACGAGGTGTCCCGCGAGCTCATGCGGATCTTCGCCGACTTCACCCACCTCGTCGAGCCGCTGAGCGTCGACGAGGCGTTCCTTGACGTCTCCGGTGCCGTCCGCCGGCTCGGACCGCCCGAGGCCATCGCGGCACAGACCAAGGCACGGATCCGCCGAGAGCTCGGGATCACGGCCTCGGTCGGCGTCGCGGCCACCAAGTTCGTCGCGAAGATCGCCTCCGCCCGGTCCAAGCCGGACGGCCTCCTCGTGGTGCGTCCGGAGGACACCGTGGCGTTCCTCCATGCGCTCCCCGTGGGAGCCCTGTGGGGCGTCGGGCAGAAGGCGCGGGAGTCGCTGGCCCGGCTGGGCATCCATACCGTGGCCGACCTCGCCCACACGCCCGACTCCACGCTGCGCCGCGTCCTGGGTTCCTCGGGTGTCCATGCCAAGCAGCTGGCCTGGGGAATCGACCCGAGGCCAGTCACCCCCGTGCGCGAGGAGAAGAGCCTCGGCGCGGAGGAGACCTTCCCTGTGGACGTGGCGGACGACGCCGTGCTGCACCGCGAGCTGCTCCGGCTCGCCCACCGCGTGGCGGGCAGGCTGCGGGCCGCCCAGCTCGCAGCAGGCACCGTCGCGCTCAAGCTCCGCTACTCGGACTTCTCGACCCTGAGCCGCTCGCACGCCCTCTCCGTCCCGACGGACAGCGCCCAGCAGCTGTACACGGCGGCGAAGAGCCTCCTGGCTTCGGTGGGCACGAGGCCGCTCAGCGTGAGGCTCATCGGGCTGCGCGGGGAACGGCTCGAGCGCTCGGATGGGGCGCCCCGACAGCTGAGCCTGGACCGGGCCGACGACAACTGGCGAACGGCCGAGGAGGCACTCGACCGGGTCGCCGCCCGGTTCGGCCCCGGAACGCTGCGCCCGGCGCGCCTCCTCCGGGAGTGGCGGGGGCCCGCCGAGGGGCGGCCCGAGGCGCCCTGAGGCGAGCCTCAGGCGTTGTGGGAGTCCCTTTTGGAACCATCCCCAACCGCCTATTCTTAAGACACCTCGAACATTGAGTGCAGTGAGTCGGCTGAAAGTTCCCGGTGTGCGGTCGGGTCCGCTTGGCTCGTCCGGCGCCGGGGAACCAGGGGCTGGTTCAGTGCGTTGATGTGTGTGATGGGACAGCCATCACGTGCACGCATGAAGGAGTCGCCATGCCTCTCTCCGAGCATGAACAGAAGATGCTGGAGCAGCTTGAGAAGCAGCTCCATGACGAGGACCCGAAGTTCGCGGACTCCATGGGCGCCGACGCGCTCCGCACCTTTTCGACCAAGCACATCGTCCTGGGCGTCCTCGGAGTAATCGCCGGCGTCCTGATCCTCCTGGTCGGAGTCGGGATCCAGAACATCTTCGTGGGAGTCCTCGGCTTCCTGGCCATGGGGGCGAGCGTCTACTACGGCACACTCCGCCGTCCCGGGCGTCGTCGGTCCTCGGGCCCCGGCGCAGCCAACCGCTCCCGTGGCGGGTTTCTGAGCCGCCTCGAGGCGCAATGGGAAGAACGCCGACGCGACGACCACTGAGCCGCCCGCACTCGACGGTAGGACGCACGGCTCCCGCCGGCACCCGCTGGGACAGCCCATCCGCCTTGGCGTGCATCAGCACGGCGACCTGACCGCCTGACGAGAGCCCCGGAACCCATGGTTCCGGGGCTCTCGTACGTCTCCGCTCGGCCTCCCTGCAGGCCGGCTCCCCACCCCGCGCACGCTCCGCCCCCCGTCGTTCCGCCGCCTCCGCAGTGGACCTCCTCCTCCACTTTCCTCCCTGTGCTCCACTTTCCTCCCTGATGGCCCCGGCGGCTCGCGCGGGAGGGCGTTCAGCGCGCCCCATTGGAGGCCGCGGCCGCCTGGGCGGCTCGCATCCCTCCACCGCCGGCCCCACCGCGAGATCCCCGCAACAACGGGGATCCCGTCCCTTGGGCGAGGCCCGCGGCACGCCGTGTCGCATTGACGGGGGAGGGTAGTGGAGTAAAGTGGTGGGAGTTGGAGGGAAGTGGCGGTATGGGGACGTGCGGCTCTTCGAACGGGACAGGTGGTGGTGCCGGTGCTGCTCGGTACGTACTCACCGCGTCTCGACGAGAAGGGGCGGCTCATCCTCCCGGCCAAGTACCGCGACGAACTGGCCGAAGGGCTGGTTCTGACACGTGGCCAGGAACGCTGCCTCTACGTCTTCAGCCAGAAGGAGTTCGAGAGAGTCCACGAGCAGATGCGGGAGGCCCCAATCTCCTCGCGTCAGGCGCGTGACTACCTCCGGGTCTTCCTGTCTGGGGCCTCCGACGAGGTGCCTGACAAGCAGGGGCGCGTCACGATTCCCCAGAACCTCCGCAAGTATGCGGGGCTGGACCGGGACCTGGCCGTGATCGGCGTGGGGACCCGGGCGGAGATCTGGGACGCCCAGGCCTGGGAGGACTACCTCGCCGAGAAGGAAACCTCCTTCTCGGAAACCGACGACGACGCCATCCCCGGGATCCTCTGATCCCACACCGGCTGGCCGAGATCTCCAGCCGCCCGGCGGACCTCACCTGGCTCACCTTCCCCGGAGCCAGGCGGAGACGCGGTGCGGAGGGGGATCTGGGCACCGCCGGATCCGCGCCACCCAAGGCGCACGCCTGCAGAGGCGCACCGACGTTACAGCCAGGGAAGTGGAAGGAGGAGACGAGATGCCGCAGGACGACGACGAGGCACGCCCCACCTCCGAGCGCCACGTCCCCGTGCTGCGCGAGCGCTGCGTCGCCCTCCTGGGCGGCGGCGTCGAAGCCGCGCGGGCCGCGGGCCGGGCGCCGGTCGTCGTCGACGCGACCCTCGGCATGGGCGGCCACAGCGAGGCCGTCCTCGAGCGGTTCGAGGACGTGACGCTCGTCGGGATCGACCGCGACGAACAGGCGCTCGCCCTCGCCGGCGCACGGCTCGCGCCCTTCGGCGACCGCGCACGCCTCGTCCACGCCGTCTACGACGAGATCCCCGACGTCCTGGAGGACCTCGGGCTCGACGGCGCCGACGGCATCCTCATGGACCTCGGCGTCTCCTCCCTCCAGCTCGACGAGCGCGAGCGGGGCTTCGCGTACTCATACGACGCGCCGCTCGACATGCGTATGGACGTCAGCCGCGGCCAGACGGCGGCGGACGTTGTGAACACCTACAGCGCCGAGGACCTCACGCGGATCATCCGGGCCTGGGGCGAGGAGAAGTTCGCCGGCCGGATCGCCCGAGCGATCGTCGAGGCCCGCGAGGCGGAGCCCTTCGCGACCACGGGCCGCCTCGTCGAGGTGATCCGCGGGGTCGTGCCCGCGGCGGCGGCCCGCACGGGCGGGCACCCGGCCAAGCGCACGTTCCAGGCCCTGCGGATCGAGGTCAACGAGGAGCTCGACGTCCTCGAGCGCGCCGTCCCGGCGGCCGTCGACGCGCTCCGCCTCGGCGGGCGGATCGTCGTCATGAGCTACCACTCACTCGAGGACCGGATCGTCAAGGGGGCCCTCCAGGAGCGCAGCCGCTCGTCGGCGCCGCCGGGCTTCCCGGTGGAGCTCGAGGAGCACAAGCCCGAGCTGAAGGTCCTGACGAAGGGGACGGAGGTCCCCACGGCCGAGGAGATCGACGAGAACCCCCGTGCTGCCTCGGCGCGACTCCGCGCAGCAGAACGCATCAGGGTAAGGAGCCAGCGATGAGCCGAGCACAGACCACCACCGCCATCGCGGGGACCTCTGCCTTGGCCGTCGCGGCCCCTGTACCCTCGCAGGCGCCCGAGCGCTCGCGCCGGGCGCCACTGGCCTTGGTCCGTGCCCTGCCGGCGCGCCGGCGCGCTCCCTTCGCGATCTTCTGCCTCGGGGTCCTCGGCGCCGCGCTCCTGGGCGTGCTCGTACTCAACATCTCCGTCTCGACCGGCCAGTATGAGCTCGTGCAGCTGCGCAACGAGCAGCTGAGCCTGCAGAAGCAGAACCAGGACCTCACGCAGCGCGCCCAGAACTACGAGGCTCCACAGAATCTCGCCGCGCGCGCGGCAGAATTGGGCATGGTCGCCTCGACGTCCAAGGGCCAGATCGATCTGGGGACGCTCCTGGTGACCGGCAAGGCCAAGGCGGCGGAGAAGGGCGCCTCGCAGGGCGTCGCGATCGCTCCGCCGGCTGTGCCCGGCCAGCTTGCGGCCGTCCCTGCCGCGGCCACCAAGGATCCGCTCGAGCAGCGGGCCGAGGCCGCTCAGGAGGCGGCTGGCCGCAAGCCTGATGGGCAGGAGACCGCCGCGGCGGCCCAGGCCCCGGCGGCAGGGCAGGCCCCGCCCGCCCCGGCTGAGCTCCACGGAGGCTCCATTCCGGCGCCCGCCCAGCGGACGCCGGGGAACTAGCCGGCGCCCGCGCCCCATCCCTGCGGGCGCGGCGTGCAGGCGGGAACGAGTGAACCTGAGGACACGGATGTGGGAGTGAGCAGCATGGGGCGTGC
>NZ_KV908330.1:0-25841 GCF_001999765.1 Sinomonas mesophila | reverse complement strand
GCGCGCACGACGGCGGGGTCCCCACCGGGCGCGGAGGGCGCCGCCCGCCGCGCCGCGCGCGCCAAGCGGCGGCTCAGGTTCGGCCTTGCCGCGATGCTCGCATTCCTGCTCGTGATCGGAGGGCGCCTCGTCCTGGTCCAGGGCCTCGACGTGGGCGGTCTGGCCGAGGCGGCCCTGAGCAAGCGGCTGCAGAAGACGGTCCTCCCGGCCCAGCGCGGCGAGATCCTCGACTCCCGGGGAACCGTTCTGGCCACGAGCGTCATCCGCTACAACATCACGGTCGACCAGCGCCTCGCCTCCGACCCGGACTTCACGCACCTCGAGCGGCGCGTCGAGACGGGCGAGGGCAGCGAGATCGTGGAGGTCTCCCGCAGCGAGGCCATCCAGGAGCTCGCCGACGTCCTCGGCAAGAGCGCCGCCGAGATCACCGACGCGGTCACGGGCGAGAAGCCCTTCAACTACGTCGCCCAGAACGTGACCCCGGACACCGAGGACCGGGTCATGGCCATCGGCTTCCCCGGCGTGCTCTCCGAGGGCGTCTCCCAGCGCGTCTACCCCAACGGGGCCGTGGGCGGCAGCATCGTGGGCTTCCTCGGCTCCGACGGCACCGCGCTGGCCGGCATCGAACAGACCCAGGACGCCGTCCTCACCGGCGAGGACGGCGAGAGGGTCTACGAGATCGGTGCGGACGGGCTCCGCATCCCCGTCGCGACGGACAGGCTCACCGAGGCGAAGGACGGCCGGAGCGTCCGGCTCACGATCAACTCGGACCTGCAGTACTTCGCCCAGCAGGCGATCCAGACCCAGGTCCAGAACCTCGGCGCCCAGTGGGGCAACGTTGTCGTCATGGACGCCAAGAACGGCGACGTCCTCGCGATGGCGGAGAGCAGCTCCGTCGACCCGAACGACCCGGGCCGGTCCGAGGCGAAGGACCGCGGGGCCCGTTCGGTGACAGCCGCCTACGAGCCCGGCTCGGTCGAGAAGACGCTCACCCTCGCCTCCCTCATCGAGGAGGGCAAGGCGACCCCGCTGAGCACGTACACGATCCCGCCGTCGTACACGGTCGACGGGCAGACGTTCAACGACTCGTTCTCGCACGGCACGGAGGAGCGCACCCTCGCGGGCATCCTCGGCTACTCGATGAACACCGGGACCGTCATGGCCGGCAGCGGGCTCTCCCGCGAGCAGCGCTATGACTGGCTCACGAGGTTCGGCGTCGGCCAGCCCATCAGCGTGGGGCTGCCGGGGGAGAACACCGGCATCCTGGCCACCTCCGACGCGTGGGACGACCGGCAGCAGTACACGATCCTCTTCGGGCAGGGGGTGACCCAGACGACACTGCACACCGTGCGGGCCTACCAGTCCTTCGCAAACGGCGGCAGGATGCTCCAGCCGCGGCTCATCGACGCCTACGTCGGCGAGGACGGCAGCGAGGAGCGCCCCGCGGCGGCGGCTCCGACCCAGGTCGTCAGCCCGTCGACGGCACAGCAGGTCAAGGACATGCTCGAGAGTGCCGTGACGGAGGGCCACGTGAAGGAGGCCGGGATCGACGGCTACCGCGTCGGCGCCAAGACCGGCACCTCGGAGGCGCCGCGCGAGGACGGCGTGCCCGGCTACGACGGGTTCACGGCGTCCCTCGTGGGCATGGCGCCCATGGAGGATCCCCGCTTCGTCGTCGCCGTCGTCGTCCAGCGCCCCAAGGGGGACATCTACGGCATCACGAACGGGCCGGTCTTCAAGGCGGTGCTCGCTCAGGCCCTGCGGCTCTACAACGTCCCGCCGTCGTCGGGGGAGCCCGTCCGCCTGCCGCAGTTCGCCAAGGCAGAGGCAGGCGCGGCCGCAGAGTGACGGCCGTGGCGGCCCGCTCCCGCCCCGCGGGAGCGTCGGGGCCGGTGCGAGCGACTAGAGTTGGAATCTCCCGAGCAGTGAAGGTGAACGTGAGCGATCAGCCCATGCCCGAGGGCAGGACGGACTCCCTGGAGGGGGCGGTGGAGGACGGGGTCCCGGCATTCCGACCGGACCGCGTGCAGCCCGTCGCCCTGACGGACATCGCAGCATTCCTGGGGGTCCCGGCGGACGGCCTCGACCCGGATGTGAAGGTCACCGGCGCCTCACTCGACTCCCGCACGGTCCGCCCCGGGGACCTGTATGTGGCGCTGGCCGGCGCAAGCCGGCACGGCGCGGACTTCGCCCGCGACGCGGCAGACGCCGGCGCGGCGGCCATCCTGACCGACCGCGACGGCGCCGCCCAGATCGCGCTCTCCGAGCACCTCGCCGCCGTGCCGGTCCTCGTCACCGACCGGCCGCGCGCCGTCGTCGGCCCCCTGTCCGCGCGCATCTATGCGAGCCAGCCGGCGGATGCCCCCCGGCCCCTCCTGCTCGGCGTGACCGGCACGAACGGCAAGACGACCACGACCTACTTCGCCAACGCGCTCCTGCGGGCCCTCGGCCACACGACGGGGCTCATCGGCACGATCGAGATCGTCGCCGGCGGCGAGCCGATCCCGAGCCGCCTCACGACGCCGGAGTCCACCGACGTGCACGGGCTTCTGGCCCTCATGCGCGAGCGCGACGTGACCGCGGCCTCGATGGAGGTCTCCTCGCACGCGATCGAGTTCGGCCGCGTCGACGGCGTGCGCTTCGACGCCGTCGGTTTCACGAACCTCACCCAGGACCACCTCGACCTCCACGGCACGATGGAGGAGTACTTCGCCGCCAAGGCCCGGCTCTTCGCCGCCGACAGGGCGGCGCATGGCGTTGTGACGGTCGACGACGAGTGGGGCCTCAGGCTCGCGGCATCGGCCGGGATCCCGGTCACGACCCTGCGTACGGCCCCGGGAGTCCCCGAGCCAGGACCCGGCTCCCCGATCGAGGCCGACTGGACCGTCGCCGCGCCCGAGCCCTCGGGACTCGGCACCGCGTTCGAGCTGCGCCACCGCGAGGGGCCCGTCCTGCGGGTCCGCTCGGGCCTGCCTGGCGACTTCAACGTAGCCAACGCCGCCCTCGCCGTCCTCCTCGTCGCCGCCGCCGGCGCGCCGCTCGACGCCGTCCAGGCCGCCCTCGAGGCGGCGGACCCGTTCGCCGTCGAGGTGCCCGGGCGCATGCAGCCCGTCGGGACCGAGCCGGCCGCCGTCGTCGACTTCGCCCACAACCCCGACGCCCTCGTCCGCGCGCTCGACGCCGTTCGGCCGCGCACCGGGGACGGGCGGCTCGTCCTCGTCTTCGGCGCGACCGGCCAGCGCGACGTCGGCAAGCGGCCCATCATGGGGGCCGTCGCCGTGCGCGGCGCCGACGTCGTGGTCGTGACGGACGACGACCCGCACGACGAGGACCCGGCCGGGATCCGTGCCGACGTGCTCGCGGGCGCCCGCGACGAGGACGCCGCCGGCTCCTGGGGCCGCACGATCCTCGAGGTCGCGCCCCGCGGCGAGGCGATCCGCCGCGCCGTCGCCCTCGCCCGGCCCCAGGACGTGATCCTGGTCGCCGGCCGGGGCCACGAGGCGTGGCAGGAGGTCAAGGGGGTCAATCTGGCCCTCGACGACCGCGAGGAGCTGCGTGCTGCCCTCATCGAGCACGGATTCCGCCCCGTGGGCAGCGAGCCGCTAGAGTCCGGGGAGTAATGATTCACTTCACTGCGGCGCAGATCGCCGAGATCACTGGCGGCCGCCTCGTGCCGTCCACCGCCGATCCAGCCCTCGTCCCTTCCTCTGTCGTGCCGAGTTCTGTCGCGCCGAGTTCTGTCGTGCTGAGTTCTGTCGTGCCGACGTCTGTCGTCACCGACTCCCGCGAGGCCGAGCCCGGCTCGCTCTACGTCGCCAAGCCCGGCGAGACGGCCGACGGCCATAGCTTCGTCGGCGCCGCGTTCGCCGCCGGCGCGGTCCTGGCTCTGTGCGAGCGGGAGGTCGCCGACGCCGACGGCACCGTCTACCCGTCCGTCATCGTCCCGGACGCCGTCCTCGCCATGGGCGCCCTCGCCCGCGAGGCCGTGCGGCGCATCCGCACGGAGCGCGCGGCCCGCGGCGAGGCCTTCACGGTCGTGGGCATCACCGGCTCCGTCGGCAAGACCACGACCAAGGACCTGCTCGCCGGGATCTTCCGCTCGACGGCGGAGGGCTCCTCGTCACCGACGGCGACCGTCGCGCCGCAGGGCTCGTACAACGGCGAGGTCGGCGTGCCGCTGACCGTCTTCCGCGCCGACGCCTCGACCCGGTACCTCGTGATTGAGATGGGGGCGACCGGGCTCGGGCACATCGACTACCTCGCCGAGATGGTCGCGCCGGACATCGGCGTCGTCCTGTGCGTCGGCACGGCCCACGCGGGCGAGTTCGGCGGCGTCGAGAACATCGCCGAGACGAAGGGCGAGCTGCTCGAGGCGCTCGCTCCCGCGGGCTGCGCCGTCATCAACATCGACGACCCGCGGGTGCGCGAGATGGAGGCCCGGACCACGGCGCGCCGCGTCTTCTTCACCTCCGACCCGGCCGGCGCGGGGGAGTATGCTTCCCGCGGCACGCTCGTCGCCGCGCACGGGACGACGGTCGACGCCGGTGGCTCGCCGGTGTTCGATCTCGCCGTCGGGGACGCCGCACCGGTGCGCGTCGTCAGCCGGCTCATCGGAGCCCACCACACGACCAACCTGCTCGCGGCAGCCTCCGCCGCCTCCGCCGCCGGGGTCCCGGCCGAGCGGATCGCGGCCTCGCTCTCCGAGCAGGGGCCCGGCAGCCGCTGGCGCATGGAGCGCACCGACCGGCCCGACGGCGTCACGGTCATCAACGACGCCTACAACGCCAACCCCGAGTCGATGCGCGCGGCCCTGCGCACGCTCGCCGACCTCGGCCAGGGCCGCCGCACGTGGGCCGTCCTCGGGGCCATGCTCGAGCTCGGCGACGAGTCCATCGCCGCGCACACGGCCGTCGGGACGCTCGTGGTGCGGCTCAACATCGACCGGCTCGTCGTCGTCGGGCGGGAGGCTCGGGCGCTCTACATCTCGGCGGTGAACGAGGGCTCGTGGGGCAGCGAATGCTCCTTCGTGGAGGACGCGGACGCAGCCTACGGGCTGCTCGAGAAGGAGCTCGCGCCGGGCGACCTCGTGCTCGTCAAGTCCTCGAATGGGGTCGGGCTGAGGCACCTCGGCGATCGGATAGCATGGTCGGCGGGCCGCACGGACATCCAGGAACGGAGCTGACGTGATCGCACTCCTGATCGGCGCCGGCCTGGCCCTCGTCCTCGGACTCGTCGGGACCCCGCTCTTCATCCGGATCCTGGTCCGCCAGGGCTACGGGCAGTTCATCCGCGACGACGGCCCCACGACGCACCACACGAAGCGCGGCACGCCGACCATGGGCGGGACGGTATTCGTCCTGGCCTCGGTCGCGGCGTACTACCTCACGCATCTGGTCACGTGGCTCATGAACCCCTCGAGCGCCGGCCCGACGGTCTCCTCGGCCCTCCTGCTCTTCCTCATGGTCGGCATGGGCCTCGTGGGCTTCCTCGACGATTTCATCAAGATCTCGAAGCAGCGGAGCCTGGGGCTCAGCGCACGCGCCAAGCTGATCGGCCAGGGCTTCGTCGGCATCGCGTTCGCGCTCCTGGTCCTCCAGTTCCCGGACCCCGGCGGCACAACGCCGGCCTCGACCCAGATCTCGTTCCTGCGTGACATCCCGTGGCTCGACCTCGCCTTCGGCGGGACCGTGCTCGGGGCGATCCTCTTCGTCGTCTGGTCGAACCTCATCGTCACCGCGGCCAGCAACGGCGTGAACCTCACTGACGGGCTGGACGGGCTCGCGGGCGGCGCCTCGATCATGGTGTTCGGCGCATATACCCTCATCGGCATCTGGCAGAGCAACCAGGCCTGTGGCACCCCGGGCATCGGCGGCTCCGTCTGCTATGAGACGCGGGACCCCATGGACCTCGCGCTCCTTGCCGCCATCATGAGCGCGGCCCTTGTCGGCTTCCTCTGGTGGAACACCTCGCCTGCGAAGATCTTCATGGGCGACACGGGCTCCCTCGCGGTCGGAGCGGCGATCGCCGGATTCGCGATCCTGACCCGCACGCAGCTGCTGCTCGGCATCATCGGCGGCCTCTTCGTGCTCATCACCCTGTCGGTGATCCTCCAGGTCGGGTACTTCAAGGCCACCAAGGGGAGGCGGCTGTTCAAGATGGCTCCCCTCCAGCATCACTTCGAGCTCAAGGGCTGGGCAGAGGTGACCGTGGTGGTCCGCTTCTGGATCCTCGCCGGGCTGTGTGTCGCCGCAGGCCTGGCCGTGTTCTACGCAGAATGGGTGGCAGGACTGTGACTCGAAACATCCCCTCAGCCGCGGAGCGCCTCGCGTCCCTGACCTCGTGGGACGCCGACTGGTCCGGCTTGCGCGTCGTCGTCGCCGGCATCGGCGTCTCCGGGTTCGCCGCCGCGGACACCCTCATCGAGCTCGGTGCGTCGGTCGTCGTCGTGGACGGCTCCGAGAGCGAGCGCGCCAGGGCGCAGGCGGACACGCTGCGCATCGTGGGCGCGGAGGACGTACTGCTCGGCCCCGACGCCGTCACGCGCCTGCCGAAGGTCGACGGCGCGCTGCCGGACCTCGTCGTGACCTCGCCTGGGTGGCGGCCGGACCAGGCGATGCTCGCAGCGGCGGAGCGCGCGAACATCGCGATCTGGGGCGACGTCGAGCTCGCGTGGCGGCTGCGCACGCGGCGGGGAAAGAAGACGGCCGACTGGCTGGTCATCACCGGCACGAACGGGAAGACGACGACGGTAGGCATGGCCGAGTCGATGCTCCAGGCCGCGGGGCTGACGGCGATCGCCGTCGGCAATGTCGGCACGCCGATCCTCGACGCGATCCGGCAGCCGGTCGAGTACGACGTCTTCGCCGTCGAGCTCTCGAGCTTCCAGCTGCACTGGTCGCACTCCCTCTCTCCCGTCGCGTCCGTCGTGCTCAACGTCGCGGAGGACCACGTCGACTGGCACGGCTCCTACGAGGGCTACCTCGCGGACAAGGCGCGCGCGTACGAGAACACCCAGAAGGCGTGCGTGTACAACGCGGAGCAGATCGAGACCGAGCGGATGGTCGAGGCCGCCGACGTCGTGGAGGGCTGCCGCGCGGTCGCGTTCACGACCCAGACGCCCGCCGTGAGCATGGTCGGCGTCGTCGATGGACTCCTCGTGGACCGCGCCTTCATCGAGGAGCGCAAGGACCACGCGGCCGAGCTCGCGTCCCTCGAGGACCTCGGGCACGCCGCGCCGCGGCACGTGGTCGCCAACGCCCTGGCCGCCGCCGCCCTCGTGCGCGCCTACGGCGTCGAGCCCGCCGCCGTCAAGCGCGGGCTCCAGGCCTACCTGCCCGGCGACCACCGCATCCAACCCGTCGCGAAGTCCGGCGGGGTCACCTGGGTCAACGACTCGAAGGCGACCAACCCGCATGCCGCCGCGGCCTCTCTCTCCTCGTTCGGCAGCGTCGTGTGGATCGCGGGCGGCCTGTCCAAGGGCGTCGCCTACGACGAGCTCGTCTCCCGCAACTCCCGGCGGCTTAGGGCCGTCGTGCTCATCGGCCTGGACAGCAGCGAGCTCGCGGCCGCGCTCGCGCGACACGCACCGGATGTCCCGGTGTTCCCCGTCGAGCCCGTCCAGACTGGTCAGGAGCGGCCGGACGGCGAGGCGGTCATGGCCCGGGCCGTGGCGATCGCCGCGGAGCACGCCGCGGACGGCGACACGGTGCTCATGGCGCCCGCGGCGGCGTCCATGGACCAGTTCGAGTCCTACGCCCACCGCGGCTCGGCCTTCGTGGCCGCCGTGAAGGCGCTCGCATCGCGTGCGGGCGAGGCACCTGACGCGTAGGGACCGAGGCAAGGAGCAGGACATGGCCGGCACGGCGCAGCGGGAGCGGCCCGCCACGCCCCTGCGGCGGCTCGCGGACCTGTGGCTGCGCATCGCCCAGACGGAGAAGGCCAGCAGCGGGGCGAGCTACTACCTCATCCTCGGATCGACCCTTGCCCTGACCGCGATCGGCATCCTCATGGTCCTCTCCGCCTCGAGCGTCGAGAACATCGCCGCGGGGGAGTCGCCGTACTCGGCCGCCCTCAAGCAGGGGATCATGGGCGCCGGCGGCCTGGTGCTCATGGCCGTCCTGTCGCGGATCAACGTCCGGTGGCTCAAGCGCCTCGCGTGGCCCGCCCTTCTGCTCGCGGTGGCCCTGCTCGGCCTCGTCCAGGTGCCCGGCATCGGCAAGTCGGTCCTCGGCAACCGCAACTGGATCGAGATCGCGGGCTTCACCTTCCAGCCCTCCGAGGCCGCCAAGCTCGCCCTCGCCCTGTGGCTCGCGACCGTCCTGACCGCCAAGGCCCCGCTCCTGGCGAGCTGGAAGCACGCGCTCGTCCCCGCCGTCCCGGCGGGCTTCGGCGTCATCGGCCTCATCCTCTGGGGCGAGGACCTCGGCACGGCGCTCGTCGTCATGATGATCGTCGCGGCCGCCCTGTTCTTCGCGGGCGTCTCCGGGCGGTTCTTCGCCGTCGCGGGCCTCGTCCTGGCCGCGGGCGCCGCGGTGCTGGCGCTCACGAGCCCGAACCGCATGTGCCGCATCACCTCGTGGGTCGGGCAGAAGTGCGCCGGCGCCGACTCCGAGCAGATCAGCTTCCAGTCCACCCAGGGGCTCTTCGCCCTCGCCGAGGGCGGCTGGCTCGGCGTCGGCCTCGGGCAGTCGCGGCTCAAGTACAACTGGCTCCCCGAGGCGCACAACGACTACATCTTCGCGATCATCGGGGAGGAGCTCGGCTTCGTCGGCGCGCTCGTCGTCGTGGCCCTCTTCGCTGTGCTCGCGGTCGCGATCTACCGCGTCGTGGGTCGGCAGCACGACGTGTTCCCCCGCATCCTCGGCGGGACCATCATGGTCTGGATCCTCGGACAGGCGACCATGAACATGGGCGTCGTGACCGGCCTCCTGCCCGTCATCGGCGTCCCCCTGCCCTTCATCTCGTACGGCGGATCGGCGCTCGTCATGACCTTGGGCGGCATCGGCGTCGTCCTCTCCCTCGCCCGCGAGGAGCTCGAGGCCTCGCCACGGCGCCGGCTCTTCGGCAGCGCCCCCCGGCGCCGGCTCCTCTCGCCCCGCGGCACGCAGGGCCCCGCCCGCCCCAAGGCCGGCACCGAGCCGGCCCGCGCCGGCGCCGCGCGCGGCCCCGGAGCCACAGCCGCCGCTGCGCCCGAACGCCATGGCACGGGGACCCGGCCGACGACGGGCCAGCGCCGCGTGCCACGACCACCAGCCAAGAACCGGAAGGCCGTCTGAAGAGCAATGCCACCCCAGTCAACATCCGGCCCCGCTGATCCCGCGGGGACCGGCCCGTCCGTCGTGCTCGCCGGAGGGGGCACGGCAGGCCACATCAGCCCGCTCCTCGCGATCGCCCGCGCCGTCGTCGACCTCGCGCCACGCGCCAGCATCCTCGCCGTCGGGACCGAGACCGGCATGGAGACCACGATCGTGCCGGCCGCGGGCTTCGAACTCGCGACGATCGACCGGGTGCCGCTCCCGCGCCGCCCCACGCTCGACCTCCTGCGCCTGCCCGCCCGGCTGCTCACCGCCGTCCGCCAGGCCGAGGCCATCCTCGAGGGGGCGGGCGCGGACGTCCTCGTCGGCGTCGGCGGGTACGTGTGCACACCCCTGTACCTCGCGGCCCGGCGCCGCGGGACGCCCATCGTGATCCACGAGGCCAACACCCGGGCCGGGCTCGCCAACCGCGTCGGCGCACTCTTCACGCGCCATGTGGGGAAGGCCTTCGCGGACACGAGGCTCCGCCACGCGCGCCTCGTGGGCATGCCCATGCGCCCCGAGGTCTCCGGCCTCGACCGCGACGCCGCACGGTCCGGCGCCCGCCGCTCCCTCGGGCTCGACCCTGACCTCCCCACGCTCGTCGTGACGGGCGGCTCCTCCGGCGCCGCGAGCATCAACCGCACGCTCGCCGGCGCGCTCCCCGCGCTGACGCGGGCCGGGATCCAGACGCTGCACATCACGGGCCGCGGAAAGTCGGTCACGGGCGAGGACGGGAGCCCGCTCGCCGCCCCCGGCTACCATCAGATCGAGTACGTGGACGGCATGGAGGCCGCGTACGCGGCCGCGGACCTCATCGTCTGCCGCTCGGGTGCGGGGACGGTCTGCGAGGTGGCCGCCGTCGGCCTGCCGGCGGTGTTCGTCCCGCTGCCGATCGGCAACGGCGAGCAGGCGCTCAACGCACGCGGGCTCGTCGGGGCCGGGGCGGCGCTCATGGTGCGCGACGCGGAGTTCACGGCCGCGTGGCTCGAGCAGGAGGTTCTCCCGCTCCTCGCGGACCCGCGGCGGCTCGCCGACATGTCGGACCGCGCGGCGGGGCTCGGCGTGCGGGACGCGGACAGGACGATGGCACATATGGTGATGGAGGCGGCACAGGCATGAGCGGCACTCAGGCCGGAGACGACCGGGCGCTCGGGGCGCTCGGGAGGGTCCACTTCGTGGGCATCGGCGGCGTCGGCATGTCCGCCGTCGCGCGCATCATGGTGGCCCGGGGCGTGCCCGTGAGCGGCTCCGACGCCAAGGACCTTCCGGTGATGGCCGACCTGGCCGGGCTCGGGGCGCGGGTCGCCGTCGGCTACGACGCCGGGAACCTCGGCGACGCCGAGACCGTCGTCGCCGGCTCCGCGATCCGCCCGGACAACCCCGAGCTCGCGGAGGCCCGGGCACGGGGCCTGCGCGTCCTGCACCGCTCCGAGGCCCTCGCGGCCGTCATGGCCGGGGACCGGGTCATCGCCGTCGCCGGCACGCACGGGAAGACGACGACGACCTCGATGGCCACGTGGATGCTCCGTGGCGCTGGCATGGACCCGAGCTTCGCGATCGGGGCGAACATCCCCGCGCTCGGGGTCAACGCCGCAGCGGGGGAGACGGACGTGTTCGTCGCCGAGGCCGACGAGTCGGATGCCTCGTTCCTCAACTACCGGCCGCTCGTCGCGGTCATCACCAACGTCGAGGCGGACCACCTCGACCACTACGGCACGGCGGAGGCCGTGAGCGCCGCCTTCGACGCCTTTGCCGCGCTCGTGCCCCAGGGCGGGCTCGTTCTCGCCTGCGGAGACGACTCTGGCGCCCGCGCGGTCGCGGAGCGGATGCGCGCGGCCGACGGCGGCCCGCGGGTCGCGCTGTACGGCACCGGCGCGGACGCCGACGTGCGCGTGCGCTTCGCGCCCGAGGGGTCGAGGCTCGAGTGGTCCGGCCGCACGGTGCCGCTGCCGCTCGCCGTGCCGGGACTTCACAACGCGCTCAACGCGGCCGGGGCCTTCGCCGCCGCCGTCGAGGTCGGCGCCGAGCCAGAGGCCGCCGCGGCGTCGCTCGCGGGGTTCACCGGGGCGTCGCGCCGGTTCGAGCTCAAGGGCGAGGCCGCCAGCGTGCGGGTCTACGACGACTACGCCCACCATCCGACCGAGGTGCGCGCGGCCCTCGCGGCGGCGCGCTCGGTCGCCGCCGGGCACCGGATCCACGTGCTCTTCCAGCCGCACCTGTTCTCCCGCACGCGCGAGTTCGCCGCCGAGTTCGCCGAGGCGCTCTCCGGCGCGGACACGGTCCGCGTCCTCGACATCTACCCCGCGCGCGAGGACCCGATCCCCGGTGTCACGAGCGAGCTCGTCACGGCCGCCCTGCCCCCGGGAGCCTATGCGCCCCGGGCAGAGGACGCCGTCCGCGAGCTCGCGGCTGCGGCCGCCCCGGGGGACATCGTCCTGACCGTGGGCGCGGGAGACGTCACGTCCCAGGGTGCGGCCCTCCTGGAGGCCCTGCGTGGCCGCTAGCCGCCACACGCCCCGCGTGCCCCGCGTCTCGCAGGGGCCCGACGGCGCGTCGTCTGCGGGCGGGTCCAGCGACGGCGAGCCGGGCCGCGTCAGCGTCGGGCCGGGGGCCAAGGTCACGCTGCTCGGCGCCCCGGGCACGGGCACCACCGGCTCGGGCAGCACGGGCGGCAGCCAGGGCGCCAGCGGCCATGGCTCCGGTGGCACCGGGGAGCGCGCCCCGGACGGCGGCCCGGGCGAGGACACGGCGCGCGAGCGCCCGGCTGGCGAGGTCCTGGCGTTCCCCGAGCCGCCGCACCGCCGGCGTCGGCGCCGGGCGGCGATCGCGGCGGGCATTGCCGCCGCGCTCGTGGCCGGCCTGCTCGCCGTCGTGCTCTTCACGCCGCTCGTCGCGGTCCGCACCATCACGGTGCAGGGCACCCGGCTGCTCACGCCAGCCCAGGTGGAGGGCGTCCTCGAGCCGGTACGCGGCAGGCCCCTCGCCAGGGTCGGGGACGACGAGGTGCTCGCGCTCCTCGGGCAACTCGTCCAGGTCAAGGACGCGCGTGTGCGCGTCGAGCCGCCGGAGACCCTCGTTGTCGCCGTCATCGAGCGGGTGCCCGTCGCGCTCGTGAAGCAGGAGGACGGGCTGCTCGTCGTGGACGGCGAGGGCGTCGTCCTGGGCACCGCAGCGGACGAGGAGCAGTACGACGTCCCCGTGATCGACGGCGCCTCGGTGCCCGTGGGTCAGGAGGTCTTCCACGCCGTGACGGCCGTGCTCTCGGCCCTTCCCGCGGAGGTGCTCGCGCAGCTCGCGACGGCCTCGGCTGAGTCGGCCGACTCCGTGCAGCTCAAGCTCGCCGACGGGCGGACGGTCGTCTGGGGGAACGCGCAGGAACGGGAGCTCAAGTCCCGCGTCCTCCAGGCTCTCGTGAAGGCCGCCGACGCGGCGCCGCCGGGCCAGGCGCCCGTGCGCGTCTTCGACGTGAGCGTGCCGCGTCATCCGGTGACCCGGTGACAGCGCGATGACCCCCGCGGCCCCACCGGTTCGGCGACACACGGCGCACAATGGCGCGACACGCCAGAGCGGTCGTTGCACGCCCCGAACCCGCCCCATACCGTCTTCAGCAAGGGGTACTTGACATAACTATAACCTTCTACCTGAGGGTTAAGGTTGTGCCTCAAGCTTCTTTCCAGCAGGCTCCGAACAAGGGACACTCAACGTGGCAGCTCCGCAGAACTACTTGGCCGTCATCAAGGTCGTCGGCATCGGCGGCGGTGGCGTGAACGCAGTCAACCGCATGATCGAGGTGGGTCTGCGGGGCGTGGAATTCATCGCCATCAACACGGACGCCCAGGCGCTGCTGATGAGCGACGCGGACGTCAAGCTCGACGTCGGCCGCGAGCTCACCCGCGGCCTCGGTGCGGGTGCCAACCCCGAGGTCGGACGCCAGGCCGCGGAGGACCACTCGGACGAGATCGAGGAGGTGCTCCGCGGCGCCGACATGGTCTTCGTCACCGCTGGCGAGGGCGGCGGCACCGGCACGGGCGGCGCGCCCGTCGTCGCCCGCATCGCCCGCTCGCTCGGCGCCCTCACCATCGGCGTCGTCACCCGCCCGTTCACCTTCGAAGGCCGGCGCCGGGCCACGAGCGCCGAGAACGGCATCGAGGCCCTCCGCGACGAGGTCGACACGCTCATCGTCATCCCGAACGACCGCCTGCTCTCGATCAGCGACCGCAACGTCTCGGTCCTCGACGCGTTCCGCTCCGCCGACCAGGTCCTGCTCTCCGGTGTCCAGGGCATCACGGACCTCATCACGACTCCGGGCCTCATCAACCTCGACTTCGCCGACGTCAAGTCCGTCATGCAGGGCGCGGGCTCCGCGCTCATGGGCATCGGCTCGGCCCGCGGCGAGGACCGCGCCGTCAAGGCCGCCGAGCTCGCGATCGCCTCGCCCCTGCTCGAGGCCTCGATCGACGGCGCCCACGGCGTCCTGCTCTCGATCCAGGGCGGCAGCGACCTCGGGCTCTTCGAGATCAACGAGGCCGCGCGCCTCGTCCAGGAGGTCGCCCACCCCGAGGCGAACATCATCTTCGGCGCCGTGATCGACGACGCCCTCGGCGACGAGGCCCGCGTGACCGTCATCGCCGCCGGCTTCGACGACCTCAAGGCGACCTCCCCGTCGCTCGAGGACGTCAAGCCCGCTCAGGCCGCCGCCCCGGCCGCCCCTGCACCCTCGGCCCCGGCCGCGCCGGCGAGCGTCCCGACGGCGCCGTCCGCCGCGCCGCGCCCGGTGCAGCCGGCGCCTGCCCACGCGGGCCTGAGCCAGTGGAGCCAGGGCCGCTCGGGCCTCTCCGCGGACTCCGGATTCGACGTCGAGCTGCCTGCCGTCGTCGAGTCCGACCTCACGGGCAGCCGCAGCGACGACCTCGACGTCCCCGACTTCCTCAAGTGACGCGGGACGCGGGCGGCACCCCCGAGGCGGGGGGCCTCTTCTGGTGGCGCCGGGACGTCCGTCCCGGCGTCACCGTCGCGTTCACCCGGGCGCGCGCGGGCAACCTCGCCTTCCACGTCGGCTCGGACGACGACGCCGTGCGGCGGAGCCGCGAGGGCCTCGCCGCCGCGGCCGGCGTCGCGGGGTTCCGCTTCATGAGCCAGGTCCACGGGGCCGACGCGGTGTGGGCGGACGACGCTGGCTCCGCGCCGACCGCCGACGCCCTCCTCTCGCGCGGGGAACCGCTGGCCGTCATGGTCGCCGACTGCGTCCCCGTGATCCTCGCGGGTTCCTTCGCCGACGGATCCCCGGCCTTCGCCGCGGTGCACGCGGGGCGGCCTGGGCTCGCGGCCGGCGTCGTCCCCGAGGCCGTCGCGCGCCTGCGCGCGGCCGGTGCCGCGGGCCTCGCGGCGTGGCTCGGGCCGAGCATCTGCGGCGGCTGCTACGAGGTGCCAGCGGCGCTGCGAGAGGAGGTCGAGGCCGCGGTGCCCGGCACCGCCGCGACGACGTCGTGGGGGACGCCCGCCCTCGACCTCCCGGCCGGCGTGCTGCGCCAGCTCGAGGCGGAGGGCGTGCCGGCCCACACCGACGCGGCCGCGTGCACGTACGAGGAGCACGCCCTCTACTCGCACCGCCGCGCCCCCGGCGAGGGGCGCTTCGCCGGCCTCGTGTGGTCTCATGCCTGACGGGCACGCGCATGCTGGCGGGCAGCCTGGGCAGCCTGGGCGGCCGGAGGAGGCAGGCCGCCGCGCCGAGCTCGAGGCCAACCTGAGCCGTGTCCGGGACCGCATCCGGCGCGCCGCCGAGGCCGCCGGCCGGGATGACGAGCCGCACCTCATCGTCGTGACGAAGTTCCATCCGGCCTCCGACGTCCGGCTGCTGGCCGGGCTCGGCGTCACCGAGGTCGGCGAGAACCGGGATCAGGAGGCCTCGGCCAAGGCCGCCGAGCTCGAGGACCTCGGGCTCACCTGGCACTTCATCGGCCAGCTGCAGACGAACAAGGCCAAGAGCGTCGCGCGCTATGCCGACGCCGTGCACTCCGTGGACCGGGCGTCCCTCGCGTCGGCCCTCGGGAAGGCGGTCGCCGCCCAGGGCCGGATCCGACCGCTCGACTGCCTCGTCCAGGTCAACCTCGCTCAGGGCGCCGCTCCCGGTCGCGGCGGGGCACTGCCCGCCGAGGTGCAGCCGCTCGCCGACCTCATCGCAGGCACGCCGGGGCTCCGGTTCGCGGGCCTCATGGCCGTCGCCCCTCTCGGGGAGGAGCCGGCCCCGGCGTTCGGGCGGCTCGCCGAGATCGCTGGGGACGTGCGCGAGCGCCACCCCGGGGCCACGATGCTCTCGGCCGGGATGAGCCAGGACCTCGAAGAGGCCGTGGCAGCGGGAGCGACACACCTGAGGATTGGCACCGATGTTCTGGGACGCCGCCGAACCGTGCGGTAGCGTCGTCCTGTCGGGACCTTCTGGGCCGAGCACCCCGGCGAGCGTTCCAGCAGCCCGGCCCTAGGGGACAGGAGTCGAGCATGGCTGGCGCTCTGCGCAAGACGATGATCTACCTCGGTCTGGCGGACGGCGAGGAGCAGTTCGAGACCGAGGCCACCCACGCACGCACGGAAGAGGAACAGCCGGTGCACACCGACCGAGACGAACGCCGCCAGGCGCTGGCCACCCGTGAGTCCTCCGCGGAGGTCGAGGAGTACCGGGCGCCCGTCACGCCGATCAAGCGTGCGGCTGCGGTCCGTGAGGACGGAGTGCTCCGGCAGATCACGACCGTGCACCCCAGGTCCTACAACGATGCCAAAGTCATCGGCGAGAGCTTCCGCGAGGGCATCCCCGTCATCATGAACGTCACAGACATGGGGGAGGCGGACGCGAAGCGCCTCGTCGACTTCTCCGCGGGCCTCGTGTTCGGCCTCCATGGCAGCATCGAGCGCGTGACCAACAAGGTCTTCCTCCTCTCGCCCTCCACGATCGAGGTCCTGGGGGAGGACAAGAAGGTCGTCGAGGGCCAGACGAGCTTCTTCAACCAGAGCTGAGGCTGCAGTGGGCATCCTGTTGGCGCTGGTGTACCTCCTGCTCGAAGTGTTCTTCATAGCGCTCATCGCGCGGCTCGTCTTCGACTGGGTGCAGGCCTTCGCGCGCACGTGGCGGCCGAGGGGGGCTGCGCTCGTCGCGGCCAGCGCTGTGTACTCGGTCACAGACCCGCCCATGAAGCTGTCGCGGCGGTGGTTCCGGCCGCTGCATCTCGGCGCGATGAGCCTCGACCTCGGTTTCATCGTGCTGGCGATCGTCGTGGTCATCGCTATGGCGATCGTCCGGAATCTCGCGTAGGTTCACAGCCAGCGGCACCCGCCGGTGAGCCCCGCCAGCAGGCCCGGGCGGGCTGGCTGGAGGACGGGTAACAGTTCAGATACGGTAGTCACGGTGGCGGAAGCTGCCTGACTGACTAGACCAATGAGGTGAGCAGATGGCTCTGACGCCAGAAGACGTTGTCAACAAGCGCTTTCAGCCGACCAAGTTCCGCGAGGGCTACGACCAGGACGAGGTCGACGACTTCCTGGATGAGATCGTCATTGAGCTCCGCCGCCTGAACCAGGAGAACGACGAGCTCCGCAAGAAGGTCGCCGAGCTCAGCTCCAAGCAGGGCGCCCCGCAGCCCGTCGAGAAGGCCCCCGCCCCCCAGGTGCGCGAGGAGCCGAAGCCGGAGCCCATCAAGGAGGTCGCCCCGGCGCCCGTCGCGCAGGCCCCGGCCCCTGCCGCCCCGGTCTCCGAGTCCGCCGCCGGCCTGCTCGCCATGGCCCAGCAGATGCACGACAAGCACGTGCAGGACGGCCTCGACCAGCGCGACAAGATCATCGCGGAGGCGCAGATCGAGGCGAGCAGCCTCGTCAACGAGGCCCAGGAGAAGTCCCGCAAGGTCCTCGGGGCCCTCGAGCAGCAGCGCTCGGTCCTCGAGCGCAAGGTCGAGCAGCTCCGCGGCTTCGAGCGCGACTACCGCTCGCGCCTCAAGGCCTACATCGAGGGCCAGCTCCGCGACCTCGAGTCGCGCGGATCCGTGGCCACCGCGGAGATCTCCGACAGCGCCGAGGTCTGACCCAGACCACGAGCCCGTGAGGCCGGCGGCTGCCCCAGGCAGCCGCCGGCCTCGGGCTGCCCCCGAAAGAAGCATGGACACCACCCCTGACGCGGCAGAGCCCGCCGCCGCATCCCGCCCGAGTCGGCGACTCGCCGTCGTCGTCCTCGGGCTCATTGCCGCGGCCGCCTACGCCGCGGACCAGCTGACCAAACTCTGGGTCACGAGCACGATGGCCGAGGGCGAGCGGATCCCGGTCCTCCCGCCGCTCCTGCAGTGGTACTACATCCGCAACTCGGGGGCAGCGTTCTCGATCGGCGAGAACGTCACGTGGGTGTTCACGATCGTCATGACGGTCGTCTCGGTCGCCATCCTCGTCTACGCGCGCCGCGTGCGTTCGGCTGCGTGGGGGACGGCGCTCGGGCTCGTGCTCGGCGGAGCTCTCGGCAACCTGACCGACCGGCTCTTCCGCGAGCCCTCATTCGGCATGGGCCACGTCGTGGACTTCATCTCCCTGCCCAACTTCGCGATCTTCAACGTGGCCGACTCCGCCGTCGTGTGCGGGGTCGTACTCGTGAGCCTCCTCACGCTTCGGGGCGTCTCGCCCGACGGGACGAGGGCGCAGGCACCGCCGCAGACGGACGGCGCCACGGACGGTGACGGACGTGGCTGAGCGGGTCTCCGTCCCCGAGGACCAGGCCGGCGCCAGGGCCGACGCCGTCCTGGCCGCGCTGCTCGGGCTTTCGCGCTCCGCGGCCGCCTCCCTCTTCGCGGGCGGGCATGTGACGCTGCGCGGCCGGGCCGTGCCGAAGTCGGCCCGGCTCGCGGCGGGCGACGTGCTCGAGATCGAGCGCCCCGACGTACGAGATCCCCTGGAAGTGGTGGTTGAGAAGGTGGACGGACTCGAGATCCTCATCGACGACGAGGACTTCGTGGTCGTCGACAAGCCCGTGGGCGTCGCGGCCCACCCTTCGCCGGGGTGGGTCGGGCCGACGGTCGTGGGCGGGCTCGCGGGCGCGGGCTACCGGATCTCCACCTCCGGGGCGCCCGAGCGCGCGGGCATCGTGCACCGGCTCGACGTCGGCACATCGGGGGCCATGGTCGTGGCGAAGACGGAGCACGCCTACACGGTCCTCAAGCAGGCCTTCAAGGAGCGGACCGTGGACAAGGTGTACCACGCCGTCGTGCAGGGCATCCCGGACCCGCTCGAGGGGACCATCGACGCACCCATCGGCCGCCACCCGGGCTACGACTGGCGCTTCGCCGTGATCGAGGACGGCCGGGCCTCGGTGACCCACTACGAGGTCATCGAGGTGTTCGGGCGCGCGAGCCTCGTCGAGATCCACCTCGAGACGGGCCGGACGCACCAGATCCGGGTCCACTTCGCGGCGCTGCGCCACCCCTGCGCCGGCGACCTGACCTACGGGGCCGACCCCCGGCTCGCCGCGGACCTCGGCCTCACGCGGCAGTGGCTCCACGCCTACCGCCT
This sequence comes from Sinomonas mesophila, assembly GCF_001999765.1. Taxonomy (GTDB): domain Bacteria; phylum Actinomycetota; class Actinomycetes; order Actinomycetales; family Micrococcaceae; genus Sinomonas; species Sinomonas mesophila. The sequence goes on along the minus strand of NZ_KV908330.1, from coordinate 7,011 downwards.
CGGGTTCGCGCACCCACGCACAGGGGAGCCGGTCGAGGCCGTGAGCCCCTATCCCGCGGACCTGCAGTTCGCCGTCGACGCCCTGCGGGACGGGCGCATCTGAGCGTTGACGTTCCCGGCGGCCCAGTCCTAGCCTGACGGCGGGGAAGGGACCGAGAGAGGGCGAGCCATGGCCGCCGCGCTTCCCGACGCCGTCCGGCGGCCCGCCGGGGTGGCGATCGCCGCTACCGTCCTCTGGGGGATCGGGGTCATCCCCGTCCCACGCGTGTACACCGAGCCGGACCCCGCCAAGCGGCTCGAGATGCTGCGCGCCGGCTACCGCCCGTGGGTGATCGGGGAGACGCTTGCGGCCGCTGGAACCGCCGCCGTGCCGGCGGCGTTCGCCCGAATTGCCCTCGCGCTCCCGCCCGGCCGCGCGAAGGCCCTCGGGGGACTGGCCGCGGCGGCCCTCGTGGCTGGGGCGCCGCTGTTCGTCGGCCAGCTCGCCATCCGCGCCTCTGACATCGAGCGCTTCGCCGCGCGCCGCCTGCCCGCCTGGCCCTTCATGACCTACTCGTGGCTGCAGGTGGCGGCTCTCGTCTCCCTCTCCGGCATGCTTGCGAGCCTGCCGGGGCGCCGGGCGCGGCGGCGGCCCTTGGGGCGACGTCCGCGGGCAGCGCCGTCATCCTCGCGAGGACCGGGGACATCCCGCCCTTCGTCTTCTACGCCGCGGAGCAGGTCGCCGCGGCGAGCCTGCTGCGCCGGGGCTGGTGAGGCGCCCTGCGCCTCCCTGCCCGGCCAGCAGGCCCCGCAGGCGCCGACCGCCGGGGCCCCGAGCGCGCCTCGTCCGCCCCCAGTGGGCCGCTGACTAGACTGGTGCGGTGACTTCCAGCGGTTCGTTCGCCCATCTCCACGTCCACACCGAATACTCGATGCTCGACGGCGCCGCCCGCCTCACGGACCTCTTCGCTGAGGCCCAGCGGCTCGGGATGACGGCGATGGCGACGACCGACCACGGCTACCTCTTCGGCGCGTTCGACTTCTGGAACAAGGCGACCCAGGCGGGCATCAAGCCGATCATCGGCGTCGAGGCGTACCTCACGCCGGGCACGCACCGCACCGACAAGGGCCGCGTCCGCTGGGGCGAGGAGCATCAGAAGCCGGACGACATCTCGGGTGGCGGCGCGTACACGCACATGACGCTCCTGAGCTACAACAATCAGGGCATGCGGAACCTCTTCCGCGCCTCCTCGATCGGCTCCCTCGACTCCGTGTTCGGCAAGTGGCCTCGGCTGGACCGCGAGCTCCTGCAGGAGTACAGCCCGGGCCTGATCGCCACGACCGGCTGCCCCTCCGGCGAGGTCCAGACCCGTCTGCGCCTGGGCCAGTACGCCGAGGCCCGGCAGGCCGCGGCGGAGTACCAGGACCTCTTCGGCAAGGAGAACTACTACTGCGAGCTCATGGACCACGGGCTCGAGATCGAGCGCCGGGTCACGCAGGACCTCCTGCGCCTGGCCAAGGAGCTCTCGATCCCGCTCGTGGCCACGAACGACCTGCACTACACGCACGAGCACGACGCGAAGGCGCACGAGGCGCTCCTCGCCATCCAGTCCGGCTCGACCCTTTTGGAGCCGAGCTACGACCAGGGCGGATCGCGCTTCGCGTTCTCCGGCTCGGGCTACTACCTCAAGTCCCCCCAGGAGATGCGCGAGCTGTTCCGCGAGCTGCCGGAGGCTTGCGACAACACCCTCGCGATCGCCGAGCGCTGCGAGGTCTCGTTCAACACGGACGCGAACTTCATGCCGAAGTACCCGTGCCCGCCGGGGGAGGACGAGACCTCGTGGCTCGTCAAGGAGGTCGACCGCGGCCTCAGGTACCGGTACCCCTCCGGTGTCCCGGACGAGGTGCGCAAGCAGGCCGACTACGAGCTCGGTGTCATCACCCAGATGGGCTTCCCGGGCTACTTCCTCGTCGTCGCCGACTTCATCAACTGGGCGAAGGACCACGGCATCCGCGTCGGCCCGGGCCGCGGCTCGGGCGCGGGCTCGATGGTCGCGTACGCCCTGCGCATCACCGACCTCGACCCGCTGCGCCACGGCCTCATCTTCGAGCGCTTCCTCAACCCGGACCGTGTCTCGATGCCCGACTTCGACGTCGACTTCGACGACCGCCGGCGCCCCGAGGTCATCGAGTACGTCACGCGCAAGTATGGCGACGAGCGCGTCGCCATGATCGTCACGTACGGCACGATCAAGACCAAGCAGGCCCTGAAGGACTCGGCCCGCGTCATGGGCCATCCGTTCAGCATGGGCGAGACGCTCACGAAGGCCCTCCCGCCCGCCGTCATGGCCAAGGACATCCCGCTCGCGGACATCGAGAACCCCGAGGCCAAGCGCTACGGGGAGGCCAGCGAGTTCCGCGACCTCGTCGCCGGTGATCAGGCGGCGGCCTCGGTGTTCGAGACGGCCAAAGGCCTCGAGGGCCTCAAGCGCCAGTGGGGCGTGCATGCGGCCGGCGTCATCATGTCCTCCGAGCCGATCATCGACGTCGTGCCGATCATGCGCCGCTTCCAGGACGGCCAGATCATCACCCAGTTCGACTATCCGACGTGCGAGGGCCTCGGCCTGATCAAGATGGACTTCCTCGGGCTGAGGAACCTGACGATCATCACGGACGCGATCGAGAACATCAAGGCGAACCGTGGCATCGACCTCGACCTCGAGCGGCTCGAACTCGACGATGCCGCCTCCTACGAGCTCCTCGCCCGCGGCGACACGCTCGGTGTGTTCCAGCTCGACGGCGGGCCCATGCGCTCCCTGCTGAAGCTCATGCGCCCCGACAACTTCGAGGACATCTCCGCCGTCCTGGCCCTCTACCGCCCGGGCCCCATGGGCGCCAACGCGCACACGAACTACGCCCTGCGCAAGAACGGGCAGCAGGAGATCACCCCGATCCACCCCGAGCTCGCGGAGCCGCTCGCGGACATCCTCGGCGGGACCTACGGCCTGATCGTGTACCAGGAGCAGGTCATGGCCATCGCGCAGAAGCTCGCGGGCTACTCGCTCGGCCAGGCAGACATCCTCCGCCGAGCCATGGGCAAGAAGAAGAAGTCCGAGCTGGACAAGCAGTTCGCGGGCTTCTCCCAGGGCATGGTCGACAACGGGTACTCGAAGCAGGCCGTCCAGACCCTCTGGGACATCCTCCTGCCGTTCTCCGACTATGCGTTCAACAAGGCGCACTCCGCCGCATACGGCGTCGTCTCCTACTGGACCGCCTACCTCAAGGCCCACTACCCGGCCGAGTACATGGCCGCCCTCCTCACCTCGGTGGGCGACGACAAGGACAAGTCCGCCATGTACCTCAACGAGTGCCGGCGCATGGGCATCACCGTCCTGCCGCCGGACGTCAACGACTCCTCGCTCACGTTCACCCCGGTCGGGGAGGACATCCGCTTCGGCATGGGCGCGATCCGCAACGTGGGCACGAACGTCGTGCATGCGATGGTCGCTGCCCGCGAGGAGAAGGGCGCCTTCGCGAGCTTCAGCGACTTCCTCCAGAAGGTACCGGCGGTCGTGTGCAACAAGCGCACGATCGAGTCGCTCATCAAGGCCGGGGCCTTCGACTCGCTCGGCCACCCGCGCCGGGCCCTCGTGATGATCCACGAGGAGGCGGTCGACGCTGTCATCACCCTCAAGCGCAACGAGGCCAACAACCAGTTCGACCTGTTCTCGGCGCTCGACGGCGGCGCCTCGGAGGCGTCCGGCCTCCACGTCGACATCCCCGACCTGCCCGAGTGGGAAAAGAAGGACAGGCTCGCCTTCGAGCGCGACATGCTCGGCCTCTACGTCTCCGACCACCCCCTCCAGGGCCTCGAGGGGGTCCTCACCCAGCACGCGGAGACGGGCATCACCGCGCTGCTGTCCGACGACGGCCCGGCCGACGGCTCGATCGTGACCATCGCCGGCATGATCACGTCCCTGAGCCGGCGCATCGCGAAGGCCAGCGGCAACGCCTACGCCCGCGCGGAGGTCGAGGACCTCGGGGCCTCGATCGAGGTCATGTTCTTCGGCCAGGTCTACGGGCCGATCGCATCCGTCCTCGCAGAGGACCTCATCGTCGTCGTCAAGGGCCGCCTCCAGCGCCGGGACGACGGCGCGGTCACGCTCAACGCGATGGAACTCACCGTGCCGGACCTGAGCGACGCGACCGGCGGCCCCATCCTCATCAGCATGCCCACGCACAAGGCCACGGAATCTGTCGTGACCCAGCTCGGGGAGGTGCTCCGGACCCATCCCGGGCACAACGAGGTCCAGCTGCGGCTGCACGGGACGCGCAGCATCGAGGTCATGCGGCTCGGCTACCACCTGCGCGTCAACCCGAACCCGGCGCTCTTCGGGGACCTCAAGGTGCTCCTCGGGCCGGCGTGCCTCGATGCCTGAGGCGAGCACGATGACCGAGACGGGCCCCAAGCGCCAGGCAGATCGGACGGAACGGGCCTCGCTCGCGCGCTGGGCGCTCGGGCCCGCCGCGGCCGGGCCGCTGGTCGGGGCCGTGTGGTGGCTCGCTGCCCCGGGCGGAATCCTCCACGGCGAGGGCATGGACTACCTGGTGTGGGACGAGCGGGACCTCGTGCTCGCCGCCCTCGGCGCGGCCGCGGGAATCACGCTCGCCGTGGTCCTCGCCTCCGGCCAGCGCCGCCCCGGGCTGCCAGACCGCGGCCTCGCTGCCCTCGCCGGCAGCGTCGCGGGCAGCGGGCTCGCGTGGCTCGCGGGCACGCTCCTGGGCCGGCTCGTCGGGACGCGCGGGGTCGACGCCGCCGTCGCCGGTTCCGAGTTCGGCGTCCAGGCGCTGAGCGTGCTCGCGGTGTGGCCCGCAGTCACGGCCCTGGCCGTCCTCGCCCTGACCACCCTGTGGTGGCAGCCGCCGGACGAGGACCGACCGGATCGGGTGTCCCCGGGCGCGTAGACTGATCCGGTGACTTCCGCCGGATCCCTGGACTTCCGCACGATCGACCTGCGCGGCCGAGCGCTCGGGCTCGCCGAGCTGCGCGCCGCTGTGCCGCGCCTCGCCGCGTCGGAGGGGGCCGACGTCGAGCACGCCGTGCGCGGGATCATCGAGGACATCCGCGCCCGCGGCTTCGCGGCGCTCGCCGACTACGCCGAGAGGTTCGACGGCGTGCGGCAGCGGCATCCGCGGGTCCCCGCCGAGGCGATCACGGCGGCCCTCGAGGGCCTCGACCCCGCCGTGCGGAGCGCGCTCGAGGAGTCGATCGCCCGGGCCCGGCTGTTCGCGGACGCGCAGCGCCCCGCGGACGTCACGGTCGCCCCGGCCGACGGCGCGAGTGTCACCCAGCGCTGGGTCCCCGTGGGCCGGGTGGGCCTCTACGTCCCGGGCGGGCTCGCCGTGTACCCGTCGAGCGTGGTCATGAACGTCGTCCCGGCGCAGGCCGCAGGCGTGCCCTCGATCGCGCTCGCCTCACCGCCCCAGAAGGACAACGGCGGCCTGCCGCACCCGACCATCCTCGCCGCCGCGGCGCTGCTGGGAATCGACGAGGTCTACGCCATCGGGGGCGCCCAGGCCGTGGCCGCCTTCGCGTACGGCGTGCCCGCGGCGGACAACACCGTCGGCCAAGGCGGCGCCGCGCTGCCCGCGCTCGAGCCCGTCGACGTCGTCACCGGCCCCGGCAACATCTACGTCGCGACGGCCAAGCGCCTCGTCAAGGGCGTCGTCGGCATCGACGCCGAGGCCGGCCCGACCGAGATCGCGATCCTCGCGGATGCGACGGCCCGCCCCGCGCTCGTCGCCGCGGACCTCATCAGCCAGGCGGAGCACGACCCCCGCGCGGGCTCGGTCCTCGTGACCGACTCCCCGGAGCTCGTCGACGCAGTCCGCGCCGAGCTCGAGGCCCAGTCGGGGCGCACGAAGCACCGGGAGCGCGTTCTCGTGGCACTGTCCGGCGAGCAGTCCGGCGCGGTCCTCGTGGACGGCATCGACGCCGGCATCGCGGTGTGCGACGCCTACGCGGCAGAGCACCTCGAGGTCATGACTGCGGATGCCGCAGCCGTGGCGGCACGCATCCGCAACGCGGGCGCCGTGTTCGTGGGGGACTACAGCCCCGTGAGCCTCGGCGACTACTGCGCGGGTTCCAACCACGTCCTGCCCACCTCCGGCACGGCGGCGTTCTCCTCCGGCCTGAATGTGGCGACGTTCCTGCGCGCGATCCAGGTCGTGGACTACTCGGAGGCCGCGCTCACGGGCGTCGCCGCCCACATCCGCAGCCTGTCCGACGCCGAGGACCTCCCGGCCCACGGTGATGCCGTCGACGTGCGCTTCACCGTCCGCTGACCCACAAATAGTCGTCGCACTACTACATGTTGTGGTGAGTGCCTTGTGGCGTGTGCCACGGGCTCAGTAAGATCTCCCACGTGTACTGCCCGTTCTGCCGCAATCCCGATTCCCGCGTCGTCGACAGCCGCATCCAGGAGGACGGCGCCGCGATCAGGCGCCGCCGGCAGTGCCCGCAGTGCGGCCGCCGGTTCACGACGATCGAGACGACGAGCCTGACCGTGATCAAGCGCTCGGGTGTGGGCGAGCCGTTCAGCAGGACGAAGATCATCAACGGCGTCCGGAAGGCCTGCCAGGGCCGGCCTGTGACGGACGACGACCTCGCCCTGCTCGCCCAGGAAGTCGAGGAGTCGATCCGCGCCACCGGTTCAGCGGAGATCCAGGCCCACGAGATCGGCCTCGCGATCCTCGGCCCGCTCAGGAAGCTCGACCAGATCGCATACCTGCGGTTCGCGAGCGTCTACCAGTCCTTCGACTCGCTCGAGGACTTCGAGGCCGCGATCAGCCTCCTGCGCAGCGAGCAGCCGCACCCGCAGCCCGCGGACCACTGATACGGGAGTAGAAGACGAGGTCAGGCCGCTGCTGGGGCAAGGTGACGCTGTAGCTCCGTTTCGGGTACAGATCCCCCATGCGTCAGGCTGTCGTGTGACACGTTGACGGCAGCTTGGCTGGGGCGCTGACCCGGAG
>NZ_KV908329.1:34762-111634 GCF_001999765.1 Sinomonas mesophila | reverse complement strand
CACAGCGCCGATGGTACTGCACCCGACAGGGTGTGGGAGAGTAGGACACCGCCGGACAACACCTCGGTCGAGCCCCCCAACCACACGGTTGGGGGGCTCCCACCTTTAACGGCTAGCCCCTGAAGGGCGCACCCTTGAAACGAGCGAACCGAGACCATTGGGCTCGCTACCGGCCTCCCGCGGCCGGCCACGGGGCGCTGATCGCGGCAAAAACCCCGAAAAAAGCCCGGAAACACGGGGAATCTGCTGGCCACGGGGGCATTAGCTGGTAAGTTTCGGTAGCAGCAGCCCCTGAGCAGACCGCTCAAGGGCTGAGGAACAAACCAACGTCCAGGAGGAGCCCATGGCTAAGAACCGCAGCGAGCTGGTTGCAGAGGTTGCTGGCAAGACCAGCCTGAGCCAGACCGCCGTCAACGGTGTGCTCGACGCACTGTTCGAGGTTTTCGAGACCTCCGTCGCCAGCGGTGAGAAGGTCAGCATCCCGGGCTGGCTCGCCGTCGAGCGCACCGAGCGTGCCGCCCGCACCGGCCGCAACCCGCAGACGGGTGCCGCCATCGAGATCCCGGCCGGCTTCAGCGTCAAGCTGACCGCCGGTTCCAAGCTGAAGGCCGCCGCCTCCGGCAAGTAGAGGCCCGAACGTGAGGGGCAGCGGCCATGGCCGCTGCCCCTCACGGCGTTAAGTGGACCCCGCGGTCAGGGACCCCGCTAATCGGCTGCCCTGCCGAAGCCCGTGTCCGGGCCGGCCTCGAGGTGGGGGACAATGGATGGGTGCCTCGTACAGCTCTGCCCTCCCGTCCGTCCGGCCTCCCCGCCCGGGACGGTCTCGGTCTCGGGCGGGCGTGGGCCGTCGCGGGGCTTGCGGTGGCCGTCGCTGCCGTCGTGGCGGCGCTCCTCCTCTCCGGCGCCGCGGCTGCGCGCTCGGTCCTCGACCCCGGGGCGTTCGTCCGCTGGGGCCTGCCTGTCGCCAAGACGACGCTGAACCTCTCGCTCGCGCTCGTGATCGGTGGCCTCGTGTTCGCCGTCGGCATCCTGCCCCGCTTCGCTGCCACGCACCGGGCCCACCGCGGCGGCGACGCGGCCGTCCCCGACGAGACGCCGGAGGACGACGCCGACGAGCATCCCGCCTTCTCCCGCGCCCTGCGCGTCGCGGAGGGCGCCGGGATCGCGTGGACGCTGAGCGCGGTCGCCGTCCTGGTCCTGACGCACTCTGACCTCGTGGGGCAGCCGGTCTCGGGGAGCGCGGACTACACGAGGCAGCTCGTCTTCTTCATGACCGAGCTCGACGTCGGGCGCGCGTGGCTGGCCATGGTCATCATCGCGGCGACGGTCGCGACCCTCCTGTTCGCCGTCCGCTCGCTCACGAGCCTGGCCCTCACAGGCCTGCTCGCGCTCATCGGCCTCGTTCCGCTCGCGCTCATCGGCCACTCGGCCAGCGCGGGGGACCATGAGGGCGCCATCAACTCCCTCGGGCTGCACCTCGTCGGCGCGTGCCTGTGGGCCGGCGGCATCGGCGTCCTCATCCTCCTCGGTCGCACGATCACCGGCGGGCCGGACCGCCGGGGCGACGCCCCGCCGTCGTCCGCCCGGCCCGGATCAGCGCTGCGGCCCGGATCAGCGCTGAGGGGAGCCGACGACGCGACCGAGCCCACGCTGCGCCGGTTCTCGGCGCTCGCGCTCTTCGCGTTCCTCCTCGTCGTCGCCTCCGGGATCATCAACGCCGCCGTGCGCCTGCCGAGCCCGTCGGATCTCATCGGCTCGGCCTACGGGCAGATCATCCTCGCGAAGACTGTCCTGGCGCTCGTGCTCGGCGGCATCGGGTTCATGCACCGCCAGTGGGTCATCCCGCAGCTGGGCCGGGGCGCCTCGGCGCGCAGAGTCCTGTGGCAGCTGGTCGGCGTCGAGGCCGTCATCATGGGTGCCGTGTCCGGGCTCGCCGTCGCCCTCTCGCGCTCGGCCCCGCCCGAGCCGGACAGCTACGCCCCGGACGCCTCGCCGGCGTTCATCCTCACGGGCTACGAGCTGCCGCCCGAGCTCACGGCGTCCCGCTGGCTCACCGAATGGCGGCCCGACTGGATCTGGGTCACCGTGGTCCTCTTCGGCGCCGTCACCTATGTCCTCGGCCTGGCCAAGCTGGCCCGCCGCGGCGACGGCTGGCCGTGGGCCCGCGCCGTGAGCTGGTTCGCCGGCCTCGTCGTGCTGACCTACATCACGTGCGGGCCGCCCGCCGTCTACGGGCGCGTGCTCTTCTCGGCGCACATGGTGGACCACATGATGCTCACGATGGTCGCGCCGCTGTTCCTCGTGCTCGGCTCGCCCATCACGCTCGCGCTCAAGGCCCTTGCGCCGCGCCGCGACGGGACCCGCGGCCTGCGCGAGTGGATCCTCGTGTTTGTGCACTCGCGGTTCTCCCAGCTCGTCACCCACCCGCTGTTCGCGGCCGCGAACTTCGCCGGGTCGATCATCCTCTTCTACTACTCGGACCTGTTCGGGTTCGCGATGCGGGAGCACGTGGGCCACGAGCTCATGAACCTGCACTTCCTGCTCACGGGCTACATCTTCGTCCTGAGCATGATCGGCGCCGACCCGCTGCCCAGGCGCGCGCCGTTCCCGCTGCGGCTCCTGCTGCTGTTCGCGACCATGGCGTTCCACGCGTTCTTCGGCGTGGCGATCATGGGCTCGGACCTCCTGCTCGAGGCCTCCTACTTCGGCAACCTCGGGCGCACATGGGGCCCGAGCGCGATCGCCGACCAGCAGGCCGGCGGCGCCATGGCCTGGGGGATCGGGGAGATCCCGACCCTGTGCGTCGCGATCGGCGTGGCCATCATGTGGTCCCGCTCCGACGCGCGCGAGACCAAGCGCCGCGACCGCGCGGCCGACAGGGACAACGACGCCGAGCTCGCCGCGTACAACGCGATGTTCTCGCGCCTCGCGGAGAGGGACGGAGAGCGGGACCGGGCGCGGGACCGGGCGCGCGGCGAGTAGGGATGGGCAGCGCATGCCGGTTGGCGCCATGTGTCCGCGGATGTCGTGCGGCGCGGCAGGCGGAACAAAGCCCGGGATAATGGGGTTGATCTCTAGAGCGCGCCCGTCCCCCGGCGGGCGCCGATCCACGCCATTGCCGCCGGGGTGGCAGCAAGACCCGAACGTGTCCGAGGAGTGCCCGTGACCGCAGAATCCAAGGCCGCCGAGGCCGCCTCGACCGTCAGGGCCAGCCGGCGGGTGCGCGCGAGCGAGCTCGCTGGCCGCGCATGGCTCAACACCGGGGGCAGGGAGTTGGACCTCGCGGCGCTGCGGGGCAAGATCGTGCTCCTGGACTTCTGGACGTTCTGCTGCATCAACTGCCTGCACGTCCTCGACGAGCTCCGCCCGCTCGAGGAGGAGTACCACGACGTCCTCGTCACCGTCGGCGTGCACTCGCCCAAGTTCGAGCACGAGGCCGACCCCGTCGCCCTCGCCGCCGCCGTCGAGCGCTACGAGATCCACCACCCGGTTCTCGACGACCCCGAGCTGCTCACGTGGCAGGCCTACACGGCGCGCGCCTGGCCGACGCTCGTCGTCGTCGACCCCGAGGGCTACATCGTCGCGCACCTCTCCGGCGAGGGGCACGCGGACGGGCTCAAGGTCCTGCTCGAGGAGCTCGTCGCGGAGCACGAGGCCAAGGGAACGCTCCACCGCGGCGACGGCCCGTACGTCGCGCCCGAGCCCACGGCCGGGACCCTGCGCTTCCCGGGACAGGCCGTGCCGCTCGAGAACGGCAACTACCTCGTCGTCGACACCGGCCACCACCGCCTCGTCGAGCTCCGCCCCGACCTGGCCACGGTCGAGCGCGTCATCGGCGGCGGCACGAGGGGGTTCGGGGATGGGCCGGCCGAGGCCGCCCAGTTCAACGAGCCGCAGGGCGTCGCCGTGCTTCCGGCGTCGATCGCGAGGCAGACCGGCTACGAGGCCGTCGTCGCCGACACCGTGAACCACCGCCTGCGCGGCGTCACCCTCAGCTCGGGGGACGTCCAGACGGTGGCCGGCAACGGCGTCCAGCGCCTCCTCGACGCGGGCCCCGCGCGGGTCGACGGCGACGGCGCGGGGACCTGGGCCGGTTCCTCGAATACCCGCGCGGCGAAGGCGGCGAGGGACGTCCACGCTGACGAGCCCGAGGGTACCCCTCCGCATGACGTCTACGCGGGCGACGCGGAGGACATCGGCTACCTCGGCCACGGCCCCAACGTCTCCCTCTCGTCCCCGTGGGACGTCGTGTGGAGCGAGAAGCTGCAGAAGGTCGTCGTCGCGATGGCCGGCACGCACCAGCTCTTCACGTTCGACCCGCTCTCGGGCGAGGTCGCGATCCTCGCCGGCTCCGGCCTCGAGGGCCTGCTCGACGGCCCGGGGCCGAAGGCGTGGTTCGCGCAGCCGTCCGGCCTCGCGGTCGACTCCTCCGGCGACCTCTGGGTCGCGGACTCGGAGACGTCGGCGCTGCGCCGCGTGAAGCTGGGCGAGCCCAACGGGAACGGCCGCAACGGCGAGGTCATCGTCGAGACGGCCATCGGGCAGGGCCTCTTCGACTTCGGGTTCCGCGACGGCGAGGCCGCGGCCGCGCGCCTCCAGCACCCGCTCGGCGTCGCCGTCCTGCCCGACGGCTCGGTCGCGATCGCCGACACGTACAACGGCGCCGTCCGCCGCTACGACCCGGCCGGAGGCGGAAAAGGCAGCAGCGACGGTGCCGGGACGGTCTCGACGCTCGCGCGCGGGCTCGCGGAGCCGGCGGACGTCGTCGTCACCCCCGCAGGAGGCAGCGGCGAGCCCCTCCTGCTCGTGACCGAGACGAACAAGCACGAGCTCGTGCTCGTGCCGATCCCGAAGGACGCCCAGCAGGTCGACGAGGGCGAGCGCCAGACCCAGCGCCCGCGCACCGCCGTCGCCGCCGGCCCGCTCGAGCTGACCGTCCGCTTCGCCGCGCCGACCGGGCAGAAGCTCGACGACCGCTGGGGCGATCCGACCCAGCTCAAGGTCTCCTCGACCCCGGCCGAGCTCCTGCTCACGGGCTCGGGCACCTCGCAGGGCCTCCTCCGCACCGTCGAGCTGAACCCCGCGGTCACCGAGGGCGTCCTGCACATCACGGCCCGCGCCGCGGCGTGCGACGGCGCCCCCGGCGAGGAGATCCCCGACCACGCCGCGTGCCACCTGTACCAGCAGGACTGGGGCATCCCGGTCATCCTCCAGGAGGGCGCCGAGTCGGCCTTGACGCTGGACCTGCGCGGGATGGACTGACGCGGGCCCACCCGGGCTCCCGCACCGGTTCCCACAGACGACGGCGGGCCGGTCACCTCAGGTGACCGGCCCGCCGTCGTGCGCTGGAGGCGTGCCCTGGAAGCGCGTGCTGGAGGCGTGCGCTAGTCGAGCTGCGGCGTGACCGTGATGGCGTCTTGGCCGACGGAGAGGCGCGCCGAGAACGTGAAGTCGAGATCGCGCTGCAGCTGCTTGACGGCGCCCGTGAACAGGTCGATCTCCCGCGCCGTGAGCTTCGCCTTGCCGGCCAGGGGCGCAACGACCCAGCGCCCCTCGAACGGCTCGACCGCGACGGCGGGGTACTCGGAGATCGACCACGCGATGGTGCCGTCCTGGATGCGGGAGTTCGTCGCGAGCGAGAATGGGCAGTCCGGCTGGAGGCGCTGCTGCTTCGTGGCCTGCCCGGCGCAGCCGTCGAGGTACTCGCGGACCTTGGCCTCGATCGCGGAGACGAGCTGGGGGGTCGCCTTCGTGGCGAGGTTCAGCTGGGTGCTGCTGCCGCGCCCGCTCACGACGACGCCGCGCGGCTCGGCGGCGAAGTTCTCGCCGGGGAGGGAGCCCACGTAGGAGCCGGGGAAGAAGACGGGGAATGAGTTCCGGCCCGCGGGCATGTTGACCGGGACGCCGTTGAGGGTCGCGCGGTCCGAGTTGACCACGGTCGCCTGGAGCGAGGGCAGTGTGCGCGGGACGATCGACCAGCGCGGGAAGAACAGCCAGTCCGTGCCGGTGCGCTCGAGCTCGAACACGCTCTCGTGCTGCTCCCCCTCGACGGTGTAGGAGACGGTCACGGAGGCGCGGTCGCCGTCGGACTTCGTGGTCTCGTAGGAGACGTCTTTCACGCGGGACATCGAGTCCTGCAGGGGAGCGCCGTCGAGGAGGGCCGCGCTCCCCGGCGGGATCTGGGCGCGCAGGATCCCGAGCGCGTGGCCTCCGTCGCCGGCCTCGAGGGCCGCGATGTAGCTGCGCACGGGTTGGGCCGGACCGGCCACCGTGCTCTTCACGACCGTGACGGCGACGACCGAACCCACGATCGCCAGGACCAGGGCCAGCAGCCATGCGGCTGCGACCCTGATGAGGGCTGGACTCGTCTGCACCCGCCCCACCCTACCCAACCACGGGTGGGGACCCCGATTCGGTGTCGCCGGGGGACACGTCCGCTGGCGGCGGCAGGCGGGGTTCTAGCGCCGGCGCCGCCGGGAGGCCGTGCCGAACATGCCGCGCATGAGCTCTCGCCCGAGCTGGGTCCCGACCTGGCGGGCCACGGACCGGAGCCCGCCCCCGAGCGCCCCGCCGAGCGCGCCGATGACGTCGTCGAGCATCCCGCCGCCGCGCGTCCCACTGTCCCGCACACCGCCGTCGCGCGACTCCTGCCGCCGCGGCTCGAGGTTCGGCGAGGGCAGCGGCGGCGGGAGCGGCGCGCCGGCTTCTGGCCGGGCTGAAGGCCAGTCCGCCGGCCGAGGCGCCGCCTCCTGCGGGGCGGCCTCCCGTGCCGCGATCTGCTCCTTCAGCCTCTCGAAGGCGGTGACGTTGTCGACGGCGGTGCCATACCGGGGCGTGAGGGGCGAGGCCTGCACGGCGGACGCGACGAGGGCAGGGTCGGCGGGTCCCATCCTGGACTCGGGGGCGCGCAGCCGCGTGAGTGCGACGGGGGTCGGGGCGCCCCGCTCATCCATGACCGTGACGACGGCCTCGCCGATGCCGGCCGAGGTCAGGACCTCCTCGAGGTCATAATCGCTGACCGGGAAGGTCGAGACGGTGGCCTTGAGGGCCTTGGCGTCCTGCGGGGTGAAGGCGCGCAGGGCGTGCTGGATCCGGTTGGCGAGCTGGCCCAGGACCTCGGCGGGGACGTCCCGCGGGGTCTGGGTGACGAAGAAGATGCCCACGCCCTTGGACCGGATGAGCCGGACCGTCTGGGTGATCGCGTCGAGGAAGGCCTCGCTCGCATCGTCGAAGAGCAGGTGGGCCTCGTCGAGGAAGAACACGAGGCGGGGCTTGTCGGCGTCACCCACCTCGGGCAGCTCCTCGAACAGGTCGGCGAGGAGCCACATGAGGAAGGTCGAGAAGAGCAGGGGCTGGCTCGCCAGGCGCGGCAGCTCGAGGCACGTGACGACGCCGCGCCCGTCCTCGGCCGTGCGCAGGAGCTCCGCGGTGTCGAACTCGGGCTCGCCGAAGAACTTCTCCATGCCTGCGGCCTCGAGGGCGACGAGCTCGCGCAGGATCACCCCGGCCGTGGCCCGCGAGAGGCCGCCGAGCTCCGCGAGGGCGGGCTTGCCCTCGTCCGAGGTCAGGAACTGGATGACGGCGCGCAGGTCCTTGAGGTCCACGAGCTCGAGCTGGTTCCTGTCCGCGAAGTGGAAGACGAGCTGCAGGCTCGACTCCTGGGTCTCGTTGAGCCCCATGACGCGGGAAAGCAGGATCGGGCCGAAGGACGTGATGGTCGCCCGGACCGGGACGCCGGTGCCCTCGCCGCCGAGGGCGAGGAACTCGACGGGGAAGGCGGAGGGCCTCCACTCCTGCCCGAGCCCTGCCGTGCGCGCGAGCAGCTTCTCGCTGGCCTCGCCCGGCGTTGCGAGGCCCGAGAGGTCGCCCTTGATGTCGGCGAGGAACACCGGGACGCCCGCGGCGGAGAGCTGCTCGGCGATCATGTGCAGGGTCACGGTCTTGCCCGTGCCGGTCGCCCCGGCGACGAGCCCGTGCCGGTTCATCATGGCCAGCGGCAGGCCGACCTGCGCCTCGGGGCGGACCTCGCCGTCGACGATCGCGGCGCCGAGCGCGACCGTGGCCCCCTCGAAGGCGTAGCCCGCCCGGAGGGCGGCCAGCTTCTCGTCGGTGGTCTTCCCGCCCGTCCCGCCGGTCTTCCCAGTGTTCGCCTCGCCGCGCCTCTGAGCCATGGGGCTCAGCCTACTGCGCGGCCCCGTGCTGTGCGCCGCGGCGCGAGGGCCTTGCGGAAGGCGAGATGCCCGAGCTCCTCGGGGTCGGCGTCGAGGTCGAAGAGCGGCGTGTACCCGGCGGCGAGGTAGAGGGCCTTGGCCTCCGGCTGCCGCGGGCCCGTCGTGAGGTAGAGGCGCTCGTAGCCGCGCGCCGCGGCCGCGTCCTCGAGCGCGGCGAGGACGGCGCGGCCGAGGCCCCGCCGGCGGTGGTCCTCGTGCGTCCAGATGCGCTTGAGCTCGGCCGTGCGCTCGTCGTAGCGCCGGAACGCCCCGCCCGCGACCGACTCGCCGTCCTCCTGGAGGACGAGCAGGACCCCGTGCGGCGCCGCGAACTCCTCGGCCGGGTAGCGGATCAGCTCGTTCTCGGCGCCCCCGTCCTTCCCGTGGTATTTCTCCCCGTACCGGGCCGAGTACTCGGCATACAGCCCGTCGAGCAGCGGCCGGACGCGGGGGTCGTGCATGCCCAGCGAGAGGATCGTGCGGGCGGGGGCGAGGGCCATGGTTCCTCCTGGGGGTCAGCCTGCGGGGGTCAGCCCGCGAGCGGGTGGAGAAGCGCGACGGCGACCGCGAGCCGCGCGGGGGAGTCGACGCCGTCGCGCTGGGTCCTCTGAGACCGGGGCCGCGCCGCCGAGAGCGTGCCCAGCAGGGTCCGCGCGAGCGCATCCGTCTCCCGGAACGGCGCGGCGTTGCTGCGGGGCCGGGCGAACGCCCCTGCGCCCCAGCTCGAGGTGCCCGCGCCGACGGCGAAGAGCCAGCCCGATGCCGGCCCGACCGCGCGCGCGTCGGCCGCGACGAGGAGCCTCCCGGTCCCGGCCCTACCCTCGGTCGCGTCGAGGAGCTGCTCCTGGACGAGCCCCTCGGCCACGAGCGAGGTCACGAGCGGGTTCGCCGAGCGCCGGACGGCGGGCCCGGGGAGCCGGGCCTCGACGAATGCGTCGGCGCTCGCCGTCACGGTCCCGCCGGCCGCGCTCGCGCGGAACAGGCCGGAGGCCTCGTCGGCGCTGACCGTCAGGTCCGGCCCGAGGAAGCGCAGGAGCCCCGCGCGCTCGAGCGCGAGCAGCTCCCGCAGGCGGAAGGCCGGCGGCCCCGAGTCGACGAAGCTGAAGAAGCCGTGCCACCACCCGCACACGATCCGCTGCGAGTCCGGCGTGAGCCGGTCGAGCGGGACGAGCCGGCCGAGCTCCATGTAGGCGCGCAGGATCCCGAGGAACAGCCCGAGCGTCTCGCTGTGCTCGCCCGAGTCGCGCAGGCGGAGGTCCCGGAGGATGTGGCGCACGACGGCGAGATGCGCGCGCGCGGGGGCGTCGCCGTCGTGCATGGGGCCCGGGGAAGACCCAGTGAGCTCCTCGGCGAGCCCGGCGAGTGGCCGGTCGAGGGCCTCGAGATCGACCCGGTCCTCAGGGTCCGGCACGGCCGCGGCGACGAGGGCGGCGCGCTCGGGGCTGCGCCAGCCCGCCGCGACGAAGCGCTCGGAAAACTCGACCCACGGCAGGGCGACCCGGTGCGGGTGGCCCGTGAACAGCTCGCGGTAGGAGGCGTACTCGACGTCCGAGGCGATGAGGGGCCACAGGTGCTGGCCGAAGTCGAGCTGCTCGTGCTCGGCGAGGAGGCCGGCGACGGCGTCGGCGGTCAGGAAGCGCAGCGCGCCCGGGGCCTCGCCCTGCAGGGCGCCGCGGACCTTCGAGTGGTATGGGACGCCGCGGCGGGAGCCGGCGAGGAGCCGGGGCTCGCGGCCGGACGGCTCGTAGCGCAGCGCGCCCTCCTCGGGGCCCGCCGTCGGGTCGGGGACGAACCGGCCGCCGTGGCCCTCGAACAGCATGACCACGAGGTCCACGAAGGCCAGGCCGAGCCCCGAGACGATGACGTCCCGGCCCGGGGTCAGGGCGGAGAGATCGAGCTCGGTCGTGTAGCCCGGGCCGACGAAGGCGAGGCCGTGGCGCTCGGCGAACGCCGCGTAGTCCGACGACGGGGCCGGGACCTCGGCGTCCGTGTGGCCGAGGGCCAGGAGCACGGCGTCGGCGGCGAGGCGCGTGCCGCCCGCGAGGCGCACGACGGCGGCGCCGGGCCGGGCGGGGCCCTCGCAAGCCTCTATGCCCACGGCCGTGTCGCGGTGCACCCGCACCCGGACGCCGCGGGCCTCGAGCGAGCGCGCCGCGCGGCGGAAGAACCACTCGAGGTACAGGCTGGCGAGCCGGCGCGTGGGGAAGCTGGCCTCGTCGAGCCCGGCGGCCTCGGCGGCCAGCCCGGGGTTGCCGGCGAGGGCCTCGAGCAGCTCGGCGTCGGCATAGCGGCCGGGGCCGAATTCCTCGAGGCCCTCGCCGGCGAGCGACTGCGCCCACTCGAGCAGGCTCGGCCCGTCCACGGCGGGGCCGCCGCACTCGACGGAGGCGTCCGTGAAGCACGTGATGTCCACGGCCCGGGAGTTGAGCATGACGAGGGGCGACTGGTCGCGCCGCCAGATGCGGCCCGAGCCCGGCCCGTGCGGCTCGACGACGTGCACCTCGAGCCCGGGGCCGTGCGGAACCGCGCCGTGGGCCGGGAGGTTCGCGGCGAGGCGCTCGAGCAGCATGGCCGCACGGGGACCGCCGCCGATGACGGCGAGGACGGCAGGGCGCATGGCGTCTCCTTCCGCGTCGATGGTGCGCCGCGACGGGGTCGTCGGGGCCGGGTCCTGCCACGCTAGGCCGCGGGTGGAGGGGCCTTCCAGCGGCAGGAAATCAGGGGTCACGACCCGTCACCGTGGGTCATCATGACGCCGTATTTCCGAACGTGACGCTTCATATCGGGCCGTGACGCGGCGCGTCGGGGTCCGTTGAGGGCTCCTCCTGCTGCTCCTAGATTGAAGGCTCAGCCGCCCCGGAATCCTCAGGGGCCGGCACCCCCAGAGGACTGAGGAGGACCGCCCATGTCCGCCGCACCGCCCACGCTGCTTGAGCCGGCCGGGGCCGCCGTCCCGCCCCCGGCCTCTCCGCCCGCCACCGCCGCGGCGAGCGGCCCCGACTACTCGGGGTTCGGCGTCGTGCCCGCCCGCCACCCGCTGCGCTGGGCGGGGACCGCCGTCGTCGGCCTCCTCGTCGCGGGGGTGCTGTGGAGCCTCGTGACGAACCCGCGCTGGGAGTGGGGCGTCGTCGCGCAGTGGTTCACGGCGCAGTCGGTCCTGGCCGGCCTGGCCGAGACGCTCAAGCTCACCGCCATCTCGGGGGCGCTCGGCTTCGTGCTCGGGTTCGTCCTCGCGCTCATGCGGCTCTCGTCCTCGCCGCTGCTCGTCTCGGTCTCGTGGACGTTCTCGTGGATCTTCCGGTCGACGCCGCTGCTCGTGCAACTCCTGCTCTGGTACAACCTCGGCTACCTGTACGAGAGGATCAGCCTGGGCATCCCCTTCACGGACGTGCAGTTCTTCGAGGCGCAGACCACGACGCTCATCAGCCAGTTCGCCGCCGCGGTCCTGGGCCTCACGCTCAACCAGGCCGCGTACTCGGCGGAGATCATCCGCGGCGGCATCCTCTCGGTGGACCAGGGCCAGCTCGAGGCGGCCGCCGCGCTCGGCATCCCTGCGTGGCGCCGCTCGACCCGGATCGTGCTCCCGCAGGCCATGCGGGCCATCCTGCCGACGGCGTTCAACGAGATCATCGGACTCGTCAAGGGCACCTCGATCGTCTACGTCCTCGCCTACTCCGAGCTGTTCTACACCGTCCAGGTCATCTACAACCGGACGCAGCAAGTCCTGCCGCTCCTGCTCGTCGCGACGGTCTGGTACGTCGTCATCACCTCGGTGCTCTCGGTCGCGCAGTACTACATCGAGCGGCACTACGCCCGCGGCGCCGTCCGGACCCTGCCGCCGACGCCGCTCGAGCGCGCCCGACGCTTCTACGCCACCCACGCACCCCTCAGGAGCACCCGATGAGCACCGTTCCTCCCAACCAGGTTCAGCCCACCCGCGGGTCCGTCGAGGCGGTCGGCGTCCGCAAGTCCTTCAACGGCACCGAGGTGCTCAAGGGGGTGACCCTCACGGTCTCCCCGGGGGAGGTCGTCGTGATCCTGGGCCCGTCCGGCTCGGGGAAGTCCACGCTCCTGCGGACCATCAACCACCTCGAGAAGCTCGACGGCGGGTATGTCGCCGTCGACGGCGAGCTCGTCGGCTACCGCCCCGGGCACGGGAAGCTGCACGAGCTGCGCGAGAAGGACATCCTCGCCCAGCGCGCGGAGATCGGCTTCGTGTTCCAGAACTTCAACCTGTTCCCGCACCTCACGGCGCTCGAGAACGTGGCCGAGGCGCCCATCTACGCCCAGCGCCGGCCCAGGGCCGAGGCGATTCGGCGGGCGCGCGAGCTCCTTGAGCGGGTCGGGCTGGCCGACCGGGCCGGCGCGTACCCGCGCCAGCTCTCGGGCGGGCAGCAGCAGCGCGTCGCGATCGCCCGAGCCCTCGCGCTCGACCCGAAGGTCGTGCTCTTCGACGAGCCGACCTCGGCGCTCGACCCCGAGCTCGTCTCCGAGGTCCTCGAGGTCATCCGGGGGCTCGCGAGCTCGGGGACCACCCTCATCGTCGTCACGCATGAGCTCGGCTTCGCCCGCGACGTCGCCGACCGCGTCGTGTTCATGGACGACGGCGTGATCGTCGAGGAGGGCACGCCCGAGCAGATTTTCACCGAGCCGCGCCAGGACCGCACGCGCGCGTTCCTGTCCAAGGTCCTCGAGCCCGCGTTCCAGATCTGACCCCGCATCGCAGGGAGGTGACCTTCACGTGTCTCCCCATCGAGAAAGGCTTGCCCGCACTATGAAGAACCCCAGCGCCCAGACGCGCCGGACGCGGACGGCGCGCCCCGCCGTCGTCCTTGCCACTGGCCTTGCGGCAGCCGCCGCCCTCAGCTCCTGCGCGGACCCAGATGCGCAGGCGTCCGCGCCGAGCACGGTGGCGAAGAACGGCGTCGTCTACAACCTCTCCCCGGACCAGAAGCGCATCCGCGCCGACAAGGACCCGGCGCTCGCCGCCGAGGTCCCGGCCAAGATCGCCGCTGATGGGAAGCTCACCGTCGCCACGACGGGCGGCGCCCTGCCCCTGACCTTCCAGGCCACGGACAACAGGACGCTCATCGGCGTCGAGGTGGACCTCGCGCAGCTCGTCGCGGACAGGCTGGGCCTCGAGCTGGACCTGCAGCAGACCTCGTGGGAGAACTGGCCGCTCAAGACCCAGTCTGGCGACTTCGAGGCCGTGTTCTCGAACGTGGGCATCAACGCTGCTCGGGCGCAGCTGTTCGACTTCGCGACGTACCGCGCCGCCTACATGGGCTTCGAGGCGAAGAAGGGCTCCGGCCTGACGGTCAGCGGCGCGGACGACATCTCGGGCAAGAAGGTCTCGGTCGGGTCGGGCACGAACCAGGAGAAGATCCTGCTTGCGTGGAACAAGGACCTCGAGGCCCGCGGCAAGGCCCCCGCCGAGCTGCACTACTACTCCACGGACGCGGACACGATCCTGGCCCTCGCCTCGGGCCGGACGGACCTCAACCTCGGCCCGTACCCCACGGTCGTGTACCGGGAGAACACGCGCGACGACCTCAAGGTCGTGGGCAAGGTCAACGCAGGCTGGCCCAAGGAGACCCTCGTCGCCGCGACGACGCTGCGCGGCAACGGGCTCGCCGCGCCGATCACGGATGCGCTCAACGCCGCGATCGCGGACGGCATGTACCGGGAGGTCCTCGACCGCTGGGGCCTCGGCGACGAGGCGCTGCCCGAGTCGACGACGGTGACGGCCGAGACGCTCGTGCAGGCGGGCTCCTGATGCGCTTCCAGGTCCTCGACATCGTCCCGTATGGACCGCACCCGATCACAGGCGAGCAGGTCTCGGCCGCGGAACGGCTCGCCCAAGTCATCGAGACGGCGCGGCGGGCCGAGGAGCTCGGCTTCGACTCCTTCGCGGTGGGGGAGCGGCATGCCGGAGCATTCCTGTCATCGTCGCCCGCGGTGATCCTCGCGGCTGTCGCGACGGCGACGCGCACCATCCGCCTGCACACTGGCGTCACCGTCCTGTCCTTGGCCGATCCAGTCCGGGCGGCGGAGGACTACGCGACCGTGGATCAGCTCTCGCGCGGGCGGCTCGAGATCACCATCGGCAAGGGCAACGAGGTGCTCCAGTACCCGCTCTTCGGCCTCGACGTCGCTGAACAGTGGGCCCTCCTCGAGGAGAAGCATGCGCTCCTGCGCAGGCTCTGGCGCGAGGAGGGCGTGACGTGGTCGGGGCGCTTCCGCGCACCCCTCACGCGGCCGACGAGGACCCTTCCGCGCCCCTTCGGCGGCGCCCCGCGCATCTGGCATGGCAGCGCGACGACCCTCGCTTCGGCCGCGCTCGCGGGCCGCTGGGGCGAGCCCCTCTTCACCGCCAATGCGATCCAGCCGCGGGAGAACTACAAGGTCCTCATCGACCACTGGCGCGAGCAGTACGCCGCGCACGGGCACGACGATCGGCACGCATACCTCGGCTCGGGCAGCGGTGCCGGTGGCGTGTTCCTGGCAGACACGACTCGCGAGGCGACGCTCCGCTTCGGTCCCGTGTACGAGGCGCTCACGGCAGCCCGGGACGTGCCCGGCAACAACACGCCATTCCGGGACATCGAGCACGCCGTCGCCCACGGGCCGTCCCTCGTGGGCAGCCCCGAACGCGTCATCGAGAAGATCCTTGAGTATCACGCGCTGTATAGGCATGACCTCCAGTCCATCTCGCTGCCGACAGTGCTCCCCTTCGAGGAGCAGCTCGAGGTGCTCGAGCGGTTCGCCGCCGAGGTCATCCCCGCCGTGCGCGCCGCCGCACCCACGACCCTCTGGGGTCCCGAGGACCCCTCCGCTTCCAGGACAGGGCAGACAGCAGACCCCGAGACAGACGAGAGAGGGAGTGCAGCATGATACAGCGAGGCATCATCGGCATCGACCTCGGCGACGCCCACCCGGCGGTGTGGCGGATCGGCGAGGTGCCCGCCTTGGATGCGGCCGCCGTCGTGCGCGAGGTGCTCGACGCCGAGTCCGCCGGCTTCCACTTCGCGACCCTGCCCGACGCCGCCCGCGCGCCGCTCGCGGCGCCCCGCGCCGACGCCGTCCAGCGCGCCGCCCTCGCCGCGCCGCACACGCGCACCATTGCGCTCGTGCCGGAGGTCGACGCCGTCGCCTCCGAGCCGTTCCACGTCTCGACCCAGCTCGCGAGCCTGGACTACATCAGCTACGGGCGGGCCGGCTGGCTCGTCGCGGCCGACGGCTCCGCCCCGCGGCTCGCGGCCCTCGGGCGCGGCCCGCTCGGGGCCGACGACGCGCTCGACGAGGCGTCCGACGCCGTCGAGGCAGCCCGGCGCCTGTGGGACACGTGGGAGGACACGGCCGAGATCCGGGACGTGGCCACGGGTCGGTACCTCGACGCCGACCGCGTCCACTACGCCGACTTCCGCGGCCGCTCGTTCTCGGTCAAGGGGCCCTCGATCATCCCGCGCCCGCCCCAGGGGCAGCTGCCCGTCCTCGCCCCGTACGGGCTCGTGCCGGCGGGGCAGGCCGACGTCCTGCTTGTCTCCGCGCCCGCGGGGGACCTGCTCGTCGCCGAGGCCGCCGCGGCCCGGGAGGCGTACCCCGAGCACATCGTCCTGGCAGAGCTCGACGTCGTCCTCGACGCGCGGGGGCGCTCGGGCGCGGACCGGCTCGCGGAGCTCGACGCTTTGAGCGCGTGGGAGTTGCCGCACGCGCTCTTCGCCGGCGGCCCGCGTGAGCTGGCCGACTACCTCGGCGAGCTGCTCGGCGTCGCCCACGGGGTCCGCGTGCATCCGGCGGTGCTCGGCGTCGAGCTTCCCGAGCTAGCCCAGCTCGTCCTGCCGGAGCTGCGCCGGCGCGGGCGCCTCGCCCCCGTGAATGCCGACGCGCCCTTCCGCCACGTCCTCGGCCTGCGCCGCCCGCCGCCGAGCCGCTACTCCACGACCCGTGCAGGAGGCATCCGATGAGCATCCATCCCGACTTCACCCCGAGCGGCAGCCTGCAGTTCGGCGTGTTCTTCCAGGGCGTCAACTCCGGGACCGTCTGGAAGCTGCCGCAGTCCGGGTCCCAGACGGACTTCCAGTCCTTCCGCCGGGTCGCCCAGACCGCCGAGCGAGGGCTCTTCGCCGCGTTCTTCCTCGGCGAAGGCCTGCGGCTGCGCGAGCACCTCGGCCGCGTGCACGAGCTCGACGTCGCGGGGCGGCCCGACGCGCAGACCATGCTCGCCGCGCTCGCGGGCGTCACGAGCAGGATCGGGCTCGTCGCGACGCAGAACACGACGTACAACGACCCGGCCGACCTCGCCGGGCGGCTCGCCTCGCTCGATGCGCTCTCGGGCGGGCGCGCGGCGTGGAACGTGGTCACGACGGACAATGCGTGGACCGGGGAGAACTTCCGCCGCGGCGGGTACCTCGACCACGCCGACCGGTACCGGCACGCCGAGGCGTTCGTGCGGTTCGCGAAGGAGTTCTGGGCCACCGAGCCGGGCCGGCGCGTCCTGCACTCGGGCCAGCACTACAGCATCGACACGACCGCTCGCCTGCCCCGGAGCCCCCAGGGACGGCCCGTGCTGTTCCAGGCCGGGGACTCGCCCGAGGGCCGCGACTTCGCGGCCCGCCAGGCCGACGTCATCTTCTCCGCGCACCCCGGGTTCGACGACGCCGTCGCGTTCCGCCGCGACCTCGTCGAGCGGACGCTCGCGGCCGGGCGCAGTCCCGAGGAGCTCCAGATCATGCCGGCGAGCGAGTTCGTCCTCGCGCCCACCTCGGCCGAGGCGCGGGAGAAGCTCGTGTGGCTGCGCGAGCTCCAGATCGGCCCGCAGCAGGCCCTCGCGTACCTGGAGCAGTTCTGGGGCCGCTCCCTCGCCGAGTACGACCCGGACGGGCCGCTGCCCGACGTCGACCCCGTCGTCGAGACGACCTCCGAGACGCGGGGGAGCGCGTTCCACGGCGCGAAGGCGCTCGAGCTTGCCGCCGCGTGGCGGGCCGAGGCCACCGACCAGGGGCTGACGATCCTCGAGTTCGTGCGGCAGCGCAACGCCCGCGGGGCGCGGAGCATCGTCGGTTCGTACACCGAGGTCGCGGACCTCCTCGCGGAGTACGCGCGCGTGGGCGCCGTGGACGGGTTCAACATCTCCCCGTGGCTCATCCCGAGCGGTCTCGACGAGATCGTCGACCGGCTCGTCCCCGAGCTCCAGGAGCGGGGCGTCTACCCGACGGAGTACGCGGGCACGACCCTCCGAGAGCACCTCGGCCTCCCAGCCCCGGAGCGCAGCAGAGTCTGACTGACCCCGCAACACAGGAAGGTGACCCCGCAACACAGGAAGGTGACCCCGCAAAGGATGCTCGTTGCGGGGTCACCTCTCAAGGTTGCGGAGTCACCTCTCAACGTTCCGGGGTCACGTCCCTACGTTCCGGGGTCACTTCTTGGGCAGGCCCGGCGGGTTGAGCTCCGAGCGGGGGATGGCCTCGGAGGTCAGGCCCCAGCGGTCGAGGATTCGGGCGTACGCGCCGTCGTCGATGAGCCGGTTGAGGGCAGCCTGGGCCGCGGCGGCGAGCCCGTTGCCCTTCTTCGTCGTGAAGGCGATCTCCGCCTTGAGCGGCCACCCGCCGTCGAGCGTCCCGACCACCTTGGTCTTCCCGTCCAGCGCCGCCTTGTACGCGGCGCCGGCGTTCGGGCCGAACGTGAGGTCCGCGCGCCCGGACTGGATCGCGAGCGAGGACGCGGAGTCGTCGTCGTAGTACTGGAACTCGACCGGGGCCAGGCCGGCCGCCCTGTTCTGCTCGTCCCAGCGGACCAGGATCGCCTCCTGATTGGTCCCCGAGCCGACGATGATGCGCTTCCCCGCGACGTCCTTGGGCTCGGTGACCTCGGTGATGGCCGAGTCGCTCTTCGCGTAGAAGCCGAGGAGGTCGTTGCGGTAGCTCGCGAAGTCGAACTTCTCCTTGCGCGCCTCGGTGACCGTCACGTTGGAGAGGACTGCCTCGTACTTGCCCGATTCGACGCCGAGCGGCCAGTCCGCCCACGCGACCGGCACGACCTCGACCGTGAGGCCCAGCGTCTCCGCGACGGCGTACGCGATGTCCACCTCGTTGCCGATGAGCGTCGTGTTGTCTGTCGCGCGGAACGAGAGCGGCGCCGTGCCGCCGGTCGTCGCGACGGTCAGCGTCCCGTCCGCCTTCACGGCATCGGGCACGAGGGCCGCCGCGGCGCCGTCCTTCTCCACCGTGATGCGCTGCTGGTCTGCGGTGAGGTTGAACGTCTTCCCCGCGACGCTCGCCGTGGCGGAAGCTTGGCTCGCCTGCGCGCCCGGGTCGGCGCAGGCGCTGAGGCCGACGACGGCGAGCAGCGCCGTCGCGGAGAGGGTCGCCGCGGGCGCGGCGAGGGGATGGATGCGGGGGCGTGCCATGGTGTTCCTCCGGGTGCTCGTGCGGCCGATCGGACCGCGATTGGCACCACTGAACACGGCAGCGCGGCACGGCTCCAAAGCGCCGGGACGCTGAGGGACACTCGACGAAACCGGCGGAAATCCGGGGAAACAGGGAGTCATGCGGCGTCTCGCGGAGTCAGGGTGCGGGAGCGAGTGCACCACTGGAGCGAGCGACCCCGCATCGTTGGGAGGTGACCCCGCATCGTTGGGAGGTGACCCCGGGTCAGGCGAGCAGCGCCGCCATGACGGCCATGGCGGGGACGGCCACGACGGTCGTGATGAGCACGGTGTCCTTCGCGACGACGAGGCCCTCCTGGTACCGCTGCGCGGCGATGTAGATGTTCTGCGCGGTGGGCAGGGCCGCGGTGACGACGGCGGCGAAGAGCGCGTGCCCGTCGATCCCGAGCGCGAAGCGCGCGAAGACGAACGCGATGAGCGGGTGGACGACGAGCTTGAGCGCCGTCGCGAGGACCGTGTCGAGGCGGCGGCCGTCCGAGGCCTGGAACGGACGCGAGCCGTGCAGCGAGATGCCGAAGGCCATGAGCATCGCGGGGATCGCGGCGCCGCCGATGAGGTGGATCGGCTGCATCACGAGCTCGGGCAGCTGCCAGCCGGTCGCGGCCAGCAGGAGCCCGATCATCGACCCGATGATCGTCGGGTTCGTCACGATGGGGAGCACGAACTGAAGCACGCGCGCCCACCCGGGCTTCGCCGTCGTCGTCGTGCCGTCGAGCACGAGGAGGAACGACGGCGTGAACAGCGCGAGCTGGAAGATCAGCAGGGGCGCGACGTAGCTCGCGTCGCCGAGGACGAAGACCGAGATCGGGATGCCGAGGTTGGCCGAGTTGGCGACGGAGGCGCCCATCGAGGCGATGAGCGCCTCGGGCGTCCGGCGCCGCCGCCACCAGCGGAACACGACCAGCGCGATGAGGGCGACGGCCGTGGCGCTCACGGCGATGACGAGCAGGTGGGTCGAGAAGATCGTGCTCAGGTCCGCGCGGGAGAGCGTCTCGAGCAGGAGCGCCGGGCTCGCGACGAAGAACGCGAGCCGGCTCAGCACGCGCTGCGCGCCCTCGCCGAGGACGTCCCGGCGTGCGCAGAACCAGCCGACGCCGATGATCGCCCAGACCACCGAGAAGCCGGCGAGCACCCCTAGCATGCGCAGGCTCCGCGGGCACGGGTGAGGAATCGCTTTCCGGGGGTCACGGCACCAGCGTAGTGGGCCGCGGGGGCGCGCCAACCCCGGTGTGACGGACCTCGCGGGCGGCGCGGGGTCGCCAGCCGGCCCCTTGTCCGCGAGACCGGGCCTTGGCTGCGAGACCGGTCCTGTCAGGACCGGCCTCGCGAGGAGCCGCCGGTCTCACCTTCCTGGACCGCGAAACCGATCCTGTTGGCCCCTGTCTCGCAGTGGTCCTCGTCTCCCAGGACGGCAGCCGTTCGGGTAGGGATCTGGACGCGGAAATCGGGTTTCGGGTGCATGGACGGAGCCCGTCGGTGTACCCGGAATCCGCATGTGGCGACGAGATACGTACCCGAAACGAGGGCTGGTGCTCCCGACTAACTCAAGTACGCCTGAACGGCGAAGGGCGGCCGGAGCAGGCCCGAGTCGAGGCCCTCGGCCGGGTCGACGCCGAGCTGGACGATGCGGTTGGCCGCGTCCACGTGCACGACCGTCGGGACGAATTCCCGGGCCTCCTCGGAGCTCATCGACGCGTAGCTGATGAGGATCACGAGGTCGCCCTCGTGGACAAGGTGCGCGGCCGCGCCGTTGATGCCGATGACGCCGGAGCCGCGCTCGCCCGCGATCGTGTAGGTCTCGAGGCGCGCGCCGTTGGTGACGTCCACGATCGAGACAAGCTCGCCGGGGAGGATGTCTGCGGCGTCGAGCAGGTCCAGATCGACGGTGACCGAACCCACGTAGTGCAGGTCAGCGTGCGTGACCGTGGCGCGGTGGATCTTGGACTTGAACATTGTGCGGTTCATCGGGCCCCAGTGTACTCCCGGAGGCCCCCGCCCACTGTGGCGTGCGCCTCATCGTCGCCTCACGGCCGGCTCAGCGAACGTCCGAGGATCGCCTCGGTGAGCGCGTCCACGGCCTCGGAGTTGGCAAGCGGGTTGCGGAGGAGGGTGAAGTCGACGTCGCCCACGGGCGGGAGGTCGAAGCGGTGGGTGATGATCGCCAGGTCGTCCGGGACGAGGGTCGTGGGCATGACGCCGACGCCGAGCCCCGCGCGGACGGCGGCGAGGACGCCGGCGATCTGCTTCGTGCTGCACGTGACCTTCCACCGCCGCCCGCTCGCCTCGAGCGCCTGGATCGCCAAGGTGCGGGACAGACTCGGGGCGGGGTAGACGACCAGCGGGACGGGCTCGGCCGGGGCGAGCGCCGTCTGCTCGACGCCGACCCACGAGAAGACGTCGTGCCGCACGACCGTGCCCTCCTGCGCCCCCGCGACCCATTTGATGAACACGAGGTCGAGCTGGCCGGCCTTGAGCCGGCGGTGCAGGTCGTCGCTCTGGCTCACGGTCAGCTCGAGGTTCAGCTGGGGGTAGGCGCGGCGGAACTCGCGCAGGATCCGGGGCAGGCCCGTGATCGCGAGGTCGTCCGCCGTCCCGAAGCGCAGCCGCCCGCGCATCGCCGAGCCGCGGAAGTAGCGTGCCGCGTCGTCGTGCGCGGAGAGGATGGTGCGCGCGAACCCGGCCATGGCGTCGCCGTTGTCGGTGAGCCGGACGCCGTGGGTGTCGCGGATGAGCAGGACCCGTCCCGCCGCCTTCTCGAGCTTGGCGACGTGCTGGCTCACGGTGGGCTGGGCGAGGCCGAGGCGCTCGGCCGCGAGGGTGAAGCTCAGGTTCTCGGCGACGGAGAGGAAGCTGCGCAGGTGGGCCGGCTCGAACATGCGTCCATGCTGCGCGGAATGCATTGCGGAATGCAATAGCAGTTAGAGGATAAATAACCTTCCGCAATGGTTTGCCTGCTGCCTAGCGTGGGGGAGTCGACTCTAACGCACACCCCACACGAGACCAGGACTCACAGTGACCTCGCCCAGCCCCGCCCTGCCTTCAACTGCCTCCATTCCTACCCAGCCCGCCCAGCCCGTCCAGCCCGCCCGACCCGTCCAGCCCGCCCGACCCACCCAGCCCGCCATCCCGCCCACCGGGCCCCTCGCCGTCGTCCACGAGCGCCTCCCGTGGCGGCACACGTTCATCTCGCTCAGCGTCCGCAACTTCCGGCTCTTCGCGGCCGCCCACTTCGTCGCCGTCATCGCGCTGTGGATGCAGCGCATCGCCCAGGACTGGCTCGTGCTCGAGCTCTCCGGCTCCGTCACGGCCGTGGGCATCACGGTCGCGCTGCAGTTCCTGCCGGTGCTCGCGCTCGGGCCGTGGGGCGGGCTCATGGCGGACCGCTTCTCCAAGCGCCGCCTCCTGCAGGTCTGCGCGCTCGGCGCCGCGGCATGCGCGGCCGCGCTCGCGGCACTCGCCCTCACCGGAGCCCTCGCCGTGTGGCACGTCTACGCCATCGCGCTCGTCCTGGGCCTCGTCACCGTGCTCGACCAGCCGGCGCGGCAGGTCTTCGTCAACGAGCTCGTCGGCCCCGCGTACCTGCGCAACGCGATCGGCGTGAACTCGACGACCTTCCAGCTCGGCGCCCTCATCGGCCCGGCGATCGCGGGCTGGCTGCTCACCGCCGTCGGCGGCGGGTGGGCCTTCGCGGTCAACGCCGCCGCCTGCCTGCTCACGGCGACGATGCTCTCGGCCCTGCGGCGCGAGGAGCTCGTCGTCGCCCCGCCCACGCCCAAGGCCAAAGGGATGCTGCGCGAGGCCTTCGCCTACGCGTGGCGCAAGCCGACCATCCGCTGGCCGTGGGTCATGGCCGGCGTCGTGGCGGTCTTCGCGATGAGCCTGCCCGTGCTGCTCGCGGCCTACGCGGACCACGTCTTCTCCGTCGGGGCCGCCGGCTACGGCCTGCTCAACACGATGGTCGCCGTCGGCGCTGTCTGCGGGGCGGTCGCCTCGGCCCGGCGGATGCGCCTGTCCCTGCGGACGGTCGTGCTCGGCGCGGGACTCCACGGCACGATGCTCGGCGTCGCCGCGTACGCGCCGTCGCTCCCGCTGTTCTGCGCGCTCGTCGCCGCGTCCGGGTTCTGCGCCCTCATGTTCCTCACGTCGGCGAACCAGCTCGTGCAGACGAGCGCCAACGTCGGGATCCGCGGCCGCATCATGAGCCTGTACACGATGGTGCTCATCGGGGGCCAGGCCTTCGGCGGGCCCCTGATCGGCTGGCTCGCCGAGCACTGGGGCGCGCACCCGGCGATGCTCGTCGCCGGCGGCGTGCCGGCCCTCGCCGCGGCCGTCCTCGCGCTGTGGCTGCGGCGGCGGACGGCGGCGTGAGCACGCCGGCGGGGTGACCACCCCGGGCGCGCCACCGCCGTCGTGCGTGAAGGTGACGCACGACGGCGGGCTGGCGCCGGCGAGAGCGCGCGGGCGCCCGGACGGCTACGTCGCGCTTGAGGCCTCGGGCGAGGCGGAGTGCTCGCGGCTCCGGTCGGTGGCCTCGAGGTCGTCCAGGCGGAGCCTCGAGGTCTCCTTCGTGGTCCACGCCGCGATGGCCGAGACGACCGCGAGCCCGCAGGTGAGCCCGCCGATGATGAGCGGGACGTTGGCCGAGCCGGGCGGGGCGATCGCCGTGAAGAGCGTCGGGAGGAAGGCCACGATGAGGAGGCCGATGTTCTGCGAGATCGCGAAGCCGGTGACGCGGGTGCGGGTGGGGAAGAGTTCCTGGAAGAAGCTCGCGAAGACCGCGTTCCACATCTGGTACAGGACGCCCCACATGATGACCGCGATGACCACGGTGAGGACCACGTTCTTCTGGCTGATCGCGGCGAGGTAGGCGAACGAGAGGACGCCGGAGCCGAGCGGGCCCGCGATCATGAGCGGGCGGCGGCCGATCCGGTCGGAGATCCTGCCGAAGAGCGGGATGAGGGCGACGGCGACGACGTTGGCCAGGACGGGCATCCACAGGTACATTGCGGGGCTCATGCCGATCCCGTAGGCGGGCTGGGTCGCGTAGGCCGCGCCGAAGACGGCCGCGGTGACGCCGATGACGTTGGCCATGCCCATGAGGATGGCCTTGACGACCGTCCCGCCGCTCTCGCGGACTACCTGCACGATCGGGGCCTTCGGCACCTCGTGCTGTGCGGCCTCGGCGAGGAACGCCGGGGTCTCGGAGACGCGCCGGCGGATCACGTAGCCGGCCACGATCACGACGGCGCTCAGCAGGAACGGCACGCGCCAGCCCCACGACTGGAAGTCGGCGGCAGGGAGGAACGCCGAGAGCGGGATGAAGCTCGCGGCGGCGAGGATGCCGCCGGCCTGGGCGCCCTGGAGGCTGAAGCTCGTGTAGAAGCCGCGGCGGTCCGCCGGGGCATGCTCGGCGATGAGGGCGCTCGCGCCGCTCAGCTCGCCGGCGACGGCGAAGCCCTGGACGAGCCGCAGGACCACGAGCAGGACCGGCGCGAGCAGGCCGATCTGGCCGTACGTGGGCAGGAGGCCGACGAGGAACGTCGAGACGCCCATGAGGATGAGCGCGAACACGAGCACGTTCTTGCGGCCGTGGCGGTCGCCCCAGTGGCCGAGGACGAACGCGCCGAGGGGCCGGGCGACGTAGCCGACGGCGTAGGTCGCGAGCGACGCGACGAGGGCGACCGTCGGGTCGCTGCTCGGGAAGAACACCAGCGGGAAGACGAGGGCCGCCGCCTGGGCGTAGATGGAGAAGTCGTAGTACTCGAGCGTGCTGCCGATCCAGCCGCTCAGGGCTGCGCGGCGCGGCGAGGTCGCCGTGGCCTGCACTCCGTCGTGCATGAGGTCCTCCTGGGGGTCATCGAGACTGTGAAGCTCGTCCGGTGCCGCTGGCTCTGCTCGGCCGGAACGCCTTGGATAGCGCTTTCCAGTAGGCCACGATGTGACCTGCGTGTCAACCCGACGTGGTGGGGAGCACGTTTCGGGGGCTGCTGGAGGAGGTGTCCGGGGCCCTCCGGGGTCTCCGGGGACGGGAAAACCCCCGGTCCTGTGGACCGGGGGTTCCGTGGAGCGGCTGACGGGAATCGAACCCGCGTATCAGGCTTGGGAAGCGTGCGCTCTACCATTGAGCTACAGCCGCGCTGCCCCTGAGGGCACAACCCAGCTTACAACACCCCGGGGGGTGGTCTGCGCCACTCGCCGGGGGCGCCGCGGAGGGGCGCGGCAGCGTCAGCCAGCCGCTCGCCGTCGTGCGCGCCGGTACTCCGAGGGCGACATGCCCACCGCCCGGGAGAAGTGCTGGCGCAGGTTCGCCGCGGTGCCGATGCCGGCGCGCTCCGCGACGCGCTCGACTGGCAGGGACGTGGTCTCGAGCAGGCGGCGCGCGGCCTCGATCCGGCGCTCGAGCAGCCACTGCGTGGGCGAGGTCCCAGCGACGGCCTCGAACCGCCGGTACAGCGTGCGCCGGCTCATGCGCGCGCGGCGGGCCATCGCGTCGGGGCCGATGGGCGCGTGCAGGTTGCGCTCGGCCCAGTCCATGGCGTGCCGCACCGGGTCCGGCGGGAGCGCCCGGCCGACCGACTCGAGGTACTCCGACTGCGCCGCGCCCCGCCGCTCGGCGACGACCATGCGCCGCGCGACGCTGCGCGCGACGTCGTCCCCGAAGTCCTCGCGCACGAGCTGCAGGCACAGCTCGACCCCCGCCGCGGTGCCGGCGCTCGTGAACACGCCGCCCTCGGCGGTGAAGAGCACGTCGCGGCGCAGCCGGACCGCGGGGAACGAGGCCTCGAAGTCGTCCCAGTTCATCCAGTGCGTCGTCGCGTCGCGGCCGTCGAGGAGCCCGGCCTGGGCGAGGAGGTAGGCGCCCGAGCACAGCGACGCGATCCGCGCCCCCCGCGCCGCGGCCGCGCGCAGCTCCGCGAGGAGGGGCTCCTGAGCGGCGCGGTCCACCTGGAGGCTGCGCTCGCACGCCGGCACGACGATCGTGTCCATCGCCCGCAGCGCCTCGACCGGGGCGGCGGACGACGGCGCGAGGCCACCCGCCGTCGTGATCTCGCCGGGCTCGCCGCGCACCATCGTGAGCTCGTACCACGGGTCGTGGAGGTCGGGCCGGGCGACGCCGAAGACCTCGCACGGGATCGCGAGCTCGAACAGCGGGAGGTTGTCCGTGAGGACGAGGCCCACGCGGTGGGCTGCTGCGCCAGCATGAAGGGCTCTTTCCGGCATGGCACAAATCTAGCGCTGATCGGCACCCAGCGCACTCGTCCGACGGGGGTCGGATTCCTAGCGTGGAGTCATGAGCGCCGAGACGAGTCCGAGGATCCTTTCCGCCGACGCGGGAGCAGCGCAGGAGCGTCGTGGGGCCCTCGGGCGGGTCCGCGGCCTGGCCTACTACCTCGGGGCCGTGCTCGGCACGGGCGTCATCGCGCTCCCGGCCCTCTCGTACCGGGCGGCCGGGCCGGCGAGCCTCGTCGCCTGGGCCGCGCTTGTTGTCGCGTCGGTGCCGATCGCGTGGACGTTCGCCGCCCTCGGCCGCCTGCTCCCGGACGCCGGCGGCGTCTCGACGTACGTGCGCCGGGCCTTCGGCGACTACTGGGCCACGGCCTCCGGGTGGTGGTTCGCCTTCACGATCCCCCTGGGCATCCCCGCCTCGGCGCTCTTCGCGGGGCAGTACGCCGCGCACGCCCTCGGCGCGCCGCGCTGGGCCGCCGTCGCCGTCGCCGCGGCGATCACCGCGGCCGTCCTCGGGTCCGTGTGGGCCGGCGTGCGGACCTCGTCGGCACTCCAGCTCGGCCTCGCTGGCACGATCCTCGTGGTTCTGGTCCTCGCGATCGCGGCCGGGCTGCCGCACGTGGATCCGGCCAGGCTCGAGCCCTTCTCGCCGTCCGGGTGGGGCTCCGTCGCCTCCTCGCTCGCGCTCATCGTGTGGGCCTTCGCGGGCTGGGAGGCCATGAGCTACCTCGGCGGCCAGTTCCGCGACCCGCGGCGGGACCTCGGCGCCGTGACCGCGGCCGCGCTCGCGATCGTTGGCATCCTCTATCTCTCGCTCGCGGCCGTGTCCGTCCTCGCGCTCGGCGAGGGGGCCGGCGGCGAGGCGCCGCTGGCATCCCTGCTGGCGTTCGCCGTCGGGCCCGCCGCGCCTGCGCTCACGGCGGGGCTCGCCGTCGTGCTCACCCTCGGAGTGCTCACGAGCTACGCGACGGGCGCGGCCGAGCTGGCCCGGTCCCTCGGCCAGACCGGCTCGCTGCCCGCGTGGTTCGGGCGCGGGCGCCACGGGCTCGCCGCCGTCACCGCGCTGAGCGCGTCCGCCCTCGCCGTCCTCGCGGTGGGCCAGGACGCGACGGAGGTCCTCGTCCGGCTCGTCACCGCGGCCATCGTCGCCGTGTACGTCGCGGGCCTCGCCGCGGCCCTGCGGCTCCTGCCGGGGAGCGGTCAGCGTGCCGTGGCGGCGCTCGGGCTCGCCGCGGTCGTCGGGCTCGCCGCGAGCGCGGGGGCGTACCTCGCGTGGCCCGCGGTGCTTGCGGCCGGGGCCGCGCTGTGGCACGGAAGACGGCGCCGCCGTCGTGGGCCGCGCCTGACTCGGCACGGTGTCCGCGGTCTGGCCCGCCGGGCCTAGCGGCAGGGAGGCGCGAGGCTCTCGTGGACCTTGCCCAGCTCCCGCGCCCCGGCCTACGGTTCACGCATGGTCGCCGCAGAGCACACCGTCACCGTGCGCCGGTCCCCGGGTGACGTCTACGCCTTCCTCGCCGACGGGCTCAACAACGCGCGCTGGCGCAGCAGCGTCCGGTCCGTCTCGCTCGCGTCCGGGGCGCCTGGCGAGGTCGGCGCCGTGTACGCGCAGCGGCTCGCCGGTCCGGGCGGACGCGAGATCGACGGCGACTACGAGATCACCGAGGCCCGCCCCGGCGAGGTGCTCCGGTTCCGCGTCATCGCGGGCCCGGCGCGGCCGCAGGGCCTCTTCCTCCTCGTCCCCGCGGACGACGGCGCCACGCGCGTGAGCTTCGGCCTCACCTTCGAGCCGGCCGGCGTCATGAAGCTCCTCGGCGGGCTCATCCACCGCACGATGGAGGACGAGGTCCACGAGCTCGACCGGCTCAAGGCGATCCTCGAGGGCGAGGCGCCCGCCGGCTGAGACGCCGAGGTGGGGGCCTGTGACGCCGAGATGGGGGGTTGGTCCGCCGAGATGGGGGCCTGTGACGCCGAGATGGGGTGGTGGGTCCGCCGAGGGGGGATGCCGTCCAAGCGCGGCGGCGGGACGACGGCGGGACCCAGCCGCCCGCCGTCGTGCGCCTGCTGGTTCACGCCCACGGCCGCGCGGGGCCCGCCTGTACTCTTGGATGCGTGCTGCTTTCAGACCGCGACATCCGTGCCGAAATCGACTCCGAGCGCATCCAGCTCGCGCCGTACGAGCCGGCCATGGTGCAGCCCTCGAGCGTGGACGTGCGGATCGACCGGTTCTTCCGGCTCTTCGACAACCACAAGTACGCGCACATCGACCCGTCCGAGGAGCAGCCGGAGCTGACGCGCCTTGTCGAGGTCCAGGGCGATGAGCCCTTCATCCTGCACCCGGGGGAGTTCGTGCTCGGCTCGACGTTCGAGACCGTGACGCTTCCCGATGACGTCGCGGCGCGGCTCGAGGGCAAGTCGTCGCTCGGGCGTCTCGGCCTGCTCACGCACTCGACCGCGGGGTTCATCGACCCGGGGTTCTCCGGCCACGTCACGCTCGAGCTCTCGAACGTCGCGACGCTGCCGATCAAGCTGTGGCCGGGCATGAAGATCGGCCAGCTGTGCTTCTTCCGGCTCTCCTCCGCGGCCGAGCACCCCTACGGCTCGGGCGAGTACGGCAACCGCTACCAGGGCCAGCGCGGCCCGACGGCCTCGCGCAGCTACCTCAACTTCCACCGCACGAGCGTCTGAGGCCCTCGACTTTCGGACTCGGGTCACCCCCTTCGCAATTGTTGAGTTGAGCAGTGTTCGGGGGCTTGGCACCCTGCTCAAGCCAACAATTGACGGCCGGTCGGGCCAACCGCCCGTAATGGCTCGAGGCGCCGGAGGCGTTGAGCGACGACAGAGGCCACCCCATCCCACCCCCTGCTCCGGACATCGGCGGCGGAGACGATGAGCTGGTCCCATCCCACATCCGCAACAACTCGGTTGCGCCAATTGTCGCTGGCCTGCTGTTCCGCACTTCGGTGGTGCTCGCCGTCGTACTGGAGGGAGAGCCGCACGTCGACGAACGCCTGATCCGGCCACGCGACGGCCCTCCCCGCAGCGTCGCGGATCGCATGGTTCAGGGTCGGCTCGGGCAGGCCGGCCTCGATGATGGCCAGACGGAGTTCGGTCTCCGGCACGGAGTCGGATCCCACCCGGACGAGAGTCAGGGCACGTCGGGCCGCGGGCAGGCCTCGCACGCGACGCTGTGCGTCCAGATAGGTCAGCATCTGGTCGGCGGTCAGGAAGGGCGCGCGGGGCCTGGGAAAGTCCGCGGGGTGGGCGCACACAAGGTAATCACCGACGGCGACGAGTTCGCGGAGCGACAGGACCGAAGCAAGATCCAGCCATGTGCGCAGCCGAGAGGTCACGCGCACGCCTGCGACGCAGGCTGTCTCGGCGTCTGCCAATCGCATCCGGTGACAGACAATGCCCGGCCGTACGCTGCCCGGCGTGCCAGATGGTCGTGTCACGTGGATTGCCAGCTCCCGTTCATGCGCCAGCGGCAGGGGGAAGCCCCAGATCTTGCCGGCAGTGGTGAAGCTCGCCACCGCGTCGGGCATGAGACTCAGCACAGGGGCGACGATCTCTGCCGGAGTCATGGCCGCCTGCCACGGTACGCGGATGCCCCTCGTCGGCGTGATGAGGTCAGAGGCGTTGAGCCGGCTGCGGCCAATGCCTGAAGCCTGGGCTTCGTGGACAGTGAAGGACCGCCCGGACATCTCTGGAGGAAGCCCCGGCCGGGTGTTCATGGCTCCATCCTGCGGTGCCGGTGGATGCGCATCGTCATTGTCCACAGAAATCCGCGCCGATGCATCGGATGTGGAGGGGCAATGGTCTGAGCGCCCCCGCTCAAATGTTGAGTTCGGCAGGGTTGAGGGCTCTGTCACCCTGCAGACCCCAACAATTCGCGGAGTAGGTTAGAGCGTCTGGGCGTAGAACCACTCGATGTGCTCGCGGACGAGGCGGGCCGCGCGCTCGCCGTCATGGGCCTCGACGGCCTCGAAGATCGCGCGGTGCTGGAGCCGCAGATCGGCGGCGATCTCGTCCCAGTTGCCGAGCGTCGCGACGGCCTCGTCGACATAGCCCCGCGTCGACTCGCGCAGCGACTCCATCATGGTGCTCACGACAGAGTTCCCCGCGAGGGCGCTGAGGGCCACGTGGAACTGCGCGTCGAGGGCTGTGAACGCCTTGGACGGCAGCGAGGGGTCGTCCATGGCGTCGAGCAGCGCGCGGGCCTCGTCGATCGCGGCGGGCTCCCACGTGCTGCCTGCCGCACGGGACAGGCACCACGTCTCCATCATGATGCGGGCCTGCACGATGTCCGCGACGGGCAGATGGCGGCTCGCGACGTGCAGCCTGAGCGCCTGGCCCAATGCTGAGGTCGGGTCGGACACGACGACCGTCCCGGACTTCGGCCCGGAGCCGGTCGCCGACCGCACCACGCCCATGACCTCGAGCGTGCGGATCGCGTCCCGCACCGAGGCCCGCGAGATTCCGAACTGCTCTGCGAGCGCTCTCTCGCCCGGGAGCCTGTCCCCCACCGAGAGCCTTCCCTCGCGCAGCTCGGTCTCGATGTGCGCCAGGACGACGTCGTGGGCGCGCTCGCCCGTGCGGGGGACCAGGGAGTCGGTGCTCGGCATGGTGTCCATCTTGCCCGACGCGTCGGCCCCGCGGTGCACGACGGCGGCCCCGTCGCGCACGACGGCGGCCCCCGCCGCGGGTGCGGAGGGCACCGCGCGCGAGGACCGCCGTCGTCCGCCAGGCCGGGCTAGGGGAGCATCCACCCGAGGACCGGCGTGGACTGGAGGAACACGAGGACGCACAGGACCAGGAGCATCCCCACGCTCCAGCCGACAACCTTGCGGAAGATCGCCGACTCCTGGCCGTCCATGCCCACCGACGTCGCGGCGATTGCGAGGTTCTGCGGGCTGATGAGCTTGCCCACGACGCCGCCGGTCGTGTTGGCCGCGACGAGCAGCGCCGGATCGATGCCGGCGTGCTGCCCCGCGGTCTGCTGGAGCTTGGCGAAGAGGGCATTCGCCGACGTGTCGGAGCCGGTCACGGCGGTGCCGATCCAGCCGAGGATCGGGGAGAGGAACGCGAACGCGGCGCCGGTGCCGGCCAGCCACGTGCCGATCGCGATCGTCTGGCCCGAGAGGTTCATGACGTAGGCGAGGGCGAGCACGAGCACGATCGTGAGAGCGGCCCTGCGCATCTTGACGAACGTCCGGGGCAGGGTGGCGACGGCCTCGGAGAAGCGGAGGCGGAACCGGCCGTCGCCGTCGTACTTCGCGTACACCGCGGCGATGATGAGCCCGGAGGCGAGCAGGAGCGTCCCTGGGCCGGAGAGCCACTGGAAGGTGTACACCGTCGAGGAGAGCGGCTGGCCGTCGGCGGTGAGCAGCGCGTCGTGGAGGACGGGCCACGGGATCTTGACGTCCGTGGACGCGAGGGCCTTGGGCAGGTCGATGCCGAGACGCCAGAGCTTGGCGACCGCGAAGACGACGATGACGAGGATGTAGGGGAAGAGCGCGAGCCAGATCCGCCCCCGGGTGAGGAGGTCCGTCGCGCCGGGGCCGCCGGCGTGGCTCGTGGGCTCCGGGACGCCCAGACGCTCGCGGGCCTCGTCGGCCCCGCGGGGCCTCCAGAAGCGCAGGAGCACGACGGCGGCGCCGAGGCCCGCGAGGGCGGCAACGACGTCGGTGAGCTCGTAGGAGAAGTAGTTCGCGCACAGGAACTGGGCGATCCCGAAGACGACGCCGGTCGCAAGGGCGGGGAACCATGCGTCGCGGACGCCGCGCACGCCGTCGACGAGGAAGAGCAGGAGCACGGGCACGAGGAACGCCAGGACCGGGGTCTGGCGGCCGACGATCGCGCCGATGTGCTCGGCGGGGATGTCGGTCAGGGCCCCGGCGGTGGTGATCGGGATCGCGATGGCGCCGAAGGCGACGGGGGCCGTGTTGGCCACGAGCACAGTGGCAGCGGCCCGGAGCGGCTTGAGGCCGATGGCCATGAGCATCGTCGCCGTGATCGCGACGGGCGCGCCGAATCCAGCGAGGGCCTCGAGCAGGCCGCCGAAGCAGAAGGCGATGAGGATGGCCTGGATGCGCAGATCGCCGCCGCCGATGCGGTCGAAGATCCGGCGCAGGTCCTCGAAGCGGCCCGAGAGGACCGTGACCTGGTACAGCCACACGGCCATGAGGACAATCCAGAACACAGGGAATGCGCCGAAGACGGCGCCCTGCGTCCCGGCGAGGAGGGCAAGTCCAGCGGGCATCTGGTAAGCGAGAACGGCCACCGCGATGGCCGCCACGAGGGCGAACGCCCCGGAGACGGGGGCCGGGCGGCGGAAGACTGCGAGCATCACGAAGAACGTCACGAGGGGGATGAGGCCGACGAGCGCGGACGCGGCGACACTGCCGGCCACGGGATCGATCACGGGGGTGAAGGTCATTCCTGGCTCCTGGTGGAGGTCGACATCGGAGGCATCCTCGCCACCGACGCAGAGCATCTGTGGTTAGACCACTGTGGTCTGACCATGAAATCTAGCACGCATGCCTCGGGTTGTGACAAGGGGCACGTGCATGCCTACTATGGTCCGACCACATGTGGCCAGACCACGGAACCCGCAGTCTGGCCGGAGAGGATTCCCATGAAGATCGCGCTCTTCGCGACCTGCATCGTCGACGCGATGTATCCGCGCGTCGCGCAGGCCACGGTGCAGATCCTGGAGCGGCTCGGGCACGAGGTCGTGTTCCCCGCCGGCCAGGCCTGCTGCGGCCAGATGCACGTCAACTCGGGCTACCTCCGCGAGGCCCTGCCCGTCGTCGAGAACCACGTGCGCACGTTCGAGGCCGGCTTCGCGGCGGGGGAGTACGACGTCGCGGTCGCGCCGTCCGGCTCGTGCGTCGCCTCGGTGCGGCACCAGCACGGCATGGTGGCGCGCTGGGCCGAAGAACACGAAGTCAAGGGGGCCGATCCCACCCTCGCGGCCCGCGCCGACGCCGTCGCCCGCCGCACCTACGAGCTCGCCCAGCTCCTCACCGACGTCCTCGGCGTGACCGACGCCGCGGCCCAGCTCGGCTCCTACCTCCCGGCCCGCATCACGTACCACCCGTCGTGCCACGGCATGCGCGTCCTCCGCCTCGGCGACCGCCAGCGGAGCCTGCTGCGCACGGTCGAGGCGCTCGACGTCGTCGACCTCCCCGAGGCCGACCAATGCTGCGGCTTCGGCGGAACCTTCAGCGTCAAGAACGCCGACGTCTCCTCCGCGATGCTCGCCGACAAGGTCGCGAACATCTGCGGCACCGGCGCGGCCGCGTGCGCGGGCGGCGACGCGAGCTGCCTCATGCACATCGGCGGCGGGCTCTCGCGCGAGCGGCGCACGACGGCGTCGGGCGCCCCCGTGCGCACCGTGCACCTCGCGGAGGTGCTCGCCTCGACCCGGGAGAACCCGCTCGCCGTCGACGGCGAGCTGGCACTCGCCTCGGGCGCGAAGCGGGGCGCGCGATGAGCACCGTGAGCCTGGGAATCCCGGTCGTGCCCCCGCGCGGCTTCGGCAACATCTCCGCCACCGAACCCTTCCCGCACGCCGCCCCGCGCCACCTCGCCAACGGGCAGCTGCGCGCCAACCTCGGCCACGCAACCCACACGATCCGGGACAAGCGCCTGCGCGTCGTGTCCGAGCTGCCCGACTGGGAGGAGCTCCGCGAGGCCGGCTCAGCGATCAAGACCGAGGCCATGGAGCGCCTGCCGGAGCTGCTCGCCCAGTTCGAGGAGCAGTTCACGGCCCGCGGCGGGACGGTGCACTGGGCCCGGGACGCGGCCGAGGCGAACGCGATCGTGGAGCGGCTCGTCCGGGCCGCGGGGGCCGACGAGGTCGTCAAGGTCAAGTCGATGGCGACCCAGGAGATCGGGCTCAACGAGCACCTCGAGGCGGCCGGCATCGCGGCCCACGAGACGGACCTGGCCGAGCTCATCGTCCAGCTCGGGCACGACAAGCCGAGCCACATCCTCGTCCCGGCGATCCACCGCAACCGCACCGAGATCCGCGACATCTTCCTGCGCGAGATGCCCGAGGTCGACCCGGCCCTGACCGACGAGCCCCGCCGCCTCGCGATGGCCGCCCGCGCCCACCTGCGCCGCAAGTTCCTCTCCGCCCGGGTCGCCGTCTCGGGGGCCAACTTCGGCATCGCCGAGACCGGCACGCTCGGCGTCGTGGAGTCCGAGGGCAATGGGCGCATGTGCCTCACGCTGCCCGAGACGCTCATCACGGTCATGGGGATCGAGAAGGTCCTGCCGCGCGCCGAGGACCTCGGCGTGTTCATGCAGCTGCTCCCGCGCTCGTCGACCGGCGAGCGGATGAACCCGTACACGTCGCTGTGGACCGGCGTCACCCCCGGCGATGGGCCCTCGGACGTGCACGTAGTCCTCCTCGACAACGGCCGCACGCGCGCGCTCGCGGACCGGCACGGCCGCTCGGCCCTGCACTGCATCCGCTGCTCGGCCTGCATGAACGTGTGCCCCGTGTACGAGCGCACGGGCGGCCACGCCTACGGCTCGACCTACCCCGGGCCCATCGGCGCGATCCTCTCGCCGCTGCTCACGGGCGTCGAGGCCGAGGAGAACTCCTCGCTGCCGTACGCGTCCTCGCTCTGCGGGGCGTGCTACGACGCGTGCCCCGTGAAGATCAACATCCCCGAGATCCTGGTGCACCTGCGCGGCGAGGACGTCGAGTCCCGCCGAGGCCAGAAGCGCCTGCCGAGCCAGATGGACCTCGCGATGAAGGGCGCCTCCTGGGCGATGTCCGACGGCGCGCGG
This sequence comes from Sinomonas mesophila, assembly GCF_001999765.1. GTDB lineage: Bacteria > Actinomycetota > Actinomycetes > Actinomycetales > Micrococcaceae > Sinomonas > Sinomonas mesophila. Next base: position 76,948 of record NZ_KV908329.1, on the reverse strand, counting down.
CTCGGCCTGCTCGAGAAGGGCCTCCCGCTCGGGCGCGCCGCCGCCGACCGGGACGGGAAGATCACGAGGCTGCCCGGCCTCGCCGCGGGCTGGACGCAGAGCCGCGACATCCCCGCCCCGCCCGCCGAGTCCTTCCGGGACCAGTGGGCGAGGCGCGAGAAGACTCACGTGACGAGGGAAGCGACGACCGAAGGGGGCGAGAAATGAGCGCGCGCGACGAGATCCTGGCCCGCATCCACGAGGCCCTCGGCACCGACCCCGCCCCCACCCAATCCGGGGTCACCTCCCAAGGATCCGGGGTCACCTCCCTACGATCCGGGGTCACCTCCCTACGATCCGGGGTCACTCCCGCCTACCGCACGACATCCGGCCTCGATGAGGACGCGCTCGTCGCGATGCTCGTCGACCGGCTCGAGGACTACAAGGCTCGCGTCGAGGTGGTCCCCGCCGCCGAGGTCGCGGAGGCCATCAGGGCCCGGCTCGAGGGCAAGGACGTCGTCGTGCCCGAGGGCCTCCCGGCCGAGTGGCTGCACCCCGCCGTCGCGGAGCGCGCGGCGACGGACTCGCGCGAGGCGCCGCTCGCCGTCGCACACCTCGACGCGGCCGACGCCGTCGTGACCGGTTCCGCCGTGAGCGTCGCCGAGACGGGGACGATCGTCCTCGACGGGTCCCCGGACCAGGGGCGGCGCGCGACCTCGCTCGTCCCGGACCACCACGTGTGCGTCGTCCCGGTCTCAACGATCGTGGGGACCGTGCCGGAGGGCTTCGCGCGGCTCGACATCACGCGGCCGCTCACGCTCATCTCCGGGCCGTCGGCGACGAGCGACATCGAGCTCGAGCGGGTCGAGGGCGTCCACGGGCCGCGGATGCTGGACGTGATCATCGCGCGTTAGGGCAAGGGCGCGGCCGGGCGGCGCCCCCAAGGCGCCGCCCGGCCGCGGTTCAGAGGGGGCGTCAGGCCCGGCCCGCCCGCTGCCGCTCGACCACCTCGGCCAGCTCGGCGAGGCGGCCCGCCCGCGCGGATTCGGCGGGGGTGAAGGGGACCCCTGGCCGGATGAGCACGAGCGGCGCGTCCCACGGCGTCGGCACCTTGAGCACGCTCCCGGCTGCGTGCCACTCGACCGGCAGCGCCTTGTCCTCCGGAACGCGGTGCGCGCCGAGGAGCTCGGCCGCCGCGTACGGCAGCTCTGCGGGCGCGGCGGCGACCCGCGCGGCGAGCGAGAGAGCGCGGGTGGGAGCGTCGACGAGGGCGAGCGGCGTCGTCGGCCACACGCGGGCTGCCACGCCGCCCCCGTCCTCGATGGCGTCGAGGAGGTCCTGCTCGGTGAGGCCGCCGGGGGCGGAGAGCACGAGCTCGTCGACGACGCCGCTGCGCACCGGCTGCGCGTGGATGCCGAGGATGTTGACCTCGAGGCGCGTGAGCGCGTGCGTGAGGTGCTCGAGGGCGCCGGTCGTGTCCGGCAGGGTGGCGCGGGCACGCCAGAGCGCGGGGGCGACGTCGAGCTCGCGGCGACGGCGCAGGGCCGGGGCGTGCAGCCACGAGCGGAAGAGGCGGCGCGCGCCGGGCTCGGCGACCCAGATGACGAGCGCCGTCGCGGTCACCGCGAGCAGGGCGACCTTGAGCGCGAGCGGCCAGTCCGTGCCGACCACGGCGGCGTGCACCGCGAGCTCGATCGGCAGCATCGCGGCGACATTGGCGAGGGTGAGCCTGAACTTCGGCGGCTCGGGGTACCGGCCGCACACTTCGCAGGCCAGTTCGGACGGCGGGGGAGTGTGGGTGAAGGTGCTCATGCACCCATCCAAGCCCGCGGCTGTTTCCGCACCGTTGCCGAGGTGTTTAAGCCCGTGTTGCTGAGGGCCGACGGCGGGCGGCCGGCGTGCGCGGGCCGCGCCGCCCGCGCGCGAGAGGCGCGGCGCCGCCGTCGTCCGACTGGGGAGCAGCGCCGGATCCGCGCGTCAGAACGGCACCCGAGCCGACGCCGGCTGAGGGCCGCGGGGGCCGCGCAGGGCCCTGACGACGGGCTCGACATAGCGCGCCGCGAGCGGGCCGAGCACCGCCATGATGAGCACGTACGCGGTCGCGAAGGCGGCAAGCTCGCCACCGACGGCCCCGGACGCGACGGCGAGGCCGGCGATGACGATCGAGAACTCGCCGCGCGCGATGAGCGCCGCGCCCGCGCGGGCCCGGCCGTGGACGGCGATGCCTGCCCGTGCGGCGGCCCACCAGCCCGTCGCGACCTTGGTCCCGGCCGTGACGAGGGCGAGCGCGAGGGCCCAGCCCAGGACGGGCGGGATCGTCGAGGGATCCGTGTTGAGCCCGAACGAGACGAAGAAGATGGCGGCGAAGAGGTCGCGGAGCGGCTCGAGCACGAGGGAGGCGTTCTGCGCCGTCGTGCCGGAGATGGCGATGCCGAGCATGAATGCACCGACCGCCGCCGAGACCTGCATCGCGGAGGCGAGGCCCGCCACGAGCAGGGCCAGGCCGAGGACGTTGAGGAGGAAGACCTCGGAGTTCTCGCTGTGGACGGCCTTGGACACATGGTGTCCGTGCCGCAGCGCGAGCAGGAGCACGACCGTGACGACGAGGAGCGAGATGCCCAGGGCCTGGAGTCCGCCGAGGAAGCTCACGCCGGCGAGGACCGTGGTGAGGATGGGGAGGAAGACGGCCATGGCGAGGTCCTCGAAGACGAGGATCGAGAGGATGGTGGGGGTCTCGCGGTTGCCGAGCCGGCCCAGGTCGGTGATGACCTTCGCGACGATGCCCGACGACGAGATGTAGGTGATGCCGCCCATGACGAGCGCGCCGACGCCTCCCCAGCCAAGCATGTAGGCCAGCGCCGCGCCCGGGACGAAGTTGAGCACGAGGTCCATGACACCGGCCTGCCAGGAGCCGCGGAGCCCGGTGACGAGCTCCTGGGCCGTATATTCCAAACCGAGCATGAGCAGGAGCAGGATCACGCCGATCTCGCCCGCGAGGTGGCCGAACTCGCGCATGCCCGCCAGGTCGACGACGCCGCCCGCGCCGAAGACGAGCCCGCCCAGGAGGTACAGCGGGATGGGCGACATGCCGATTCTGCCCGCGAGGCGCGCCAAGAGGCCGAGGGCGAAGACGACGGCCCCCAGCTCGATGAGCGCCAGCGCGAGCGGGTCCATCGCAGCTCAGCCGTTGCGCAGGATCTGGGCGGCCGCCTCGAGCCCCTCGTGGGTGCCGACGGCGACAATCACGTCGCCGTTCCGGAGCACGTCGTCGGGTCCCGGCGACGCGTTGACCTCGCCTTCGCGCATGATCGCGACGACGGAGACCTTCGTCCTCGTGCGGATCGCGGCCTTGCCCATGGGCTGGTCGCGGAAGGGCGAGTCGGCGCCGACGTGGAACTGGCGCGTCGAGATGCCGGGGACCTCGCGGTGCTCCTCCGTGAGCTGCATGACGATCCGCTGGCCGCCGAGGAGATTGCCGAGGGCGGCGGCCTCCTCGGCGGTGAGTGGGATCGAGGCGGCGCACGTGTCCGGATCGTCCCAGTCGGAGACGAAGAGCTCGGTCTCGCCGTCGCGATGGCACACGACGCCGATGCGCCGGCCCGACTGTGTCATGAAGTCTTTGCGAACCCCGAACCCGGGGAGTTCGGTCTCGTCAACATCCATGGCACAACTCTAGTCCCGGCGTGCCTCGCCGAGGTGGGGTCCTGTGCCGCCGAGGTGGGGTGGTGGGACGGCGAGGTGGGGTGGTGGAGTTCCCGGTACTGCGGCGCGCGGACGACGGCGGTGCCTCCCCACGCTGACGCCCCACCAGGCGGGCCGCGCGAGCCGAGCGGCGGGTGAGGGTCGTCGTCGTGCGACCGGTGCCCCCATCTCGGGGTCACGGGACCCCATCTCGCGGTTACAGGCCCCCATCTCGGCGTCAGGCGGCGGGGACGACGGCGGTGCGCACTTCCGCCGGGGGCTTGACGGGCAGGAGCACGAGCAGGCCCGCGAGGAGCACGGCCATGATGCCCAGGATGCCCCACCGCTGGGCCTCGCCCTCGGCGACCAGGGGGGCCGCGATGGCGATGCTCAGGCTGAACAGGGACGGGGCGAGGAAGCTCACGGCCCGGCCGGTCGTCGCATAGAGGCCGAACAGCTCGCCGGCCTCGCCGTCGGGCGCGAGGCGCGCGAGGTACGCCCGGGCCGAGGCCTGCGCGGGCCCGACGAAGAGCGTGAGGGAGAGCCCGAAGACCCAGAACGTGTGGCCCCCGGTCCACTGCATGCCGCCCAAGGAATACGTGCCGTTGCCGAGCGCGAGGATCGCCCCCGAGGCGATGAGAAGGCCCACGAGCGAGCCGACGATGACCCGCTTGGGCCCGATCCTGTCGTCGAGCACGCCGCCCAGGATGGCGCCGCCCGCGGCGATGACGTTGCCGAAGATCGCGAAGAAGATCACCTGGCTCAGCGGGAAGCCGAACGTGCCCGCCGCGATGACCCCGCCGAACGTGAACACCGCGGCGAGGCCGTCCCGGAACACGGCCGAGGCGAGGAGGAAGTAGATCGTGTGCGGGCTCGTGGCCCAGATCGCCTTGATGCGCCGCCACAGGAGCCCGTAGGAGGCGGCGAATCCCAGCCGCGCCGCGGGGCGCCGCGGCACCTCGGGCACCGCCACGAGGACGGGCACCGAGAACACGACGATCCACAGCATCGAGAACACGGCCACGAGCCGGATGTTGAGGTTCTCCTCGGTCGAGGCACCGAACCAGTCGACGACGGGCTGGACGAAGAGGACCAGGACGAGCAGGAGCGCGACGATCCCGCCGAGGTACCCGGCCGCCCAGCCGAAGCCGGAGACCTTCCCGATGGTCCTGGGTGTCGCGATCTGCTCGAGCATCGCGTTGTAGTTCACGCCCGCGAACTCGCTGAACACGTGGCCCGCCGCGATGAGCGCCGCGCCGAGCACGAGCAGCTCGGGCCGCGGGTACACGAAGAAGCACGCCCCCGTCAGGGCCGCGACGACGGCGGTGTTGACCCCGAGCCACTGCTTCCGCCGCCCGCCGGCGTCGGAGCGCTGGCCGGTGACGGGCGCGAGGACGGCGATCGCCAGGCCGGCGACGGCGAGCGCCGCCCCGAGCGCGGCGGAGGCCCGGTCCTCGCCGCCGAACGCCTCGGACGTGAGGTACACGGTGAACACGAACGTCGTCATGATCGCGTTGAACGCCGCCGACCCCCAGTCCCACGAGGCCCATGCGAGCACCTGGGAGCGGCGGACGGGGGCGGTGCGCCGGCGCTCGAGCTCGGACTCGCCAGAGGCGCCAGCGGCCTCGGGACCGCCGGAGTCCGGCACCGGGATGGGGTCAATGGGGCCGGGCTGCTGGGCCGAGGGCTGCATATCTCGCACTCTAGCCGCTGATAGACTGGCGCGGCCGGAACCCAACTGATATGCCGCCTCACCCAACGCCTTGACAACTCAACCATGATGAGCGGAGCCGACCCGTGATACCAGTCCTCGCCCTGCACTTCGCAGTGGCGGCTGGGGCGCCGTGGCTCTTCGCGGCGTGGGGGCGGGCGGCCTTCCTGTGCCTCGCCGCGGTCCCCGGGCTCTCGCTCGTGTGGCTGCTCGGCCAGCAGGGGGCGGCGTACGGGCCGGGCGTGAGCGAGGTCTGGCCCTTCATCCCCCAGCTCGGCGTCGGCCTCGCGTTCCGCCTCGACCCGCTCTCGTGGACCATGTCCCTCCTGATCCTGGGGATCGGGGCGCTCGTGCTGGTCTACTGCGCGCGCTACTTCACGCGCGGAGAGGCGGACATCGGCGGGTTCGGCGGCCAGATGCTCGCCTTCTCGGGCGCGATGTTCGGCCTCGTCGCGGCGGACGACCTCATCGTCCTGTTCGTCTTCTGGGAGCTCACGACAGTCCTCTCGTACCTCCTCATCGGCTTCGCCCGGACGCGCCTCTCGGCCCGCCGCTCGGCGCTGCAGGCCCTCGTGGTGACGACGGCGGGCGGCCTCGCGATGCTCGTGGGCCTCATCCTCCTCGGCGAGTCGGCCGGGACGTACCGGATCTCGGAGCTCCTCGAGCGTGCCCCGGCCCTCGCCGCGGCCCCCGCGACCGCGGCCCCGATCGCCGTCGGCGCCCTCCTGGCCCTTGTGGGTGCGCTGAGCAAGTCCGCGCTCGTCCCGTTCCACTTCTGGCTGCCCGCCGCGATGGCCGCCCCGACCCCGGTCTCCGCGTACCTGCACGCCGCCGCCATGGTGAAGGCCGGCGTGTACCTCGTCGCGCTCCTGGCCCCGGCACTGGCCGGTACGGCGTTCTGGCACCCCATCGTCCTCGGGGTCGGCCTCGCGACGATGCTGCTCGGCGGCTACCGGGCCCTGCGCCAGACCGACATCAAGCTCATCCTCGCCTTCGGCACCGTGAGCCAGCTCGGGTTCCTCGTCGCCGTCGTGGGCCTCGGCACGCCCGCCGCGGCGCTCGCGGGCCTCGCGATGGTCGTCGCGCACGCGCTGTTCAAGGCCGCCCTGTTCCTCGTGGTCGGGGTGATCGACCACCAGACCGGCACGCGCGACGTCCGCCGGCTCTCCGGCGTCTTCCGCCAGTCCCGCGCGCTCGGCGTCACGGCGGTGCTCGCCGCCGCGTCGATGGCCGGGCTCCCGCTGTTCGGCGGCTTCGTCGCGAAGGAGGCCGTGTTCGACGCGTTCGCGCGGCTCGCCCCGGGCGGGGCCGACGCCGCCGCCGCGCCGGCCGCCGCCGGCTGGGCCGCTGTTGTGCTCGCCGCGATGGCGCTCGGCTCGGCCCTGACGGTCGCGTACAGCGCGCGCTTCGTGTGGGGCGCGCTCGCGCGCAAGCCCGGCGTCGCGGACACGCCGTTCACCCCGGTCACGCCGCTCTTCGTGGCCCCGCCCGCCGTCCTCGCGCTGCTCGGGCTCGCGTTCGGCCTGTGGCCGGCGCCCGTGGACGCGCTCGCGGCGCCGTACGCGGCGTCAGCCGCTGGGACAGTCTCGTCGCTGGGCGCGGACGACGGCGGTGCTGCCGCCAGTACCGCAGCTGCGGCAGCCCCGCACCTCGCCGCCTGGCACGGGCTCGGGCTGCCGCTCGCGCTCTCGGCCGCGGGCTGGCTCGCGGGCGCGGCGCTCTTCGCGGCGCGCGAGGCGGTGGGCCGCGCGCAGCAGCGGCTCGGGGCGCCGGTCGACTCGGAGCGCGTGTACCGCTCGATCGTGGGCGCCGTGGACGACGTCGCGATCTGGATCACCGGACGCACCCAGCGCGGCTCGCTCTTCTTCTACCTCGCCGTGATCCTCGCGGTCGCGGCCCTCGTGCCCGTCGGGACGATGCTGGCCCTGCGCATGCCCCTGCCTGACGCCGCGGACCTCGTGGATCCGGGCTCGCCGCTCCAGCTCGTCATCGGGATCGGGATCGCGCTGGGGGCTCTCGCCGCGGTCCGGGCCAACAAGCGCTTCCTCGCCGTGCTCATGGTTGCCGTCACCGGGTACGGGATCTCGCTCATCTTCGCGCTCCAGGGCGCGCCGGACCTCGCGCTGACGCAGATGCTCGTCGAGACGATCGTGCTCGTCGCGTTCGTCCTCGGCATGCGCAGCCTCCCGCCCCAGCTGCGCGACCGCATGGGCGGGAAGTACCGCGTGGTCCGCGTCGCCGTCGCCCTCCTGTTCGGCACCGCGATGGTGTTCGTGGGCCTCTACGCGATGGGCGCCCGCGCCGCCCAGCCCGTGGCCCTGCGCTTCCCCGAGCTCGCGTACACGGGCGGGGGCGGGCTCAACGTCGTCAACGTGACGCTCGTGGACATCCGCGCGTGGGACACCTTCGGGGAGATCTCCGTGCTCGCGCTCGCGGCGACGGGCATCGCGAGCCTCATCTTCATCCGCGACAGGGGCCGCCGGCTCGGCGCGACCGAGACCGTCGAGACCGGCAGCGTGGGCCGCGCCCGCGCCGAGCAGCTCGCGCGCGGGGCCGCGGAGCTCGCCGTCGCCCGCACCTTCGCGACGCTCGAGCGCGACGCGTGGCTCGTCGCCGGCCGCACCCTGGCCCCCGAGCGGCGCTCCATCATCTTCGAGGTCGTCACCCGGCTCGTGTTCCACAGCATGGTCGTCGTCTCCGTGTACCTCCTCTTCGCGGGGCACAACCTGCCGGGCGGGGGGTTCGCGGGCGGGCTGCTCGCGGGCCTCGCCCTCGCCGTGCGCTACCTCGCGGGCGGGCGGTTCGAGCTCAACGAGGCGGCTCCCGTGAGCCCCGGCATCCTCCTCGGGGTCGGGCTCGCGACGGCGGCGCTCTCCGGCGCGGTCCCGCTCGCCCTCGGCGGGCAGGTCTTCCAGAGCGCGATCATCGAGCTCTGGCTCCCCGTGTTCGGGGACGTGAAGTTCGTGACCTCCACGATCTTCGACGCGGGCGTGTACCTCGTCGTCGTCGGCCTCGTCGCCGACGTCCTGCGCAGCCTCGGGGCGCGCATCGACGAGCACGTCGAGGAGGCAGAGGCCGGCGCCACCAGCGAGAAGCCCGCGGGGCCCCGCGCGGGCCGGCCGGCGGAGGGCGCGCCCGACGGCGTGTCGCCCGACGGCGCGCGGACCTCGCCGGAGCGCGAGGAGGCCGTCCGATGACCGCGAACCTGACCCTCCTGATCATCTCCGGGCTGCTCTTCGCATGCGGGATCTACCTCGTGCTCGAGCGCAGCCTCACGCGCGTGCTCCTGGGCCTCATGCTCCTGACGAACGGCGCGAACCTCCTCGTCCTCGCCACCGGCGGCGGTGCGGGCATCGCCCCGTTCTACGACGCCGGGACCGACCCGGCCGCGTACAGCGACCCGCTCCCGCAGGCGCTCATCCTGACCTCGATCGTCATCTCCTTCGCCGTCACGGCGTTCATGCTCGCCATGATCTACCGCACGTGGCAGCTCGGCCGCGCCGACGTCGTCGCGGACGACATCGAGGACCGCCGCGTCGCGGCGACCCCGAGCTGGGACGCCGAGGACGACGCCGACGTCCCGACGGACCTGAGCGAGTTCATGAACCCCGACGAGGCGGTCGCCGCGGACCTCGAGGCGCTGGCGACCCCGGACCCGCGTCTCGGCCCCGAGGGTGGCGACCGCCCGCGCCACGCCGAGGACACGCACGCGCCCGAGACAGAAGGCACGGAAGAGGGGGCGACGCCCAGGTGAACATTGCAAGCCTCGCCCCGCTCGCCGTCGTCCTCCCGATCTTCGGCGCAGCGCTCGCGTTCATGCTCCTGCGGCACGAGCGCGGGCAGCGGATCGTGACGATCTCGGTGCTCTCGCTGACCCTCGCCCTCGAGTGCCTCCTGCTCGGCTCCGTCTGGGACGGGTCCAGCGGCGGGACCTACGCCGTGACGCTCGGGGCCTGGGCGCCGCCCTGGGGGATCACGCTCGTCGTGGACCAGTTCTCCTCATTCATGCTCGTCGTCTCGACCGCCATCAGCCTCGCCGTCCTCGTCTACGCGACAGGCCAGGGCCTCGCCGACGGGTCCGCCCAAGGGGCACAGAACAACGGCCCCATCTCGGTGTTCCACCCGAGCTACATGATCCTGGTCGCGGGCGTCTCGAACGCGTTCCTCGCGGGGGACCTGTTCAACCTCTACGTCGGCTTCGAGATCCTCCTGACCGCGAGCTACGTCCTCATGACCCTCGGCGGCACGGGGCCGAGGATCCGCGCGGGGGTGACGTACGTCGTCGTGAGCGTCGTGTCCTCGCTCCTGTTCCTCATCGCGATCGGCATGGTCTACGCCGCGACCGGCACCGTGAACATGGCGGACCTCGCGGTCAAGCTCGGCCAGCTCGGGCCGGAGATGCAGGTGCTCCTGCACGCGATGCTGCTCGTGGGCTTCGGCATCAAGGCCGCCGTCTTCCCGCTCTCCTTCTGGCTGCCCGACTCCTACCCGACGGCGCCCGCCCCGGTCACGGCCGTGTTCGCGGGCCTCCTGACGAAGGTCGGCGTGTACGCGATCGTGCGCACCGAGACGCTCCTGTTTCCCGGGGACTCGCTCAACCTCCCCCTCATGGTGGTCGCGCTCGCGACCATGGTCGTGGGCATCCTCGGCGCCCTCGCGCAGACGGACATCAAGAGGCTCCTGTCCTTCACGCTCGTGAGCCACATCGGGTACATGGTGTTCGGCCTCGCGATGAGCTCGGCCCTGGGCCTCGCCGCGGCCGTGTACTACGTCGCCCACCACATCACCGTGCAGACCTCGCTGTTCCTCGTCACGGGGCTCATCGAGCGCCGCGGCGGCTCGGCCTCCCAGGACAGGCTCGCGGGGCTCGCGAAGCTCTCCCCGCTGCTCGCGCTCCTGTACTTCATCCCCGCCATGAACCTCTCGGGCATCCCGCCGCTGTCCGGGTTCCTCGGCAAGCTCGGCCTGCTCCAGGCCGGCGTGCAGCTCGGCACCCCGATGGCGATCACGCTCGTGGTGACTGGCGTCGTCGTGAGCCTCCTGACGCTGCTGGCCATGGCCCGCGTCTGGAACCGCGTGTTCTGGCGCCGCCCCGAGGACGCCGAGAACCCGGACCCCGCGCTCCTGGCCCCGGCGGCCGCGACGGCGCTCCCGCGCACGATGGTCGGCGCGACCGCGGGCCTCGTGGTTCTCGGCCTGGGCCTCACCGTCTTCGCGGGGCCGCTGTTCCAGCTGAGCGAGCAGTCCGCGCTGTCGATGCTCGACCGCACGGACTACATCTACTCCGTCCTCGGGGCCGAGGCCGCCGAGGCCGCGGCCGCGGACGTCGCCTCGCTGCAGGGGGCCCGGCCATGAGCCGGCAGCGCATCTCCCTCCGCACCGAGCTGCCCCTGCTCGCGTGGCTCGTGATCCTCTGGGGCGCCCTGTGGCGGGACTTCTCGCCGGCGAACCTCGTCTTCGGGGCGCTCGTCGCGCTCGTCGTGACGCGCCTGTTCTACCTCCCGCCGGTCGAGCTCAGCGGCCGGTTCAACGTTCTGCACGCGGCGCGCTACGCCGTCGTGTTCGTCGGCCAGGTCGTCGCGGCGAGCCTGCAGCTCCTGTGGCTCGCCCTCACCAAGGGGCCCGCGGTGCGCAGCGCCGTCATCGCCGTGCCGCTGCGCAGCCACGCGGACCTCATGGTCACGGCGACGGGGCACGTCATCTCGCTCGTGCCCGGGTCGCTCGTCGTGGACGTGGACCGGGCGAACGCGACGCTCTACGTGCACTACATCGACGTCGACGATGCCGCGGGCGCGGAGCGCAGGCGCCGCGAGGTGCTCGCCGCGGAGGCGGAGCTCATCCGGATCATGGGCACGCGCGAGGAGCTCGAGCTCCTGCGCGAGGAGGAGCGCATGGTGGGGGCTGCAGACCGAGGGAAGGCAGGGAGCCGATGACCGGGGCCGACGCGCTCGTCATGCCGTGGGTGCTTGTCGCGTGCAGCGTCCTGCTCGGGCTCGCGGCGCTCGGGGCGATCGTCCGGATGGTCAAGGGCCCTGCGCTCCTGGACCGCGTGCTCGCCTCGGACGTGCTCCTCGTCGTCCTCTCCGGCGCGCTCATGGTGGACATGGCCGCGAACCGGCACACGAACCACGTGGCGCTCATCGTGGGCATCACGCTCATCGGCTTCGTCGGGTCCGTCACCGTGGCCCGCTTCGTCCAGGACAGGAGGCCCCGGTGACCCTGGACCCCAGCGCCCTCGACACTGTGCTCACGTGGGTGGCCGGGATCCTCATGGTCGCCGGCTCCGCGCTCTCGCTGAGCGCCGCCGTCGGGCTCCTGCGCTTCCCGGACCTGATCACGCGCATGCACGCGGCCACGAAGCCGCAGGTGCTCGGCTCGCTCCTGCTGCTCACCGCCGTCGGGCTCCAGCTGCGCAGCTGGGCGCTCGTGCCGCTGGCGCTCGTCGCGTGGATCTTCCAGCTGCTCACGGTGCCCGTCTCGGCGCACATGGTGGGGCGCGCGGGCTACCGCACGAAGCACCTCAAGGACGCGCGGCTGTCCGTCGACGAGCTCGAGGACGTCGTCGCGCGCCTCGAGCGCGAGCACGCGGCCCGGCGCCCGGGCAGTGGCGGCGCGGACGACGGCGGGGCCGACGGCGAGCGGGCCGGCGCACCGATGCTCCGGGAGGACGGAAGCTGACGGTCCCGGCTCGGAGGCGCCCGGCGCCCGGTCAGACGATCTCGGGCGTGCTCTTGTAGCGGGCGATCGCGCGCTGCGTGACGCGCTGGGCGAGGGTCTGGATCACGGCGCCGACGCCGGCGGAGACGATGGCGAACACGAGCGTGTCGCGGAGGCTCTCCTCGAGGTTCGTCGCGTCCTTGGGCGGCTTGTTCCCGGTGCTCTTCTCCCAGGCGACGTCCATGAGCTTCGCGGCGGCGATGCCCGCGCCGATGCTGATGGCCGTGCCGAGGAGCTTCATGAGGATGCTCATGCCCGCCAGCCTAGCGTGGGGCTCCGCCCGCGGCGTCCCGTCACACGCAGCGGTAGAATCGTCTGCACAACGACAGGGGAGCGTCGTCCTCCATCCGGCCGCCGGCCGGGGCGAGGACGGGACGCTGAGAGTGCGGGCTACCGCAGACCCTCGAACCTGCTCCGGCTAGTACCGGCGAAGGGAGTCGAGAATCTCAGGGCGGCGGGGACCGCCTTCCCCTCCTGCACCCAGGAGGAAACCACCATGACTAAGACCACCGCCAAGCCCGCCACTGGCTCGCGCCGCTGGCGCGTCGTCGACATCGTCGTCGGCGCCCTGCTCGCCGTCGCCGGCGGGGTCCTGTTCTGGGCCTGGTCCAACGGCATCTACCCGCCGCTCTCGGCCGGCCTGCTCGCCACCTACCCCCCGCTCGCGGGCCTGCTCTCCGGCGGCTGGGTCCTCCCGGCCGTGCTCGGCGGGCTCATCATCCGCAAGCCCGGCGCCGCCCTCTTCGTCGAGACCGTCGCCGCGACCGGCGAGCTCCTCATGGGCTCCCAGTACGGCACGACCGTCCTGATCTCCGGGATCGTCCAGGGCCTCGGCGCCGAGGCAGTCTTCGCGGCGTTCGGCTACCGCCGCTTCACGCTCCCCGTCGCCGCGCTCGCGGGCGTCGGCGCGGGCCTCGCGATGGGCCTCAACGACTGCTTCGCGCCGTGGGGCTGGAACATCGCGTACGAGCTCGGCGACAAGTTCGCCTACATCGCGTGCACGTGCATCTCGGGCGCCGTGATCGCGGGCCTGCTCTCGTGGCTCGCCACGCGCGGCCTCGCCAAGACCGGCGCGCTCTCGAGCTTCGCCTCGCGCCGCGCCGCGACCGAGCCCGTGGTCTGATGGCGACGGCGGGCCCCCGCGGGGCAGCCCGCGGGGGTGCGGCCCCCGGGGGTGCGGCCCCCGGGGGTGCGGCCGGTCAGGTGCGCGCCGGCCGCGTGAGCGCCAGCCGCGTACGCCCCGCTGAGGTCGTGGCCGAGGGCTGGACCTGGCAGCACGCGGGCCGGGACGCCCCGGCCGTCGGGGACCTGACCCTGCGCATCGAGCCGGGGGAGCGCGTCCTCGTCCTCGGGCCCTCGGGCGCGGGCAAGTCCACGTTCCTGCACGCCCTCGCGGGCGTCCTCGGGGACGACGACGAGGCCCACGAGGGCGGCCGGCTCGCCGTCGACGGCGGCCAGCCGCGCGAGCGCCGCGGGCGCGTGGGGCTCATGCAGCAGGACCCGGAGACGCAGGTGATCCTCGGCCGGCTCGGCGACGACGTCGCGTTCGGCGCCGAGAACCTCGCCGTCCCCCGCGAGGAGATCTGGGAGCGCGTCCGCGCCGCGCTGGACGACGTCGGCCTCGGCCACCTCCCGCTCGACCACCCCACGGCCAGTCTCTCGGGCGGGCAGAAGCAGCGCCTCGCGCTCGCGGGCATCCTGGCCATGCGCCCGGGGCTCATCCTCCTCGACGAGCCGACCGCGAACCTCGACCCGGCCGGCGTGCTCGAGGTGCGCGACGCCGTCGTGCGCACGGCCGCGGCGAGCGGGGCGACGCTGGTCGTCGTCGAGCACCGCGTGGCCGTGTGGAGGGACTGCGTGGACCGGATCGTGGTCCTGGCCCCCGGCTCGGCGGGCCACGCGGGCGGGGTACTGCTCGACGGCGCGCCCGACGACGTCCTCGCCGGCGCCCGAGAGCTGCTCGCCCGCGCCGGCGTCTGGGTCCCCGGCGTCGTGCCGGCGGTCCGCCCCCGCCGCAACGCCCCCAACCTTGCGGGGTCACCTCTCAACGATGCGGGGTCACCTCTCAACGATGCGGGGTCACGTCCCTACGATGCGGGCTCACCTCCCGCCGGTCATCTCCTGCTCTCCGCGCACAGGGTGGGCGTCTCGCGCGAGCGGGCCACCCGCCGTCGTGCGCCTGTCCCCGTCCTCACCGGTGTCGACGCCGAGGTCCGCGCGGGCGAGGCGCTCGCCGTCACGGGCCCCAACGGCGCCGGGAAGTCCACGTTCGCGCTCACTCTCGCGGGCCTCCTCGCCCCGGTCGAGGGGCGCGTCGAGGCCGCCGCGGCGCTCGCGGGCGCCGACCCCTCCGCCGGGCTGCGCGCCGTCGGGCCCGTCCCGCACGCGTGGCGCGCCGAGGACCTCGTGCCGCGCATCGGGACCGTGTTCCAGGAGCCCGAGCACCAGTTCGTCACCTCCACCGTCCGCGACGAGCTGCGCTTCGCTCCTCGCCAGCTCGGCCGGGGGCTCGGGCGGGTCGACGAGCTCGCCGAGCGGCTCCGCCTCGTGCACCTCATGGACGCGAACCCGTACACGCTCTCGGGCGGGGAGAAGCGGCGGCTCTCGGTCGCGACGGTCCTCGCGGCGAGCCCGCGCGTGCTGATCCTCGACGAGCCGACGTTCGGCCAGGACGCGACCACGTGGGCCGAGCTCGCCTCGTTCCTCACCGAGCTCCTCGACGAGGGGACGGCCGTGGTGTCCGTGACGCACGACGTCGAGTTCACCCGTGCGCTCGGGGGCCGCCGCCTTGCGCTCGGCTCGCCGGCGGCACCCGCAATTGTCGACGTGGGGCCGGTGCGCAGCACTAGCACCGACCCCCAGCCGACAATTCCGCGAGGGGAGGCGACGTGAGGGACCTTCTCGCGATCCGAGACAACGACTCGCTGCTCGCCCGGGCCAACCCGCTGAGCAAGCTCGCCGCCGTCGTCCTTCCGACGTTCGCGCTCGCGCTGAGCATCGACTGGGTCTCGGCGGGCGTCGCGCTTGCGCTGTGCCTCGCCGTGTTCCCGCTGGCCGGAATGACGTTCCGGCTCCTGTGGCAGCGGGGCTGGCCGCTCATCCTCGCGGCCGCCGTCGGCGGGCTCAGCACCGCCGCCGTCGGGCAGGACTCGGGAGCCGTGCTGCTCGCGACCCCTCTGTGGGACGTGACCGAGGGCTCGCTCGGGGTCGGCGCCGCGATGGCGCTGCGCGGCCTCGCGATCGCGCTGCCGGCGCTGCTCATGATGAGCTGCACAGACCCGACCGACCTCGCCGACGCCCTCGCCCAGCGCGCCCGCCTCCCGCACCGGTTCGTCCTCGGCACGCTCGCGGCGCTGCGGCTCGTCGGCCTCATGGTGGAGCAGTGGCAGATCCTCGGGCTCGCGCGCCGGGCCCGCGGAGTGGGCGCCCAAGGCGGGCCGCTCCATCGGCTCCGGGCGCTGCTCGGGCAGAGCTTCGGGCTGCTCGTCCAGTCGATCCGGCTCGCGTCGCGGCTCGCCGTGACGATGGAGGCACGCGGGTTCGGCGGCGCCGAGCGCACGTGGGCGCGGCCGTCGCGGTTCTCCGCGCTCGACGCCGGGGTGCTTGCCGGCGGCGTCCTGCTCGCCGCCGCATCGGTGGGCGCTGCCGTCGCGGCGGGGACGTGGAACGTGGTCTGGATGCAGTAGCCGCCCTGGGCCCGACCCTCGGGCTCTGGCTGCCCCGCGTGCCCGGTGGCATCGTTGAGTGGGGCGGAGGACCCCGCCGGCGGAAGGAACTCCCATGCTCGACATCACGCGCTCGTTCTCGAGCTTCAGCGTCGACGACATCGAGGCGGCACGCACCTTCTACGGCCGGACCCTCGGCTTCGAGGTCGAGGACAGCATGGGCGGCCTGCTCATCACGGTCCCGGGCGGGCAGACGGTCTACGCCTACCCGAAGGACGACCACGAGCCGGCGACCTTCACCGTGCTCAACTTCGAGGTCCCGGACCTCGACGAGGCCATCGCCGAGCTCGAGTCGATGGGGCTCCCCCTCGAGCAGTACGCGAGCACGCCGCAGATGCCGATCGACGAGAAGGGCGTGCTGCGCGACCCGGACAGCGGCGCTGGCATCGCGTGGATCAAGGACCCCGCGGGGAACGTCCTGGGAATCATCCACTAGCGGCGTCTATCTCATGATTTTCGTATACCCCCGGTCTAGACCGGGTCTCGGGCGTGTCGCGCCCCCGATTAGCGGTCACGTATCGCATCTGTGATATTTTCGAGCGCATGTCACAACAGACTGCTGAGACCGTCGGAGCCCTACTGCGCGACGTCCGCTCCCACCGGGGCTGGACCCAGGGGCAGCTCGCCGCCGAACTGGGCACGAGCCAGAGCGCCGTCGCGCGCATGGAACAGGGCAAGCAGAACCTGAGCCTCAAGATGATCCAGCGCATCGAGGACATCCTCGGGCAGCGGATCGTGAGCATCGGCGCGCCGCGCATGACCCACCTGCGCGTTGAGGGCGGGCGCCGCCTCGCGGGCGCCGTCGACGTCAACACGTCCAAGAACGCCGGCGTCGCTCTCCTGTGCGCCTCGCTCATCAACCGCGGGACCACGACGCTGCGCCGCCTCGCCCGGATCGAGGAGGTCAACCGGATCGTCGAGGTCCTGACCTCGATCGGCGTCGAGTGCACGTGGCTCGAGGGGGGCGACGGCGGGCAGCCGCGCGACCTCCAGGTCCGCCGCCCCGCGGACCTCGACCTCGAGTCGATGGACGTCGAGGCCGCGCGCCGCACGCGCAGCGTCATCATGCTCCTCGGACCTCTCCTGGACGAGCGCAGCGAGTACAAGCTCCCCTACGCGGGCGGCTGCGACCTCGGCACCCGCACCGTCGAGCCGCACATGCAGGCCCTGCGCCAGTTCGGGCTCGACGTCGAGGCGACGAGCGGCTTCTACACCGTGCGCGCCCCCGAGGCCGACGGCGCCGACCGCTCGTTCGTGCTCACCGAGCGCGGGGACACGGTCACCGAGAACGCGATCATGGCCGCCGCGCACCGCGAGGGCGTCACGGTGATCCGGAACGCGAGCCCGAACTACATGGTCCAGGACCTGTGCTTCTACCTCCAGGGGCTCGGCGTCGAGATCGAGGGGATCGGCACGACGACGCTGCGGATCCGCGGCCGGGCGCGCATCGACGTCGACATCGACTACTGGCCCTCCGAGGACCCGATCGAGGCCATGAGCCTCATCACCGCGGGCATCGTGACCAATTCCGAGGTCACCGTGCGGCGCGTGCCGATCGAGTTCATGGAAATCGAGCTCGCGACCCTCGCCCAGATGGGCCAGGAGCTCGAGGTCTCCGGCGAGTACATGGCCCGCAACGGCCGCACGCGCCTCGTCGACGTCACGACCAAGCCGTCCGTCCTGCACGCCCCGGCGGACAAGATCCACCCGATGCCGTTCCCGGGCCTCAACATCGACAACCTCCCGTTCTTTGCGGTCATCGCCGCCAACGCCTCCGGCCAGACGATGATCCACGACTGGGTGTACGAGAATCGCGCGATCTACCTGACCGAGCTCAACCGGCTCGGCGGGCAGGTCCAGCTCCTGGACCCGCACCGGATCTACGTCAACGGGCCCACGAAGTGGCGCGCCGCCGAGGTCGGCTGCCCGCCCGCGCTGCGTCCCGCCGCGTGCATCCTCCTCGCGATGCTCGCCGCCCGCGGTACGAGCGAGCTGCGCAACATCTACGTGATCGAGCGCGGCTACCAGGACCTCGCCGAGCGGCTCAACTCGATCGGCGCGCGGATCGAGTACTTCCAGGACTGACCGACCCTCCTCCCGACCCGGTCTCTAGGATGAGGGGTCACGTCCCTAGGATGCGGGGTGACCCCGCATTCTAGGGAGGTGACCCCGCATCGTTGGGAGGTGACCCCGCATCGCTGGGAGGTGACCCCGCATCGTTGGGGAGGTGGTTGGGGGAGGATGGGGGCATGGCTGCGACCTACCGCGCGATCCAATATCACCAGACGGGCCCCTCGTCCGTCCTGACCCTGCGCGAGCGCGAGCGCACCGAGCCCGGCGAGGGGGAGGTCCGCGTGCGCATCGCCGTCGCGGGCGTCAACCCGACCGACTGGAAGGCCCGGGCCGGCGGCACGTACGGCGGGAGCCTCGAGGCGTGGCACGTGCCGGGCCAGGACGGGGCCGGGACGGTCGACGCCGTCGGGCCGGGCGCCGTGGGCCTCGCGCCAGGTCAGCGGGTCTGGCTCTGGGACGTCGCATGGGGCCGGGCCGAGGGGACGGCCCAGGAGTACGTCGTGGTCCCGGCCGACCACGCGGTCCCGCTGCCTGACGCCGAGTCCTTCGACGCCGGCGCCTCGCTCGGCATCCCCGCCCTGACCGCCCATCGCGCCCTCACCTCGAGCGAGCAGGGCCCTGCGCGACTGGCCCCGGGCGCCCTCGCGGGCTGCACGGTCCTCGTCACGGGCGGCGCCGGCGCCGTCGGCCACGCCGCGATCCAGCTCGCCCGGTGGGCCGGGGCCCGTGTCGTCGCGACGGTGAGCAGCGACGCGAAGGCGGCGCTCGCGCACGCGGCCGGGGCCGGCGTCGTCGTCAACTACCGCGAGCAGGACGTCTCCACCCAGGTGCGCCGGGCCGCCCCCGAGGGGGCGGACGTGATCGTGGACGTCAACGCCGCGGCGAACATCGCTGCGGATCTCGCGGCCCTGCGCGAGGGCGGGACGATCGCCGTCTACGCGGGCTCCGGCGACGAGGACTTGGCAGTCCCGGTCCGCGCCGCCATGGCCAAGAACGCGCGCCTCCAGTTCCTCCTCACCTACACCGTCACCGAGGCGCAGAAGCGCGACGCCGTCGCAGCCGTGGGCGCGGCGCTCGCCGACGGCGCGCTGCGGGTGGGCGAGGAGCACGGACTGCCGCTCGCGCGGTTCCCGCTCGCCGAGACGGCCTCGGCGCACGACGCCGTCGAGGCGGGCTTCGTGGGGAAGGTGCTGATCGACGTCGGCCGCTGAGTGAGGCCGGGCACGGTCAGTCGCGAAAGGTGCCCCCGGCCATCTGCCGGGGGCACCTTTCGCGTTGGACCGTTCGCTCAGCGCGCGTAGTCGGGCTGGACGAGGGCGATCTCCTCCTCCGTCTTCGGATCGCGGCCGATCGCGAGGCCGATGATCGTGACCAGCCCCGCAACCGCGAGGTAGACGGCAATGAGGACCCACGACGCCGTTGCCTGGTACAGGGCCGTGAACACGAGCGGTGCGATCGCGCCGCCGATGACACCTGCCAGGGTGTAGGCGAGCGAGCTGCCCGCGTAGCGCAGGCGGGCCGGGAACTGCTCGGTGATGAAGGCGGCCTGCGGGCCGTACATGAAGGCGTGGAACCCGAGGCCGACCACGATGCCGATCGTCAGCATGACCACGGAGCGGCCCTGGATCATGAGGAAGAAGATCGGGATCCAGATCGCGGTGCCCACGGCCGCGACGCCGTACACCACGCGGCGGTTGAAGCGGTCAGTCAGCGCGCCTGCGGCCGGGATCAGCACCAGCTGGAACGCAGAGCCGGTGAGGATCGCGGTCAGGACGTTCCCCGTGGTCATGCCGAGCTCCCTCGTGGCGTAGACGGCCACGAACACGGTCAGCAGCGAGTAGAGGATGTCCGGGGAGATGCGCGAGAGGATCGCGGCAAGGAGTCCGCGCGGCTGCGTCCTGAGGACCTCGGAGATCGGGGCCTTCGGGCGGTCGCCATGTGCCTCGATGTTCTTGAAGACCGGGGTCTCCTCGAGCTTGAGGCGGATGACGAGGCCGAAGACGACGAGCAGCGCGGAGGCGAGGAACGCGACGCGCCAGCCCCAGTCGAGGAACGCTTCGGTGCTGAGCACGCCTGCGAGGAGGGCGAGGGCGCCGTTGGCCATGAGGTTGCCAGCGGGCGGGCCGATCTGGGCGGCCGAGGACCAGAGGCCGCGCTTCGTCGGGTTGCCGAACTCGCTCGAGAGGAGGACCGCCCCGCCCCACTCGCCGCCGACGCCGATCCCCTGGGCCAGGCGCAGCAGCACGAGGATGACCGGGGCGACGACGCCGACGGTGCCGTAGGTGGGCAGGATGCCGATCAGCACCGTCGCGATGCCGATGAGCAGGAGCGTGATGACGAGGACGTGCTTGCGACCGATCTTGTCGCCGAGGCGGCCGAAGACGATCCCGCCGATGGGGCGGGCCAGGTAGCCGATCGCGAACGTCGAGAACGAGAGCAGGAGGCCCACGAACTCGTCCCCGGCGGGGAAGAAGATCTTCGGGAAGACGAGGGCGGAGGCCACTGAGTAGATCGCGAAGTCGTAGTACTCGAGGGAGGTGCCCGTGAGGCTTGCGATATAGGCCTTGACGGCCCCCGGGGGGACCTTGCGGGTCGCGACCGATGCGGGCCGCGGCGCTGGATTGGTGCTCATGTGGTGTCCTTCGGTGGGGGCCTGTGTGATGCGGATCTCGTCGACGTGCGTGAATCAAGGATGCCCCAGAATCTCAGGTTGTTCAACAATTTTCGGGAAATTGTTCAACAACCTTTCGTGCCTGAAGTCCTCAGCGTGAGGCCTACCGCCCCTGCGGCGCGGTGCATAGGTTGGTCAGACCCGACAGCTCGACTCACCCTCAGCTCTGGAGGCCCCCATGCTTCACGCGCCCTTCACACGCCGCCTGGCCGCCGCCTCGGCGGCCCTCGCGCTCGCGCTCACGGGCGGCGCCGCCGCGAGCCCCGCCGTCGCCGACCCCCGCGCGGTCGAGAAGACGCACACGGCCGTCGGGACGGGCGGAGCCGTGAGCACCGTCGACCCGGAGGCCTCCGCCGCGGCCCTCGAGGTGCTCCGCAAGGGCGGCAACGCGGTCGACGCCGCCGTCGCCGCGGCCGCGACGCTCGGCGTGACCGAGCCCTACAGCGCCGGGATCGGCGGCGGCGGGTACTTCGTGTACTACGACGCCGCGACCGAGTCCGTGCACACGATCGACGGGCGCGAGACGGCGCCGGCGGGGGCCGACTTCCAGACCTTCATGAATCCCGCAACGGGCAAGCCCTACCTCTTCGGTGAGCTCGTCACCTCGGGAGTGTCCGTCGGCGTGCCCGGGACCCCCGCGACGTGGGAGCGGGCGCTGGAGAACTGGGGCACCCTGAGCCTTGGGGAAGCCCTCAGGCCGGCGATCAAGGTCGCCGACCGCGGCTTCGTCGTGGACGAGACCTTCCGCAAGCAGACCGACGACAACAGGGCAAGGTTCGCCAACTTCACGTCCACCTCGGAACTGTTCCTCCCAGGGGGCGCGCTTCCCACCGTCGGCAGCATCTTCAAGAACCACGACCTCGCGGAGACGTATCGGCTCCTCGCGAGGCAGGGCACGGAGGACGGCTTCTACGCTGGCCCCCTCGCCGAGGAAATCGCCGCGACGGTACAGGCCCCGCCCACGGTTCCGACGCCGACGCTGCCCGTGCCCGCGGGAACCATGACGACGGCGGACCTGGCCGGCTACGAGGCCCTCGACCAGGATCCGACCCACGTCGAGTACCGCGGCTACGACGTGTACGGCATGGCCCCGTCGTCGAGCGGCGGCACGACGGTGGGCGAGGCGCTGAACATTCTCGAGACGTTCGACCTTGCCGGCATGGCGCCGGCGGATGCGCTGCATCATTACCTGCAGTCAAGCGGCTTGGCCTTCGCTGACCGCGGCAAGTACGTGGGGGATCCGGCGTTCGTCGGTGTCCCGACGAAGGCCCTGACCGATCCTGTCTTCGGCAAGGAGCGCGCGTGTCTGATCAATCCCGACACTGCCGCCCAGACGCCGTTCGCGCCGGGGGACGTGGCGTCGTACGACGGCGTGTGCCCCGCCGCCCCGGCCGCGCTCGCCGATGAGCAGGACACGGAGAACCTCTCGACGACCAATCTCACCGTCGCCGACCAGTGGGGCAACGTGGTCGAGTACACCCTCACGATCGAGCAGACCGGCGGATCTGGGATCGTCGTGCCGGGCCGCGGCTTCATCCTCAACAACGAGCTCACGGACTTCACCACGACCAGCTTCGACACCGCGGATCCCAACCGCATCGAGCCGGGCAAGCGGCCGCGGTCATCGATGTCGCCGACGATCCTCCTGAACGAGGACGGCACGCCGTTCCTCGCGCTCGGCTCGCCCGGCGGGTCGACGATCATCACGACCGTCCTGCAGACAATCGTCAACCGTGTGGACCTGGGCATGACGACGCCGGCGGCGCTCGCGGCCCCGCGGGCCTCCAACCGGAACTTCGCCAACAGCATCGGCCGCGCGTTCGTGACCGCCGAGCCCGGATTCATCGATGAGTTCGGCGACGACCTCGCACCGTACGAGTACCTGCTCGTGAAGTCGGGGGACGCGTTCACGTCGGCGGCAGAGATCGGCGCCGAGACGGCCATCGAGTTCCTGCCCGACGGGCGCATGCTCGCCGCCGCCGAGCCGGTGCGGCGCGGGGGCGGCTCGGCCCTCGTGCTGACCCCGTCGCCGTAGGCTCGGGAGGCTGAGCGGGGGCGGGCCGGCCTGGCCCCGCCTCCGCTCTGCCGCCGCGCCTCCGCTCAGCGGCCGGGCGGCTCGAGCACCACGTCTGCGGGCACCTTGTCCGGGCGCCAGCCGCGCCACACCGGGTGGCGCAGCCTGCCGCCCGAGGTCATTTCCGAGTAGGTCACCTCGGCGACGAGCTTGGGCGTGACCCAGTGGGCGTCCCGTCGATCCTCGGCGGGGACGTCCTCCAGTGGGGACGTCTTCCGCTCGAGGGCGTCCAGCATTGAGGAGATCCTGCGCAGGTCCGCCTCGGCGAAGCCCGAGCCGACCCGCCCCGCGTACCGCAGCACGCCGGCGTCGTCCGGGATGCCGAGGATCAGCGAGCCGATCGTCGCCGAGCGGGAGCCCTTGCCCTCGCGCCATCCGGCGACCACGACCTCCTGAATGCGCGCGTTCTTGATCTTCAGCCAGGCCCCAGAGCGGCGGCCGGCGTCATACCGGGAATCGAGGCGCTTGGCCATGACGCCCTCCAGCCCGTGCTCCGCGGAGGCCTCGAGGATGTGCTCGATCTCCCCTTCGAAGAGCGGCGAGAGCTCGGTCGCCGGGGGCAGGCCGCCCGCGGCCAGGAGCTCGAGGGCAGCGCGGCGGTCGCGGAAGGCCAGGCCCGTGAGGTCCTGGCCGTCGTACTCCAGGATGTCGAACAGGAAGATCTTCACCTGGACGTCGCGCCGCGCACGTTCGACGTCGGCGGGCCGGGTGAGGTTCATGCGCTGCTGCAGGAGCCCGAAGTCGGGGCGCCCGCGCGCGTCCTGGGCGACGATCTCGCCGTCGAGGACTGCCGGACCGAGGTCCGCGAGCCCCGCGAGCTCGGGGTAGGTCCCGGCCTGGTCGATCCCGCGCCGGCTCCACAGGCGCAGCGGCTCGGCCCGCGCGTCGACGATCGCCCGGATGCCGTCCCACTTCATCTCGAGCGCCCAGCCCTCGCCGCGCACGAGTCCCGGTGTGCCCGCCTGCGCGAGCATGGGTGCGGGGGCGGGAGCTGCCCGGCCCTTCTTGGAGGTGACCCCGGATTCTTGGGAGGTGACCCCGGATTCTTGGGAGGTGACCCCGGATTCTTGGGAGGTGACCCCGGATTCCTGGGAGGTGACCCCGGGTTTCTCGGGGGCATCACCGCCGCCCTTGGCGCCGCGGCGCCAATGGCCCTTCTCCTGGTCCTTCATCAAGTGCGCAAGCCAGTTCTCCTTCCCCCCCGACTCGCCCCCGCCGTAGCCCCCCTCGGGATGGATGAGCGCGAGCCGCACCCCGGCCCCGGCCCGGCCCAGCCCCTCGGCGACGGCCTGGAGGCCGCCGCCCTCCCTGCCATGCAGGATGACGATGATCTCCTTGCCCTCGATCCACTTCTCCACCTCGTACGTCCCGGTGTCCCACACGAACATCTCGCCCGCGCCGTACTCGCCCTGGGGGATGGTGCCGGAGAACGTGAGGTACTCGATCGGGTGGTCCTCGGTGTGCACGGCCAGGTGGTTCGTGCCGGTGTCCGTGGGGATGCCCTTGGGGATCGCGAACGAGGCCAGCACGCCCTCGTGCTCGAGCCGCAGGTCCCAGTGCAGGCGCCGCGCGTGGTGCTCATGGATCACGAACGCGTCGCCCGCCCCGGGCGTCGGCGCCTCGAGCGGGACCGGCTCGGGGGTCTTCTCGGCGTCGCGCTTTGCCCGGTAGCGGGTCAGGCGGTCTTCGCCCGGGCGGGCGCCCGCACCCCCGGAGGACGACGGCCCGTGGCCGCCGTCGTCGTCGTCCTCGCCGGACGACCGCGAGCCGCGGGAGCCGCCCTTCGAGCCGGAGCGGGCGCCGGCCGAGGCGCGGGACCGGGCCTCGGGCTTGGAGGGGCGGCCGGCGTCGGGCGCCTCCGAGAGCGGGATGGCGTGGAGGGGCTCGAAGAGATCGCCGAACTTCTTGAGCCGGGCGGGCATCTCGTCGTAGCGCACGTGTGCCAGTTTGGGGGAGTCGATCTCCTTCCACGTCCGCGGCGCGGCGACCATGGGCTGGACGCGCCCCCGCAGGGAGTACGGGGCGATCGTGGTCTTCTGGCCGCTGTTCTGGCTCCAGTCCACGAGGACGCGGCCCTTGCGCAGGGTCTTCTTCTGGTCGGCGACGATGAGGTCGGGGTGGTCGGCCTCGAGGGACTTCGCGAGCTCCCGTGCCACCGCGGAGACCTCCTCCCACCGCTGGCCCATGTCGAGCTTGGCGTAGAGGTGGATGCCCTTGGACCCGCTGGTGACCGGGACCGAGGCCAGGCCCATGTCGTCGAAGATCGACTTGACCAGCTTGGCCACCTCGACGCATTCGGGCAGTCCCGCGCCGGGGCCGGGGTCGAGGTCGATCACGAGCCGGTCCGGGTTGAGCATCGTGTCTTCCTCGACGGCGCGCCACTGCGGGACGTGGATCTCGAGGGCGGCGATCTGGGCGAGCCAGATGAGGGTCGGGAGGTCGTTGACGAGCGGGTACGAGTTGACGGAGTTCCGATGGTGGAGCGTCACGCGCTCGACCCAGTCCGGCGTGGACCTTTTGTCCAGGTTCTTCTGGAAGAACACCTCGCCCGGCTCCTCGGCCGTGCCGACGCCGTTCACCCACCGCTTCCGCGTGGCCGGACGGTCGCGCACCACGGGGATCATGACGTCGGCGACGGACTTGTAGTACTCGATGACGTCGGCCTTCGTGGTGCCGGCCTCGGGGTACAGCACCTTGTCCAGATTGGACAGGCTGATCCGGCGGCCTTCGATCTCGACGGTCTCGCGGTGCGGAGCCATGCGGCTAATCTCCCATGGTGTGAGCTTCCGGTGGAAGATGTCCCCATGGATCTACCCGTGATGCCGCCGGTCGAACCCATGCTCGCGCGCCCCGTCCGTGAGATCCCCGACGTCGGGCACAGCGAGCCGAAGTGGGACGGCTTCAGGACGATCGTCTTCAAGGACGGCGACGAGGTGATGCTCGGCAGCCGGAACGACAAGCCCATGACGCGCTACTTCCCCGAACTCGTCGAGATCCTGCGTCGGGGCCTGCCGGAGAAGTGCGTGGTCGACGGCGAAATCGTCCTGCTCCTCAACGACCGCCTGGACTTCGAGGCCCTGCAGCAGCGCATCCACCCCGCGGACAGCCGGGTGCGGCTCCTGGCCGAGCACACGCCGTCGTCCCTCGTCGCCTTTGACATCCTCGCGCTCGGCAGTGAGAACCTCATGCGCCGCCCCTTCGGCGACCGGCGCGACGTCCTGCGCCAGATCCTCGGCGGGCCGGAGGAGTCCATCATCCTCACGCCGGCCACAGCCGACCTCGAGGAGGCGAAGCGGTGGTTCACTGAGTTCGAGGGGGCCGGGCTCGACGGCGTCATCGCCAAGCCGCTCGACGCCCCCTACGAGCCGGGCAAGCGGAGCATGTTCAAGATCAAGCACGAGCGCACGGCGGACTGCGTCGTCGCGGGGTTCCGGTGGCACAAAGCCGGAGGCACAGACAGCAGGAACGCGCTCGGCTCGCTCCTGCTCGGCCTGTACGACGACGGCGGGACCCTCCACCACGTCGGCGTCGCCGCCTCGTTCCCCATGGCGAAGCGGCGCGCGCTCGCCACGGAGCTCGCGCCGCTCGTCGAGACGGACCTCGCCGCGCACCCGTGGGGCAGGTGGGCCGACCAGTCGGCGCACGGGACGCAGCGCCTGCCCGGCGCCGTGAGCCGCTGGAGCGGCGGCAAGGACCTCTCCTTCGTCCCGCTCAGGCCCGAGCTCGTCGTCGAGGTCGCCTACGACCACATGGAGGGGGACCGGTTCCGGCACACCGCCCAGTTCCGCCGGTGGCGGACCGACCGGGACCCCTCGAGCTGCACGTACGCGCAGCTCGAGACCGCGGCAGCGTTCGACGTCCGCCGCATCCTCGACGAGGGCCGCTAGCCACCCCAACCCCACCCCCAACCCCGCATCGCAACACGCCGTCATGCGCCGCCCATAACGGCGTGTTGCGATGCGGCGTTGAGGGTGGGGGCAAAGGCGTGGGTTGACAATGCAAAACGGTTTGCCCCAGACTGTGATGCAACGCATACAAAACGTTTTGGACGAGGGAGTGCAGGATGGGCAAGGTCGGCATCCGCGACGTGGCGAAAGCCGCCGAGGTGTCTGTCACGACCGTCTCGCACGCCCTGAGCGAAGCCCACCAGGCCCGGGTCAGCCCGGAGACGCGTGAGCACGTCCGGAAGGTCGCCGCGAGCCTCGGCTACTCGCCGAACCGGCTCGCGAGCGGCCTGCGCAACCAGCGCTCCTACCTGCTCGGCCTCGTCAGCGACGAGATCGCCAGCAGCCCCTTCGCCGGCGAGATGATCCTCGGGGCGCAGGATGCGGCGTACGAGCGGGGCTGGCTCGTCATGCTCGTGGACAGCGGCCGGAACTGGGCGCTCGAGGAGAAGCAGGTGCGGACCCTCCTGCAGCATCAGGTGGACGGCCTCGTCCTCGCCCGCATGTACCACCAGCGTGCGGAGATCCCGGCTGGCATCAACGTCCCGGTCGTCCTGCTGGATGCCTTCGATGCTGAGGGGGCGTTCCCCTCGGTCGTCCCGGACGAGGCGGCTGCCGCCCGCACGGCGATGAAGGAACTCATCGAGGCCGGCCACCGGCGCATCGGCTTCATCAACAACAGGGACGAGATTCCCGCCGCCTTCGGCCGGCTCGAGGGCTACCGCTCGAGCCTCGCCGAGGCGGGGATCGAGTACGACGGCGCGCTGGTCACGAGGCAGCGGCCAGCCGTCAGCGGGGGCCGGGCCGGGGCGGAGGAGCTCCTGGCCCTGCCCGATCCGCCGACGGCGATCTTCTGTTTCCACGACCAGCAGGCCTTCGGCGTCTATGAGGTCGCCGCCCGCCGTGGCCTCGGCATCCCCGGGGACCTCTCGGTGGTGGGCATCGACAACTTCGAGATTGTGGCCGACGGCTTGTGGCCAGGGCTCACGACCGTGGCGCTCCCGCACTACGACATGGGCCGCTGGGCGGTGAGCCGGCTCCTCGACGAGATCGAGGGGACGGCGGACGACGGCGAGCCCCGCCAGAAGCTCCTCGACTGCCCGCTCGTGCGGCGCGGGTCGGTCGCAAGACCCCGCAGCGCAGGGATGTGACCCCGCAACGCAGGGACGTGACCCCGCAACGGAAGTGACCCCCCACCGGCTCCGGGGGGACGGGTGCGCCTGCGGCAACAGCCGCACCCGTCACCAGGAGCCATCACCCCCACCCCATCCCTCCCAGGACAAGACAGAAGGAACAACGCGCATGAAGACAGCGGTCAAGCGGCTCCTCGCAGCCAGTGTAGTGGCGACGGCCCTCGGCGGAAGCCTCGTCGCGTGCGGCTCCGGCTCGGGCGGCTCAGGCGACGGCGCCAACGGCGAGCTCACCCTCTGGACGCACAACGCGGGCAACAAGGAAGAGCTCGCGGCGATCCAGTCGCTGGTCGACGAGTACAACGCGAAGCCGGACAAGAAGGCCACGGTCAAGGTCCAGGCCTTCCCGCAGGACTCCTACAACGACTCCGTCGTCGCGGCGGCCTCGGCCAAGAAGCTCCCGTGCATCGTCGACATCGACGGCCCGAACGTCCCCAACTGGGCGTGGTCGAAGTACCTCGCCCCGCTCGAGCTCAGCGCCGACCTCTCGAAGAACCTCCCCTCGACGCTCGGCGAGTGGAACGGGAAGACCTACTCGGTGGGCCACTACGACGTCGCCCTCGCGCTCCTGGCCCGCAGGTCCGACCTCACGGCCGCCGGCGTCCGCATCCCGACCATCGACTCGCCATGGACGAAGGACGAGCTCGACGCGGCGCTCGAGAAGCTCAAGGGCCTCGGCACGTGGGAGCACCCGCTGGACCTCGGCACGGGCGGCACCGGCGAATGGCTCCCGTACGCCTACTCGCCGTTCCTCCAGTCCGCGGGCGGCGACCTCGTGAACCGCGACGGCTACCAGAGCGCCGACGGCACGCTCAACGGCGACGCCGCTGTCGAGTGGGCCGAGTGGTTCCACGGCCTCGTCGAGAAGGGCTACGCCGCCCAGAAGAGCGGCAAGGACACGACGGCGGACTTCATCGCGGGCAAGAGCGCGATCCTGTACACCGGCTCGTGGGCTGCGGACAAGGCCCGCGCGGCGCTCGGCGACGACCTCGTCGTCCTGCCCTCGGTGGACCTCGGCGAGGGCCCGAAGATCGGCGGCGGCTCGTGGCAGTGGGGTGTCACAAGCGGATGCAAGAGCGCCGAGGCCGCGATGGACTACCTCTCCTTCACGCTGGCCCCGGAGAACGTCGCGAAGATCGCCCAGGCCACCGGCACGATCCCGGCCACGGAGGAGGCCGCGGCGCTCATCCCGGCCTACGCCCCCGGCGGCGCGAACAGCATCTTCCGCGAGTTCTCGCAAGAGTTCGCCGTGCTGCGCCCCGAGACCCCGGCGTACCCGTTCATCGCGACCGAGTTCGGCAAGGCGACGCAGGACATCCTCTCCGGCGCCGACCCGAAGTCCACCCTGGACAAGGCCGTGAAGGACATCGACGCCAACATCAAGTCCAACGGCGGCTACAAGGGCTGAGCACCATGACCACCCACTCTGTCACCGACCGCGCGAGTGACCGCGCCCCCCACGCCCCGCGCGTGGGCGGGCGCGCCGCCCGCCCGGGTCCCCTGCCCGGTCCCCGCACTCGCCCCCGTTCCGGAACCATGGCCGGCGCCGTCGCCCGCCGCGAGGAGCGCCTCGGCTGGGCCATGATCGCCCCCGCCGCGCTCCTGCTCGTGCTGTTCATCGTGGTCCCGGCGCTGCTCGCGTTCGGCCTCGCGTTCACGAACGCCCGGCTCATCTCCCCGTACCCGCCCGAATTCGTGGGCCTGGACAACTTCGTCCGGCTCGCCGAGGACGCCACGTTCTGGCGCTCGCTCGCGAACGTCGCGTACTTCGCGGTCGTCGTCGTGCCGCTCCAGTCGGCGCTCGCGCTCGGCATGGCGCTGCTCGTCAACGTCCGGGTCCGGGGCGTGAACTTCTTCCGCACCGTGTACTTCCTGCCCGTCGTGACCTCGATGGTCGTGGTCTCGCTCCTGTGGCTGTTCATGTACCGGCAGGAGGGCCTGCTCAACGAGGTCATCCGCGCGGTCACGTTCGGCCTCGTCGAGGGGCCGGACTGGCTCAACGACCCGGCCACGGCCATGCCCGCCGTCATCCTCATGTCCGTGTGGCAGGCCGCCGGCTTCCACATGATCATCTGGCTCTCGGGCCTGCAGACCATCCCGGGCGACCTCTACGAGGCCGCGGCGCTCGACGGCGTGAGCACGTGGCAGCGCTTCCGGCACATCACGTGGCCGGGGCTGCGGGCCACGCGGAACCTCATCCTCGTCACGATCACGATCCAGGCCCTGAGCCTGTTCACCCAGATCGACGTCATGACCCAGGGCGGCCCGCTCGACTCGACGACGACGATCGTCCACCAAGCCGTCCAGACCGGGTTCCGCCAGCAGGAGACCTCGTACGCCTCGGCGATCTCCCTGGTCTTCTTCGTCCTCGTCCTCATCGTCTCGAGCGCCCAGCGCTACCTCACGCGGGAGAAGTCCTGACATGACTGTCCTCAAGCCTCAGGGCGTGCTCCGCCCGGGAACCGGCCCGGTCGCGTGGCTCGCGCGGATCGCCCTCGCCGCGGTCTTCGCGTTCCCGCTCCTGTTCATGGTCGTCTCCTCGCTCAAGCCGGACCAGCAGATCTTCGGCGACCTGGGCTCGCCGGCGGCGTTCCTTCCGGTCGGGCACCTCTCGCTCGACAACTACGCCGCCGTGTTCGACCGCGTCCCCGCGGCCCGGTTCCTGCTCAACTCGGTGGGCGTCTCGGCCGTGACGGTGGCGCTCGGCGTCGTCGTCAACTCGATGGCCGCCTTCGCGCTCTCCCGCATGCGGGTCCGCGGCAAGGGCATCATCCTGACGCTCGTCATCGCGACGCTCATCGTCCCGTTCGAGACGCTGGCCCTGCCGCTCGTGTGGTGGGTCAACCAGCTCCCGTGGCTCACCGCCAACGGGTTCAGCCTCGAGCTGACCACCGGCTGGCTCGACACCTACCAGGTGCAGGTCCTGCCGTTCGTCGCGAACGCGTTCTCGATCTACCTCTTCCACCAGTACTTCGACTCCATCCCGAAGGAGCTCGACGAGGCCGCCCGCATGGACGGCGCCGGCTGGTTCACGATCTACCGCCGCGTTGTCATGCCGCTCTCCGGCCCGGCCGTCGCGACGGTCGCGATCCTGACGTTCCTGCCCGCATGGAACTCGTACCTGTGGCCGCTCATGGTGGTCCAGAGCGAGGAGCTGCGCCCCGTCATGCTCGGCGTGCAGTACTTCTTCCAGCTCAACGTCTCGTGGGGCGAGGTCATGGCGTACACGTCCCTCATTACGCTCCCGGTCGTGGCCCTGTTCATCGCGTTCCAGCGCGCGTTCGTGAACAGCATTGCGGCGAGCGGGGTCAAGGGGTGAGCGTGCTGGTCGTGGGGGAGAGCCTCACCGACATCATCCGCACCGCGGCGGGCACGCGCGAGCACCCGGGCGGCTCGCCCGCGAACGTGGCCCTCGGCCTCGCCCGGCTCGGCACGCCGACGGCGTTCCTCACGGCCCTCGGCCGGGACGCGCGCGGCGAGGCGATCGCAGCGCGGCTCGCCGCCTCGGGCGTGGACGTGCTGCCGGAGTCGTTCTGCCTGCCGGTCACCTCGAGCGCGGCGGCCCACATCGCGGACGACGGCGCGGCCTCCTATGAATTCGACCTCGCCTGGGAGCTCCCCGGCTCCGTGGCGCTGCCGCCGGCGCGGCACGTGCACGTGCAGCACGTGCATGTCGGCTCGGTCGCCGCGTTCCTCGAGCCGGGAGCCGCGCGCGTCGAGGAGATCGTGCGCGCGGCCCGGCACGGGCGCGGCGCGACGGTGAGCCTCGACCCCAACATCCGCCCCGCCCTCGTCGGCCCGCACGCCGACGCCCTGGCGAGGTTCGAGCGCCTCGCCGGCCTGGCCGACGTCGTCAAGCTCAGCGACGAGGACGCGGCGTACCTCTATCCGTGCCTCGCCCCGCGCGCCGCGGCACGGCGGATCGCGGAACTGGGCCCGACCGTCGTCGCCGTCACCCTGGGCGCGAGCGGCTCCTTCCTGCTCTCGGGCGGGCACGAGGCCGAGGTCGCGCCCGTGGCCGTCGAGGTCCGCGACACGGTCGGGGCGGGGGACAGCTACATGTCCGCCCTCGTGCACGCGCTCCTGGCCGCCGGGGGAGACCGGCTCGCCCCGATCAGCGCCCGCGCGCTCGCGGCCGCCGGGTCGTTCGCAGCCCGGGCCGCCGCCGTGACCGTCTCCCGCGCGGGCGCCGAGCCGCCGCTGGCCTCCGACGTGCCGGGCGAGGTGCCCGCCGTCGGCCTCACGCCCGCAGCACCGTAGAAGCCCGCCGCGCGCCCCAGAACTCGCGCGCACCCCCTGAACCACGAAAGAAGCGATGACCACCACCGCACCTGTCCCGACCCGCGACGACTACCGGCCGCGCGTCCACTACACGCCCGCGCGGAACTGGATGAACGATCCCAACGGGCTCGTCTTCCACCGCGGCGTGTACCACCTCTTCTACCAGCACAACCCCTCTGGCCCGGACTGGGGCAACATGTCCTGGGGCCACGCGACGTCGACCGACCTGCACACCTGGACCGAGCAGCCGGTCGCGATCCCGTGCACCGGGACCGAGGCGATCTTCTCGGGCAGCGTCGTGGCGGACCCCCTCAATACGGCCGGCTTTGCCAGCAGGGAGCGCGACGGCGCGCCCGATGCAGGCGGCGAGGCGACCGTGCCGCTCGTCGCCGTGTACACGAGCGCGTACGCGGAGGGCTCCGAGCGCCCCGGCATCCAGGCCCAGTCGCTCGCCTACAGCCTCGACGACGGCGCGACCTGGACCAAGCACGAGGGCAATCCCGTGCTGGACCGCGGCTCGGCGAACTTCCGCGACCCCAAGGTGTTCCGGTACGCGGGCCCCGCGGGCGCGTACTGGGTCATGGTCGCCGTCGAGGCCGCGGAGCGGCGCGTGCTGCTCTACGCCTCGGCGGACCTGAAGGCATGGCGCCTCCTGAGCGAGGTCGCGGCGGCCGATGTGGCCGGCGGGGTCGCCGACCCCGGCGAGGGCCTGTGGGAGTGCCCGGACCTCATCGAGGTTCCCGTCGAGGGCAAGCAGGGGCGGACCCGCTGGGTGCTCGTGGTGAGCGTGAACCCGCACGGCGCGGCCGGGGGATCCGGCATGAAGTACTGCGTCGGCGACTTCGACGGCAAGCGGTTCCGCCCCGACGCAGACGGCTTCCGCTGGCTCGACTGGGGCCGCGACTACTACGCCGCCGTCTCCTTCAGCGGGGTCACGGGCCGGGCGCTCATGCTCGGCTGGATGAGCAACTGGGACTACGCGGACGCGACGCCCACGGGGGCGTGGCGCAGTGCCATGTCCGTTCCGCGCGAGGTGACCCTGCGCGCCGTCGGCGGCGGCCACGCCCTCGTCCAGGCGCCGGTCCTGCCGCCGGGGGGCGGTCTGGCGTCCGTGCCTGCGGGCTCCGTCGTTCACGTGCCGGCCGGACGGACGCGGCTCGCGTCCGTGCCGCGCGGGGAGGCGTTCCGGGTGCGGCTCGCGCTGCCCGCCGGCGCTCCGGCCTGCACGCTGCGGCTGGGCACCGGCGAGGACGAGGCGGCCCTGCTGCGGATCGACCCGGCCGCGGGCACGCTCACGCTCGACCGGACCGCCTCGGGCATGACGGACTTCCACGGGCTCTTCGCCTCCGCCGAGACGGCTCCGCTGCCGGGCTCTGACGGCGGCGTTCGGCTCGATGTGGTCGTCGACGCGTGCTCGGTCGAGGTCTTCGCGCAGGACGGGCTCGTGGCCGTGACGGACCTCGTGTTCCCGCGGGGGGCCGAGACCGCGCTCGAGCTCGAGACGGATGCCCCGGTTGTGCCCGCCGAGCTCGAGGTCGCGCTGCTCGGCTGAGCGCCGGCTCGCAACCCCGCATCGCAACACGCTGTTATGGGCCGCCCATAACAGCGTGTTGCGATGCGGCGTTGAGGGTGCACGCCTGTTCAAGCCCCGGGATCTGCGGTTCACTGGGCACATGCGGTCGATCTGGAAGGGCGCCATCAGCTTCGGTCTGGTCAGCGTGCCCGTGAAGGTGTACAGCGCCACCGAGGACCACGACCTCAGGCTCCACCAGGTCCACGACAAAGACCGAGGGCGCATCCGCTACCAGCGCAGGTGTGAGGTCTGCGGCGAGGTCGTCGAGTACTCGGACATCGACAAGGCGTACGAGGAGGGCGGCCGCACGGTCGTCCTGACGGACGAGGACCTCGAGTCCCTTCCCGTGGAGCGCAGCCGCGAGATCGAGGTTGTCGAGTTCGTCCCGGACGACCAGATCGACCCGATGTTCTTCGAGAAGAGCTATTACCTCGAGCCGGAGAAGGTCGGGGTCAAGCCGTACCACCTGCTCAAGGAGACCCTCGAGAAGACCGAGCTGACCGCCGTCGTGAAGTTCGCCCTGCGGCAGAAGACCCGCCTCGGGGCGCTGCGCGTGCGCGGGGACGTCATGGTGCTCCAGTCCCTCCTGTGGCCCGACGAGGTGCGCGAGGCCGCGTTCCCGATCCTCGAGGACACGGACGTGAAGGTCTCCGACAAGGAGCTCAAGATGTCCTCCTCGCTCGTTGAGAGCCTGTCCGCGGACTTCGACCCGGACCAGTTCGCCGACGAGTACCAGGAGCAGCTGCGCCAGCTCGTCGAGGCGAAGCTCGAGAAGGGCGATGCCGTGGACACCGAGGAGACCTTCGGCGCCCCGCCCGAGGAGCGCAAGGGCGCCGAGGTCCTGGACCTCATGGAGGCGCTGCGGCGCAGCGTCGAGAGCCGGCGCAAGGCCGCCGGCGGCTCGGCCGCGGAGGAGCCGGACGAGGAGGAGCCGGCGCCCGCCAAGGCCACCCGCTCGAGGCGCGCCTCGGCGAAGAAGGACGACGGCGGGGAGCCGGCCAAGGCAGAGAAGGCCGTGAAGGCCGAGAAGGACGAGAAGGACGAGAAGGAGGAGAAGGCGCCGGCCAAACGGCGCACGACCCGCAAGACCGGCTAGATGATCGG
Source organism: Sinomonas mesophila (assembly GCF_001999765.1). Lineage (GTDB taxonomy): Bacteria > Actinomycetota > Actinomycetes > Actinomycetales > Micrococcaceae > Sinomonas > Sinomonas mesophila. The sequence goes on along the minus strand of NZ_KV908329.1, from coordinate 42,225 downwards.
CGCCTTCCGCCGGCGGGCCCGGACCAGGACGCGGCCGTCGCGGACGCGCACCTCGTAGCTGGGCTGGGGGACGCTCGCCGGCCCGTGGACCACGCTGCCGTCGGCGAGGCGGAAGGTGCTCCCGTGCAGGGGGCAGGTCACGCACCCGCCGCTGACGGTCCCCTCGTTGAGGGGGCCGCCCGCGTGCGTGCAGACGTTGTCGAGCGCGACGAGCCGACCGTCGTCGTGCACGAGGAGCAGGGGGACGCCCCCGGCCTCGACCAGGGTCGGCGTGCCCTCGGCCACGTCGTCCGCGGCCCCGACGTCCTGCCACGTGACGGGACCCTCATGCCACGCGGCCCGGCTGACGCGCACGCCCTTCGAGAAGGCGAGATGGCCGCCGAGGTAGCCGCTCGTGAGCAGGATCCCGAGGCCGGCGAAGGCCAGGCCCCGGCCTGCGGTGCGGGCCCCGGCCTTCCGTGCGGCCAGGGACGCGCCGTAGAGGCCCAGCGCCGTGACGTTGAGGGCCGCATGCACAATGCCGACGCGGCTCTCCGCTTCGTTCGTCTCCGTCCAATCGTTGAAGCCGGCCGCCGCGGTCGGGACGGCCGCGACGAGCCCGGCCGCCACGAGGACGTCCGCCCCGCGCTCCGTCGGTTCGCCCATCAGGTCCAGGACCGCGGCCATGCTCCAGGCCCCGATCGGCAGGTCGGTGAGGACGGGATGGAGGGGGTGCCCGAGTCCCGTGCCGCTGAGCAGATCCCGGACCAGACGGGGCTTCACGGCGGCCCGAGTCACGGCCCGCACCGGTTCGGCCACCGCGTCGAGGGCATGCCAGCGCTCGAGCTGGGTGAGGGCGTCGTCCAACAGCTTCATCGCATTCTCCTTGGCCGGGGTCCTGACGAACCGACTCTTACCCGTTGGGATGCTGCTGACGCTCAGCCACCCCAGATCCGCGCCACGAGCGCCCACACGCCCCACAGCCCGGCGACGGTGAGTGCCGCAAGGTACGTGAGCACGAGCCGCGTGTCCCGCAGCACGCACTTCGAGCGCGTGAGGCCGGCACGCCGCGCCCGCAGGTACCCCGCGAACCCGACGGCCGCGAACACGACGAGCGCCGCCGGCCCCGCGAGCCAGCCCAGGAGCGCGATCGTCGCGTAGACGCACAGCCGCAGCGGGTCGTACGGCGCGACGCCGGTGCGGGATGAGCGCGACGGCGCGTGGTCGCCGTCGCGCGCCGGCCCGGCCCTGAAGCCCGACGGCTGCGGCCCCGCGGCGAGCCGGCGCGCCGCCTCCGCCCGGTCGTCCGGGGGGCCGCTCATTCGTGCGTCCCGACGGGCGAGAGCGGCAGGAGGCGCTGGCCCGTCGCGGTGCTGAGCCGCTGGTGGGACAGCTCGGGCCAGGCCTGCACGGCGCAGAACGGCGCACACTGGTGGAGGCCGTCGTCGCCCTTCGTCCCGACGTGGACGCAGCACTGCGTGAGCCGCTCCTCGAGCATGGTCGAGATGTCCATGAACGGCTTGACGGTGATGCGCGTGACCCGTTCGGCGAGGAGCCGGCGCAGGCGCTGGTACTGGCCGGGGAGGGCACCCATGGCGAGGGTCGCGAGGGTGCCGATCCCGAGGTCGCACTGGGTGCAGATGTTCTTCCACAGGTCGAGGGTGCGCGGGTGGGACAGGGAGGACTGCTCGCTCAGCAGGTCCAGGAGCGAGGACTTCATGACCTCGCGCAGGCCCAGCGGGATCGCGCTGTCGGCGATGCGGTTCGCGATTCCGTCCGGGTCGAGCTCGAGCCACTGCAGGAGCCGGTCGTGGCCGATGAGCTGCGTGAGGGAGCGCCAGACACCCGCGTCGTCCCTGAGCATGTAGCCCACCGAGGCGCAGTGAGGGTGCGAGCACGGCAGGGCCGTGAGGTCGTGCCACGCGACGACGCCGCCGGTCTGCTCCTCGAGCCGCGCGAGCACGCCCCCGTGGGTGAGCCGGTCCATCGCGTCGATCCCGTGGCCGCGTCCCGAGCCGAACACGGGCTGGAGCGCGACGCCGCCCATGTAGGGCGTCTCGAGGGCGCGGAGCACGACGTCGCCGATCTCGCCGTCGTTCACGCCGAGGGCCGCCGTCATGGTGAGGGTCGTGAAGACGCCGGCGGCGGAGAGGCGCTCGATCGCGGCGTCCTTGACCCGGGTGAGGTCGCCGCCGCGGTGGTGCACGGAGGTTTCCTTCGAGGGCCCGTCGTACTGCAGGTACACCTCGACGCGCTCGCGGTGCCGCTCGAGCAGGGCCAGCAGCCCGTCGTCGTGCGCGAGGAGCACGCCGTTGCTGTTGACCATGATCCGCACGATCGGCCGGGCCACGAGCTCGTCGAGGAGCTCCTCGAGGTGCGGGTACAGGGTCGGCTCGCCGCCCGAGAGCATGAGCACGTCGATGCGGCCGTTCTCGCGGGCCAGCCGCGCATCGACGTTCGCGAGGACCTCCGCGAGCGGCGCGACGCCCTGCAGCTGCGGGCCCGACGCCGTGAAGCACGTGGGGCAGCGCAGGTTGCAGTGCTCGATCACGTCCTCGAGGAGGATGCACGTGTGCTGGGTCTGCATCGCGGGCAGCCCGTACGCGTAGGCCTCGGGGACCTGGCGGTAGTTGTCGGGCCGGTCGGGGACGTGGGCCTTGGTGGGCGCCTGCCAGCGCTCGAGGTACGCGAGGATCTCGGGCGACTCGTCGTAGAGCGTGCGCACGAGCCCGTGGTCGGGGCAGCCGCGCTCGAGCCAGACCCGGCCGTCCCGCACGAGCAGGGCCCCGGACAGGCGGCGCACCTGGGCCAGCGGCGGGTTCTGCTCGTGGCAGAGCGGGCAGAAGGCCGTGACGTAGCGGTGGATCCGGTCGCCGCGCAGCGGCTGGCCCGGGCCGAGCGGCGCGCGGCGGCTCATCGGTTCGCCCCCGAGAATCCGGAGAGGATCGCGAAGCACACGCCCGCTGCGATCAGCATCGACACGCCGATGGCGATGAGCAGGCCGGCTCCGAAGCGCATCGTGGCGGGGAGGGAGGTCAGCACGATCGCTCCTGCGAGGTAGACGAGCGGGAAGCCCCAGCCGAGCACCCCCTGGAGGAGGGGTGACAGGGGGGTGTTGCCATAGCTCAGGAGCGGGCCGACCGCGAGGGTCAGGTAGACGTAGAGGCCGATCGCGACGACGCCGGCCAGGATCCCGAGGAGGAACGAGTTGCCCCAGTGCCGCGGGGCCTGCCAGGGCCCGGGCGGCTGGAACCCGGGCGGCGGCGGGACCCTGGGCGGCGGGGGCTCGGGCGGCTTGCTCATGGGGCGACCTCCTCCTGACGCGCGGGCCGCAGCGCCGCGACGACCGTCCAGACCCGCCACGCGAGCAGCGGGAGCACGATGAGCAGGAACCACTGCGGCCCGCTCAGCCCGAGCCACATCGCCTCGTTGCCGCGCACGAATTCGACGGCGAACCGGAACAGCGCGTACCCGGCGACGTACAGGACGAACAGGTCCCCGGGGCGGGCCAGACGGTCCCGGTAGTGCAGCATGGCAGCGAACGCGAGGGCGTGGAAGGCGATTTCGTAGGCGAAGGATGGATGCAGCCCGACCCCGGCCTGGGCCCCGAACAGCGCCGCCTGCTCGGGGGTGAGGACGAGGCCCCACGCCCCGCCGGTCGGGGTCCCGGGGAGCTCCGTGAGGAGGCATCCGATGCGGCCGATGGCCATCGAGAGGGCCACGGCCGGGGCGAAGAGGTCGCCCGTGGACGGCCGGTACCGCAGGATCAACTTGCCGACGTGCACGCCGAGCCACGCCCCGACGAGCCCGGCGAGGATGCTGCGGTCCCCGGCCTCCCACCACGCAGCGAGCGAGGGCACACGGGCCACGTCCCACGTGAAGAGCCGGGCGCCGATCGCGCCGAACGCGAGGGCGAAGCCGGCGATCGCCCAGAGCCTGTCGTCCGCGAGCCCGCGGCGCCGCTTCTCGAGGGCGAAGAACCCGAGCGCGGCGGCGATGCCCAGCCCGACGAGCAGCCCGTGGACCGCCCCGCTTGCCGCGTAAGGAACCCCCATGCCGGACACCCTACTGGGTCGGAGTCAGGAGCCAGAGAACCAGCCGGCGTGCGGCGGGACATGGCCGACGCGCGGGGGTCCCCCCGCGGGACGAAACACTCCCGTTACGTATGATAGATAGTTGACGGCTGCGGGTTGACAGCCGAAGTTTGATGTTGCCCTGACGAGGAGGTCCGCCGTGAGCGAGACGGCATCGATGGTGGGGCTCGAGAAGAGGAGCCTGCGGGAGCAGGCACTCGCGGCGCTGCGCCGCGCGATCACCTCGGGTGAGCTCGCTCCGGGGCGGCACCTCGTGGAGACCGAGCTCTCGGAGATGCTCGGCATCTCCCGTGGGACGCTGCGCGAAGCACTGCGCCAAATCCAGCAGGAGGGGCTCGCGACCGTAGGCCCCCGGAGGCGGCTCAGCGTGCGGAAACTCGACGCCAAGGAGATCCGGGACATCTTCGCCGTCCGGGCCGCGCTCGAATCCCTCGCTACGCGTACTCTCGTCAACCAGGCGAACCGGGCCAGGCCCGTCGGCGAGCTGCGCGAAGCCCTGGAGGTCATGGAGGCGGCGGCGGAGCGCCCACTCGAGGACCGGGTCGAGGCGGACCTCGGCTTCCATCGGCTCCTGTGCAGGCTCTCGGGCAATGAGACGCTCCTGCATCAGTGGGAGGCGCTCGAGGGTTCCGTCCGGATGTCGATCGTGTTCTCCGGGATCGATCCGACCTCGGGCAATTTGAGTGTCGCCCGGCACCGCGACATCGTTGACGCCATTGAGTCCGGCGACGTCGGCGCCGCCCTGCAGTCAATCATCAGACACCTGGATGGCGTGGCGACGGACCTCACCGGCGAGGACTGACGCCCCCTCAGCGGCACACCCTACTGGAGCCGAACGGCTAGCGGGGATCAAGGGCACGCCCCCACGCCGCATCGCGACACGCTGTTATGAAGCGGTCATCACCGCGTGTCGCGATGCGGCGTTGGCGTGAGCAGCAGGCCGCGTTCGACGGTCTTGACAAACCAGCGGCCGACGCGCGGAATGTTCCTAGACCGCGCGACCCACGGTTGGCGGTTCTTCAGGATGCGTTGGATGGCTGGGGATCCTGTTCGTCCCGGCAGGGCAGATGCCCGTCAGGGACGACGCTCTGCGTTGCCGCATCACGGCGGCGGAGAGAGCTTGTCATCAACTGCGCCATTGCTTGAGGGCCGCAGGCCCGCGCATGGATTCCACACTCAGAGATGAGGAGACTGCAATGACCGTCGAAGATGTCCGCAGGCTTGACGAGGACGGAGTGGCCGCCTGGGACAGCCACGATCCCGACCGCTTCGTAGGCATGTTTGCGGACGGTTTCGAGTTCCGCGAGTCATCGCTTCCGGAGCCGCTCACCACCACCGACCAGGTCCGCGAGTACATGAACTCATGGTTCACCGCATTTCCCGATCTGCACGTCGCCGCGACCGACCGCGTGATCTCCGACGACAGCGTCGCGGGAGAGATCGAGTTCACGGGGACCCACACAGGCCCCCTGACAGCGGGAGGGCAGCAGATTCCCGCCACTGGCAAGTCCGTCCGATCGACCGCAGCCTATTTGTTCCACGTGAAGGACGGCAAGATCAGCTCCTTCAGCGCCCGTCCGGACACTATGGACCTCATGATGCAGCTCGGGATCATGGGTTCCCCTAGCGCCGGCCAGTGAACCCCGCCCTCAGGGAAGCGGGCCCGGCCTCCCCGTGAGGCCGGGTCCGCTTCTCGTCGCACGCCCGCACCCCCAACGCCGCATCGCGACACGCTGTTATGACCGTGTCATACCAGCGGGTCGCGATGCGGCGTTGGGAAGGGGTCAGCAGCGTGGCCCGGCACCGGGACGTCGTCGACGCGATCGAGCCCGGCGACGCCGACGCCGCGCGGCAGGCGATCAACAAGCACAGGGACGGCGCGGCGGCGAACCTGATCAGCGCGGACTGAGCTGGCGGGCGGCCGGGGCCGGGAGGCCGCCGCCGTCGTCCGCTCTTCGGCAGGCCCTGCCCGGCACGGCAGGCCATTCCCGGCATGACAGGCCGTGGCGCCAGCATGTTGTGTCGGCCGCGGCCTGTCATTGGCGAGCGCGGGAGCTGATCGTGGGCTATCTGGGGCTGGTCAGCCACTGGCTGACTCGGGCCAGCGCGGTCGGGCCGGAGGCGGAGGCCACGTCCTGAACCAGATCGGCGATGGAGACAGCGCGCAGCGCCTCTCGCCAGGCCTCCTGTGCCGCGCCCATCGCCCGGGCGATGGGACAGGGTGCGGTGCACGACTCGGCGGGGGTGGCCAGCGGCCCCCGCTGGCGGATTTCGGTGCAGATGAACGCGGGGGCGGGACCGTCGACAGCTTCGACCACATCGAGCACCGTGATCGAGGCGGGTTCCCTGGTCAGGATGTAGCCGCCCGCCTTGCCCTCGACCGAGCGCACGAGTCCGGCCCGGGACAGCGCCTGCAGCTGCTTGGCCAGATAGCTCGCCGAGACGTCATGCAGTTCCGCCAGCCTGGATGCGGGAACGGGCTCCTCGGCCGACGTCAGCACGACGCAGCAATGCAGGGCCCACTCGACCCCGCCGGACATTTTCACGCCACCACTCTAGCCAGCCCCCTTGACTCGGACAACTTTTATCTGCGTATAGTACTCGGACAGAAAGTGTCCGAGTAAGGTTTGTGCGGGCACACCTCTCAGGGAAAGGCATCTCATGAAGTGCGCGATCATCGGGGGAACGGGGCTGATCGGGTCCCAGGTCGTCAGGAATCTCCAAGCTGCCGGGCACGAGGCGGTGCCACACTCGCAGTCCACCGGGGTCGACGTCGTGAGCGGACGGGGGCTGGACGAGGCGGTGGCGGGGGCGGACGTCGTCGTCAACCTGACGAATTCCCCGACCTTCGACGAGGCCTCCCCGGCCTTCTTCCAGAGCTCGATGGACAACCTTCTGGCCGCCGCCCGGAAGGGCGGGGTCGGACACGTGGTGATCCTGTCGATTGTCGGCGTGGATCAGGTGCCGGAGCTGGACTACTACCGGGCCAAAGTGCTCCAGGAGGACATCCTCGCCGCCGGCCGAATCCCCTACTCGATCGTGCGGGCCACGCAGTTCATGGAGTTCATTGACGCGGTACTGTCGTGGACCGCCGACGGCGACACCGTCCGGCTGCCTGCCACGCCGATCCAGCCGATCGCCTCCAGGGACGTGGCTCATGCTGTCGCGGAGGTCGCGGCAGGGGCGCCCCTGAACGGAATCCGCAACGTCGCGGGCCCGGACATCTTCCCTCTCGACGAGCTTGGCAGGATCACCCTGTCCCGCAAGGGCGACGACCGTACCGTGGTGACCGATCCCACGGCCGGCATGTTCGCCGTCGTCAGGGGTGATGTCCTGACCGACAGGCACGCCCTGCTCGCTCCCACGCGCTACACCGACTGGCTGTCCTGA
>NZ_KV908329.1:0-34752 GCF_001999765.1 Sinomonas mesophila | reverse complement strand
GCGGGGGGCCCCCCCCCCGCCGTCGTCCGCTCACCGCCTCTACCCCCGCCGCAGCGGCTTCACCGCGGGGCCGTTGACCACCATCCCCTCGCACGAGAACCGCGAGCCGTGCAGCGGGCAGTCCCAGGTCCGCTCGGCCTCGTTCCACTGGAGCACGCCGCCCAGGTGCGTGCAGACGCGCGAGACGTGGTGCTTCGTCCCGGCGACCTCGCAGTCCCCGGCGGGCGGCCTGCCCTTCCCCGCGGCGAGGGCCTGGGCCCAGCCGGCCGCGAGGCGGCCAACGACGCCGAGGTTGAGCGAGGCCGCCTCCTCGGCGCCGCGTCCGCTTAGGCCGGCGTGGTAGAGCTCGCGGGCCCAGGGGATGTTCCCGCCGAGGATGTCCGCGGCGATCGAGATCGCCGCCGCCACGCCGTTCGCGAGGCCCCACTTCCCGAAGCCGGTCGCGGAATGGATCCGCCCGCCGGTGCCCGGCAGCGCGCCGACGAGTGGCACGGCGCTCGCGGGGTAGTAGTCCTGCGCGGCCCAGACGTGGGTGGGCGTGGTGCCGGGGAAGCGCTCGCGCACCCAGTCGAGCAGCTCGGTGCGCAGCGCCGCCGTCGGGGCCCTGCCCGGCCGGAAGGCGCCGCCGACGACGACGAGACGCGGCCCGCCGTCGTCCGCGCCGTGCGCTTCGGGATGGCCGGGGAGCGGGGGGACCGAGCGGATCGAGCGCGAGGGAGTGTCGAGGGAGAGGTACATGCCCTGCGGGAAGCCCTCGTGGCGCTCGGGGCCGGAGAAGGCGGCGGCGAATGCGCGGCTCGGGGTCAGGAGCGCGAAGTGGCCCGCACGATTTAGAACGGTGGTCCCTGTGGCGAGGACGATGCGGTCGGCGGTGAGCGGGCCGTGGTCGGTCGCGACCTCGATCGGGCCGCCGCGACGGGCCCGCCCGGTGTCCGCGCCCGTCAGGCGGATGCCCTGCACCAGCGCCCCGCCCCGCGCGCGCAGCTCCGACGCGAGGGCCGCGAGGACGTCCATCGGGTCGACCTGCGCCTGCCCTTCGAGGCGCAGCGCGCCTGCCGTGCGGAAGGGGAGCTCGGCAGCGTCGCCCCGCCGCGCGTCGAGGCCCGCCGCGGCGCACGCTGCGTGCTCCTCTTCGAGCGGGCCTAGGGCGCCCCCGCGCTCGGCATAGGTCCACGCCGTGCGGGTCTGGTAGGGGACGCGGTGGTCGTCAAGGTAGCGCAGGAGCCACTTCTGCCCCTCGAGGTTGCCCTGGACGTAGGCCTTCAAGACCTTGTCCCCATGGTGGGTGCGGATCCGGCTGAGCATGGTCCCCTGGAGGAGGCTGACCTTGCCCGTCGTCCCGCCCGTCGTCAGCGCGCCGACCCGGCGCGCCTCGAGCAGCGCGACGCTGCGCCCCGCCCGGGAGAGCAGGACCGCCGTCGTCAGCCCCGTGATCCCGGCGCCGGCCACGACGACGTCGTAGTGGCCCCGCGCGTGGAAGCCGTCCGATCCGAGGGTCTCTGCCCGTTCCTGCCAGAGCGATCGCATATGCGTTCCCTTCTGCTCCCGGTGTCCCTTCCACCCCGGGCGAGCCCGGCTCGCAGAGGCCTGTCCCGGGCGACCCCAGCGCGTCCGGAACAGACCCCAGTGGACAGTTACCCGGCTGCCGCTGGTTGACTCGGACTCCCACAGGGTACTTCTGTGCCATGAGCGAGAACCAGAACGAGCGCAGCCCCTACGAGCCCGAGAACGTCGAGCCCCAGGACGCCGGGGACGCGGCCAACGACCTCCGCTTCTCCGAGGAGGAGCAGCTCATCAGGGAGCAGGCCCAGGGCGTCCGTCCCGACAAGCAGGACGTGCCCTCCGGCGTGCCCGGCCTGGACGAGGCTGCAGCGGGGATGGATGTGCCCGACGCCGAGCTGCGCGGGGGCGACGCGAGCGACGACCCCGCCCACCACGGCAAGGAGACGTGAAGCCGCAGCCCTGGCGGACGGGCGAGCTAGCGGACGGCCTTGCCCGCGTTCACGCGCCCATGTGCCCAGTAGGAGCCCGTGCCGGGCTTGATCCTGTCGGCGGTCGACTCCACCTTCTGGCGGACCGATGCGTTGGTGGAGCCCGGGTGTGCGCTCCAGGCGAGCGCGGCGGTGGCGGCGACGATCGGCGAGGCCATCGACGTGCCGCTCGCGATGTCAAAGCCCGGAGACCGGCCATAGGCGTCGCCGAGGGCGAACGCGTGGTTCGGGAAGGTCGAGTAGATGTTCACCCCAGGGGCGGCGACATCCACCCACTTGGCGCCGTAGGTCGAGAAGGACGCCTTGGCATCCCTGTTGTCGGTGGCGGCGACGGCAATGACGTTGGTGTAGGCGCCCGGGTAGATCTTGGACTGCGTGCCCGTGTTGCCGGCCGCGGCGACGATCACCGCACCCTGTTTCCACGCATTGTTGACGGCAATCTCGAGGGTGCTGGACGAGACGCGCATGCCGAGGCTCATATTGATGACCTTCGCGCCCTGGGCGACAGCCCAGTCGATGCCCCGGGCGATGCTCGAGGCAGAGCCCGACCCGGCGTCGTTGAGGACCTTGCCGTCGAGGATCGTGCACCCGGGGCACACGCCGGCGACGCCGACGGTGTTGTCGGCGGTGGCGGCGACGATGCCGGCCACGTGGGTGCCGTGGCCGTAGAAGTCTTCGCCGTTCGTCGACGAGCTGAAGTTGGCGCGTGCGGCAACCTTGGGCGTGATGTCGGCGTTGTCGGTTGCGACGCCCGTGTCGAGGATGGCTACCTTCGTCCCGCCGCCGGTCGTGACAGTCCACGCGTCGACGGCGTCGATGTCGGCATCTGCCTTGCCGCCGGCCACGGTGACGGTGCCTGCGGTGTTCGTGAACGACTGGCCGTCGTTCTGCAGGGCGTACTGGCGGGGGAAGTACTCGTCGGCCGTCGCGACGGTCGCGACCGCGTCCGGCTCGGCATACTCGACCGCCGGATTGTTGCCCAGCGCCGCGACGAGCCGCAGCTCCTTGCCTGCCGGCACCCGGATGAGGCGGGCACCGGTGCTGCCGATGCTCGGGCCGTCGCTGAGCCCGTGCTGGCGGAGGACGCCGGCCCGCGCGCCGTCGTTGCGGAACTTGACGAGGATCTGCCCCTCGACGTGTTCGGTCGGGCTCGCCGCCCCCGCTGCGGGTGGCAGGGTCAGCGGGCACAACCCGATGACCACCGCTGCGAGACTGGCGAGAACTGCCTTCTTCATAGTCGCACTCCCTCGATGCTTGGCTACGCAGCAAGCAACCTGAGCCCAGCCTTCGGCGGCAAGCGTGTCCCGATGGTACACCGAGGCGCCGCCGAGCCCCAGAGGCCTCAGCGGCACCTCGGTCTAGGCGCGCGGATGTTCTCCAACGTCATCGCTGCGGCGCCGGCCCCGCGGGCCTACGATCCTAGAAAGGGAAGAAGGTGCGCTCATGTCCACGCTCAAGGAACGCCTCCACGCCGACCTGGTCACCCACATGAAGTCCGGGGACAAGACGGCTCTCGGCACGATCCGCAACGTCCTCGGCGAGATCGAGACGCGGGAGAAGTCCGGCAAGACGCCGGTCGCCCTCGACGACGCCCAGGTCACCGCCCTCCTGCAGAAGGAGGCGACCAAGCGCCGCGAGACGGCAACGATCTACACGGGGGCCGGCGAGGCGGAACGGGCCGCGGCGGAGATCGCCGAGGCCGAGGTCATTGAGGGCTACCTGCCCCGGCCACTGACCCGGGCCGAGGTCGAGGAGATCGTGGACCGCGTCATCGCTGGGCTCCGGGCCGAGGGGCAGGAGCCCAGCGTGCGGCAGATGGGCGCCGTCATGAAGCCGGTCACCGCAGAGGTCGCGGGGCGGTTCGACGGCAAGGCCGTGAGCGAGATCGTCCGAACGCGGCTCGGCTAGTCCCGGACTATGGCATCAGCCGGACCAGACGTCTCCGGCCAAGAGTCGGGGGACCTGTTCCTGGGCCGTCTGCTCGCTCATCCCTGCACCCATCAGGGCCCCGAGTGCCCGATCCTGCCATCTACCCGGGTCCAGCTGCTCCTGATGTGGGACCTGTCCGGACACCCCTTGGGGGAGGGGCCGGGACTCGACGACGACGATCTCCATTGATCCACCCTCGCTTCCTGTGAAAGACAGTAGTGCGCACCGCTTAGGCAGCCGACATACCAGCTCCGCTTGCTGGAGCCCTGGTCGGGTCGGAGGCTTTCGACGGTAGGTTCGTCCAGATCGCATCCCAGGGGCAGTCGATGCTGCCGCCGTAGGCGCGTGATGGCCGTCACACGAAATTAGCATCTAGACCGGTCTGCCGCTAGCCCGATTTTTTCGTCAGGCTCCGCCCCCGCTAATCCGCCTTCGTCAGGCGTCCACCTCCATGCACTCATTGATCTGGATCGTGCCGCCTTCCTTGAGGAAGGGGTGGCCCTCGAGCATGGCGCGGGCCTCCCCATACGAGCGGGCCCGGATGATCGAGTAGCCGTCGATCTCGACCGCGTCGGCCGGCTGGCCGACCGCCATCTGCCCGGACTGCAGCAGGGGCGCGCCGAACTCCACCAGTGCGTCGCCCAGAGCCTCCTTGGCCCATGCGCGGAAGGATTTGCGGCTGGCCGTGGCGTACTCGATGTCCGGATACGCCATCCCGTGGTACGTGATGAGGAACAGTGCCATCGCTGCCTCCGCGCCGCCGATGTGATCTACATCACAGTACCGCCGCCGCCGTCCCGGGCGAAGACTTCGCGCGGTCACCTCGGGGCCGCGAGCACCTCCTCGAGGGACATCGGGCGGCGTCCGGTGAGGCGCTCGACGTCGTGGCTCACCTCTGCCATTTCCCCCGCGGCGATCGCGGCGTGGTGGTCGGCGTAGAGGCAGTCCCGCAGGAACGTCCACCCCATGCCGGAGGCCTTGATCCGCGCCTCGGTGTGGAAGTGCTCGCGGGCGAGGGTGAACGTCGCATCCGCCGCGGCGCCCATGAACGACGTGTAGACGACGTGCCGCACCCCCGCCGCCGCGGCCGCGTCGATGAAGGAGAAGTGCTCGGAGAGCCGCTTCTCGTTCTCGCGGCCCGAGACCATGAACAGCGTCTCGATCCCCGCCAGGGAGTCCTCGCAGAGCTTGCGGTCGGCGTAGTCGGCCGGGCGCACGACGGCGTGGGGCAGCTCGGGTGCCTTCGCCTCGTTCCGCGCGGGCAGGACGAGCGGCAGGCCTTCGGCCGCGAGCTCGCGGGCGACGAGTCCGCCCACGGCCCCGGTGGCGCCGGTGATGGCGAGGGAGGCTGTCATGGGGAAGAGACTACGTCGCTGGGGCTGTGGCGGGGGGCACCAGCATTGGGTCACCTACTCGAAGTCTAACTCCGACAGGACCTAAGGACGGGTTTGTTCGATGTTGAGTATGGGGATCACAATTTGTGACTTCGGGCTGATGGTTGTGCGCCGTCTTCTGCTTGAACCCGTCTGCTATCGCCTAATGGGCCTCGGCACATGCTGGCTTCAACGCTCGGCTTCGTTGGATCGGCCCTGAGGTACCCTGGCCAAGAAATATCGATCTGGATGGACTCGGGGGGTAAGTGTGGCGAACACGAACGGACTTCAGGCGGAGCCAATCAGACTTGGACAGCGGCTCGGAGACCAGGTGCAGCTCTACTGCCCGCTATTCCAGCGCAGTTATGTGTGGGGCCAGCAGCAGATCAATCAGCTGTGGGATGACATCGACACCGTCCTTGATGGTCAGTACCAAAGTAGGTTCCTGGGGGCCCTGGTCTTCGATGATGAGCAGGGGCAGACAGCCAGCAAGGCTGGCCAATACTGGGTCATAGACGGGCAACAGCGTCTGACTACGATGTACCTCACGGTGGTGGCCCTTGCAAGCATCGCCCGGAAATGGGGCGATGAGGGACGCGTTATCGCCAACGATCTATACAGCGATTACCTCGTCAGTACAAAGAGTGACACTCGCTACCGCCCGAGGCTCCGCCCAACGCTTCGAGATACTCATCAGTTCAATTCCATAATGCAAATTGCCTTGGCGGAGTACGACGTTGTCCTGGACCTTACGGCCCAGGCTGGCGATGCAGAAGGCAATATGACAAAGTCTTTCTCCCTCGTTCGAAGAAAGATCGAAGAGCGTACGCTCCTCGATGAACTCGGGCAACCCCTCGAGGGCTCAGATGTGGTTGAGAGGATAGCTCACCTTAGAGACGTGCTACTCGACCAACTCGAATTCGTTGAGATCCGTCTCGGAGACTTTCATGATGCGAATGAGGTTTTCGACCGTCTCAATAAGGAGGGTATGCGTCTGGGCCTCATCGACCTAGTGCGAAATGAAGTTCTCAAGCGTCTGAAGGATGACGCATCGATGGCGCTCCAGCTGTACGCCTCGGAGTGGCAATCTTTTGAGGAGAACTTCCCGAACGCCGCATCACGAGAGAGCTATTTCTTTCCCTTCGCCCTGACCGTCGACTCGACGATCACCAAAGCTACGACGTTCAAACGGCTGGTAAAGCACTGGCGTGATATCACGTCTGACGGGGAGTTCACCGCGAAGCAGGAGCTCAAGGAGATCATGGGTGACCTGTCGCGCCACCAGGCGGCATACAACGCCATCGACTCAGGGAATGTCACGGCGTTCGACAAGGACTTGCACGCGGGCATACTTCGACTCAATGGGCTGAATCGTCCTTCAACCCTGTATCCCTATGCCATGCAGCTACTGACGGCCACGTTGGGAGGCGATGCCCCAGTGGAAGACGCCGTGGCATGCCTCGACATCATTGAAGCATTTCTCGTGCGGCGTGCGCTCCTGGGAATCGAACCAACTGGACTCCACGCAATCTTCAAGAAACTTTGGAGCGATGCGGGGTGGAGTCCGCTAGGCGTCCGGCAGTCTATCGTGAGCAAGACTGTTGTCTATCCCTCCGATGAGCAATTTTCGGCGGCTGTCGTGTCCGGGTCGCTATACGGCCGAAGAGTCGCCCCGTTCATATTGGCAGAATACGAGCATGACCAGTCGAAGATCGATGTGATGAAGATGCTGCCTGCCATGACCATTGATCATGTAATGCCACAGAAATACAACCAGCACTGGGCCGACAAATTCTCTCCCGAGCAGCACGCGCAGTGGGTCAATACATGGGCAAATTTGGTTCCCCTCTCCGGGCCCGCCAATTCTTCCAAGCAAGATCGAAGCTGGGGTGAGGCCAGAGAATTGCTTCAGGCCGAGACGGTGTTTTCAACAACGAAAAACATCTACTTCAAAAATGTGGACTGGACGCCGGAGGTTCTTGCAGCACGTGCTGCCGAATTGAGTGGATGGGCTCTCGCGAGGTGGCCATTCTACAGCTCATTGACTGAGGCTTCCGTTCCTCGGCTCGATGGATGATGAGGCCTGAGCGATGCCTGATACCGCATCTGGGCGCAACGCACCCTGGACACTTGGTGAAATCCGGGTCATTGTTGACATCTATTTCGAAATGCTTGAATACGAACTGTCATCGGCAAATTACGTCAAGGCGGGCTATAACCGGGAGATCCAGGCCAAAACGGGCAGGTCAAGGCAATCTGTAGATTACAAATTCTGCAATATCAGCCACGTGCTGAAGGAAGCAGGCTACCCCTCAATCGATGGGTATAAGCCGAGGAGCAATACTCAGAGTGCTTTGCGTGATGTTGTCTTGAAGCGCGCGGCGGTCCTTCCCTACTTGCAGTCTTTTGGCCAGGATGGTCGAAGGGCTTGACCTACGAGTTCAGCGTGGTTGCCCATGTCGGCGCATCCGCCTCCTGATGCCCTCTAGAGCCCGGCCAAACCGGCTCTTCGGATCTAAGCATGGTTCGGGTTTTTCCTCCATGGTCGGTGGCCGCCGGCTGAGAGCAGGCATCTGAGTCTGTAGTTGGCGAAGTTGCGGAATCCGCGGGCGATGCGGCGGGTGGTTTCGATGACCCCGTTGACGGCCTCGGTGGGCCCGTTGGAGGCGCCCTTGGTGTCGAAGTAGGCCAGGAACGCTTGCCGCCATCGCCGCAGGGTCTTCCCGAGCCGGGCGATCTCCGGGATCGGGCAGGACGGGAAGGCCTTGAGGACCTGCTCGGCGATCGCCCTGCCGACGGCGGGGTCGGTGGCGGTGTAGACGGAGCGGAGCTGCTGGGCGCAGGTCCAGGCGAGCTCGACCTCGAAGTGCTCGCTGTGGGCGTCGAATGCCCTGGCCAGACGGGCCTTCTGCTTCTCGGTGAGCCGCTCGGCCCCGCAGCGCAGGGTGCGCTGGATCCCGTAGAGCGGGTCGCCCTTTGTGGCCGCGGTGGCCGAGGGTGGCCTGCTGGACGCGCCGGCGGACCTCGTCCACGGCGGCGGTGCCGAGCTTCACTACGTGGAAGGCATCGAGCACCGCAACGGCGTCTTCGAGCTGGTCGTCGATGGCGTTCTTGTAGCCCTGGAAGGGGTCCAGCGCCGCGACCTTGACCCCTGTCCGGAAGGCCTCGCCCCTGTCCTTGAGCCAGTCCCGGTAGACCGGCCCGGACCGCCCTTCGACCAGGTCCAGCAGCCTGGCCCTGGGCTTCCCGTCAGCGCCGAGGGTGTGGTCCACGATGCCGGTGACCATGCCGGATCCGGGCGGGCCGGTGTGGGACCAGAGATGCTCGTCCACACCCAGCGCGTCGATGCCGGCGAGCCGTCCTGGATCGGCGAGGCGGCGCTGGGCCTCGGCCGCGACCGGGTCCCAGACGGTGCCCCAGTCCACCCCGAGGTGCCCGGGCCAGGGCCGACACGGACGTGTCGTCGCGCTCGAGCGCGTCCGTGGCCCAGCAGACCGCCCGCGCGCTGAGCTTCGCTCGCGGGGCGGCGAACGGGTGGGCCTCGGAGAACGTCTTCTTCGGGCACGCTGGCTCCGGGCAGCGCCAGATCCTCTTGAGCCAGCGAACCCGCACCGGGGTACCGAAGCAGGGCGTGTCCGCGACAGTGTGGACCCGGCGGCCGTGCCCGACGGGCCACGCATCCGCATCCGGGACACCCGCCGATGTCCGCGTCGGTCTCGACCGTCACGCACAGACGCCCGTCGGCATCGTCGAAGCTGACCTCGAGCACGTGCAGGCCGGGGAAATGGAACAGGGCATCGGCCCGGGCGCACCACCGCGCTCCGGGCCCACAAGTACAGTGGTCCATGTCGAGGTCTTCGGTTGGGTTGCTTGGTCGCTACCTATCCTGAAGACCTCGACCTCTCTCAGCGCCGCAACGCCACGCCGGCACCCTCAACCATGCTTAGATCCGAAGGGCCGCCAAACCATTACCAGCTGTCGCAGGCGACGGAGGACCACCTCGCCGTAGTCCGCCACCCCCAGCCCTGTAGTGTGAGACAGCCGACACGAGGCGAGGAAGGGGCGGCCGGGACATGGAGTCGTTGGTGGACATCGCCTACAGGGTGATCTCCCTCGCGGGCTGGGGCATCGGCCCGACGATGCTCGTCGCCGCAGCCGTCAAATTCGCCGGCTTCCTCCTGTGCCTCTTCCTCGCCGAGGAGACCCGCGGCATGACCCTCGCCCAGGCGGGCGGCGAGGCCGCGCACGACGGAGAGGCGGCGCCGTCGTCCGTCGGCTCGCCCGAGCCGGCGGCCGCCACGAGCGACGCGACCGCAGTGCACGCCGGGCCCGCGCCGAGAAAGGTGCGGGCCCGGCGTAGTGGGCTGCAGCCTCCGCAGGTGCGCGCTGGACCTCCTTGTTGTCCAGCGAAGATACACAAGATTCACAAGGTACACAGGCTTACACAGGCTTACACAGGGTAGCTGTGCTGCCGCATGCTCGTCGGGCGGGTTGCGACTCACCCTGTAGCGAACAGCTCCTGCGGGACATTGGCGGCGCGTGACAAGCTCTGCTCATGTCCTTAGGAGGGATTTGCCACCCCGCTGCGCTGGCAGCACGGGCCCCGGGGCCGCCAGTACCCGGGGCCTCGCCGTGCTGTGCGGCCTCTGAAACCCGGGACGGGCCCTCGCCGCTCTAAGACAGAACCATCACGTGGATGTGGGGCCACTGTTAAACGCGTGGCCCTTGCCTACGAAGAAGGCATTGATGGAGACCATGCCGCTGCCCGCCTCCACCTCAATATCCCTCCGGCTGTTGGGTCTCGACGACGAAGCGTTCTCTCTGGTGTAATACGGAACTTCCGGATCGGTGTTGAAACTTCCCCCCGGAAAGGGGAAGAACTCAGGTCCCTCGGCGTAATCCCTGAGCGCCGGGGCCTTGTAGACCGGGGCCATGTGGTTGAAAAGCATCCAGTTGTCGTCGGTACGCGGTACCAAGGTGCGATCCCCTTCAGGACCGTAGGAGTGAATTACGGTTTCGTTCCAATACCCCCGCACGGTCCCTTCTGCTCCGAACTTGTAGGTGTAGTGGAAGTTGCCGTCCTCTGGGTAGCTGAAGTGGACTTCCGTCAACCCGGGCCAAGGTAGCCAAAGCTGGAAGGGGGTGAGCTCCCCGTGGATCAGGTGGCCTCCCCGTGCCCGGTCGATCCTGAAGATCCGGAAGTGCAGTTCCCCGACTCGAACGAAAATCTTGATCGCCACAAGCAGGATTCTGACGCCTCCGCTTGCCCGCCGCACGGCTGGATTATCGGCAGCCCTTCGAGGCTGAACACCGTCAGCAACTACCGCGCTCGCCTGATCGAGGCGGGCCTCATCGAGCAGGCTGGCTACGGCAGAGTGGACTTCGCGATTCCGGGGCTGCGCGAATACCTCAGGGCCCGCCCGGCGTGAGGGCTGGCCTCGGCACCGCCCAGATGCGCAGGGCCTCGGCACCGCCCAGATGCGCAGGGCCTCGGCATTGCCGAGGCCCTGCGCGCGCCTGATCCAGTCCGCGATCATGCCGGCTGGGGGACGATCCGAATGTACGGCTTCGGCTCCTTCCACTCGCCGAAGATCTCGCGGGCCTCGTCGTTCTTGACCGAGCCGGCGATGATGACGTCCTCGCCCTGCTTCCAGTTGACCGGCGTCGCCACGCGGTGCTTCGCGGTGAGCTGCAGCGAGTCGATGACGCGCAGCACCTCGTCGAAGTTGCGACCGGTGGTCATGGGATAGACGAGGATCAGCTTGACCTTCTTGTCCGGCCCGATCACGAACACGTTGCGCACGGTCTGGTTGTCCGCGGGCGTGCGGGCCTTGGCGTCCCCGGCCGTGGCGGCCGGGAGCATGCCGTACAGCTTCGCCACGGCGAAGTCGTCGTCGCCGACCACGGGGTAGTTCGGGCGAGCCCCCTGCGTCTCCTCGATGTCGGCGGCCCACCGTTCGTGATCCGCCGTCGAGTCCACGGAGAGGCCCATGATCTTGACTCCGCGCCTGTCGAATTCGGGCTTGATCTTGGCCATGTAGCCAAGCTCGGTCGTGCAGACCGGCGTGAAGTCCTTGGGGTGTGAGAACAGGACCCCCCAGGACTCGTCGAGCCAGTCGTGGAAGCGGATCTCGCCGGCAGTGGTCTTGGCCGAGAAATCGGGTGCGATATCACCCAGTTGCAGTCCCATCGTTTCCTCCTTGAGCATTTACGGGACGTGTACTACGCGTTCGTAGTCGCTGCCGGACATGCGTTCGCAGAGCTCACGGCACGCCGACAACTTCACAGCGAACCCAGGGTCGTTCTTCCACTGCTCTCGTGCGTCGGTGTCCTTCCACTCCGAGAACGACAGGAATTCGCTGGGCGTCGCGACTGACTGGAGCAGGCTCGCCTCGACCATCGCCGGATGGAACTGATGCGTCCACTCCAAGAACTCCCTCCACTTCACTTGGAACTCGTCTTCCCGGCCCGGCAGCACATGCCACCGTCCCGAGGCATACGCGTCTGGCATCTGAAGTTTCACCTCCTCAAGTTGTCTCCTGCATTTCCGAGGGTAGGGAGACCTTGTTCCCTGACCGTTCCCTGCTTAATCTCGAGGCGTGGCGACGTGTGTCATCGTCATGCTGGGCTCGTTCCACGTCGTGTACGACGGCCGGACGGTCCCCGACGACTCGTGGAAGCGGACCAAGGCTGCCGGGCTCGTGAAGATCCTCGCCCTCGCAGAAGGGCGCCGCATGCATCGGGACGCCCTGGCCGACTTGCTGTGGCCCGATCTCGACGCGCAGGCCGCCGCCTCGAACCTCCGCAAGGCGATCCATTTCGTGCGCGCAGCCCTGGGCTCCTCGGATGCCGTGCAGGCGCGCGGCGAGCTCCTCATGCTGCTCCCCGACGCCGAGGTCTCGATTGACGCGGACCGATTCGAGGCAGACGGGCGCGCTGCCCTCGCCTCATCGACGGGGGTGGACGAGGCGCTCGCACTGTACCGAGGCGAACTTCTTCCTGCCGACCGATTCGCCACATGGGCTGAGGAACCCCGCGACCGGCTGCGGACGCTGTACCTGCGTCTGCTCAAGGCCGCGGGCCGATGGGACGACGTACTCGACGCCGAGCCCAGCGACGAAGAAGCACACCGCGCGATCATGGTTCGGGCCCTCGAGGCAGGCGACCGCCAGGGCGCGATCCGCCAATTCGAGCGGCTCTGCCGGGTGCTGCGAGCCGATCTGGGGATAGGACCGGGCGCGGAGACGGTCGCGGTCTACGAGGAGGCGATCGCGGACGATGGCCGACGCGCGGAGAATCGCGTCCGGTCGATGCTGGCGCGAGCGCTCATCGCGCTCAACAGCGGCAACCTCACCGAGGCCACGTCCTATGCCCGGCATGCGCGCGAATTGGCCTTTGCCGCGAACATGGACCGAGAGATCGGCGAGTCCAGCGCGGTGCTCAGCATCGCGGCGAACATGCAGAACCGCTGGCCCGAGCAGTTCGAGGCCGAGTTCGTGGAGTTCACCCACCACGACTCCCAGCGGTCCGGCCACGTGCTCGACGCGCAGCTGTGCCTCGCCGAATACTGCCTGTGCGGGCCCGGGGGGCACCGGGACATCATGCAGCAGGCGGCGCGGCTGCGCACCGTCGCCGAGCGAGCTGGCTCTGTGCATGGTGAGGCCATGGCCGACCTCCTGCTGGGTGAGGCGGCACTGTTCTCCGGCGAGCTCGGCGAAGCGCGGAGCCGGCTCCAGTCCGCGCTCGAGCTGCACCTGCGCGCTGGGGCCAAGGCCGGGGAGATCCTCACGCGACAGCGACTGGCTGAGCTTGATCTCCTCCAGGATCGACCCGAGGCGGCCGCACGGGAAGCGACACGCGCGCTGGGTGCCGCCGCGTCGACGTGGCTCGAGCCGCACCTCGTGGTGCGCCTGTACTGCGTGCTCGTCGGGGCGGCCACCTCTCCAGTGCAGGCAGTCCGCATCATCGAGCGAGCCGACGCCGCCCTGGCCGGCAAGAGTGTCTGTCCGCCCTGCTCGATGGGCTTCAACGTCGCCGCGGCGACAGGCTACGCCCTGGCAGGGAGGCTCGACGCCGCCCGCCGTCGGCTGGCCACCGCCGAGCAACTCGCCGGCTTGTGGCCCGGCGGGCCGTGGCACGTCGCGCTCTGGGAGGCGCGCGGGGTCCTCCGTCGCGCAGAGGGCCACGATGATCAGGCCAACGCCCTGTTCCGGGAGGCTGCTTCCAGCTTCGCCGAGCTCGGGAGACGCCAAGACCAGTTGCGCTGCCTGGCCCGAGCGGAACGGAGACCGTTGCCGGCGACGAGCGCAACGTCTCACCGGGGCTTCAGGTGACCGCGAGCTGGAACCATCCCGCCCAGCCCGTCGAACCGTCCCACCACGTGCTGTAGGCCTTGCCGTCGGAGCCGACGGCGAAGACGTCGATGTGCTCGGCGTACCGCGAGATCGCCGTGACCGTGCTGCCCGGCGAGGCGACGCCGCCCGAGACGACGAACCAGCCGGCCCAGCCCGTCGTGTCGTGCCACCACGTGCTGTAGATCCGGTTGTCCGTGCCGACCGTGAACAGGTCGAGGTGGTTCGAGTACCGCGCGATCGCGGTGACCTGCGAGCCTGGCGACGCGACGCCGCCGGAGACCTGGAACCACGTGCCCCAGCCGCCTCGGACGTTCCACCATGTGCTCACGATCCGGCCGGACGGGTCGGTCGTGAACAGGTCCAGCTGGTCGCGGTGGCGGGCGACGACGTTGACGGTTGCGTCCGCGCGCGCGGACTGGTCGCCCACGCGGAACCAGCCGGCCCAGCCGCTGCGCTCGTCCCACCAACAGCTGTAGACCTTGTTGTCCGTGCCGACCACGAAGAGGTCGAGGTGGAAGGGATAGCGCGCGATGGCCGTGACCTGCGCGCCGTTGGCGGCGATGCCGCCGGAGACGTGGAACCAGCCGGACCACCCGCTCGCGGCGTCCCACCAGCACGACATGATGCGCCCGTCGTTGGCGATCGTGAACACGTCCAGGTGCCCGGTGTAGCGCGAGACGACGTTGACCGTGGATCCCGGCCGGGCCACGAGGCCCCCGGCGAGCACGAACCACGACGACCAGCCGGTGCTCACGTCCCACCACGCGCTGTAGACACGGTTGTCCGTGCCGACCGTGAAGACGTCCAGGTGGCCGGCGTAGCGCGAGACGGCTGTGACGGGGGAGCCGGGGCCGCCGGGCGAGGCGATGCCGCCGGAGAGGTGGAACCAGCCGGCCCATCCGGTGGACGGGCTCCACCAGTCGGAGACGGTGCGGCCCGCCGAGTCGACCGCGAAGACGTCGAGGTGCTCCGGGTACCTGGCGACGACCGAGATCGGGGTGCGCCGCCGCGCGTCGAGCGTCGTGAGCGGGAAGATCCGGTTCCAGATCACGGCCCGGCACACCGCACAGAACGGCACGCCGAGGTTGCGCATCTTGCAGTCGAACTCGGGCCGGAAGGCGCCGCAGTGGTAGTAGTGCGCGCCCTCGAACGCGCCCACGGTCCCGGCCGGGACGGGGCTCGGCCGGGAGTCCACGGTCGAGCAGTCCGGGTTGGACATGGTCGGGATCGCCGTTGAGGCGGCGACGGCCCAGCGCCACTTGAGCGTGGCCCGGTTCGAATTGATGGTGACGTTGGGCTCGGAGGGCTCTGTGGCCGGGTGGTGGTCGTGGCCCGGCTCGCTGCCGCCGGCGTAGTACGGGTACTCGTCGGCCAGGCCGAAGGCGGTGTGCCCGGCCTCGTGGATCGCGATTTCGTTCGCGCCGGTCGCGAGGGAGAACGTGCCCACCGAGCCGCCGGCGCCGCCGTAGACGGTCGAGTTGACCACGAGGAGCGCGAGCGTGAATTCGGGGACCTGCGCCGCGGCGACGGTGAGCACCGTCGTCGTGTTGCACAGCAGGAGGCGGCGGATGCCGTTCCCGCCGAAGGTCGCATCGAAGTAGGTGCGCGCCGTCGCGCCCGTGCCGCCGGCCGACGTCGGGTCGTCCGCGCCCGAATCGGTCGAGGTGACGTTGACCCGGAAGACGTTGATCGCCGGGGCCAGGTCGTTGAACGGCGGCGTGCCGAGGAGGGCCGTGACGAACGCGGTGCAGGCCGAGTTGAACGTGCCCTGCTGGGCCGCCTGGAAGCCGTCGCCGAGCAGGACGATGTTGAAGGCCCGGTTGCGCGGGGCGGACCCGCTGATCTGGGTCGTGCCGGTGACGGTGCCGTCGGCGGTGGTCATGGCTGGCCCCCGAACTGGAGGTCGAACACGCCGAGCACGGTCTCCTCGCCCTTGCCCGCGGCGCGGGGCGGGGCCGCCTCGCCGGGCGGCGGGGGAGCGGGGGCGCGCACGTCGAGCACGGCCACCGAGCGGGAGGCCGGCGGTGCGGGCACGACGACGGTGAACGCGCCTTTCGGGCGCTCGACGTCGACGCGCGTGATCGGCTCGCCCGGGGTCTCGGGGAAGACCTCCGCGCTCGCGGTGTCGATGCGGACCGGGACGCGCACGAGCCCGTTGCCCTCGCTGTCGCGGACCTCGACGAAGCGCCCGGCGCGCAACTCCCGGCGAGTGTCGAAGCCGGTGACGGCCACATCGACAGGTGACTGGTGGACGAGCCGGATGTCGTCGCCGTCGTACTCGAAGATGAGCCGGACGGCTCGAGGTGCGGTGCTGTCGTTCTCTGGCATGGAGGTTCCCCTGACCCGATGCTGGGCCCCGCCGGGCGGGGCGATGACTCCATCAGTAGACGTCCGTGACTGAGCAGGGTCAATAAGTCAAATCGACTCATTTATTCGACAAGTGCCGTCAATCCGCAGGACTCCGCGGAACACGCGGCGGGCGGGAGGCCGCCGGCTTCGTCCGGTGAAGCTGGGAGCTTCGGCGGAAGGTGCCGCCCGGGGCCTCTCGGTGGATCGCCTTGAGCCCCACGACGCCGCCCAGGACCTTGAGCGCAGAGACCGCCTCGTCGCCGGTGGCCATCGCGTAGACGACGGTGAGTACCGCCCCGACCCCGACCCGCACGGCGTAGGAAGTCCCGACGGGGAGCTCGCGCATGGCGAACCCGAGGCCCGCCATGCTCGCGGGGAGCGCGGCGAAGAAGACGGCCGAGGGCCAGTCGCGTGAATCCCTCCGACGATCCAGAACATCACGGCCTCCCACGGTGCCGCCGCTGGGGGCCGGACCTTGACCCGGTGACTCGGCTCACACTACGCTAATCACGAAGGACGATAACTGATTCTCAGAATCTGAGAATCATCGAGGGATCCATCGATGACAAGGCGCAACGAGGCGCCACAAACTACATTGAGGTTGAAAAGTGAAGCCCACACACGTGATGCCGGACCTGAGGCAGCAAGCAGTGAACACGGTCAAGCCCGGGACAGCCTGGGGCTACACTTCGCTTCTGCTGTTCCTCTATGTCCTGAACTGGACCGACAAGGCCGTCCTAGGCCTCGCGGCGCAGCCGCTGGCCAAGGAGTTCGGCCTGACCACTGCCCAGATCGGCCTGCTGGGCAGCGCCTTCTACCTCGCTTTCGCTATCAGCGGCTTCTTCGCCGGGACGCTCCAGAGGAAGTTCACGGTCAAGTGGGCCCTGGCCTTCCTCGTCTTCACGTGGGCCCTGGCCATGGTGGCCCCGATGCTGGCCGTCGGCGGGTTCACGATCGTTCTCGCCTCACGGATCCTGCTGGGCGTGGGCGAGGGGCCGAGCGGTGCGCTGCTGATCAGCGGCATGTACTCGTGGTACCCCACGCAGAAGCGGGGCTTCCCCTCGACGGTTGCCACGGGCATGCCGTCCGTGGCCAAGATCGTGCTGGCCCCCGTCCTCGCGCTCGTCATCGCCCAGTGGGGGTGGAGGTGGGCCTTCGGCCTCCTGGCCGCCATGACCATTCTCTGGATCGTCCTATGGATTCCCATCTGGAAGAACGGCCCCCACACGGCGGAGACCAGGAAGGCCGCCGTCGACTCCGGGGAGCCCCTGGTCCCACTGCGCAAGATCCTGGCGACGAGGACGTTCATCGCCGGCTCCGTCGCCATGTTCGCCACCTACAGCATCATCTCCACGATGATCACGTTCCTCCCGACGTACTTCCAGATCGGGGTCGGCTTCCCGCAGACCACGGCTGGCTCTCTGCTGGGCGTGGTGGGCGTGCTCACGCTGGTCACGGCGCTGCCCATCGGCTATGTCACCGACAGGCTGATCGGCCGTGGCGTCTCCTCCCGGATCCTTCGCGGCATCCTCCCGGGCCTGACCCTGATCGTCGGCGGCCTGTTCTTCGCGGCCCTGCTCTTCCTGCCGGGCCAGGTGGCCTCGGTGGCCATCTACGCGATCGGATTCTCGCTGATCAACGTGGCCAACCCGCTGCTCACCGCCGGGATCTCCGAGATCGCCCCTCCGCGCCAGACGTCCAGCGTCCTGGGCATCTTCATGGGGATCATGTACGTCGGCGCGCTGGTCATCCCCACGGTCACCGGGTACATCGTCGACGCGGCGTCCGATCCGGTCACGGGCTGGGGGAATGCCCTCGCCGCGCTCGGGGCCCTGGCCGCGGCCGGCGGTGTGGCGGCGCTGTTCTTCTTCAATCCGCGCAGGGATGCCCACCGACCGAGCAGCCTCGCCAGCTAACGCTGTTGGAGCGGCGCTCGAGCACCGCGGGAGCCGCCGAGGCGGCCACCCGCGGTGCTCGACGGCGCCCGCTCCGCAGTGGGAAGTCATCGCATGAGAGTCTCCTACGCCAGCGGATCCGAATGGTCGCTCCAGTTTGCGGCCTTCGCTCGGGAGCATCGCGAGCATGCTCTTCGCCTCGTTCACGCCGCTGACCGTGGCGCGGGCCTGGACGGGCCTGATGGTCGGTGCCCTGTATCCGACCCTCCTGACCCTGATCGGCGACTCCGCGAAGGGCGTCCAGCGCGCCCGGTCGCTCTCCCGCCTGCAGGTGGTCGGGAACCTGGGGACCGCCCTCGCCACGCTCACCGCGGGCATCGTGGCTGCGCTGACCGACTGGCGACTCGTCTTCGGACTGACGTCCGCGGGCTGCGCGGTCCTGCTGCTGGTCCTCCGCGGCAAGCGCGAGACGCCCCGGGACACCACGGAGCGGGTCATGCGCCACGCCTTCAGGCCCGTGGTCCTCGGCGTGTACGGTCTCGCGGTCCTTGAAGGCATGGTGCTGCTCGGGGCCTTCACCTACATCGTCCCGGCGCTCGAGCATGCCGGGGTCGCGGTCCCCGTGGCCGGCCTGCTCGGAGCGTCCTACGCGGCCGGGATCATCGGCGGCGCGCAGGTCATGCCCCGGCTCGTCGAGCGATTCTGCCGCACGCATCTCATGACGATCGGTGGCGGGATCCTGTTCCTCGGCCTCGTGGCGTCCGCAGTGTCGCCGTCGCCGGTTGCGCTAACCGCCACGGCCGTGCTGATTGGCGCGTCGACCGCCATCCTGCACGTGTCCGTGCAGGGGTGGGCCACTGAGGTGGCGCCGGCGGCCCGCGCGACGACCGTCTCCCCCTCTTCGCCTGCTCCCTGTTCCTCGGCAGCTCGCTGGCCACGTTCCTCACCGCCCCGCTGGCGGACCGCGGCCAGTTCGGCGTCATCTTCGGCCTGTCGCTGCCGGCCGCCGTGCTCCTCACAGTCACCGCCGCCTGGGGCCACAGCCGATGGATGTCCATTCATGCGGAGCCGTCCTCAAGGGGTTGACTCCGCCACCCAAGCTGGTAGTTTCGTTATCAACATAGATTAATCAGTTCTCAAAATTTGAGAACAGATGAGAGGCGGGAAGCATGGAGACCCATGACGTCGTGATCGTCGGTGCAGGGCCCGTGGGCCTGACGCTCGCGGTCGAGCTCGGGCAGCGCGGCAAGTCCGTGCTGGTGCTCGAGAAGCGCAAGAAGCTGTGGAAGCTCCCCAAGATGGAGCGGTGCAACGCCCGCACGATGGAGAACTTCCGCCGCATGGGCCTCGCGGACCGCATCCGCGAGGCGGGGCTGGACAACGAGATGTCCATGGACGTCTTCATCTGCGACGAGAATCTCGTCAACCAGCCGCTGGTCCACCACCACTACCCCTCGGTCTCGGAGCTCAAGCGGCAGTACCGGGAGGTCAACGACGGGTCCGCGCCGGCGGAGCCGTACCAGCTCATCTCCCAGTACACGCTCGAGCCGCTGCTGGTCGAGGCTCTCGCCGAGCTGCCGAGCGTGGCCGTGCGGTTCGACGCCGAGGTGGTCTCGTTCACGGACGACGGCGAGTCGGTCACCGTGCGCTTCCGGAACGCCGACGGCGTCGAGTCCAGCGCGCGGGCCGCGTACCTGGTGGGATGCGACGGCGCATCCAGCGGGGTGCGCAAGACGCTTGGCTTCGAGCTCGAGGGCGACTCCCTGCTGGAGATGCGACAGGCGCTCTTCTACTCCGAGACCCTGCTCGAGCAGATCCCGATCGGCGCGGGACGCCACTACCACGTGGCCGACGACAAGTCCTCGTTCCTGATCGTCCAGGACGACAAGAAACACTTCTCCCTCCACGCCACGGTGGCCTCGGACGAGGAGATGCCTGAACTCTTCGAGCGGATCCTGGGCTTCCCGGTCGACTACGAGACGCTGTACGTCGGGTCCTGGCGGCAGCGCCTCATGCTCTCGGACGGCTACTCGTCGGGCCGCGTCTTCATCGCCGGCGACGCGGCGCACCTCGTCATCCCGACGGGAGGCCTGGGGATGAACACCGGGCACGGCGACGCCGTCGACCTCGCCTGGAAGCTCGCCGCCGCCCTCGATGGCTGGGGCGGCGAGGCGCTGCTCGAGAGCTACGAGCTCGAGCGCCGCCCGATCGGGGCCCGCAACATCGCCGCCTCGCGCAAGGCCACCATGGGCCGCCGCAAGTGGCGCGGCATGTGGTCGCCCGCCATGACGGCGCGGGACTCCGAGGGCGACAAGGCCCGCGCCGACCTCGCGGCGGTTGCCGACGAGGAGCAGCGGTGGAGCAACGACCTGTACGGCATCGAGCTCGGCTACGGCTATCTGGGCTCACCGGTCATCAGCTACGGCGAGGACTACGCCGTCGACGAGCTGGGGCTTGACTTCGCGTACACGCCGCGGACCCTCGAGGGCTTCCGCCTCCCGAACGTCCGCCTCGACGACGGCGCCCCGCTGCAGGACTCGCTGGGCCGCGAGTACACGATCCTGTGCGTCGGCACCGACGCGGCGGCTGCCCAGCCGCTCGAGGACGCGATCGCCGTCGTCGGCGCCCCGGTGAACACCCTCGCGGTCGCGAGCGAGGACGCCCGGAAGGTCTACGGCGAGGGCTACCTGCTCCTGCGTCCGGACCTGCACATCGCCTGGCGCGGCACCCAGCCGCCCCAGGACCCCGCCCAGCTCGCCGCGCTGGTCACGGGCCACGCCGCGGCCCGGGGGCGTGGCGAGCGGCCCCGGACGCTGGCCGTGGTGGCGGGCGGCCAGTAGGCCGGCCGGCCCCATCCCGAGCCAGACCCACCCCGACGAACAGACCCGAAGAAAGACGAAGAGGACACCATGACCCAGGAAGCATCGAAGAAGCCATACCGCCGGATCGCCGTGGAGGAGGGCTGGGGCTGCCCGGAGATGTTCGACGTCTACAAGAACTTCCTGTCCGACTACCCCCAGGACGACCCGAGCTTCATGAGCCTCATGGGCTACTACGCCCTGGCCGACGGCGAACGCCCCGAGTCGGTGCGCCGGCGCCTGACCGACACCGACACGCGCCTGCAGGAGATGGACGCGGCCGGCGTCGACCACCAGCTCCTCTCGCTGACCTCACCGGGGACCAACCCGCTGCCGGCCCGGGAGGCGACGTGGCTGTCGCAGCGCTCGAACGATGCGATGGCGAAGGTCATCGCCGACCACCCCACCCGATTCTCCGGGCTGGCCGCCGTGCCCTTCACGGCGACGGACGCCGGCGCCGAGGAGCTGACCCGCGCGGTGAAGGACCTGGGCTTCAAGGGCGCCATCCTGAACTCGCACGTGCGCGACGAGTACACCGACTCCCCGCACTTCCTCTCGTTCTACGAGGCCGCCGAGGCGCTGGATGTGCCCGTCTACCTGCACCCGAACGGACCGTCGAAGGGACTGTTCAAGCCTTTCCACGACCGCGGCCTGGACGGATCGATCTACGGCTTCGGCGTCGAAACCGGTCTGCACCTGCTGAGACTGGTCGTCTCGGGCATCTTCGAGAAGTTCCCCGACCTGAAGATCGTCGTCGGGCACCTCGGCGAGGCGCTGCCGTTCTGGCTGAACCGCATCGACTACATGTACTCGAAGCAGATCGCCACCGGACGCTACGCACACGTCAAGCCCCTGCCCAAGAAGCCCTCCGAGTACCTGAAGGAGAACGTCTGGTACACCACGAGCGGCATGCCGTGGCAGGAGGAGGTCCTGTTCGTCCGGCGTATGGTCGGCGCCGACCGCGTCATGTACGCGATGGACTACCCGTACCAGTACGAGCCCAGCGAGGTGGCGGGTTTGGACAACCTCCCCATCTCGGACCAGGAGAAGTTCCAGTTCTTCGAGGGCATCGCAACGCGGGTCTTCAAGATCTAGTCGGCCCCACCCGAGGGCCCGGCGTCGGCGGCGTCGGGCCCTCTGAGGTCTCGTTTTCCGATAGCTGCAAGCGACGTATCATTATCTGATAACAATCTGAGGAGGTAGGGATGGCTGGCGCCAAGGGCGACAACGGCACGTCGAGCAGCTCCAAGAAGGTGCTGAACCTGCTCTTCCAGTTCTCGGCCGAGCGTACCGAGCTGTCGGTTCCGGAAATGTCCGCACTGATCGGGGCCACCACGCCCAGCACCTATCGGTACCTCGCCCTGCTCAAGGACCTGGACCTCGTCGAAGAGGGAAAGCCCGGGCACTACCACCCCACTGCCCGGGTCATACCCCTGGCGCGCGCGGCCCAGCTCTCGAATCCACTCGCGCGGATCGCCGGCCCGATGCTGCGGGAAGCCTCCGACACCCTCGGCGAGACCGTCATGCTCCAGCAGCTCGCCGGCGATCACCTCGTCTGCACTGAACTCGCCGAATACGACCGGCCCATGCGCTTCACGATCCAGCCCGGGCGCTCCACGCCTCTGGGGAGAGGGGCATCCGGGAAAATGGCCCTTGCTCTTCTCCCGGCCGACACCCGAGAACGGCTCCTCCCGGCGCACCTGAGCCAAGCCCAACTGGATGCCTACCTTGCCCAGGGATATGCCACTAGCAACTCCGAAATCGACGAGGGCGTGTGGGCGTGCAGCGTCCCCATCATCACTGCCCGAAAGAGCCTGTCAGTACTTACCTCCGCTGGCCCTGAATCGCGCATACCCGAGGACCACAAGAAACTCACCATCCAGACACTGCAAAAGTCTGCGCAGAAGATCCGCGAAAGGGCTTCACAGCTCCTGATCTGACGTACAGGATGCGGTCAGCCGGGGAGCCCTCAGTGGATCGCCTTGAGCCCCACGACGCCGCCGACGATCATCGCGAGGAACAGAGCACCTTGAGCGCCGAGACGGCCTCGTCGCCGGTGGCCATCGCGTACACAACGGTGAGCACGGCCCCGATCCCGACCCAGACGGCGTAGGAGGTTCCGAGGGGGAGCTCGCGCATGGCGAACCCGAGGCGCGCCATGCTCGCGAGGATCGCGATGAAGAACACGACCGTGGGCCACAGGCGGGTGAGTCCCTCCGACTTGCCGAGGGCCGTGGCCCACACGGCCTCGAGGACGCCGGAGAGGACAAGGACGATCCAGGCGTCAGCGCCGGAGCTTGAGCAGCTTCATCGTGATGCGCGAGTCCACGCGGGCGATCGCCGGGTCGCCCAGGAGCTGGGTCGTGAGCCAGCGCTCGTACGCCTCGGAATCGGCCGTCTGAACCCGGATCACGTAGTCGGGGATGCCGAACATGCGGCGCAGCTCGGCCACCTCTTCCATCGCCGCGAGCCGCCGCTCGAAGGACTCGACCGTTGGGAGGTCCTTGGCGACGAGCTCGGCGTGGATGATGACCTCGAAGCCGCGGCCGAGCGCCGCCGGATCCACCGTCGCGGTGTAGCCGGTGATGACGCCGTCCGCCTCGAGGCGCCGCACGCGGCGCAGGCAGGGGGCCGGCGTGAGGCCCACGCGGGCGGCCAGCTCCTGGTTGGTCAGGCGGCCGTCTTGTTGGAGGTGGTCAAGAATTGCTCGGTCGAGGGAATCCACCCCTTGATGATTGCGCCTACTTGGTTGCAGGTGCAAGAAGTGGCAATCAAAGTGCTCCATGATTTTCCTACCCTTGCTGTATGGGAATCAGCAGGGGGCAGCGGGCGCCTCACCTCGCCGCCGCGGCGGGCGACGCCGGCGTCATCTGGGCGGGGCTCTTCGCCCTCGGCATCGGCTTCGGCGTCCTCACCACGGGCTACGGCTTCGCGTGGTGGGTTGCGCCGGTCCTCTCGGCGGCGCTGTTCGCCGGCTCGGTCGAGTTCATCCTCGTGGGCATGCTCGCCGCCGGGGCGCCGATCGGGGCCATCGTGCTCACGACCTTCCTCGTCAACTCGCGCCACCTCTTCTACGGGCTCACGTTCCCACTGCACCGGGTCACGGGCCGGCTCGGGAAGGCGTACAGCGTGTTCGCGCTGTGCGACGAGGCCTACGCGCTCACGACGGCGAAGGACCCTGCCGCGCTCTCGAGCCGCCGGATCCTGTGGACCCAGGCCGGGCTGCACGCCTCGTGGGCGCTCGGCGCGCTCGCAGGCGGCCTCGTGGGCTCGACGCTGCTGGCCGGGCTCGAGGGGATGGACTTCGTCCTCACGGCCCTCTTCACGGTCCTTACGGTCGACGCCGTCCGCGAGAGCCGCGACTGGACGACCCTCGGCCTCGCGATCGGCACGGCCGTCGCCGCGCAGGCCTTCGTGCCGGGGTCGATGCTCCTCGCCGCCATGGGCGCGTTCACGGCGGCGCTCGTCGTCCGCCACCGCCTCGCGCGCCGCCGCGCGAAGGGCGAGCCCGGCTTAGGCGAGCCGGACGCCGTCGGGCGCGCCGCCGTCGAGCCCTCGCCCGAAGCCCTCGAGGCGGCGCACCGTGCCTGACCCCGGCTACCTCCTGACGGCGCTCGCGGCCGCCGTCGCCATCACTGTGGGCCTGCGCGCGCTCCCGTTCCTCATGGTCGGCTTCCTGAGGGACTCCGCCTTCCTCGCCGACCTGGGCCGCTGGATGCCGCTCGGCGCCGTCGCGATCCTGGCGGCGTCGTGCGTCTTCGCCATCGACCTCGGGGGCCACGGCCGCGGCATCCCCGAGATCGCCGGACTCGCGGCGACGGTCGGGGCCCACCTCTGGCGGCGCAACGCCGTCGTGAGCATCGCCGCGGGGACGGGCGTGTGCCTCGTGCTCGCGAACGCCGTGCCCCTGCCGTAGCCGGCGCCGGCATCCCCCGCGTCCCACGTGCCACTCCCGCCCCTACCTGACACAATGGCGCCCATGCGCACCTTCGGCGTCGAAGAGGAACTGCTCATCGTGGATCCGGTGAGCGGTGAACCGCTCCCGCGCGCCGCGCACATGCTCGCCATCATGGGGCGCCCCCAGGATGCCACGCACGAGTTCAAGCTCGAGCAGATCGAGATCCAGACGTCGCCCTGCCTCACCCACGAACAGATCCTCGGCCAGCTCCACCAGGGGCGCCACGCCGTCGACCGCGCCGCGCGCCAGGTCGGGGCCCGTATCGCCGCCCTCGCCACCTCGCCCAGGAGCGCCGCCACGCACCTGAGCCCGGGGGAGCGATACGTCGCGCTGGCCGAGCAGTTCCGCATCACGTCCCATGAGCAGCTCACGTGCGGCCTCCACGTGCACGTCGCGATCGAGTCGCCGCAGGAGGGCGTGGAGATCCTCGACCGCATCCGCGACTGGCTGCCGCTGCTCATCGCGCTCAGCGCCAACTCCCCGTTCTGGCACGGGGCCAACACTGGCTATGCGAGCTTCCGCACGCAGGCGTGGAACCGCTGGCCCACGTCCGGGCCCCTGGACGTGCTGGGCACCGAGGCCGCCTACCGGGCGCTCGTGGCAGATCTCATCGGCACGGGCGGGATCTTCGACGAGGGCATGATGTACTTCGACGCGCGCCTCTCGCGCAACAACCCCACTGTCGAGACCCGCGTTGCCGACGTGTGCCTCAATGCCGCCGACTCCGCGCTCCTCGCGGTCCTCGTGCGCGGCCTCGTCGAGACCGCCGCCCGCGAGGCGGGGCAGGGCGTCGATCCGCTCGGGACCCCGACGCCGATCGTGCGGCTCGCCTCCTGGCGGGCCAGCCGCTCCGGGCTCAACGGCGTCCTCGTCCACCCGGCCGAGCGCCGGCCCGTCCCGGCCGCCGACGCCATCGCCGCGTTCATGGCGCACATCGAGGACGCGCTGCGCGACTCGGGCGAGCTCGACGGGGCAACCGCGGCGCTCGAGGCCCTGCTCGCCCGCGGGTCGGGCGAGCGCGTCCAGCGCGAGGCCGCCCTCGGCGGCGGGGGGATGGCCGACGTCGTCGCCGCCGCGGTCGAGGCAACCCATGCGCACGACGACGGGTGGGACGACGGCGGCCGGCCCACCGCCCTCTGGGAGCCCGAGCGGTAGGCAGGCCGAGCAGGCATGGGAAGGAGCCGGTCCCCGTGGGCCGGCTCTTTCCATGCCCTGTTACCCTGACGCAGCTCCCAAGGGCGAAGGCACGACAGACTGATGTCGCCAAACATGTGCTGCCCTGAGCCGCTTCTCCTTGGTGAATTACGCAAGGAGAAGCGGCTCAGGGCAGCAGGTTTTGCTGAGGACATAGCTGGCGGAGATCAGCCGGCCGAGATCACCATCCCCTTGACCTCAACTATATTTCCTATAGGATCTTTTCGTGAGCCGCTTCACAGGCGGCCCTGAATCTAAACTGCAACGGAGCACCATGCCGACGGAACCCGCCTACACAGCCGCCACGTGGCCCATCGCGACCTGCCTCCACGGATTCCGGCCCGTGGACGCAAAGGGCGTCGCGATGCACGACGCCCCCGCCGAGGTCTGGGACGACATGTTCGCCCAGGTCGCCGACGTCGGCTTCACGCTCGCGGAACTCGCCGACAGCCACGTCCGCCCCGCCGACCTCGAGCCGGCCCGCCGCGACGAATTCCTCGCCATCGCCAAGGCCCACGGCGTCGGCGTCCCGTCCGTGCACCTCCAGCGGCAGAGCGTCATCATGCCCGGCCACGAGGAGCGCAACCTCGAGTACGCCCACCGGACCATCGACGCCGCCGCCGAATGGGGCATGCAGGTCTTCTCGACCGGCCTGCACCAGCCCTTCAGCGAGGCCCAGCGCCGCGCCCTCTGGTTCTGGACGGCCCAGGGCCCGCAGGACCCGGACGACCGCGAGGTGTGGGACACCGCCGTCGGCCGCATCCGCGAGCTCGGCAAGCACGCCGCGGACGTGGGCCTCGTCATGTCGCTCGAGATGTACGAGGACACCTACCTCGGCACCGCGGACAGCGCCGTGCGCTTCATCGAGGACGTCGGGCTCGACAACGTGGGCCTCAACCCCGACGTCGCGAACCTCATCCGGCTGCACCGCCCGGTCGAGGACTGGCGCACGATCTTCGACAAGACCCTGCCCTACACCAACTACTGGCACGTGAAGAACTACACCCGGGACGAGGCCGCGGACGGCAGCTGGGCCACCTCAGCACCCTCGACCATGGAGATGGGCCTCATCAACTACCGTCAGGTGTTCCGCGACGCCGTCGCCCTCGGCTTTAGCGGCATCATCCTCGCCGAGCACTACGGCGGCGACAGCCTCGGCGTCTGCGCCACGAACCAGAAGTACATCCGCACCCTGCTTCCCCCAGGAGGATCCGCAGCATGACTGACCTGACCATCGCCGTCATCGGCTCCGGCTACATGGGCGGCGGGATCGCCCAGGTCCTCGCCCTCTCCGGGGCCACGGTCCGGATCGCCGACGTCTCGGAGGAGATCGCCCGGAAGAACCACGAGCGCCTCCTCGACGAGGCCCGCGAGTTCGTCGCGGACGGGCTCTTCCCGGCCGACGCCGTCGAGCGCATCGCCGCGAACCTCACGCCCGCCGCCTCGATCGAGGAGGCAGTCGCCGGGGCCGACTTCATCGAGGAGGCCGTCCCCGAGAAGATCGAGATCAAGCACGAGACGCTGCGCCGGATCAGCGCCGCCGCGCGGCCGGACGCCGTCATCGGCTCGAACACCTCGACGATCCTCATCGCCTCGCTCGCCGAGGCCGTCGAGCGGCCCGAACGCTTCCTCGGCGTGCACTTCTCCAACCCCGCGCCGTTCATCCCCGGCGTCGAGCTCATCCCGCATGGGGGGACGGACGACGGCGTGATCCCCCTCGTGGAGCGGATCGTCGCCGCGACAGGGAAGGAGACAGCGCGGGTCAAGGACGCCACGGGGTTCGTCCTCAACCGGCTCCAGTACGCGCTCTTCCACGAGGCGACCCAGATCGTCGAGGAGGGCATCGCGACGCCTGAGGACATCGACACGATCGTCCGGACCACCTTCGGCTTCCGCCTGCCGTTCTTCGGGCCCTTCGCGATCGCGGACATGGCCGGCCTGGACGTCTACTCGTTCTGCTACGCGTCCCTCCAGACCCGCTGGCCCGAGCGCTTCGCGACCCCGGAGTCGCTCAAGGAGCTCGTCGAGGCCGGCAAGTTCGGCACCAAGACCGGCGCCGGCTACCTCGACGTCCCCGCCGAGCGCACCCCCGAGCTCGTCACCTACCGCAACCGGGCCTACGTCGCCATGAAGAAGCTCATGGACGAGCTGGGCCCCGCCCCCATCCACCCCGAGAACTGAAGGACATCATGACCTCCTCGTTTCCCAAGGACCGCAGCGTCATCTTGACCGGCGCCGCCTCGCCGCGCGGTATCGGCCGCTACGCCGCCCACTACCTCGCCGAGCGGGGCTGGAGCGTCGGCATCCTCGACCTCGACGCCGAGGCCTCGCAGAAGGTCGCCGCCGAGATCGCCGAGAAGCACGGCGTCGCCGCCGCCGGCGCCGGGGCGAACGTCGCCGACGAGGCCCAGGTCCGCGCCGCGTTCGACGCGCTCGAGGCCGAGCTCCCGCAGCTCGTCGCCGTCGTCAACCTCGCCGGCGTCTCCTCGCCCGTGGGCTACCTCGACGTCACCGCCGATGAGTGGCACCGCGTCATCGACATCAACCTCCACGGCGTGCACCACACGACCAAGCGAGCGGTGGAGACCATGGTGCGGCACGGCGTCGGCCGCGTGGTGAGCCTCTCCTCGGTGAGCGCCCAGCGCGGCGGCGGGACTTTCTCCAAGACGGCGTACTCGGCGGCCAAGGCCGGCGTCGTGGGCTTCACGCGCAGCCTCGCCCGCGAGCTCGGCCACCAGGGCGTCACGGTCAACGCGGTCTCGCCCGGCCCGATCGACACTGACATCATGGGCGGCACGCTCACCGACGAGCGGAAGGAGAAGATGGCGGCCGACGGCGTGCTGCCGCGCATCGGCACTCCGCGGGACATCGCCGCCGCCATCCACTACCTCATCAGCGAGGACGCGGGCTTCGTGACGGGCCAGACCCTGAACGTCGACGGCGGCCTCTATATGCACTGATGGGCGCCCGCCGCTGGTCGGCGGGGAGGATCGTCTTCCTCGCCGTCGGCCTCATCCTCGTCGCCGTGGGCGCCGCCCAGATCGTCCCGGCCCTCATCGGCTAGACCCGTCCTTCAATCCACCTCTGCCCTACCCTCCACTCAGGCATCCCCCTCAAAGGAGAGCGGACATGACCACGTCCCCGACCCGTCTCGCCCCGACGGTAGGCATGGACCCGGCGCTCACAACGGCCATCAAGAAGGCCGCCAAGCACCTGATGCCCATGCTGATCATCCTGTACTTCGTCGCGTTCCTGGACCGCACGAACGTCGGCTTCGCCGAGGCCGCGCTCAAGGTCGACCGCGGCGTCTCGGATGGCGCCTTCGCCCTCGGCGCCGGCATCTTCTTCATCGGCTACGCCATCTTCGAAATCCCCTCGAACCTGCTCCTGAAGAAGTTCGGCGCCAAGTTCTGGCTCGCCCGCATCGCCGTGACATGGGGCCTCGTCGCGGCGGCCTTCGCGTTCGTCACCGACGAGACGATGTTCATCGTCCTGCGGTTCCTCCTCGGCGTGACCGAGGCGGGCCTCTTCCCGGGCGTCATCATGTACCTCGCCGCCTGGTTCCCGAACAAGGTCCGCGTCGAGATGTTCGCCCTGTTCTACCTCGCCCAGCCGTTCTCGCAGATGCTCGGCGCCCCGCTCTCGGGCGGCCTCATCGCCCTCGGTGACGCGACCGCGTGGCAGGGCTGGCAGGTCATGTTCTTCGTCGAGGGCATGCTGGCGGTCGTGGCCGGCATCGCCGCCCTGTACTTCCTCACCAACAGCCCGCAGCAGGCCACGTTCCTCGACGACAGCCAGAAGAATGCCCTTCAGAACGCGATGGCCGCCGAGGACGCGATCCGCAGCCAGGACGGCCCGCGCGGCATCTGGGCCGCCATGGCCAACTGGAAGGTGTGGTACTTCACGGTCATCTACTTCTGCCTCCAGATCGCCGTGTACGGCACCACGTTCTACCTGCCGCAGCAGGTCGCCTCGCTCCTGGGGAAGAAGGTCGGCTGGGAGGTCGGCGTCGTCTCGGCCATCCCGTGGCTCGTGGGCCTCTTCGCCTGCTACTTCCTCGGGCGGGCGGCCAACACGGTCCTGCGCCGCCGCACCTGGGGGACCATGTGCTACGTCCTGACGGGTGTCTTCATCCTCGGCTCCGCGTGGGCCGGTGCCAACGGCCAGCCGATCCTCGGCATCGCCTGCATCACCTTCGCCGTCGCGAGCTTCCTGACCGTCGGCCCGATCACCTGGGCCTACCCGACGGCGTTCCTCACCGGTTCCGCGGCCGCGGCCGGCATCGGCCTCATCAACTCGCTCGGCAACCTCGGCGGCTTCGTCGCCCCGATCATGCGCACGGGCATCAACGGCGCGGTCCCCACGGCCTCGGGAACGTGGGGCGTCGTCTCCCTCGGTGTCTTCGCCTTCCTTGCGGCGGCCATGTTCTTCGCGACGAAGTACTTCAAGGGTGCCAAGTCGGACGAGCTGCTCGCGAAGGAGGACGCGCCGGTCGGGCACTGATCCGCTCGTTCGGTATGACGGAAGGCCCCGGTCCGCGAGGACCGGGGCCTTCGGGGGAGCGTTGACGTGCCGACTGGGGGGCCGGTCAGGCCCCGAGGATGCCGTCCCGGAGCCGGGCCTGGCCCAATGCCTGTCCGGCGTAGGCCGCCCCTCGGGCCACCGAGAGGCCGATGACCTGCGGCACCACTCTGATCTCCGGGGCACTGGGAAGGCTCTGCTCCAGTCTCCTGCGCGCCTCGGGGAGGACTTCCTCGGCGAGCGGACTCAAGCGACCCACGAAATAGACGGACTCGGGGTCCAGCGTCACCGCAACGGCACTCACGGCCGTGACGATCGCCGTCGTGAACGCCTCCACGACCTCCGGGAGGGACGGCGCCTCCTGCGGCTCGGACCAGAGGGCATCGATGCGCTCCAGCTCCAGTCCGCGGGCTTGGGCGAACCGCAGCAGGCCCTTGCCGCTCAGCAGCCCGTCGAGGGTCTCGCTGCCGACCCCTGAGGAGAGGACGCCGAGGTCCCCGAAGGCCGGCGTGCGCCCCTGGCTGATCTGGTGATCGGTGCAGCTTGCGAAGTTCAGCGCCGAACTGAGCATGAAGAGCGCAGCGTTCCCGATGTGGGCATCGTCCTTGAGGATGCCCCGCAGGGATGCGTTGGCGTCGCTGTCCAGTTGGACGGGAGCCTTCAGTCGATCCTGAAGAGCATTCTTGAAACGGGAATCAAGGAAGATCTGGCGTGGCTCTGGGGTCGTGTGTACGGCAGAGCCGTTCCGGAGGCGGCCGGGCACCGCGGCCACGACCTGGCGCAGCGGTCCCTCGGCAGACTCCGTGGTCTCCCCCACCAGGTCCGCCAACCACTCGACAGTGGACTCGATGTCCCCGCCCTCGATGCTGGGAACGACGGCATGGGTGATCTCACGCCCCCTCAGGTCGGTGACGAGGACACCCGTCGTCTGCGCCCCGAAGGCGATGCCGACGATGTGCCCCGCCGTGCGGGGCACATCCAGATACGTGGAACGCCGGCCCCGGCCCACCATCTCATCGACTCCCTGCTCGACCACGAATCCGTCGAGACGGAGCTCGTCCACCTTCCGGGATACCGTCGCCTGGCTCAGGCGCGTTAGCTCGATCACCCTGCTGCGCGTGAGGGGAGCCTCAGAAAGGACTGCATCGAGGACCGCCGCCTTGTTGTAGCCACGTGCTGCGGGACTACCGCCCATAGGCCAACCCTGTCTCTGGACTACTTGATCCGGTCGATGATCTTGGCTGCTGCGCCGATGAAGGGCAGGAACCACGGCGGGCCGAAGTGGCCGGGCACGGGCGGGTTCTTGAGGTCGCCCCAGACGTTTGCGGACTTGTCTCCGCCCATGTAGTGCGCCATCCGCTTGCCCATGTGCGCGGCCATCTGGACCCCGTGGCCGCTGTAGTTGAGCGTGTAGAAGAGCCCGTCGTGCTCGCCGGCGTGGACCATCTGGTCCATCGAGAGGTCCACGAGCCCGCCCCACGTGTAGTCCACGCGGACGCCCGAGAGGTAGGGGAAGAGCTCGAGCATGGCCTTGCGCAGGATCTCGCCGCTCTTGACGTCCGAGTCCGGGCTCGAGAGCGCGAACCGGGCGCGGCCGCCGAACAGGAGCCGGTTGTCCGGGGTGATCCGGAAGTAGTAGGTGAGCATCTTGCTGTCCGAGGCCATCCGCCGGTTCGGCAGGATGCGGTTCACCACGTCCTCGGGCAGCGGCTCGGTGACGATGATGAAGCTGCCCACCGGGATCACGCGGCGCTGCAGCCACGGGGTGACGCTGCCGGTGTAGCCGCTTGTCGCGACAAGGACCTGCTTGGCCCGGGTGATCCCGCGCGTGGTGTGCACGTGGTGGACGGTGCCGCTGATGCGCTTGAGCTCGGTCACGCGGGCGTCCTCGCAGACCACCGCGCCGGCCCCAATGGCCGCCCCGGCGAGGCCGTGGGCGAACTTGCCCACGTGCAGCCCGGCGCCGAGCGGGTCCATCATGGCGCCCTGGTAGAAGTCGGTGCCGATCTCGCTGTGGATCTCGGACTTCGGGATCACCATGACGTGGTGGTCCACGAGCTTGGCCAGGAGCTCCTGGGACTTCCGGAATCCCTCGTTGTGGGACTCGTGGTAGGCGAGCGAGAGCTTGCCGAAGCGGTTGAAGTTGCAGTCGATCGCGTAGTCGGCGACGAGCTTCTCGATCGTCTCGATCGCGTCGTTGTACTCGCGGAAGTACTCCACGGCGCGGGCCTCGCCGTACCGCTTCACGGCGGTGCTGAAGCCGATGGCCAGACCTGTGGTGGCCATCCCGCCGTTGCGGCCGGAGGCCCCCCAGCCGACGGTGTGGCGTTCCAAGACCGCAACGCTCGCGCCCTGCTTCGCGAACTCGAGCGCAGCGGAGAGGCCGGTGAACCCGGCGCCGATGATCGCGACGTCGACAGTCTCGGGCACCGGGGTGCGCCGGTAGTCACCGGAAGGCTCGGCTGTGTCCAGCCAGTACGGGGTGAGTTTCACGAAGGAGGGCCTTTCTCGCCTCGACCAGGTCCCGAAGGCATGGCTGTGCGGGGTGGCGAACGGTGGCGGGGCACATCCGGGCGGCCGCCTCACTCATTTGACTCTAGAAGCGTGGTGGTTTGGCTGTCAATGGCGGCGTTCAACTGCTCAACTGTTGACAAATCGCAGAGGCGCAGGTTGGATTGCATCAGAGCCGGCAGCGAGATGCAGGTCACATGAGTACCCAGCGCAGGGTTGCGTCCGTTCCTCTCACGGCCTCAAGGAAGACTCCTCGAGGGGGCTGGCCCACCCAAAGTGCTGACGCCATTTGAAGGGAAGCATCGTGAAGAAGATTAACAAGGTTCATGCCGCAACGGCGGCCCTGGCCGCGGTTCTGGCCCTGAGCGCCTGCGGCAGCCAGGCCGCCAGCGCGCCGGCAACGTCAGAGAGCCTCACGAACAACACGCGGGACATCTCGGAGGGCGTCCAGGCGGACGCCAAGGCTGTGAGCCTCCTGCCGCAGTCGTACAAGGACAAGGGCGAGCTCACGGTCGCGATGGACCTGCACTACCCGCCGACGACCTTCCTCGCCGAGGACAACCAGACCCCGATCGGGCTCAACCCGGACATCGCCCGGCTCATCGCCAAGAAGCTGGACCTGGACCTGAAGTTCGTGGACACGAAGTTCGACACGATCATCCCGGGCCTCGACGGCAACCGCTTCGACTTCACCGCCACGACCATGTCCAAGACCGAGGAGCGCCTCAAGGTCCTGGACATGATCGACTACTTCAAGGCCGGCACCTCCGTGGCCGCGGCGGCGGGCAACCCGCAGAACCTCACGGTCGAGAACCTGTGCGGGAAGAACATCGCCGTCACCCAGGGCTCCACCGGCCAACTCAAGCGCCTCCCGGCCCTGAACGAGCAGACCTGCACCTCCAAGGGCCAGCCGGACATCAACGCCGTGACGCTGCCCAACGTCCAGGAGGCGCTGACCCAGCTGCACGCCAAGCGGATCGACGGCATCCTCTACGACACGACCTCGCTCGGCTGGGCCGCCAAGCAGCAGCCGGACAGCTTCACCATCATCGGCCGGGTCAACGTCGGCTCGAGCGACGTGACGGCGATCGGCATCAAGAAGGACTCCCCGCTCGTCCCGGCCATGCAGGCCGCGATCCAGTCGATCCTCGGCACCCCGGAGTACAAGGATTCCCTCAAGACCTGGGGTCTTGAGTCCGGCGCCATCACCGACGCCAAGCTCAACTAAGGGACGTCCATGCTGGAAACCATCAGTCGCGGAAGCGAACCCACGGCGAGCGCGTCGGCTTCGGCGCTCAAGCCGCGGATCCGGCTGCGGACTCCGTCCGAGTACGCGGGATGGGCCTTCGGCATCCTGCTCGGGATCGGGATCCTGGCCTCGGTCCTGACGAACCCGAACTTCAAGTGGGGCGTGGTCGGGAAGTACTTCTTCGCGGAGTCCATCCTGCGAGGGCTCATGCTCACGATCTTCCTCACGGTCGCGAGCATGGCCCTGGGCACGCTGCTCGGCCTGGCCCTGGCGGTCATGCGCTCCTCGCACGTGAAGCCGGTCTCCATCGCCGCGAGCCTCTACATCACGCTGTTCCGCGGCACCCCGGTGCTCGTGCAGCTGATCTTCTGGTTCAACATCTCCGCCCTCTACCCGGACCTGCGGATCGGGATCCCCTTCACGGACCTCGGCGTGGCCGTGGACACGAACGCGATCATGGGCCCGATCACGGCGGCCCTGGTGGGCCTGACGCTGAACGAGGCCGCGTACATGGCCGAGATCATCCGCGGCGGGTTCTCCGCC
This sequence comes from Sinomonas mesophila, assembly GCF_001999765.1. Classification (GTDB taxonomy): domain Bacteria; phylum Actinomycetota; class Actinomycetes; order Actinomycetales; family Micrococcaceae; genus Sinomonas; species Sinomonas mesophila. The sequence goes on along the minus strand of NZ_KV908329.1, from coordinate 27 downwards.
GTGGGCAAGGGCCAGATCGAGGCCGCC
>NZ_MTIC01000018.1 GCF_001999765.1 Sinomonas mesophila | reverse complement strand
CTCGGCGGTCCCGACCATCGCTGCGAGCGAGGCGAGGCGGCTGACGGAGATCTGCTGTGACCTGCCCGCCGCGGCGGCGGCGGCGGAGCCGGCCAGGACCGCCCGGTACTCGCGGATGTCGCGCAGGTCCTCGAGCGAGTAGGCGGCGAGCGTCTCCCGGCGCGCCTTCGCGAGGTCGCCGGTGTTGGCCTTGACGAAGCTGCCGCCGCCGCGCCCGCGTCGGGTCTCGACGAGGCCCAGGTGGCGGAGCTCGGCCAGGGCGGAGCGCAGGGTCTGGGTCGAGATCCCCATCATCGCGGCGAGGTCGTTCTCGCTCGGCAGCTGCGTGCCGTCCTCGAGGAGCCCCAGCTCGATCGCCTGGCGGAGCCGGCGGCCGGTCTCCTCTCCGCGCACCGCGTTCTCCAGCGGTGCGAAGGCCAGTTGTTCCCTCCAGCTGCTCACGTGTCCATCCTCCTCCTTGTGATCTATTTCATACTAAACCCTTGACATGTGAACTCATAGGTTTAGAGTTAAAACAACAGCGGGACGGGATGAGGATCCCGGACCGACCGCCCTTAGAGCTAGACCGAGGAGGCGGGGGCCATGGTGGATGTCGATGAAGTCGTCCAGATGTGGAACCGTTCCGGAAACCGGACGCCGAATGACCGTCTGGGCCTGTACGCCCAGGCACTGACCGCGAATCGTCCCGTAGGCCCCTACCGGGCCCTCGACGACGATCAGGAAGACCGGGCGATCCTCGCCCTCTGGCGCGTGGACCGTCCGCACGCGACGATCGCGGATGTCCACCAGGCACCGCCGCTGGCCCTTTCGACCTACCGCCAGCTGCTGCACGACCTCGCCCGCGGAGGGTTCGGCCCTCTCGGCCCTCGGGCCTCGCTGCTGGGGAGCCTGCGGTGAAGCGGCGCATCCCCCGGACCACAGGCAGCCTCCCGGCCCCCGTCTCCCCGCGCCCCGGTGCCACGGACTCGACGCCCCTTCCCGGGCAGGCCCACGACGTGGACGCGCACGCGCGGCTCATCCGCCAGCTCGACGTCGCGATCATCCTGACCGACCTCCTCTGATCATCCTGGCTCCGACGCCTCCTGAGGCTCCGACGCCTCAGCGCAGTGCTATCCGGGTCTGGGTCTGGGCTGCGCCGGCGTCCCGCTTGAGGGTGCGCAGGAGAGCATCCAGCGCGGGAACGTCCCGCACGCGGACGTGGAGGTGGTAGTCGTACGGGCCCGTGACGTGGGCCGCGTCGACGACCTCCGGCCGGGTCCTCGCCCACACCAGGAACTGCTCGGAATCACGCTCGGGTTGCAGGCGGACGTCGACGAAGGCCTCGATGCCGGCGTGGTGGCCGGGCCGGTCCTCGGCGAGGACGGCGCGGTACCCGACGATGACCCCGTCCCGCTCGAGCCGGCGGACCCGCGCGGCCGCCGCATTGGTGCTCAGGCCAACCCGCCGGCCGAGCTCACTGAAGGAAGCCCTGCCGTCGGCGAGGAGAATGTCCGTGATCCGCCGGTCGATCGCGTCCATGCAATGAATCTACCCGCCGGACGCCAGAATTCTCAGTGCCCACGAGCCCGCAGCCGCACACTGGCTGCATGAATCCCGGTCTGGCACTCGCGAGCGGACTCGCCGCGGGACTCGCCGTCGCCGTCCCCCTCGGCGCCGTCGGCGTGCTCCTCATCCGCGAGGGCATCGAGCGAGGCCTCCGCGGCGGCCTTCCCGCGGCCACTGCCGTCGCCGCGGTCGACCTGCTCTACGCCGCCGCCGCGGTGGTCCTCGGCGCGGTCGCCGCACCGCTCGTCGCGCACTGGGACCCGTACCCGGCCCTCGCCGGCGGGGCAGCCCTCCTGGCCATCGCGGCCGCGGGACTCGCGAGGAGCCTGAGCCGCGGCTCCGCGCCCTCCGGAACCGCCGCCGTCCTGCGCAGCGGTCCTCAGGCTGCCGGACTCCCGGAACAAGCCGCCGCCGGCGTCCCTGTGGGCCGCTGCCTGCGCAGGTTCGCCATGTTCTTCGGGCTGACTCTGGTCAACCCAGCGACCCTCGTCTGCTTCGCCGCGATGGCCGCCGGCCTCCCGCAGCTGTCCGGGGACCCTGCCGCGGGGGCGGCGTTCGTCGCCGGGGCCGGGGTTGCGTCGTTCGCCTGGCAGGCCCTCCTCGTCGTCGGCGGCGGCCTCCTCAGCGGCCGCAGCGGGCCGGGCCTGAGGCGGGCGAGCGGGATCGTCGGCAGCGCGGCCGTTGGCATCTTCGGCCTGCTCCTGGTCGCCGGGGCCGTGCTCTAACTCGGTCGCCGCATCCCGCCAGGCCATCCCGCACCGATAGTCTGGCCGAGTGGAGACAAATGCCGTAAACCCCGGCGAACAGGTTGGCAGGCAGGCCCGCATCCTCGAAGCGGTGCTGGACCTGCTCTCGCGCCACGGCATCTCAGGTGTCAATATGCGCGCCGTGGCGCGCGAGGCCGGCGTCGCATTGGGGCTCGTGAACTACTACTACGAAGACAAGTCGAGCTTGATCCGTGCCGCCTTGCACCGCATGGATCAGCACGACCTCATGCTGGTTGCACCCGACCCGGAGTCGCCCCCGGACGAGCAGCTCCGCAAGGCCCTTCGGCGCGTTGCGGCCCCGGAACTCCTGACCACCCGGTATCTGTCCCTGCGCCTCCACCTGTGGGCTCTCGCGCAAGCCCATGAAGACTTCGCACTGATCAATGCGGCCGCGTTTGAACGCTATCTGGAGGGGCTGACGACCCTGATCAGCAATGCCAAACCCGAGCTTTCCCGCGATGAATGTCGCGAGCGGGCATCCGATATCGTCGTCGTCCAAAACGGCATGTGGCTGACGGCGCTCCTCGGCGCAGACAAACCCTCCATCCAGAGATGCCTCATCCGCACGGAGCAGATCGCTTTCGCCCCTGCGGAACGGACGAGCAAGGGCCTGAGCGTCGGGCCTTAGGGTTCCCGTGCCCATTCACTTCTGCCCTGCTGATCCTTCAGCCTTCTTGAACATTTGTTCATACGAGGTCTTGAACACTTGTTCAAACCCCGCTACTCTGCATCTATGACCTAGGCCACATCGACCCGGCCGATCGTGGCTGGCAGGGCGGTTCCAGGCCCAACCAGCCCGCAGGTGACCGGCTGGTTCGCTGACCACAGCAAGGAGAACTAGATGCACACCGACAACGTCGAAAATCTCAACCACCAGGAATTCGACTACATCGTCATCGGCGGCGGGTCTGCCGGCGCCGCAGTCGCCGCCAGGCTGAGCGAGAACCCGGACGTGTCCGTGGCGCTGGTGGAGGCCGGCCCGGACGACCGCGGCATACCCGAGGTGCTGCAGCTCGACCGCTGGATGGAGCTGCTGGAATCAGGCTACGACTGGGACTACCCGATCGAACCCCAGGAGAACGGCAACTCCTTCCTGCGGCACGCCCGCGCGAAGGTCATGGGCGGCTGCTCGAGCCACAACTCCTGCATCGCCTTCTGGGCTCCGCGCGAAGACCTCGATGAGTGGGAGTCCACATACGGTGCCACCGGCTGGAACGCCGAGGCCGCCTGGCCGCTGTACCAGCGGCTGGAGACCAACGAGGACGCTGGCCCGGAGGCGCCGCACCACGGTGACTCGGGCCCGGTGCACCTGATGAACGTGCCCCCGGCCGACCCCGCCGGCGTCGCGCTCCTGGACGCCTGCGAACAGGCAGGCATTCCGCGCGTGAAGTTCAACACTGGCACGACAGTGATCAACGGCGCCAATTTCTTCCAGATCAACCGCCGCGCGGACGGCACCCGTTCCTCCAGCTCGGTCTCCTACATCCACCCGATCATCGAGCGCGGGAATTTCACCCTGCTGACCGGCCTGCGGGCCCGCCACCTGGTGTTCGACGCAGACAAGCGGTGCACCGGCGTCGACGTCGTGGACTCGGCGTTCGGGCGGACGCACCGGCTCTCCGCGCGCTGCGAAGTGGTACTTTCCGCAGGCGCCATCGACTCGCCCAAGCTGCTCATGCTCTCAGGCATCGGCCCCGCCGCGCATCTGGCCGAGCACGGCATCGAGGTCCTGGTCGACTCCCCGGGCGTCGGCGAGAACCTGCAGGACCACCCCGAAGGCGTCGTGCAGTTTGAAGCGAAACAGCCGATGGTGCAGACGTCGACGCAGTGGTGGGAGATCGGCATCTTCACGCCTACCGAGGAGGGTCTAGACCGCCCGGACCTGATGATGCACTACGGCTCCGTCCCGTTCGACATGAACACCCTGCGGCACGGATACCCCACCACGGAGAACGGCTTCAGCCTCACCCCGAACGTCACGCACGCCCGCTCCCGCGGCACCGTCCGGCTGCGCAGCCGCGACTTCCGCGACAAGCCCGTGGTCGACCCGCGGTACTTCACCGATCCGGAGGGCCACGACATGCGCGTCATGGTCGCCGGCATCCGCAAGGCACGTGAAATCGCCGCCCAGCCCGCCATGGCCGAATGGACCGGCCGGGAGCTCTCGCCCGGCGTCGCGGCGCAGACCGACGAGGAACTGCAGGACTACGTCCGCAAGACGCACAACACCGTGTACCACCCGGTCGGCACGGTGCGCATGGGTCCTGCCGACGACGTCATGTCGCCGCTCGACCCCGAGCTGCGGGTCAAGGGCGTCACGGGCCTGCGCGTCGCCGACGCCTCTGTCATGCCGGAGCATGTCACGGTGAACCCCAACATCACCGTCATGATGATCGGAGAACGCTGCGCGGACCTCATCCGCGCCGGCCGACGCGGCGAAACAGCGACGGCGGAGGCGGAACTCAGCGGGGCCCTCGCCTGACCGGCAGCGCACCTCGTTTCCATAGCCTGCACCGGGGCGCGATTATCGCTGAACATCTGTTCGCTCACAAGTCTTGAACGCCTGTTCAACATCTACTATTGTTCATTGTATGACCCACGCCACACGGACGGAGTCCGGCGGCGTGCGTCCCAAACTCTCAGTCCGCATCCGCGCCCATTGACTCACATTCCCAGGAAGCTCATTTTTCATAGGGCAGCGGGGTGGACAGAACACGCTAGTCATCAGCAATGGGGGGAGACGGCCGGGCGCTGCGGCGCGGGGCCCGGCCGTCGAATTCACCTGTGTGAATGAATCCGCGACCAAATGGCGGTCGGAGATCATCACCATCGTGCTTTTCTGACTTAGGAGTTCAGATGTCGGAACCCAGCAAGAGTACTGATTCAAGCGGCATGGAAGAATTCGGCTACACCCAGACCTTGGACCGGAGCATCGGCAAATTCGCCAGCTTCGCCGCGGGTGTCAGCTACATCTCCATCCTCACCGGTGTTTTTCAACTGTTCTACTTTGGTTTCTCCATGGCCGGCCCGGCGTACGCCTGGTCCTGGCCTATGGTCTTCGTCGGCCAGCTGATGGTCGCGCTGTGCTTTGCCGAACTGGCAGGCCGCTACCCCGTGGCCGGTTCGGTCTACAACTGGGCCAAGCGGCTCGCCTCCGGAACCTCGGCTTGGCTTGCCGGCTGGCTGCTTCTGCTGTCCTCCATCGTGGCGCTGGGGTCCGTGGCCCTTGCACTGCAGATCACCCTGCCGCAGCTCTGGTCGGGCTTCCAGATGGTCGGCGACGGAACTGGGCAATACGACTTCGCGCTCAACGGCGTCCTGCTGGCGACCATCATGATCACCATCTCCACGCTCATCAACGCGTTCGGCGTGAAGCTCATGACCATGATCAACAGCATCGGCGTCTTCGTCGAGCTGATCGCGGCCGTGCTACTGATCCTCGCGCTGGGCTGGCACCTGGTGCGCGGCCCCGAGGTCTTCTTCGACACCGCCGGCTTCGGCGAGGGCCAGGACCTGGGCTTCTTCGGCGTCTTCCTCATCGGCGCGATGGCCTCCGGCTACGTCATGTACGGGTTCGACACGGCCAGCTCCCTCGGCGAGGAGACGAAGGATCCCAAGCGCACCGCGCCGAAGGCCATCCTGCGGGCCGTCACGGCGTCCTTCCTGCTGGGCGGACTGCTCCTGTTCTTCGGCATCATGGCGGCGCCGGACCTCGGCGACCCCAAGCTGGGATCCGCCGACGGCGGTCTGCAGCACATCGTCCTCTCGGTCCTCGGCGGACCCTTCGGCAAGGCCTTCCTCGCCTGCATCGTGGTTGCCGTGGTGGTCTGCACGCTGGCCGTCCACGCCGCCGCGATCCGCATGATGTTCGCCATGGCCCGGGACAACAACCTGCCGTTCAGCCGGCAGCTGAGCAAGGTCGACCCGGTCCGCAGGACTCCCACTGTCGCGGCCATCGTGATCGGCGTCCTGGCCGTCATCCCGCTGCTGGTCAACGTCATGCAGCCGGCGATTTTCACGATCCTGTCCAGCATCAGCATCGTCCTGATCTACCTCTCCTACCTGCTGGTCACGGTTCCCCTGCTGCGCAAGCGGCTCGCCAGGAAGTGGCCGCTGCTCGATGACCGGTCAGAGGCGGGATTCAGTCTGGGGAAGTGGGGACTGCCCGTGAACATTCTCGCGGTCCTGTGGGGCGCCGGCATGACGGTGAACCTCATCTGGCCGCGCCAGGAGATCTACAACTCGGTCCCGCCGTTCGAGTGGTACCTGCAGTGGGGCGGGGTCATCTTCGTCGCCTCGGTCACCGTCGGCGGGGCCCTGCTCTACCGCTTCAAGATCAGGCACCAGACCGGCGTCCTCGCCGAGCACGCAGCGGCGGCCCCAGTGGTTCCGTCGGCTGACGTCGAGCTGTCCGCTGCCGATGCCGACCTTGCCAGCCCGATCCCTGACGAGCTTGCAGTCAATGGCGCCGCGCCAACCAGAGCGTCGTAGCTCGCGCTCCCAGACGTAGCGCCCCGCCCCGCACCCCTCTACCAATCCCCGAGACGAAGGAGACACGATGACCGCAACGGTCCAGGACACCGCCCAGGAGGCCCGCCAGCAGACGACCAAGGGCCTGTACATCGACGGCGCGTGGCAGCGGGCGGCCGACGGCGGGACCACCACCGTGCGCTGCCCCGCGGACGGAAGCGAGGTGGCCGTCGTCGTCTCGGCCACCGCGGCCGACGCCGAGCGGGCCATCGCGGGCGCCCGGGCCTCGTTCGACGGCGGGCCGTGGCGGCGGCTGACCGACCTCGAGCGCGGCGCCGTCCTCCTCAAGGTGGCCGACCTGCTCGAGCGGGACAAGGCAGCCTACGCGCGGGCCGAGGCGCTCGACACGGGCAAGCGGCTCGTGGAGGCCGAGTACGACATCGACGACATCGCCGCGTGCTTCCGCTACTTCGGCAAGGTCGCCGGCCTCGAGGCCGGGCGCGTCATCGACACGGGCCGCGCCAACGCCGTGAGCCGGGTCGTCTACGAGCCGCTTGGCGTGTGCGCGCTCATCGCGCCGTGGAACTACCCGCTCCTGCAGGCCGCGTGGAAGGTCGCGCCCGCGCTCGCGGCCGGGAACTCGTTCGTGCTCAAGCCGAGCGAGCTCACGCCGTCGACCTCGATCCTGCTCATGGAGACCCTCGCCGAGGCCGGCGTCCCCGCGGGCGTCGCGAACCTCGTGACTGGCACCGGGCGGACGGTGGGCGGCCCGCTCAGCTCTGACCCGCGCGTCGACCTCGTCTCGCTCACGGGGGGTCTCTCCACGGGGCAGGCGATCATGGCCGCGGCGGCCCCGACCGTGAAGCGGGTGGCCTTCGAGCTCGGCGGGAAGAACCCCAACGTCGTCTTCGCCGACGCCGACTGGGACGCCGCCGTCGACAACGCGCTCACCGCCGTGTTCCTGCACTCGGGCCAGGTCTGCTCCGCCGGGGCGCGCCTCGTGGTCGAGGAGTCGATCGCGGAGCGCTTCGTCGCGGAGGTCGTCGAGCGGGCCCGCCGGATCCGGATGGGCGGGCCCTTCGACCCGGCCGCCGAGACCGGGCCGCTCATCTCCGCCCACCACCGGGACCAGGTGCACGCCTACGTCCAGGCCGGCATCGCGGAGGGGGCCACGCTTCTGTGTGGCGGCTACATCCCGGACGAGGGCGCGCTCGCGGACGGGTTCTTCTACCCGCCGACCGTGCTCGGCAACTGCCGCTCCGGCATGACCGTCCTCCGGGAGGAGTCTTTCGGGCCGGTCCTGACGGTCGAGACGTTCCGGGACGAGGCCGAGGCGATCGCGATCGCGAACGACACCGAGTACGGCCTCGCCGGGGCCGTCTGGACCTCCGACGCCTCGCGGGCCCAGCGCGTGGCCGGCGCACTGCGTCACGGCACGGTCTGGATCAACGATTACCACCCTTACGTGCCGCAAGCCGAGTGGGGCGGCTTCGGCAAGTCCGGGGTCGGCCGAGAGCTGGGCCGCTCGGGGCTCGACGAGTACCGGGAGGCCAAGCACATCTGGCAGAACATCGCCCCGGCGCCGAGCGGCTGGTTCGGCGGGGAGCCCTCCGGCCCCAGGGAGTGAGAGACCGGGGCGCGGGCCGCCTGGGCAGGCCCGGCCCGCGCCCCTCAGATCGCCTTGCCCGGGTTGAGGATGCCGGCGGGGTCGAAGGCTGAGCGGATCGCGCGCTGGAGTGACAGCGAGAGCTCGCCGAGCTCCTCGCCGACCCATTCGCGCTTGAGCAGCCCGACGCCGTGCTCGCCCGTGAGCGTCCCGCCGAGCCGCCGCGCGAGGTGGAACATCTCCCCGAGAGCGGCCTTCGCCGGCCCCTCGGTGATGGACTCGTCCCACCCGACGACGATCATCGGGTGCAGGTTCCCGTCCGCGGCGTGCGCGACGCTGACGATCCGCACGCCCGTGCGCGCCGCGATGTCCTCGAGGCCCGCGAACGCCTCTGCGAGACGGTTCCGCGGCACGGCGATGTCCCCGATCGAGACGCGGCCGAGCCGCTCCAGCGAGGGGATCGCGTCGCGCCGGGCCGCGACGAGCGCCGCGGCCTCGGCGGCGTCGGCGGCCCGGCGGACGAGCGTGGCGAACGGCGCGACCGCGGCCTCGACGGCGTCGAGCTCGAGGTGCGCGCCGAACCCGTCGGTCTGCGCGAGCAGGAACGCCCCGCCGAGCTCGCGGTGCCGCGTCCCGGTGGCGCGGTCGACGGCGTCGAGCGTCCCGGCGTCCATGAGCTCGAGGATCGAGGGCTGGATCCGCGCCGCCGTGATCGCCGACGCCGCGCGGCCTGCGGTCTCGACGTCGTCGAAGTAGGCGGCGAGGGTCTCCGTCCGGACCGGCCGCGGGCGCAGCCGCAGCGTCGCCTCGACCACGATCCCGAGCGTGCCCTCGCTCCCGATTATGAGCGCATTGAGGTCGTAGCCGGTGACGCCCTTGATTGTCGCCCGGCCCGTGCGCAGGAGCCGGCCGTCCGCGAGCACGACGGCGAGCCCCAGCACGGACTCGCGCGTCACCCCGTACTTGGCGCACCACATGCCCCCGGCATTCGTGGCGATGTTCCCGCCGATCGAGCAGATCGACGTGCTCGCCGGGTCCGGCGCGTAGAACAGGCCGTGCTCGGCGGCCGCGGCATTGACCGTGGCGTTGAGGACGCCGGGCTCGACGACGGCGGTCATCTCGACCGGGTCGATCGCGAGGATGCGGTCCATGCCCGAGACGTCCACGACCACCTGGCCCGCCTGCGCGCTCGAGCCGCCCGCGAGGCCCGTTCCCGTGCCGCGCGGCACGACCGCGATGCCGTGCTCGTGCGCGAGGCGGAGGGCGAGGGCCACGTCGTCGGCCGTCTCGCAGCGCACGACGACGTCGGGCGGGTGCGGGGGCTCGTAGCCCGAGCGGTCGGTCGCCGCCGCGGCCCGCGCGGCGGGATCCGTGGTGGCGCGCGGGTGGGCGGCGAAGACGGCTGCCGGGCTGAACGGCGCGTCGGGCATGGCAACTCCTTCGTGGGCCTGAGGGCACGGCCTGAGGGCACCCTACCCGAGCGTCTATCGCCGAGATGGGGGAGTGGGGCGCCGAGATGGGGGAGTGGGCACTAGGTAGGTCGAGCGCGCGACAGCCAATTTGTTAGGACAAATCTTGTGTTTCCTGTGGCCTCGACATATTGTTTTTATGTTAGGACAAATTGCCTTTGAAGGAGCCCCCCGCATGCCTCTCGTCCGCATCGACGTCAACGCCGGCCGCAGCCCCGAGCAGGTCTCCCGGCTCAGCCGCGCGATCCACGACGCGATCCTCGCCGAGTACCGGATCCCCGAGCGCGACTACTTCCACATCGTCACCGAGCACGCGCCCGGGCAGATCGTGGCCCAGGATGCCGGGCTCGGCTTCGAGCGCACGGGCGGAGTCGTCATGATCCAGATCTTCACGCAGGGCGGCCGCAGCCAGGAGGCGAAGGAGTCGCTCTTCGCCGCCATCTCAGGCAATCTCGCCGACGCCGGGGTCCTCGGCGAGGACGTGTTCATCGGCTACGTCGAGAACGGCGCCGGCGACTGGTCCTTCGGCTTCGGCCGCGCGCAGTACATGACCGGCGAGCTCGCCGTCCCCGCACGCTGACACGCCTGTCGCCTATCCCCCATCTCGGCGTTGCACGCCCCCATTTCGGCGTCATGGGCCCCCATCTCGGCGTCCCAGTCCCCCCTTTCGGCGACTGGGCGCGGACCGGGCCGGCCGCCGTCGTTCGCTGAGACGGCAGCATGTCAGTACAAACTTTTGACAGGACATTAATTCTGTAGCAGAGTGGACCTGTGGCCGCCGCCACAGGCAGCGAAGCCGGCCCGCACCACGGGCTCACGAGGAAAGGCACCGCACACGTGACCTACGACGTTCTCACGATGGGGCGCATCAGCGTCGACATCTACCCCAACGACATCGGCGTCGGCCTGGCGGACGTGACGAGCTTCGGCAAGTACCTCGGCGGCTCGCCGTCGAACGTCGCCGTCGCCGCCTCGCGCCACGGGCGCCGCACCGCCGTCGTGACCCGCACGGGCGACGACCCGTTCGGCGAGTACCTCCACGGCGAGCTGGCCAAGTTCGGCGTCGACGACCGCTACGTCCGCCCGGTGGGCGGCCTGCAGACCCCCGCGACGTTCTGCGCGATCCTGCCCGAGCAGCACGACTTCCCGCTGTACTTCTACGGCCGCTTCCCGACGGCCCCGGACCTGCAGATCAAGGCCGAGGAGCTGGACCTGGCGGCCATCCGCGAGGCCCGGATCTTCTGGTCCACGGTCACCGGCCTGTGCCAGGAGCCCAGCCGCTCGGCCCACATCGCCGCCCACGAGGCCCGCCCGCGCGCCGGGCTCGCCCAGGGCCAGTTCACCGTCCTGGACCTGGACTACCGGCCCATGTTCTGGGATTCGGAGGAGGACGCCCGCGAGCAGGTCGCCAAGGTCCTGCCGCACGTCACGGTCGCGATCGGCAACGAGGAGGAGTGCGCGGTCGCCGTCGGCCACGGCACCCCGGACGAGCAGGCGGACCGCCTCCTCGCCGCCGGCGTGGAGATCGCCGTCGTCAAGCTCGGCCCCGAGGGAGTCATGGCAACGACCCGCGCCGAGCGCGTCGTCTCCGCCCCGGTCCCCGTCGAGACGCTCAACGGACTCGGCGCCGGCGACTCCTTCGGCGGCGCCTTCTGCCACGGCCTGCTCGCGGGCTGGCCGCTGGCCCAGGTCCTCGACTACGCGAACGCCGCCGGCGCGATCGTCGCCTCCCGCCTCTCCTGCGCGGACGCGATGCCGACGCCGGACGAGGTCACCTCGCTGCTGGCCGAACGCGGCCGGCTCGTCCCCGAGGGGGTGGCCCGATGAGCGCCACGACCGTGTCCAACGCCCAGACCGTGCCCGCCGTCGCTCCTGGCGTCGCCGCGCTGCGCAACGCGCACGACGACGACCCCCGCCGCTACGAGCACCTCACCAAGATCCGGCTCGAGGACCCGCAGGCCATCGCGCGCGCCGCTGCGTCCCGCCGCCGCCACCCGGGCGCCGTCCTGGGCCGGCAGAACTTCATCGTCGCCGCCGACCATCCGGCCCGCGGCGCGCTCGCGGCGCAGGGCCGCCCGGAGGCCATGGCCGACCGGCGCGAGCTGCTCGACCGGCTCCAGATCGCCCTCGCGAACCCCGCCGTCGACGGCGTCCTCGCGAGCCCGGACATCATGGACGACCTGCTCCTGCTCGGCGCGCTCGAGGGCAAGCTCGTCTTCGGCTCGATGAACCGCGGCGGCCTCGCCGGGTACGTCAACGAGTTCGACGACCGCTTCACGGGCCACACGGCCGAGGCCCTCGCCGCGCTCGGCGCCGACGGCGGCAAGATGCTCACGCGCATCGCCCTCGGCGACCCGGCCACGGCGTCGTTCCTCGAGGCCACCGCCAAGGCGATCGACTCGCTCGCCGAGCGCGGCCTCATCGCGATGGTCGAGCCCTTCCTCTCCGCCTGGATCGACGGGAAGGTCCGCAACGACCTCTCGACGGACGCGGTCATCAAGTCGATCGCGATCGCCGAGGGCCTCGGCTCCACGAGCGCCTACACGTGGATGAAGCTGCCCGTGGTGGAGGACATGGAGCGCGTCATGGCCGCCACGACCATGCCGACCGTGCTCCTCGGCGGCGACCCGACCGGCCACCAGGACGAGGTCTTCGCCTCGTGGGGCCGCGCCCTCGCCCTCCCCGGCGTCCAGGGCCTCACCGTGGGCCGCACCCTCCTCTACCCGGCCGACGGCGATGTGTCCGGCGCCGTCGCGGCAGCCGCCTCGCTGCTGACCACGGAAGAGATCAAGCCCGCCGCGGTGGCCGCGGCCGGCGCCAGCACGTCCGGCAAGGAGGCCGCGCAGTGACCACCCGCAGAATGACGGTGTCCCAGGCGCTCGTCGAGTTCCTGGGGAGGCAGTACACCGTCGACCGCATCGGGGACAGCACGTTCCGCGAGCGTCTCATCCCCGGCATGTTCGGCATCTTCGGCCACGGCAACGTGGCCGGCGTGGGCCAGGCGCTCAAGCAGTGGCAGGTCGCCGACCCGGCGCTCATGCCGTACTACCAGGGGCGCAACGAGCAGGCCCAGGTCCACCAGGCCGTCGGCTACGCCCGGCACACGCGCCGCCGCCAGACCTTCGCCGTCTCGACATCGATCGGCCCGGGCTCGTCCAACCTGCTCACCGGCGCCGCGCTCGCCACGGCCAACCGCCTCCCCGTCCTGCTCCTGCCGAGCGACACGTTCGCGACCCGTGCGGCGGACCCGGTCCTGCAGCAGCTCGAGCAGCCGCACGGCTACGACATCACGGTCAACGACGCGTTCCGGCCGCTGTCGAAGTACTTCGACCGCGTCAACCGGCCCGAGCAGCTCTTCTCGGCGCTCCTGCACGGCCTGCGCGTCCTGACCGACCCGGCCGAGACCGGTGCCGTGACCATCGCCCTGCCGCAGGACGTCCAGGCCGAGGTCTTCGACGTCCCCGAGGAGTTCCTCGCCGAGCGCGAGTGGCGCATCCGCCGCCCCGAGCCCGAGGCCGAGGACATCGCCGAGGCCGCCCGCCGCATCCGCGCGGCGAGGCGCCCGCTCATCGTGGCCGGCGGCGGCGTGCTCTACGCCTTCGCGACCGAGCAGCTGCGCGCGCTCGCCGAGGCCACCGGCATCCCGGTGGGCTGGACCCAGGCCGGCGTCGGCGTCCTGCCCTGGGACCACGCCCAAGCCCTCGGCGCGATCGGCTCGACTGGCACGACGGCGGCCAACACCCTCGCGCGCGAGGCCGACCTCGTCATCGGCATCGGCACGCGCTACGAGGACTTCACGACGGCCTCGCGCACGGCGTTCCAGAACCCCGACGTCGCCTTCGTGAACATCAACGTCGCCCCGATCGACGCCTACAAGCACGGCACCTCCCTGCCGATCGTCGCCGACGCGCGCAAGGCGCTCGCGGCGCTGACGACGGCGCTCGGGGGCTACCGCGCGGGCGCGGACCTCGAGTCCTCGGTCGCCTCCGAGAAGGCCCGCTGGGACGCGACTGTCGACGAGGCGTTCGCCCAGGACCACGCCCCGCTCGTGTCCCAGAACGCGATCATCGGCGCCGTCAACCGCGCGATGGACCCGCGCGACGTCGTCATCTGCGCCGCCGGCTCGCTCCCGGGCGACCTGCACAAGATGTGGCGCGTCCGCGACCCGTTCGGCTACCACGTCGAGTACGCGTTCTCGTGCATGGGCTACGAGATCCCGGGCGGGCTCGGGGTCAAGCGCGCGGCGCTCGACGAGGCGGACCGGGCCGGCGCCCGGCCGGGCGGCGCCGAGGAGGCGCCGCGCGACGTCGTCGTCATGGTCGGGGACGGCTCGTACCTCATGATGCACACCGAGCTCGTCACCGCCGTCGCGGAGGGCATCAAGCTCATCACCGTGCTCATCCAGAACCACGGCTACGCCTCGATCGGCGCCCTGTCCGAGCAGCTCGGCTCGCAGCGCTTCGGCACGAAGTACCGCACCCTGGACCGCGAGCGGCACACGTTCGACGACGGCGAGAAGCTTCCGATCGACCTCGCCACGAACGCCGAGAGCCTCGGCGTGACGGTGTACCGGATCGAGCCGGGCGCGAACGCGATCGCCGACCTCGAGGCCGCGATCGGCAAGGCCAAGGCCGCCCCCGAGGGCAGCGGGCCGATCGTGATCCACATCGAGTCGGACCCGCTCGTGGACGCCCCGAGCTCCGAGTCCTGGTGGGACGTCCCCGTCTCCGCCGCCTCCGAGCTCGAGTCCACGAAGAAGGCCTTCGAGACCTACATCGACCACAAGTCCCGCCAGAAGCCCTTCCTCGGCTAAGCGACCAGCCCTTCACCCACCCACCCGCAGGCCGCCGACTCCGTCGGCGGCGCCCCTCACAGTAGGAGCAACGATGACCATCAAGACCATTCCCCACTTCCTCAATGGCGAGGAGACCCACGGCGTCGGCACCCGCACGCAGCCTGTCTTCAACCCGGCCACCGGCGAGCAGACCGCTGAGCTTCGCCTCGCGGACGCCGCGGACCTCGAGACCGCCGTCGCCAACGCCCGCAAGGCCGCGGAGTCGTGGAACGACATCTCCCTCGCGAAGCGCACCGCGGTGCTGTTCACGTTCCGCGAGCTCGTCGCGGCACACATCGATGAGCTGGCCGCGCTCATCACGGCCGAGCACGGCAAGGTCATCTCGGACGCCAAGGGCGAGATCGGCCGCGGCCTCGAGGTCATCGAGTTCGCGTGCGGCATCCCGCAGCTGCTCAAGGGCGCCTACTCGGACCAGGCCTCGACCGGGATCGACGTGTTCTCCTACCGCCAGCCGGTCGGCGTCGTCGCGGGCATCACTCCGTTCAACTTCCCCGTCATGGTGCCGCTGTGGATGGCACCGGTCGCGATCGCGACGGGCAACGCGTTCATCCTCAAGCCCTCCGAGCGCGACCCCTCGCCGTCGATCCTGCTGGCGAACCTGTGGAAGCAGGCAGGCCTGCCCGACGGCGTCTTCCAGGTCCTGCACGGCGGCAAGGAGACCGTCGACGGCCTCCTGACCCACCCGGACGTCGACGCCATCTCGTTCGTCGGCTCGACCCCGATCGCCCGCTACGTCCAGGAGACCGCCACGGCGCACGGCAAGCGCGTCCAGGCCCTCGGCGGGGCGAAGAACCACGCGATCATCCTCCCGGACGCGGACCTCGACAACGCCGCGGACCACCTCGCCGCGGCCGCGTTCGGCTCCGCGGGCGAGCGCTGCATGGCCATCTCGGTCGCCGTCGCCGTCGGCTCCGCCGCGGACGAGCTCGTGGGCAAGGTCAAGGACCGCGCCGAGGCCGTGCACGTCGCCGAGGGCACCGACCCGGCCGCGGAGATGGGCCCGATCATCACGGCCGCGTCCAAGGAGCGCATGAAGGGCATCGTGACCAAGGCCGCCGACGCCGGCGCGCAGCTCGTCGTCGACGGCCGCGAGTTCACCGTCCCCGGCAAGGAGGGCGGCTTCTGGTTCGGCCCGACCGTGATCGACAACGTCGGCACGGACATGGAGGCCTACACCGAGGAGATCTTCGGTCCCGTCCTGTCCGTGGTCCGGGTCGAGACGGTCGAGGAGGCGATCGAGCTGATCAACTCCAACCCCTACGGCAACGGCACCGCGATCTTCACCTCCTCGGGCTCCAACGCCCGCAAGTTCCACCGCGGCGTGCACGTGGGCATGATCGGGGTCAACGTCCCGATCCCGGTCCCGGTCGCGTACCACTCGTTCGGCGGCTGGAAGAGCTCGCTCTTCGGCGACAAGCACATCTACGGCGAGGAGGGCGTGTCCTTCTACACCCGCGCCAAGGTCGTCACCCAGCGCTGGCCCGAGCCCACCCACGCCTCCGGCGCCTCCTACAACTTCCCGTCCAACTAGCCCGGAAGGATGCGAAGGAGCATCATGACTGAGACCGAGAACAAGGTCATCATCGGCACGGCCCCCGACTCGTGGGGCGTGTGGTTCGCCGACGACCCGAAGCAGACCCCCTGGGAGCGCTTCCTCGACGAGGTGGCCGAGGCCGGCTACAAGTGGATCGAGCTGGGCCCGTACGGCTACCTGCCCACGGATCCGTCCCGCCTGGCGGACGAGCTCAAGGCCCGCGACCTCCAGGTCTCGGCGGGGACGGTGTTCACGGCGTTCCACCGGGGTCGTGCCCAGTGGGAGGAGGCGTGGGAGCCGGCCCGCCGTGTCGCCGAGCTGACCGCCGCGATGGGCGGCGAGCACATCGTCGTCATCCCTGCCATGTGGCGCGACGATGTCACGGGCCAGGCCGTCGAGAACGAGGTCCTCAGCTCCGAGCAGTGGGACTCGCTCTTCACCGGGCACAACGAGCTGGGACGGCGCCTGGCCGAGCAGTTCGGCCTCAGGCAGCAGTTCCACTCGCACGCCGATTCGCACGTGCTCACGCAGGAGGACATCGAGACGCTCCTGAAGAACACGGACCCCGAGCTGCTCAACCTGTGCCTCGACACGGGCCACGCCGAGTACGGCGGAGCGAGCAGCCTGGACCTCATCCGCACGTACCCCGAGCGCATCGGCTATCTGCACCTCAAGCAGGTCGACCCCGGTGTCATGGAGCGGGTCCGCGCCGAGAACCTCACGTTCGCCGCGGCCAATGCGGCCGGCGTCATGACCGAGCCTCCCGGCGGCCTGCCGGACCTGCGCGAGGTCATCGAGGAGGTCGAGAGGCTCGACCGCCCGATCTTCGGCATCGTCGAGCAGGACATGTACCCCGTGGCGTTCGACGTCCCGCTCCCGATCGCCAAGCGCACCCGGAGCTACCTGCTCTCGTGCGGCTCCCGCACGCGCGTCTCCTGACCCCGCTTCCGAGAAAGGCACACCCCATGGCTGAGAACCTGCGCGTCGCCGTCATCGGCGCCGGCCGCATGGGCGCTGACCACATCCAGCGCCTGCACACGCGCGTCCACGGCGCCGAGGTGGCCGCCGTCATCGACGTCGACCTCGACCGCGCCAAGGCCGCCGTCGCGGACATCCCGGGCGCCCGGGCCTTCGCGACGCCCGGCGAGGCGTACGCTGCTTCTGCCGCCGACGGCGGCATCAACGCCGTCGTCATCGCCACCCCCGGCTTCCTGCACGAGGAGGCGCTCCTCGAGGCGCTCGCGCTCGACATCCCGATCCTGTGCGAGAAGCCGCTGACCCCGGACGCCGAGTCGGCGTGGCGGATCGTCGAGGCGGAGCAACGGCTCGGCCGGAAGCGGATCCAGGTCGGCTTCATGCGCCGCTTCGACGCCGAGTACGCCCGGCTGGGCGGGCTCATCCGCTCGCGCGACCTCGGCGAGCTGCTCCTGCTGCACTGCCGCCACCGCAACCCGGACACCCCGGCCGGCTTCACGAACGAGATGCTCATCAACGACTCGGTCGTGCACGAGTTCGACGTGATCCGGTACCTCACGGGCGAGGAGATCACCTCCGTCCAGGTCCGCCTCGGCAAGGCCACCTCGAAGGCACCCTCGGGCCAGCACGACCCGCAGCACGTGCTCATCGAGACAGAGTCCGGCGTCCTCGCCGACGTCGAGATCTTCGTCAACGCCCAGTTCGGCTACGAGGTCGCGACGCAGGCCGCGTTCGAGGACGGGATCGTGGACATCGGCGGCGACGGCGGGCCGTACGTGCGCCGCGCGGGCCGCTGGGGCGGCGAGGTCACGCCGAGCTTCATCGAGCGCTTCGGCGCGGCGTACGACGTCGAGGTCCAGGCCTGGGTCGATGCCGCCCTCCGCGGCGAGATCGGCGGACCGTCCGCGTGGGACGGCTACGCCACGGCCGCGTGCTGCGAGGCCGGCGTGGAGGCCCAGAAGAGCGGCGAGAAGGTCGCCGTCGTCCTGCCTGAGAAGCCGGAGCTGTACTGGTCTTCTGGCACGGCGCGGAAGGGAGCCGGCCGATGAAGATCGCCCTCGACCCCACCCCGTTCCACTCGACGCACTCGCTGCTCGAGTTCCCCGCCCTCGCGGCGGAGCTCGGCTACGAGTACCTCCAGATGACCCCGCACCGGGACATGATCCCGTTCTTCACGCACCCCAAGGCCGACGACGAGCTGGTCCGCCAGTTCCGCAGGAACTGCACGGACGCGGGCGTCCAGGTCGCCTCGGTGCTGCCCGTCCTGCGCTGGTCCGGGCCCGACGAGGCGATGCGCGAGGCCGCCGTGCGGTACTGGAAGCGCGCCATCCAGATCACCGTGGACCTCGGCTGCACCCAGATGAACACCGAGTTCTCGGGCCGGCCCGAGAAGCCCGAGGAGTCCGAGGCCTGCTTCTACAAGTCCATGGAGGAGCTGCTGCCGGTCTTCGAGCGCGAGAGCGTCCACGTGGCGATCGACCCGCACCCTGACGACTTCGTCGAGGAGGGCCTCGCCGCGCTCCGCGTGATCCGGGGGCTCAACTCGCCGAACGTCGGCATGGTGTACGTCGCCTCGCACACGTTTCACATGAAGGACGAGCCGCTGACGATCATGCGGGCAGCGGGTGACCGCCTGCGCGTCGTGCACGTCTCGGACACGATGAACCACCACGCGTCCCACGGGCTGCGGTACATCACCAACCCGCCCGGGAACGACGTCCGGGTGCACCAGCACCTCAAGATCGGCGACGGCGACGTCAACTGGGACGAGTTCTTCGGCGGGCTCGGGGAGATCGGCTTCCTGGGCCGGGAGGACACGGTCATGGTCTCCTCGGTCTTCGCGGAAGACGAGAACGCCCCCGACGTCTCGCGCTACCAGCTGCGCGAGATGCAGGAGCGCGCTGAGAAGGCGCGGGCGGCCCTCTGACCCCCCGCCCCTCCCGCCCGCCCCCCGTTCCGGGTACGGATCTCGACGCGTTTCCCCGTTCCTGGTACGGATCTCGACGCGTTTCGGCCGTCCCGGGTACGCGGGGCGCGGCGTCTCGAGCCGCCGGGGGCGCACCAGCCATGGTGCGCCCCGGGCGGCTCTTCGTCGTGCCCTGAGGCAGCGTCCTGAGACGGGTCCGCGGGCCTAGCCTTCCCGCGCGAGACCGGTGCTGACCCGCGAGACCGGCCTTGGGCGGCGGGACGGGGTCCCGGGTATTGAGACAGGTCCCTGGCCGCGAGACCGGCCTTGGGCCCGCCTGTCTCGCGGCCAGGGACCGGTCTCGTGGCGAGACCGGTCCTTCCGTGCGGACATGCTGGGGAGCCGTCGCCCGGACCCACGACGCCGGGTGCCCGACCCGCGTGGGCCGGGCACCCGGCGTCGTGCGTACCCGAGATACGAAAATGGCGTCGAGATCTGCACCCGAAATGCCAAAAAGGGTGACGAGATGCGTACCCGAAGCGGTCAGGGGGTGAAGGGGAGGCGGGGGTCGATCTTCTCGGCGTCCCAGGTCCGGCGGACCCAGCCGTGGTGCGGGTCGTCGCTGATGAGCCACTCCCGCACCCGCCCCGGGCCGGCCATGACGTTGAGGTAGTACAGGTCGTAGCCGGGGGCGGCCATCGCGGGGCCATGCCAGCCGTAGGGGACCAGGACGACGTCGCCCGTGCGCACCTCGGCCTGCACGTCGATCGGCCGCTCGTCCGAGGCGTAGACCCGGGCGTAGCCGATCGGGTCCTGGCCCGCGGCGGCAGAAGCGCCAGCACCCTCGACGGGGGAGCCGGCGGCGAGCCTGGTCTCGAAGTAGTAGATCTCCTCGAGGGCGGTCTCGCCGTCCTTCTCCGTATCATGCTTGTGCGGCGGGTACGAGGACCAGTTGCCGGCCGGGGTGATGACCTCGCACACGATGAACCGGTCGGCCTCGAGCGCGGCGGGGGTGCCGAAGTTGTGCACCTGGCGCGAGCAGTTGCCCGCCCCGCGCAGCTCGACCGGGGTCTCCTCGGCGCGCACGAGCCGCGTCGGGTAGTCGGCCTTGGCCGGGGCGAGGGCGACGGCGACCCGCCCGCCGTCGGGGGAGGAGATCTCCACCTCGCGCCCGATCCCGGTGTACAGCACGTCGCTCGGGCCGGCGAAGACGGAGGCGCGGCCGCGCAGGGAGTGGACGACGCCGTCGACCGTCACCTCGAACGCGCCCTCCAGCGGGACGACGATCCGCTCCTCGCCGGCGGCCTCGAGCGAGACCGACGCGCCGGGGGCGAGCTCGGCGACCTTGAGGCCCGTGTGCGCCCAGCCGTCGACGGCGGTCGAGGAGTCGTGTGCGCCGAGGGAGACCTGCCAGTCCCCGTCCTTGGCCGATCCGAGGGGGTAGACCCACTCTGCCATGGGTGTCCTTTCGTCAGGGTCTGATCGCGGACTCTCGCTGGGCTGTGGTGGCTCAGCGGGAGACCAGGGTCATCTCGAAGCTGTAGGAGTCAGCGCGGTAGACGTGCCGGCCGGTCTCAACGTGGCGGCCCGTGTCGTCCACGGCGGTGCGCTCCATGGTGACAAGCGCCGAGCCGGGGGCCGTCTCGAGGAGCGAGGCCTGGTACTCGTCCGCGACGGTCGCGCCGATGCGCTGGTTCGCGAGCCGGAAGTTCACCCCCGCGTCCCGCAGGATCTGGTACATGCCGCGCTCGCGCAGCCCGCCCTCGGTGAGCTCGGCGACGTCGTCCCGCACCCAGTTCTCCATGAGCGCGAGCGGCTTCTCGCCGACCGAGCGCAGGCGGGTGAAGTGGTAGACGCCGACGCCGGGCGGCAGCTGGAGGGTGTCAGCGATGTCGGCCTCGGCGGGGCCGTGGCGGAACGCGAGGACCTTCGTGGACGGGGCCTT
Organism: Sinomonas mesophila; assembly: GCF_001999765.1. Taxonomy (GTDB): domain Bacteria; phylum Actinomycetota; class Actinomycetes; order Actinomycetales; family Micrococcaceae; genus Sinomonas; species Sinomonas mesophila. The sequence goes on along the minus strand of NZ_MTIC01000018.1, from coordinate 101,742 downwards.
CCCGCCGCGGGACAGGTCGTCCCAGAGGCTCGAGAGCTCGAGGTGCCGGCGCACCTGGCTCGCCACGACCTGCGTGCCGACGCCCCGCTTGCGCACGAGCAGGCCGGCGCGCACGAGCTCGTCCATCGCCTTGCGCATCGTGGGCCGGGACAGGTTCAGCTGCGCGGCGAGCTCGATCTCGTTCTCGAGCTTGGAGCCGGGCTCGAGCGCGCCGCTGCGGATCATCCCCTCGATGCCCTGGACCACCTGGTGGTACAGGGGGACGGGGGACGAGCGGTCGATGGGGATGTTGAGGCTGGCTGCCATGACCTCTCCTTGGGCCGCGCCGTCGGGCCTGGGTGCCCGAAACCGCATGTTTATTTGATAGGACAAATTGTCCTCGTTGATCTTAGCACTGGCAACCCCGATCCTTCGGGGATTTCCGCCCACTCTGCATCCGCAGCCGCATGTTCGCAAGGGGTGACATACGACAGCGGGCGGCTGGGAGCGCTCCAAATATTAGTGCTTATGTGTGGACAAAATATGGCATGACGTGATCACCCAAGATCGGGCCCCCAGCCCGGCGCAGTGCGCCAGGCCGGGATCGTGTTACCGGGGGAGTAGGGCCGAGGCCGTCAGAAACTGCACAACTCAGGGACGGAATGGCACCCAGAGCGGAGGTTCCGGCCGTGAGTTGTGCAGTTTCTGACGTGTGGGCTGCCGTTTGCGGCCGGGAGCCGATGAGCGGGGCCGGGCTACCGGCTGGCGTCGCGTACGGGGCCCGTCGAGTGGCGGACCACGAGGCTCGGCTCGAGGAGCTCGCGGTGCGGCGGGGCGTCGGGGTGGTCGAGCCGGGCAAGGAGCGCCCGTGCCGCTGCGGCGCCGACCTCGCGGCTGTGCCCGTCCACGCTCGTGAGCCCGAGGAACCGGTAGGCGGCGAGGGGCGAGTCGTCGTGGCCGACCACCGAGACGTCCGCGGGCGCGGCGAGCCCGCGCTCCCTCAGGGCCGCGAGGGCGCCCACGGCCATGACGTCGTTGCCCGCGACGATTGCGGTGGTCTCCGGGCGGGCGTCGAGCAGGGCGCACGCCGCGGCGTAGCCGTCCGCCTCCGAGGTCCCGCCCGCCTCGCCCGTCACGGCGGGCTCCAGACCGGCGTCCCGCATCGCTGCCTCGTAGCCGCGGCGTCGGTGCGCGCCCGGTCCGCTGCGGCCGGTCAGGTGCCCGATGCGCCGGTGGCCGAGCCCCAGGAGGTGCTTGGTCGCGAGGCGCGCGCCGAGCTCGTCGTCGCCCGCGACGACGTCCGCCCCGTCGTCCGGCAGTCCGAGCTCCCGCATCCCGGCGACGACCATCGGCACGTCCACGCCGTCCAGGGTTCCCGGAGCCGGCTCGGCGGCGACGACGAGCGCGTCGACGTGCTGGGCCAGGAAGCCCTCCACGGGGTTGCTGCCAGTGGCCGCCTCGAGCTGGAGGTCGGCGACGCTCGCCGTGTAGCGCGCCGGGTCGAGGACGGAGCGCAGGCCGGCGAGGAGCTCGACGAACCAGGGGTTGTGGAAGTCGTCGATGAGGACGCCGACTGTGCGCGTGCGCTGGCTCGCGAGGGCCGCCGCGGCGCGCGAGGGACGGTAGCCCAGCTCCTCGATCGCCGCCTCGACGGCTTCGCGGCGGGCCGGGCTCACGTGGTCGGAGCCGCGCAGCACGAGCGAGACGAGGGACTTGGACACGCCGGCCCGCTGGGCGACGTCGTAGATCGTCGGGCGGGGGTTCGCGTCGGTCGGCACGGGTCCATCATGGCACTCCCGAGGACGCGCACGAGGGCATTGACAGGACAAAGTCCCCGGTCCTACGCTTCTTTGGAGCGCTCCAAATCGCACCGCGCCAAGACCCCGGCGACGCCGGACCCCCCTCGAAGGAGAGAGACATGAGCAAGCCCCTCGGCGTCGCCGTCATCGGCGCCGGCATGGCGGGCAAGGCCCACGCCGCCGCGTACCGCACCGCCAGCACCCTCTTCAAGCCCAGCCTCCCGGAGATCCGCCTCATCTCCATCGGCGATGTCAACGCCGAGTTCGGCCGGGCCGCCGCGACCCGCTTCGGCTACGCGCGCCACGACTCCTCGTGGCAGGCCATCGCCGAGGCGGACGACATCGACGTCGTCTCGGTCGTCATCGCCAACTCGCTGCACCGCGAGGTCGTCGAGGGCCTGCTCGCCGCCGGCAAGCACGTCCTGTGCGAGAAGCCGCTCTCCGACTCGCTCGCCGACGCCCGCGCCATGGCCGACGCCGCGCGCGTCGCCGAGGGGCGCGGCGTCCTCGGCCGGATCGGCTTCACCTTCCGCCGCACCCCCGGCATCGCCGCCATCCGCCAGCTCATCCAGGACGGCACGCTCGGCCGCCCGCTCCACTTCTCGGGCCGCTACTGGACCGACTACGGCTGCAGCCCCGACGCCCCCATGAGCTGGCGCTACAAGGGCGGCCCCGGCTCCGGCGCGCTCGCCGACGTCGGCAGCCACCTCGCCTACGTGGGCGAGTTCCTCTGCGGCGACATCCGGTCCGTCTCGGGCGGGCAGCTCTCGACGGCGATCGCACAGCGCCCGCTGCCGCTCGGCGCCGTCATGGGCCACGACCACGCCGCCGTCTCGGACACCTTCGAGCCCGTCGAGAACGACGACGTCGCCTCCTTCTCCGCCGAGTTCGCCTCCTGCATCGGCTCCCTCTCGGTCTCCCGCGTCGCGGCAGGGCACGCGAACTCGCTCATGTTCGAGGTGTTCTGCGAGAACGGCGCGGCCCTGTTCGACCAGCGCCGCCCGGCCGAGATCGGGCTGTTCCTCAACGACGGCGCCTCCGCCCAGAACGGCTACCGCCAGGTCATCCTCGGCCCGGAGCACCCCTACATCGCGGGCGGCCTGGCCATGGACGCCCCGAGCGTCGGGTTCGGCCAGAACGACGCCTTCGGCTACCAGGCGCGCGCGTTCCTCGAGGAGGTCGCCGGCCTGCCCGGGGCCGAGTCCCTCCCGCGCTGCGCGACCTTCGACGAGGGCGTGCGCAACATGGAGATCCTCGACGCCGTCGCCGCCTCCGCCGCCGACGCGGGCCGCCGCATTGAGCTGCCGTCCGCCGCCACGCCCGCCCACGCCGTCGTGCGCTGACGAGAACACCGGAGAAACCGACCATGAAGCTCGGCGTCTACAACGCGATCCTGCACGACCGCCCGCTCCGCGAGGCCCTCACGGTCATCGCGGACCTCGGCCTGACCGGGATCGAGATCAACACCGGCGGCTTCCTGCCCGCCGTCCACGTCCCCACCTTCGACCAGATCCTCGTCAGCGACGCCGCGCGCGACGACTACCTCGGGATCTTCGAGGGCACCGGCGTCTCGATCGCGGGCCTGAACTGCAACGGCAACCCGCTGCACCCCAAGCCCGAGATCGGGCAGAAGCACGCGGAGGACATCCGCCGCTCGATCCGGCTCGCGGAGCGCCTGGGCCAGAAACGCGTCGTCACGATGTCCGGGCTGCCCGGCGGCGAGCCCGGCGCGACGGTGACCAACTGGGTCGTCAACGCATGGAACTCCGCCGCGCTCGACGTGCTCGACTACCAGTGGGGCGTCGCCGCCGAGTTCTGGCGCGAGACCGACCGCCTCGCCGCGGACCACGGCGTCAAGGTCGCCCTCGAACTTCACCCGCAGAACATCGTGTTCAACACCGCGGACGTGTACAAGCTCGTCGAGCTCACGGGCGCGACGCATGTGGGCGTCGAGCTGGACGCCTCGCACCTGTTCTGGCAGCAGATGGACCCCGTCGCTGTGGTCCGCGAGCTCGGCCCGCTCGTGGTCCACGCCGCAGCGAAGGACGTCCGGGTCAATCCCGAGCACGCGCGCCTCTACGGCGTGCTCGACAACCGCTTCCGGCGGCTCTCTCCTGAGGAGCCGCGGACCAACCTCGGCGGCGACGAGTGGGCCAACGAGTGGCCGAAGGATTCCGCGTGGGACTTCGTCGCGCTCGGCCGCGGCCATGACACCGCCTACTGGGCCGAGTTCCTGCGGGCCCTGCGCGAGGTCGACCCGGACATGATGGTCAACATCGAGCATGAGGACGTCTCGCTCGGCCGGATCGAGGGCCTCGAGGTCGCCGCGGGCGTCCTGCTCGACGCGGCCCGGATGATCGGCGAGCCGGTGGCGGCCCGGACCTGAATTCCCGGCAATTGGTGGGCTGAGCAGGGTGCGGAGGCCTCCGACCCTGCTCACCCCACCATTTCGCGGGAAGGGGGAGCTGAGGGCGGCCTGGTTTCAGCGCACGACGGCGGGCGGCGGCGCGGTGCTCGACCGCACCGTGAGCGAGGGCGGCACGAGGACATGCTCGTGCCGCCCTTCGAGCGGCGGAGTCGCCCGATCCAGGCCTGAGTTGTGCAGTTTCTCTGCGGCCATCGCCCGAGGGAGCCTTCTGCGAGGCCCCCTCTCCGCGGCCTTGACAGGCCAGTGGGCGGCGCGCTCAATGAACCCAGGCGAGCGCAGCCTCGCGGCGTGCCGCCTGTTGGAGTATGCCGGATGGGCTGGGGGTCCAGGTCGTCCGCGCGGCGTGCGCTGCGCTGACGACGCTCTGCTCTGGTGACAGGGGCGGAGAGCCGGGCGGCCTCGGATCGGACAGCGCCAGCCACCAGGATCCGTCGGCGCGGCCGCATCCGGAGGCCGAGGCGCCCTGCGAGAACACTCATTCCAGGACCGAGGAGAAAGACCGCCATGACTGCTGACGATGTGCGTCGAACGGACGACGAGGGGATGGCCGCGTGGGACGCCCACGATCCCGATCGTTTCGTCGCCCTGCTGGGAGAGGGCTTCCAGTTCAAGGACACCTCCCTTCCCGAGCCGCTGACCACGGCCGACCAGGTCAAGGAGTACATGCGCTCATGGTTCACCGCCTTCCCGGACATGCGGGTGGCCACGACCAACCGCGTGATCTCCGATGACAGCGTGGCGGCGGAGGTTGAGTTCACGGGAACGCAGACGGGCCCCCTCAACGCCGGTGGGCAGGAGATCCCGCCGACCGGCAAGGCCGTCCGGTCGACGGGGACCTACTTCGCCCGCGTGGAGGACGGCAAGATCTCCTCCTTCAGCGCCCACCCCGACAGCATGGGCCTCATGGCGCAGCTGGGGCTCATGGGCTGACGGCGCGTGGCCCTCCTGTCGATCAGGCCGGCGGGGGCGCCGTGCTCGAGCGGGCCTTGAGCTCCGGCGGCAGGAGGACGACGGCGGGCGGCTCGCCGCCGGCGTCGCCGCTCCACCCTTCAACGCCGCATCGCAACACGCCGGAAAGACGCTGTTTTTCCGGCGTGTTGCGATGCGGCGTTGCGCGACTTCCGGGGTCTGAGATGCGCTCCGCGAGGAGCCCGGCGGCGACGCGCCCGGCCTCGCGGCTCGCGTTGTCCACGCTCGTGAGCCCGACGGCGCGCAGCCTCGCCGCGGGCGTGTCGTCGTAGCCGGCGAGCGATAGGTCCTCCGGCACGCGCAGCCCGAGCTCGTCGGCGGCCGAGAGCGCGCCGAGCGCGGCCATGTCGTTGACCGCGAACAGGGCGGTGGGGCGGGCGGGGGAGCCGGGCCCGCCGGGGGAGCCGGGTCGGGAGCGGTCCTCGGCGCCGGGGCGCAACAGCGCGAGCGCGGCCCGTCGGCCCGCGTCCTCGGTGAGCCCGGCCTCGACGGTCTCGAAATCGACCCCCAGGCGCGCGCACTCCTCCTCGAACCCCGCCCGCCGCGCGTCGCCCACGCCCGTCCCCGGGGCGGCGAGATGCGCGATCCGGCGGTGGCCCAGCGCGGCGAGGTGCCGCACGACGTGGCGGGCGCCCTCGGCGTCGTCGTTCGTCACGACGGCGGCGCCCCGCACCTGCGCCCGCGCCGCGCCGACCTGGACCACCGGCACCGATGCGAGGGAGGGCAGGGCCGACTCGGCGCCGTCGAGCGTCCCGACGAGCACGAGTCCCTCGACGCGCAGCTCGAGGAAGCGCTCGGCGAGGGCCGCGCCCTCGAGCCGCCAGTCGCCGAGCAGCGGGCGGAGCGAGCCCGCATGGAGGCCCTCGGAGAGGCCCTCGATCGCCGGCACGAACCACGGGTTGCGCAGGTCGTCGAGGATGACGCCGACCGTGCCCGAGCGCGCCGAGCCCATCGCCCGGGCGGCGGCGTTCGGGCGGTAGCCGAGCTCGGCGGCGGCGGCGAGGACGGCCGTCCGCTTGGCCTCGCTCACGTAGCCCGTCCCGCGAAGGGCCAGCGAGGCCGCCGACTTCGAGACGCCCGCGCGTGCGGCGACGTCGAGAATTGTCGCGGACTTGGGCACGGCCTTCGCCATGGCGCCTCCTTCGGGTCCGGGCCGGCTCAGCGCTCTTGTCAGGACAAACCTTGACCCGCTGCCGCGGCCCATGGATACTCTACTGCAGATGTTGGAACGTTCCCATACGTTCTGGCCGTTCCAGGTGTTACGAAGGAGTGCCCCATGGCCCAGACCACTCAACCCACCCAGACCGTCACGCTCGGCCTCGTCGGCGTCGGCCGCATCGGCGTCATGCACGCGCGCAACATCGCCGCGATCGCGCCGCAGCTCGCGGCCCGCGGCATCCGGCTCGAGCTCCGCCTCACCGATGTCGCCGAGGAGCACGCCCGCTCCGTCGCTGCCGAGGTCGGGGCCGAATTCGTCGCCGGCGGCGCCGGTGGCCTCCTCGCCTCGGGGGTGGACGCCCTCGTCATCGCGACCGGGACGCAGACGCACCCCGACCTCATCCGCGCCGGCGTCGACGCGGGCGTGCCCGTGTTCTGCGAGAAGCCCGTCGCCGGCTCGGTCGAGGACTCGCTGCCCGTCATCGAGTACATCGCCGCGAAGGGCGGCACGGTGCAGATCGGCCACCAGCGCCGCTTCGACGCCGGCTACCTCGAGGCCAAGCGCCGCTTCGACGCGGGGGAGATCGGCTGGATCCACTCGCTGCGCGCCATGACGGGGGACATGGCCCCGCCGTCGGTCGAGTTCATCGCGACCTCCGGCGGCCTGTTCCGCGACTGCTCAGTGCACGACTTCGACATCCTCCGCTGGCTCACCGGCCGCGAGATCACCGAGGTCTATGCGAAGGGCTCCAACAACGGCGACCCGGCGATCGGTGAGGTCGGCGACGTCGACACTGCTCTGGCCGTCGTGACGTTCGAGGACGGCACGGTCGGCACCGTCTCCGCGACGCGATACAACGGCGCCGGCCACGACGTGCGCCTCGAGATCCAGGGCTGCCAGTCCTCGGTCATGGTCGGCCTGGACGACAAGACGGCGCTGCGCTCGGCCGAGGCCGGCGTCGCGTTCCCCGCGGGCGAGACGCACAAGACCTTCGCCGACCGCTTCGACGCCGCGTACCGGGCCGAGCTCGCGGCCTTCGTCGAACTCGTGCTCGGCGAACGGGGGAACCCGTGCACGCCCGAGGACGCAGTCGCCGCCTCCCGCGTGGCCGACGCCGCCCAGGAGTCCCTCGAGACCGGCGCCCCGGTCCGGATCAATCTCCCCGCCCGCGCCTAACCCCCGCCCGGTTTCGGGTACGCATCTCGACGCGGATCCGGCGTTCCGGGTGCGCATCTCGACGCTCATTCAGCGTTCCGGGTACGACTCCCGACCCTCGTGCGGACGCAGCCCCGTTGGTGACCACCCGCCGTCGTGCGCCACCGGGTAGCAGGCGGCGGGCCCCGGGCGTGCGTCACGGCACCGTCCCCCGGCTAATGTTTCTCCATGGACGCCGCGCCGGCCCTGAGCCCCACCCCCCGCGTGCTCGAGGTCGACACGCTCGAGTACTTCGACCGCCTCGTCGAGGCCGGGGCCACGGCCATGGCGGGCTGGCATGTCCGCTCGCTCGACCTCACCCAGCGCTCGAGCGCACTCAAGGCCCTCGACCCCAGCTCCGCGATGTTCCTTGGCTGCGAGCTGCAGCCGGGCATGGAGCAGTCGCTGCGTGCTCGCGGAGCGCTCGTCTTCCCGGTCCTGCCCGGCGTCCCCTTCAACGCCTACCGGCCCACGCTCTACACCGGGCGGGAGCTCTACGAGGGCGTCGAGGACCACCCCTACGAGGAGACCCCGGACGCGCGCATCTACGCGTGGACGCAGCGGCAGGGGCGCAGCGGCGTCGACTCCGCCCTCTCCGCGGCGCTCCACGACCACCACATCGGTGACGCCCTGCACGATGTCCTCGCCGATCTCGCGCGCGGACGCCGCGTGGTCGGCGTCATGGGCGGGCACGCCGCGGGCCGGGGGAGTGCCACGTACGACGACGCCGCTCGCCTCGGGCGCGGCATCGCCGGGGCGGGGCATGTGGTCGCCACGGGCGGGGGGCCGGGTTCGATGGAGGCGGCCAACCTCGGCGCCTACCTCGCGACCGCGCCCGACGGTGCCCTCGAGGACGCCTTGGCCCTGCTCGCCGTCGTGCCGTCGTTCCGACCGTCGGTGAGCGCCTGGGCCCGGGCCTCGCTCGCGGTCCTGACCGAGCATCCGGTGGGGACGCCGAGCCTGGGCATCCCGACGTGGTTCTACGGCCACGAACCGCCCAACCTCTTCGCGACCCACATCGCCAAGTACTTTGCGAACTCGGTCCGCGAGGCCGTGCTGCTCGAGAAGTGCACTGGCGGAGTCGTGTTCCTCCCGGGCGCCGCCGGCACGGTCCAGGAGATCTTCCAGGACGGGTGCGAGAACTACTACGCCGCGGCCGAGGCCGTCACTCCCATGGTCCTCGTGGGCCTACGGTATTGGACCGAGGAGCTCCCCGCCTGGCCGCTGCTGTCCCGCCTCGCCGCCGGGCGGGGGATGAGGAAGCGGCTGCACCTCGTCGACACCGTCGAGGAAGCCGTTGCTGCCCTGGCCTGAGCTTCGGTGGTGACCCCGCAACGCAGGGAGGTGACCCCGCAACGCAGGGAGGTGACCCCGCACCCCTGGGTCAGGCGATCACCACTCCGAAGCCCCAGCCCAGGAGGTACGTCACGGCCGCCGCGCCGAACCCGATGCCGAGCTGGCGGACGGCCCGCTTGAGCGGCGACGCCCCCGCGAGCAGGCCGACGACGGCGCCGGTCGCGAGAAGCGCGAGGCCAACCAGCACGCCGGAGACCGCCAGCGCGCCGACCCCGACCATGCCGAACAGGAACGGCAGGACCGGCACGATGGCCCCCGAGGCGAAGAAGCAGAAGCTGCTCAGGGCCGCGCCCCACGCAGACCCGACCGCCTCGTGCTCGTCCTCGCCCCTCTCGGGGTGGAGCGAGAGGCTCGGGTCGCAGTCGCACGTGAAGTGCCCGAGCCGCTCGGCGGCGCGGTGCTCCGCGGCCTCCTGGCTCATGCCGCGTGCCTTGTAGACGAGCACGAGTTCGTTGTGGTCGAGGTCGAGCGCCGGCGCCGCGCTCAGCGTCACCTGGGTGGGCCTCGAGGCGCTCAGGAGCTCGCGCTGCGAGCGGACGGAGATGAACTCGCCGGCGCCCATCGACAGCGCGCCCGCGAGCAGTCCCGCGATGCCCGAGAGCAGCACGACCTCGCTCGCCACGCCCGAGGCGGCCATGCCGGCCACGAGGGACAGGTTGCTCACGAGCCCGTCGTTGGCGCCGAACACCGCCGCGCGGAACGAGCCCGAGAGCCGCGTGCGCCCCCTGACCGCGAGCCCGCGCACGACTTCCTCGTGGATGCGCTCGTCGGCGGCCATCGCGGGAGTGGCGTACGGATCGGTCGCGTAGGGGGAGCGGCTCTCGGCCCGCTGCGCCATCGCGAGCACGAACACGCTCCCGAAGTGCCGCGCGAGGAACCCCAGGAGCTGGCTGCGCAGCGACGCCGGCCGCGGCCTGCCGACCTCCTCGCCGAGCAGTGCGAGCCAATGAGCCTCGTGCCGGCCCTCGGCCTCGGCCAGGCCCAGCAGGATCTGGCGTTCCTCGCCGTCGCGGCGGCTCGCGAGGGAGCGGTAGATCGCGGCCTCGGCCCTCTCGTCGGCCAGATACTGCCGCCACCGCCGGATGTCCGCGGGCGAGGGCTCGCGGCGTGCTCCGTGGTGGTTGGACAGGGTGTTCTGCATCGTGGCTCCTGGGCTGTGGCGGGTGCTGCGGGCGCCGTTGCCCCAGCCACTGTAGCCCTTTCGCACCGCGGATTTCCGCCGGTCTCCCGGCATCGCGGAGTTAGGCGGGCCGGAACCTTTCGCGCGTTCTCGAAAGGCGCGGACGACGGCGGGCAGCCGGGCCGCGCGGGCCGGGCACGCGCCGTCGTGCTTGAGACGGCCGACGGCGGCGCGCCACCCAATGAACGAGAGGATCCAGTCCCGTCTTGTCAGCCGATCCCAACGGTGGGAATCTGCTCGCACGAGAGAGGACCGTGAGTCCATGTCACAGGGCACCCGGATCGATGGCCGCGCTGTCGATGAATTGCAGGCATCCTTTCGGGGCGGACTCTTCCGTCCGGGGGATGGTGGTTATGACGAGCATCGCAAGGTCTGGAACGGATCGATTGATCGCCATCCCGCACTCATAGCCCGGTGCACCGGCGTCGCAGACATACGGGCCGCCGTTCGGTGCGCCCGCTCGCAGGATCTGCTGGTCGCCGTGCGTGGGGGCGGTCACAGCTTCCCCGGGCTGTCAGTGTGCGACGACGGCATGCTCATCGATCTCGGGCCGATGAGGGGGATCCGGGTGGACCCCGAGGCGCGAACGGCACGTGTTCAGGCCGGTGTCCTGCTGGGTGAGCTCGACCGCGAGACGCAGGAGTTCGGTCTCGCTGTTCCTTCCGGGATCGTCACCCATACCGGAGTGGCGGGCCTCACGCTGGGTGGCGGCATCGGCTGGGTCATGCGCAAGTACGGGCTCACGATCGACCAACTGCTGTCCGTGGATCTCGTCACCGCCGACGGCGACCTGGTCAGGGCCAGCGAGGATCAGAACGCCGACCTCTTCTGGGGCGTGCGAGGCGGGGGCGGGAACTTCGGCATCGTCACCGAGTTCGAGTTCCGTCTCAACCCTGTTGGCCCCTACGTCATGGCGGGCCCGGTCTTCTGGTCGATGGACGATGCCCCGCAGGTGCTGCGGTTCTATCGCGATTGGATCGCCGACTGCCCCGACCCGCTCATGACGATCGCCGTGGAGCGGAGGGCGCCGGCGCTGCCGATCGTCCCGCCTGAGCTGGTCGGAAAGCACGTCGTGGCGATCGCCGCCTGCTACGCGGGACCGGTCGAGGAGGGCCAACGAATCCTGGAGCCCCTCAAGCACTTCGGTTCGCCCGTGCTCGATCTCTGCCGGCCCAAGCCGTTCCTGGAGCATCAGAAGATGTTCGACGCGTCCTTCCCCCACGGCTGGTCCTACTACGTCCGATCCTGTGACGTCGCAGCCCTGACGGACGACGTCATCGACACCACCGTCGAGTACGGCAGACGCATCACCTCGCCGATCACGAGTCTCGGCCTGTGGCAGATGGGTGGGGCGGTAGGGCGCGTCGATGATGGTGCCACCGCATTCAATGGCCGCCAGACCGGGTTCACCTTCAACATCAACGGCAACAGCACGACCGCCGCTGGCTTCGACGCTGAGCGCGAATGGGCCCGCAACCTCTGGTCCGCTCTGGCGCCTCATCACACCAGCGTGTACGTGAACTTCCTGATGGAAGAGGGCGAGGATCGTGTCAGGCAGGCCTATGGCGCAGCCAAGTACGACCGGCTGAAGGCGCTCAAGCGCAAGTACGACCCGACGAACTTCTTCACCCTGAACCAGAACATCAAGCCGGACTGAGCGGAAGCTCGCTGCCGGCACACGCCGCCCCCGCGCGCCAAACGCACGACGGCGGTGCGCCGCCCCGGCGAAGGGGGCAACGCACCGCCGTCGTGCACGCGGGCAGGCTAGGCGACCTTCTCCGGCAGGGCCTCCTCGACCCGTCCGGCGAGCCGGGCCTCCCACGCGGCGCGGACGCGGCCGTCCGTGGGCGGGGTCGCGAGGGAGACGGCGACGTAGGCGACGGCCGAGGCCGCGAGGCCGAAGTAGATCGGCTCGTTGGCGTAGATGCCGTCGAGCGGCACGGCGGCGGTGGCCTCGAGGTAGACCATCGTGCCGAGCGTCACGACCGTGCCGACGGCCATCGAGACCGCGGCGCCGAGTCCCGTGCCGCGCCTCCAGACGAGCCCGCCGAGGATCGCGACGAGGAGGCCGCCCACGAGGATGTCGTACGCGATGGTCAGGGCCGCGACGACATCCTTGACGAGGATCGCGATGACGATCGTGACCACGCCGAGGCCGAGGACCCACCAGCGGTTCTCGCGCACGTCCTCCTCGGGGTCGCGGTCGTGTTCGACGGCGATGCTCTTGCCGAACCAGCCCGCGACGAAGGGCACGACGTCGGTGCGCGCGACGGTGGCGGCGGCGATGAGGGCGCCGGACGCGGTGGACATCATCGCGGCGACGGCGGCGGCGAGCACGAGGCCGCCGACGGCGATGGGCAGCAGGTGCGTCGCGACCTCCGCGTACACGACGTCCTTGCCGAGGTTCGCGACGTCGATGTTCGGAAGGGCGACCTTGGCGGCCATGCCGATCACGGCGCCGGCGACCCCGTAGAGGACGCAGTAGATGCCGGCCGTGGTGCCGCCCCAGCGGGCCACCTCGGGGGTCTTGGCCGTGAACACGCGCTGCCAGATGTCCTGGCCGATGAGCAGGCCGAGGGTGTAGACGACGAAGTAGGTGATGATCGTCTGCACGCCGATCCCGTCCCACTGGAAGAACGAGGCGTCGACGCGCTGCCGGATCCCGTCGAAGCCGCCCGCGGCGTTGAGGGCGAAGGGGAGCATGAGCAGGAAGATGCCCACGGTCTTGATGACGAACTGGACCTGGTCCGCGAGGGTGATGGACCACATGCCGCCGACGGTCGAGTAGACGAGCACGATCGCGCCGCCGAGGAGGATCGCGAACCAGCGCTCCCAGCCGAAGAGGACGACGAAGATGGTCGCGTAGGCGCTCGTCGACGTCGCGCACAGCATGAGCGTGTAGGCAAGCATGACGATGCCGGAGGTCTGGGTCGAGCGCGTGCCGTAGCGCAGCGTGAGCATCTGGGCGACGGTGTAGATCTTGAGCCGCTGGATGGTCCCGGCGAAGGCGAGGCTCAGGGCGATGACGCCGGCGCCGATCGCGATGACGAGCCATGCGCCGGAGATGCCGAACCGGTAGCCGAGGCCGACGCCGCCGACGGTGGAGGCGCCGCCGAGCACGACGGCGGCCATAGTGCCCGTGTAGAGGAGCGGGCCGAGGCGGCGGCCCGCGACGAGGAAGTCGCTGTTGTTCTTGGTCCGGCTCTTGCCCCACCAGCCGAAGGCGAGCATCGCGGCGAGATAGGCCACCACGATGCCGATGTTGACGGCGTTTGCGTCCATGGAGAGTCCTTGGGGAGTTTGGGTCAGGGGTCCGCTGCCTCCGGCACGGATGCCTAGAGAGCAACAGGTGTTGCCCAATAGACTAAATTGTGATGGGAACAACAGTCAATGCGGCCCTCGCCAGTAGGATGGCGGGAGCCGCTTCCAGCCAGAGCGCTTCCAGAGAGAGACAGCCATGAAAGCCCTGCCAGTCGAGCCGAGCAACGCGCCCGTCGCCATCGGCTCCCGCATCCGCGCGGCGCGCCAGGCCCAGCGCATGACGATCGAGCAGGTCGCCGACGCCACGGGCCTGACCAAGGGCTTTCTCTCCCGCGTCGAGCGGGACCTGACGTCGCCGTCGGTCGCCTCGCTCGTGACCCTGTGCCAGGTGCTCTCGCTCTCCATCGGGGACCTCTTTGCCGTCCCGGAGACCCACCTGACCCGTGCGCAGGAGGCTCCGCGGATCTCGCTCGGCGGCGAGGGCATCGTCGAGCGGCTGCTCACGGCGCGCTCCGAGCGGAGGGTCCAGCTGCTTCAGGCGGACATCCAGCCGCGCGGGACGGGCGAGTCCGAGCTGTACGCCGTGGACTGCGACGTGGACGTCCTGCACGTGGTGCGCGGGCAGATCACGCTCATCATGACCAACGAGCGCTACTCGCTGCGCGCGGGGGACACCCTCACCTTCCCGGGCCGCGAACCGCACACGTGGGTTAACCCCTCCGACGAGCCCGCGACCGTCCTCTGGGTCCTGGTCCCGGCCGCCTCCCGCTGACCCCCCTCGTTCACCCTCTCGTTCCGGGTACGTATCTCGTCGCCCTTCTGGCGTTCCGGGTACGTATCTCGTCGCCCTTTCGGGGTTTCTGGTGCACGACGGCGCGTGCCCGACCCGCGCGGAGGCCTCCGGATCACGATCCGGTACGGCGGCCGGCCACGAAGGGGCCTCCGGACACGAGTCCATATCAATTCGATGGAATTATGCGCTGGCCACTGGTGCGAACGATGCACAGGGTGGACCGTTGACCCACCGGTCCACCCTCGCACCCTCGGAGCCAGACATGACCCGCCCCGCAGCCCTCTCCGCCCGCGCCGTGACCGCCCTGTCGGCGGCCTGCATGGCCATCGCCCTCGCGCTGTCAGGCTGCGGCACGGGAGCCGGTGCCCCGGCGACCGGCACGCCGTCGGCGACCGGCACGCCGTCGTCCGCCGCACCCACACCGGCCGCCACCACGGCGGCGCCGTCCGCGCCGACGACGACCTACACTTTCACGACCCAGCGGCTTGCCTTCCAGTACCCGGCCGCGTGGAGCGCAGACAACTACTCCGACTCGCGGGGCGGCCAGGAGATGGAGTACGTGAGCCTCAAGGACGAGGCCGGCCGGCACATCCTCACCGTTTCGGTCAACTTCTCGCCGTACGACGTCAGCATGCCGATCGAGCGCCGTGCGGTGGTCTTCGCCGAGCCCGTCCCGGGCCTCGCCGCGGGGCCCTGGGAGCAGCCCTACCGCCTCGCGTTCTTCGCCGAGGGCGCCGCGGACCTCGGCGCCGGAACCATCTACACGATGACGTACTACCCCGGCGTCCCCCAGGAAGGGCCCGGTGAACTGCGCGGAGGCGGGACCGGGCCGATGAACACCGTGAGTCCGCCGGCCCTCTTCGCCGAGGTCAGCCCCGAGATTCTCCGGTTCGCGAGCCTCGGCGAAGCCAACGACTGGCTCGCCTCGCCGCAGGGCCAGCAGGTCAAGGCCGTCCTCATGAGCCTGACCCTGACCTGACGGTCGCCCTCGGTTGCGCCGGGAGGGCGCACGACGCCGGCGGGGCGCCTGCCCGGGGTGCCCCGCCGGCGTCGTGCGTACCAGAAACGGCGAATCGGCGACGTCATGCGTACCAGAAACGGAGGGGGTGGGGGCGTCCCCGGGCGGTGCCGTCAGCCGACGTGGACCCAGGGGCGCTCCGTGACGTCGGGCTCGGCCTCGCGCAGCACCTCCCGGGTCACGGGCGCGATCTCGCCCTCGCCGAAGAACAGGAACTTCGTCAGGTTCACCACGGGGTTGCCCTCGGTCCAGCGGAAGTAGATGTGCGGCATGAGGCCCGTGACGTTGCGCAGGTGCAGGAGGACCGCGGCCAGCGTGTTGGGCACGTTGTTCGAGTGGACCTCGAGCACCTTGAACCCGTGCCGCTTGATCCCCCGGACGTCGAGCTCGCGCTCGAACTCCGAGCTGTCGTCCACCACGACTTCGATGAACAGGATGCGCGCGTCCACCGGCACGTGGTTGGCCGCGCGCGCGTGGTCGAGCTTGGTCCGGTACCGCGCGGCGTCGAGCCGCTGGGGCTCATGGGCGATGAGCCGGATCGGCCCGCTCTCGATGCCTGCCAGGAATTCGAGCGCCTGGTCGTCGAGCCGCACGTGCGTCGCGCGCAGCTCGAACGAGCGCCGCACCCGCGAGGCGAAGCTCACGAGGAGGATGCCGAGGATGAACATGGCGGCGATCCGGATGCCGTCGGGGCGCTCGACGATGTTCGCCACGGTCGTGTACACGAACACGGCGGTGACGGCCCCGAACGCCCACGTCCGCGTGCGCTCGCGGGCCGTGCGCGCCGAGAGCGTCACGGCGACGGCCGCCGAGGTCATGAGCACGAGCACGCCGGTCGCGTACGCGCCGCCTTGGGCGTCGACGTCGGCCTCGAAGATCCACGTGATGAGGAACCCGACGCCCGTGAACACGAGCACGAGCGGCCGGACGGCCCGCGCCCACTCCGGCGCCATCCCGTAGCGGGGCAGGTAGCGCGGCACGAGGTTGAGCAGCCCGGCCATCGCAGAGGCCCCGGCGAACCACAGGATCGCGATCGTCGCGACGTCGTACACCGTGCCGAACCCGTCGCCGAAGAACCCGTGCGCGAGGTACGCGAGGGCGCGGCCGTTGGCGGCGCCTCCGGGGGCGAACTCGGCGGCGGGGATGAGCAGGGTCGTGACGAAGCTCGAGGCGATGAGGAAGGCGGACATGATCAGGGCCGCGGAGGTCAGGAGCTTGTGCGTGCCGCGGATCCGGCCCACGGGGCGCTCCTCGGTGTCGCCGGGCCCGCCCTTGACCTGGGGCATGACGGCCACGCCGGTCTCGAAGCCGGAGAGGCCGAGCGCGAGCTTCGGGAACACGAGCAGCGCGATCCCGACCATGAGCCACGGGTCGCTGTGCTGCGTGGTCAGGGCGGCCCACCAGTCCGTCACGAGGTGCCCCTCGGCGACGACGTGCACGATCCCGGCCGCGACCACGATCGCATTGAGGCCCAGGTAGACCCCGACGAGCACGACAGCGACGTTGATCGCCTCGCGGAAGCCGCGCAGGAACACGATCCCGAGCGCGGCGATGAGCCCCAGGGTGATCGGCACCTGCTGCCCGTGCAGGAACGCGGGCGCGAACGGGTTCTCGAGCAGGTGCGCGCTCGCGTCCGCCGCGGAGAGGGTCATGGTGATCATGAAGTCCGTCGCGGCGAATCCGAGCAGGGCGAGGACGACGAGCTTGCCGTTCCACCGGCCCATGAGCTTCTCGAGCATCGCGATCGAGCCCTCGCCGCGCGGGCTCTCGCGCGCCACGCGCCGGTACACGGGCAGGGCCCCGGCGAGGGTCACGACGACGAGGATCACGGTGGCGAGCGGCGCGAGCAGCCCGGCGGCGAGGGCCGCGATGGCGGGCTGGTAGCCGAGGGTCGAGAAGTAGTCCACGCCGGTGAGGCACATGACGCGCCACCACGGCGCCGGAGTGTGATGCTCGCGCGGGACGCCGTGCGGGCCCTGGCGCTTGCCGGAGGCCTCGGGCATGCCCTCGAGCAGCCAGGTCCGGACGGGGTGCGGCTGCCTGCGGCGGGTGGAGGGGTCGGCCGGCGGCCGTGTGAGTGTGCTCATGGCTCCTGCGCTCTCTTGGGTGCAGTCAGGAGCGTAGGCAGGGCGCGTGGAGGGGAATGTGGGCTTTGACGGAACCTTAACGCGCCTTTGCGGTGTCTTTGCGCACGACGCCGGGCGCTCGCCGGGGCGGTTCGGTCACCGTTGCTTCACGGCCGGGTCCCGAGACCGGCTCCTCGTAACGGCTTTATTTCATTTCGGTGGATTTATTATCCTGACTCTTCTTCCCGCCCGGACCGAGGTGAGACGGTGGTCTCGTTAGACCTCGCAGCACCACCGCATCCCCGACGCTTCCACACCCCTCTGGAGAGCCATGCACCCCCACCGGCCCACCCATCGGCCCATCCTCACCCTCGCGGCAGCCGCACTTGCCCTCGCCCTCACGGGCTGCGGGGAGGTCGCGTCGCAGGGCGCCGCCACCCAGGCGCCCAGCGCGCAGCCGTCGGCCACCTCGGCCGCCCCCGCCAGCCCGGCGCCGTCGTCCGCGACCGACGCCAGCCGTCCCGCCGCCACCGCGACGGGGGAGGCGCCCGCCTCGACGGCCCCGTCCGCGGCCCTCTCCACGTTCACGTTCCCGGGCGGGCGCTTCTCGTTCGACCACCCGCAGGACTGGACGGTCGAGGGCTTCCATTCCGTGGACGCGCCGGTCACGACCGTGACGGCGACCGTCAAGGACCCTGCCGGGCGCACCATGGCCACGGTCTATATCGGCGGCCTCGCGGACATGGTGGCGGGCGGTGGCAGCCGGACGGTCTACGAGTCAGTCCCCGTCCCCGGCCTCGCCTCCCTGCCGGCCCCGCAGGCCCACGTCTCGTGGTTCCGCGAGGGAGACGGGGACTCGGCGCTCTACCACCTGCGACTCACCGCCGGGACGCCGGCCGCGACGCCGGACCCGGCCACGGAGCGGGTCGTCCAGACGCACGAGGGTGTCCTCGGCGCCGAGGCCGTGTGGGACGTGCCGCGGCCCTTCGCCTCGGAGGAAGCCGCGAAGGCGTGGTACGACTCGGACGAGGGGCGCCAGCTGCGCGCGCTCCTGCTCAGCCTCCGGGCCTCGTGAGGACCGCGGCCATGGCACGCACCCTGTCCTGGACGGCCGCGGCGCTCGCCGCGGCGGTCCTCGCTCTCGCCGGCTGCGGCGCGCCCTGGCCGGAGGCGACCGCACCCGCGTCCTCCGCGCCCGCGGGCGCCTCCGCCCCGGCCTCTGCGCCTTCCGGCGGCGACGCCGGGGCGACGCCCAGCCCCACGCCGTCGCCCGCGCTCAAGCTGCACAACTTCACGGCCCACCAGCTCGCCTTCCGCTATCCGGCGGGCTGGACCGTCACGAGCGAGCTGCACCCCATGGGCCCCGCGATGCGCGAGATCGCGACGCTGCGCACCGCGGACGGCACGGAGGTCCTGGGCGTCTTCCTGAACTGGACGCCGCAGGACGTGGGCTTTGAGGTCACGCGCTCCGTCCTCGACGCCGAGCCGGTCCCCGGCCTCGGGTCGGCCGCCGTCGAGCTGGGGCACTACGCGTTCTATGCGGAGACCCCGGCCGCCGGCTCTGCGGCCTCCGGCCTCGAGTACTTCATGACCATCTCGCCCGGACGGCCGATCGACGGACCCGGGCAGCGGCACGGGGGATTCGACAAGGGAGTGGTCCAGATCTCCAGCGGCTACGCCGTCGCTGCCGACGTCTCGCCCGCGCTCCTGGAGTTCGAGAGCCCGGAGGCGGCGCGGAAGTGGCTCGCCTCGCCGCTGGGCCAGCAGCTCAAGGAGGTCCTGCTGAGCCTGACGGTGTACTAGCCGGGACACATGCCTAAGTAAACAGTGGGTGCGTATTGGGAAACTTTGCTGTAGTGTGGCTCACAAGCACACACTCACCGCCACACTCAGGATGGTCATCTTGGAAGAGCTGCGCATCGAGGCCAACGGCAACCTCGGCCCCATCGATTCGTCCCGCATCCCGCGCTTCGCCGGCGCCGCCACGTTCGCCCGCCTCCCGCGCCTCGACCAGGTGCCCCGGGCGGACGTCGCGGTGGTCGGCGTCCCCTTCGACTCCGGGGTCTCCTACCGCCCGGGCGCGCGCTTCGGCGCGAACCACGTCCGCGAGGCGAGCCGCCTCCTGCGCCCGTACAACCCGGCCCTGGACCTCTCGCCGTTCGCCACCGCCCAGGTCGCCGACGCGGGGGACATGGCCGTGAACCCGTTCAACATCAACGAGGCCATCGAGACCATCCAGCAGAACGCCCTCGACCTCACGGCCGGCGGCGCGCGGCTGGTCACGCTCGGCGGCGACCACACGATCGCCCTGCCGCTCCTGCGCGCCGCGTCCGAGCGGGCCGGCGAGCCCGTCGCGCTCCTGCACTTCGACGCCCACCTCGACACGTGGGACACGTACTTCGGCGCCGAGTACACGCACGGCACGCCGTTCCGCCGTGCGGTCGAGGAGGGCATCCTCGACACCGAGGCCATCTCCCATGTCGGCACGCGAGGCCCGCTCTACGGCAAGAAGGACCTCGAGGACGACCGCCGCTTCGGCTTCGGCATCGTGACCTCCTCTGACGTCTACTACCAGGGCGTGCGCGAGATCGTCGAGAAGCTGCGCGACCGCATCGGCAGCCGCCCGCTGTACGTCTCGATCGACATCGACGTCCTCGACCCGGCGCATGCCCCCGGCACCGGCACCCCCGAGGCCGGCGGCATCACGAGCCGCGAGCTCCTCGAGATCCTGCGCGGTCTGCGCGGGCTCAATCTCGTCGGCGCCGACATCGTCGAGGTCTCCCCGGCCTACGACCACGCCGAGATCACGGGCGTCGCCGCGAGCCACGTGGCCTACGACCTCGTGTCGCTCATGAGCGAGCTGCCGAAGGCTTCTCCCACGGCCGGCGCCGAGCCTGGCACCGTCTCCGCCGCTGGCTCTGCCGCGGCACGGCGCACGACGGCGGTGGCCCAGTGAGCCCGGTGGAGTCGCCGGAGGCGCCCCGGACCGGGGAGGCCGAGGCGATCCGCGCGCACGAGGCGGGCGGCGCCGTCGTTCGCCCCGGCACCGGCGCCCAGCGCAACGGCGGCGACCTCGTCGTCGAGACGCTCGAGGCGCTCGGCGCGAAGACCGTCTTCGGCATCCCCGGCCAGCACGCGCTCGGGCTCTTCGACGCCATGGGCCGCGGGAACCTGCACTTCGTCTCGAGCAGGGTCGAGAACAACTCCGCGTTCGCCGCGGACGGGTACTCGCGCGCCACCGGCGAGGTCGGCGTCCTGTTCCTCTCGACCGGGCCCGGCGCGCTGACCTCCCTCGCGGGCCTCCAGGAGGCGTACGCGACGGGCGTGCCGATGGTCGTGATCGCGAGCCAGATCCCGCTCGAGGGGCTCGGCGCGCGGCGCAAGGGCATGCTGCACCAGCTCGACGACCAGAAGGCCTCGGCCGCGAACGTCACCAAGAGCCAGCGGCTCATCCAGCACGCCTCGGGCATCCCGAGCGCGATCCAGGACGCGTGGACCGAGGCGATCTCCTCGCCTCAGGGGCCCGTGTGGATCGAGATCCCGCAGAACGTGCTGCTGGACCCGATCGTCGTGCCGCCGGTCGAGGACGCGCTCGCGGTCGCGGCGGACAACCCGCCGCGCGTCGAGCTCGTCCGCGAGGCCGTGCGCTGGCTCGCCGAGGCCCGGCGCCCCGCGATCATCGCCGGCGGCGGCACCCGGCGCGGCCACGCCGAGAAGTCCCTCCTCTCGATCGCCGAGCGGCTGCGCGCCCCCGTCATCTGCACGCCGGGCGGCAACGGCGCCTTTCCGTGGGAGCACCCGCTCTCGCTCCAGTCGTGGATCGAGGACCGGCACATGACGGGGGTCCTCGAGGACGCCGACGTGCTCCTGGTCATCGGGTCCTCGCTCGGCGAGGTCACCTCGAACTACTTCACCTTCGAGCCCCGCGGCCGGATCATCCAGATCGACGCCGAGCCGCGGGTCCTCGAGTCCAACCGGCCCGGGCTCGGCATCCGCGCCGACGCCGGGCAGGCGCTGGAGGCGCTGGACGCGGCGCTCGAGGCCGCCCTCGCCGAGGCGCTCGGCGACCCGGCCGCCGCGGCACGCCCCGGCCCGGACTGGCACGGCGCGACGCCCGAGGAGATCGTCGCCGACGCGCTCGCGAAGGTCCGGTCCCGGCTCGAGTCCCAGGACCTGGCCAAGGAGCTGCGCTTCATGGCCGACCTCCGCGCCGCCGTGCCGGACGACATGCAGACGTTCTGGGACATGACGATCTCCGCCTACTGGGGCTGGAGCTGCTGGGACGCCCGGCGGGGCCAGTTCCACTCGGCCCAGGGCGCGGGCGGGCTCGGCTACGGCTTCCCGGCCGCGATCGGCGGCGCCGTGGGCCTCGCGACCGTGGGCCAGCCCGCCCGCGTGCTCGCCGTCTCGGGCGACGGCTCCGCGATGTACTCGATCAGCGAGCTCGCGACCGCGAAGCAGCACAACGTGCCGGTCACGTGGCTCATCGTGGACGACGGCGGGTACGGGATCCTGCGCGAGTACATGGTCGGGGCGTTCGGCCAGGCCACCGCGACCGAGCTCGCGCGGCCCGACTTCGTCGCGCTCGCCGAGGCCTTCGGCGTCCCGGCGCGGAAGGTCGCGCCCGAGGACGTGCGGGAGGCGCTCGAGGAGGGCTTCGCCGCGGACGGGCCGAACGTCGTCGTCGTCGAGACGCTCCTGAAGATGTTCGCCCCGACCCACGTGGAGCTCGAGCACTAGCCCCACCCGCCTCCGCAACGCCGCATCGCAACACGCCGCTATCCCGCCGGGATAGCGGCGTGTTGCGATGCGGCGTTGCGGGGTTTCCGGAGCGGGCTGGCCCGCGCGGGCCGGGAACCCGCCGTCGTGCGCGCGCCGGGGCAGCCAGCGGACAGCTCCTGTCCGCAGGCAGCCCGAATCGTCCTCAAGGCTGATGGTTCCCGGCGATCCCGGGACTACGCTGGACTCGCCCGCACCCCACTGGCGGTGCCGGCCCGACGCGAAGGACTTCGATGCTCCTCACCCTCATTCGGCGCTACAGCGCCCGCTACTGGGCGTGGATCCTGGCCGTCGTGGCGTTCCAGCTCGCCACGACGATCGCCACGCTCTACCTGCCCAGCATCAACGCCCAGATCATCGACCAGGGCGTGGCCCGCGGCGACACGGACTACATCTGGCGCCAGGGCGGCCTCATGCTCGGCGTGGCCATGGCCCAGGTCGCGACCGCGATCGCCGCCGTGTACTTCGGCTCGAAGACGGCGATGGCGTTCGGCCGCGACCTGCGCCAGGCCGTGTTCCGCAAGGTCACCTCGTTCTCGGCGCAGGAGGTGCAGTCCTTCGGCGCGCCGACGCTCATCACGCGCGGCACGAACGACGTCCAGCAGGTCCAGATGCTCCTGCTCATGGCGCTGAACTTCATGGTCTCGACGCCGATCATGTGCATCGGCGGCATCATCATGGCCCTGCGCGAGGACCTCGGCCTCTCGTGGCTCGTATGGGTCTCCGTGCCGGTCCTGTTCGGGATCGTCGGGTACCTCGTGTACCTGCTGCTGCCGCTCTTCCGCGGGATGCAGACCCGGATCGACGGGATCAACGGCGTGCTGCGCGAGCAGATCATGGGCATCCGCGTGGTCCGGGCCTTCGTGCGCGAGCCCTACGAGGAGGGCCGCTTCGCCGAGGCCAACCGGGCCCTGACGGAGGTCTCGCTCAAGGTCGGCGCCATCTTCGTGCTCATGTTCCCGATCATCATGATGCTCCTGCACCTCGCCACCGCCGCCGTGCTGTACTTCGGCGGGCAGCGCGTGGACGCCGGGCAGATGCAGGTCGGGGCGCTCACGGCGTTCCTGCAGTACCTCCTGCAGATCCTCATGGCCGTCATGATGGGCACCTTCATGGCCATGATGATCCCGCGCGCCGCCGTGTGCGCCGACCGCATCGGCGAGGTCCTCGGCGTCGTGCCAGCCATGAAGGCGCCCGCCGAGCCGCTCGTGCCCGCGCGGCGGGAGGGCGTCGTCGAGTTCCGCGACGTGTCCTTCCGCTACCCGGGCGCCGAGGCGCCGGTCCTGTCGGGACTGAGCTTCATGGCGCGGCCGGGGGAGACGCTCGCGATCGTCGGGTCCACCGGCTCGGGCAAGTCCACCCTGCTCTCGCTCATCCCCCGGCTCTACGACGCCGGCGGCGGTCAGGTGCTGCTCGACGGCGTGCCCGTGGACCGGATGCCGCGCTCCGAGATCACCTCGCGTGTGGCCATGGTGCCGCAGCGCCCGTACCTGTTCTCCGGCACGGTCGAGCACAACCTGCGCTTCGGCCGGCAGGACGCGTCCGACGGCGAGCTGTGGCAGGCGCTCGAGGTCGCCCAGGGTGCCGACTTCGTCCGCGAGAAGCCCGCGGGGCTCGGCGCGCGGATCGCCCAGGGCGGCACGAACGTCTCGGGCGGCCAGCGGCAGCGGCTGTGCATCGCCCGGGCCCTCGTCGCCAAGCCCGCCGTCTACCTCTTCGACGACTCCTTCTCTGCCCTCGACGTCGCGACCGACGCCAGGCTGCGCCGGGCCCTGCACGCGCACACGCGAGAGGCGACCGTGATCATCGTGGCCCAGCGCGTCTCGACGATCGTCGACGCCGACCAGATCCTCGTGCTCGACGGCGGGCGGATCGTGGACCGCGGCACGCACGAGGAGCTGCTCGAGACGAGCCCGACGTACCAGGAGATCGTGCAATCGCAGATCTCCGCCGAGGAAGTGGGGGAGATCGCGTGAGCCCTGGGAAGGTTGAGAAGAGGCCTCACCCGCAGCACGAGGACGAGCTCCTCGAGGAGGAGTATCGCCCCTCCGAGGCGGATGGCGGCGCGTTCGGGGCCATGCCCGCGAAGAAGGCCAAGAACTTCGGGCCGAGCGCGAAGCGGCTCATGGGCCTTCTGCGGCCCGAGCGCGCCCAGATGGCGGTCATCGTTGGCTTCATCCTCGTCTCGGTCGTGCTGACGGTCATCGCGCCGAAGGTCCTGGGCCAGGCCATGGACGTCATCTTCTCGGGCGCGATCGGCAAGCAGATGCCTGCCGGCGTCTCGAAGGAGCAGGTCGTTGAGGGCCTCCGGGCCCAGGGGCAGGGCAACTTCGCCGACATGCTTTCGGGCATGGACCTCGTGCCCGGGCAGGGGATCGACTTCCCCCGCCTGACGTTCCTCATCGCCGTCGTGCTGCTCATGTACTCGGTGGCCGGGGTGTTCATGTGGGCCCAGGGCTACCTCCTCAACCGGCTCGTCATGCGGGTGATCTACCGGCTGCGGCAGGACGTCGAGGCCAAGCTCAACCGGCTCCCGCTGGGCTACTTCGACACCCGGCAGCGCGGCGACGTGCTCTCCCGGGTGACCAACGACGTCGACAACATCCAGCAGGGCCTCCAGCAGGCGTTCTCGCAGCTGCTCTCCTCGGTCCTGCAGGTGCTCGGCATCGTCGTGATGATGTTCATCGTCTCGTGGCAGCTGGCCCTCATCGCCCTCATCGCGCTGCCGCTCTCGGGCGTCGTCGCGGGCGTGATCGGCGCGCGCAGCCAGAAGCTGTTCCAGGCGCAGTGGAAGAACACGGGCGCGCTCAACGGCCAGATCGAGGAGTCCTTCTCCGGCCACGACCTCGCGACCGTGTTCGGGCGCCAGGCCGACATGGTCGCCCGGTTCGACGACAAGAACGAGGAGCTGTACCGGGCCTCGTTCGGCGCGCAGTTCGTCTCCGGCATGATCTTCCCCATCATGAACTGGGTGAGCTACCTCGCCTACGTGGGCATCGCCGTCGTGGGCGGCCTGCGCGTCGCTGCCGGGCAGATGACGCTCGGCGACGCCACGGCGTTCATCCAGTACTCGCGCGAGTTCACCCAGCCGCTCGGGCAGATCGCCGGCATGGCCAACATGCTCCAGTCCGGCGTGGCCTCCGCCGAGCGGACCTTCGAGCTGCTCGACGCCGAGGAGGAAGAGCCCGAGGCCCCGACCCGGCACCTGCCCGAGGCCACGGACGGGCACGTCGACTTCGAGCACGTGACCTTCTCCTACTCGCCCGATCAGCCGCTCATCGAGGACCTCTCGCTCACGGCCGAGCCCGGGCACACGGTCGCGATCGTGGGGCCGACCGGCGCGGGCAAGACGACGCTCGTGAACCTCGTGATGCGCTTCTACGAGATCTCCTCGGGCCGGATCCTGCTCGACGGCGTGGACATCCGCGACCTCTCGCGGTCCGAGCTGCGCTCCAAGGTCGGAATGGTGCTCCAGGACGCGTGGCTCTTCGGCGGCACGATCTACGAGAACATCCGCTACGGCAACCTCGACGCGACCGAGGACGAGGTCATGGCCGCGGCCAAGGCCACCTACGTGGACCGGTTCGTGCGGGCGCTCCCGGACGGCTACCAGACGGTCATCGACGAGGAGGGCTCGAACATCTCCGCCGGCGAGAAGCAGCTCATCACGATCGCGCGGGCGTTCGTGTCCAACCCGTCGCTGCTGATCCTGGACGAGGCGACCTCGTCCGTGGACACGCGCACCGAACTGCTCGTGCAGAAGGCCATGCGGGCGCTGCGGACGGACAGGACGTCGTTCGTCATCGCCCACCGGCTCTCGACCATCCGGGACGCGGACACGATCCTCGTCATGGAGGCCGGGCGCATCGTCGAGCAGGGCAGCCACGAGGAGCTGCTCGCCCGAGGCGAGGCGTACCACCGGCTGTACATGAGCCAGTTCGCGGGCGGCCACGACATCGAGGCGGAGGAGGCGGCGGCCACGGCAGGAGGCGCGGCCGCGCCGGTGGCGAGCAACACCCCCGCGGCGCCGTAGCCCGGACCGGAGCCAGAAGGCCCTGGCCGAACATCGTGGGCATTGAAACTGCACCCTTCGAGGTGGACTATGGGGGAAGGCGGCTGGGAGCTCAAGAGAGGGGCTTCCCATGCATGCCACATCTCGTCGCAAAGGCCATCCGCGGTGGCGGGAAATGATCGCCGGTGCGGCTCTGGCGTTCCTGCTCGCAGTCATCCCGACCTCGGTACAGGGGACCAGCACGTCCAGTCCGCCCGCGTCAACGGGCTCCGGGGAGCCAGACGGTGGAGCGGTCGCCAACATAGGCAACTGGCCCGACCCCATGTAGAAGCATCCCTGGGTCTGGAAGGATTCGACCCAGCGGGAGGCGACCCCCGCCGGTTCACCTCACGGCAACCCGGCCGTCGTCGTGCGCTCGCTCCGGCTCCCTACCCTCGCGGGCATGGCACAGTCACCCGGACACATGACAGAGATCTCGCGCCGGCACCTCCTCGGGCTCGGCGCGGCGACGGCCGCCCTCACGGCGGGCCAGTCGCTCCTGCCGCCCTCCTTCCAGAAGGCCATGGCGCTCGAACCGGCCCCCGGCGGGCTCGCAGGGGTCAAGCATGTCGTGGTGTTCATGCAGGAGAACCGCTCGTTCGACCACTACTTCGGCACGCTCCGCGGCGTCGCGGGCTTCGGCGACCGGACTGTCCTGCCGCGGCGCAAGGGCGGGACCCTCTTCGAGCAGGACGGCGTCCTGCCCTTCCTCGTCCGGGAGGCCCGCGACGCGGGGGACAAGAGCATCGAGTACATCGCCTCCCTTCCGCACACCTGGCCCGACGGCCAAGAAGCCTGGAACGCCGGCTGGTGCGACAACTGGGTCAAGGCCAAGGGCCGGAGCACGATGGCCGCCTACGACCGCTCCGACATCCCCTTCCAGTTCGAGCTCGCGGACAAGTTCACGATCTGCGACGCGTACTTCTGCTCGATGAACGCCGGCACGAGCCCCAACCGCAACTACCTGGTGAGCGGCCTGAGCGGGTTCGAGCCGGGCAGTACGCAGCGCGCCGTCATGAACGACGCGTACGCGGCCTCGCACGCCGGCTACGACTGGAAGACCTACACCGAGCTCCTCACGGAGGCCGGGGTGTCGTGGCAGGTCATGCAGGAGTGGGACAACTACACCGACAACAACCTCGAGTTCTTCAGGCACTACAAGGACATCGCGCGCACGGTCCTGGCCGGCGTCGAGGGCGGCGCCTTCGGAGATCTCACAGAGTTCTACAACGCGGTGATCGCGGGCGACGGCGCGCGGCGGGCGAGCCTGCTCGCGCAGCTCGACGCTGCGGTCGCCACCCTGCCCGAGGGGCATCGGCTCGACTTCGAGCGGGCACTTCGCCGTGGGCCCGAGGGGAGCGTCGGCCGGCAGTTCCGCGACGCCGTCGCGAGCGGGACCCTCCCCGCCGTGACGCACATCGTCGCCTCCGCCGCCGACTCCGAGCACCCGAGTGTGTCCTCGCCGATCCAGAGCGCCAACCTCACCTACCAGATCCTCGAGGCGCTCGGGGACCACCCCGAGGTCTGGCGGGAGACCGTCTTCCTGCTCATGTTCGACGAGTACGACGGCTACTTCGACCACGTCCCGCAGCCGGTCCCGCCGGCGGGCACGGCCGACGAGTACTTCGAGGGACTGCCCGTGGGCCTCGGCCCGCGCGTGCCCATGTACGTCGTGTCCCCGTGGAGCGTGGGCGGCTACGTGTCCTCGGAGGTCTTCGACCACACGTCGGTGATCCGCTTCCTCGAGGAGTGGACGGGCGTGCGCACGGACCAGATCAGCGCCTGGCGCCGCGCCGCCGTCGGCGACCTCACCGGGACCATGGACTTCGCCGGGACGGCCGCCGCGGCGATGCCCCGCACCACGCAGCCGGGCCCCGTCCCGGCGTTCACGGGCCGCTGGATGCCCACGCCGCCGAAGGAGCAGGCGCTGCCCGTCCAGGAGCCGGGAACGCGTCTTGCCCGCGCGCTGCCGTACCGGCCCGAGGCGCACCTCCGGATCGAGGGCGGCACGGTGCGCGTCGACCTCTCCAACGCCGGAGAGCGCCCCGCCCACCTCGCCGTGTACGACTTCGCGGGCGGGCAGGAGAGGCCCGAGCACGCCGACGTCGCGCCGAGGAGCTCCCAGCGGTTCGAGCTCGCGGCGGGCAAGGAGTACAGCACCACCGTGACCGGCCCGAACCGCTTCCGCCGGGATGCGAGCGGACCGCTCGAGTCCGGGCTTCCGCTCGCCCAGGTCACGACGGGGCTGGACCACGGGCGGCGCCTCGTCACCGTCGCGATCTTCAACCCCAGGGCCAAGGCCATCCTCCTGCGGGTCCAGTCGGCCGGCGACGCCCAGGACCGGACGCTCAGCGTCTCGCCCGGGACGACCCACACGCTCATCGTCGACGCCGGCGTGCAGAACGGCTGGTACGACGTCGTCGTGACCGCTCCCGAGGTCCCCGCCTTCAGGTTCTGGGCCACGGGTCACCTGGAGAATGACCAGCCGAGCATCTCGAGCCCGTTCCGCCTCTGACTTGAGGCCCTCCGTTTCGATGGGGGATCGTCGGCTCGGCGGCGGCCACGCTAGACCGCCGAGTACCCGCCGTCGGCCGCGAGGACGGCCCCGACGACGAACGAGGCGGCGTAGGTCACCGCGGCCGAGCGGGTGAGGTTGGCGACGCCGGCCTTGGCGGCGGGCGTGCCGAACTCGGCCGCCGCGGCCTCCATGAGCCCGGCGACCGAGTCCTCGTCCGTGACATCCCATCCGTGCACACCCACACATGGGGACTTTCCTTCGAGCCGGCGGAGTGGCTGCATCGGGAGTCGCACCGTGGGATATGGCGCGGATCACCTCTTCCCGATCATCGGGAAATGGACGCTTGAGGGCAGCGTCCTCTTCCGCGTGCCGGCGTGCCATCGATCCCCGTTTCTCCGTGGCTCAAAGTTGGGCTGATTCCGACCAGAAAATGGCCAAAAGTAGGTCATGAGTGGGCTGGGCCCGAGCTGCCAATGACGTATGTGTCCACTGATGGTCACAACTGGTCATCAGCGACACGACTGTGGTCAGATGTGGCCGGACATGGCCCAGTTTCGGGTCGATGTGGGGATGTTCCGCACTATGGCTCTCGGGATCGAGAGCGAGCTGCTCGCGGAGTGAAGAGGGAGGGGCGCCGCCCATGGCAGGACGTTCGAAGGCAGACATACCGGCGAAGCCGCAGCCGCACCGTTTCCGGGTGAGTGTTCCCGCAGCCGACGAGGCTGTGGTGGCGTGGATGGAGCTGCAGGACAATCCGTCGCTGTCGGTGCGGATGCTGATCCGGGAGAGCATCGAGCGCCTCGGCTATGTCGACGTCGTGAATCGTCCCGTGAGCCAGCTCCCCGGGCGGGACCGCCCGGCAGGGCCGTCGGAAGAAGGGGGCTCGGTCCAGGAGGCGGCGGGGGCTGCTCCCGAGGCCCGCCCACAGCTTCCCGTCCCGGTCTCTGCACCGAGGCCCCGGGCCGCAGTGCCCCAGTCGGCGCCGGCCCCGTCTCCCTCCGGGCCGGAGGAGCCAAGGGGAGAGCCGCTTGATGTCAACGACATCTTCTCGATGACGCGGTAGCTCCTCGAACCCCCTCAGCACTACCGGCAGCACAGGCAAGCCCCACCCCGCACACTTTCCAGGAAGGGATTCTCCATGACCATTTCGACCCAACTCACGGGCGGCATCGACGTCGGCAACGGCTATGTCAAGGGCATCATCCGCGGTGCCGAGGACGACGGCGCCTTCACCATCGACGAGATCGACCTTCCCAGCGGCGTCGCCCTCGTCACCAGATCCAACGCTATGCCCACTGCCGACGGCGACGCCGGGGCGAAGATGGACGGCGACTTCTACAATGAGCTGGACGTCAGCTTCGCCTCCCCGCTCATCGGCGACCAGTACCGTCGCCTGTTCGGCACTCGTGCGCTGAGCGCCCAGGGCGCCTTCGACGAGTTCGACGTCGTCGGGCGCCGCAGCAAGGCCCAGCAGGAGCTGAGCAAGGTCCTGGTCATGGGGGCCTTCGCTGCCAAGGCGCTGCGCGACTACGTCCGCCAGAACGGCGCGCTGCCGCCGGCGGACGAGACGCTGAGCGTGCAGGCCCGCGTCGCCCTGGCGCTGCCGATCAACGAGTACATGGCCCACCGCACGAGCTATGCCGCCGAGTTCACCACCGGCACGCACACGGCCACCATCCACAACTTCGACACCCCAGTCACCGTGAACCTCCGCTTCGTGGACGTGCAGGTCATTCCCGAGGGTGCATCGGCCCAGTACGCGATCACCGTCAAGGGCGAGTCGCTGATGGACGCGATGCTGGCAGATGTGCGCCGCAGGGGAGTGGCGCTGGAGGGCATCACCTCCGCTGACGTGCTGGCAGCCCAGCACAGCGTCGGCATCGACATCGGCGAGGGCACCGTGAACTTCCCGGTGTTCACCGCCGGGAAGTTCAACGCGGACGCCTCGACCACCTACAAGAAGGGCTACGGCTCGGTGCTCACGGACGCTCTGAAGTCGATGGCCGACCGGGGCTTCGACTCGGGCTTCACCTCGCGCAAGCAGCTGGCCGAGTACCTGCAGGCGGGCCCCTCGCCGCTGAAGCGCAACTTCTACAACAAGGTCGCCCAGTTTGTGGAGGAGGAGATGCTGTTCTTCTCCAAGGAGGTCGCCGAGCAGTTCGGGCGCGTGCTGGCCGTCGTCGGCGCCACAACCGAGGTCGCCTACGTCTACGGCGGCGGCTCAGGTCCCGTGAAGGACTTCCTGTACCCGGCGCTGCTGGCCAAGGCGACCGAGATGAACAGCGAGGACGCCTTCCCCACGCTCTACCTGGATTCGTCCTACTCGCGTCACCTGAACCGGGAGGGCCTCTACATCGCGGCCTTGACCGTGGAGGATCGCGAGACCAGCGCTGCTCCCGCATCGACCACCCGCGGCAAGCGCAGCGCCCGAGTGGCCGATACGGAGGAAGGCAAGGAGCTCACTGCCGCTGCCGTGTGAGCCAGCGAAGAGATGGCCTTCCCGGACCGACCGGGAAGGCCATTTCTGTTGCACCCGTTCTCGAGCTCTCCCACCGAGGCCTCCCGGCCATCGCCGGGGTCTCCGGGGGTGTCCTTCTCAGTAGGGGCGCGCCGTCGTCGAGTCCGGCTCCGCGCCGAGTACGAAGTGGCGCCCCTCGACGTGCTCGGGCGTGATCTCGACGTAGATGTTCCTCAGCGCCGGGAGCCACGACTCGATGCCCACAGCCTCTGCGGCCTCGATCTCCGCCGAGGTCTCGAGCATCCTGGCCCTGCCCTTGACGACGACGCTCCAGGCCTCGTCGTCCGTCACGCCGTCCGCCTCGAAGGCCACGGTGGGGTCGATGACGAGCTCGGCGAGCTTCGTCCCCGGGATCGTGCGCACGTAGAGCTTCCCGTCGACTGCCTTGACGTTGATGGGCACGATGTCGAGCTCGCCGGCGGCATGGGTCGCCAGGCGGCCGTGCCTCGCGTGGGCCAGCAGCTCCCAGCTCTCGGCGTCGGTGAGGATGCGGACCGGATCGTCGTTGTCGTGATCGAACAGCATGGTGTTCCCCTCCCTGTCCCAGCCATCGTAGGCTCGCACCACGCCTGCCCGGTATGGATCTACGGCCCGTCCCGGTGGGGACACTTGTCCGTAACACTCCCGCCCTACGATCGGTATCCCAGAAGCCCGAACAAGGAGCGCCATGCGACTCAGCCCCCGCGAGCAGGAGAAGCTCATGATCGTCGTCGCCGCGGACCTCGCCCGGCGGCGGCAGGCCCGGGGACTCAAGCTCAACTACCCCGAGGCAGTGGCGATCATCAGCTACGAGCTCATCGAAGGGGCGCGCGACGGCCGGACCGTCGCGGAGCTCATGAGCTGGGGCACGACGATCCTCGCGCGCGAGGACGTCATGGACGGGGTGCCCGAGATGATCCACGACGTCCAGATCGAGGCCACGTTCCCCGACGGCACGAAACTCGTGACCGTCCACGAGCCGATCCGCTAGGAGCTGCGCGCATGGCACACACTTCAGGCACGGGGGGTCAGGTTCCCGGCCACGCCGTCCCGGGCCAGGTCATCCCGGCCCAGGGCGACATCGTGCTCAACGCAGGCCGTCCCGTGTCCGAGCTCGAGGTCACGAACACGGGGGACCGCCCCGTCCAGGTCGGCTCGCACTACCACTTCGCCGAGGCCAACAAGGCCCTCGCGTTCGACCGCGCCGCGGCGCGCGGGCGCCGCCTCGACATCCCCGCGGGGACGGCGGTGCGCTTCGAGCCCGGCGACGCCAAGACGGTCCGGCTCGTGCCGCTCGGCGGGGCGCGCGAGGTGTACGGCCTGCGCAACCTCACCAACGGCCCCCTCGACAAGCCCGCCGAGATGGGGGCCGGGGACGCCGAGATGGGGTCCCCGATCCCGAACCGGGCGATCCCCCGCGCCCAGTACGCCCAGCTCTACGGCCCGACGACGGGCGACCGGATCCGCCTTGGCGACACCGACCTGTGGGCAGAGGTCGAACGCGACCTGACGGTCTACGGCGAGGAGGTCGTGTTCGGCGGCGGCAAGGTCCTGCGCGACGGCATGGGCCAGAACGGGCGAGCGACGCGCGACGGCGGGACGGACGCCGCGGGCGGCCCGGCCGGCGTCGTGCGCGGGGAAGTCCCCGACACGGTGATCACGAACGCGCTCATCATCGACTACGCCGGGATCTACAAGGCGGACGTCGCGCTGCGCGACGGCCACATCCAGGCCATCGGCAAGGCGGGCAACCCGCTCGTGCAGGACGGCGTGGACATCGTCGTGGGCGCGGCGACCGAGATCATCGCGGGGGAGCGGAAGATCCTCACGGCCGGCGGGATCGACACCCACATCCACTTCATCCACCCCGACCAGGTGCCCGTCGCGCTCGCCTCGGGCGTGACGACGATGATCGGCGGCGGCACCGGCCCGGCCGAGGGCACGAAGGCGACGACGGTGACCCCGGGCGCGTGGCACATCCAGCGGATGCTCGAGGCCGCGGAGGGCCTTCCGGTCAACATCGGGCTCCTGGGGAAGGGGCACGCGTCCCGCACCGAGCCGCTCGCCGAGCAGATCGAGGCGGGAGCGATCGGGCTCAAGATCCACGAGGACTGGGGCGCGACGCACTCCTCGATCGACGCGTCCCTGCGCGTGGCCGACGAGTACGACGTCCAGATCGCGATCCACACCGACACCCTCAACGAGTGCGGCTTCCTCGAGGACACGGTCGCGGCGATCGGCGGCCGCGTCATCCACACCTTCCACACCGAGGGCGCGGGCGGCGGGCACGCGCCGGACATCATCGCGATCGCGGCCCACCCGAACGTCCTGCCGTCTTCGACCAACCCGACCATCCCGTACACGCGCAACACGGCCGAGGAGCACCTCGACATGCTCATGGTGTGCCACCACCTGAGCCCGCAGATCCCCGAGGACGTGGCCTTCGCCGACTCCCGCATCCGCCCCGAGACGATCGCCGCGGAGGACGTGCTGCACGATCTGGGCGTCTTCTCGATGATGTCCAGCGACTCGCAGGCCATGGGCCGCGTCGGGGAGGTCATCACGCGCACGTGGCAGCTCGCCGACGCGATGAAGGCGCGGCGCGGGGTGCTGGCCCCGGACGACGGCGGGGAGTCGCCCGCGGCCGACAACTTCCGGATCAAGCGGTACGTCGCGAAGTACACGATCAACCCGGCCCTCGCGCAGGGCATCGCGGACACGGTGGGCTCGGTCGAGGTGGGCAAGTTCGCGGACCTCGTGCTGTGGGACCCGGCGTTCTTCGGCGTCAAGCCGGACCTCGTGATCAAGGGCGGCACGATCGCCGGCTCCGTCATGGGCGACCCCGGCGCCTCGATCCCGACGCCGCAGCCGCAGACGCTCCGGATGGCCTTCGGCTCGTACGGGCGGAGCCTGCAGGGTTCCTCGATCACGTTCCTGCCGAAGGCCGCGATCGAGGCCGGCGTGCCCGAGCGGCTCGGGCTGCGCAAGCAGATCCGCGCCGTCGGCGGCATCCGCACGCTCACCAAGGCGGACCTGCCGTTCAACGCCGCCATGCCCTCGATCGAGGTGGACCCCGAGACCTACGAAGTCCGCGTCGACGGCGAGCTCGCCACGTGCGAGCCGGCCGAGTCCCTGCCCCTCGCCCAGCGCTACTTCCTCTTCTGATCCCCTCTTCCTCCCCTCTCCTTCCTCCGGAGGCTGCCATGATCGTCACCGAAATCCTCGGCAACCTGCACGACGACGGCGCTGCCGCCGCCTACGCGGGCCGGCACCGCGAGCGGGTGGTCCTGCCGAGCGCGGACCTGGCCAAGCGGATCCAGCGGGTCCGCACCGACCACGGCACCGAGCTGGGGATCCGGCTGCCCGCAGGCTCGCCGGACCTGCGCGACGGGGACATCCTCGCCGCGCGAGAGCCGGGGGAGGGGACGCGCGGGAACGTCGTCGTGGTCTCGGTGGAGGGCACGGACGTGCTCGTCATCGCGCCCCGGACCATCGGCGAGGCGCTCTTCACCGCCCACTCGCTCGGGAACCGGCACCTCCAGGCGCAGTTCTTCGGCGCGGGGAGCGAGTTCGCGGGCGCCTCAGGCCAGGACGTCATGGTGTGCCAGTTCGACCACACGGTCGCGGACTTCCTCGACGCCCACGGCGTCCCGTACCGGCGCGAGGAGCGGGTCATGGCCGTGCCGTTCCGCCACGCGTCCCACACGCACTAGCCATGTCGCACACCTCTCTCTCCGGCCTTCTCCAGCTCACCGACTCGGCCCTGCCGACCGGCGCGTTCAGCCACTCCTTCGGGCTCGAGGCGTACCTCGAGTCCGGGGAGGTGCACGACGAGGCGACCCTCCTGGCCTGGCTCGAGGGCTTCCTCGCGACCCAGCTCACCCACACCGACGCGGTCGCGGTGCGCCGCGCGGCCCGCCTCGCCGAAATGGGGGCCTGTGACGCCGAGGTGGGGTCCTGTGCCGCCGAAATGGGGTCGTGTGACGCCGAGGTGGGGGCCTGTGACGCCGAGGTGGGGTCCCCTGTTGGCCCCGACCTTGCGGTTCGAGGCCCCCAATTCGCGGTGCAGGACCCCCATTTCGCGGTTCGAGGCCCCCATTTCGCGCTCCCAAACCCCCATTTCGCGATCCAGAACCCCCATCTCGGCGACCTCGACGACGCCGCAGGGCTCGACGCCCTCCGCGCCCTCGACGTCGAGCTCACCGCCCTCCTCGTCCCCGCCCAGATCCGGCAGGCGAGCCTCCGCATGGGCCGGCGCCTCCTCGAGATCGCCGCGGAGAACTTCGCGTCCGATGCCGTGGCCTCCTACGCCGCCGACGTCGCCGCGGGCACGTGCGCGGGCCACTACCCGATCGCGTTCGCGCTCGCGGGCGCGGGCCAGGGGATTGACGAGGAGACGCTCGTCGAGGCCTACCTCTACTCGACGCTGACGTCCCTCACGCAGAACGCCGTCCGCGCCATCCCCCTCGGTCAGCTCGCCGGCCAGCGCGTCCTCGGCGGGCTGCGCGCCCACGTGCCCGCCGCCGTCGTCCGCTCCCGCGCCGCCGACCCGCGGCACTTCGGCGCCGCGGCACCCGCCCTCGAGATCCACCAGATGCGGCACGAGCACCAGCGCGCCCGCATGTTCGCCAGCTAGGAGAAGAGCATGAGCGATCCCGTCATCATCGGCATCGGCGGCCCCGTCGGCGCCGGGAAGACCCAGCTCGTCGAGCGCGTCACGCGCGCGCTCATCGGCGAGCTGTCCATGGCCGCCATCACGAACGACATCTACACGATCGAGGACGCCAAGATCCTCGCCCGCAACGGCGTGCTGCCCGAGGACAGGATCGTCGGCGTCGAGACCGGCGGCTGCCCGCACACCGCGATCCGGGAGGACACCTCGATGAACACTGCCGCGATCGAGGAGCTCAGGGCCCGGCACCCGGACCTGCAGCTCATCTTCGTCGAGTCCGGCGGGGACAACCTCTCGGCCACGTTCAGCCCCGAGCTCGTGGACTTCTCCATCTACGTCATCGACGTCGCCCAGGGCGAGAAGATCCCCCGCAAGGCCGGGCAGGGCATGATCAAGAGCGACCTGCTCGTGATCAACAAGACCGACCTCGCCCCGCACGTCGGCGCGGACCTCACCGTCATGGAGCGGGACTCGAAGTCCTTCCGCGGCGAGAGGCCGTTCTGCTTCACGAACCTCAAGACCGACGAGGGCCTGGACTACGTGCTCGAGTGGATCCGCCGCGACGTGCTCCTGACGGGCCTCGCGTGACGGCGCGAGCCGAGCCCCGCGTGCGTTCCGGCCCCGGGGAGCCCACGACGGCGGGGCCCCGCCTCACCGGGCAGCTGCGGCTCGGCCTCGAGCTGCGCGCCGGCCGCACGGTCGCGGCCCGCCAGTTCCACGAGGGCGCCCTGCGGGTGCTCCGCGCGCTGTACCCGGACGGCACGGGGCAGCCCATGCTGACGGTCGTGAATCCCGGCGGCGGGTACCTCGGCGGGGACACGTACGCGACGGAGGTCGCCCTCGGCCCCGGTGCCTCCGCCCTGCTCACCACGCAGTCCGCGACCAAGGTCTACCGCACGCCCCAGGGCCCTGCCCGCGCGGTGCTGCGCCTGAGCCTCGGCCCGGGCTCCCGGCTCGAGTCCGTCCCCGACGCGCTCATCGCCTACCGCGGCGCGGCCTACCGCCAGGACACCGAGGTGGCCATGGCCCCGGACGCCTCCCTGGCCCTCGCCGACGTCGTGACCCACGGCTGGTCGCCCGACGGCGAGCCGTTCCGCTTCGACGAGGTCTTCCTGCGCACGCGCGTGGCCGTGGACGGCCGGCTCGCCGTCGCGGACAACCTCGTCGTGCGCCCGGCCGACGGCGGCACCGCCCGCCTCATGCTCGCCGGCCGCAGCCACCTCGGCTCGCTCCTCGTCGTCGACCCCCGCGCCGACGACGCGGCCGTCGCCGCCCTGCGCTCCCACCTCGGCATCGATGCCGCGCCGGGCGCGGGCGCCACCGCGCACGACGGCGCGCGCTCGCCGCGTGTGGTTGCGGCGCACGACGGCGCGCGCTCGCCTCGGAGGGGAACAGCGCCGCTCGCGGGCATCACCCGCCTCGCCGTCCCCGGCTTCGCCCTGAGGGTCCTCGCGGACTCGACCCAGTCCGCCGAGGCCGTCCTGCACGCCGCCCTGAACTGGATGCGGTCCGCGTGGCACGGCCAGGGCCCGCTCGACACAAGGAAGCCCTGATGACCCTCCCCGCCGGCCTCGGCGCCCTGGACGGGCTGTCCGCCCGGATCGAGCGCGCGCCCTGGCGGCGCCGCGCCGCCGGGGCGCTCGCCGTCGTCGTCCTCCTCCACGCCGTGGCGGGCGCCCTCCTCGCCGCGGTGCCCGCCGGGCACGCCGCGACGGTGCTGGCGCTCGCCGGGGTGGCCTACCTCGCCGGCGTCAAGCACTCATACGACTGGGACCACCTCGCCGCGATCGACAACTCGAGCCGCCGGTTCGCCGCGCGCGGCCAGGACCCCGTGGGCGTGGGACTCGCGTTCAGCCTCGGGCACTCGAGCGTCGTCGTTGCCGCCGCGGCGCTCGTCCTCGCGGGCGTCGGTGCCGTGGGCACGGCCTTCGAGGAGGGGTCGGCGGTGTCGGCGGCCCTCGGCGGGGTCGGCGCCGGCGTCTCGGGGGGCTTCCTGCTGGCCCTCGGCCTCGCGAACCTCGCCGCGTTCGCCGCCGCGTCCCGCGCCGCGCGCCGCCACCGCCGCGGCGCCGCCCTGACCAAGGAGGACTTGGAGCCCCGCGGCATCCTCGCGCGGCTCCTCGACCGGCCCCTCGGCCTCGTCCGCCGCCCGCGGGACATCTACGTGGTCGGGTTCCTGTTCGGGCTCGGCTTCGACACGGCCACGACCGTCGGCCTCCTCGTCGCCGCGGCGGCCGCCGTGCTCGCCGGCGTCCCGGCCGGGGCGCTGCTCGCGGTGCCGTTCGCGTTCGCCGGGGCCATGACCCTGTGCGACACGGCGAACGGGATCGCCATGATGCGGCTCTACCGGCGGGCCCTGGCCGTGCCGGGCCGGCGCATCGCGTTCAACCTTCTTATCACGGGCATGTCCGCGGCCTCGGCCCTGCTCGTCGCGGTCCTGACAATGGCCGGTCTTGCGCGCGAGCTGCTCGGGCTGAGCGATCCGCTCACGGGGTTCCTCGCCGCCGTCGACCTCGGCGACGCCGGCCTGCTCCTCGCCGCGGCGTTCGGCACCGCGTGGCTGCTCGCGGTCGCGGCGGAGCGGCTGCGACGGCCCTCGGCGGAGGCGCCGTCCCGGACATAGACTGGAGGGGCCCTCGCTGGCCGACGTACCGGCCCTCCGGCGGCCGGGCGCGAACCTCCCGAACGGCCGCGAGCCGGTAGGAGGAACAGCCATGGATCCGACTCAGCACGCCGACGGCCCCCTGCACGCCGAACACGCCGCGCTCCTCCGCTGGACGGCCGTGGCCATGATCGCGGGCGGCGCGATCATGGTGCTCTTCGAATTGGGCCGGGTCCTGACCGGCGATTCCAGTGCCTACAGCCGCGCGGCCGGGATCGTCGTCGCCCTCGGCCAGCTCGGCATCGCCGCCGGCTGCGCGGGCCTGTGGCTGCACCATTCTTTCGGCGGCAGCGTCCTGGCCCGCACCGGGCTCGCGCTCGCGATGGTCGGCCTCGTGCTCTATGCCACGGGCAATGCCGTGGAGCCGTTTGCGCCCACCGTCTGGTGGCCGTTCGCCGCCGCGACCCTGCTGATTCCCCTCGGCTTCATCCTGGCCGGCGTGGCCGCCGTCCGCGCGCACGTGTGGGACGGATGGGCCAGGTACCTGCCGCTCGCCGTGGGCGTCTACCCCGTCCTGGCCGTCTATCCGTGGCTCGCCATGACCGGCGCCGCGGACGGCTCGTGGATCGGGACTACGGTCGTGGCGGTGTGGGGCCTGCTCTTCGCGGTCACCGGGTGGGTCGAGCTCGCGCACGTCGAGCACCGCACAACGGCGGCCGCCCACGCCCGCGCCGACGCCCGCCGGGGCCGCGGACGCCGGCACCCATGACGGCCCCCGAGCGTAACCGCGATTAAACAGCGAGGACACCCCCGCGCAAGTTCGCCTTCGTAGGCTGAAGCCATCGGTCCGGAGGGGATGGCCAGCCAGAGAGCGTTGGGTCCTGCGGGAACGGACCACACGAAGCCAGCCGCGGGGCTGGCGCCGGCGGGGCACGTAGCGTCCCGGGTGGTGTCCCGCGGCACCGGGAGTCGGGCGGATGAGGCGCCGCCCGGCCCCGCGCCCCGCCCCGATCGGTCACTCCGGGACGGGGCGCCATTTTGTTTCGAACGTCCCCGCTCGAGGCGCTGGCCTTCGAGCGCGAGCACTTCCTCACGGGCCTCGTCGCGTCCCTCGGCTGGCCTCGTTCGTGATCAGCCACGCCGCGTGATAGACCACTCGGGTGAGCACTGACAGCGCAGCGCAGCCCCCGGTCGAGGATGTGACGGATGCCGGGGATACGGCCGGCAGGACGCCCGACGGCGGGGGCAGGCTCCGCGTCCGCGTCCCTATGCGCTGGGGGGACATGGACGCCTACGGGCACATCAACAACGTCGAGATCATCCGCATGCTCGAGGAGGCTCGGATCGCCGCGTTCGGCCCTCCCGGGGGCACGGGTGCGGCGGGTGTCGAGCCCCTCGTCCCGCTCTTCTCGGCCGTCTCCGACGGCACCCTCGCCCTCGTCGTCGAGCACCGCGTGCGCTACCTGCGGCCCCTGGACTACCGCAACGTCCCCGCGGAGGTCGACGTGTGGGTCAGCGGGCTCAAGGCCGCGGCCCTCACGCTCGACTACGTGGTCCACGATCCCGTCGACGGCCACGAGTGTGTGCGGGCGACGACGCAGCTCGCCTTCGTCGACGAGGCCACCGGGGCGCTCATCCGGCTCAGCGCGGAGCAGCGCGGGCGGCTCGCCCCGTACGTGGGGCCCGGCCTCTTCGTCGCGGGGGTCCGCGGGGGCTGACCGGCGACGCCTGAACGACGCCTGAACAGGGGCGCGCGAACCGCAGTATTCCGCGCCTCGGCGTGGAATACTCACACCCAGCGCGCTTGAACGTCTCGGCAGGGGGCCGGGAGGGGCGTGCGCTTGCGCCAGAGGGGGAACATCATGAGCAGCAGCACGCCTACCGGCGGCACGCCGCAGCAGCCGCAGGACGAGCAGCCGGAGGGCAAGCAGCCGGAGGGGCAGCAGCCGGGCGGCCAACAGCCGGGGGGCCAGCAGTACGGGCAGCCCGGACAGCAGTACACTCCGCTCGCCCAGTCGGGGCAGCAGTACAGCCCGCCGGCTCAGCAGTACGGCCAGCCGGGCCAGCAGTACGGCCAGTCGGGGCAGCAGCAGGGGCAGGCGCCCTACGGGCAGCCGGGCCAGCAGGGGCAGGCACCCTACGGGCAGCCGGGCCAGCAGTACGGCGCTCCGGGACCGCAGCAGAGCAAGGTCCTCGCGATCGTCGCCCTTGTCCTCGGCGGCCTCGCCTTCCTGATGAGCTGGATCCCGATCGTGAATGTCGTGGCCATCGCCATGGCGATCGCAGGCGCCGTCTGCGGTGTGATCGCGCTCGTGCGCAAGCTCGGCGGCAAGCCGCTGGCCATCACCGGCGTGGCGCTCTCTGGCGTCGCGATCATCATCTCGATCGCCATGACCCTATTGGCCGCCGCCGTCCTGTCCACGACCGCCGGTGAACTGTCCAAGATCAGTGAGACGTTCTCCGCGCAGGCCAACGCCGAGCACACGGTCCAGTACAAGGTGACGACGTCGGCCCCTGCCGATGTCGACTACGGCGACGCGAACGGCACGAAGACCGAGCAGATCACCGAGAACTGGGACAAGGAGTTCACC
Organism: Sinomonas mesophila; assembly: GCF_001999765.1. Taxonomy (GTDB): domain Bacteria; phylum Actinomycetota; class Actinomycetes; order Actinomycetales; family Micrococcaceae; genus Sinomonas; species Sinomonas mesophila. Next base: position 60,830 of record NZ_MTIC01000018.1, on the reverse strand, counting down.
GAGACGGGCTTCTTCATCGGCCACGTCTCCGTCATGGCGAATTTCGACACCGAGGCCGACGTGAGCTGCCAGATCATCATCGACGGCGTCGTCGTGTCGGAGGACGCGTCCTCCGGCACCGGCGCGATGGCGATCTGCACGGGCAGCCTGAACTGACCTCCTCGGTCTGACACTGCTCTGACGGGCCGCCCGGGTTCCAGCGCCCGGCAGGCGAGGCACCATGCTCCCTGCCGGGCGGACCCCTACACCCCGCGCTTCAGCCACCGCACAGCCCGATGAACGCCCCGAGCTCCTCGAGCCCGGCCGGGCGCCGGGGGAGCGCCGCCGTGAGCTGCGGAGAGCGCACGACGACGGCCCGCCACTTCGCGCGGGACACCGCGACGTTGATGCGGTTCCGGTTGAGCAGGAAGCCGAGCCCCCGGGGTGCCTCGGCCGGCGACGAGCAGGCCATCGACACGAGGACGACGACGGCCTCCTGCCCCTGGAACTTGTCGACCGTCCCGACCCTCGCCGCGGAGAGCCCCGCGTCGTCGAGGCGCTCGCGGATGAGGTTCACCTGGGCGTTGTACGGCGCGACGACGAGCACGTCGGACGCCTCGAGCGCCCGCGCCCCGGCCTCGTCGTGCCACGTGAGCCCCACGTGGGCCTGGACCTCGCGCACGACGGCGGCGGCCTCCTCGGGCGAGTTCGTCGCGTTGCCGCTGTGCTCGACCCAGTGGACGGCGACCCCGGAGGGGACGCCGTCGAGTCGACGGCCGGCGGCCGCCGGGGCTGACCGCAGGCGCCTGGCGTAGGACAGCCGCGAGACCGCCTCGCAGAGGGGCGGCGCCATGCGCCACGACTCGGGCAGGAAGTAGCCGAACTCGTCCGGGAGCACGCGCGCTCCGGCCGCGAGCCAGCCCAGGGCCGACTCGTTGACGGGCTCGGGATGCTGTCCCTGGCTCACCTCGGGGAGCTGCTGGGGGTCGCCGAGCAGGAGCAGCCGGGGGGCCGCGCGGCTCACCGCGACGGTGTTCGCGAGGGAGAACTGGCCGGCCTCGTCGACGACCACGAGGTCGAGGGATCCGGCCGGGATTTCCTGCCCTGTGAGCTGCCACGCCGTCCCGCCGACGAGGCAGCCGCCCGGTGCTGCCACGAGTGCCGCGACTGACCCGTTCCGCCTGTTGGCGAGCGGCCACGGAACCTCCAGGTCCTCGGGCGCGAGCCCGCTCCGGGGCTTCTTCGCGACCGATCCGACGGGCACTCCGGCAGCGACGGAGCGCGTGAGCAGGTTCTCGACAACGTTGTGCGAGTTGCCCACCACCCCGACCTTCCAGCCGGTCGCGACGAGCCGCGCGATGACCGTCGCGCCGACGTGCGTCTTGCCGCTCCCCGGCGGGCCCTGCACCGCGAGGTAGGAGCGGTCGAGGGAGCGCACGGCGCCCTCGATCGCCGCGACGAGCCCATCGCCGTCGTGCGTGCCGTTCGGGGCGGGAGGCAGCGGGGCGCGCCCGGCCGTGCGCGGCGGGAGGCGGCGGAGGAGGTCCACGGCGGGCTGGGCCAGCAGCCCGGGCAGGGCGCGCGCCGCCTCGCGAGCGACCTCTCGCTGGGCCGCCTCGATCGAGGCCGTGGGAAGGGGGGCGTCCTCGGTGAGGGCCACGGGGAGCTGGGCGTACGGCGGCACCTTGCCCGTGCACTTCTCCCGCACCGTGAGCACGTCGCGGTCCCCGTCCCGGCCCATCCCGACGATCTCGGTGCCGGGCAGCCCGCTGCGGCCGATCCCGAGGGGATCGGTCGGCTCGAGCCCCTCGGGCAGCGGCTGCTCGAACTCGCGGAACCACGTGCTGCCCTCGCGGAAGTCAGAGCCGGGGGTCGCGGTCCCCACGAGCCGGGTCGTGCGCCCGAACAGGCGCCCGTCGGGCTCCCAGTCGTGCACGACCTCCGCCTTCTCGACGATGAACGCGTTCCGCACGGATTCGAGCCGTGCCAGCGGCCGCTCGAGCCGGTCGAAGTGCGCCCACCAGTACGCCTTGCGCTCGCGCGGGTGGAACCTGACGGCCGCGGCGAGCAGGCCGAGGGCCGTGTCGTCCGCGGCGGCCCGTTCGTCCGCGGAGCCCGACTCGGCTCGGGCGGCCCGCCGCCGCGCGACGAACTCCGTGAGCGCTGCCTCGTCGGGATCGGCCGGGGGCTGCGGCCGTGCCTCGCGGGCCGCCGGGAGCGCTGCGTGCGCCGTCGACGGGTGGGCCGCGGCGAGGCCGCGGAGCCAATCGCACAGCCGCAGCGTCGAGACGCAGTCGTCCCGGTTGTACTCGAGGATGAGGTCCAGCAGCTCCTCGGCCTCGGGCTCCCGTCTCGCCTCGCGGGCCGCGGTGAAGCGCGCGTACATCTCGACCGACGCGGCCCCGCCTTGGAGCTCGGCCGTGCGCAGCTCGCTGCCCATGTAGAGCGGCTCGAGCTTCTTGATCGAGTACGAGCGCTCCGAGATGCGGATCCCGCTGCGCACGGCCTGGTAGAGGTCGACGAGGAGTCCCTCGCGCAGCCACGCGTCGATCTCCGCCTCGCACACGCCGTGCCGGACCGAGAGCTTGCGCAGGGCCGTCTTCTCGTACGCCGCGTAGTGGTAGACGTGCATGCCGGGGTGCTGGGCGCGCCGCTTCTCGATGTAGGCGACGAAGTCGACCAGCGCCTGGCGCTCCTCGGCGAGGGTGTGCGCGAGGAAGGAGCGGTACACGGGGTCCGAATGTTCCGCCCCCGGAACGGGTGCCTCGATGACCCCGAAGAGATACTCGAGGCCCCACGTGCGCGAGCTCCGGTCGAACCACAACGGGTCGCCCTCGAAGTCGAAGTACACGTCGCCCGCGGACGGAGCGGGCAGGGCGCCGAGCCCGTGGTCGGGCAGCACCTCGTACCGGACCCAGTGCGCCGGCGCGCCGTCGTGCTCGGGAGCCAGCCCGCCGCCGTCGCCCGTCACGACGCCGGTCTGGAGGCGCGCCTGGGCGACGAGCCGGGCGAGCGTGGCGTCGCCGCCTGCGGGGTCGAGGGCCGCGAGATCGTCGATCGTGCGCACGCCCGCCTCGCGGAGCGCGCGCCGGCGCGGCGCGCCCATGCCGGCCGTGAGGTACATGTCGCGGTGCTCCTCGATCTGGACCGCGCAATAGTCGCACCGCCCGCAGGCCGCGACGCCGGGCGCCTCCCACTCCGCCGGGTGGTCGCGACCGACGTGCGCCTCGGCGAGCTCGCGGAGACGCGCCCACCGCTCGCGGAACGCCGGCACGAGGTCGGTGAGGCTGAACGACTCGATCTCGCCCGTGCCGAGGATGAGGGTCGCGGCGTCCGACGGCGGGAAGCCGGCCCGCGCGAGCTGGTCGCCGTACGCCGCGAGCTGCAGCAGCGCGGTCGTCTTGGCGTGACGGGCGAGCTTCGTGTCGAAGACCGCGTAGCGGCCCCCGGGGCCGCGGACGAGGAAGTCCGCCCGGCCATGGAACCCGCCGTCGAAGAAGCTGGCCTGGAACACGACGTCCGCCCCCGCGGCGAGGGCGGCCATCGACTCCGCGTGCTTGGCCTCGAGCGTCGCCCTCGTCATGTCCGCGGCTGGCTCGATCTCCGCGACGCCGCCCGCCCCGCCCGGCGTCCAGGGCCCGAACTCGTCCCGGTACGCCTGCAGCACGGCCTGCTCGTGGACGTCGCCGAGGGCCGCGGCCCGCTCCCGCATCGGGTCCGGGACGTGGAGCCGCTCGGCGCGCCCGAGCTTCTCGTCGAGCCGGCGCAGGAGGCCGAATTCGCACTCGGCTGCCGTGACCAGATCCGATGCCGAGAAGACGAGCCGGCGGTCCTCGAGGAAGAACATGACCCCAGCACAGCACACCCCTCCGACAGTCTTCGAGGTCCCATTCCGTTGCACGCCCGTAACCCTGTCGAAACCCCGGTCGTGAAGGGTGGCAGAATCATCGTGTGTTTGGCGTGTCACACTCGGTCACCGACAAGGTGACTCGGGAGTAACAGACCAGCATGTGACGGGGGACGGGCGCTGCAGGCGCCGCGGACCGCACCTAGTGAACCGATGGAAAGAGGTAAGCCATGGCGAGGAACGCAAGCGGGACAGAGAAGGTTGACCTGCGGCTCAAGGCTGTGCTGGACGGACTGGCAGAGGCGGCATTCTCCGGTGAGGGCGCCGACGCGCGCGCCGTGCTCGCCGCAGCGGTCGAGCAGGTCCCTTTCGACGACCATGAGGCGTTCCTCCTCGCGGGCGGCATCCCGCGGGGCCACAAGGCCCTGACTGCCGCTACCGCCAAGCTCGTCAAGGCTGGCTGGATGGTCAAGGGCCGCTCCGGCTGGACCATCACGGAGGACGGGCTCCGCGCGACCGTGGCGTTCCCGACCGCTGCCGCGCTCGCCGAGGCCCTCGACGCCGGGACGCCCGTCCCGGCAGACACGCCCGTGCCGACCGAGGCGCCGGCCCCGAAGAAGGCTCCGCGCAAGAAGGCTCCCGCCCGCACCTCGAAGAAGGCCGCAGCCGCCGAGGAGGTCCTCGCTCCCGCGGTGACGGCACCTGCCGCTGCGGCGGACGCCGCTGCCGACGACGACGAGGCGCCGGTCGCCGTCGCTGGCGCCGCTGAGGCAGAGGCTGCGGCCGAGTCCGAGGCTCCGGTCGTCGTCGACCTCCAGCAGCCCGAGGCCGTCGCGATCGCCGGCGACTTCGCCGCGCACCTGGGCGCCGAGACGGACTGGGAGCCGCAGCTCGACGCCGTCCAGATGGGTCTTGATGGGTCTGGCCGCCGCTGGGTGCGCACCGTGGAACTGCCCGCGGGGCACTACAGCTTCAAGATCGCCATCAACCGCTCGTGGGACGAGAACTACGGCGCGTTCGGCGCCTTCAACGGCGCGAACCACGAGCTCGCGCACGACGGCGGGCCGGTCACCATCGCGTACGACCACTCCACGAAGGACATCGTCTTCTCCTGATTCCCGATGGCGCGCAGGCCGGGCCCGGACATCCGTCGGGCCCGGCCAGCGCCCAGGGGTTGATCCCTGGCAGAGGCCGCGACCCCTCGCGATATTCGCATCGCGAACTTGCAGAGTCGGCGCGACACCCCGGTGAATCCACCGAAGGAAGCTGCGGTGTCGCATCGAACCTACGACCTCGAGGGCGCCCAGGTGGCTGGTGTGTCCACCATCCCGGCCCGTGCGTCACCACCGAGGCTCTCCCCGGGCGCTGCCGGTTCCACTTCTGTCGGTGCCCCCTGATGTACTGGGGGTCCGAGCCGAGGTGGAAAGTGGGGGAGGACCGTGGGCAGGATCGGGGGCCGGGCGGCCAGGCTGCTCGGCGTGCTGGCCGTTCTCGCGGCCGTGTGGGGCGTTGCGTGGGCGGCGGGCTGGGTTGGGCCGCCCGGAGGGGCGGCCTCAGACGGCGCGCTGGCGGACGCCGGGACGCTCCCGGACGACAAGCTCGCCGCGGCGCGCGCGCAGCTCGCGCGCCTCCAGGTCAAGGGCCGCGCGGGCACGGGCGGCTACGAGCGCAGCGAGTTCGGGCAGGCCTGGGCCGACGTCGACCGCAACGGCTGCGACACCCGCAACGACATCCTCGCGCGGGACCTCACGGGCGTCGCGTTCCGCGCCGGGACGCGGGACTGCGTCGTGTCCTCCGGCGTGCTCGAGGATCCGTACACGGGCGACCGGATCGACTTCGTGCGCGGGCCCCGCTCGGCGGAGGTGCAGATCGACCACGTCGTCGCGCTCTCCGACGCGTGGCAGAAGGGCGCCCAGCTGTGGAGCCCGGAACGGCGGGAGGAGTTCGCCAACGACCCGGCCAACCTGCTCGCGGTCGACGGCGACGCGAACCAGGAGAAGGGCAACGGCGACCTCGCGACGTGGCTGCCGCAGAACAAGGCGTTCCGGTGCGAGTACACGGCGCGGATCGTCGCGGTGAAGTCGGAGTACGGGCTGTGGATGACCGAGGCCGAGCACAGGCGCGCGGGCGAGCTGCTCGACGCCTGCGGGCCGGGCGGCTAGTCAGGGCCCGTCGGCATCAGGACGCCTTGAGCGTCTGGGCCTTGAGGAACCGTTCGCGCGTGTCCTTGGGCAGCTTCTCGACGGCGTACCGCAGCGCCACCCGCGCCATGTGGGGCGCCCAGTGCTCGAGGAACTGCTCGAGCCCCGGGCTTCCGGCCGTGCGGAGCGCCCAGCCCACGGCCTTCTGCACGACCGGGTCCGGATCGTCCGCGAGGATCTCGGCGATCGCGAAGGTGTCCTTCGTCTGGCCCAGGGAGAGGAAGTGCATCGTGGCCACGATGGCGGTGCGCCGCTCGTACGGCGAGGAGGAGCGGGCGAGCACGTAGAGCTGGTCCTTCCGCCTGTCCGCGAGGTAGCCGCCGACGACGTGTGCGGCCGCGCGGTCCACGAGGTCCCACGAGTCGATCCGGTCGTGCCGCCGCAGGTACAGCTCGTACAGCTCCTGCCGCCGCTCGGGCGCCGTGGTGCGGCGGCGCGCCTGGAAGTCCATGATGGACACGGCCCCGGCCCGTGCCTCGTGCCACGGGCTCTCGAGCAGCTGCTCGACCTCGTCCAGCGGCATGTCGGCGGAGGCCTTGGCAAGGTCGAAGACGTCGCCCATCCGGACGCCGAGGAACCTGTCCCGGCCCTTGCGGGCGAGTGGGAACGCGCGTTTGTACTTCCTGAGCTCGTCATCGGAGCTCAGGGCCTCGAGCGCCGCCAGGAAGGCCCCGGCGGTCTCCACCCCGGCGAACATGCCCACCCCCAGGCAACGACAGAGATCCTCCTTCGAGGGTAGCCCTCGGGCACGGCCGCTGGTACCCCCGAGGTGACGCTCGGAAAACCCGGACGCAGGGCCCCGACCGGGCAGCCCAGACTGTTCGCGACCTGACGCCGGGGGAGGTGCCCGTGGGCTCAGCCCGGGCGCCCCCGCGGCGGGCCGATCTCGGCGATCCGCGCCTCGAGGATGCGGCGCACGAGATCCTCGGGCACCGGGTCCTTGGCGGTGAACCGCAGCGTCCCGGGCGCCCAGTCGAGGCCCTCGAGCTCGTCCGCGAGCCGCGGCAGGATCTGGCCGCTGAAGGGGTACAGCGCGAGGTGCTTCTTGGTCGCGAGCGCGCTCACGTAGCCCTTGCCATGCAGCAGGAGCGCGGGCATGCCGTAGCTGCGCCCCTCGGTCGCCTCCGGCGCGAGCCCCCGCGCGATCTCCATGATCCGTCCGAGCACGGCGCGGTCCTGGCCGTCGAGGGAGTCCAGGTAGTCGGTGACCTCACCCATGCAAGGAATGGTCTCAGGCGGGCTCGTCTGAGAGGTAGGGGCCCACGACGGCGATGAGCTGATCCCGCACGAGCACGGACGCGACGGAGAGGTCCACGGTCGCGGCACCGAGCCGGTGCCCCGCGGTCACGAAGGACTCGGCGAGGGACGACCCGGCGGAGGGGTACAGGAGCAGGCCGCCGGCGCCGAGGGAGGCCGGGTCCGCGGGGTCCTCCTGCTCGCGGACGTACGTGTAGAGCTGGTACAGGTGCCCGCTGTCGAGGGTCTCGCGCGCGAACCGCCCCGCCCGGAGCGCCGGGGTGAACTTCGTGTCGACGATGAGGCGCCGCCCGCTGCGGGGGCTGTCGATCCACACGTCCGTGACCATGTGGGGCAGGACGGCAGCCATCCCAGGGGTCGGGCCGAGCGCGTTCCAGCCGACCTTGCGCCCGCGCTCCACGGCCCACCCTCTCGGGCGCCCGTGCACGCGGTAGAAGCCGCCGACGGCCCGCTCGAAGAGGTGCCGGAATTGGCGTTCGTCGAGCTGCCCTCGCCCGTGCCCGGGGTTCGTGCGGCCGAAGGGGAGCGCGAGCTCGAGCGCGAGCCGGGCGGCGAGGAGCACCGAGCGGTCCTGGGCGTCGTTGCGCGTGAGCCGGACCCCGGCGTCGCGCTGGCCCGCGCGCAGGTCGATCCGGCCGACGCCGAGTCGCTCGAGCCGCTGCGACTGGCCCTGGCAGCGGCGGACGAGCTCCTCGTCCGAGCACAGCCGCGCGATCGAGTCCAGGGCGGTCCGGATGAGTCGGTTGCGCGGCGTGTCCACCGTGAGCTCCTCGAACCGGCACGCGACGAGGCCGCGGGACAGGAGCTGGTGGGACTCGGTGCGCAGCGTGTCGATCCCGCCGCGGACGCGCGAGAGGTCCCGGGAGGTCTTCGCGAACGACGGCGTGAGCGGCCGCCGCAGGCGGTCCTCCGTACTGGCGACGAGCACCTCCGCGAGGAGCTCGGGCAGCTTCTCCGGGTACTCCTCGATCCCATCGAACGCCTCGGGCCCGGACTGGTAGAACTCCGAGGCGTACAGCAGCAGGAGCCACACGTTGCGCACGGGGATGCGCGCCCCGCCGGCGACGACAACAGAACCGTCGGCCGCCGTCGTCGGCGGCGCAGGCGACTGCTGCGCCGTCAACCGCTGCGCCGTCGGCTGCCCCCTGCCGCCGGACCCAGGCACCTCGGTCACTCGAGTCCTTCGAGCAGCGCCTCCGAGGCCGCCTCGGCCTTGGCCGCATCGTCGAACCAGTACTCCTCGAGCGTCGGGACGATCTCGGTGTCGACGACGCCGCGGAACCAGTCGGGGAACGAGTTCACGCGTTCCTCCGCCGGGGGCGTGACGAACGAGTGCCCGAGCCGGAACTCCGTGCCGAGGGCCGGGTCGGAGGCGATCCGGTCGTTGAGCGCCTCGAAGCGGTGCCGCACGAGCTCGAGCTCGCGCTGGGCGACGCCGTGGCGCTGCGACATCCACTCCTCCCACGCCTCGTTCACGGCCGGCTCGAGCGAGACGAACGCAAAGCGGCGGCGGAAGGCGAGGTCCATGATCGCGAGCGAGCGGTCCGCGAGGTTCATGGTGCCGATGATGTACAGGTTGCTCGGCACGTGGACGCTCTCAGTGCCCGAGCGCGGGTACGCGAGCTGGAGGGACTCGCGCGGGGAGCGCTTGCCGGCCTCGATGAGGGTCAGGAGCTCGCCGAACACCTGGACAGGGTTGCCGCGGTTGATCTCCTCGATCAGCACGACGTGCGGCACGTCCGGATTGGCGTTGGCCCGCTCGACCATCTCGAGGAATGGCCCGTCCACGAGCGTGAGCTTCCCGTCCGAGCCGGGGCGCCAGCCGCGCACGAAGTCCTCGTAGCTGGAGTTCGGGTGGAACTGGGTCGCCCGCAGGGCGGACTTGTTGTCCTTCGTGCCGATGAGCGCGTACGCGAGCCGGCGGGCGAGCCACGTCTTGCCCGTCCCCGGAGGGCCCTGCAGGATGAGGTTCTTCTTCGACCGCCACCGGGCCAGATAGCCGTTGAGCGAGGGCTCGGGCAGGAAGCAGCCGTCGGTGACGATGTCGTGGACCGTGTAGCTGGCCTGCGGCGAGACGGGCGTGGGGTCGTCGTCGTCCGGCTCCGGCGCCTCGTCCGCGCCCCCGGTCTCCGTGTGCGCGCCGCGGCCGTCCCGCTCGAGGTAGGCCGTCCAGGACAGCTCGGGGAAGGAGTTCACGGCGAACTGCGGATCCTCGAATTTGGACGCGAGCGTGTCGATGAGGTTCACGTACGCCGTGCCGTCCGCCATGAAGAAGTCCTGGTCGAGCATGAGCTCGGTCTTGAGGTACTGGCGCGAGCGCCCGTCGAGCGGGACGAAGTTCCACGGCCGGATCCAGAACAGGCCCATGGTGAGCTTCGTGCCCACGCGGTAGATGTCCCGCGCCCGGCTGTACGCGGCAGCGAAGCGGATCCGGGCGTGGTCCTCGGAGCTGTCCGCCGCGGCGATCGCGGCCTCGAAGACGTCCCAGAGCGTGTCGATGTCGTCCTTCTGCCGCGTGCCCGCCGTCGGGAAGAACCACGAGTTCTGGCTGTTCAGGAGCGGGATCCCGTCGAAGCTCGACGGCGCCGGCGTCGTGACGCCGAGCAGGCGGGCCCAGTCCGCCGCGATCTCGGTCCGCTTCTCCGGGGTCGAGCCCCGGTTGAACGTGCCCATGACCGTGAACGGGCAGATGTCCCGCAGCGGCACGGGATTGTCCCGCCAGTCGCGGTCCATGAGGACGCCGAGGACCTCGTGGCGCTCCTGCATCTCGCGCAGGTGGGCGAGCAGCTCGGGGCGGCGGTTGCGGAAGGCGAGCAGCGCCGTTGCCGCCTCCTCGTAGAACGCGGCCCACTCGAAGTTCTGCTCGGGCTTGGGCCGGACGTCGGCGAAGCGCTTGGCCCACGCCGGGTCGTTGCGGAACCTGTCCGTGTCCTGCGCGTCACCCCAGAACGCGAAGCGCAGGAGGGCCTCGCGCATCCAGTGGCCCGGCGTGACCTTCCAGATCGAGTGCCGGCCGGTGTAGAAGTACCACTCGCGCGGGCTGTCGAGGCGCGTCCACGCGACGCCGATCTTGCGGCCGTCGCCCGGGTTGGCCGTGATGGTGCCGGTCGCGGTGATGGCCATGACCGAGACGGAGTGGCCGCGCGGGTCGAAGGGGAGCTCCGTTTTCCGCACGTAGGTGGCCTTGAGGGCGATCTGGTCGCCGACCTTCATCGACTTGACGGTGTCGAGGAACCGGTCCTCGAACCCGTTCTCCCAGATGCCCTCGGCGAGGAACCGCTCCGTCTGGTCGTGCGGTTCGCGGTCGCTGTCATAGGCCCCCACAAACCAGTACTGACCCTCCGGAACGCCCACTTCTGCCATCGCTTCCCTGTCTCCCGCACGGGTGCCGCGGCCACGGCACCCATGCATTAGATCATGCCCAGCTGAACGAGTCGGGCCGTTGACCCCCACACGGAGCGCGCGCACCATGGCGTTCAGGCCCGGCGTGGGCCGGAGCCGCACGGAGGTGGCGCCATGTCCCGCGAGATCCTGCTGTACGCCGAGGACGCCGACAGCGCGGCGCGCGAGATCGAGGCGGCCGGAGGGAGGATCCTCCTCGGCCTCTCGCCGCACCTCATCGTCGCGGTCCTCCCGGACGACGCCGACCCCGGCGGCCTCGGGAGCGTCACCGAGGATCTTCCGGAGCTCGAGGGGGCCGAGCGGGTGGCCGCGGAGGCGTGGATCGAGCGGTTCGGGCAGCGGACGACGGCGGAGGGCCGGCGCGCGCGGGCCGCTGCCGAGCCGGTGGTCCCCTGGGATGCCCCCGGCCGCACCCCGCCCGACCACACGGGCGAGCCAGGCGGGCCGGTGGGAACGTTACCGGCCGGACCGGAGGGCCCGCCGGGCACGGTCCTGCCGGGTTCCGATACGGTCCCGCCGGGGTCCGACACGCTCCCGCCGGGCGAAGGCCCCGCCGTCGGGCCCCGCTCGACCAACACCCCGACCTCGGTGGTCATGACCGGGAAGGTGGCCGTCGGCGTCGTCGTCGTGTCCGGGCCCGCGACGCCGCCCTACTGGTTCCCGCTGCACGGCGCGCTCATCCACGTCGCGGCGTCCTCGACGGGCGAGGTGTGGGGAGTGAACGCGGCGCACGAGATCTTCCGGCTCGACGGCACGTCCTGGACCAAGGTCGCCGGAGCCCTCCGGCAGGTCTCCGTCGGCGCGAAGGTGTGGGGCGTCAACGCCCAGGACGAGATCTACCGGCGCGACGGCACCGCATGGACGCGCGTCCCCGGCGCGCTGCGGCACGTCTCCGCCGCCGAGGACGGCACGGTGTGGGGCGTCAACGCCCAGCACAGCATCTACCGCTGGGACGGCTCCGCGTGGACGCAGGTGCCGGGCGCGCTCACACAGGTCTCGGCGGGCTCGGCGTCGACCGTGTGGGGCGTCAACGCCGACGGCGAGATCTACCAGTGGACCGGGGCTGCGTGGTCCCAGGTGCCCGGGGCGCTCAGGCACGTCGCGGCGGCCGCGGACGGGTCCGTGTACGGCGTCAACGCGGACGACGAGATCTACCGGTACCTCGGCGGCGGGAACTGGGAGCAGCTCGACGGCCGGCTCGCGCAGATCAGCGCCGCGTCGGCGTCGGTGCAGTGGGGCGTGAACGCCGAGGAGGAGATCTTCCGGCATGACCCCAACCTCAACCTCGTGGTCAGCGGCGCCGAGCGGCGGCAGATCGTGGCCGAGGTCCTTGAGGGGCTCGCGTTCCTCGGCACGGCCGGGGCCGCGGAGAACGTCTCGTTCCAGCTGGACCTGCGGTTCCCGACGGTCGACGTGGCGACCGGCACCGGGCACGACTACGAGCCCATGGAGGCGCCCTGGCGCGACGCTGCGCTCACGCAGCTCGGCTTCGAGGGCTCCCGGGACGGCTCCGTGGACTACGTGACGTCCATCCGCTCCGCGCTCGGCGCGACGTGGGCCTATGTGGGGTACTTCACGAAGTACCCCACGCACCACTTCGCCTACGCGGGCCGCGAGCGGATCGTCATGGAGTACGCGAACGACGGCTGGGGGCCGGCCGAGATCAGCCGGGTCTTCGCGCACGAGACGTGCCACATCTTCGGCGCGGCCGACGAGTACGGCGGCTGCTCGTGCGACGCGAGCGGCCACCACGGCATCCCCAACCTCAACTGCCGCAACTGCACGAGCGCCCAGGTGCCGTGCCTCATGGAGGCCAACACGCTCGTGCTGTGCCCGTGGTCGCGCGGCCAGGTCGGGTGGCGGCTGTGGATCCCGGTGGCCGGGGCGCTCAAGCACGTCTCCGCCGGGGCGGACGGGACGGTGTGGGGCGTCAACGCCGCCGACAGGATCTACCGCTGGACCGGGTCCGCGTGGCAGCAGGTGCCCGGGGCGCTGAGCCAGATCTCGGTCGGGGACGCGGCGCACGTGTGGGGCGTGAACTCGGCCGGGAAGATCTACCGCTGGAATGGCTCCTCGTGGACCCAGGTCTCGGGCGCCCTGCGGCACGTCTCGGCCGCCTCCGATGGGACGGTGTGGGGGGTCAATTCCGCGGACAGGATCTACCGGCGCGACGGGAACGCGTGGACCCAGATCCCCGGGGCGCTGCGCCAGGTCTCGGCCGGCTCGGCGGGGCGGGTCTGGGGCGTGAACTCCGCCGGGAGCATCTACCAGTGGAACGGCGCCTCGTGGACGCACATCGCGGGGGCGCTCAGGCACGTCTCGGTCGCGGCGGACGGGACGGTGTGGGGCGTGAACGCCTCGGACACGGTCTACCATCGCGAGGCCAACGCGTGGCGGCAGTTCCCGGGCGCGCTCAAGCAGGTCTCGGTCGGGGCCGCCGGGCGCGTGTGGGGCGTCAACGCCGGCGACGCGATCTTCCGCCAGGCGTGAGCCCCCGGGGGAGCCAAGGCAGGCCCTGGCGAGTTCAGTGCACCCGGTACGTGAGCCGCACGAAGCGCCCGATCCGCTCCTCGCCCGTGAGCTCGAGGTCGAGCCTGGCATCAGGGAGCGCGGCCGTCCCGCCTCCCACGACGGCCGGCGCAACGAACAGGGTCACCTCGTCCACGAGCCCCGCGCGGAAGGCCGACGCCGCCAGGCCCGGGCCGCCGACGGCGAGGTCCGCCGTCGTGCGCTCCTTGAAGTCCCGGACGACGTCGGGCTCGAAGCTGCGCGCGATGCCCGTACGGGCGGTGTCCACGGACGGCAGCGTGGACGAGTACACGATCTTGTCGGTGGCGCGCCAGATCTCGGCGAAGTCGCGCACGACGGCGGACCGGCCGGCTTCGATGGCCGGGTCCTCCCATGCGCGCATCACCTCGTAGAGGCGGCGGCCGTAGAGGTAGGTGCCCACAGGGCGGAGGAGGTCGTTGACGGCCGCGTGGACGTCGTCGTCCGGGGCCGCCCAGGAGAACGAGCCGCTGCGGTCCGCGATGTAGCCGTCGACGGACATGATGTTCATGTAGAGGAGCCGGGCCATGCCCCTACTGTGGCCGCGGGGGAGCGGCGGCGGCAATGGGCGGCGGGGGAGGCGGGCCCGGCGGGCCGCCTCCCCCGCGGGCGTCAGGCGCCCGGTCAGTCCACGGTCTTGACGATGTACACGTCGCACGGCGCCGTGTGGGCGACCGTGTTGGCCACGCTCCCGAGGACCCGGCCGATGCCCTGCATGCGCCGGTTGCCGACGACGATCATCCGCGCGTCGAGCACCTCCGCCTCCTTGACGAGCGCCTCCGCGGGCTTGCCGCGCGCGGCGGTGTGGGTGATCGTGACGCCCGGGGCGGAGAGCTTCTCCGCGACCATCTTCGCGATCCCGAGGGCCGTGTTCGCATCCGACACGATCCACGTGTCGCTGCCAGCGCCGATCACCTCGGCGCGGTCGCCCTCGAACGCCGAGACCACGTGGAGCTGCGCCCCGAGGGCCGCCGCGATGTCCCGCGCGGCCTCTGCCGCCCGTCCTGCCGTCTCGCTGCCGTCTACGCCGACAATGATGGGTCCAGTCATGATGTACTCCCTTGCTCGATCGCCGGCTCTCAATCCGTGCGGCTACCAGTATCACCGATATCGAAGCCCGCCTGCGCCAGCGCCGCCGCGTCGCCGCCGTCGTTCGCTGCGAGCCGCTCGACGATCCCCGCGAAGGCGCGCTCGTCGAAGGCGGACTCGTCCAGCGGCGTGAGCGGGAACGCGCTCAGGCCAGTGAAGGGGCGGACGGGCCGGCTGGCCAGCGCTCACAGCGAGCCCAGGGCCTCGTCGATGGGCGTCGGCCCCTCGACGAAGCCGACGAACTGCCGCACGGTGCGCGGCTCGCGCAGCGTCGCGGCGGCCACGGCGGCGACGTCCTCGCGGCTCACGCGCCCGGGGTCCCCGGGGCGGGCCAGAGCGATGCGGCCCGTGCCCGGCTCGAGCGTGAGCGTCGAGGGGCCGAGGATCGTCCAGTCCAGCGCCGTGCCGCGCAGGTGCTCGTCCGCCGCGGCCTTCGCCTCGGCGTAATGGAAGAACGGGTCCCCGGGCGGGACGCCGTGGTCCGGGCGGGCGCCGAGGTAGGAGACCATGACGTACCGGGGCACGCCGGCGGCCGCGGCGGCGTCCATCGAGCGGATGGCCGCTTCCCGGTCCACGGCACGCGTCCGCTCCGGGTTCCCGCCGCCCGCCCCGGCGGACCACACGACGGCGTCGTGCCCCGCGATCAGCTCGGCGATCCCGGCCGTGTCGAGGCGCTCGACGTCGGCCACGACCGCCGTCGCGCCCGTCGCCTCGACCTCGGGCACGTGGGCCGGGTCGCGGACGATTCCGGTCACCTCGTCGCCGCGGCCGACGAGGAGGGGCGCGAGGAGGAGGGCCACCTTGCCGTGGCCCCCGACGATCGCGATGCGGGACATGCGTGCTCCTTCCGACGATGACGGGTCCACGCTAGCCGGTCGGGGAGCGGCCGCGCGCCCACGCCGGGGCGGTCCTCGCGACCGCCCGGGCGTGGGTGCGCGTCAGCCCTGCTTGGTCCAGGGAGCGCAGCTCGACGACTCGAACACCTCCCCGTCGCGCAGCGTGACCGTGGCGGGGCCCTTCACGATGTTGTTGTCCACGATCTCCGCGTCGGAGCCCGTTCCGGACATCCACGCGTAGTAGCAGCCCAGGGGATTGCGCCCCGAGCCGCCCGTCGTCGAGTAGACGCCCGGCTGGACGTCCTTGCCCACCACGTGGAGGCCGTCCGTGATCTGGGACTGGGCGACCTTCGTCTGGCGCTCCTCGAAGGCCTTCTCGCGGGCGGTGAGGTCGGCCTCCTTCTTCGTGACGTCCTGCTCCCGCTTCGCGGCCTCCTGCTCGCGTTGGGCGAAGCCGTTCTCCTTCGCGGCAGCCGCGGCCTCACGGGCCTTCATCGCCGACTCCTGGCGGACGTAGCCCGCGATCGTGTCCGCCTGGCGGGAGGACTCGGACGTCGCGGCGGCGAGCTCGGCGCCCAGCGCCGCGTATTCCGACGAGGATTCGACGGGTGGCCGCAGGGCGACGCCCCCGACGACGCCGAGGGCGATCAGGGCGGCAGCCGCGACGGCCTGCAGCACGCGGCGAAGGCGGCGCCGGGGGCGGTGCGGTTTCCCGGTCTGAAGGGGGTCCGCGGCCTGGGGTGCGGCCGGTGGGCGGGGCGGGATCGGCGCAGCGGGTACGCCCGGGGGTGGTGGCAACGTGTCCATGGGGCTCTCCTGGGACGCCGGAAGGCCGCCTCCCCAACGGCCCGCCGAAGGCGGTTGTGGCGCGGCCGGCCGGGAGGGCTGGCCGCAGCATCAGGGAACCACGGGGGTCCGACAGTTCTCGGCGTTGTCTGCGCGACGCCCACGACGCGGACGTCGCCATCCAGGACGATGAGAAAGTGAACTTCAAGATTGCCTGGGCTGACCCCGAGTCCGGCGATGTCTTCTGCCTGTCCGAGGCGCCGTCGGCCGACGCAGTGCGGAAGATCCACGAGCGGACGGGGCATCCTGTTGACGAGATCCATCCCCTCCCGCTCTCCGTCTCGTGAGACGCTTTAGTCGCTCCCGGAAGGGCAAGAGTCCCGGTGCCATCGGCACCGGGACTCTTGCGCTGAGCCGCCAGAGATGTGTGACCTGACCCCGCATCGTTGGGAGGTGACCCCGCAACGTAGGGTCGGCCCTCCATTGACGCTGGCGCGGGGCGGGCCTAGCGTCTGCTGGCATGGCCCCGATCTGCAGCGTCCGGTGAGATGGGCGGGGGCGAGCCCGAGGCGGGCGCGCTCTCCTGGCCGGAGGCGTGCGGCAGGCGGCTGGCCCGGCACGGACTGGCCGAGCCGTGGACCGACGCCAGCCCGGCCGATGCCGTCGCCGCGATCTGCGGGGCCCACGCCCAGGTGATGTCCGCCGCGGAGCTCTCCGTGGGCATCAGGCTGCGCGGCACAACCCGCTCCGCGGTCCAGGCCGCCCTCGAGGCCGAGCACTCCCTCGTCAAGACCTTCGGCCCCCGAGGCACCGTGCATCTGCTGCCAACGCGGGACCTGCCGCTGTGGGCCGGGGCGCTCGCCGCGCTCTGGGTCCCTCCGACTCATCTGCCGCCAGAGGCGCTCATGACCGAGGAGCAGACCGACCGGGTCATCGAGGCCGTCGGCGATGCCCTGCGGGACGCCGAGCTGACCCTCGACGAACTGACGGACGCGGTTGTCGAGCGGGCGGGGGCCTGGGCCGGGGAGCCCGTCGTGCCCGCGTGGTATGGGCTCTGGCCCCGCTGGCGGCCAGCCATGTACCCAGCCGCGGCCCGCGGTGTGCTCTGCTGCGGTCCCAACCGCGGCCGCGCCGTCACCTACACGAACCCGCACCGCTACCTCCCCGGCCTGCGGCCGCTCGGCCCCGCCGCGGCCGGGGCCGAGCTCGTGCGCCGGTACCTCCACGCCTACGGGCCGGCCACCCTTGGGGACTTCGCCCGCTGGCTCGGCATGCCCAGCCCGCGGCGAAGGGACTCTTCGAGGCCGTGTCCGCGGAGCTTGCTCCCGTCAGACTCGTCGGCGCCCCTGCGTGGGCCCTGGCCGCGGACGCGGACCAGCCGGCCGCGCCGGCCGAGGGAGTCCGCCTCCTGCCGTACTTCGACGCCTACGCCATCGGCTGCCAGCCGCGGGATCGGCTGTTCCCGGGCCGTGCCTCGGGGCGGGCGCTCTCCGGGGGCCAGGCCGGGAATTATCCCGTGCTGCTTGTCGACGGAGTCGTCGCCGGCGTGTGGCACCTGAAGCGCTCCGGCCGCAGGGCCGTCGTCACTGTCGAGCCGATCGGGCGGCTCACGTCGGCCCGGCGCCGGGAGCTTGAGGAGCAGGCGGCCCGCGTGGGCGAGGTCCTCGAGTGCCGCGCGGAGCTCAGCATCGGCGCTGTCACCGTGGGGCCGCACGCCTGAAGATGCGGCGGCGTGCCCGCGGCCGCCGCGCCGACCGACGGCTGGCGCGTCAGCCCGCCGTCGTCCGCGTCAGCCCGCCGTCGTCCGCGCCCCCGCGCCGAGGGCCGCGACGACGGGCGCGAGCTCGGGCTGCTCCTCCGCCTCCGCCAGGACGGCCCGGAGCGCGGCGTCGTGGACCGGCCTGACCTTCTCGTAGAGCCCGCGCCCCTGCGCCGTGAGCTCGGTATAGATGCCGCGCCGGTCGTCGGCGCAGAGGATCCTCGTCAGCAGGCCGCGGTCCTCGAGCCGGTTGACGAGCCGCGTCGTCGCGCTCGGGCTCAGCGCGGTGGCGCGCGCGAGCTGCTGCATCCGCATGTGCCAGCCGTCCTGGCGGCTGAGCGCGTCGAGGACCGTGTACTCGACCACCGAGAGCTTGGCCTCCGCGGAGAGCGCGCGCTCGAGCGCGGCCTCGATGAGCCCGTGCAGCGCGGCGAGCGTGCGCCAGCCCTGCGCGCGCACCTCGACGGCGTCGTCGGCGATGCCCAATGTGAACCTCCTGCCAATTAGTTGCTTGCGCTTTGTATTTGCATGTGCAACTATCTACTCTGGCGGCGCAATATGCCGCGTCTGCAACTAATCCAAGCCTAGCAGGAGACCCCTCGTGCCCCTCGGCCTCATTGCCCTGTCCCTCGGTGCGTTCGGCATCGGGCTCACCGAATTCGTCATCATGGGCCTGCTGCCCGACGTCGCCCGCGACTTCGCGGTCGACGAGGCCGCCGCGGGCTGGCTCATCTCGGGCTACGCCCTCGCCGTCGTGGTCGGCGCGCTCGGCGTCACCGCCGCGACGTCCCGCTGGCCGCGCAAGCCCGTGCTCGTGGGCCTCCTCGGCCTCTTCATCGCCGGCAACGCGCTCTCCGCCCTCGCCCCGGACTACGGCTCGATGCTCGCCGGGCGGATCGTCGCGGCGCTGTGCCACGGCGCGTTCTTCGGCATCGGCGCGGTCGTCGCGTCCGGCCTCGTGGACCCCGCTCGCAAGGCACGCGCCGTCGCCGTCATGTTCACCGGGCTGACGGCGGCCAACGTCCTTGGCGTTCCCTTCGGGACCTTCCTCGGCCAGGAGCTCGGCTGGCGCTCGACCTTCTGGGCCATCGTCGGCATCGGCGTGCTCGCCCTGGCCGGGATCCTCGCGCTCGTGCCCGCTGACAGGGCGCACGACGGCGGGCCGGGCCTCGCGCGCGAGCTCGGCGCCTTCCGCTCGGGCCAGGTCTGGCTCTCGCTTGCCGTGACCGTGCTCGGCTACGGCGGCATGTTCGGCGCCTTCACCTACATCGCCTACACCCTGACCGAGGTCAGCGGCTTCGAGGCCTCGGCCGTGCCGTGGCTGCTCGTGCTGTTCGGCCTCGGGCTCTTCGCGGGGAACTGGGCCGGCGGGCGGCTCGCCGACCGGGACGTGGACCGCGCTCTCGCCGGATTCATCGCCGCGCTCCTGGCCGTGCTCGTGCTCTTCGCCGCCACCGCGGCGAGCCAGCCTGCCACGATCGTCGCACTCTTCCTCATGGGCGGCTTCGGCTTCGGGACCGTCCCGGGCCTGCAGTCCCGCATCATGCATTTCGCCTCGCACGCCCCGACCCTGGCCTCGGGCGCGAACATCGGAGCCTTCAACCTCGGCAACGCCCTCGGCGCATGGGCGGGCGGGCTCGGCATCAGCGCCGGCCTCGGCTACACCTCGCCGATCTGGATCGGCGCAGCCATCACCCTCGCCGGGCTCGTGGTCCTCGTGCTCGCGGCCGGGGCAGCCCGCCGCGCGGGCTCGCATGCTCCGTCCGTCGCGTCTGCCGAGCCCGAGCCCGGGGCGAGGAGCGAGCGGACGGAGCCTGCCGGCGTCGTTCGCTGAGGCCCGGGGGGCCGCTCATACAGATCCGGGTTACCTTGCTGTTAACCGGCATCAAGGACTGGATCGGGCATGACAAAGCGGGCGTTACGATCGTGTTCATTAAAAGGGCGCCCGCATGTCGCGCAGCGTGCTGTCTGTTAGGGGAAACCCGGCGGCCCTCCGGCGGTGTACCCCAGCAGCGGAGGGCGCATCCGCATCAGAAGTCGGACTCGTATTATGCCAACCAAGCCTGCAGCACTCCGCTCTCATCAAGATTGGTTCCGGGGCACAAGCGCTCCAGTTCGGCGAAGAACTCTAATCCAGCGCGGGCTACCGCCCGCATAGAGTTCATCGGCAAACTGCGATTGCTTTACGATTAATCGATTCTCCATCCGTCACAGATACGAGAAGCTGATCTGCCCCTGCAGCCTTTACCCTAAATGATATTGGCTGATCGGGAAATCCTCGGCTACCGAATCCTGTGCGACGGCAATCATCAAGTGCTTGCACGATAAAGGGCCATAGCCAGTTCACATCGTCCCACAAATCCACGCCGAGAATCTCGATACCGTCAATTGTCAGGCTGATGGCGCCAGGCACATACTCCCGGTTACCGCCATAGCGCGAGATCTCTCGGATGGGCAGAAAGGTGTCTCCAACCTGTACGTAACTCTCAATTCTGATTGAATTCACGGTGGCCTCCCGGGATAGAACTTTACCCACTTTCTAGTAAGACTTTGCTTCAGCTAAGCAGATATCCAATACATGCGTTCTACGCGAGCCGCGCTTGCCCCTGAGTTCAATTCTTAATGAAGTCACTTCACTGTCCTTGGTTGAGGAAGGCAGCGCTGACTACCTCGAATGGCGACTCCCAGCCCGCAACCTGTTGGCCCAGAGTCGTGCGGTCAAGATCGGTGTAGTCGGGCGGCGCCTCGGACAGCCCTGGCACATCGCCGACGAAGAAGGCAGCACTTTCGGCCGTCAGCGATAGTTGCGCACCGGGATGAGGCCACATCACAAGACGCAACCCAAAGAGTCCATCCATTACCTGTGGATGGGAACTTCCAACCGCCCACGCCATGAGTGCCGTGTCGCGGCCGGGTCCAGACCAGGCCAGCTCACGGATGCCGCGGGCAATGAGAACTCCAGTGTTGGCCTCCCGCAGCTGAAGAGCCGTTCGAAGCTCAAACATCAGTCCAACGACGCTAGCTAGGGCATCGAACCCGACATCGAGCAGTTGCGCTTCCTGAAGCGCATCTGCCTCGGTCAGTGGGTCCATTTCGGGAGACGAAGCGTACTGGCGCAGTCCGGTATTCAGGAGCAGAAGGTCGTCGATCTTCATCACGGCCAGGGGACATGGGCGAAGGGATGGGAGTTGCCGATGATCTCGCCTGTGAGTGGATAAACGGTCTGCCCTGTCTTGTTCATGCAGGCAGCGTAACCATTGGGGTACTGGTACTTGGCGTCACCGGATCCATAATGCGTCCGTGTCAGTTTTCGAAGTCATCTGCACAAGTGATCGAAGTCCTGTGCACAAGCCTCCGTTCGGGACTCAGACCGTCCGATTGAGGATCCTTCACCGGCAATTATTCGAGCGGGCTCGAGGAAGATACCGGCGTTCGTGTCGTAATGGCAGGTGCGCGGATGGATGAGGCCTGTGCGGTCCTGGGGCGAAGCCGTGGGATGTGTCGTAGCGGAGGCTGTCTTAGGTTTAGATCGGCGCCGGAGCTTCCGCCGAGGCAGCAGCGGCTGCGCCCGGAGTGGCCGGGCAGAGCCAACCTATGAGGAGCGCGATCATCGCAACCACAGCGCGCAGAACCGGGGTCACGAGGTCCCTCCCACCACGACCGCGAGGACGCGCTCCAGCAGAGCATCGAGCTCAGCTGGCGACTCGACCTCCACGTGTTCGAGGACAGGGTCGTCAAGGGTGCCGTAGTTGAACTCGGCCTCGCCGGACTCCCAGAGCACAAGTTCGACGTCATAGTCCGTGAGAGCGACGACAAGGTGCGCCGACGGGTTCGGAAGGTCTCGCGGGCCTCGGGTGTAGGTCAGCGATCCCGCTTGCTTGAGCTCAGCGCCGCGGCTGCTGAGCCACTGGTCCAGACGATCGAGATGGGTCATCGGCGGCACACCAGGACGATGCACGTGGCGGGTGGCATTTCTGCAGGTGGAGGACCGTAGAGCCGCGTCGTGACGTTGGGCCCGGGAATCACGCCCCACTCCGGCTTGCTCGCAGGGAAGACGGAGACACTGGCTGCCTTCCAAGCACGATGAAGACTCCGCTTCACGGTCCCTCCAATGAACAGGCCAAGAAAGTTGGACGGAGCCTACGGTCAAGATTCCCGGGGAACCAGAGGTGGATTGAGCAGACGACTACTTGAATTTGGAAATCATGTACTCGATTTCAGAAGGACCCTCGTGTCATCCCTCTGCGAACGGCGATGGCGAAACCGTTCGAGCGGACAAGGCAGCCGGCTCGCCTCGTTCGAGGAGATGGACGTGCGAGGTCAGGGCTCGCAGAGGGGAATCTACGATCCGCGACGCCGAGGATTCAGCGCCTTCACCCAGGCCGACCTCGACATGACGAGAAGAACCTAGCCCGAACGCTCCGTGTCCTGTCGCCAGGACGCTCGCGCTGCAGTTCTTGTCCTCGACTCATTCTCAAGAACGTCAGCCTGGGATGAGGGACTGCCCTTGGCGAGCACCTTCGCCCCATGGGGACGCAGCTCCCCGGCGGGCGAGACGTGCCGGTAGAGCGTCTGGCGGGTGATCCCGAGCTCCCGGCACAGATCGCCGACGCGTGTCTCGGGTTTGCCCATGGAGGCCATGGCGAGGCGGAGCTTGGGCGGGGTCATCTTGAAGGGACGGCCGCCGGTGCGGCCGCGGGCGCGTGCGGAGGCCAGGCCGGCGATGGTGCGGTCTGTTAACTGAACTCCGGCGGGTCCATCCGGGCGCCCGCTGGGAGGCATGGAAGGGTGGTGGCCGTGGCACAGCTGCTGGGCAGGGTGGTGGAGTCGGCCGAGGGGCTCCGGTATTGGCTGGTGTTCCCCGATGACGAGCACGAGGCCGCCTGCTCGTTCCTGCGAGATCTCGCCGCCTCCGACTGCTCGCCTGCGACGCTGCGCAGCTACGCGTACGACCTGCTGCGCTGGTTCCGCTTCCTGCACGGCCGCTTCATCCCGTGGGAGAAGGCCGAGCGGATCGACGTACGCGCGCTCGTGGAGCACATGAAGGCCTCGCCGACCGCCAACACGCTGCGTAGGGGACCGGACGCCCCTCCCACGGTGAACCCCGTGACGAGGAGGCTAGGGCCGGGCATGACGTTCTCGGCGCGCACCATCAACCATCAGCTGACCGTGCTCTCGAGCTTCTACGACTTCGCGCTCGAGTTCGGTCTCGGTCCCCTGGTGAATCCTGTTCCGCGGCAGCGGAATGTCCATGCGCACCACAACCCGATGGAGCCGTTCGCCCGGAGCCGACGAGGGTCCTACCGGCAGCGCGTTCCGCAGCCCGCCTGGCGGGGCATCCCGGATGATGCAGTGGCGGCGATCTTCGACGCCCTCGAGCACCACCGCGACCGGGCCCTGCTCGCCTTCTGGCTCAGCAGCGGCGCCCGCGCCGAGGAGCTCCTGGGACTGCGGCACGGCGACTACGACTTCGGCGAGCACACCCTTACGGTCACGACCAAGGGCACCAGGAGCCGCGACGTCATCCCGGCGAGCCCGGATGCGTTCGTCTGGCTCGCCCTCTACATGCGCCAGGGACAGCCGGCGGACCCGGGTGACCCGGTGTGGTGGACGCTCGCGGCGAAGAACCGAAGACCCCTGACCTACGCCGCAGCTCGCCGCATGTTCGCCCGCGCCCAGAGCGCGCTCGGGTCGAACTGGACCCTGCACGACCTGCGCCACACTGCGGCGGAGCGGATGATCGCGGATCCGGCCTTCACCCTCGTCGACGTCCAGACCGTCCTCCGGCATGCGCATGTGACCACGACGACCATCTACACCCAGCCGCGGATGGAGGACGTGCTGGCCAAGGTGCTCGAGCACTACGCCCGCCCGAAGCCTGCCCCGTCATCGATCGAGCCCGAGTACGACGACGCTGCCGTGCGCGAACTGCTCGGGCTGGGCGAATGAGCGACCAGACCGTCCTGGCGGACCCGAGGTCCCCCTCCCAGATCGCGGCAGCACAGACGCTCCAGCGCGCCAGACAGTTGCGCCTCGCTGCGGACAGGGCGGTCACCTCGAACGGGCGCATCTGGCCGAGACTGGCCCACGACGCCGGCTCCCCCGCGCCCAGGGGCCAGGACGACGAGCTCGCGCGCCTGCAGGCATCGACCCTGGACGAGGCGCTCGCCCGCGTCGAGGAGTGCGCGGGGCGCATCCGCCCGAACCCCGGGCCGCGCGCACGGCTCATGTGCGGGGCGGGGCATCTCCTGCACTGGCTGGCCGCGTTCGACGGGCAGACGTGGGACGAGCGCTGGCGGAACTCCGGAATGGACACGGCGCCCCGCCGAGGAGTCCACGAGCTGAGCGAACGCCTCGGCGTGTCTGTCCAGCGCATCGGTGGCGGGGTCATCGGCATGGTCCTGGCCCGGCTCGTGCGCCCTTCCTACGAATGGCTGCTCTCCTCGTCCCTGTGGAAGCCGAACGCGCCTACCGCCTTCCTGGACCTGGCAGGGAACGAAGACGCAGAACGGGTCCGGGCACTGCCCGAGTACGGCCGCGCCCACGAGCTCGGCCGGCGGAACGCCGAGAACGCGATCGCACGGATCCTCATCCGCACCGGCAAGCACTTGCACCAGCTCACCGCCGAGGACGTCCTGGCCTACTCCCAGGCGGTGCGCACCTCGCGCAACCACGCCAAGGAGCACCTCGCCTGGGAACTGCTGGTCGCCCTCGGCCCCCTCGCGGGGGAGCCGCCCACCCTCCGGGCCGCATGGCACGCAAGCGTCACCTCCCGCCGGCACACCGTGGCGATGCTCGTTGACCGCTACGCAATCCCCGCCTCCCCCGTGCGGGACCTCCTCGTGGATTACCTGGAGGAGCTCGCGCCCAACATGGACTACGGCTCGCTCAGCGGCCTGGCCTACCGGCTCGTGCGGCTGTTCTGGGCCGAGGTGATCGATATCAACCCCGACCAGACGGACCTCCGGCTCTCCCCGGCCGTCGCCGCCGAATGGCGCCAACGGATCCAGACCACGCTCGAGGGCCGGGAGAGGACGGACACCTCCTCAACGTTCTTCGCCGTCCGGGCCCTCTACCGCGACCTCGCCGAATGGTCCTACGACGATCCCGGGCGCTGGGCCGCGTGGGTCGCGCCCACGCCCCTGCCGCGCTCCCAGTCACGCGCAGAGTCGAAGCGCCGCCGCAAGGTCGAGGCCAGGATGCACCAGCGCACCCGCACCCTGGCGCCCCTGCTCCCAGCCTTCCTCCTGGCCGCGTCCGAGCTGCGGGATCGCGGGAGCATGCTGCTGGAGGCGACCCTGGCCGCAGAGCACGGACAGGAATACACGCTCGACGGCGTGACCTACCGCAGGCACGACCCCCCGACTCGATGCCTGGCCAACGAGCGCGCACGGGTCTGGGCCGAGGTCGTCTCCGCCGAGGGCGGGGCACGCCCGCCCAAACCGGCAGGGAAGCGGGTCGACGTCAGCGCGGTCGAAGCCGACGGGTTCTGGGGTTGGGCCATCGCCTCGACCCTGAAGGAGACCGGCATCAGGAGCGAGGAGCTCCAGGAGCTCACACAGCTCTCGCTGCGGCACTACACCGCCCCGTCCACGAACACGATCGTCCCGCTCCTGCACATCGCCCCCTCGAAGACCGACCGCGAACGGCTCATCCCCATGTCGCCCGAGCTCGTCAAAGTCCTCGTGGACGTCCAGCGCCGGGCCCGCGGAACCGGTACCACCGTCCCGCTCTCGATCCGCTACGACAGCTACGAGAAGACCTTCGGCGACCCGCTTCCGCACCTCTTCGCCCGCATCGTCGGCCCAACCCAGAACACCCTCTCCCCGGCATACATCCGGAGCGTGCTCAACGGGATCGCCGCCCATGCCGGGATCACCGACGGCGGAGCACCGATCAACTTCACCCCACACGACTTCCGCCGCCTGTTCGCCACCGACCTCGTCGGCACCGGCCTCCCCCTGCACATCGTCGCGACCCTGCTCGGCCACCTGAACCTCGAAACCACCCGCGGATACACCGCGGTTTTCCCCGAGCACGTCATCCAGGCCCACCATGCCTTCATCGAAAGACGCCGCCAGACCCGCCCCGACGGGGAACTGCGGCCCGCCACCACCGAGGAATGGACTGACTTCGAACAGCGCTTCCTCCTCCGAAGAATCGCCCTCGGAGCCTGCCACCGCCCCTACGCCACCCCCTGCATCCACGAACACGCCTGCATCAAATGCCGCTTCCTCCAAGTCGACCCCGCCCAGGCAGGCCGTCTCGAGGAGATGACCGCCAACGCCGAGCAGCGCCTCGCCGAAGCCCGCGAGCACAGGTGGCTCGGCGAAGTCAGCGCACTCGAAGAGAGCCTCGTCCACCTACGGCGGCGAAGAGCGGAAGCCCAATGCAGCGCAGGCACAGCCGAACCCGCGATCTCCCCCTAGCAGGGCAGGCCGTCTCAGACACGGACTGGGCACGTCTGGGGGCGGAATCAAGCTGAATGGTTGTCCGCGGGGGGATCCCCGATGGGGCGATCTCAGCGTGGACGGATCACGAGCACCATACTCTGACCATGGCCGTTTACTTCGAGTGCACAACGCGGACAAGCCTGCCCAAACAAGAGCTGTTCGACCTCGCCAGGACATTGACGCCCACAAGGACTCGATGGCGCGGTCTCAAGAAGAGGCGGTTGCTGGCGTCAGGTCTGGACTCATTTCTTTGGGCGAGGAAGTCACTTGGCGAGCTTGGCACTTCGGTGTCCCGCTTCGTATGACGAGCCGGATCGCTGAGATGGAGCCGCCTGACTATTTTGTGGATGAGCAGGTCAAGGGCCCGTTTCGGCGGTTCCGGCACGTCCATGAGTTCAATCAGGATCCGACAGGCACCATGATGGTCGATCGGATCGAGTTCGTTCGCAGTGCCGTTCGGCCCCCTAGGACGTCTGGTCGAGAGGCTAGTGCTGGCCCGCTATCTCCGGAAGCTGATCGAGAACCAGAATCGGCACCTAACGGAAGGCAACGTCCGGTAAAGGATCCCTTAGCGGACGCATACCGTGAAACCTTTCGGGCTCTTCCGGACAATACAGGGCATGGGGGACCTTGAAGCGGGGGACGAGGGCCTGTGGGCCCGTAGCCTCGGGGGCAACGGCGAGGCGTTCGGCACGCTGTATGACAGGCACAGGGATCGGGTCTTCCGCCACGCCTATCGCCTGGCGGGAAGCCATCATGACGCGGAGGACATCCTGGCATCGGCCTTCCTGGAGCTGTGGAGGCGGCGCAACGCCGTGCGGCTGGTCGAGGGGTCGGTTCTTCCCTGGCTGCTCATCACGACGACGAACGTGGCCCGCAACACCGCGCGGGCCGCACGCCGGTACCGGAGGTTCCTTGAATCCCTGCCCCGCGCCGAGAGCGTGTCCGACCAAGGGGATGAAGACTTCTTCGGCCGAGCCCAGGGACTCCTCGACCAGGACGTCGCCTCGGCCCTGAGGGCCCTGAAGGCCGAAGACCTGCATCTGGTGGTCCTGGTCGTCTTCGAGGAGTACACCCTCTCCGCCGCCGGCGCCGTTCTCGGGCTCAGCCCCTCAGCGGCGAAGAGCCGGTTCCATCGTGCTCGCCAGAGGCTGAAGGCCGCCCTCGCCGATGCCCGGCCCCGGGCTGTTCCGGCCGCGCCGATCCTGGAAGGAGAAGGGGCATGAGCGGGCTTCGAGTCGACGAGCAGTTCAGCACAGCGCTGCGGGCGGAGCTGGTCTCACGGGCAGAGCGGGCGAAGCCTGCTCGGCGGGCACGGCTGTGGATCGGTGCCGGGGCTCTGGCAGGTGCCGGACTCCTGGGGGGTGTCGCCGCCACAGCCGCGGGGCTGCTGCCCCTTCCGGGCGGCGAACAGGTGACTCCTCTGGCCTCCCCGGTGACCGAGACGTACACGGGCACGGCGACGGTCGAGCTCGGCCCCGCCCCGGAGGGCGCGACCGGGATCGAGATGGAGCTGACCTGCCTGACCCCCGGGAGCTTCAGGTTCCCCGACGGTGCCAGTCTGGCGTGCTCGCCCGCGGACGCGGGGAGCCGCACGGGCTGGGCCGGCTACACCCTTCCGCTCGCCGAGGGCCAGGACAGCGTGACCATCGAGACCGGCCCCGAGAGCCGCTGGCAGCTGAAGGCGGAGTACGTGAAGCAGGAACGGACCGAGTGGGGGGTCAACGCCAGGGGCGAGACCTACGGCGTCGAGATCCCGGGGGTCGGAGTCCCCGACCTCCTCGCCGTCATCGCCACGAACGGCCGGGAAGGCTACGTCTACGCAAGGGACCTCTCCGGCGGACCGGGCCCGACCAGCCCAGAAGACGCCGCGAAGAACTTCAGCAAGCCCCGCCCACCCCGCGAGATCCCCGTCTACCTGAGCGACGGAGAGACCCAGATCGGAATCTTCGAGGTGACACCGGGCAGGTAGCGACACGCGCAAGAAGCTTCCCGCCAATAGTCATGCCAATTGACTATGGTGCTCACATGACTAAACGCGAGATGAGAGAACCGACATTCCTCGTACTTTCCGCACTGGCCGCTGGCCCGCAGCACGGCTATTCGCTGATTTCCGAGACGGCGCGGCTTTCGGGAGGGAGGGTGAAGCTGCAGCCCGGCAGTCTGTATGCCGCTTTGGACCGACTCTCGGACGAGGGATCGATACGCGTGGACCGTGAAGAGGTGGTTGATGGGCGTCTCCGGCGCTACTACGGGCTAACGGATCAGGGAGAGCAAGAGCTTCGCTCAGAAATCGACCGGCTTGAGGCGAACGTCGTGGTCGCTCGCACCAATCTGAAGATCCGTATGGCTGGAGGACTCGCATGAGCCCCCGCACCACACCGCTTGAGGTTGGTTACCGTCGTGCACTGCGGGCCTATCCCCGGAGCTGGAGGGCACGTTACGGCGACGAATTTGTTGGCGTCCTGCTCGACATCGCTGAAAGCCGACAACGCACACATCCGACTAGCGCAGAGTTGGTGGCTGTCGTCTTCCACGGACTCATCGCACGAATTTCGTTGCTTCTGGGTATGGTCGCCCCAGCCGAGCGGAGGGATAGGGTGGCGGCTGCGGCCACCATCATTTTGACAGCGCTGGCGGCAATCATGATGGTGCTGGGCGAAGTCGGCCGTTGGTTCCGCTCGAACTCCTATACCCTGGCAGACGGACTCTACGGCCCGTTCACAACCGCTGCCTCAAACATCTACCTCTTGGCGATGGCAGCTTTCGGAGCCTTGGTCATCGGCAGGGAAGGCTTCCGGAAACTGCTGCTCGGCCTTACCGTTCTCGCATGCCTCGCCACGCCGCTCCTGACTGACACAGCCCACGCCGCGGTGGCCGTGCACTGGTTCATCCCCGCCGTATTCGCAACGGGCAGCCTGCTGGCCCTGATCGGCCGACCTGCCCGGAACCGAAAGCTCACAAAAATTGTGGTCTGGGCTACCCCCGTTGTCACGGTCCTTCTGACCCTGACCAGCTATCTCCAAGGCGGCGGCTCCCAGAGAACGTTCTACGGTCATTCTCTGATGCCCGTCGTCGACGCGCTGACCCTGTCGCGGTCGGCGGCCGAGATCCTTGCCCTAACAACCGCGGTGCTGCTCGCAAGCCGGAAACTACTCCCATGGGTCGTACTCCTCAGCGTCGCCGCATTGTCGTGGCCGCTCGGCCGTCTCCTCATTTTTCTGGGCGGTGACACAACTACCGGGCTCATCGGTTTTCTGAATCCGGGCACGGTATCTACGATCTGTTTCCTCGCGGCACCACTCTCCGCGTGGGCCGCTTGGAAACGTCCTCGACTCGAGTTCGGAGACGGGGACATGAGCGCGCTCAGCTAGCCGACACGAGCGGGCTGATCGGCGGACCGGTCGCAGCTGGTGGCTCTGGATCTGATCGCTATGTGGCGGCGTTCTGTGATCGCTAAGTGGCACTCGCGGGTGTCCCGACAGCCGATCCCT
Source organism: Sinomonas mesophila (assembly GCF_001999765.1). Classification (GTDB taxonomy): domain Bacteria; phylum Actinomycetota; class Actinomycetes; order Actinomycetales; family Micrococcaceae; genus Sinomonas; species Sinomonas mesophila. The sequence goes on along the minus strand of NZ_MTIC01000018.1, from coordinate 31,180 downwards.
TTGCGGACGCGGAGGTCTGGCGGAACAGCTTCTATCCAGGGAAGCCGAGTCCCAACACCTTGGCGTCTCATCGCTATGCGCAGCGGGCGGGGCACTTGACTCATGGCAAGGACCATTGGTGGCGGCTAGCTGGAGACGGAACGAATGAAGCGCGTATTCAGTCCGAGGTGCTTGCCGCGCTTCGCCAGACGCTTATCCCGAAACTCAGAGCCGAGATGCTGGACAGGACTCCAGGTCCACGCGGCACTCTTGAGGGACTAGCGGGACGATGATCTTACCCGAGCGGAGGAACCATTCGACCACCGCCAGCCTGGCCGTTAACCGACGCCAGTGGCTCCAGGGGCCGGCGTCCGAGATGGGGATCGCCCAACGGATGCCGATCCGTTTGAGCGAGTGCACAGGCAACTACAGCAGCCACCTTCGAAGTTCCCGTTCCCACAATCGTTGCCACTGACTGCCCAACCACGCCTTGCAGTTCATCCTCTTGGAGACGAGTCACAGCGCCCGTAAGTCGGCCGTCCACCGGACGCGGAGTGGGGCGGGACTTTGCGCTTCGGGCTGCCACCCCGGCTCTGATCTGCAGATTGGCACATACCCCGCCCAAATAAATGCCCGGTAAGGGTAGGACAACTGCAACACTGCTTCCCGGGGTAGCCCCCTTGCTCCTGACGCGCTCTTAGGCTCTCGAGGCGAAACCACCTAAATGGCTCTCGACCAGATGCTCCTCGGTCCGCCCAGCCGGTCACCTTGACGATGTCCAGTGAAGTTCCCTGATGAGCTCGCGCTCGAATTCGGCCAGGGCGGCGAAGATCCCGAAGACCAGCTTTCCGGAGGCGGTGGTGGTGTCGATCGCGGCGCCCTGACCGGTGAGGACTTTCAGGCCGATGCCGCGCTCCGTGAGGTCGTGGACGATGTTCACCAGATGGCGCAGGTCCCGACCGAGCCGGTCCAGCTTCCACACCACCAGAGTGTCCCCGTTTCGGAGGGCCTTCAGGCAGGCTGCGAGCTCCGGCCTGTCGTCGCGTTTCCCCGACGCCCGGTCCTCGTACACGGCCTCGGGGTCGACGCCGGCGGCGAGGAGCGCGTCGCACTGCAGATCTGTGGTCTGTGACCCGTCGGCCTTCGACACCCGGACATATCCGACGAGCATGGCTTCCTCCGTCACTTATACGGCCGATTACGTGACAGAACACCAGGTACGCCAAAGCCAAGTCCCGGATGTCACGTAATCCGTCGCTTATTCTACGTCTCGCTAACATCCTGCCCCCGGCTAGCGTGACTTTCCCGGTGGATCGCCCTGAGGCGCATGGCCTCGGTCTGGGTGGGAAGGTTCTGCTCCGGGATCCCGAGCATGATGAGGTCCTCGCGCACGGTGGCGAACCTCTTCGAGCCAGGGTTAGGTGCGAGCAGGGCCAGCAGGCGGTGCGCCTCGAGGGGGTCCGCCCGGGCCGCTGCGAGGGCGTCCTCGAGCGCCTGGTTCAGCTCGGCCGCCCGGACCGCTTCGGGCGTCCTCCCGTCGGGCAGGGGCCTGTGGGGCTCGGCGCTCAGCAGACCACCCAGACTGCCCTCGGCGGTGATCCCGCCGTTCCCAATGAGGTGCAGTGCCACTGCTGCGGCTTCGAGCGTGGCCTGCTGGCGGGACCAGGGCATCGCCTCGTACGCCCGCCATGCGCCGACGACTCCCGCGCGGGCGGGGTGGCCGGCCGCCTCCCAGACGCGGCCACGGCCCTCCGTGAGCGCGCCGGCAGCTTCGAGAGGGGGATGGAGATCTCGTCGATGAGGGTGCGCAGGAGGCGGAACCAGACACCGGCGTGCACGGTCCGGCGCGGAAGGGCGACGGCTCCGGTGCTCAGGGCGGCGTGGGTGAGCCGGTCCATCGCCACGACGGCGGCCGGCGCCGGGGCCCGCGCTGTTTCGGGACTCTCCCAGAAGAAGCAGATGCCGGGGGCGCCGTATGCCGGCTCGAGCCTGCACCCGTGGTCGGGGCAGGTCAGGGTCAGCGGTATCTGGGAGACGAGGGTGAAGCTGCGGAGGGCCAGCGGGGTGGTGCTGATGCAGCTCGGACAGGCGCGGCGCATCGGCGTCCGTCGGGGGTCCGCGGGCAGCCATGGCCGCCAGCCAGACAGCAGACGGCGCGGCCTGTCCCTCGGGCCCAGCAGGACCGAGTGCTGGTGGACGTAGTTCTCGAACGCCATGCCGGGCTCGGTCTCCACCGGCTCGATGATCCAGGGCTCCAAGCCAGCCAGGGCCATCGGACGTATCCGGTCCAAGGGGACGCCTGTGCGCTCCGCCAGCGTTCCGAGGAGCTGCTCGGGCGGGGCGGAATCGATGCCGGCCATCGGATCCCGGGGCGCTTCTGCCCTGCGCGGGACGAGGCTGTGGCGCAGGATCGCGTCAGGGGTCATGCCGTACGCTCCCGCGAGCCGCCACAGCCAGGAGGAGAGCGCTTCTCCTTCGGAAGGTGTGGGGTGCAGGGGCCAACGGCGCGTCATGCGAGGATGCGCTCGAACGTCCTGCGCCGTTCGGTGGGCCCGGCGTACGCGGCCGCGAGCAGGGTGCGCCGGTTGATGGACTCCTCGCCTGATTCGATGGCCACCGCGGCGGTGGCCGTGAGCAGGTGGGCCAGCTCGCCGATGGTCCCCTCGCTGCGGTTGAGCAGGTAGGAAGCCATCTCCTCCGTGGCGATCGGCGAGGGGCGACGGAGCGGGAGGGCCGCTGCGAAGCTCGCCAGCAGCGAGCACGCCTCCGGCCCGGGCTCCCACCGGGGCAGGGGGAAGGGCTCGAAACGGTTCTCGAGCTGGTCGTCGGCCCGGATCGCCAGGTAGGCGTCCTGTGTGCCGACTCCCACCAGCGGGATGCGCAGCTCGTTGCCCAGGAAGCGGATCAGGTTCAGGAACTCCCGCCGGGCATCCCCGCGCCCGGCCAGGACATTGTGGAGCTCGTCGATGACCAGCACCTTCACCCCGACCGCGCGGAGCAGGGCCAGCGTGGCCTGCTCGAGCTCCGCGACGCGCTGGCGCGGGCGGACCGGTGCGCCCATCGCGGCCTGCAGTGCGACGTAAAAGCGGCTCACCGAGGGCTCGGAGGGCATCTGCACGACCAGCGCCGGGATCTGCTCGGAGTCCGGAAGGGAGACGGCGGGGTGGAGCCGTCGGAACTTCTCGATGACCATGGACTTGCCGTTGTTGGTCGGGCCTATCACCAGCAGGTTCGGCATCCGCTCCCTCTGCGGCCAGGAGAACAGCGCCTCCAGCCGCTCCAGCGCCTGGTTGGCCTTCGTGTAGCCGATCCACCGGTCAGCGCGGAGGCAGAGCAGGCGGTCAGCAGCCGGCAGCAGCGCCGAGGCGCGGCTGCTCTCGTGTAGGTGTTCCAGGCCCGCCTCCGGCGCCGCACTGCCTACCACTGCTCGATCACCTCGAACGGCGCCGCCGACGGCACCGGCCCCGGCGACGGCGGTGCGGGCGGAGGAACCAGCAATGGCGGAGGGGACGACGCTGCTGGGGTGCGGCGGCGCCGTTCGGCGTTCCGTCGCGCCTTCCGTGTGGCAGCCGTTGCCGTGTCGGTGATGGCGCGCATCTGATCGACCATGCGGAACAGGGCCTCCTCGTCGACCTGGGCCTTGCCCTCGGTGCGCAGGCGCTGCACCGCCGCCCGCTGCTCCCACAGGGTCACCGGCGGGCGGGACAGGGTCCGGTACGGCACCGCCAGGTACGAGCCGCCCTCCGGGTCCAGGACCCAGATCCGGCTGATGTCGCGCGGGTCCCGGCGCAGCGCGAAGGAATCGAGCTGTCCGCGGCGGGCGACCCAGGGCTTGAGGGCATCGCTGAAGTAGTGCACGTAGTCCAGGACGAATCCCGTCCGTGCCAGCCTCCGGCGGTAGACCGGCAAGAAGTCGACCAGGAAGGACGACCCGTCGGCCACGACCGGCGGCGGGGCCTTCCCGCAGGCCTCCTCCCAGCGCCACTGCGGGGTCTGCCCAATCGTGCCGTGCACCTGCCCGTGGTAGACGGCGACCGCCAGGGCCAGCCAGCGCTCCAGCTCGGCCATGGTCAGCGAGGCCTTGGCCTCGGAGTCGTAGCTGCCCCGCTCGACAGGGTTGGAGAACGTCGTGCCGGGCAGCTCGTGGACCATCCCCATCATCGTGCCGATGACCCTTTCAACGATCCCGCCATAGTGGGGCTGCCCGGGAGGCCTGTAGCGCAGTGCGATCCCATGCTGTTCACAGCCCCTGCGCAGCGCTTCGCCCTTGAACTCCGCCGCGTTGTCCAGATACAGCTCGCGCGGCTTCCCGCTCATCGGCCAGGCCGCCTCGACGCCGATCCGCTCAAGCCACGGCCTCTTGTCCGTGGCCATGTGGGCAAGGCACAGCCCCACCGACAGAGCCGAGGGCGCCTCCAACGTCACGACCAGCCCGACGATGCACCGGCTGAACACATCGATCCCCACGGTCACGTAAGGGCGGCCGATCGGAAGGCGCTCCCGCTCGTCGACCACGACTACATCCACCACGGTGTGGTCGATCTGGACCTGCTCGAGGACCTCCCCCACAGGAGGGACGCGGCCGCCGGCCGACTGCAGCCGACGCGCGCCGTCGGCTCCCTCCCGGGCGGTCGCCGTCGCCAGAGGATCCAGCCCGGCGATACGGCGGGCAACCGAAGAGCGCGACGGGACCGGCATGCCGCGTCTGCGGCACAGGCGCGCGATCTCCCGGTGCGCCGCCGCGACGGTCTTCCTCTGGCGGTTCCCATATGCACCTGAGAGCATTTCGCCGATCACGGCGTCCACGTCAGCCGGCAGCCGAGACCCGCCACGGCCGCCGGACGACCGGCCCGGAACCATGTCCGAGGCAAGCCCCTCGCCCTCGCGCCACCGGCGCAGGAGCACATAGACCTGGCGCCTCGAAACGCCCAGGGCCTCCGCCGCGGCATCCACCGCGCCGCCAGCCAGCCGCTCGGCCGCGGCCAAGGGGCCGATCACCTCCGCGCGGCGGACCGCCGAAGCCCACACGGGCTCCGGCACCGAGAGCAGACCCCGCTCGGTTACCCGGCCGTCACCGACCGCGCCATCCTGCACGCCACCATCAAACGACGCATATCCGCGCAGAGGACTTCGGACACGCCGGATGCACGAAGTCCCCTGCACAAGCCCGCGCTTGCGCGGTCATCTGTGCAGACGACTTCGAAATTTGACAGTCCGCTCGTCACTCGATCCGAAATCTCCGGCCGGAGATTGCAACGGGCCCACCGAGGCCGTCAACGGCGTCATCGAGACCACACGCCGCATCCCCCGCGGATTCCGCAACTTCACCAACGACAGACTCAGATGCCTGCTATCCGCAGGCGGCCACCGCCCATGGAGAAGAACCCAGAACCAGTTTAGATCCGAAGAACCGTCAGGGGGGAGGTTAGGCGAACAGGAGGGGCAGCCCCGAACTGGGGGCGGGGGTGCCCACATCTGGTTCGCGTTACGGCGCTATGAGTTCGCAAACGTCAGTGACCGTGCCACCTTCGGAAGTAAACAGCGTCTTCTCGGAGAAATCGGGGTTGAGAGTCCAACTGACCGTGCCAGTCGTGAGGAACAAACCAGCTGGATGCTTCTTCTTCACGTCGGGCACCAAGACCACGTTCAATCCAGTTGCCGTGACGTCCAAGCTCCCGTCGGATAGAACCTCCACGTGGGTCACTCCCGTGATGACGTAGCTCACTGTTTCGCCTGTGGGACCCGTGATCGTAACCGTTTGATCCGGAGCGATGAGTTTGAATCCACCCGGAACTGAAATGAACCCGCTCTTACCGGTGACATGCAGCGTTGCGTCGAAGTCTGGGCAGGGCCACTCGAAGGTTACGTCGATATTCTGTGGCGGGGCTGCGGCGGCCGTACTTGCGAATAGTGCGGCGGTGACTGCGAGGGGTGCGATCCAGCGTTTCATGGAAGATTCTCCCTTGATGGTTCGAAAGTCCCTAGATGACCGGGACAAGAGAGTCGGGACAAGTCCCTAACCGCAGGGTTCCTGAATGCTATGGCCCGTCCCGTCAGTGTCCGCTACTCGCGTTCTAGAGAGTGCACACATCACGCCGCGGATTTCGTGGGTGCGTCATATGCCCGCCCGATGGGGCCTTGGAACAGCCTGCAACACGCCTCCCAGTAGACCACCGAGGAACATTTCCGGCCTGAGTAGTAGGTACGCGTCCTCTTCAACGGCAAGTACCTATGGCCTGACTCGTGCCACCTCCTCAGCGGGTTCTCCGCATAGAGGAGGCGGAGGGCTCAGACGGCTATGTCGACGTCCCCACGCAGGACCTCGCCGATTGCGATTCACTCTGTGTCACTGAGCCACGAGCCCGAGGATTTCGTCTTCCCGGCGGACACGCCGAGCGCGGACATCCGCATCGGCTACGCCCGCTGCTCCCACCTCACCCAGGAGCTCCAGTCCCAGCTGGATGCCCTGGCCGCGGCCGGCATCCGCGCGAGAAGATCTTCGCCGAGAAGGTCTCCACCCGCGTCCGCGTCCGCGTCCGCCCCGAGTTCGAAAAGGCGTTGGAGGCGTGCCTGCAAATCAAGGCGCACGCCCCGCACTGCCGGGTCATCCTCACCGTGTACGAGACGAAGCGGCTCGGCCGCGACTCCGCCGAGCTGACTGCGCTGGCCGACTACCTCACCGCGCACGGCATCGTACTGGAGATGCGCCGCGGGCGAACCCGTCGCCTCGATCCGCAAGGACCTGATCATCCCCACCGGCAGCGGGGGCGGAACCCCGCCTGGCCAGCATCTACCACGCCCTGGCTGAGCACGACAGACGCCAGCGCCATCCCGAGGCGGTCGAGCGGGCACACGCCGACCTCACCACCAGCCAGTCAGGCCCAGATCAGCCGTATCCGCCCGATTCTTCCCGAGTGCTTCCGGGACCCCGACCGAGGCGGGAAGGCAATGAGGGTGAACTCCTGCCTTCCCGCGCCCGGTTCTACCTGCCCTTCTTGCCCTGGGGCTTCATCATCCCGGCGGCGAGAATGGCCGTGGCGAGCTTGGCCGCGTCCTCCCTGCGGAAGTAGACAGCGCGACTCGTCTCACACATGTGGTCGGGATCGATCTGGATGCACGGGTCATCATCGAGAACGCTCGGCCACACCACGAGCTTCTCTCCCATCCCCTTGGAATCGGTGTAGGAGAGGGTGGGGACGACGGGGTTCTTGGCGATCTTGGACTTGGGCATGGAACGACTTCCTTTCACTTGGCGGCTGGCGCGCCGCTACGCGGAACGCGCTCCGCGTAGCCCCCATCGATTACGTAGTGGCCGCCCCAGAGGGGATGAGGAAGTCGATGTCACACAAGGATCGTGCCACATCCGCCCGACATTTCTGCGAGGCGAGTGGATGCGCCGGGCGACGGGGTCTTGAGGGAGGCCGCTCGGATCCCTGACAGAAGTCGATGTGGGATCGGGGCGCTAGTTTGCCGTGTAGGCCCGCCGGGTGAGTTCCTCCACGAGCGTCCACTGGGAATCATCGGTGACCCGTTGCTCCAGGTCGCCGGCCGCAATGTCCGATGCTCGCTCACGTCCCGGCCGAAGCCTTCCTGGACGGCTGCCGGGTCGAGCTTGAGGTAGACCAGAAGGTTCGCCGTGATGTTCACCGGGCTGACGGCGGCCAACGTTCCCGGCGTTCCCTTCGGGACCTTCCTCTGCCAGGAACTCGGCTGGCGCTCGACCTTCTGGGCCATCGTTGCGATCGGCGTCCTCGCCCTGGCCGGGATCCTCGCCCTCGTGCCCGCTGACAGGGCGCACGACGGCGGGCCGGGCCTCGCGCGCGAGTTCGGCGTCTTCCGCTCGGGCCATGTCCCGCCGGTCCTTGTGCGGGTCGCGCCCACTCATGGGTCGGCCCGCAGCCGGCCCATTCCGGGACGAGCGGGTAGGGCCGCCCTCCGGCTGTGACGTTGCGGCTGGCTACTCGCCGAGCTCGCTGACGTGGACCCGCTCGCCGCGTGGGCCGAAGAGGCTGATGAACTCGACCGCCTGCGGCCCGCCCGCGCCGAACCAGTGCGGAGTGCGGGTGTCGAACTCGGCGGCCTCGCCGGCCTCGAGCAGGAACTCGCGGCCGCCCAGGACGAGGCGGAGGCGGCCCGCCAGGACGTAGAGCCACTCGTGCCCGGGATGGACGCGCGGGCGAGGATCCTCGGGGGTGGACCTCCCTGGGAGGACGTGCTTGAAGGCGGTCACCCCGCTGGCCCCGCGGCTCAGGGGCAGGATGGTCTGCCCATGGCGGCGGATGGGCCGAATGTGGACGCGCGGATCGCCCACGGCCGGGGCGCCCACGAGCTCGTCGAGGGGGACGCCGTAGGTCCGCGCTAGCGGCAGCAGGAGCTCGAGCGTCGGGCGCCGGCTTCCGGATTCGAGCCGGGACAGCGTGCTCACGGAGATCCCCGTCGCGACCGAGACGTCCGCGAGGGTCAGGCTCCGCCCGGCGCGGATGGCGCGCAGCCGGCCGCCGACGTCGTTCAGGAGGTCGTCGAAGGAGCCGGGTGCGTCGGGCATGCACCCAGTTTGCCATAGTGGCAAAACGGATTGCCATCCTTGAGGGACTCTTATGAGAATGGTTCTCCAGAAGGAGGCAACCATGGAATCACACGGGATCTACGACGTCGCCATTGCCGGCGGGGGCTTCTCGGGGCTCAGCGCAGCCGTGGCCCTCGCTCGCTCGCGCCGCTCGGTCGTCGTCGTCGACGGCGGCGAACCGCGCAACGCCCCCGCGGCCGGCGCGCACAACGTGCTGGGGCGCGAGGGCGTCCCGCCGCTGGAGCTCCTCGCCGAGGGCAGGCGCGAGGCGCAGGGCTACGGCGCACGCCTCGAGCATGGCCAGGCCGTGTCGGCCAGTCTTGGGGAGGGCGGCTTCGAGCTGGGGCTCGCGGACGGCAGGACCATCCGCGCCCGCAGGCTGCTCCTCGCCACGGGCCTCGTCGACGAGCTGCCCGAGGTCCCGGGCGTCCGGGAGCTGTGGGGCCGCAGCGTGCTGCACTGCCCCTACTGTCATGGCTGGGAGGTGCGCGGCCGGCGCATCGGCGTGCTCGCGACGGATGCGAGGGCGGTCCACCAGGCCCTGCTGTTCCGGCAGCTGAGCGAGGACGTCACCGTGTTCCTCCACGAGGCGGATCTGGACGACGCCGCCCGGGCGCAGCTCGCCGCCCTCGGCATCCGCCTCGTCGAGGGCAGGGTGGCGGGCCTGACGTCGGAGGGCGGCGGGCTCCGGGCGGTCGCCCTGGCGGATGGCCGCGAGGTCGCTGCGGACGCCGTAGTGGTCGCTCCGCGGTTCGTCGCCCGGACGGCCCTCTATGAGCAGCTCGGCGGGACGCCTGCCCAACATCCCCTCGGCGTCCACATCCCGGCCGATGCCATGGGGAAGACCGACGTCCCGGGCGTGTGGGCCGCAGGCAACTCGAGCGACCTCGCGGCGATGGTGTCCGGGGCCTCCGCGGCCGCCTCCCTCAACGCCGATCTCCTGATGGGGGCCGCCGCCCCACCGGCCTCCCCACTGGCGGCCCGGCTCGGAACGGGGGCCGGCTCATGACGCACGCCTTCGACGAGCAGTACTGGGAGACCCACTGGACGAGCCTGAGCGGGGCGTCACCAGCGGAGCACGGCGGCGGGACGGCCAATCCCCACGTCGTCGACGAGATCGGGGCGCTTGTCCCGGGAACGGCGCTGGACGCGGGCTGCGGGCACGGTGCCGAGGCGATCTGGCTTGCGGCCAGGGGCTGGCGAGTCACCGCAGCGGACGTCTCGGGCCACGCGCTCGAGCAGGCCGCGGCGCGCGCTGCGGGCCTCGCCCTTCCCCGCCCAGTCACCTGGCTCCAGGCGGACCTGACGGCGTGGGAACCGGAGGGCCGCTTCGATCTTGTCATGACCAACTACGCCCACGCCTCGATGCCCCAGCTCGACCTCTACGAGCAGCTCTCGCGGTGGGTCGCCCCCGGCGGGACCCTCCTCGTCGTCGGGCATCTGGAGGCCCCGGCCGCGGCGGGCGCCCCGACAGGCCTGCCGCACGCCCACCCGCCGGCAGCGTCGGTCCGGCCGGAGGACGTCGCCGCACGCCTCGGGCGCGACGGCTGGCGCGTCGAGACCGCGGACCGGCGGGCGCGGACGGTCATGAGGAGGCCGGGGCACGCCATGACCCTCCACGACGCCGTCATCAGGGCCACTCGGCGCGAGGGGTGAGCCGGGCCTGTCCGCCCGTGTTCGTCGTGGCCCTTGGGGCCCGGCGAGTCGGGTGCGACACGCCGCGTTGAAGCGATGCAGCTGGCCCATCGTGAGCAGGAACGGACGCCTCTCGGGGTCCGCGGCCGGGCTCGCGGACCGGACTCCGGGTGGAGGCGGCCCTACAGGCCCCGCACTGCCGTGGCGATCCCGGCGGCGACCGCCGGGTCGATGACGCCCGAGCCCCCGCGCGCCGAGGCGTGCACGGCGTGCACCCCGGCCGCGAGGAGCTCCGGCACGAGCCCCGCGGTCACGCCGCCGCCGGCCATGACCTGCAGCCCCGGCGCGTGCACCCGGCCCAGCCCGACGAGCCGCCGCAGCCCCGCGAGCCCCCGGCCGCAATCCGGCGCCCCGCCGCTCGTGAGGACCCGGTCGGCGCCTGCCCGCGCGATCCGGGCCAAGGCTTCGGCGGCCAGACCATCAGCGGCCCGTCCGTCCGTGCCCAGCGCGCCCGCGGCCAGCGCGGCGTCGAACGCCCGGTGGAAGGTCACCTCCGCGCCCGGGTCCTCGGTACGCACCGCGGTGGCGACCCGGCCGAGCGCCTCGGCGTCCGGCCCGCCGTCGGCCGAGAGCATCCCGACGACGACCCCCGCCGCGCCCGCGCGGATCGCGGCGACGGCATCGGCCTCGATGCCCTTGAGCTCCTCGGCCGTGTAGGCGAAGCCGCCCGCCCGCGGCCGGACCAGCACGTGCACGGGGATCCCGACCGCGCACGCGGCCTCGATCACGCCGATGCCCGGCGTGACGCCGCCGGTCTCTGCCAAGGCCGCGCACAGCTCCACCCGGTCCGCCCCGGCGGCCAGGGCGACCCGCGCCCCCGCGGCGGACTCGACGGCGAACTCGAGCGCCGGGCCAACCGTCGCGAGGCTGCGCGGAGCAGACTCGGGCCCCGGCCTCAGAACCCCTGCCACGCGGGCTTCCGGCCGAACGTGTACTGGTAGTACTCCGTGTGCGCGAGGCGCGCGGCGGCGGGCTCGTCGACCAGGACCGTGACGTGCGGGTGCAGCTGCAGCACCGACGCGGGGCACAGAGCCGCCAGCGGGCCCTCGACCGCGGCGGCGATGGCCTCCGCCTTGGCCTCGCCGAGTCCGATGAGGATCACGTGCCGGGCCTCCATGATCGTCCCGAGCCCCTGCGTGAGGACGTGCTCGGGGACCTCGTCGATGCTGTCGAAGAAGCGCGCGTTGTCCCGCCGGGTCTGCGCCGTGAGCGTCTTGATCCGCGTCCGCGAGGCGAGCGAGGACATGGGCTCGTTGAAGCCGATGTGCCCGTCCGTGCCGATGCCCAGGATCTGCACGTCCACGCCGCCGGCCTCGGCGATGGCGCGCTCGTACCGCTCGGCCTCGGCGGCCGGGTCCGGGGCCTCGCCGTCGAGCCCGTGCACCGCGCCCGGGGCGAAGTCCACGTGGTCCGCGATCTCGCGCCGGATCACCGAGCGGTACGACTCCGGGTGCGAGGCCGGCAGGCCCACGTACTCGTCGAGCGGGAAGCCCTGCGCGTCGGCGAAGCTCAGGCCCTCCTCGCGGTGGCGCCGGATGAGCTCGCGGTAGGTCCTGAGCGGGGTCGAGCCGGTCGCGAGGCCTAGGACGGCGGGGCCGCGCCGGAGCCGCTCCTCGATGATGTCGGCGGCGGTGCGGGCCACGGCGTCGGGGTCGGGCAGGACGATGATCTCCATGCTGCTGCTTTCTCGTGGTGGGCGGGCGGGCGGTGAGGGGCGCACGACGGCGGGCGGTCGCCGTCGTGCGCCCGGGCGCGAGGGCAGGACGAGGGAGCGGGGGGCTACTTCGCGGGCTCGGTCTCGACCGTGACCTCGTCGTCCTCGCGGCCCGGCGTGCGCAGGTTCCAGCGCTTGATGACGAAGCTGAAGAGGAAGTAGTAGACCACCGCGTAGCCGAGGCCGATCGGGATCAGGAGCCACGCGTTCTCTGCCTTGCCGAAGTTCAGCACGAAGTCGATGAGCCCGGCCGAGAAGGTGAAGCCGTGGTGGATGTCGAGGGCGTTCACGAGGGCCAGGGAGGTGCCGGTCAGGACGGCGTGGACCACGTAGAGCGGGAAGGCGACGAACATGAACGCGTACTCGAGCGGCTCGGTGATGCCGGTGAGGAACGCGGTGAGGGCCGTGGAGAGCATGATGCCGCCGACGATCTTGCGCTGGGACTTCTTCGCGTGCCGCCAGATCGCGAACGCCGCGGCCGGGAGGCCGAACATCATGATCGGGAAGAAGCCGGTCATGAACAGGCCCGCGCCCGGGTCGCCGGCGAAGAAGCGGTTGAGGTCGCCGCGGACGAGCTGGCCGTCGGGGCCCGTGAAGTCGCCGATGAGGAACCAGACCACGGAGTTGAGGATGTGGTGCAGGCCGGCCGGGATGAGCATGCGGTTGGCGAAGCCGTACACGCCGCCGCCCACGACGGCGTTCGCGGCTACGGCCTGGCCGACCCACGAGAGCGCGGCGTTGAAGAGCGGGTAGAGCATGGCCATGACGACGCCGACGACGAGGCTCGTGACCGAGGTCAGGATCGGCACGAGGCGCCGGCCCGAGAAGAAGCCGAGGAAGTCGGGCAGCTTGGTCCGGTAGAACCGCTGCCACAGGCTCGCGGAGAACAGGCCCACGATGATGCCGGCGAGGACGCCGTAGTTGATGACGGCGGGCTTGCCGGTCGGGTCGAGCTGGTCCGCGAGGACCACGGGGGACATGGCCTTGAAGACGCCGTCGATCACCATGTAGCCGACGACGGCGGCGAGGGCCGTGGAGCCGTCCGCCTTCTTGGCCCAGCCGATCGCGATGCCGACGGCGAAGATGAGCGGCAGCCAGGCGAAGACGGCGTTGCCCGCGGCGGAGATGACGGCGGCGCCCTGGGCGAAGCCCGGGATCGCGCCGAGCAGGTCCGCCTGGCCGAGCCGCAGGAGGATGCCGGCCGCGGGCAGGACCGCGATGGGGAGCATGAGCGTGCGGCCGAGCCGCTGGAGGGTCGCGAAGACGACGTTGGGCTTCTTCTCCGGCGCCTGGGCCGTCGTGTCAGTCGACATGGGGTGCACCTTTGCGGGATGGGATCTGGGGGTCTTGTGCAGTGCCGGTCCTAGCCGGTACTGTCTGGTTATGACCAGTTCAGTGTGAGCGGAGCCACGGCGGGATGTCAAGGGATGACCCGCAGGGCGAAGCGGCACACACTGGTCCCACGACCAGCTAGGACAGCGAAGGAGCCATGCCATGTCGAAGGCAGAGAAGATCATCGCCGGGCTCGGTGGAGCCGGGAACATCGTCGAGGTCGAGGCGTGCATCACACGCCTGCGCACCGAGGTCAAGGACGCGTCGCTCGTCGACGAGGGCGCGCTCAAGGCCGCCGGCGCGCACGGCGTGCTCGCCGCGGGCTCGGCCGTCCAGGTCATCGTCGGCCCCGAGGCCGACACGCTCGCCGAGGACATCGAGGACCTCCTCTGATGGCGGCGGCGCTCATCGTCCGGGCCCCCATGGCCGGCACCGCCGTCCCGATCGGCCAGGTCCCCGACCCCGTGTTCTCGGCCGAGATGGTCGGCTCCGGCGCGGCCGTCGAGCCGCCCGCGGGGGAGTCCTTCGAGGTCGTCTCCCCGGTCGCCGGGAAGATCGTCAAGCTGCTCCCGCACGCGTTCGTCGTCGTGGACGCCTCGGGGCGGGGCGTGCTCACCCACGTGGGGATCGACACCGTGAAGCTCCAGGGCGAGGGCTTCGAGCTGCTCGCCGCGAAGGGGGACACGGTCGACGCCGGCGCTGTCATCATGCGCGTCGACCCGGCCCCCGCGCTCGCGGCCGGCTACTCGATGGTGAGCCCCGTCGTCGTCCTCGACACCAAGCCGGGCACGACGACGCCGCTCGCCGAGGGCGCCGTCGAGGCCGGGGCGGAGCTCTTCTCGGTCAACGGCGGCTGAGCGCGTCACACTGGGAGGCAGGGCTGCGGTCTGACCAAGGGGGTTTGAGGATGCGAGAGCTGTCGACGTCCCGACTGCAGGGTGCGTTCTACCTGGTCACGGGCATATGGCCGCTGCTGCACATGCGCAGCTTCGAGGCGGTGTCGGGGCCGAAGACCGACACATGGCTGGTCCGCGCGGCAGGCCTGCTCATCGCCGTCATCGGCTACGCACAGCTGCGGGCCAAGGAGACCCCGGAGAGCCTGGAGCAGGCGCGGCGCCTCGGCACGGGGACCGCCGGAGCGCTGGGCTCCATCGACGTGTTCTATGCGCTGCGGGGCAGGATCAGCAAGGTCTTCCTGCTGGACGCCGCCGTCGAAGCCGCCTTCCTCGCCCGCTGGCTGCGCAGGAGGACCTGAAGGTCCTCGGGGCGCACGTCCTCCTCCGGAAGTCCCGCCAGGAACGTGTGCGAGGGTAGAGCCCATGACCGCCGACGCCCTGCTCCTGCCCAAGGCCGAGCTCCACCTGCACATCGAGGGCACCCTCGAGCCGGAGCTCGCGTTCGAGCTCGCCGCCCGCAACGGCATCACGCTCCCGTTCGGCTCCGTCGAGGAGCTGCGCGCGGCGTACTCGTTCACGGACCTGCAGTCGTTCCTCGACCTCTACTACGCGTGCATGGACGTCCTGCGCACGCGCGAGGACTTCCGCGACCTCGCCGCGGCGTACTTCGAGCGCGCGGCCGCCGAGGGCGTCCGGCACGCCGAGCTGTTCTTCGACGCCCAGGCGCACACCTCCCGCGGGGTCGCGTACGCGGACGTCGTGGGCGGGCTGCGGGACGCGGTCGACGACGCCGCGCGCCTGGGCGTGAGCGGCTCGCTCATCCTCTCGTTCCTCCGCGACGCCCCGGTCGAGCAGGCCGAGGCCGTGTGGGCCGAGGCGAGGAGGGACCTGGCGGGGATCGTCGGCGTCGGGCTCGACTCGGCCGAGGTGGGCAACCCGCCGGGGAAGTTCGCCGCGATCTACGCCGAGGCCCGCGCACTCGGGCTGCACGCCGTCGCGCACGCGGGGGAGGAGGGCGGCCCGGAGTACGTGTGGGGCGCCCTGCGCGACCTCGGCGCCGAGCGGATCGACCATGGGATCCGCTCGCTGGAGGACCCCGAGCTGGTCCGGCACCTCGTCGAGCACCGCGTCCCGCTCACGGTGTGCCCGTTCTCCAACGTGCGGCTCCGCGCCGTCGACACGCTCGCCGTCCACCCGCTGCCCGAGATGCTCAGCGCGGGCCTGCACGTGACCGTCAACTCGGACGACCCGGCATACTTCGGCGGCTACGCGGGCCAGAACCTCCAGGCCGTCGCCGAGCAGTTCGGCCTCTCCCGCGGCGACCTCGCGACCCTGGCCCGCAACTCGGTCACGGCGAGCTTCGCTTCCGCTCAGCGGCAGGCGGAGCTCCTCGCCGACATCGACACCTGGGAGGCCGCCGACGGCGCCTGATCAGGCGGACGACGCCCCGGACCGGAACAGCAGGACCACTCCGACAACGAGCGTCGCAAGGTAGAAGGCGAACGGGGGCATGTCGCGGAAGACCAGGGTGAGGACGGCGAGGAGGGCCACGTAGACGATGAGCGCCCAGCCGAGCCAGGCCGGAAGCGGCGAGGACAGCAGCGCCATGCCGAGGGCGGCCAGGCCCGCTTCCGTGACGAGGAAGGAGGCCAGGTACGCCCATGTGGGGGACCGGCCTTGGGCGAACCGCTCAGGATCCGCCGCGCGGGCGACGACCTGCCACAGCCAGGGGACGACTGCCAGAGCCAGCAGGGCCACGCTCGTCCAGACGAGGGGGGCAAAAGCCTCCCTGCGCAAAGACATCGCGTAGAGGGCGATACCGAGCACGGTGACCACCGCGCCGGCGCCGAAGAGGACCTGCGCGGCCTGCCACTGTCCGAGCGCGGCCTCGATGCTCTCCAGCTTCTTGGCCGGAGACGTCTCGGGGAAGACCCGCATCGAGATCGGCAGGAACGCCGCGACGATGAAGAGCACCGAGCCCAGGACCGTCACCGTGGCCCCGGCGAGGCCGAGATTCCGTTCCATGGACCACCGCCTGCCTCGCGTCGGCCCCCCGCACTAACAGAATCGGGGCATCGACGCCGGTGGACAAGGCCCGCTACTACGACACCGCGGCCTTCGCCGCCCAGCTCGGCCCGGCCGGCTGAACCGCGAGGATCTCCCGCGCGGCCGGGATCCGCTCTGCCGCGAGCGCCTCCAGCCGCGCCTCCTCGAGGACGTCGGCGATGAGCACCCGCTGCCCGGTCTCCGAGGACCGGACGGCGGCCTCGACCATGGCCAGGCTCAGGACGTTCTCGTGGATCTCGCCCGAGGGCGTCTCCCCGGTGCGTAGCGCCTGCACGAACTCCGCGAGGGCCCCGGCGATCTCCTCGGGCCCATCGTCCGGCGGCTCGACCAGCGGACCCGGCCGCCCGCCGTCGTCCGCCCGCCCCGCACCTGCGGCGAACTCCGCCACCGGCGCCGACGCCCCGTCCCACACCGCCGACCCGCCGGCCCCGTTGACCCGCCACGACCCGTTCCACGAGGTCTCGAGCCCGTCGGCGCACCAGCTGCCCGTGTAGGCGAAGCGCGCCCCGCCGGCCATCTCGAACACGGCGGTCGCGGCGGCGCCGTGGGCGTACCAGCTCCAGTCCGGGTTGAACTCCTCGCAGTAGACGGACACGGGGTCCTGGCCGAGGAGATACCGCGCGGCGTCGAACGCGTGGATCGCCATGTCCACGAGCAGCACGTGCTCCATCTCCTCGCGGAACCCGCCGAAGTGCGGGGCCTTGAAAAAGTCGCAGGTCAGGATTCCGATCTCGCCGAGCCCCTGCGCGAGCCGCCGGAACGCCGCGAGTGCGTTGAAGTACCTCCGGGACTGGCTGATCATGAGCAGCTGCCCGCTCGCCTCCGCGACGGCCGCGAGGGAGAGCGCCTCCGCGACGGTCGGGGCCGCGGGCTTCTCGCACAGCACGGGCAGGCCGAGCCCGTGCGCCTCGACGTTGACCGGGTGGTGCGCCGCCGGGATGGTCACGTTGACGACGGCGTCGGGCCGGGTCGTGCGGGCCACCTCGGTCAGGCTCGTCCCGACCGGGACCCCGGCGAGCCCGAGGTCCGCGAGGGCCGCGTGCGCCGCGGCCGGGTTGAGGTCGACGACGCCGACCAGCTCGACGTCGTCGGACGCCCCGAGGAGCCGCAGCCAGGCCCGGCCCATCCCGCCGGCGCCGACCTGGACGACCCGCACGGGCGCGGAGGGATCAGACAGAGTAGCGAAGCTCAATTCGCCATCGCCCCCTCGTAGCCGTGGCCGGTGTAGAAGTCCTCGGTCTCGTAGCGCAGGAGCACGGGGTCGGTCCGCTCGGGCCGCAGCGTCCGGGCCCACTCGACCCCGTTCGCGATGACCCGCCGGACGTCCCGGTGGTGGTACACGGGGTAGTCCTGGTCGCCGGGGCTGAAGTAGAAGATCTTGCCGTAGCCGCGCCTGAACGTGCAGCCGCTGCGGAACACCTCGCCGCCGGAGAAGGTGCTGAGGAAGATCAGCTCGTCGGGAGCGGGGATGTCGAAGTGCTCCCCGTACATCTCCTGCTCCGGGATGATGAACGGGTGCGGCACGCCCTGCGCGATGGGGTGCGTCGGGTCGACGGTCCAGACGATCTCGCGGTCCCGCTCGGAGCGCCAGCGCAGGGTGCACGTGGTGCCCATGAGCTTGCCGAAGATCTTGGACCAGTGCCCCGAGTGCAGCACCACGAGGCCCATCCCCGCGAGCACGTGCCGGTGGACGCGCTCCACGACCTCGTCGGCGACCTCGGCGTGCGCCGCGTGCCCCCACCAGACGAGGACGTCGGTGGCCCGCAGCCTCTCCTCGGTGAGCCCGTGCTCCGGGTCGTCGAGGGTCACGGTGGAGACCAGGGCCCGCGCCCCGAGGTTCTCCTCGATGCCCTCCCGGATCGTGGTGTGCATGCCGTCCGGGTAGATCTCCGCCACGCGGGGCTGGAGGCGCTCGTGGCGGTTCTCGCCCCAGACGGTGACGCGAAGGGGAGTGTGGTTGTGGTTCATGGAACGGTTCCTTTGTTCGAAGGGTGAGGGACGCCGTCGTGCATCACTTGACCGAGCCGCCGGTGGCCCCCGCGGCGATGTACTTCTGCGCGAGGACGAGCAGCACGATGGCCGGCAGGGAGGAGAGCACGGCCGTGGCCATGACGGCGCTCCAGTTGGAGACCTGCGTGCCGAGGTAGGTGTAGATGCCGAGGGTCACGGGCCGCACGGCCTCCGTCGTCGTGAGCGTGAGCGCGAAGAGGAAGTCGCTCCACGAGAACAGGAAGGCGAACAGGCCCGCCGTGATGAGCGAGTTGCGGCTCACGGGCAGCACGATCGAGACGAACGCGCGGACCACCCCCGCGCCGTCGACCCTCGCGGCCTCGACGATGCTGGGCGGGATGCGCATCATGAACGCCCGCAGGATCAGGATGACGAACGGGATCGCGTGCGTCGCGTCGGCGAGGATGAGTCCGTGGATCGAGTTCAGCAGGCCGAGGTCGTTGTAGGCGGCGTAGAGGGCGTTCGCGATGACGATCCCGGGGATCATCTGCGAGACGAGGATCGCGAGCAGCGCGACGCTGATCCAGCGCGAGCGGATCTGCGAGAGCATGTACGCGGCAGGGGCCGCGACGGCGAGGCTGAACGCCACGGTCCCGAGCGAGATGAGCAGGCTCGTGACGAGGTTCGGCCCCTGCTGCGCGATCGCCCGCTCGTACCCCGCGAAGCTCGGGTTGAGCGGCAGGAAGTCCGCGGTGAGCGTGTTGCCGGAGGGCTGGAGGGACGCGTTGACCATCCAGTAGACCGGGAACAGCATCACGGCCAGGAAGAGGAGGCCGACGGCGGTGTGCCGCAGCTTGGGCCGGTCGGCGCGCCTCCTTGCCTGTGATGAGGAGGGCGCGGAGGGGGCGGCGGACGACGGCGCGCGGCCGGGCGTGCTTGTCAGTGCAGTCATGCGTGGGTCCCCTACTCGTCGACCGCGCGCCGGTTGAGGCGGAGGTAGACCACCGCGAACACGAGCGAGATCAGGATCAGGATGTTGGAGAAGGCGGCGCCGACGCCGAACTGGAAGTTCACGAACGACTCCTGGTACGAGCGCACGGCCAGGGTCTGGGTCGCGTTGGCGGGCCCGCCGTTGGTCAGGCCGAGGATGATGTCCAGGACCTTGAGCGTGTAGACCACGCCGAGGACGAGGACCACGCTCACCACGGGCCGCAGGTTGGGCCACGTGATGTGCCAGAACGCCTTCCAGCCCGTCGCGCCGTCCATCGCGCCGGCCTCGTAGAGCTCCTCGGGGATCTCCTGCAGGCCGCCGTAGAGGATGGTCACGTTGAACGGGATGCCCACCCAGATGTTCACGAGGACGACGGCGATGAGCGCCACCGAGGGGCTCGTGAGCCAGGGGATCGGCTCGGAGATGAGGCCGACGCCGCGGAGGAAGCCGTTGAGGACCCCGCTGTCCTGGTCCAGGATCGAGCGCCACGTGGCGCTCGAGACGATGAGCGGCAGGAGCCACGGCAGCAGGAGCATCGAGCGCAGGAACCCGCTGAGCGGGAACCGCTTCCGGAAGAACGAGGCCAGGGCCAGGCCGATCGCGAACTGCCCCGCGATCGAGCCGACCGTGAACAGCGCGGTGTTGAGCATCGCCGGCCCGAAGAGGTTCGAGCCGATCGCGGTGGCGTAGTTCGCGAGCCCGACCCACGGGGCCTCGCCCGTGAAGAAGGTCCGGGTCGTGTACTCCTGCAGGCTCATGAGGACGTTCTTGACCACGGGGTAGCCGAAGAACAGGACGAGGTAGAGGCCAGCGGGGGCGAGGAAGAGGGCCTGGACGAGGCGCTCCCGGCTGGCCCGCCGCCGTCGTGCGCCCCTGGCGGGCGGGGCCGCGGCCCGGGCGGGGGAGACCCCGCCCGGCGCCACGGGGGTTTCGAGTGTCGGCATGGCGGGCCTCAGCCTGCCGAGGCCCGGGCGAAGGCCTCCTCGGGGGTGGCCTGGTCGGTCAGGGAGAGCTGGATCGCCGTGTACATGACGGTCGCGGCCTTGGGCCAGTCCTTGCCGAGCTTGCCGGTGCGCGAGCGGGCGTTGGCCACCTGCTCGGTGAACGCGGCCATCTCCGGGACGGCCTTCGCGTACTCTGCGCCGAGGGCCGTCCGTGTCGGGACCACGAAGCGCTCCTTGGCCAGGGCCAGCTGGTTCTCGTCGCTCGCGATGCACTCGACGAGCTCGGCGGCCTTGGCCTGCTTGGCCTTGCTGCCGGTCTGCGGGACGGTCCAGACCTCGCCGCCGAGCGGGGCGACGGGCGTCTGGCCGGCCTCGTTGACCGGGACCTGCACGGCCTCCCACTTCACGTCGGGGGTCTTGGCCAGGGACGGGATCTGCCACGGGCCGTTGATCATCATCGCGGCCTTGCCGGCGGCGAACTGGTCGCGGACGTCGGCCTGGCTCCAGTTCACCACTGACTTGGACGCCGAGCCGGAGGCCACGAGCCCGTCGGTGAATGCGAGGGCCTCGGCGACCTGGCCGCCCGTGAGGTCCGTCTCGTCGCCGCCGTTGGTCCACATGAACGGCAGGAACTGCCACGCGCCCTCGTAGGTCGCGATCGCGGAGAACGCGAGGCCGTAGCGGTCGCCGGTGGTGAGCTTCGCGGCGGCGGCCTTGAGCTCGTCCCAGGTCCTGGGCGGCTCGACGCCGGCGGCCGCGAGCATCTCCTTGTTGTAGAACAGGCCGAGCGTGTTGGCCGTCGGGGCCAGGCCGTAGACCTTGCCGTCGAGGGTCGCGGCGTCGATCATGCCCGGCGCGAAGCCCGAGGTGTCCACGCCGTAGTCGCCCAGCGGGGAGAGGCCGCCGGTCGCGGCGATCTCCTTGACGTCCGGGTTGTCGAGCATGAGCACGTCCGGGAGGGTGCGCGAGGACGAGCGCTGGAGGACCTTCTGGATGAGGTCCTTGCCCGGAGTGGTCTCGCGCTTGAGGGTGACGCCGAGCTGGCCCGCGCACCGGTCGAGGGCCTTCTGGACGTGCGACTTGTCCGGCTCGTTGTTGTAGTAGTCCAGGACGGTCAGTTCCTTGACGTCCTCGGCGGCGGTGGACTGGCCTCCGCCGCCGCAGGCCGTGAGGGCCAGGGGTGCGAGGGCCGCGAGGGCCAGCAGCCGGGTCACGTTCTTCTTCATGGGGGGCTCCTTCGCCAGAGTGGGCAGGTGTGAGTGGGGATGTCGTGAGGACGACGGCGTTTACGCGCCGACGGTTGCTGCATTTCCGGCCGGGACGTCGCTGGTCGCGACATCGCGCCACTGCGCGCGGCCGGCGGCGCTGTCCTCGACGGCCTCGAGGAGGCGCTGGATCTGCAGCCCGTCGCCGAACGAGGGCTCGGGCTGCTCGCCGCGGGCGATGGCCCGGGCGAAGTCGGCGACCTCGTGGACGAAGCAGTGGTCGTAGCCGAGCCCGTGGCCGGCCGGCCACCAGGCGCCCGCGTAGGGGTGCTCGGGCTCGGTGACGAGGATCCGGCGGAAGCCCGCGGACGGGGCCGGGTCGACGCCGTCGTACAGCCACAGCTCGTTGAGGCTCTCGAAGTCGAACGCGAGCGAGCCCTTCGAGCCGTTGAGCTCGAGCCGGATCGCGTTCTTGCGGCCGGTCGCGAAGCGGGTCGCCTCGAACGTCGCGAGCGCGCCCTCGTCGGTGCGGGCGATGACGACGGCGGCGTCGTCGACCGTCACGGCGCCCCGCCCGCCGTCGTGCGCGCCGCTCGCGTGGAGGCCGACTGCCTGGAGGCCGCTCGAGGCCGCCGGCAGCGGGCGGCTCTTGACGAAGGTCTCGGTCAGGGCGCTCACGCCGACGATGCGATGGCCGCTGACGTACTGGGCGAGGTCGAGGATGTGCGCGCCGATGTCGCCGAGCGCGCCCGAGCCGGCCTTGTCCCTCTCGAGCCGCCAGACGAGCGGGAAGTCCTCGTCCACGATCCAGTCCTGGAGGTACTGCGCCCGGATATGGCGGATCGTGCCGAGCCGGCCCTCCCGCACGAGCTCGCGGGCGTAGGCCAGGGCCGGGGTCCGCCGGTAGGAGAAGCCGACCATCGCCAGAGCGCCGCGTGCCCTCGCGTCCCGGGCGGCGAGGGCCATCCGCTCGGCCTCCTCGACCGAGTTCGCGAGCGGCTTCTCGCACAGCACGTGCTTGCCGGCCTCGAGGGCCGCGATCGCGATGGGCGCGTGCAGGTTGCCGGGGGTGCAGATGTCGACCGCGTCGATCTCGGGGTCCTCGACGAGGGTGCGCCAGTCGGTCTCGACGCGCGGGATGCCGAACTTTGCGGCGAACTGCTGTGCGGCGCTGGCGTCCCGGCCGCAGACCGCGGAGAGCCTCGGGGCGATGCCGAGGTCGAAGAACCGCGGGGCCGTCGTCCAGGCCTGTGCGTGGATCGAGCCCATGAAGGAGTAGCCGATGAGGGCTACACGCAGGGGCCTCGGCTCAGTTGGGCCGGCCTCCGGAGAGGCGGAAGTGGGCTGGGACGTCATCGTCCTCCTGTCGGGGTGGAGGTCTGGCAGGGGGCCACCCGTTTAAACGGTTAACCGCGAGTGACGTGAACCACTTTGCCTGCGCCCGGAAGTGCTTGTCAAGGAAAAAGTTAAGCGGTTTACTGGAGGAGCCGCCGCGGTCGGGACGAGGCCGTAGGCTGGGTCCGATGCGCCCGCTCGTGGGCACTCTTGTAGACAGTTGGGGAGGGGCACGCATGCCGACAATGAGGGACGTGGCGCGGCTCGCCGATGTCTCCATCGCGACCGTGTCCTTCGTCATCAACGAGACCAAGCCCGTCAGCGCCGCGACGCGCCAGCGGGTCGAGGACGCGATGCGCGAGCTCGGCTACCGGCGCAACGCGCTGGGCCGGGCGCTCGCGAGCAAGCGCACGCGGATCATCGCGCTGCTCTACCCGGCGCTCCAGCGGCGGCTGCACGAGAGCGCCGTCGAGTTCTTCACCTCGGCGGCGCAGGCGGCCAAGGACCTCGGGCACAGCCTCGTGCTGTGGCCGATCAGCAACGAGGCGGACCAGGTGCAGGAGATCATCGCCAACGGGCTCATCGACGGCGTCCTGCTCATGGAGGTCCAGCTCGACGATCCCCGCGTCGAGCAGCTCACCGGCTCGACGATGCCGTTCTCGCTCATCGGCCGCACGCGGCACCCCGAGCAGCTGCCGTACGTCGACGTGGACTTCGAGAACTCGCTCGTCGACGCCGTCGACTACCTCGAGGGGCTCGGGCACCGGACGATCTGCCTGCTGGACAACGGGAGCGCCGAGCTGGCCCTGGCCGGCTACGGGCCGCTCGTGCGGGCGCGGGAGACGTTCGCGGCGGAGATGGCGCGGCGGGGGCTCGAGGCCGTGCACCTCTCGTGCCAGGACTCGCCCATCTCGGGCGAGGGCGCCGCTGAGGAGCTGCTCGCGACGGCGCCGGACGCGACCGCCGTCGTCATCATGAACGACAGCGCGGTCTTCGGGTTCGTGAGCGGGCTGAGCCGGCACGGGGTGCGGATCCCCGAGGACCTGTCCGTGGTGCTGTTCGCCTCGACCCCGGACGTGGCCGCCTCGACCGACCCGCACCTGACGCTCTGGCGCCTGCCCGGCGTCGAGCTGGGCCGGCGCGGCGTCGAATCGCTCATCGACCAGCTCGAGGGCCGCGGGGAGCCGATGACCCAGGGCGTCGTGAAGTGCACCTTCGAGGAGGGCGCCTCGACGGCGGCCCCGCGGGCGGGAGGCGGCTGACCCTGCGCCCGGCCGGGGAAGGGTGCGCCGGAGGGCCTCCGGCGCACCCTTCCGTGTCGACGGGCAGTCGCTCAGTCCTTCCGCGCCGTGGCCAGCCGGTTGAGCGCGAGCGCGCCCACCAGCAGGCCGAAGTCCCGCAGGGCGACGTCGTAGGCGCTGCCCAGCAGCAGCAGGTTCACGATGATCCCTGCCAGCCACGCCGCGACGACGAGCGATCCCCACCGGGGCTTCCACGCCACGAGCAGGCCAGCGGCGATCTCCACGACGCCGACGGCGTACATGAACGCCTGCCCGCTGACGGGGACCACCTGCGTCGCGAGGGGCGCGAGGTAGTCGGGCCAGTACGTGAGCAGGTTGAAGAACTTGTCCAGGCCGAAGAGGACCGGCGCGACGACGTACAGGCTGCGCAGCAGCGCGTAGGCCTGGAGCTCGCCCCCGCGGACGGCCGTGAACAGGCCCGGCCTGCTGACCGCGGCCGTCCTGTGGAGCCGCCCTGCGCCCGGATGGCTGGCTTGGTTCGCTGACATCATGACCTCCGTCCATGTCCATAACTGGTACTTGCGATTTTAGAACCTGACCCGCTCTAAAACAACAGATCGCAGTTTTGGATCTAGACTGGATCCATGGCTGGAGAGGATGCCCTCCGCGCCGTCGCGGCGCTGGGGGAGGAGCGGCGCAGGGCCCTGTTCGAGTTCGTGCGCGGCGCCGGCAGGCCCGTGGGCCGGGACGAGGCGGCCGAGGCGACGGGGATGAGCCGGGCCGCGGCCTCGGCGCATCTGGATCGGCTCGTTGACGACGGCGTGCTGGCGCACGGCTTCTCGAAGCCGCCCGAGCGGTCGGGGCCCGGCAGCGGGCGGCCCTCGAAGGTGTACTGGGCCGCGCTGGACGAGGTCTCCGCGTCGGTGCCGCCCAGGAGCTACGACCTCGCGGGGTCCATCCTCGCGGAAGCCGCACAGCGGGCGATCAGCGGGGGCTCCTCGATCGCCGAGGCGATCCGCGCCGCGGCCCTCGACCGCGGCCGCCTTCTGGGGGGAGACCACGGTCGCCCGGAAGACGCACTCGAATCCGTCGGCTACGAACCCGTCGCCGACGAGGGCGGCATCCGGCTCGGCAGCTGCCCCTTCCACCGGCTCTCGCGCGAGTGCCCCGACGTCGTGTGCGCGCTCAACGGGGCGCTTCTGCAGGGCGTCCTGGAGGGCTGCGGCGACCACGCCCACCGGGTCGAGGCGGAGCCGGATGGCGAATGCTGCGCGAGGCTCGCCCGCGGCTGAGGCGCGCGGCCTGAGCCGCGCACGCCCGCGAGGACGATCATGGACCCATGGGGTACACCTACACCTTCCCGCTGGCGCCTCCCCGCCCGCCGGCCCTCGCCTATCCGGTGTACGGCCTTGAGCTGAACGGCGCAGGGGACCACTCCGTCGTCCTCCACTCTCCAGAGGAGCTGGACAAGAAGGGCGCCTTCAAAAGGCTCTCGGTGGCGCTCGCGCTGCTCGGCGTCTACGAGGGGGTGGGGCTGATTGAACGTGCGGCGGGAAGCATCGACGGATACTCCATGAGCCGTTCTCCCGAGGAGTACGTCGACCCCGCGCTGTCGCCGGAGGTGGCCGAGGCGGTGAGGAGGCTGCGCCGGGCGAACGACCCGTACCAGATCCAGGCGTGCTTTACCCTGTCGCGCGGCCTGGCCCTCATGGCCGCTCCGGAAAGCGCGATCACCGAGTTCTTCAAGGTTATCGAGCTGCACATCAAGCACCTGGCCTGGTCACGTGCCCTGGACAGCGGCGCCGCGAGGAACGTCCTCGTCGACAAGATCATCCTCTCGAAGCGGGTCAGGGACGCTCTGCGCGTCCGCCGCCTCCTGGACCCAGGCGTTCTCGAGCTCGTCTACAAGATGAAGGAAGTCCGCAACAAGTTCGTCAGCCACGGAGGCGTGCGGGCCGCCGTAGGCGAGCTCTTCGGCGATCCCGAGGGCAGCGCCCAACTGCTCGAGGAGTCGGAGTTCAGGTACGACCCGGACCTCCACTACGGCCCGGGCTTCTTCGAGCGCGTCGTGAACGACGTCGCGCTGGTCGCCTCGTTCCTCTTCACCCTGACGCAGGGCCTCGAGCCCCGCGTCTGCGAGCCGTCGGGTGGATGGTCGCAGGCGAGCGATCGTGTCCGCGAGACGCTCTCGGCCGCTGGCGCCACGTGGATCAGCCCCTCGCAGGGGGCGCTCGAGCCGCGCCATTGACGTTCTCCCGCGGGCGCGCCTACCCTCGGCTGCCCGCTCGGAGGGACACGCCTGCATGTCATCCCGTTCTCCGACCTGACCCGGAAGACCTCGACCGCGCCCGGCAGATCTACGAGGGATCCTTCCTCGCGTGGGAGCGCGAGGACTTCGGCGAGCTGCTCGCGCGGGGGGCGGACGACGGCGTCGTGCAGCTCGCGTGCAGCGTCGACGGTGGATGGGTCGCCCGCCATCGCTGGCGAGGCATGACTGGTACGGATCGGATAGACCAACGCGGTTTGCCATTCCCGGACTGGCCAGGAACAGCCGATGTCGATCAGGGCGGCGCTGTCGTAACCAACCAGCACCACATGCCGGATCCCCATGTCTCAAACATGGACAAACGCGACCGACTCGCCAAGATTCGGGACATTGTGCACAGAATACCGCGACGCTGCACGGTCGGGTCTGTCATGGTGGCCGGAGAGGAAGTGGGGTATCTGCTTGCGTTCGAAGGGAACGTTCCCGCGCAGCCGCTCTGGCAAAGACCACTTCGGCATTCGCCGCGACTCACGGCTCGACCTCATGGGGAGACATTCAAATGGCATGCAAATTGGGGTATCTGCTTAACTGAATTAGACTGGCGTATGGCCGATTTGTCGCCGCAGATGCCGGGCCCAGGCGTGGACTACCCCAAGAAAGCCCAGGCGTGGACTACCCCAAGAGATTCGGGCAGTTTCAGGACTGGTTCAGCACGGATGACGCGTGTGTTGAGTATCTGGCCAAGCTGCTGAGTCTGCTGCGACATGCGCAGGTGATGAAAACCGAGCGGGACGGCGAGCCGGCCACGGGGTAGCGGTCGGCAGCTACGAGAGATATGAGCAGGGGAAGAGAGCAACAGGAGGAGGCCCTGTGGTGAGTTCCAAGACCATGCTGGCAGTTGGACTGGCTGCCGCAACGCTCGTCGTGTTCGTCGTCGTCATTGCGATGGGTGGTGCGTTGCGCGCTGGGCTCGCGCCATGGCCGGGCATCGGCGTTGCCGTCCTGGCGATCGCTGCGTTCGTTGTCTCTCGGGAGCGCCGATCCTTCGTCGTGGCGGGACTGCTGGCGGCGAGCGGCGTCCTCGGCGTCGTGTATGCCTTGATAAGAACGGAATTCTTGATGGCCAGTTCGTTTCCTGGTCCGATCTTCGGAATCATCCTTGGGCTTCCGATACTCGGGCTGGCCGTGGCAGGGGCTGTTGGAGCCACTCGGGACCGAAAGCGCAGGGACGGCACGTCTGGTCGTCCGGCGGCTTTATGAGGCACGGCCTCTCATTCAGCCCAACAAGCGCGCGTCACCGATCCGTCATACCTGACCACCAGCTGCCTCTGAAGAATCTGGTCAGTTCCGCATCTGCGGACTGACTTCAGCTAAGCAGATACCCAATGCATGCAAACATTTGGGCATTAGGGGTGCTCGGTTGACTATCGCCAGCTTCGGAGTTGCCGCGCTGTTCACGCTGCTGCAGACCGCGCCAGCGTCAGCAAGTCACGGCGGATGGCACGACGTCTGCAGCATCGACTACGCCTGCGAGTCCTGCCCGTTCTTCCTCGTCGACCCGCTGGAGCGGGACTCGATGGAGGCCAAGCGACTCCACTTGAAGGTCAAGTACGAGCGGGCCCGGGCGATTCAGACCCGTCCGCACGTGCTCGAGTACTTGCTCAAGCGAATCGAGGACTGTTCGTCCCTCATTCGGGCCATCGACGACTACATCGCCTCCCTCGAACCCGACGAGCGTCAGAGGATCGAAGAAGCCCTTTCCACCATGGCCGAGATCCGCAACCGCGCATCCCGCCCGAGGCGAATCGACCTGCGCGGAATACTGCGAGAGGGCGCCACAGATGGCCGGCAGTAGCGGCGTTGAAGCCCTCCGCGCCCATCGTCGGGCGGTGGCCGGACGGAAGAAGGAAGATGTAGCCCGGGCCCTCCTGGCGCTGAGCGCACGCGGTGACGGCATCACCGTCTCCTCAGTGGCAAGGCAGGCAGGAGTGTCCAGGGAGTACATCCACAGCCATCCCGAAGTCCATGCGGCAGTCCGCGAAGCGGCCAAGAAGGCCGCCGAACTCGCCGAGCACGAGCAGCGACAGGAAACCTCGACCTCTGTGCGTGCCGGAGCAGCCCAGAGGCTCACCCTCGTCGCCGAGATCAAGCGCCTCCGCGGGCGCCTCGAAAAGCAGCAGCGATCCATCGACGAACTGCATGTCCAGCGAAGAAGATGGCTCGGAGCCCAGGTGCCAGACCCGGACAAAGTCGACCCCGCGGTCCACGCCGAGCTCCGCTCGGCAAACGAGCGGCTCCTGTCCGAAAAGGCCGATCTCCTGAACACCATCGGCGAACTGAGACGAGTCGTCGGCGCTCTGGAGTACGACCTAGCCGCCTGCCGGGAAGCTCTGACCCAGCACTTCTCCGGTTAATGAGCAAGCAGGCACCGGACAAAGATCCGCTCGTCTCCCCGGAACATGTAGATCTTTAGGACTGCCGGTAAGGGTACACTCAAACGGACTTGCCCTGACCTCCGAAGCCTTTCCCGTTGTGGTCCTTGGAAAATACGATGGCATGTATGGACGAAAGCCCGGTACGCAGAGAGGTCCTTGTGATCCGCGAGGCCCCATTCGCCTCGGTTTCATGGGCCCTTCTTATCATTGCTCGAAATGAAGCGGCGCCGTGAGTGGAACCTCATCTTTGCACTCGACCCAAGGTTTAGGTGCATTCCCTTGGAGCGCCAGACCGAATCCAACTGATTATGGAGGATGCATCTTGGCTTCTGAAAGTAGCGACGAGCAGCTCGAGCAGGCACGCAGGGCCCTAGCCGACCTCTGGAATAACATGCCTCAGCATCGTGCTGCTAGGTATCAAGCCGGTCAGGGATTTGGAACAACAGTTTCCTATCATGGGACAGTCCGGACATATCCCCATCTGGATGATCTGGTAGGACAGGTCGGAGGAGCCCCTTTGTCTCAAGAAGGACTTGAGCGCGTCGACGATGCGATTGCCCAGAGGGAATTTGAAGACATGGACCGGAACCAAATCGCCCTTGAGATCTCGCTCTATTACGGGGACGTCATTGTCAAGTCGCATCCCAGCGCCTATTGGATAATAGAACAGGGGAGATTCCCGCGAGTGCAGCTCGATCAGGAACACTTCATTGATATGTTCCTAATTGCCAAAGACAATATTGAGCGAGGGCGGCCCTTTCTCCGCCAGGCCTTTGATCGCTTAATTTCCTTCACATCGAGGGGCGACAGGCCCGGCCACAGCTGAATGATCAGGCCTGTCGCTCCCTTGCTAATCAGTTGCCGCAGTACCAGAAATAGTTTCCGTCATAGACCGACGCCGTGTATTGAAGGCCTCCGCTACGCACAACCCCGCGGCTACTGCCCGAGAACCCGCTGTAGTTCCCCGTAGTGCAGGTGAAATTAGTGAGGTTCGTCAGACTTCTGTCCCAGTAGACTGAATTGAAGTCATAATCTACATCTGCCCAGACACCCCAAAAGGTGTCATACTTGTTAAGCACCGATTCCATCTGGATGTATTCCACCAGATAGTCACACGATGTGAGCGCTGATCCCTCGACATTACTGTAACTCGTTTGGCGGTAGTTGATGTAAACAATCAGGTACAGCCACATCCGGACGGGTACGAGGCGGCTATGCTCGCTTCGTCGGCCGTAGCCGGCTCCAGGACATAGGCAGCCTTCTCTTCGCCAAGAATCTGTCCACCATTCCGCCGGACCTTCTCCTGGACCTCGGCCAGGTGTCTCTCGAAATCCGCCTTCACCACTGGCGAGGTTTCCTCAATCGGAAGAGGCGGAGCGGGAATGTAATCTTCTCTCTCCACGACTGATTGAGACGACGGGGCAGGCTGCTCTCCGTGAGCGACTGCAGTGCCAGTCCCCGCGAAAAGGGAGAAAACCAGCCCAATTGCAAATAGGGCAGGCGCGAAACGCCCGTGACGCAGGTTCATAGATCTCATATTAACCCCCCGATTAAAAATGAGCCTCTGCTATTCAATAGGTGCGATGCGACGGCGCGCGCTTTTGAGCTCTACCGTCAAAAGGGAATGCTCGCAGCAGTGGCGGCTAATGTCAATCGATCAGTGCAGCGCAAAAGAAGCACGTCCCGGTCGGGGCACTTGTGTGATCCACGCGAAGGTCCGGGTCAGGGACTCCATGTCTGAGCCGGTTTGGCCTTGGATACCTTATGCAATTCAGAAGCCATCTCCTCTTGGCCAGGCACAGTGCCCCTTGACCGGGGGCCTAGCCAGATCGCGGACCTTCTCGTGAGAGAAGGCAGCATCATTGGCCTCTGCAGCCGCCGACAGCCGCCCCTGCCTACTCAAGGGGGAATCGCACCTGCGGCGTTGGCAATGAACGGCGTCAGCTGGCGATGCCGTCGACGCAGGGCCTTCCGAATATCCGCCGAGATGCCTCCCTGGGCTGGCCATCACTTGGGAGCATCGTCTGGCTGATGGACAGTGGATGACACATTCGAGGAGTGGGCTCCGCCCATCTGGCGCCGATGAGAACGAACTGAGGCGAGATAACGAGAGAGAACTGGTGGGGCCACGTCGTGGACCCGGAGCCTTCGGGCTGCTACGACTACACCGCGACGTATATCCCCGATGTGACCCACGCATCGATTCCAGGCAGCGCCTGCTACGCAGAGTATGACCAGAGCATCACGGGGTACTTCACGAAGGTCCTGCCGGCCCTGACGGAGGCGCCGCCCATGCCCTCCGCCGGGATCAACGGGACCGGGACGTTCGCCGGCCTGGTCCCGGAGGGGCAGCTGTATGGGCCCGACGGCGGGTCCGAGTTCGCGGTGGCGCCGAGCGGGTCGGTGGCCGACCCGGTCAACACCGCCACCGGCGCCCTGACCCACACCGAGACCGACCTGGGGATGGCGTCGCTGACGGGGAACCTGTCCGTGAGCCGGTCCTACACCTCGGCCGACATAGTAGAGGGGCCGTTCGGGCGCGGCTGGAGCCTCGGGTACGACAT
>NZ_KV908328.1:22779-162302 GCF_001999765.1 Sinomonas mesophila | reverse complement strand
GTGAAGTGGTAGCCCTTGAAACGGCTCACGGGCAGGTCCTCGATCATGACTCTCCTCCGGGTCGGCGCCCCAGCCAAGCTGCCGTCAACGTGTCACACGACAGCCTGACGCATGGGGGATGCGTACCCGGAAGCGGGAATTGGCGTCGAGATGCGTACCCGGAATGGTCAGGACTGGTTGCTGAAGGCGGCGTCGAAGGATTGGCGGCTCGGAGCGAAGTCGAACTTCCTGAGCGTCTTGAGGGCCTCCGGGGCGCCGATGAGGCGGTCCATGCCGGCATCCTCCCACTCGACCGAGATCGGGCCGTCGTAGCCGATCGCCGTCAGGGCACGGAAGCAGTCCTCCCACGGCACGTCGCCGCGGCCCGCCGAGACGAAGTCCCAGCCGCGGTGCGGGTCGCCCCAGGGCAGGTGCGACGAGAGGATCCCGGCGCGGCCGTTGCCCATCCGCATCCGGGTGTCCTTGCAGTCCACGTGGTAGATCCGGTCCGCGAAGTCGGTGATGAACGCGACCGGGTCCAGGCCCTGCCACACCATGTGCGAGGGGTCCCAGTTGAGGCCGAACGCCTCGCGATGTCCG
This sequence comes from Sinomonas mesophila, assembly GCF_001999765.1. Taxonomy (GTDB): domain Bacteria; phylum Actinomycetota; class Actinomycetes; order Actinomycetales; family Micrococcaceae; genus Sinomonas; species Sinomonas mesophila. Next base: position 161,723 of record NZ_KV908328.1, on the reverse strand, counting down.
ATGGCCTCGAGCGCCCGCTGGGTGGACCAGTAGTCGTAGGCGATCTCGGAGGGGTGCACCTCGTGGGCGAAGCGCACGCCGCACTCGTCGAAGACGTCCAGGATCGGGTTCCACCGGTCGGCGAAGTCCTGGAAGCCAGCCTCGATGACGTCGGAGCCGACGGGCGGGAACATCGCGACGTACTGCCAGACGCTCGAGCCCGTGAAGCCAACGACGGTCTTCACGCCGAGGGCCTTGGCGAGGCGGGCCGTGTTCTTGAGGTCCTCGGCGGCGCGCTGGCGCACGCCCTCGGGGTCGCCGTCGCCCCACACGGCCGAGCCGACGATCGCCTGGTGGCGGAAGTCGATCGGGTCGTCGCACACGGCCTGGCCCTTGAGGTGGTTCGAAATGGTCCAGAGCTTGAGGCCGTGGCGGGCGAGGATGCCGCGGCGCTCGGCGAGGTAGGCGTCGTCATCCCAGCGGGAGGCATCGAGGTGCTCGCCGGAGACGGCGATCTCGAGGCCGTCGTAGCCCCAGCCGGCCGCGAGCTCCGCGACCTCCTCGAGCTTGAGGTCGGCCCACTGGCCGGTGAACAGGGTGAAGGGGCGGGTCATGGGATCTCCTTGGGTTTCGACGGCGATCAGCCGGCGATGGCCACGACGGCGGACTTGGCGGCCGCGGATTCCTCGATCGCTGCCAGGACGCGCTGGACCCGGAGCCCCTCCTCAAAGGAGGGGCTCGGGGCCTCGCCGTCCCGGATCGCGGCCAGGAAGTCGCGCGCCTGATGGGTGAAGGTGTGCTCCCAGCCGATCATGTGGCCCTGCGGCCACCACGCCCCAGCGTAGGGGTGGCCCGGCTCGGTGACGACGATCCGGCGGAAGCCCCGCTCCTCTGCGGGCGCGGTCGCGTCGAGGAACTCGAGCTCGCCGAGGCGCTCGAGGTCGAACGCGAGCGCGCCTGCTGAGCCGTAGACCTCGATCCGCAACGAGTTCTTCCGCCCGGTGGCGACGCGGGACGCCTCGACCGAGGCGACCGCCCCGGAGGCGAGGGAGAGCGTGGCCCACGCGGCGTCGTCGACCGTCACGGCCTCGGTCCCGTCCGGGCCCGGCCGCCGCCCCACGAAGGTGTGCAGTCGGCCCGAGGCCTCGGCGACGGTGTCCCCGGTGAGGAACTGGACCTGGTCGATCGCGTGCGAGGCGATGTCCCCGAGCGCGCCGGACCCGGCGGTCTCCTTCCGCAGCCGCCACGTCATGGGCGCCGCCTCGTCAGCGAGCCAGTCCTGCAGGTAGGACGCGCGGACCTCGCGGACGGTGCCGAGCCGGCCATCGGCGATGAGCTGGCGCGCGTAGGCAAGCGCCGGGACGCGGCGGTAGTTGAACCCGACCATCGAGACGACGCCGCGCTCCCGGGCAGCCCGCGCGGCGGCCACCATGCGCTCCGACTCCTCGATCGTGTTCGCGAGCGGCTTCTCGACGAGCACGTGCTTGCCCGCCTCAAGCGCCGCGACGGCGATCTCGGCGTGCAGCCAGCCGGGGGCGCAGATGTCCACGATGTGCACGTCGTCCCGGGCGATCACCTCGCGCCAGTCCGTGGCGGACTCGGCCCAGCCGTACCTCGCCGCTGCCTCCGCCACCTCGTCCGCGTGGCGGCCGACGAGGACCCGCTGTTCGACGGCCGGGACGTCGAAGAATGCGGAGACGTTCCGCCACGCGTGCGAATGCGCCTTGCCCATGAAGGCGTAGCCGATGGCCGCGACGCCGAGCGGCTGGGCGGGAGTGGGCTGGCCCGGCGCGGGCCGCGCGGGGGCGCTCACGCGCGGACCCCGTCCAGCGTGGCCTCCGTCGGCGCCCAGTCCTCGGGGAGGGCGGCGGATGACGGCGCGCTGCTCGCGACGTCGGTGAACGCGCCGGAGTCGACGGACTCGGAGATCGAGACCATCGCGTCGAGGACGTGGTAGGCGAGCTGCCCCGTGGCTCGGTGCGCGGCGCCAGTGCGGATCGAGCGGGCCATGTCGAGCACGCCCATGCCGCGGCCGTCCGCGGGTCCTGTGGCGGGGATCGAGGTCCACTCCGTCTCGCCGGTGCGGCAGATCTGGAGCTCACCGTCGAAGTAGTTCGGGTCCGGCAGCGCGAGGGTGGCCTCGGTGCCGGTGATCTCGACGAAGCCCATGCGCATGCGGGGTGACTGGAAGCTGAAGATGCTGTGCGAGGAGGCGCCGCCCTCGAACTCGGCGAGGGCGCTCACGTGGGTGGGAACCTCGACCTCGAAGGACTCGCCGGCCTTGGGACCGGTGCCGACGACGCGAATGGCCTTGGCCTTGGACCCGAGCGCCGCGACCCGGCGGATGCTGCCGAACGTCTGGACCAGGGCGGTGAGGTAATAGGGGCCCATGTCGAACAGGGGGCCCGCGCCGCGCTGGAACAGGAATGAGGGGTTTGGGTGCCACGACTCCGGCCCGGGCGTCTGGAAGACGGTCTGGGCCGTGAGCGGGACGCCGATGTCACCGCGCTCGATCACGCGGCGGGCCGTCTGGAGGCCCGCCCCGAGGAAAGTGTCCGGCGCGCACCCGAGGCGCAGCCCGGCGTCGTCCGCTTCCTTCAGGAGCCCGAGCCCGCTCTCGCGGTCGAGGGAGAACGGCTTCTCGCTCCAGACGTGCTTCCCCGCGCGGACGGCTGCGGTGGCAACCTCGACGTGGGCGGCGGGGATCGTCAGGTTGACGATGATCTCGACGTCGGGGTGGGACAGGGCGAGCTCGGGAGTGCCGTGCTCGGCGATGCCGTACTCCGCCGCACGCGCCGCGGCCGCCTCGGGGAAGAGGTCCGCGATGACGTGCACCGCGAGGTCCGGGAAGCGCGTGAGGTTGTCAAGGTACTGCTTGCTGATGTTGCCAGCGCCGATGACGGCAACGCCGACCGGGCCGCGGTTCACTTGGCGACCTCCTGCGCAGCACCGGCACCGGCTTCGAGGTAGCGCAGGGAGGTTTCGACGCCCTCGAAGATGTCCCCGGCGTAGTCGTCGAACTCGACGACGCCGACCTCGAGCGCCTTCGCGGCGGCGATGACGCCCCATACGTCGACCTCGCCCTGGCCCGCGGGGACTTGGGCGAGCCGGTCCCCGTTCACTGGCCCGTCTTTGAGGTGGAGCGCGACGACGCGCTCGCCGAGGCGCTCGATGACCGCGATCGGGTCCTCGCCGCCGACGGCGACCCAGTAGGCGTCGACCTCGAGCACGAGCTCTGGGTCGAGCAGGCTCGCGAAGAATTCGAGCGCGGTGGTGCCCTCGACCTTGGACTCGAGCTCCCAGTTGTGGTTGTGGTAGCCCACGCGGATGCCGTACTCGGCGCCCTTCTTGGCCGCCGCATTGAGGCGGGCTGCGGTGTCGCGGATCGTGTCCGCGTCCTGCCAGTGTTCGGCCGGGAGGTAGGGGTCAATCACGGTGGCGATGCCGAGTCGCTTCGCTGCGGCGAAGATCTCGTCCTGGTCCGCGGACAGCAGCGGGGCGTGGCCCGTGGGCGCGGTGACTCCGTTCTCGGCGAGGGTGGCGGCGAGCTCGTCGGCGTGGGCGGCGAAGTCGTACGGCTCGACCTGCGTGAAGCCGATCTCGGCGAGGCGCCGGATCGTTCCGGGCAGATCGGCCTCGATCGCGTCACGGACGGTGTAGAGCTGGACGGAATAGGTGGTCACTGGTGTCCCTTCGTCAGGTTGGCGCGGCCCGCGCCGCTGTGATGCTGGTCTCCAGCCTAGGAGCACTTTTGTCGATGAACAAGCAAAAGCCGCTTCTGGACGATCAGAAGTGCCGCGTGGGAGACTGGAAGCCATGTCCCTGCACGACCCCGCACGACCCTCGGAGGAGAGCCCGGCGGAGAGGGTCTTCGCCGCGCGCGCCGGAGACCTCTTCCAGCTCCTGCGGGACGGCCGGCCCTGGACGCGGGCCGAGCTCGCCGGCACGACCGGGCTCGCCCGGTCGACGGTCGCTGGCCGCGTGGACCTGCTCATGCACTCCGGATTCGTCGTCTCCGTCGGCGAGGCGCTCTCCAGCGGCGGCCGCCCGCCGTCGCGCTTCGCCTTCCACCCACGGGCCCGCACGATCCTCGCCGCAGACGTCGGCGCAAGCCACGTGCGCGTGGCCCTCACCGACCTCGGCGGGTCGGTGCTGGCCGAAGAGCGCGCCCAGTGGCCCGTCTCGGACGGGCCCGAGGCTGTCCTCGGGCATGTCGTCGACACGTGCGGGCGCCTGATGGCCGAGGCCGGATGCCCGCCCGAGCGCCTCGCCGGCATCGGGATCGGCCTGCCCGGCCCCGTCGAGCACGCGACCGGCAGGCCGGTCAAGCCCCCGATCATGCCCGGCTGGGACGGCTTCGATGTCGTCGGCTTCGTGCAGGCCGCGTTCGCTGTCCCGGTCCTCGTGGACAACGACGTGAACATCATGGCCCTCGGGGAGCGGGCCGGCTTCTGGCCCGACGTCGAGGATCTTCTCTTCGTCAAGGTCGCCACGGGCATCGGCTCGGGCATCATCTCGAGCGGCCAGCTCCAGCGCGGCGCGGACGGGACGGCCGGCGACCTCGGCCACGTGCGCGTGGCGAGGGGGGAAGGCGTCGTGTGCCGGTGCGGCAACACGGGGTGCCTCGAGGCGATCGCCTCCGGCGCCGCCGTGGCCCGGGCGCTCGCGGCGGAGGGGGTCGCCGTCGCGAGCGGCGCCGAGGTGATCGCGCTCGCGGCCGGCGGCAGCCTCCCGGCCGTCCAGGCCCTGCGCCAGGCCGGGCGGGACATCGGCGAGGTCCTTGCGACCTGCGTGAACCTGCTCAACCCCAGCGTGATCGTGATCGGCGGCTCGATGGCCGCCGCGGGGGAGCACATCATGGCGGGCGTGCGCGAGGTCGTCTACCATCGCTCGCCCCCGCTCGCGACGACGAACCTGCGCGTTGTCCTCTCCCGCGCCGGCGAGCGCGCCGCCGTCATGGGCGCGAGCCAGCTCGTGTCCCAGCACGTCCTCTCCCCGGCGGGCATCGAGGCCGCGCTCGCCGGCAGCGCCGTCGGCGTCGGCTGAGCCCGGCCGGCTCGGCAGCCGGCGCATTCTCTCGCGCCTTTCGGAGCGTACGCCCGGCACGATCGGGTAACAGGCGATTGAGTCGCATAACAGGCGGGTCACAGGGCAAGCACCGAACATTGACGATCTGCCGATCAAGGAGGAACCATGCGCGCGCTCGAACAGTATGCGGACCTGCTCAGGGGGGATGGGCCGTGGTGCACGATCTACGCCGACGTGAGCACGGGAACGATAGACAGCCTCGAGGCCACGGACGTGCTCGGGGACAGTGTCGCGCGGGCGCTCGCCGAGGCGGGCGCGGACAAGGAAAGCACGACGGCGGCCGAGCGGCTCACGTGGGCAGCGAAGGGTATGCCAGCCCCCGTCTCGCGCTTCGTCGTCATCCGCGGGGGCGAGATCGTGGTCAACGAGGTCCTGCCCGGTGCGCCCGGCGCGGCCGTCGTGGACGTCGGGCCCATCCCCGATCTCCTGCCGCTCGCCGAGCACCTGGGCGGGGACCTCGTCTACCTCGTGGTCGAGGCGGAGCGGGCGGACGCCGAGATCCGCCGCCACCGTGCATCGGAGGGCGGCGCCCTCGACGTGCACGAGCTGCACGGCACGACGGAGAACCTGACCAAGGTGCCCTCGGGCGGGTGGTCCCAGGGCCGCTACCAGCACCGGACGGAGGAGATCTGGCGGCGCAACGGAGCCGACGTCGCGCACGAGGTCGACGCGCTCTGCGCGGACGGCAGCGTGGCCCTCGTGGTCCTGGCTGGCGACGAGCGGGCGCAGGAGAAGATCCGCGACGCCCTCGGCGACCGGGCCCGCAGCCTCCTGCACTCCGTGGACATGAACTCGGCCGCGCCGGGCGCCGACCGCGAGAGGTTCGAGCGCGAAGTCGGCTCGCTCGTCGCGGAGGCGGCGTCCTCGCGGCGGGCCAAGGCCCTCGAGCGGACCGCCGAGGGCTACGGCGCTCTCGGCGCCCGAGGCTGGGGCGAGACCGTCGCGGCGCTCCAGCAGGCGCGGGTGGACACGCTCTTCATGGACCCCGACGGCGTCGCGGACCGCTCGCTGCTCGCGCTCGGGGCCCCGCCGTGGATCGCCCTGCACGAGGGCGAAACCCTCAACGCGCCGGTCCTCGGCCAGGCCCGCCCCGCGGCGGCGCTCCTGCGCGCTGCGGTGCTGACGGACGCGGAGACGGTCCTCGTCCCGCACGGCGACCTCGACGCAGGCCACGGCGTCAGCGCGCTCCTGCGCTGGGAGTGAGCTGGGCCGTGACGGGCCCTTCACGAGGTGCGGCGGCCTGCGTACGCTCGTGGGCAGGGAGGTGATGCTGCGTGAACGCAGTGCAAGGAGACCGCATTGTCATCCACGGTCGGACCGTCGGATCGGCGGACCGCCATGGCCAGATCATCGAGGTGAAGGGCGAGAACGGCGAGCCGCCGTATCTCGTCAAGTTCGACGACGGGCATGAGTCCGTCGTGTTTCCCGGCGGCGACTTCGCCGTCGAGAAGCCGCACTGAATCCCGGTCAACCGGGCCCGCCGCGTCGAGGCGGCCGGGCTGAGGCACGCCGGGAGGCGGCCGGATGGAGACGGGGACGGCTCAGGCCCGCCGTCGCGCCCTGAGCACGGTGTCCGTCATCACGGCCGTCTGACCCTCGGGCCCCGTCGCGACTCGGCCCTCGGTGTTGCCTGTCTCGACGGCCCACTCCGCGGGTCGGAGCCCGAGGGAGGCCGCGAGTTCCTGCGCCGAGGGCAGGCCTCCCTCCGGCGCGGGGTGTCGGGACCACGGCGGGAAGGCCCCGTGCCCGACGACGAGGAGCAGGCCCCCGGGAGCCACCGCCCGCGTCGCGGCGAGGAGGATGTGCTCGCGAGGCAGCTCGACCGGGGAGTGCAGGAAGAGCGCGGCGACGAGGCTGTACTGCTGGTCCGGCTCCCACGCGGCAAGGTCGCGGTGGAGCCACGTCACGCGCTCGGCCACGCCCGCGCGGGCGGCCTGCGCCGCCGCGCGGCCCAGGGCCACGGCCGAGACATCCACGCCGGTCACGCGCCAGCCGCGGGAGGCGAGCCAGATGGCGTCGGCACCCTCGCCGCAGCCCAGGTCGATCGCCGTCCCCGGGGCCAGCATGCTGATCTCGCGGACAAGCGCAGCGTTCGGCTTCCCGCTCCAGACCTGCTCGCGCTCGCGGTAGAAGCCGTCCCAGAACTCGGAGGGCCGCGGGGTGGGGCCCGGCGCAGGGTGCTCGTGATGGTTCATGCACGACTCCTATCGGCTCGGCCCCGCGCGTGCAAGGCCCCACGCAGCCGCACGTCTCCCCGCGGCCCGCGCCTTCCCGCGGGAGGCGATCCGGGCGGTTAGCAGCCCTCGGGGCCGCAGGCCTGCCCGAGTCCGGAGCCGCCGTCGTGCGCCCGGCCGTGTGCCGCATCGATGCCGGCCGCGTCGATGCCCGCCGCGCCGACCATGACGAGCGGGTTGGCCTCGGCCCACGCGGTCTCGAGCGTCTGCGCGAAGAGCTCGGGAGACTGCGCCCCCGAGATCCCGTACTTCCCCTCGAACACGAAGAAGGGCACGCCCTGAATGCCGTAGGCCCGGGCCTGGGCAATGTCCGCGCGCACGGCGTCGCGGTACCGGCCGGACTCGAGCGCCGCGGTGACTTCCTCGGCGTCGAGGCCCGCCTCCGTGCCGATGCGGACGAGCAGCCCGCGGGAGCCGATGTCCTCGCCGTGCTCGAAGTGGGCCGAGAGCAGGGCTTCCTTGACGGCGTCGGCGGCCTCGAGACTGCGCGCCTTGGCGACATGGATGAGCTCGTGCCCCGCGGAGGAGTTGGCGACGACGATCCTGCCGAAGTCGTAGTCGAGGCCCTCTGCCGCAGCCACCAGGGTGACGTGGTCGAACATCTGCCGGACCTGCTCGGCCGGCAGGCCCTTGCGCTGGCTGAGATAGTCCAGCTCCGTCCCGTCGAAGTGCTCGGGCAGGGAGGGGTCGAGCTGGTAGCTGTGCCACGTGACCGTGACCTGGTCCTTGTGCGGGAACCCGGCGAGGGCCTTCTCGAAGCGGCGCTTGCCGATGAAGCACCAGGGGCAGGCGATGTCGGACCAGATGTCAACGTTCATGGAAGCTTCAAGTTCTCCGGGTGGGAGAAGTATTCCCGGCCGGCGCGCAGCGCGCGTCAGGGCCGGACGCGCACATGCTGAGGGGCCGCCCCCGCGCAGCACCACTACGCGGGAGCAGCCCCTCAGCGTTCCTCCCCGGCTCCCTGCCCCCGGCCTTCGGGGTGCGTGTTGCGATTGGCGCGTGCAGGGTCCGGGGAGAGCCTCTAGGCCGCGGCGAACTGCCGCTCGGGCAGGCCGGCCTCGAACTCGTCTTCCTTGCCGGCGGTCTCGCACAGGTAGCGCGCGTAGGCCGGCATCGTGAGGAAGGTCGGGAATTCGGAGCCGAGGGCGCACTCCTCGAAGAGCTCGCGGGCGTCGCGGAAGCGGTCGCCGTCGAAGCGCTCGAGCCTGGCGAACTCCTCGTCGAGGATCTCCTCGACCCAGTGGCGGGTCACGATCTCGCCCTGGTCGGTGATGGCCCGGGAATAGACCCACTGCCAGATCTGCGAGCGGGAGATCTCCGCTGTGGCGGCGTCCTCCATGAGGTTGTGGATCGCCACGGCCCCCGAGCCGCGCAGCCACGCCTCGATGTACCGGATGCCCAACTCGATGTTGTTGCGGATGCCGGCCTCGGTGATCGTGCCCTCGCACGTGCTCAGGTCGATGAGCGCGCGGTCGTCCGGCACGACGTCCTCGCGGAGGCGGTCGAGCTGGTTGGGGCGCTCGCCGAGCACGGTGTCGAACACCTCGCGCGCCACCGGCACGAGGTCCGGATGCGCGACCCACGAGCCGTCGAAGCCGTCGTCGGCCTCGCGCTGCTTGTCGGCGCGGACCTTCTCGAAGGCGATGGCGTTGGCCTCCGGGTCCCTGCGGTTGGGCACGAACGCTGCCATCCCGCCGATCGCCATCGCGCCGCGGCGGTGGCAGGCGCGCACGAGCTGCTCGGTGTAGGCGCGCATGAACGGCTGAGTCATCGTGACCTGCCCGCGGTCCGGGGTCACGAAGCGCGGCCCGCGGGTGCGGAAGTTTTTGATGACCGAGAAGATGTAGTCCCAGCGTCCGGCGTTGAGGCCCGCGGCGTGATCGCGCAGCTCGTAGAGGATCTCCTCCATCTCGAACGCGGCCGTGATCGTCTCGATGAGCACCGTCGCGCGGATCGTGCCCTGCGGGATGCCGAGCAGGTCCTGGGCGAGGACGAAGATGTCGTTCCAGAGGCGGGCCTCGAAGCGGTTCTCGATCTTCGGCAGGTAGAAGTACGGGCCGTGGCCGAGCGCGAGGAGCCGCTGGGCGTTGTGGAAGAAGAACAGGCCGAAGTCCACGATCCCGCCCGCGACCGGCTTGCCGTCCACGAGCATGTTCTTCTCCGGCAGGTGCCAGCCGCGCGGGCGCACGACAATCGTGGGCCGCTCCTCGAACGGGCGCAGCCTGTACTCCTTGCCCTCGGGAGCCGTGAAGTCGATCCGGTCCTCGAGCGCGTCGATCAGGTTGATCTGCCCTCGGACCACGTTGCGCCACGAGGGGGTCTGGGAGTCCTCCATGTCGGCCAGCCAGACCTTCGCGCCGGAGTTGAGGGCGTTGATCGTCATCTTCCGGTCCACCGGGCCCGTGATCTCGACCCGGCGGTCCGTGAGGCCGGGCGCTGGCGGGGCGACGCGCCAGTTCGGGTCGTTGCGGATCTGAGCGGTCTCCGCGGGGAACTGCGGGTCGATGCCGCGGGCGATCTCGGCGCGCCGGGCGTGCCGGGCCTCGAGGAGATCCTGGCGGCGCTCGGCAGTGGCCCGGTGCAGGCGGGCGATGAACTCGAGGGCGTCGGGGGTGAGGACCTCGTTCTGACGCGCCATCGGCTGCGCGGTGAGGGTCACTCCATTAATCGTGAAGTTGTCGGTGAAGCTGTTCATGGCGGGTCTCCAAAGGTGATGTGCACGGCGGTGGGCTGGGAATCGCTGCCAGCCCACCGCCGTCGTCGGCCTGTGCCGAAACTGTGCTGTGCCGTAGCGGCTAGTGGAACTGGCCCTCTTCGGTGGATCCCACGAGGGCGAGGGTGCTGGCGTTCGGGTTCAGCGCCGTGGAGACCAGATCGAAGTAGCCGGTGCCCACTTCGCGCTGGTGCTTGGTTGCGGTGTAGCCGCGGTCCTCGGAGGCGAACTCGCGCTCCTGGAGGTCGACGTACGCGCTCATCCCGGTCCGGGCGTAGCCGTGGGCGAGGTCGAACATCGAGTAGTTGAGGGCGTGGAAGCCCGCGAGGGTGATGAACTGGAACTTGAAGCCCATCGCGCCCAGCTCGCGCTGGAACTTGGCGATCGTCGCGTCGTCGAGGTGCTTCTTCCAGTTGAACGACGGCGAGCAGTTGTAGGCGAGCATCTGGTCCGGGAACTCGGCCTTGACGGCCTCGGCGAACTTCTTGGCGAGCTCGAGGTCCGGGGTCCCCGTCTCCATCCAGATCAGGTCGGAGTACGGGGCGTAGGCCTTGGCACGGGCGATGCACGGCTCGACGCCGTTGCGGACCCGGTAGAAGCCCTCCGCCGTCCGCTCGCCCGTGATGAACTCCCGGTCCCGCTCGTCCACATCCGTCGTGATGAGGGTCGCGGCCTCGGCGTCGGTGCGGGCGATGATGACGCTCGGCACGCCGGCGACGTCGGCGGCGAGCCGAGCAGCATTGAGGGTGCGGATGTGCTGCTGGGTCGGGATGAGCACCTTGCCGCCCAGATGGCCGCACTTCTTCTCCGAGGCGAGCTGGTCCTCCCAGTGCACGCCCGCGGCGCCGGCCTGGATCATCGACTTCATGAGCTCGTAGGCGTTCAGCGGGCCGCCGAAGCCGGCCTCGGCGTCGGCGACGATCGGGACGAGCCAGTCCTCGACCGAGTGCTTCCCCTCGGAGAACTCGATCTGGTCCGCGCGCTGCAGCGCATTGTTGATCCGGCGCACGACGGCGGGGACGGAGTTCGCGGGGTACAGCGACTGGTCCGGGTAGGTGTTGCCCGAGAGGTTCGCGTCCGCGGCGACCTGCCAGCCGGAGAGGTAGATGGCCTTGAGGCCGGCCTTGACCTGCTGGACGGCCTGGTTGCCGGTGAGGGCGCCGAGCGCGTTGATGTAGCCCGTGCCGTCGGCGCGGCCCTCCGTCACGGCCGTCCACAGCTTCTCCGCGCCGCGGCGGGCGAGCGTGTGCTCCTCGGGGACGCGGCCGCGCAGCTTGACGACGTCCTCGGCGGTGTAGTCGCGGGTGATGCCGTCCCAGCGCGGGTCGGCGGACCACTCGAGGGCGAGGGCCTGCGCCTGCTGATCGGGGGTCTGGTTCGGGGCCTCGAACGCTGCGGTCATGGCGGGTCTCCTTCGACTCGTGGGTGCCAGTGGCTTCTTCGTGAGAACAACTTTTCCGCCTCTGCAAGCCCCGCAACAGGAGAAATTGCTGGAAAGAAATGCAGATCTTCACGTATCCTCAAGAAATGCCTCGTCAAGCCTCCTGGGCCCAGCCAGCCCCAGCTGCCGCACCCACGACCAACGACCTCGACGTCATCGCCCTGGGGCGCCGCGTGCGCCACCTTCGCAAGGCCGCGGGCCTGACCCTCGACGAGCTCGGCGCCGCTGTCGGCGCCGCGGCGAGCCAGCTGAGCCTCATCGAGAACGGCAAGCGCGAGCCCAAGCTGAGCCTGCTGAACCAGCTCGCGGGCGCCCTCGGCGTCGGGGTCGACGCGCTCCTCGGCGCGGAGCCGCCGAGCCGGCGCGCTGCCCTCGAGATTGAGCTCGAGCGGTACCAGCGCAGTCCCCTGTACGAGAACCTCAACCTGCCCAAGATCCGCGTCTCCTCGCGGCTCCCGCTCGACGTGCTCGAGTCCCAGCTCGGGCTCCTGCGCGAGCTCGAGCGGAAGATGAACGAGCAGGTTGCGACCCCCGAGGAGGCCCGCCGGGCCAACGGCGAGCTGCGCCGCATGATGCGCGAGCGCGGGAACTACTTCCCGGAGTACGAGGGCGAGGCGCAGAAGGTCCTCGCGCAGGTCGGCTATACGTCGGGGCCGCTGAGCCAGCACGTCATCTCCGACATCGCGAGCCACCTCGGCTTCACGCTCCACCACGTGGGCGACCTGCCGCACTCGACCCGGTCCGTGACCGATTTGAAGAACCGCAGGATTTATCTCACGCACAACCAGCGCTCCGAGCACGACCCCCGCTCGGTGCTGCTCCAGGCGCTCGGGCACTACGTCCTGGGCCACGGGACGCCGGGCTCCTACGGGGATTTCCTCGCCCAGCGTGTCGCGACCAACTACTTTGCCGCGGCGCTCCTGCTGCCCGAGCAGGCCACGGTCGAGTTCCTGCAGCGGGCCAAGGCGGCCAAGGAGATCGCCGTCGAGGACATCCGCGACGCGTTCGCCGTGAGCTACGAGACCGCCGCCCACCGGTTCACGAACCTCGCGACCCAGCATCTGGGCATCACGACGCACTTCCAGAAGACGCACCAGTCCGGGATCATCTACAAGGCCTACGAGAACGATGGCGTCAACTTCCCGATGGACCACACCGGCGCGATCGAGGGCCAGCCCTCGTGCAAGGCCTGGACAAGCCGGGCCGTGTTCGACGTCCCGGACAAGTTCAGCGCCTACAGCCAGTACACCGACACGGTGAACGGGACCTTCTGGTGCACCGCCCGCACCGAGCGCAGCGCGAGCGGGGAGTTCTCGCTCAGCATCGGCGTGCCATATCAGCACGTGAAGTGGTTCCGCGGGCGAGACACGACGGCGCGTGCGACCTCCCGCTGCCCGGACCCGGACTGCTGCAAGCGCCCGCCCGCCGAGCTGAGCGAGCACTGGGCCGGCAACGCGTGGCCCTCAGCCCGGGCGCATTCGCACCTGCTCGCGGCGATGCCACCCGGGGCCTTCCCCGGTGTGGACGAGACGGAGGTCTATTCGTTCCTCGAGGCGCACTCGGGGAGCTGAACGCTCAGCCGGGAGTGGCTCAGCCTGGGAACTGCGCGGCCGGGATGTCCGGCTCGCCGTCGTGGTCGTCGTCGCCGTAGGCGCGCATCGCGATGCGCCTGGCGAGCTCTTCGTCCATCTCGTACGGAGGGATCTGCCGGAAGGCATGGACCTCGCGCTTGGGCTTTGCTGGCGCCTCGGCACCTTCCTCGGCCTCGGCGCCCGCCTCGGCTTTCGCCTCCGGCTCCGCGTCCTTGCGCTTCTTGAACAGGCTCATCGTGACCTCCACACGCGTGCTGTGAGACGACTCACCTTTTCACCTTACGCCGTCGACGCCGGAAGTCTAGGGGCCCGGAACTCGCGCAATTGTTGACCTCTGCCGGGTGAACGGACGCAGCACCCGGCACAAGCCAACACTTGCGGGCCGGGGGGATTCGGGTGCAGACGCTCAGCCGTGGAAGGCCCTGTACGCGGCCTCGGCGCCCGGGTGGAGTGGGATGCCCGCGGTGTTGATGAGGGTGTCGGGGCTCAGGAACTGGACTCCGAGGCTCGAACGGGGCACGAGCTCGGCCGCCCGGGTGAGCAGGAGCTCGACCGTCCGCCGGGCCACCTCGGCGTCGAGGTCCTCACGGCACAGGAGCAGGTTCGCGACGCCGACCGTCCAGGTCGCCGGGATGCCGGCGTAGGTGCCATCCGGGATCAGGACGCGGTCGTAGAAGGCGCCGTGGCGGGCCCGGGTGGGCGCGATGAGCGGCGACAGGTCGAGGAGGGCCAGGCTCAGCTCCCTGCTTGCCGAGGCGATCGCGGCCGTCGGGACGCCTCCCGACCAGAAGAGCGCCTCGACGGCACCGTCGCGCAGGGCCGCGAGCCCCTGGTTCAGGCCGAGCGGCTCCTCGCGCAGCGACCCCTCCGGGATGCCCGAGGCCTCGATGAGCCGGCGCGCCGTGAGCGAGGTGCCCGCCCGGGGATCGCCGACGGCGGCCGAGCGGCCCGCGAGGTCGGCGAGGGTGGAGATCCCCGCGTTCCGCCGGACGATGCAGTGGACGTAGTTCTCGTACACCTTGCCGAGCGCGACGAGCCGCCCGGGCGCGGACGACGGCGCGGGGCCGGCCAGGCGCTCCGCCGCGGCGTCGGCGAGGGTGATCGCGAGGGTGGCCTCGCCGGCAGCGAGCCGGTCCATGTTGTCGAGGCTGCCGCCGGTCTCGAGCGCACCTGCCGTCTGGGCCACGCCGTGCCGGGTCAGGGCCTCGGCGAGCAGGGAGGCGAACTCGAGGTAGAAGCCGCCTGGCTCGCCGCCGGCGACCGTGACCGCCCCAGGTTCCGGGGCCCGCGTGCATCCCGCGAGGAGGCCGGCGAGGGCCGCGCCGGCGCCCCCGCGCAGCAGGGCGCGCCGGCCGATCACGGGCGCGCCTCTCATGGCCCTGCCTCTCCGGGCGCGGCCTTTCGGGGCGCGGCACCTCCGGGCGCGGCCTTCCCCGGACCCGCCTCCGGGAAGTCGAGCCGTGCCACGAGCCCATGCGGCTCGACAGGCGCCAGGTCGAGGCGGGCGCCGTTCGCCCCCGCAAGCCGCTCCACGATGGCCATGCCGAGCCCCGTGCCCTGGATGCCCTGATGCCGCGGGGACCGCCAGAAGCGCGTGGTCGCGGCGGAGCGCTCGTCCGCGCTCAGGCCGGGGCCGTCGTCGGCCACCTCGACGGAGACGATGCCGCCGCCGGCCCGGGCGGACACGGTCACCCTTGCACCGGGCGCGTACTTGAGGGCGTTGCCGATGAGCTCGCCGGCCATCTCGGCCAGGTCGCCCTCGTCGCAGCGGATCCGCAGGGGCTCCGGCGGAGGCCCGGCGAGGCGCAGCTCGACGCCGACCCGCCGCGCCTCGGGCCCGGCGTGCTCGACGGCCTCGGCGAGGACCGGGTACGGGTCGAGGGGGCCGGGGGCTCCCACCTCCGCCGGCGCCGCGAGTTCCGATGCCCGGTGCTCGGCGGCGGCGAGGCGGAGGAGGTCCGCGAGGACGGACTCGACCCGGTCGAGCTCGCCCGACGCCCTGCCGGCGGCCTCCCGCTGCGCCTCGGTGGCGAGCTCGAGCCCGAGGAGGTCCGTGCGCAGCCGGAGCGCACCGACGGGGTTGCGCAGCTGGTGCGCCGCGTCCGCGATGAACTGGCGCTGCGACTCGAGGCTCTCGGCCACGGTCTGCGACATCGAGGTGAAGGCCCGGCTGAGCGCCCTGAGCTCGGGCGGGCCGTCCTCCGGCAGCGGGGCCGCGCGGCCCGACGAGCCCAGCTCCGCGACGGCCTCGGTGAGCCGGTGCACCGGCCGCAGGACCCAGCCGGTCACGCGCCCCGCGCCGAGCAGCAGGAGCGCCCACACGGCGACCGCGCCGAGCGCGACGAACGCCCAGCGCTCCCGCAGCCTCGCCCGCGCGGGCTCGAGGTCGACGTCGAGCACGGCCTCGCCGAGCACCTGGCTGCCCGTGCCGAACGGCCGGGACATCGTCTCGGACGCCGGGCCGAAGGGCGCGAGCGGGGACAGCGCCGTGTCGTCGAGGTTGAGCCGCGCCCGGGCGAGGGCCTCCGCGATGTCGGGCCGGTCCGGGCTGAGGCCGCCCGAGGTGAGAGTCGCCGTCGGGGACCGGATGACGAGGCCCTCGCCATAGAGCGAGGAGTAGCGGTCCATGTCCCGCTGCAGCTGGGCCGAGTCGCCGTCGAGGGTCGAGTCGTAGGCGACCTGGGCGAACCGCCCGAGGGCCGCGGCGCGGTTGATCTGCAGCTCCTGGGTGAGCTCGCGGCTCGCCGAGGCCAGGATCGAGGCCGCGACCGCGAGGACGATGAGCGCCGTGACGACGCTCAGGATGCCGAGGACCCTCAGCCTCACGGCCGCCCTGCCTCCCCGGGCCGCACCCCATGGGGGGCCGTCTCGATCCGGTACCCGACCCCGCGGACGTTGACGATGAACCCCGGAAGGCTGAGCTTCGAGCGGAGCCCGGAGAGGTGGACGTCGAGGGACCGGGACGTCGTGAGGAACGCGTCCCCCCAGAGGGCGTCCAGGATCTGCTCCCGGGTGACGACCGAGCCCGCATGCCGCACGAGGAGCGCGAGGAGCTCGAATTCGGTCGCCGTCAGGTGCAGCGCGCGGCCGTCGACGGCGGCCTCCCGCCGGTCGAGGTCGACGCTCACCGGGCCCGCGCGGAGGCTGTGCGCCACGGTCCCGCCGCCGCGGGCCACGCGCCGGGCGACGGCCTCGATGCGAGCGAGGAGCTCGACGAGCTTGACCGGCTTGACGAGGTAGTCGTCGGCGCCCTGGCGGAGGCCGAGGACCACGCTGCGCTCGTCGTCCCGCGCCGTGAGGATGAGGATCGGGCAATGCGTGACCTGGCGCAGCTTGCGCAGGACCTCGAGGCCGTCCATGTCCGGCAGGCCGAGGTCGAGGAGGACCACGTCGAAGTCCCGGTGGGCCAGGAGGGCGTCGGAGCCGCGGGCCACCCGGTGGCCGTCGAGGCCCGCCGAGCCGACGGCCGCGAGCAGCGCCGACGCCATCGCGTCGTCGTCCTCGACGATGAGCACTCGCATTCGGGTTCCTTACTTCCGCGTGGCGACCTTCCGCGTCCGTAGGAGCCTACTCTCCCCGCCGAGGGTGAGATTTAAGAAACAGTTAGGATCCCGGCCGCCGCCTTGGGCTGTGGCCCGCGTCACCCTAGCGTCGAAGCCATGACCAGCACCCAGACCCAGCCCACGAGCGAGGCCGCGCAGACGCGGCGCGCCGTCGGCAACATCCTCAAGGGCTCGGCGGGCAACCTCGTCGAGTGGTACGACCTGTACGTCTACACGGTCTTCGCGGCATACTTCCAGTCGCACTTCTTCAGCTCCAAGGACGAGCTCCAGGCCGGCATGGAGGCCATGGCCGTCTTCGCCATCACGTTCCTCATGCGGCCCATCGGCTCGTGGTTCTTCGGCCGGTACGCCGACCGCAAGGGCCGCAAGGCCGCGCTGACGCTGAGCGTGAGCCTCATGAGCGCGGGCTCGTTCGCGATCGCGATCCTGCCCACGACCGAGCAGGTCGGCATCCTCGCGCTCGTGGCCCTCATCGCGGTCCGCCTCCTCCAGGGCTTTTCCGTGGGCGGCGAGTACGGCACGAGCGCGACCTACATGTCCGAGGCCGCGACCGCACGCCGTCGTGGGTTCTTCTCGAGCTTCCAGTACGTGACGCTCATCGGCGGGCAGATGCTCGCGCTCCTCGTCCTCGTGATCCTCCAGCAGGTCCTGTCCAAGGAGGAGCTCACCGCGTGGGGCTGGCGCATCCCGTTCCTCCTCGGCGGCGTCGCGGCGCTCGTCGTCCTGTGGCTGCGCCGCTCGATGGAGGAGACCGTCTCCGAGGAGCAGGTCGCGGCTGCGCGGAAGGGCGCTTCGGCCGGGGGAGCGGCCTCGTCCGAGGCCCAGCCCGGCACCATGCGCCTGCTGCTCACGCGCCACTGGAAGGCCCTGCTCGTGTGCATCGGCGTGACCCTCGGCGGCACCGTGGCGTTCTACACGTACACGAACTTCATCCTGAAGTTCATGAACGACACCTCGGGCATCCCCAAGGAGGCCACGAGCCAGATCAACTTCTGGGCCCTGCTGATCTTCATGTGCCTCCAGCCCGTGTACGGGCTCATCTCGGACCGCGTGGGCCGCAAGCCGCTCCTGCTCTGGTTCGGCATCCTCGGCGTGCTCTGCACGTGGCCGCTGCTCTCGACTCTCGGCGGGACGAAGGACCCGGTCGCGGCCTTCTTCCTCATGATGGGCGGCCTCGTCATCGTCGGCGGGTACACCTCGATCAACGCCCTCGTGAAGGCCGAGCTCTTCCCCGCCTCGATCCGCGCCCTCGGCGTGGGCCTCGGCTACGCGATCGCCAACTCGCTCTTCGGCGGGACCGTGCCTCTCATCGGGGCGGCCCTGCAGAAGGCCGGCCAGGTCGAGACGCTCTTCACCTACGTGACCGTGTGCATCTCCGCGTCCCTGCTCGTCTACGTGTTCTGCCTCAAGAACCGCAAGGACACGCCGCTCGACGCCGAGCAGGGCTCGGCGTTCGGCACCCCCGCGCGGGCCGCGCACGACGGCGACGGCGAGCTCGAGCGCGTCGGCTGACCCGCCGTCGTCCGCCCCTCGGGCGGGCTGGTTCCTCTCGGAACGTCCCGGATCACACCCCGTGTGATCCGGGACGTTCCGCGTTGGCATGGTGGCTCGGCCCGTCATGGAGTGTCGCGAGGCGCCAGATCGATGCCCGGCCGACCGCGGCGCAGGCCGCGGGCACGAGGGTCAGGACGGCGAACGGCTCGGGCTGGCCCCTGGTGAGATAGAGCGCCATGGGGGCGCTCGCCAGGGCGCCCGTTCCCGCGAAGGCCACGATGTGCCACCACTGATGCCGCACCGGGGCCATGAGCCTCGCGGTCAGCCACGCGAGGGGCGCGCCCACGAGGGCGGCGACCGGGACTGACACGACAAGCACGATGAGGGCACGGCTCACGCTGCCCGCGGCCACTCCCATGACCATGCCGAAGAGCAGGCACGTGACGGCGGTCCCCAGGGCGATCGCCGCGCCGCCGAGCGTCACGCGCTCGGTTCCCCTCGAACCCATGCGTCCACCTCCCCGAGAATGCCCGACGCCGCAAGTCTGGCAGACGCCGGCGCTCCTGGAGGGTCCTCCGTAGATCCGGTGGGGTGAAGATCACAGGCTAGGAAAGCGCATTCCCGCGGTGCGTGCCGGGCTAACCGGGAGGCCAAGGGGTTCCCCATGATAGACCGAAAGGCAATGCGCCCCCATCCCAGCCCTGCCCCCGCGTCCGCCCGAGCCCGCTCTCGGGCCGCCGGCGCGGGGCTGCTGCTCGTGTCCATCGGGCTCATCGCCCTGACCATGCGCGGCCCCTTCGTCGGCGTCGCGCCCGTCGTCGGGCCCCTCTCGGCGGAGCTGGGGCTCTCGGCCTCGGAGCTGGGGCTGCTCACGGGCATCCCCGTCCTGTGCTTCGCCCTGGCTTCGCCGCTCGCCTCCCTGTGCGCGCGCCGGCTCGGGGCCGAGGTCGCGGTGACGCTCACGCTCCTGGGCGTCCTGGCCGGCGTCGTGCTCCGCTCGGTGAACGGCACCGTCGTCGTCATGCTCGGGACGGTCCTGATCGGCGTCGCGATCACGGTGGGCAACATCGCCGTCCCGCTCATCATCCGGCGCGACTTCGCCCCCGCCCGTCAGGGCATGGCGCTCGGCGTGTACACCGCCTCGCTCAATGTCGGCGCGTTCCTGACCTCGGTCGCCTCGGCGCCGCTGGCCGCGGCCGCGGGCTGGCGGCTCTCGCTCGCGGCGAGCGCGGTGTTCGCCCTCGTGGCGCTCGGGGTCTGGGCGGCCGCCGTCGGCCTTCGCGGCGCCTTCGCGCCCGCCGTCGCGGGCCCGCCCGCGCAGGCCCCGAAGGACGTGCGGCGCCCGGGGCGGGGGATCCTCGTGGCGTTCGTGGTGGGCTTCGGCGGGCAGGCGTTCTCCTACTACGGCGTGACGGCGTGGCTTCCGAGCTTCCTGGGCGACGAGCTCGCGCTCTCCGCGGACGCCGCGGGCGCCGGGGCCTCGCTGTTCCAGATCCTCGCCATCCTCGGCGCGCTCGGCACGCCGCTGCTCGCGCGCTTCGCCGGGCCGACGACGGCGGCCGTGGTCCTCGCCGCGCTCTGGCTCACGGTGCCGGTGGGGCTCCTGGCCGCGCCGGAGCTCTGGGCGCTCTGGTGCTCCCTCGGCGGGGCCGCCCAGGGCGGGGGCATCACGCTCATCTTCACGGCCGTCATGCGGATCGCCCCCGACCAGGCCTCCGCGGGGCGGATGTCCGCGTGGGTCCAGGGGCTGGGCTATTCCGCCGCCGCGACGGCCCCGACCCTCGTCGGCCTGGTCCACGACGCCTCCAGATCGTGGACGCCGCCCCTGCTCGTGATCCTCGGCTCCGTGCTCGCGTTCAGCGTCGGCACCCTCGTGGCCGTGCAGCTCGCGGCGGGGCACCAGGCGCGTTCCAGCCGGGCCGCTCGCTGACCCCGGGGGCCGCCGTCCGTCGAGGTGGTCGTCCTCCTTCGAGATGGTCGTTCTGCACGGGAACTTCAGGGACCATCTCGTGGGAGAAGGGCTATCTCGCAGGGCTTGCCCCCGCCCCGTAGTACCGCCCGAGCGTCTCGTCCTTGAATTCCCAGAAGGTGCCGTCCTCGATCGCCGCCCGCGCGCCGTCGACCATCCGCACGACGAAGCGCTCGTTGTGGATCGAGATGAGCGTGTGCGAGAGCATCTCCTGGGCCTTGAAGAGGTGCCGGATGTACGCGCGCGAGTAGTTCGCGCACGTGTAGCAGTCGCAGCCGTCCTGGAGCGGGCCCCAGTCGCGCCGGAACCGGGCGCCGGCGAGGTTGAACCGGCCCTCGGCCGTGTAGAACGCCGAGTTGCGCGCCACCCGGGTGGGGGAGACGCAGTCGAAGGTGTCGGCGCCGGCCTCGATGGCCACGAAGATGTCGTCCGGCTCGGAGATGCCCAGCAGGTGCCGCGGCTTGTCCTCGGGCAGGACCTCGGAGCACCAGCCCACGATCGTGCCCAGGTTCTCCTTCTCGAGCGCGCCGCCGATCCCGAAGCCGTCGAACGGCATGGCGCCCAGGTCCGAGCAGGCCTTGCGGCGCAGGTCCTGGTACTGCGCGCCCTGGATCACGCCGAACAGGGCCTGGTACGGCCTGCCGGCGCGCTCGTCGGTCAGGAGGAAGTGCTCGGCGACGCAGCGTTCCGCCCAGCGCCGCGTCCGCTCGAGCGCCTCCTCCTGGTACGCGCGCGAGTTGTGCAGGGTCGTGAGCTCGTCGAACGCGAAGATGATGTCCGCCCCGATCTGATGCTGGACCCGCATCGAGATCTCCGGCGTGAACCGGTGCCGGTCCCCGTTGAGGTAGCTCTTGAACCACACGCCGTCCTCGTCGACGTGCGCGAGTCGCTCCTTGCCGGGCGCCACCGCGTCGTCGGACCCCGCCCCGCCGGGTAGTGGGCCACCCCCCTGGGGGCCCTTCATGTCGATGACCTTCTTGAACCCCGAGCCGAGGCTCATCACCTGGAACCCGCCGGAGTCGGTGAACGTGGGGCCGGGCCAGTTCATGAACCGGCCCAGCCCGCCGGCCTCATCGACGATGTCCGCACCGGGCTGGAGGTAGAGGTGGTACGCGTTCGCGAGCAGCGCCTGCGCTCCGAGCTCGGCCATCGACTCCGGCAGCACCGCCTTGACGGTCGCCTTCGTGCCGACGGCGATGAACGCCGGCGTCCGGATCTCGCCGTGGGGAGTGCTGATGGTGCCGGTCCTGCCCCAGGAGGGCCCGCCGTCGTGCGCGCCGTCCTCCCCGGTGAGGCGGGCGCCGACCGTGAAGGAGAACTCGGACTGGCGCGGGTGGCGCGGGACGGGATCATGCACCCACCCAGTCTGCCGCACGCCCGGGGAGGGGCGTCTCAGCCGATCCACAGCGTGGGCACAGCCTGCGCGCCTATCGTGGGCCGAGCGGGGGGCCGCACCTGGAAGGACGACTGTGGGCCGCCGAGACCGAGGACGACGCCGACGGCGCCCCGCGCGGGCGATCGTCGCGCTGGTCCTGCTCGCCGTGGCGACGGTCGGGGCCCTGATCCTCGGGCCGAGGGGCGGCGGACCGTCCGAGCTCAGCGCCGCGCCGGCCCAGGCTCCCGCGGCCCAGACCGCGCCGGCCCAGACCGAGCCGGCAGAGACCACGGCGCCCCAGACCGCGCCGGCAGAGACCGCGGCCGCCCAGACCCCGCCGGGAGAGACCGTGCCAGCCCAGACCGGGCTGGCCCAGACTCCGCCGGCAACCGCGCCGGCCCAGGCGGCCGGCGCCGGCACGGGGGATGCCGGCATTGCGTCGTCGTCCGGGCAGCCGGCCTGGCAGGACCTCCCCGAGGAGATCGAGGCGACGGTCCGGGGGTTCCTCAGCGAGCAGGGCGCCGCCGGGATCGCGGTGGCTGTATCGACCGGGGCCGACACGGGCTCCGGGGTGACCGCGCGCTACGCCACAGCCCTCGGGGGCGCCGACGCTGAACACCCGTGGACCCGCGAGACCCGCTCCGCCTACCGGAGCATCACGAAGAGCTTCGTGGGGACGGTGGTCCTGCAGCTCGTCGCCGAAGGCCGGATCGGGCTCGACGACCCGGTCGCCGAGTGGGTCCCCGGGATCGCCATGCTCACCTACAACGGCGAGCCGGTCGGGCGGGACATCACGGTGCGCATGGCGCTCGCGATGCGCACCGGGCTGGCCGAGTTCTCCTCCACGAAGGCCTTCTCCGAGCGCCTCCTCAGGGACTACACGGGCGCCTTCACCGACGACGAGCTGCTCGGCTACGCCCTCGGTGTCCCGCTCGGGTTCCTCCCGGGAACGGCCTATGGGTACAGCAATTCGAACACGCTGGTGCTGGCCGAGATCGTGCACGAGGTGACGGGCCAGAGCTGGGAGGACGCCGTCCGCTCACGGATCCTGGAGCCGCTGGGCCTGTCCTCCGTCGACTACGCCGGTGGCTCTGACCCCGCGGAGGCGGGCGCCGTGGCCGAGCCCTACGCGTCCCGTGCGGCCGGACTGATCGGGCTGGCCCAGGTCAGCCCTAGCCTCTACGGGGCCTCGGGTGGACTCTTCGGCGACGTCGGGGACCTCCTGGCGTGGGGGCGGGTCCTCGGCTCCGGGCAGCTGCTGCCGCCCGTGCTGCACAACCAGCAGCTCGCCTCCCTCTCCAACCCCTCGGTGGAGAGCCCGGGAAGCCCCTACTACACGGGCTATGGGCTCGCGGCAGGGGAGATCGACGGCTGGTGGGGCCACACCGGAACCGGCCTCGGCTACCAGGCCCTGACCCTGCACAACCCGGCCACCGGCACGACCATCGCGATCCTCATCAACACCCAGCTGCCCAACCCGAACGGCCCGGCCATCCTCTTCCAGCGGCTCGAGGGGCAGCTCCGCGAGCTCGGGCGGGCCTCCTAGGAAGGCTCCCGTCTCAGGCCCGCACGGCGTCGAGCTCGACCTCGATCCGCCGGTCCAGCTCGTCCTGGGCGAGCGACTCGGAGCCGCCGTGCGCGCGCAGGTGCAGGAGCGCGCCGAGGCGGAGCATGCGCCAGCCGCGCTCCTCGCTGTGGTCCTTGGTCTCGACCGCGCGGGAGACCTCCTTGTCGTAGAGGTTCGGCTCGTTGAGGGCGCGCTGGCGCACGCGCTCGGCCATGCGGGCCCGGAACGGGTCCGTCTCCGCGGTCTCGGGGGCCCTGAGCAGCTCCCCGTAGGCGTCCGCCCGGTTGGTCTCGCCGCGCTCGCGCGCGAGGTGTGCTGCCAGGCCGAGGGCCGACTCGATGGAGGCCCAGCGGCCCGGGTTTCCGTCGTAGGGCAGGACGGCGAGGAGGTCTGCGACGGCGAGAGCGCCGTCCGCGTCGCGCTGGCCGATGTAGAGCTCGTAGGCGAGCTCCCTCAGGTTCGCCAGGCACGCGCCGGACTTGACGTTGATCCCCCGCGCGAGGCGCTCGGCGAGCTCGTGGACCGTGTGCCGGCCTGGGTGCGCGGCGTCGAGCCGCCGCATGAGGTCCTCGGGCTTCTCCTCGCGGGCCGGGATCCGGGCGAGGAGCTCCGGGCTCGGGCCGCCGCCGCGCGGGGGCGCCGCGCCCGGGACGACGACAACGTCCCCCGTGTCGAGCGTGATCTCGGACGGGCCGCGGGGCGGGAGCAGGGGCCGGGTGGGGATGCCCGCGGGGTCGGCGAGGGTGGGGTCGGGCGCGGCGGCGGGGTCGAGCGGGGCGGCAGCCTCCGCCGGTGGGTCGAACGACGACGGCGGGCGGCCGGCGTCGTGCGCCGCGGACCCGATCTCGGCGTCCTGGGACCCCATCTCGGTGTCCGGGGACCCCATTTCGCGGTCCGGGGACCCCATCTCGGCGGTGGGGCCAGAGAAGAGCAGGTCCGCCGGCCGCGGCGCCTTGCCCCGGGATACCTTCGCCCGCGTGCCGTGGGCGACCCGCAGGTTCGCGTGGTTGTCCAAGACCACGAAGTACAGGGCGGGCCGGTCGTAGTCGTCCAGGACCGTGTCGACTTCGAGGATCTCCGCGCTGTCAGCCCCGTCGGGCAGGAGAAGGCGCTGCCCCGGCCGCAGCTCATGGGCGTCGATCTCGTGGAACTCGGCGGCTCCGTGCGTCTCGTGCGGTCCTGGGTGCTGCATAGGGGGATCCTCCGGGCTGGCTGTCGGTCCGCCTTCTAGCCTAGGACGGAACGACAACGGCCGGACTGAGGCGCGCGGCGCCGGAGGATACGGCACGGAGGATGCAGTCCACGAGGGGACCCCGGGTCGCTGTGGGCACGGGCCCTACGGCGTGTACCCCGCGAACGCGAGCGCCTGCCGCACGAGCTCCCCGCGACCGCCCACGAACTCGGCCTGGACCTCGACGCTGAGCACTTCCGCGGGAGCCATCCACGTGAGCTCGAGGGCGTCCTGCCGCGGCTGGCACTCGCCGGCCACGGGGATGACGTAGGCGAGGGCGACGGCGTGCTGCCGCTCGTCGACGAAGCCGGTCTGGGACGGCGAGGGGAAGTACTCGACGACCGTGAACGGGACCGGGCTCACGGGAAGCTGGGGCAGCGCGAGGGGCCCGAGGTCCTTCTCGAGGTGGCGCAGGAGGGCGCCGCGGATCGTCTCCTTGTACAGGACCCGGCCGGAGACGAGGCTGCGCATCATGTTGCCCTCGTCGTCGGCCTGGAGCAGGAGACCCACCTCGCTCACGTAGCCGAGCGGGTCGAGGCGCACCGGGAGGGCCTCGACATAGAGCATCGGCAGCCGGTTCCGCGCCTCGTAGAGGTCCTCGGGGGAGAGCCAGCCGGGGTACGGGTCGGGGGTACGCACTTCCATGCCTACTGTTCTACCGCATGCGGGGCGGGGGCAGGGAGGATGACGACCGGACTTCCGTCCGCAACCGGGATGGTGAGGCGGACGACGGCGCCCGGCCGGCCGGGTGCCTCCCCCTTCCCGGGCGACCACCCGGCGGCGGCGAGACGCGCACCCAAGGCGGCCAGGTCGCCGTCGTACTCGAGGACGATCCCGCCCACGGCGGGCACCGGCGCGGGCAGGGCGGCGAGGACCCCGCCGTTCTTGGCCGTGAACTCGGTGCCGAGCGGCTCGGCCCTCGGCTGGACGGCCGGGGCGGCGGGGGCCGGCTCCGACGCATGCGTCGCGCGGGGGCGCGCGCCGATCGAGGCGAGCGTCGCGAGGGCGCCGGGCACGTCCGGCGTGAGCCATTCGAGGCGCACGGCGACGGCGGGATCGGCGTCCGCGCACTGGGCGGCGTGCGCCGTCGGCTCGGCGAGGAACGTGAGACCGTCCGGCCCCGTCACCCGCACGCGCGGCCCGCCGTGGCTGTCCTCGAGCACCGCGTCGCCCCCGTCCTCGAGCGTGCGACGGGCGAACTCCCGGGGCTCGCGGATCTCGACGCCGAACAGCGTCGCTCCGTCCTCCGCGGCGCCCGCCGGGACGGACTGGAGCCGGATCCGGCCGCCGGCCGAGTCCAGAACGGCCCAGCCGTCCCCTTCCTCGGTCGCGACGAGGCCCAGGGACTCGAACAGCCCGCGCAGCTGCGGGAGGGCGGAGGTGTAGCGGGTGGGGCGGACGCGCAGCATCGGATTCCTTTCGGCTCGCTCCATCCTCCCACTGCTGCCGCCCCGCGGGTTTCCCGGGCTGATCCGTCGTGCGGCCCTTGCGCCGCGTCCCGGCCCCCGGCGAGAGTGGGCCCATGGCCCCCGAACTGCCCGAACTCCTTGTCCCCAACGCCGCCGCGTGGCGCGGCTGGCTCGCCGAGCACCACGGCGGGAGCCCCGGCGTCTGGCTCGTCCTGCACAAGAAGGGCGGGACGGTCACGGCGCTGCAATACGAGGACGCCGTGCTCGAGGCCCTGTGCTTCGGCTGGATCGATGGGCAGCTGCGCACCCGCGACGCCGGCAGCTCCGCAATCCGCTTCACACCGCGGACCCGCACGAGCCGGTGGTCCAAGAACAACGTCGAGCGAGTGGGGCGGCTCGAGGCCGAGGGGCGCATGACGCCGGCCGGTCGTGCCGCGATCGATGCCGCCCGGGCGGACGGCCGCTGGGAGATGGCCTACGCCGGGGCGGCGGCCGCCGAGGTGCCCGAGGATCTCGCCGCCGCGATCGCCGCCGTGCCCGAGGCGCAGGCCATGTTCGACGTGCTGACCTCGACCAACCGCTTCGCGCTCATCTACCGCACGACCCAGGTCAAGCGGCCCGAGACGCGGGCGCGCAAGATCGCCGAGTTCGTGGACATGCTCGTGCGGCGCGAGACCGTGTATCCGCAGAAGCGCACGCCGTAGGAGAAGAGACATGAGGACCAGACCAGAGCGGCTCAGGGACGTCCACGGGTTCACCATCGACCGCGTCGCGGCCGCTGCCGAGGCCGATCCGGACATGCTCCGTCTCGAGAACCTCGACACGGACCTGCGGCCTCCGGCCGCGGCGATCGTGGCGACGCGGGACACTGTGGGGCGGGACGAGGCGAACTCATACCTGCCGTTCACGGGGCAGCTCGGCGCGGCGCGCGCCGTCGCCGGGCACATCGAGCGGCGCTCCGGCGTCGCCTACGATCCGGAGCGCGAGATCGTCCTGACCACGAGCGAGGGAGACGCCCTCCTCGACGCGCTCCTGGCCCTCTCCGACCCGGGCGACGAGGTCATCCTCACCGACCCGACGTACGCCGGCATGCTCAACCGCGTCCGGCTCGCGGGGTGCGTCCCGCGGCTCGTGCCGATGGCCCGCGCCTCGGGGGCATGGCGCATGGACCTCGACGCGCTCGCCGCCGCCGCGGGCCCGCGGACCCGCGCCCTGTTCCTCCAGAACCCGTCGTTTCCCACCGGCTATCTCCTGAACGCGGCGGAATGGGAGGCGGTCACGCGGCTGTGCCTCGAGCGCGACCTGTGGCTCATCTACTGGTCCTTCATGGAGGGGATCGTGTACGACGGCGCCGCCGTGGTGTGCCCGCAGGCGTTCGAGGACATGCGCGAACGGACCGTCGTGGTCGGGGCCCCGTCGGCGGAGCAGCGCATGATCGGCTGGCGCATCGGGTGGATCGCGGCCCCTGCCGCCGTCATGCCGGACCTGTCCGTCGTGCACATCTACAACGGGATCACCCCGGGCGGGATCGCGCAGGCGGGACTCGCGGCGGCGCTGACGGCCGACGACGGGCTGGCGGGGTGCGTCGCCGAATGGCAGCGGCGGCGCGACACGGTCTGCTCCCAGCTCGCGGAGATGCCGACGGTCCCGGCCGCCGGGGGCTGGTCCCAGGTGCTCGACACGCGGGAGCTCGGCTTCGCCCCCGGCGAGGTCTCGGACGCCCTGCTCGGGCACGGCGTCGCCGCCACGGCGATGACCGGCTGGGGCGGCGACGTCGCGGACCGGCAGCTGCGGATCGTCTTCAGCAACGAGCCGGCCGAGCGGCTCGCCCTCCTCGGGGACCGGTTCTCCGCCGCGCTCGCGGACCTGCGCAGGGGGTGAGGCCCGGGGGCGCCCCTGCTCAGCGGCCCGGGGTCCCCCGGCTCAGCGGCCGAGCGCCTGCGCCGCGACCGCCGCGCCGGCCGCGCTCCACGCCTGCGGACGGCACGCGGAGGGATATGGCAGGGCGTGGTCGGTCTCCTCGGATCCCTCGCCCGAGAACAGCTCGGGCAGCGAGTGCCCGAACGACTCCGAGGCCCGCACGAGCCCCCTGGCCACCGCTGCGGCCTCGGCCCGGAACCCGTCTGCGAGCATTCCGCGCACGGCGATCGCCGTGTCGTGGCTCCACACCGAGCCGCAGTGGTAGCTCAGCGGCCAGTAGCCCGCCGCCGACGTCGCGAGCGTGCGGATCCCGAAGCCGCTGAACAGCTCGGGCCCCGTCAGCCGGGCCACGACGGTCTCCGCCTCCTCCTCGGACAGGAGCCCGGTGCCGAGCAGGTGGCCCATGTTGGAGCCGGGCGCATCGAGCGGCGACCCTGCGCCGTCGAGCGCCATCGCGGGGAACCGGCCCGCCTCGTCCTCGACCCAGAAGCGCTCGCGGAAGCGGGCCCGAAGCCCGGCCGCGAAGTCGCGCAGCGCCGTCGCCTGCGCCCGCAGCCCCTCGCCGCCGCCCGGCGGGCGGAGCTCCTCGAAGAGCGCGGCCGCCTCGAGGGCGCCCTGGTGCGCGTACGCCTGGACCTCGGCGAGCGCGATCGGCCCCACGGCCCGGCGGCCGTCGAGGAACTGCATCGCGTCCGCCGAGTCCTTCCAGCCCTGATTGCTCAGCCCGTGGCCGGTCTCGTCCCGGTAGGAGAGGAAGCCGCCCGAGGAGTCCGCGCCCGCCGCGACGAGCCACTCGGCCGCCGCCCGGGCCTGCGGCAGGAGCCAGCGCACCGTCTCGGGCGAGCGGCCCGTGTGCCACAGCTCGCCGAGGAGGCACAGCCACAGCGGCGTCGCGTCGACGCTCCCGTAGTACACCGGCGGCAGGCGCAGCTGGTCCCCGCCGGGGCCGCCGTCGAGCACGAGCTCCCCGGCGCGCACCTCGTGCGGGATCTTGCCGGGGTCCTCGGCGGACTCGGGGCGGTGCTCGGTGCCCTGGTACGCCGCAAGGGCGCGCAGGGTCCCGGCCGCGAGGGCGGTGTCGAGCGGCAGGAGCAGCCGGGCCGCCCACAGCGAGTCGCGGCCGAACAGCGTGAAGTACCACGGCGCGCCCGCGGCGAGGAACGGCGCGTCCGGCACCCTGCGGGTGGCGAGCCGCAGGCCCGCAAGCTCCTCGAGCGAGGAGGAGAGCAGCCGGCCGAGGGAGTCCTGCCGCGCCTCGGCCGCCACCGGCGCGTCCTGAGCGGCGAGCACGACGGCGTCCGCGTCCTCGAGCGCGACGCTCCACTCCGCGCGGAATGGCTCGCCGCGGCCGAGAACCGCCGCCCACGTCAGGGCCGGGTGGCCGGTGGGGAAGCCGTCCGTGTCGTCGGCCTCCTCGTCGATAGCGGTCGTCGCGGCCGCCGGCGTCCCCGACGGCTGCCCGGCGCGGGCGGCGACCTCGGCGGAGTGCGCGCCGTGCGACCACGCCAGCCCGGCGCGGAGCTCGGCGCCGTCCTGCGGCTCCGGGGCCACGGGCTCGCCCGCGCCGCCCACGCGCACGGCGTCCATGGGAGCGAAGTCCGCGCCGAGGTGCACGGCGAGCGTGCACTCGAGCCGGTCCAGGGACGTGCTGAGCTCGATCCGGTGGCGCACGCGGCCGGGCTCGACGCTCCAGTGCTGGCGGACGCGGACGGCCGGGTCGAGGGTGGGGCCGGGGATGGCGCGGGCGAGGCCGTCCACGGTGAGGCGGGAGCCCGAGCCGGAGACCCCGACGGGCTGCGGCTCGGCGCCGTCGACCGTGACAAGCGCGCGGGAGAGGAAGCGGGTGTCCCCGTGGAAGATGCCGGTGAGGCCCCCTCCCGGCGCGCCGGGCTCGAGCCGCCCGTCCGGATCGAGCCAGAGCTGGGTGGGGGCCCCGAGGACCACATGCTGGCGGTGCAGGGACGGCTGAAGCGGTGCCTGGGCGCTCATGCGGGCCACGCTACTTGACCCGCCCGGGCTGCGGGAGGGGTGGCCCGGCGCGGCGCTCCGGCCGACACTGGAACCATGACGTGGTTCCGGCAGGGGCGCCATAGGGGCGCGGAGGGGGAGGCTGAGGGCGTGCCGGCGGACGTACCCGAGGCGCGGCTGCACGCGACCGTGCGGGGGATCGTCCAGGGGGTCGGGTTCCGCTACTGGACCCTCGGCGAGGCCGAGAAGCGCGGGCTCGTCGGCTCGGCGGGGAACCTGCTCGACGGCACGGTCGAGGTGACCGCGGAGGGCACGCGCGAGGAGGTCGAGGGTCTCCTGGACTGGCTGCGCTCGGGGAACACGCCGGGGCGCGTGGACGGCGTCGAGGCCACGATCGGGCCCGCGACCGGGGAGTTCACGCGGTTCAGTCTGTTCTAGGCCCGTCGCCTTTCCGGTTGGGCCGTCGGACTTTCGGGCCGTCGGCCTTTCCGGCCGTGCCGTCGGTTTACGCCCAGCCGCGGAGGTAGTCGAGCTGGGCCGCGACGGAGTTCTCGGCGGCGCGGCGCACGGACGGGTCGATGTCCGTGTACACGGCGTCGGTGACCGCAGCGATCGGGGCGTCTGGTCCCAGCTGCGCGAGCGCCGCGCGGACCTGCCCGAGCCGCTCCTCGCGGTGGGCCAGATAGGCGCGCGCGATCTCGCCGACGCTCGGCAGCACCGGTCCGTGCGCCGGGAGCACAGCGGCGTCCCCGAGGGTCTCGAGGCGGCGCAGGGACGCGAGGTAGTCGCCGAGGCGCCCGTCGGGGAAGGCGATGACCGTGGTGCCGCGGCCCAGGATCGTGTCGCCCGTGAGCACCGAGCCGTCGTCGCCGTCGTCGGGCAGGTGCAGGCAGACCGAGTCCGCGGTGTGCCCCGGGGTCGCGATGACCTCGATGCGCGCGCCGGCGGCCTCCAGGACCTCGCCGTCGGCCAGCGGCGGGGCGCCGAGGCACAGGGCCGCGTCGAGGGCGCGCACCGGCGCCCCCGTCATGCGGTGGAATTCGCCGGCGGCCTCGGTGTGGTCCGGGTGGTGGTGGGTCAGCAGGATGAGCTCGACGCGTCCCGCGGCGGCGAGCTCGGCGAGGTGCTCGCCGTCGAGCGGGCCCGGGTCCACGACGACGGTCGACCCGGCGCCCGGCGCGGCGACCACGTACGAGTTCGTCCCGTCGAGGCTCATGGGGCCGGGGTTCGGTGCGAGCCGCGAGCGGGTCAGCGCGGAGCTCGCGGTCCAACGGTCGGAGGGTGCGTCGGCCATGGAGCCAGCGTAGCGGCGCACGACGGCGGCGGCCGCCCCGGTGCGTCCGGCGGCGCCGGCGCGTGCCCGCCCGGGTGAGTCCCGCCGTCGTGCGTACCAGGAACGGCGAAAGCGCATGGGGGATGCGTACCAGGAACGGGAAAGGTGCGTCGAGATCGAGATGCGTACCCGAAAGGGAAGGGCGGAGGTCAGACGACGGGGAAGGCGACTCCTTCGCCGATGACCTTGAGCGCGAGGTCCATCCCTGCCCGGGCCATGGCCGCGTTCCAGTGCCGGATCGTGATGACCTCGCCGCCGCCGGGGATGCGCGGGTCCGCGGGACGCTCGGGAAGTTTGATCCGGACCGAGGACTCGGGGCCGAAGTAGTCCCAGTCGAGCACCGTGCCGTGGATGGGCGAGTCCGACGCGATCCGGATCTGCTCGGGGCGCAGCATGAGCTGGACCCGGCCTTGGACGGTCGGGCGGCGCACGGGGATCGCCCCGAGCGAGCACATCGCGAGCGAGCCCTCGAGCCACGCGTCGAGGATCACCGCGTCGCCGAGGAACTCCGCCGTCGCGCGGTCCGCGGGCCGCGTGTAGACGACGAACGGGTTGCCGATCTGCACGAGCCTGCCCCCGCGCATGACGGCGACCTGGTCGGCGAAGGAGAGCGCCTCGGCCTGGTCGTGGGTCACGAGGACCGTGGTCACGCCGGCGTGGGCGAGGACCCTGCCGATCGCGCGGCGCGTCGCGACGCGCAGCCCCGCGTCGAGGGCCGAGAACGGCTCGTCGAGGAGCATTATCTCCGGCTCGCGGGCCATCGCGCGGGCGAGGGCGATGCGCTGCTGCTGCCCGCCCGAGAGCTCGTGCGGGCGGCGGCGCACGTACGATCCGTCAAGGGCCACCATGTGCAGGAGCTCCTCGACGCGCGCGGCGACGGCCCGCCGCCCCCGGTACCGCGCGCCGTCGAGCCCGAAGGCGACGTTCTGCCCCACCGACAGGTGCGGGAAGAGGGCGCCGTCCTGCGCGACGTAGCCGACGTTGCGCCGGTGCGCCGGGACCCACGTGCCGCCGGCGACCTCGCGGCCGTCGAGCAGGATCCGGCCGGCGTCGGGGGCCTCGAAGCCCGCGATGAGGCGCAGGAGCGTCGTCTTGCCCGACCCGCTCGGGCCGACGATCGCCGTCGTGCCTGCGCGCAAGACGGTGAGGTCGATGCCCGCGAGCACCTGCAGGGCCCCGAAGGCCTTCGTGACGCCCTCGATCTCGAGGTGCCAGTCGGTGTCCTCGGGGGCCTGTGCGGCCGCCGGCGCGATGCGTGGTTCGGGCGGCCGCGCCGCACCGGCCGCCGGGGCAGGGCCCTGCTTCTGCTCGGTCACTGTCCGGCTGCTTTCTTGGACTGCTGGAACAGCAGGTACGTCATGGGCGCCGACAGCGCGATCATGAGGATCGCGTACGGGGCGGCGCCCCGGTAGTCGATCTCGCTCGAGAGGCTCCAGAACTCCGTCGCGAGGGTCTTGGTACCGATCGGGGAGAGCAGGAGCGTCGCGGTGAGCTCGTTGACGACGGCGAGGAAGACGAGGGCGGCGCCGCCGGCGGCCGCGGGAGCCGAGAGCCGGAGCGTCACCCGCGTGAAGGCGAGTAGCGGGGGAGTGCCGAGGGCCTGGGCGGCCTCCTCGAGCTCCTTCGGCGCCTGGGAGAGGCCCGCGCGGAGGTTCACGAGGGCGCGCGGGAGGAACAGGAGCACATACGCGGCCACGAGCAGGCCCGTCGTCTGGTACGCGCCGGGCACGGAGCGCAGCGACACCGTGACGAGCGCGAGGGCCACGACGATGCCCGGCAGCGCGCTCGTGACGTAGTTGGCCAGCTCGAGGCCGTGGCTGAGCCGGCCCGCGTAGCGCACGGCGAGGAACGCGATCGGGAACGCGACGGCGGTCGCCGCGAGCGCGCCGAGCAGCCCGAGCCCCAGGCTCGAGCCAAGGGCACGGCCGAGCTCCGCCGTCTGCCAGACGCCGGGCCCGCCCGCGGCGGCCCACCGGCCCACGATCCCGAGCGGGACGCCGACGGCGAGGGCCGCGACGACGCCGAGGGCCGCCTGCGCGGGCGCCTGCCACGTGCCGAGCGCGAGCCTCGTCGGGACGGCCTGGGCGCCCGAGCCGAGGCGGGCGTACCTCGCGCTGCCGCGGACTCGGGCCTCCACGAGCAGAAGGGCCAGGCACGCGGCCACGAGGACGCTCGCGAGCATGTTCGCGGCCGCGCCGTTGAAGGTCGAGCGGTACTGCTCCATGATCGCCGTCGTGAACGTGTCGAAGCGGATCATGGCGAAGGCGCCGTATTCGGCGAGCAGGTGCAGTGCGACGAGCAGCGCCCCGCCCGAGATGGCGATGCGCAGCTGGGGCAGGACGACGCGGAGGAAGACAGCCCAGGGGCCGAGCCCCAGCGACGCCCCGGACTGCTCGATGGCCGGGTCGAGGCGGGCGAGGGTCGCGGCCGCGGGGATGTAGACGAGCGGGTAGTAGGACAGAGTCGCGATGAGCGTTCCGGAGAGGACGCCCTCGAGCGAGGGGACAGCCGAGACCCACGCGTAGGAGTTCACGAAGGCCGGGATGGCGAGCGGCGCGGCGAGCACGACGGCCCACAGCCGGTGCCCGCGCAGGGCGGTCCGCTCAACGAGCCACGCGCCGCCCACGCCGAGCAGGACGCACAGGGGCACCGTGAGGGCCATGAGCGCGAGCGTGTTGCCCAACAGCTCGCCCGTGCGGGGCCGCAGGATGAGCGCGAATGCGGTTTCCCAGCCGGTCGCGACCGTCATGGCGACGACGAAGCCCAGCGGGACGAGCGAAGCCGCCGCGACGAGGCAGGCCGCGGCGATCAGCCCGAGGGGCGGGCGGGAGCGCGTGCCCCTGGCCGCCCGCGGGGCCGCGAGGCCGCCTCCCGGGCGGGAGGCGGCCGGCGCGGGTGCTGGGGCCGGGTCCACGGCCTAGAGCAGCCCGGCCTTGGTCATGAGCTCGGTGACCTTGGCCGAGTTGAGCTTGGCGGGGTCGACCACGGGGGCCTTGAGCTCGGCGAGCGGGACGAGCTTCTCGTTGGCTGGGACGCCCGAGGCGATCGCGTACTCGAAGGAGGTGCCCTTCTGCAGGACCTCCTGGCCCTTCTTCCCGGTGATGAACTTCAGGAGGGCCTGCGCCTGCTCCTGCTTCTTCGAGGACTTGAGCACGCCGCCGCCCGAGACGGACACGAACGCGCCCGGGTCCTGGTTCTTGAAGTAGTGCGTCCCGACGTTGGTCGAGTTCTCGCCCGTCTTCGCCTGGTCGCCATAGTAGTAGTAGTGGTAGATGACCGCGCCCTCGACCTCGCCGGCGTTGACCGCCTTCATGGCGGTCGAGTTGCCCTTGTAGGCCTTCGAGTTCTCCTTCATGGCGGTCAGCCACGCCTCGGTGGCGGCCTCGCCCTTGAGCTCGAGGAGGGCCGAGACGATCGCCTGGAAGTCGGCGCCCGACGGCGAGGCGGCCCAGCGGCCCTTCCACTCCGGGTTCGCGAGGTCCAGGAGGGACTTCGGCAGCTTGTCCTCTGTGAGCTTGGTCTTGTCGTAGACGAACACCGTGGAGCGGGCGGCGATGCCGGTCCACTTGTTCGTCGAGGGGCGGTACTCCGCGGGGACCTGGGCCGCGGTGTCGGCGGCGACGTCGGCGAAGAGGCCCGCGTTCTCGACCTGAGTCATCGCGGGGGAGTTCTCGGTGAGGAAGACGTCCGCGGGGGAGTCCGCGCCCTCCTGGATGATCTGGTTGGACATCTCCGTGTCCGAGCCCTGCCGGTAGTTGACCTTGATGCCGGTCTCCGCGGTGAACCCCTCGATCCACTCCTTCGTGAGGGATTCGTGCTGGGCGTTGTACACGGTGAGGGCGTTGGGGTCCTCGGTGGGCTGCTGCTGGCTTCCCGGGGAGGCTCCGCACGCGGCGAGGCCGAGGGCGGCGGCGGCCGCCAGCGCGATGCTGGCGAGGGCTCGGGGGCGGAACGTCATGGTGATTCTCCTCTTGACGCGGCCGCCGCGTGTAGGTTAGCCACACCTAAGAAAACGGCCGATATGGCCGCCATTGTTGCCGACTCCGCGGCGAATAGGCAATTGTTGAGTGCTCTATTTCTCGGCCTCCTTCTCGGCTTCCCCGGGGGCGCGGGTGAGCTGGTGCGCGAACTCGATCACCATCCAGGCCTGCAGCTGCGTGGACAGCTCGACCCTCGCGCTCGGCGGGTAGGCCGTTGACGCCGGCTGGCCGGGATGCATCGGGAAGGTGAGGAGCTGACGCCCTGTGCCGTCCCGCCGCTCCTCGGCCCCGGCCCACAGCGCCTCGGCCGTGTCCACGACGAGCCGCGAGGCCTCCGCTCGCGCCGTCGCCGGGAGCCGGCCATGCACCGCGGCGGCCGTGAGGTAGCGGGCGAGGATGCCCATGAAGAGCCCGCCGTCGCCGTCGCCGTTGGCCTGGAGGGCCCGCACGACGCCGCCCGGCACCTCCGCGCCGCCCGTCGCCGCGCCGCCGTGCTCGCCGGGAATCCCTACCTCGGTGGTGAGCCCGCGCCCGACGGCGGCGATGAGTGCCTCGGCGCGGGCGAGGTTCGCCTCGCCCCCGAGCTCGAGGAGGGCGCCGAGCACGGGGCCCTGGTTGTAGGTCCAGACGTCCGTGACGAGCTCGGCCGTGTCGCCGGGGCCGATGCGCAGGCCGTCGAGGTAGAGGCCCAGGTCTGGATCGAAGAGCCGCGCCCCGAGCCAGTCGACGAGCCGCTGGGCGCGCTCCCGCTTACCGGTGCGCGCGAAGAAGAGCGCGGCGGGGGCCGTCGCTGGGGCGTTCTTGAAGTCTCGCCGGGTGTTCCAGAAGAGCCCGCCGCCGAGCTCGGCGGTGTCGGCGGAGGCGAGCTGTCGGCCCAGGACGCGGGCGGCCGTGCGGGCACCGCGCAGGCCGCGGCGGCGGAGGCGCTGGATGAGCGCCTCGGCGCGGCCCGCGGCGAGGGCGAGCCAGGCCATGTCGTCGTAGTAGTCGTTCTCGAAGCGGAACGCGTTGCGCAGGCGGATGGTGCGCAGGAGCCGGGGGGCGAGGGCCAACGTTGCGGGGTCACCTCCCAACATTGCGGGGTCACGTCCCTGCGATGCGGGGTCACCTCCCAACGTTGCGGGGTCACCTCCCAACATTGCGGGGTCACGTCCCTGCGATGCGGGGTCACCGAGCCGGCGCCACGCGGCATCGACGAGGCAGTCGAGGTAGTGCGCCTGCCACCAGTAGTGCCACGGACCGCCTCCGGCCGGGGCCGGCCTGGCCGTCCGGGCGAGCCACGTGCCCGGGACGAAGCCGAGCAATCGGTGTCCGTAGCCGACGTTGACGCTGTCCGCCGCGGCCTGCGCGCGCCGGGCCCACTCCGCTGCGCTCGTCGGGAGTCCGGGCGACTCGTCCATGCCCGTCAGCCTAGATGGCCTCGATCGCGTGTGAAACTGCATAACTCAGGTGCGCCTGAGGGTGAATCGGACCTGTTTCCGGCGTGACGTGTGCAGCTTCGCCCGCGCTCGCTTCTGCCGTCCTCGTGACGGACCTCACGCGGCTGGCTAGGATGGCCCCAGTTAGCGATGATTAACTCAAGGGGGAGCGATGGAGCTTCAGGGAACGACGGCGCTCGTCACGGGCGGCGCCTCGGGGCTGGGGGCGGCGACGGTGCGGCGCCTGCATGCAGGCGGGGCGGCGGTCGTGATTGCCGACCTCCCGGGAAGTGCTGGGGCCGAGCTGGCCGCCGAGCTCGGCGAGCGGGCGGCGTTCGCCCCCGCCGACGTGACGGACGAGGAGCAGGTGCGTGCCGCCGTCGCGCGCGCGAGTCAGCTCGGGCCGCTGCGCGTCGTCGTGAACTGCGCGGGGATCGCGACGCCGGGCAAGGTCCTCGGGCGCGAGGGCGTGCTCGCGCTCGAGCAGTTCGAGCGCGTCATCCGGGTCAACCTCCTCGGCACGTTCAACGTCGTCCGGCTCGCGGCCGAGGCCATCGCCGCCACCGACCCAGTCGAGACGGAGCTGGGCGGGCCGGAGCGCGGGGTCATCGTGAACACGGCCTCGGTCGCGGCGTTCGACGGGCAGATCGGCCAGCCGGCTTACGCGGCGTCGAAGGGCGGTGTGCACGCGATGACGCTCCCGCTCGCGCGCGAGCTCGCGCGGCACCTCATCCGCGTCGTGACCATCGCCCCGGGCATCTTCGCCACGCCCATGATGGCCGGCCTGCCCGCCGAGGCGCAGGAGTCCCTGGGCAAGCAGATCCCGCATCCGTCCCGCCTCGGCCGGCCTGAGGAGTATGCGGGCCTCGTCGCCCACATCGTGGACAACGCGATGCTCAATGGTGAGACGATCCGGCTCGACGGCGCGATCCGCATGGCCCCACGGTGACCCCGCGTCGCAGGGAGGTGACCCCGCGTCACAGGGAGGTGACCCCGCGTCACAGGGAGGTGACCCCGGGTTGCAGGGCCCTACCCCGCGTTCGGGAGTTTCTCCCCCGCCTCGACGGCGAGGTCCAGAGAGTTCCCCTTGACCGGCATGGGGCACGTGCCGAAGGGCGTGAACGCGCTCGGGTAGTTGATGGCGCGGTTGAAGTCCACGATCACCGTCCCGTCCGGCCGGGGTGCGGCGGTCGTGACCTTGCGCCAGTCGTCCGTGCCCTGGCCGTTCGTCTCGTCGTGGAACGTGATCGTCAGGTCCTTGAGCCGTCCCTGCTCGGCCTGGAGCCGGTACTCGTGCCCGTGCCGGTGGAACACGACCTCCCCGGCCGAGGTGTGCACGCCGTCGACCAGCGGGTTCGCCGTCGAGA
Organism: Sinomonas mesophila; assembly: GCF_001999765.1. Lineage (GTDB taxonomy): Bacteria > Actinomycetota > Actinomycetes > Actinomycetales > Micrococcaceae > Sinomonas > Sinomonas mesophila. The sequence goes on along the minus strand of NZ_KV908328.1, from coordinate 124,082 downwards.
TCGGCACCTTGCGCGGTTCCGGATACGGCTCCCAGCGGGCCTCGATGACCCACTCGGGGGCGTAGTCGTAGACCGGCACGCCGCGGAACTCGGTGAGCGTGGGCGACTGGGAGTCGCGCGTGCGGATCGCGTAGGAGCCGCCGCGCATCACGAGCTCGACGACGATCGTGCCGTACCGCACCCAGTTGAGGGACTCCTCGTTGTCCAGGTGCGCGGCGAACGTCCCATCCACGGGGTCGCCCTCCTCGACGAAGACGAGGCCTTCATCGGCACGGGCCGTGAGCACGGCGGTCTCAAGCCCCGTGGACTCGTCCGTGTGCCACAGTCCCGGGACGAACTCCATCGGGGAGGGCTCGGGCGTGAGCCATTGGAGGGACGTGAGCGAGAGCCAGCCGTGTTCCTCGGCGAGGGCGTTGTTGCGGTTGTCGCGGAAGCGCTGCCAGCGTTCGAGCTGAGAATCCTCGGTCATGCACCGACAATGCCACGCCGGCCGGGGGAATTCCCAGACCCTGAGGGTTACTTCCGCGACCGGGCCCGCAGCCCGAGGTAGGCCCCCATGAGCCTGGGGACGACGACGTACACGGCGAGCGGCACCACGACCAGCGTGAGCCCCAGGGCGCGCAGCACCGGGTGCCAGCCCTCCATGAGCGGCCCCAAGGCCCACAGTCCGAGCGCCACGAGCGGGAAGATCGCGAGCCAGGTCACGAGCGCTCGCTCGTGCACAGTGGGGACGGCCGGGCTCGTTGCGCTCGACGGCGCGTGGGCACCAGAGGCACCAGAGGGGGTGGCGGCGGTCTGGCTCGGGGCTGGGGCGAGGTCCTGGGAAGTCGTCACAAGGGTCCCCAACCCGCCGACCGGCCGATCTGTTCCCGGGCCGCCTATGCGTGCCGCGGCTCGAGCACGGCGGCGACGCCGAAGGCCCCTAGGACGGTCCCGGTGACCCGGTCGATCCACCGCCGGAACTGCGCCCCGTTGAGCCACTTGGAGAAGAACTGCGCGGCGGTCACGATCGCGGCGAACCACACGATGGCCTCGAGGTTGCTGACAGCCGTGAGCGCCAGGCCCATGAGCACGGGCGGGACGTCCGGGACGAGGAACTGCGGGATCACGGCGATGCAGAACATCCCGTACTTCGGGTTGAGCAGGTTCGAGACGAAGCCCTTGGCCCACGTCCGCCGCAGCGGCTCGAAGCTGTGGTGAGGGAGCACCCCGGGCGGCAGGTCGGCGTCGTCCCCCGCGAACGAGGCGCGCCACAGCCCCACGCCGAGCCACACCATGTACGCGGCGCCGGCGAGGCGCAGGATGTCGTAGGCGACGGTCGAGACCGTCAGGAGGGCCGAGACGCCCGTCGCTGCCGCCGCGCCCCAGACGAACGCGCCGGTGATCATGCCGAGCGCGGCGGTGTAGGCGTGGCGGCGGCCCTGGCTGATCGTGTACCGGAGCACGAGAGCCGTGTCAGTCCCCGGGATGATCGTGATGAGTGCCGCGATCGCAGCGAAGCCAAGGAGGGAGTCCGTCAGGGTCACCGTCCAAGGATACGGTGGGCCCATGCCGAGCTACCGCGCCGTCCTGCAGATCACCGGCCTTCGCCCCGGGAACGCCCCAGAGCGGGTCATGGAGGCGGCGAAGGAGGCTGTCGGGTCGCTGCACCTCGTGGAGGGGGACCGGCTCGACGTCGTCAAAGGCGTCCCCCAGATCACCGTGCGGTACCTCGTCGAGGCCGCGAACGACGGCGACGAGCTCGCCGCGGCGCGCGCCGCCGCCCTCGTCATGCAGGACGCCGTCGAGGACGTCGCGACGACCGGGCGGCTCCAGGTCCTGCGCCGGCGCCGCGGGGCGTGGGTGCCGGTGTAGGGCGGCGCTACTCGGCGGCCTCGCTGCCGAGGGGCCGCCCGCTGTCCCGGCGCCGCCGGTGCCGCGCGGCCGCGACGGCCGCGATGCACAGGCCGACCGTGAGGCCGATCCCCGCCCCGATCGCGCCGCTCGCCCAGAACGGAAGGCCCGTCGCATGGCCCGTGACGAAGCCCAGCCCCACGTGCCACGCCGCCCACAGGACCCCGCCGACGGCGGTGCTCGCCGCGAAGCCGCGCGGGGAGACCTCGGCGATCCCCGCCGTCGCGCTCGTGGCGAGCCGCCCGCCGGGGAGGAATCTGGCCCCGATGATCGCGCCGTAGGTCGAGGACTTGCCGAAGCGCTCGACGGCGTCGTGGATCGTCCGGTGCGTGCGGCGGCCCCAGCCCGTGCGGTCGAGCAGGCCGGTGAGCCGCCGCCGGAACACGAGGTAGACGCCGAGGTCGGAGAGCCACGAGCCCACGGCGGCGACGGCCACGAGCAGGATGGGGTTGGCCCGGCCCTCGGCCGCGATGGTCCCAGCTGTGATCAGCGCGATCTCCGAGGGCACGGGCGGGAGGAAGCCGTCGAGGACGATGATCGGCAGGAGCCATGCGAACAGCCAGGGGCCCGTGAGGTCGGCGGCGACGTCGGGTCCCATGGCCGCGGTCAGCCGAGCTCGTTGAGGGCGGTGCGGAACTCAGCGGCCATCTCGGCGCCGAAGAGGACGAACTCGACGAGCTCGAGGCTGCCCGGCTCGGCGGAGTGGACCGTCCCGACGGCGGTCTCCGCGACGGTCCGGCGGTCCCAGCCGTAGATCCCGGCCGAGATCGCGGGGAACGCGACGGACGCCGCGCCGAGCTCCCGCGCGACCCGCAGGCTCTCGGCGAAGCACGAGGCGAGGAGCTCGGGATCGCGCTCGCCGACGTGCCAGTTGGGGCCGACCGTGTGGATGACCCAGCGGGCCGGGAGCCGGAAGCCCGGTGTCGCGACGGCGGCGCCCACGGGAAGCCCGTCCGGCAGCTCGGCGCGGCGCAGCTCCCGGCATGCCTCGAGCAGCTCGGGGCCTGCGGCCCGATGGATGGCGCCATCCACGCCGCCGCCGCCCAGGAGCGAGGAGTTGGCCGCGTTCACGATCGCGTCCACGGCCCGCGTGGTGATGTCACCTTCGACGATCTCGATGCGCATGGAACCAGTGTGCGCCACGGTGACCCCGGTGGTCGGGAGGTGACCCCGCATCGCAGGGAGGTGACCCCGCATCGCAGGCACCGCGGGGTCAGACCGGCGGGGCTTCCTGGAGCCCGAGCCGGCTGCGGAACTCGGTCTCGGCCCTTGTGAGCGGGTCGCGGTACCGGATCCCGCGGGCGAGGAGCTGGAGCGGGCGCGCGTAGTCGTCGGGGGCCTTGTCCAGGAGCACTGGATAGAACGGGTCGTGCATGATCCCCGCCCCGAGCCCGGCCATGTGCACGCGCAGCTGGTGCGTCTTGCCCGTGTGCGGCTCGAGCCGGAACAGCGCCCGCGGCGCCTCCGCCGGCCCGCCCACGCGCTCGAGGCTCACGCGCGTCTCGGCGTTCGGCTCGCCGTCCACGACCGAGGCGAGCAGGTAGTCGCGCCGCTTCTCCATGCGGTTGCGCACGACGACGGGCGCGGAGAACCGCTGGGAGAAGCCCGCGCCGTCGTGCGCACCACCCAGAGGATGACGCGGCACGGCGGAGACGCACTCGTACTCCTTGACGACCGCGCGCCGCTCGAAGAGGACCTGGTACTTCCCGCGCGTGGCCGGGTTGACCGAGAACAGCAGCACCCCGGCGGTCATGCGGTCGAGGCGGTGCATGGGGATCAGGTCCGGCAGGTCCAGGGCGTTGCGCAGCCGCACGAGCGCGGACTCCTGGATGTACGTCCCGCCCGGGGTCGTGGGCAGGAAGTGCGGCTTATCCACGACGAGCACGTGCTCGTCCCGGTGCAGGATGGCGAGCTCGACCGGCAGCCGCTCCTCTTCGGGGAGCGTGCGGTAGTACCAGATGAAGGTGTGCTCGGCCAGAGGCGTGCCGCGGTGCAGCGGCGAGCCGTCGGCGGCGACGATCTCCCCGCCGTCGAACCTCGCGAGGATCCCCTCGGGGTCGATGTGCCCCCAGCGGTGCAGCATGTAGTCCAGCGCCGTCTCCCAGCCGTGCTCGGGCAGGCGCAGGCGCGTCGCGTTGACGCCGTCGCGCACGGGGAGGGGGGATGCCATCACCCATCTAGGGTACCGGTGAAGGGGAATCGGGCAGCCAGCATGCGGACGCCCGGGGCGGGGGCGGGAGGGGCTCCGGTATCCTCGTTCGCTGGAAACTAGTAGTCTGGCTCACAGTATCCAGCGCCGCATACGAGCCCCTCACCCGCTGGAGTCGCCCATGCCTGCGCCCGCCGATGCCCCGGAAGCCGCAGCGGAAGCCCGCGCCGGGGACGCCGCCCCCGCCGCGGCGCCCGCGGCAGAACTCAGGGCCGACGTCCGCCGCGTCTCGACCCTCCTGGGCGAGTCGCTCGTGCGCCAGCACGGCCCCGAGCTCCTGCGCCTCGTCGAGGAGGTCCGCCTCCTGACCAAGGAGTCGAAGGAGGCGGCCCGGGGCGGCGCGGGCGCGCTGGGGCCGTGGAACGCGGCCGACGTCGCGCAGCAGGTCCGCGAGCTGCTCGCCTCCCTGCCGCTCGACGAGGCGACCGAGCTCGTGCGCGCCTTCGCGTTCTACTTCCACCTGGCGAACGCGGCGGAGCAGCTGCACCGCGTGCGCGAGCTCGGAGGCCGGGCGGAGGACGCCGGCTGGCTCGCCTCCGCGGTCCGGGACATTGCCGAGCAGGTCGGGCCCGAGGGACTCCAGCAGGCGGTCGACAGGCTCGACGTCCGGCCCGTGTTCACCGCCCACCCCACTGAGGCCTCGCGCCGGTCCGTACTCGACAAGCTGCGCGCGATCTCCCGGACCCTCGCCGTGCCGTCCACCGAAGGAACGGCGCTGCGCCGCCGCCAGGACCGCCACCTCGCCGAGCTGATCGACCAGATGTGGCAGACCGACGAGCTGCGCCAGGTCCGCCCGAGTCCGCTCGACGAGGCCCGCAACGCCGTCTACTACCTCGGCGAGATCCTCACCGACGCCATGCCGCACGTCCTCGACGAGCTCTCGGGACTGCTCGCCGAGCATGGCGTGTCCCTCCCCGAGGACCGGGCGCCGCTGCGCTTCGGCTCGTGGATCGGCGGCGACCGGGACGGCAACCCCAACGTCACCCCCGAGGTCACGGGCGAGATCCTCGCGCTGCAGAACCAGGCGGCGGTGCGCATCGCCGTCGGCCTCGTGGACGAGCTCATCAGCACGCTCTCGAACTCGACGGCGCTGGCCGGCGTCGAGCCCGCGCTTGAGGAGTCGATCCGCGTGGACCTCGAGAAGCTGCCGGGTCTCGACAAGCGGATCCTCGCGCTCAACGCGCAGGAGCCCTACCGGCTCAAGCTCACGTGCATCAAGGCCAAGCTGCTCAACACGGGCCGCCGCGTGGCCGCCGGGACGCCGCACGAGCCCGGGCGGGACTACGTCAACGCCGACCAGCTCGGCGCGGACCTCGCAGTGCTCGAGCACTCGCTGCGCGCCCACGCCCCGCTCGCGGCCGACGGCGTGCTCGCCACGACGCGCCGCGTGCTCTCCTCGTTCGGGCTGCACCTCGCGACGCTCGACATCCGCGAGCACGCCGACTACCACCACGAGGCCGTGGGCCTCCTGCTCGACCCCCTCGCCGAGCTGTCCCGCCCGTACACCGAGCTGCCGCGCGCCGAGCGACGCCGGATCCTCGCGCAGGAGCTCGGCTCGCGCCGCCCGCTCTCGGGCCACCCCGTCGAGCTGCCCGGCCACGCGGGCCGGGTGTACGAGACGATGCGCGTCATCCGCCAGGCCCGCCGCGTCTACGGCCCGGACGTCATCGAGACCTACATCGTCTCCATGACCCGCGGCGCGGACGACGTCCTGGCCCCCGCGCTCCTGGCCCGCGAGGCCGGGCTCGTGCGGCTCTACGGCGAGGCGCCGTACGCGCACGTGGGCTTCGCGCCGCTGCTCGAGACGGTCGAGGAGCTGCGCGCCTCCGCGGAGATCATTGACCAGCTGCTCTCGGAACCGGCCTACCGCGAGATCGTGCGCCTGCGCGGGGACGTGCAGGAGGTCATGCTCGGCTATTCGGACTCGAACAAGGAGTCCGGCGTGCTCACGAGCCAATGGGAGATCCACAAGACCCAGCGCAGGCTGCGCGACGTCGCCGCCCGGCACGGCGTGCGCCTGCGCCTCTTCCACGGCCGCGGCGGATCGGTGGGCCGCGGCGGCGGCCCGACCTACGAGGCGATCCTGGCCCAGCCCAACGGCGTCCTCGAGGGCGAGATCAAGTTCACCGAGCAGGGCGAGGTGATCAGCGACAAGTACTCGCTGCCCGAGCTCGCGCGGGAGAACCTCGAGCTCTCGCTCGCCGCCGTCATGCGCGCGTCGGCCCTGCACGTCGCGCCCCGCACGACCGTGGACGAGCGGGAGCGCTACTCCGGGGTCATGGACCTCATCTCGGATGCGGCGTTCGCGCGGTACCGGAGCCTCATCGAGGACCCCGACCTGCCCGCCTACTTCCTGGCCTCGACGCCGGTCGAGCAGCTCGGCCAGCTGAACATCGGCTCGCGCCCGTCCAAGCGTCCCGACTCGGGCGCGGGCCTCGAGGGCCTGCGCGCGATCCCGTGGGTCTTCGGCTGGACCCAGTCGCGGCAGATCGTGCCCGGCTGGTTCGGCGTCGGCTCGGGCCTCAGGGCCGCCCGGGCTGCGGGCAAGGAGGCCGAGCTCCGCGAGATCGCCGAGCGCTGGCACTTCTTCCGCTCGGTCATCTCCAACGTCGAGATGACCCTCGCGAAGACGGACCTCGAGATCGCCTCGCACTACGTCTCGACCCTCGTGCCGCCCCCGCTGCACCACGTCTTCGAGGCCATCCGGGCGGAGTACGAGCTGACCGTGGCCGAGGTCGAGTGGCTCACGGGGGAGTCCGAGCTCCTCGATGCGACGCCGACGCTCAAGCGAACGCTCGAGATCCGGGACCAGTACCTCGATCCGATCAGCTACCTGCAGGTCGAGCTGCTGCGAAGGATTCGCGAGAACAGCATGCGTCAGGAGCGCACCAGCGAGGAGGGCGCGGGGGGCCAGGCGGCCGATTCGGAGACCGCCGAGAGGCTTCAGCGTGCCCTGCTCATCACGATCAACGGCGTCGCCGCCGGCCTGCGCAACACGGGCTGAGAGAGGGGTTTCCCCTGCGCCACGGGCGTCCGATCCTTAAAGGGGCGGCCCGCTCCAAGGTGTCTCGCAGGGAAAGGGGAAGGCGATGTCAGAGTTGACCAAGTGGTTTGACAGCCGCCGCACGCCGTTCGAGCTGATCGAGCGGCTCTTCGAAGGGGATGCGTCCAGCGCTGCCATCAAGGTCGAGGAGGTTCAGGAGGGCGACGCCCTCGTGGTCAGGGCCGAGCTCCCGGGCATCGACCCCGAGAAGGACGTCGACGTGAGCATCACGGACGACGGGCTGCACATCAGGGCGTACCGGGAGGAGAGGGCGGAACAGAAGGACAAACACTCGTACCGCAGTGAGTTCCGGTACGGCTCGTTCTCCCGCACGGTCCCGCTGCCCGAGGGCGCGACGGCGGACGACGTCACCGCGACCTACAAGGACGGCGTCCTCGAGGTCCGCGTGCCCGTCCCCGCCCAGCCGTCCCCGCCGCCGTCGTCCAAGATCCAGGTCAAGCGCGGCTGACCAACTCGGGTACGTATCTCGTCGCCCTCAGGGCAATCCGGGTACGACGCCGGGTGCCCGGCCCGCGCGGGCCGGGCACCCGGCGTCGTGCGTACCAGAAACGAAGGCGAGCGTCTCCCGTCCTGCCCCCGCCCCGCCTGCGGGTACCCTCGGACCGGAGCTTTGAGGTTTGCTGCGTCAAGCGCTTGCCGGCATGGTGCTCGTCAGCTGATGGGTCAGCTGCTTGGCGGCGTCGAGCAAGGTCCCCAGACGGCGTTGGATGGTGTCCTCGACGTCGATCCGATGCTTCGGGGCGACCATGGCCAGCGCTGCGAAGAGTTGGCCGACGTTGTCCCGGAGCGGGACGGCGATCGCGAAGATGCCGTCCTCGAGCTCGTCGTCGATGTGTGCCCATCCTTGCTGCCGGACACGGTCGAGCTCTGCGTGCAGTTGGCCCATGTCCGTGATGGTGCGGGCAGCCAGCTTGGGCAGCTCCCCGCCGATGACGCTCGTCACCTGTTCGGGGCTGAGTTCGGCCAGGAGCAGCTTTCCGGTGGCCGAGGCGTAGAGGGGCCAGCGCATGCCGCGCATGTCGGACATCGTCACCCCGATGGTGCGGGGCGACTCCTGGAGGACGAGGTCGTAGTCGAAGAGGCCCTGGCGCAGGCTGAGCGTCACCGTCTCTCCGAGCCCTTCGGCCAGGGCGTGGACGGTGTCCCGTACCCGGGCGACGAGCCCGGCGGCCGGGTCCGCAGACCGTGCGACGCGGGCCAGGTCCCAGCCCAGCGAATAGAGCGTGTCTCTCCGGTCGACGAAGCCCTCCTCCTCGAGGGTCAGCAGGAGCCGGAACACCGTCGGACGAGGCAGACCGACCATCTTGGCCACCTCTGTGGCAGAGCTTCCCCGCGGGCTGACGGCCAAGGCCCGTAGCACGCTGATGGCGCGTGCTACGGACCTGTTGGCGCTGATGGTGCTCTTGGACCGTGGGTCCTGGTCGCTCACGGGAGAGGCTGCCTTCCGAGTTGTTTTCTCTCAGGCTAGCCGCCTCCCGGCGATTTCCGCTCGGCGCTGCGGTCAGCTGGCGCTGTCGAACCAGCTGTCCGCCGTCTTGCGGTTCTCGGGCGTCTCGAGCCACTTCTTGGCGCCCTCGACGGGGTCCTTGGCCTCGCTGACGGCCAGCATGAGGCTCGCGAACTGCTCTTCGCTGAGCTTGCTGTTGGACATCCACGTGACGACCTCGGGCGCCTTCTCCGCGAACTTCTTAGAGAGCACGGGGTAAGAGCCGTCGGGCTTGGGCCAGCCACCCAGGTCGTCCTCAAGCGCTTTGATGGGCATCGAGGCGAAGGCCCAGTGCGGGGTCCACAGGGTTGCCACGACCGGCTCGTTCTTGGCGGCCGCGTCCTTCAGGGCGGCGAGGGCCGCGGGCGTGCTGCCCTCGACGATCGAGAGCTTGTCCTGGGCGCCGTAGGTCTTGAGGACGTCCGGGAGGATCTTCATCATGCCAGCGCCGGCTTCGATGCCGACGACCTTCGACCCGTACTTGTCCGCGTTCGCGACGACCTCGCTGATGGTGTTCTCGGGCACGGATTCGGGGGCTGCGAGCACGAGGCGGTCGTTGTCGAAGAAGGGCTTCTCGGGGATGACGAGCTGGTCCCGGTACTTGTCGACGTACGAGGCGTGCGTGGTGGGCAGCCAGGCATTGAGGTAGCCGTCGAGGTCGCCGCGGGCGATGCCGGAGAAGCCCGCCGCCAGGTCGACGGTCTTGGTCTCGAGCTTGTAGCCGTGCTCGTCGAGCAGCGCGGTCCACAGCCCGGTGATGGCTACGGTGTCATCGAACCCGGGAACTTCGGCAACGGTGATGGTCTTCTCGTTGGCCTGGGGGCCAGCGGCAACGCCCGAGCAGGCGCTCATGGCCGCGGTGAGGGCCGCGCAGGCCAGGGCGGCGCTGATCTTTGTGATCATGTCAGTCTCCAGAGGGTGGAACGGGATAGTGGGTGAAATGGGGGTGAGTAGGGGAAGGTGGGTCTAGCCCGCGGCCGCGGCGACCGGGGCGGTTGCGGCCGCGGCGCGCTGTTCCTTCTTGGCGCGCCGGCTGCGCAGGACGTCGCCGAGGGAGCGGGCGCCGCTCGTGACGCGGTCGAGGTACACGGCGAGGATGACGACGGCGAGGCCGCCTTCGAAGCCGCGGGCGGTGTCCAGCTGGGCCACACCCTGGACGACGACGCCGCCGAGGCCTCCGGCTCCGACGAGCCCTGCGACCACGACCATGGACAGGGCCAGCATGATGACCTGGTTGACCCCGGCCATGATCGAGGAGAAGGCCAGCGGCAGCTGGACGTCCTTGAGGATGAGGCCCTTCTTGGCTCCGAAGGCCATGGCCGCCTCGAGCAGCTCGAGGTCGAGCTTGCGGATGCCGAGCTCGGTCAGGCGCACGGCCGGGGGGACGGCGAACACGATGGTGGCCGCGATGCCGGGAACCATGCCGACGCCGAAGAAGAAGACCGCCGGGATGAGGTACACGAACACGGGCATGGCCTGCATGAGATCGAGGACGGGACGCACGACCGCGCTCACGGTGTTGTTCAGCGCGGCCCAGATCCCCAGGGGGATGCCGATGGCCAGGGAGAACATCACGGACACGAGCACGACGGCGAGGGTGGACATGCTCTCGACCCACAGTCCCATGGCGACGATGACCGCAAACGCCGCCGCCGAGAAGAGCGTCAGGCCCAGGCTCCGTGTCAGGGCGAGGGCGGCGCCGGCGAGCAGGGCGATGATCAGGAAGGGATGCAGGCCGATCAGCACGATCTCCACGGCGCCAACGATCTGGCTCACGAGCCAGGCGACGCCGTCGAAGAACCACCCGACATTGGCCAGCATCCAGTCGATGACCGAGGCGAACCAGTCTCCGATGTTAAAGCGCATGGCTGTACTCCTTGGGGGCGAGGGCTGCAAGGACCGTCTCCGCGGTCACGTGGCCGACCGGTGTTCCGTGCTCGTCGACGACCTCGACCCGCTCTGTCCCCGCCGCCAGGAGCGGGAGCAGCTCGGTCAGCACCGTGGCCTCGGACACGCGCACGGCGTCGTGTCCTGAACGTGCGGGCACGCCCGGCGCGGCGGCGGCCATGCCCGGATCCGGATCCTTGGAGATCATCCCGGCCGTGAGGACTTTGCTGCGGTCGACCTCGGCGACGAATTCCTCGATGTAGGGGTCGGCGGGCGCCTCGAGCAGGTCCAGCGCGGTGCCCGTCTGGACGTTCCTGCCCTGCTTCATGACCATGATCCGGTCGCCGAGGTACATGGCCTCGTTGAGATCGTGGGTGACGAAGACGATCGTCTTCTTGAAGTTGCGCTGCAGCTTGACCAGGAGTTCCTGCATGTCCTTGCGGATGAGTGGGTCGAGGGCGCTGAAGGGCTCGTCCATGAGCAGGATCTCGGCGTCCGTGGCCAGGGCGCGGGCGAGGCCGACGCGCTGCTTCATGCCTCCGCTGAGCTGGTCGGGCATCGCGTGGATGCGGTCGCCGAGCCCCACGAGGGTCAGGGCCTCGGCGGCCTTGGCCTCCCGGGTGGCCCTGTCCACGCCGCGGACCTTGAGGCCGAAGGCGACGTTGTCGATGAGGGACTTGTGCGGGAAGAGCCCGAAGTGCTGGAAGACCATGTTGATGGTCTGGTTCCTGTACGCGCGCAGCTGGGCGGGCGGAAGTGAGCGGACGTCCCTGCCGTCGACGGTGATGGACCCGTCGCTGGCGTCGATGAGCCGGTTCAGCATGCGGATGATGGTCGACTTCCCCGAGCCGGACAGGCCCATGATGACGAAGATCTGCCCGCGCTTCACGTCGAAGGAGACATCGTCGACGGCGGTGAACCCCTTCGCCTGGGACCTTCTGCCCGGCAGCCCAAGCCTGGCGGACTTGCCCAGGCTGTAGACCTTGGTGAGGTGGTCCACCCGGATGAAGGGGCCTTCTGTGTTCATGGCGTCCCCGCGATCGCCTGCCGGTGCCTTGACGGGTGCGGCGCTCACGCGTTCCTCCTGATCTGCTCGCCGAGATGCCAGATGTTCATGGAGGAGAGGAGCTCCCGGGGGTCCCAGACGGTCCATTCCTCGGTGATGAGCCCGTCTCGGTGGCGCAGGAACGACGCGCCGTTGACGGTCACCGTGCGGTTCGTGGGCGGGACGCCCATGAACGTCCCGGTGTGCGTGCCGACGCTCTGCCAGTGGATGGCGATGAGGTCGTCGCCTTCGACGGCGTGCAGGACCTCGACCGTGAAGTCCGTGAACGCGGCGTGGGAATCCTCGACCTGGCGGAGGACGTCGGGGAGGGACACGTCCGCGCCGCCCTTCGAGTGGCGGACGTAGCCCTCGGCGGTGATGCGCTCGAAGGCGCTCGTGTCGCCGTCGCCCCAGGCGCGGCTCCAGGCCTCGGTGATGGTCTGCAGCATGGTCATCGGTCTTCTGCTTTCTGGGTGGGTGTGGGTGCGGGTGCGGGGGTGGGCGTGGGCCAGAGCGTGAACTCGCCGAACGTGCCTCCGCGGAACACGAGGGCCTCCCCGGTGCCGGGCTCCATCGCGGTGACGGAGCCGACGATCATGTAGGCGCTGTCCTCACGGGGCCTTGACTGAGAGGGCGTCGCGGTAGGCGGCGCCGGGATGGTCAGCGGCCAGCCGGGCCTGGCCGGCGCCGAAGAGGTTCTCGCGCAGGGTCGAGCCGTCGTAGCCCGTGCGCATCAGCCCTCGCTGCTGCAGCTCGGGGACGACGACGTCGACGAAGTCCTTGATGTCCTGGTACTTGACCGCGTGCGCGATGTTGAAGCCGCTGATGCCGGTCTCGTTGACCCAGGAGGTGAGCTCGTCGGCGACTGTCTGGGGGCTGCCCACGATGACGGGGGACGTGCCGTCCGATGCCGATGTAGTCGGCGATGTCCCGTGGCGTCCACTCCTTGGTGGGGTCCATCTTCGAGAACAGGTCGACCATGGTCTGGCCGGCGTTGGTCTTGACGTTCTTGAAGGGCACGTCCGGGTCGAAGGCGGACATGTCGAGCCCGGCCCAGCCGCTGTAGCGGGCCATGGCGCCCTCGTAGGAGACGTAGCTCTTGTACTCCTCGTACTTCGCCTGGGCCTCGGCGTCGGTCGGCGCCGTGATGACCGTGATCATCTGCAGCACGGCGATGTGCGACGGGTCGCGGCCGGCCTCGACGGCCTTCGCGCGGAGGGTGTCTACCTGCTTCTTGAGCCCGGCCTTGGACGTCGCGTTCATGAACACGGCCTCCGCGGTGGCGGCCGCGAGGGCCACGCCCTTGCTCGAGCCGCCGGCCTGGAAGATGACCGGGGTGCGCTGCGGGGACGGCTCGCACAGGGCGATGCCGGGGACGGTGAAGTGCTTGCCCTGATGCCCGATCGGGTGGATGCGCGTCGGGTCCGTGTAGGTGCCGGAGGCGGCGTCGGCCGGGACGGAGCCGTCCTCCCACGATGCCTCCCAGAGCTTGAGGGCGACCTCGATGAACTCCTCGGCGAGCTCGTAGCGGTCGTCGTGCGCCTTCTGGACGCCGGTGCCCAGGTTCTTCGCGGCGCTGTCCGAGTACGAGGTCACGACGTTCCAGCCGATGCGGCCGTTCGTGAGGTGGTCCAGCGTGGAGAACTTGCGGGCGAGCGCGTAGGGGTGGTCGTACGCCGTCGTCGACGTCACGCCGAATCCCAGGTGCTTGGTCGCCGCGGCCATCGCCGGGATCAGGTAGGCCGGGTCGTTCGCGGGGATCTGCGCGCCGTCCTTGAGGGCGGCATCGACGCTGCCCTTGTAGACGTCGTGGTAGCCGACGTTGTCGGCGAAGAAGATGCCGTCGAAGCACGCGTCCTCGAGCATCTTGGCGTACTCCACCCAGTACTTCAGGGACCTGTAGTCGCGTCCACGGTCTGCCGGGTGCCTCCACAGGCCCGCCGAGAGGTGTGCAGGGCCATTGAAGTCGAAGGCGAAGAGCCTCATCTGGTTCATGGGGGAGTCTTTCGTTCGTTCACCTGTTCACTGAATGAACTAAGTGATTACTCGATGAACAACAAGCTAGGTGAGCGCAGTCACAGCGTCAACAGCCATTCCGCGAAGCGCCTCTGGGGAGTCATGTGACGGCGCTCACTTGACGTTCTCGACCCAGCGACCGTACCTTGAACGGACCGCTCATTCTATGAACGCGACCACGGTCCAGAACAAGGAGAAACCAGGAATGTCAGAGCAACTCAGGGGCATCCTCACGGCCCTGACCGTTCCCTTCGCTGAGGACGGCAGCGTCGACTACCAGCGCCTCCGCGACGTGGTGGAGCGCTCGATCGACGGCGGAGTCCATGGGGTTGTCGCCTGTGGCTCGACGGGCGAAGTCTCGGCGTTGAGCGGCGACGAGCGCCGCCAGATCGTCGAGACGGTCGTCGACCAGACGGCAGGGCGCGTGCCGGTGATCGCCCAGACCGGGGCCACGAGCACCGCTGAGGCCATCGCGCTCTCGCGGCACGCCGCGGCCGCGGGCGCCGACGTCCTCATGACCCTTGCCCCGTACTACGAGCCGCTGTCCCTGGACGAGACGCTCAGGTACTTCCGCGCCGTCGCCGGGTCCGTGGACATCCCGGTCATGCTCTACAACATCCCCTCGGTCACGGGCGTGAATCTGGAGCCCGAGATCGTCGGGAGGCTCGCGCGCGAGGTCGAGAACATCCAGTACGTCAAGAACACGAGTCCGGACGCGGCGCAGTCCGCGCAGCTCATCCACCACTTCGGCGACGTCGTCTCGACCTTCGTCGGTTGGGACACCCTCATCCTGTCCTCGCTCGTCGAGGGCGCGGCCGGTGTCATGGCCGGAACGGCCAACATCATCCCCGCCCGGATCGTCGCGGTCTACGACGCCGTCGCGGCGGGCAGGATCGACATCGCGCGCCAGGAGTGGAACCGCATCTACCCGCTGCTCGACGCGATCATCAGCGGCCCCTTCGTCCCGGCCGTCAAGGCGGCCCTCGCGGCGGACGGGTTCCCGATCGGGGAGCCCCGCGAACCGATGACGCCGCTCGACGCCGAGTCCGCGGCAAGGATTGCGGGGCTCCTTGCGCGGGTGCAGGAAGCACCCGTGCCGACCGTCGGCGTCGTCCGCTGACGCCTTCCCCATCCACCCATCCATGACGGAGGTACAGCCCATGTCCGTTTCAGTTCCCAGCACTACGTCCATCCGGCGCGCCCCGGGGAGCGAGCCGCTCCTCGCATCCGGTGACCTCGCGCCCGCAGGCCACTTCATCAACGGGGCCTTCCAGCCCGGCTCCGGTCCGGCCCGGCAGGTCATCGACCCCTGCACGGGTGAGACCATCGCCTCCGTGGCAGATGGCACCGTCGAGGAGGTCGACGCCGCGGTGGCGGCGGCGCTCGCGGCCAAGGACGCGTGGGGCCGGCTCGTTCCCAAGGAACGCTCCGAGATCCTGCACCGCATCGCCGACCGTCTCGCCGAGAACGCCGAGCTCCTGGCACGCCTCGAGTCCGCCAACTGCGGCAAGCCGTCCATGGTCTCCGAGGACGACGTTGCGGGAACCATCGACACGTTCCGCTTCATGGCCGGCGCGCTCCGGGCGACCACGTCCATGGCCGCCGGCGAGTACGCCCAAGACCACCTGTCCCTCATCCTGCGCGAGCCGCTCGGCGTCGTCGGCGTCGTGACGCCGTGGAACTACCCGCTGCTCATGGCCGCGTGGAAGATCGCGCCGATCCTGGCGGCCGGCAACACCCTGGTCCTCAAGCCCTCGGAGCAGACCCCGCTCACGACGCTCAAGTTCGCCGAGCTGGTCGCCGACATCCTGCCGGCGGGGGTGTTCAACGTGGTCGCGGGCGCTGGGTCCGTCGTCGGCTCCCGCCTCTCGGAGCATCCGAACGTGGACATGATCGCGCTCACTGGCTCGGTCCGGAGCGGCCGGGCCGTGGCCCGCGGCGCCGCTGAGTCCCTCAAGCGCGTCCACCTCGAGCTCGGCGGCAAGGCGCCCGTCGTCGTCTTCGCCGACGCGGAACTCGCCGCGGCCGCCGAGTCGCTGCGCGCCGCCGGCTACTGGAACTCCGGCCAGGAGTGCGGCGCCGGCTGCCGCGTCCTCGTGCACGAGTCCGTCGCCTCGGCGTTCACCGACCTGCTCGTGAAGGAAGTGGGCACGCTCGTGGTGGGCGAGCCGGGTGCCGGCTCCGACGTCGAGATCGGCCCGCTGACGTCCAAGGAGCACTTCGAGCGCGTCCTCGGCTACCTCGAGCGGGCGCAGGCTCAGGGCATCCGCGCCGCCCTCGGTGGCGGGGCGATCGAGGGCCCCGGCTATTTCGTCGCCCCGACTGTCCTCGTCGACGTGCCCGACGGCGCCGAGTGCTCGCGTGAGGAGATCTTCGGCCCCGTCGTGACCGTCGAGACGTTCTCCGACGAGGCCGAGGCGATCGCCCGCGCCAACGACGTGCCCTTCGGCCTCGCCGCCTCGGTCTGGACCAACGACGCCCGGCGCAGCCACAGCGTCGCCTCGAAGCTCGACTTCGGCACCGTCTGGGTCAACTCGCACCTCGTCCTCGCCAACGAGGTCCCCTGGGGCGGGTTCAAGGGCTCCGGCTACGGCCGCGACCTGTCTGTCTACGCCCTGGACGACTACTCAAGGACGAAGCACGTCATGCACCACCAGAGCCGGTGATCCTCACCCGCTGACTCGCGGAGCTCCGAGGGGCCCCTGCCCTTCGCGCCTGGTGCGCGGGAAGCAGGGGCCCTTCCGCGTGGCGCTCCGCTCCTCGGGTCATCCGAATGCCTGAGAGTTCTTGACAAAAAAAATTGTCGGTGGAATCCTCGAGGCATGCAGGATGTCGTGGTCATCGAGGATGCGGCCGCCGCCGCGGCGAGCCTGGACCCGCTCAGGGCGAGGCTCCTGCGGGAGCTGGCCACGCCGTCGTCCGCGGCCGGGCTCGCCGCGAAGGTGGGCCTGCCACGGCAGAAGGTCAACTACCACCTCCGCTCGCTCGAGGAGCACGGGCTCGTGACGCTCGTCGAGGAGCGGCGCAAGGGCAACGTCATGGAGCGGGTGCTCCAGGCGACCGCAGCCGCCTACGTCATCTCGCCCGCCGCGCTCGCCGTGGTCCAGCCGGACCCCGGACACCTGCGCGACCGGTTCAGCGCCTACTGGCTGCTCGCGCTCGCCTCGCGCATGGTGCGCGAGGTCGGCCGGCTCATCGCGGGCGCGGCGGCAGCGCGGAAGCAGCTCGCGACGTTCGCGGTCGACGGCGAGATCGCCTTCGCGTCCGCGGCCGCCCGGGCGGCGTTCGCCGAGGAGCTCGGCGCCGAGGTGGCCCGGCTCGCCGCGAAGTACCATGACGCCGCGGCGCCGGGGGCGCGCAGGCACCGCCTCGTCGTCGCCCTCCACCCCAGCCTCACGGAAGACGCAGGCCCCGCCGAGAACACAGCCGACAAGGAGATCCAGCCATGACCCAGAACGAGAGCCCGCAGAACCACCCCTTCGAGATCGTCCTGGACACCGTGCTCCGCGCGGAGCCCGAGCGGGTCTGGACCGCGGTCACGGACGGCACGGCCGCGTGGATGTACCCCTTCCCGGAGCGCTACCCGCACGAGCGGCTCACCGAGGACTTCCCGGCGCGGCTCGTGCAGCGCATGGAGGGCCCGGACGGCTGGTACAACCAGCTCGAACACGTCCTCACTCCGGGCCCCGACGGCACGCACCTGCACTACGTGCATTCGGGCGTGCTCACCGACGACTGGGAGCAGCAGTACGACGGCGCCGTGAAGCACACGTGGTTCTACCTCCACACGCTCGGGGAGTACCTCGAGCACTTCGACGGCCGCGCGGTCGCCTTCGGCGAGGCCTTCGGGCCCGACGGCGCGACGGCTCCGGACGCGTTCGAGCGGTTCGTCGCGGCCCTCGGGCTCGAGGGCGCGATGCCGGGGGAGAAGCGTGACCTCGACCTTCCCGGCCTGGGCCGCGTCGAGGCCACCGTGGACTACCTCGACGAGAACTTCCTCGGCCTGCGCACCGGGACCGCCCTCGTGCGGGTCTTCGGGCGCAACGCGTTCGGCGACCGCGTGGGCCTGACGGTCCACGACTTCTCCCTCGACACCGCCTCCGAGGACGAGCGGCGGGCGCGCGCCGCGCGGCACGAGGCGGCGTGGGGGACGTACCTCGAGGGCCTGTACGCCTAGTCCGAGCGCGGCCTAGGTGAGACCCCGCGGCGGTGCTTCTGGAAGCCCCCGAGCGCCGCGAGCGTCTCGAAGCGGACACCCCGGGCCAGGAGGTCCGGCAGGGCGCGCGCAAATCCGGCGGCGGTCCCGGATCCGGGGCGGTTCATGTGGCCGATCGAGATGTCTCCCGGCTGGATGGTCGCGAGCCGCGCGGCGACCTGATCGGACGTGAACGTCGCGCCGCCGTCCGCGTTGACGCTGAAGTTGACCGGGAGGCTGCCCAGCGCACGGCAGACCTGTACTGCCACGTCGTCGACGTGCGCGGTTCCGGAGCGGAACCAGGGGATCTCGCGCTGGAGCTCCTGCTCGAGCGCGTCGCGGCTCGCGCGGACCTCCTCGGCGGCCTCGGCGACGTTGGCCGTCCCAGGGATCCCGTAGGCCGCATGACTCCGGACCGAGAGCGGGAGATGCCGGGCCCCATGGCTCCCGATCGCGAAGAGGGGGTCGGCGGCGAGCTCGTGGGCCAGCCCCGGATTCGCGGCCACCCAGCGCGTGTTGAGGAACACGGTCGCGGGCACGCGCTGGGCGCGCAGGGTGGTGATGAGCCGCTCGTCGAACCCGAGGCCCTGCGGGCCCCCGCAGGCGTCGAAGGTCAGCGCCACGCTATGGGGCTCGGTCCTTGTGACCACTCCCGTGACCTCGAGCCCCCATTCGCGCGGCACCGCGGTGCCGAAGCGGGCCACGAGCTCCGCGGTGGACGGGAGGGACGCCCGATCGGGGACGGCGCGCGTGGGGGACGGGACCGCCCGGGCGCTCGCGATGCCGCCAGGGACAGGCATCGAGGTCGAGTCATCCGGGTCCGGGGAGGGGAGGTCGGCCGCCGTCGCTCTGAGGGAGACCAAGGCGTCGGCGTCGGGCGCGCATGCGGCCAGCGTCGGGAGGACGAGGCCGAGCGCGGCGAGGGCGGCTCGGCGGCTGAGGCGGGGCATGGCACGGTCGTGTGACTGGTCCATGGACAAGGAAGATCTCCCGAGGGAAAGGGTGCAGGACGGGCATAGCCCCTCGGAAGGCCGGACGCGTTCCGGGTCAACCGTAGTGCATGTGCCGCGCGCGGTCCCGGTCCATGCCGCTGTGTGTCACCGGCGGGGCTGGCAGCTGGGGCACCAGTAGATGTCGCGTTCCCGCAGGTCCCCGGTCCGTGCCCCCGTGCCGGGGACGGGCTCGCCGAGCGTGCCATGCTCGATCCGGGTGCGGCAGCGCAGGCACGGCTGGCCCGTGCGCCCATACACCCACGTGGCGTTGCGCGGTCCGAAGCCGCCGACGGTGTTGCGGGGCCGCGACTTGTTGGCCTCGAGCAGCCGCTTGGCGGTCGCGACCATGCCTGGAAGGTCCGGGACGGACGCGACCGGGTCGGCGGGGTGGACGCGCCCGAGGAAGCACAGCTCGCAGCGGTACACGTTGCCGATCCCGGCGAGGTTGCGCTGATCGAGGAGGGCCTGGCCGACGGCGCGCCCCGGCCGGGCGCGCAGGTTCCCCTCCGCGAGGGCGGGGTCCCAGTCGGGGCCGAGGAGGTCCGGGCCCAGATACCCGACGGCGGAGCCCTCCTCGGCGGTCGGGATCACCTCGAGCGACCCGAGCGAGAAGCCGACGGCGCTCGTCCCATCCTCGGCCGTGAGCACCGCCCGGGCGGTGTGCGCCGGTTTGCGCCACCGGGAGCCCGGGGGATAGACCTGCCAGCTGCCCTCCATCGACAGGTGCGAGTGGATGCTCAGGCGTTCGCCGCCGTCGTGCGCGCGATGTCCGCCGCGCGCTCCGCCGCCCCCGCTGTGCCCCGCGGGCGGGGCGAGCCGGTGCAGGAGGTGCTTGCCGCGCGAGACGACCTCGAGGACGGTCCAGCCCGCGAGGTCGAGGGTCGCGAACGCGGGGACGCGGAAGTCGCTGCCCGCGAGCCGTTTCCCCCCGAGCGCTGCGTGCATGGCCTGCGCTGCCTGATAGACGTTGTCTCCCTCGGGCATCAGGGACGGATCCTGACGCCGCGGGGAGTCGAATAGGCACCGGCGTCCATGAGGGCCCGGGCGAGGGGCGTGTCGAGGAGGTCGTGGCCGTTGACCTTCTCCATCGCGAGCCTGTCCACGGCCCCGGCCCGCACGACGCCGACGAGCGCCGCCGCAGCGGGGGCGAGCACCTCGTCGTCGTCCGAAAAGGCGAGCAGCGTCTTGCCGCCGCGCTCGACGTAGAGGGCAAGCGCGCCGTCGACCGTCACGACGAGGGCGCCGGCCTTGCGGCCCGGCCGGTGCCCCGTGGCCGCGCCGGGGACCTCGGGCCAGGCGAGGGCGGCGCCGTACGGGTTCGCCGGGTCGGTGGCCGCGAGGGCGAGGGCCTCGCGCGGGGGCGGCTCGCCGCCGAACGCCTCGTCCCTGGCGTACGAGCGCAGCCGGTCCACGGTCGCGGGGACGGCGAACTGGGCCGCGCCGAGCCTGTCGACGAAGTAGCCGCGGCGGCACTTTCCCGCCTCCTCGAGCCGAGAGAGGACCTTGTACAGCAGTCCGAAGCCGCCGGGCACGTCCTCGGCCATGACCGAGCCGCGGGTCAGGACGCCGTAGCGGTCCATGAGGAGCTCCGCGTACGCGTGCGCCTTGACCGTCGGGTCCAGGGAGGTCCGCGGGACCGCGGACCAGCGGCCGGCGGCCAGCGGCGGCGCCGCTGTCGAGGGCGCGTCGAAGCCATGGCCCGCGACGGCCCCGAGCCGGCCGACCCGCGGGAGGCGTCCCGCCCGGAGCGAGCCCCCGTAGGAGCGGGCCCGGGGCGTCCGCGCCGGCTGCCGGTGGGCCGTGCGGCCGCCGTCGAGCAGTGCGCGGACAGGGGCGAACGTGTCCCCGGTGACGCGGCCGGCCCACACGAGGTCCCAGAGCACCTGCACCGCCGCCTGGTCCGAGAGCACTGCATCCATCCCGCCGGCCTGCTCGGCGATCTGGCGGAAGAAGTACCCGCCCCCTCCGGCGAGGAAGTCCAGCACGCGCTGCTGGGCGTCGTCGGGTGCGAACTCCTCGTCGGGGGAGAGGGTCAGCGCCGCCGACTCCGCGACGTGCAGGCTGATCCAGCCGTCGTTGCCCGGGAGGGCGCCGGCTCCGGTCCACAGGATCTCCCCGCTGGCCATGAGCTCGTCGAGCAGCGCGGGCGTGTAGTCCTCCACGCGCGAGCGCAGGACGAGCGGCTCCCACGCGCTCGCCGGGACCGGCACGCCGGCGAGCTGGTCGACGGCGGTCAGCACGCCGTCGTGCCCGCGCAGGCCCGCGCCGCCGCGGCGCGCCCCGCGGCCCGCGGCGGCCGGGCCCACGTCCCCGACGTGCTGCCACGCCGTGAGGAAGCGCGCGAAGGCCGGCTGGTCCACGGGCTCGACGTCGGCCCGCAGTGCCGCGAGCGAGCGGCGGCGGATCTTCCGCAGCACCTCGGCGTCGCACCACTCCTCGCGGGGAATCGCTGCGGCGTGGGGCGCGTCCTCGGGTGCTGGGGCGGCGGGCGTGGCTGGGCGGAAGGTTCCCTCGATGACCCTGCTGTCCGCGGCGAGCCGCTTGAGCGTCGTGTGGACGACGGCGACGCCGAGCCCCAGCCTGGCCGCCGCCTCCGCGGCGGTGAAGGGCCCATGCGTGCGCGCGTACCGCCCGACGAGGTCCCCGAGCGGGTCAGCCACAGGCTCGATGAACGCCACGGGAACGCCCATCGGAAGCGGCACGCCGAGCGCATCCCGCAGCCGGGAGGCATCCTCGATCGCGGCGTACCGCTCCGCCCCACCAACAGAAACAAGGAGCGCGCGGCGGGACGCGACGAGCTCGGCGAGATGCGATGCCGCTTCGACCTCTCCGGCCTGGAGCCGCTCGGCGACCTCATCGGCCGACAGCGGCCCCAGGAGGCGCAGCAGGTCCGCCGCGCCCTCGAGGTCCTTGAGCTTCCGGTCCTCGGCGAGCCGCTGCAGCTCGCGCTCGGTCTGCTCGATGACCTGGGCGTCGAGCAGTTCGCTGAGCTCCGCGCGGCCGAGGAGCTCGTTCAGGAGCGTCGAGTCGAGCGACAGGGCGGCGGCGCGGCGCTCGGCCAGGGGCGAGTCGCCCTCGTAGAGGAACTGTGCGACGTAGCCGAAGAGCAGGGACCGGGCGAAGGGCGAGGGCTGCTGCGTCGTCGTCTCGACCAGCCGGAGCTCGCGGCGCTGCACGGAAGCGGCGATGTCGCGCAGGGCCGGGAGGTCGTAGACGTCCTGGAGGCACTCGCGCACGGCCTCGAGGACGATCGGGAACTGCGGGAACTTCTTGGCGACGTCGAGCAGCTGGGACGCGCGCTGGCGCTGCTGCCAGAGGGGCTGGCGCTTGGCCGGGTTCTGCCGGGGGAGCAGGAGGGCCCGGGCGGCGCACTCGCGGAAGCGCGCGGCGAAGAGCGCCGAGCCGCCGACCTCCTCCGTGACGATTCCGTCGAGCTCCTCGGGCTCGAACACGAACAGCTCGGCGCCGGGAGGCTCGTCCTCCATCATGGGCACGCGCAGCACGATCCCGTCGTCGGCCGCCATGGCCGAGCCGTCGAGGCCGTAGCGCTCGCTCAGGCGGCGCCCGACGGCGAGGGCCCACGGGGCGTGCACGGGCATGCCGAAGGGGGAGTGCAGCACGACGCGCCAGTCACCGAGCTCGTCCTGGAAGCGCTCGACCACGAGGGTCCGATCGCTCGGGACGACCGAGGTGGCCTGCTGCTGCTCGTCGAGGTACTGCAGGAGGTTGCCGGCGGCGAACGCGTCGAGCCCCGCCGCCTCGATCCGTTCCAGCGCGCGCTCGCGGTCGGCGCCGGAGACCTCGCGCTGGAACGCGCCGAGGGCGCGGCCGAGCTCGACGGGCCGCCCCACGCCGTCTCCCTTCCAGAACGGCAGCTTGCCGGGCTGGCCGAACGCGGGGGAGACGAGGACACGGTCGTGGGTGATGTCCTCGATCTTCCAGCTCGTCGCCCCGAGGGCGAAGATGTCCCCGACCCGCGACTCGTACACCATCTCCTCGTCGAGCTCGCCGACGCGGCGGCCGCCCCGCGTGCCCTCCTCCGAGCCCACGATGTACACGCCGAAGAGCCCACGGTCCGGGATCGTCCCGCCGCTCGTGACGGCGAGCCGCTGCGCGCCCGGCCGGCCCTCGATGACGCCCTCGGTGCGGTCCCACACGATGCGGGGGCGCAGCTCGGCGAACTCGTCGGAGGGGTACTTGCCCGAGAGCAGGTCGAGGGTCGCGTCGAACGCGGAGCGCGGCAGGGTCGCGAACGGCGCGGCGCGGCGGACGACGTCGAACCACTCCTCGACGTCGACCGGCCCGAGCGCCGTGGCCGCCACGGTCTGCTGGGCGAGGATGTCGAGCGGGTTCGCCGGGATGCGCAGGGGCTCGATCCGGCCGGCGAGCATGCGCTCGACCGTGATGGCCGTGTGCACGAGGTCTGCGCGGTGCTTGGGGAAGAGCACGCCCTGGGAGACCTCGCCGACCTGGTGCCCCGCGCGGCCCACGCGCTGCAGGCCTGAAGCGACCGACGGCGGCGACTCGACCTGGACCACGAGGTCCACGAGCCCCATGTCGATGCCGAGCTCGAGGCTGCTCGTGGCCACGACGCAGCGCAGCCGGCCGGACTTGAGGTCGTCCTCGATCTGGGCCCGCTGCTCCTTGGACACCGAGCCGTGGTGCGCCCTGGCCAGGACCGGCTCGGCCCCCGAGGTCTGCCCGGCCTGCGCCATCATCTCGGCGGGCGTGCGCTTGGCGACCGCCGCCGCGGCGGCCCCGGCGGCCGCGCCCGCCGTCGTGAGCCCCCGCTCGGCGTCGGGCACCGGCTCGTCCCACGCGCTCGGCTGCAGGCGCTCGGTGTAGATCTCGTTGAGCCGGCCCGTGAGCCGCTCGGCGAGGCGGCGGGAGTTGGAGAAGACGATCGTCGAGCGGTTCTCGAGGACGAGGTCCACGATCTTCTCCTCGACGTGCGGCCAGATCGAGGCCTGCGGCTGCAGGCCCGAGGCCGGGCCGGTATCGTGCGCGGCGGCCGCGCCCTGCAGGTCGCTCATGTCCTCCACGGGGACCGTGACGGTGAGCTCCCACGTCTTGGCCGCGGGCGGGGCGACGATCTCGCACGGGGCCTGGCCGGCGAGGAACTGGGCGACGAGCTCGCGCGGCTCGACCGTCGCGGAGAGGCCGATACGCTGCGCCGGCCGCGGCAGGAGCGTGTCGAGCCGCTCGAGCGAGACCGCGAGGTGCGCGCCGCGCTTGGTCCCGGCGACGGCGTGCACCTCGTCCACGATCACGGTCTCGATGCCCGCGAGGGTGTCGCGGGCCTGGGACGTGAGCATGAGGTAGAGGGACTCGGGCGTCGTGATGAGGATGTCCGGCGGGTTGGCCAGGAGCGCCCTGCGGTCCGAGGCGCTCGTGTCCCCCGAGCGGACGCCCACGCTCACGTCGGGGGCGGGCAGGCCGATCCGTCGGGCCGTCTGCGAGATGCCGATGAGCGGCGCGCGCAGGTTCCGCTCGACGTCGACCCCTAGCGCCTTGAGCGGGGAGATGTAGAGGACCTTGGTGCGGTTCTTCGGCGGACGACGGCGCCGCCCCCCGCGCGCGGGCGCCTCGCCCTCCGCCGTGGTCGGCGGCAGGGCCGCGGCGCCCAGCCCCGGCAGGGCGCCGTCGTCCGCGCCGGGATCCTGGCCCGCGCCGTCGTGCCGCATGAGGCGGTCGAGCGACCAGAGGAACGCGGCGAGGGTCTTGCCGGAGCCCGTCGGGGCGACCACGAGCGCGTGCCTGCCGGAGGACACGGCCTCCCACGCCCCGGCCTGCGCGGGCGTCGGGGCCCGGAAGGCGCCGAGGAACCACTCGCGGGTCGCGGCGCCGAAGCGCTGCATGACCGCGGCGTCCCTGCTCCGTCCGCCGGGCGTCCTCTCCGTCACGCGTCCATCATCCCCCACTGCACCGACAGTTCTCGGGGTCGGGGATCAGCGGTGGTCTGGGCGCCTCTGCGGCTCAGGCGGGCTGGAAGGCGCGCAGGGTGAGCAGGTGGATGTCGGCGTTGCTGCACGCCGTCGACGGCGCCGGGATGAAGAGCGAGCCGTAGTCCTCCGGCGGGTAGACGCGGAAGCCCGCCGCCTCGACGACCACGCAGTCGGTGTAGTTGCGCGCCTGGGTCAGCCCGAAGTCCGCCGCGCCGCTCTGCCCGGGCGCGAGCGTGATCGCCACGACGGGCGCGGCCGCGTCCCGGTCCGCGGGCGCGCCGATCGGGGCGCCCTCCGGGCCGTCCGTGAGCGAGACGCCCGCGAAGCCCTGGAGGAGGCAGGGGGCCTGGGAGACGTTCGTCAGGACGATCTTCTGGTAGACGGTCCCCGCGGCGCCGCCCGAGCCGGGCTGGATGCTGCCCTCGAGCTGGGTTGAGAGGCAGCGGGCGAGGCCGCCCGCCGTCGGGGACGCAGTCTCTGACGGCGTCTCCGACGGCGTCGGGCTGGCCGTTCCGGTGGGGGTCGGCGAGGCAGTGGTCGGCGACGGCGACGACGTCGTTCCGGTGGTGGTGCCCTGGCCGCACCCGGCGAGCCCGGCGACGAGCAGGAGCGGGGCGAGGGCGGCGGCGGCCCGGGGCATGAGACTCATAGTCCCACCATTCACTTCAGTCACACGTGCGTCAAGACTCCGAAGACTCGGCGCTGTGTCTGCCCCGCACCCGGCGCGCACCGCCGAGTGCGGGGCCGGGCGCGGGGCAGGGCGGCCCGCCCGGGCCACGCAGGCCCTTCCGGGCTCAGGCCCCGCGAGAGCGCGTCCGGTAGAGCGCGACGCCGCCGAGGCCGAGGCCAGCGAGGCCCGCCGCAAGCCCGGCCCAGCCGGCGGCCGCCGAGCCGGCCGCTGCCGAGCCCCCATCCGCGGGCACCGCCGCCTCCGTACTGGCAGTCTCCGCTGCGGTCACGGCGACTGAGGGCGCCGGTGAGTCGAGGTCATGCGGGTCCTGGCCCGCTGCGGGGATCTCGGCCCAGTCCGTCTGGCCGTCTGCGCACGTCTGCAGGGTGGGGAAGTACAGGGTCTTGCCCGCGGCGTCGGCGGGCAGCTTCACCGAGAGCACGAACTCGTCGCGCAGGTGCGCGTCGAGCGGGGTCTCGGCGCTGTAGACGATCGCGCCCGTGCGCTCCGTGACCTTCGACCCGTCGGCGAGGATCTGGGGCCTGTCGAGCTTCTCGGTGACCTTCTCGACGGTCCAGTTCGCGTTGACGGTCGGGGTCGCGTCGGTGAGCTCGGCGGGGAGGGAGATCGCGACCTTCGTCGTGGGGCTCGAGCCGCAGCCGTGCGGGACGCCGAAGCTCAGCAGGGCGTAGCCGCCGGCCTCGGTCGTGGAGGGGTCGACGCCGACGTGGGCCGAGGCTGCCCCGGCTCCGGCGAGCAGGAGGCCCGCGGCGAGGGCGGCGGGGGCAGCGAGAACGGCGGCCTTGCGGGCAGGGGAGAGGGAGGTGTTCTTCACAGCGGTGCCTTTCGCGGCGCGTCACAGGGCGCGCCTGAGGACGTGAGGGGGGCGCCGCAGGCTGGGCCGGGGCGCGGGTCAGGCGAAGGCGGGTGCTGGGGGTGGGCCGCGCAGGGGCGGCGGGGCGAGCTGCCGCCAGGGCAGCATGCGGCGCGCGGGCCGCGGTGGGACGGGCCGCAGGCGGGCGGTGGGCACGACGGCGGCTGGCCGCGGCAGGCGGACCAGCGGACGCAGCCACGCGGCCAGGGCCTCGACGGCGCGTTCGGCGCGGCGGATCACGACGGCGCACGCGAGCGTCGCGGCGGCGTGCAGTCCCAGCATGGCCGGCGAGGCGTGCGAGTGGTCCGCGAGGACGTCCGGCGCGGGGTGCAGCGAGCCCAGCGCCGCGGCGGCGTCGCCGGCGTGCTGGTGCCGGCCGCGGGCGAGCGCCTCTGCCGCCCCGGGGGAGGCCGCCTGCGAGCCGGAGAACGCCGCGAAGGCCTCGTGCAGGGCCAGCTGGCCCGCGCCCAGGACGCCGACGAGCGCCGGGAGCCGGAGCGTCAGGCGGGCCAGCGCCGTCGAGGCCAGGGCCACGAGCGCGAGCAGCGCGGCGAGGATGAGCGGATGCGGAAGGGCCCCGCCCGCCCAGGCATGCGCCCCGGCGGCGAGCGCCGTGACCGTGCCGCCGACCGCCGTCGCCCGCGCCCAGCCGAGCGCCGTCAGGGGCCTGCGGGAGCGAAAGGGAAGCTGCACAGCTGGCATGCGGCACCTCCCCGGTTCGTCGGCGGCCTGGAGCGGGCCGCCGACCAGTCTACCGGGGGCGCCTGGCGTGCCAGTGGCGCCGGGCTCCCGCCTACGCGGGCCTGACCTCGACCTCGATCTCCTGCACGGCGTTGTTGGCCATGCCCTGGTAGTTCCAGGGGATCTCGACCGGCTGGATGTTCCCGGCGTCGTCCGTCGCGCGCGAGGCGAGCGTGTGGGTCCCGGGCGTCGCGACCCACGGGAAGCTGAAGCCGTGCCACGCGTGCGGGCCGGGAGCGGGGTCGAGGTGGGCGTCGGCCCAGTGGCCGTCGACGGCGACCTCGACCCGGCGAACCGGCCCCGCGCCGGACCAGGCCCGGCCCGTCAGCATCGTGGGCCCGGCGTCGACGAGGCGTCGGCGCGTGAGGAAGTCGGGGATTCCGGGCGGGGCCAGCAGCGACCGGACGCGGATGCGCGTGACCGGGGTCCCGGCGTCATCCGCGGCGTTCTGGAAGCGGTAGGCGACCTCGTTCTGGAACACTCGGGCCGGTTCGGTGACGGCCTCGATCGCGACGAGCCACTTGACGCTCGCCATGCCGTACCAGCCGGGCACGAGGAGCCGCAGGGGATACCCGTGCTGCGGCGGGAGCGGAAGGCCGCCCATCTCGTAGGCGAGCAGGACCTCGTCCGCGCTCGCGTCCGCGATGCTCAGGGACCGGGCATAGTCCTGCTCGACGCCGCCCTGGATGCCGCGGTCCGCGCCCGTGAAGACGATCTCGACGGCCTCGGGCGCGAGCCCTGCCTCGTGCAGGAGCGGGGCGAGCGGGGTGCCCGTCCACTCGGCCGTGCCGAACGCGCCGGTGTCCCACGGGACGCTCATAGGCCGCGGGTCAAGGCGGGCCCGGCCGTTGCCCGCGCACTCGAGGGTCACGGGGACGGTGCGGCGGGGACGGCGGCGGAGGTCGCTGAGGCTCAGCTCGAGGGGGTGCTCAACGGCGCCGTGGATCCGGAGCCGCCACGCCTCCCGGTCGAGGTGGGGGACGTCGAAGTGGATGAGCGTGTAGTGCATGCCGGGCGGGGTGATGGCCCAGCGGAGCGATTCGAGCGGCGCCGAATGGTTGCGGCGGCCGAGCTCGAGCTCGTCCCGGGTGAGCGGCCCCGAGCTCGTGGCCGGGAGCTGGGCCGGAGGCGCGTCGTCCGGGGCGGGGGAAGGGGCGGACGACGGCGGCCCGGCGGGTGCGTCGGTGCCTGCTGTTCCGCTCGTGGCCGGTGGCCGGTGCGGCCGGTGAGTGCTGCTGATCTTGGCTCGCATGCGGCAAGTCTGGGCGCGTTCCCGGGGTCTGTCCAGAGCCTTTCGCGGGCCTGCCCGAGGTAGGCAGAAAGCCCGCCCCGGTCTCCCGGGACGGGCTCTCACTGTGCGGTGGTGGAGGGATTTGAACCCCCGTTGGCTTTTACACCAAACATCATTTCGAGTGATGCACCTTCGGCCGCTCGGACACACCACCAGCAGATGAATACTCTACCCGGGACGGGGGACAGGACCAAACCGAGGCGCTGGGGGCCGGCGTGGCGGGCATCCGGGGCGAGGTTCAGATGGGCACGAGCGGGTAGAGCCATCGCAGCACCGTGCACGGGAAGGAGTCCCCCTGGTTCTCAGCGAAGCGCCGCCTGCCGACGAGCTCGGCGGATTCGGCGCCTGGGCCGTCAGCGTGATCGAGTCCCTCGGAGGCCTCGGCGCCGCGCTGCTCATCGCCCTCGAGAGCGTCCTTCCCCCGGTGCCCAGCGAGGTCATCCTGCCGCTGGCCGGCTTCACGACGTCCAAGAGCCCCCTGGGCCTCGTGCAGATGATCCTGTGGTGCACCGCGGGATCGCTCGTGGGGGCGTGGGTGCTGTACGCCGTCGGTGCGCTGCTCGGCCGCAGGCGCACCCGCAGGCTCATCGACAGGCTTCCGCTCGTGAGGCTTGAGGACGTGGACAGGGCCGAGGAGTGGTTCGGCAAGCATGCCAAGAGCAGCGTCTTCTTCGGCCGGATGGTCCCCGTGGTCCGAAGCCTCGTCTCCATTCCCGCCGGCGTGACCAGGATGCCACCGCTGCTGTTCACCGTCCTCACCGCCGGCGGCTCGCTGCTGTGGAACGGCGGGCTCATCCTGGCCGGCTACCTGCTCGGGGAGAACTGGCACGCCGTCCGGCCCTACGTCGGGGGCTTCAGCAATCTCGTCCTCGCCGCACTGGGCCTCATGGTGGCGGTGTGGGTGGTCAAGCGCCTGCGGGCGAGCCGCTGAGGGGCCAGACGCC
Organism: Sinomonas mesophila; assembly: GCF_001999765.1. Lineage (GTDB taxonomy): Bacteria > Actinomycetota > Actinomycetes > Actinomycetales > Micrococcaceae > Sinomonas > Sinomonas mesophila. The sequence continues at coordinate 94,830 of NZ_KV908328.1, read as the reverse complement.
CGAGCTCCCGCGCCGGTGGCTGCCCACGAGGTGGTTGTCGATCATCCCGATGGCCTCCATGAGCGCGAACATCGTGGTCGGGCCCACGAAGGAGAAGCCCTTCTTCCGCAGGGCCTTGGACAGGGCCACGGACTCTGGCGAGGTCGAGGGGATGTCCGCGTAGGAGAGTGGCGCGGGGGTCTCGTCCGGCTGGAAGGACCAGACGAACTGAACGAGCCCGCCCTCCTCCCGCAGGGCGACGGTCGCTTTGGCATTCGTGATGGCCGCGTTGATCTTGGCGCGGTTCCGGACAATGCCCTCATCGTGCAGGAGCCGCTCGACGTCGTCCTCGGTGAAGGCCGCCACGACATCGGGGTCGAAGTACGCGAAGGCAGCGCGGAAGGCTGGCCGCTTCCGGAGGATCGTGGCCCAGGACAGCCCCGACTGGAAGCCCTCGAGGCAGATCCGCTCGTAGAGGCCCTGCTCGTCCGTCACGGGCATGCCCCACTCGGTGTCGTAGTACTCGCGCATGAGCGCATCCGCGCTCGCCCAGGACGGCCTGGCCAGGCCGTCCTCTCCGGTGATGAGTGCCTCGCTCATGCCGTTCTCCTTCCATCCAGGCGGGGCGCGTCAGGCCTTGCCCGTGACGCGCAGGGTGATGTTGATGCGACCCGCCTCGAGCCCGCAGCCCGGAGGGGCCGTTCCGGGGTAGAGGGCGGGGACGCCGTGGTAGGCGAGCCGCGAGGGCCCGCCGAAGACGAACAGGTCGCCCGAGGCGAGGAGGAGGTCCTCGTAGGGCTTGGCTCGCGTCTCGGTGTTGCAAAACCGGAACAGGCAGCTGTCGCCGATCGAGAGGGAGACGACCGGCTCGCGGGAGGCCTCGTCCTTGTCTTGGTGCATGCCCATGCGTGCCTCGGAGTCGTAGAAGTTCGCGAGCGCCGTATCCGGAGTGTATTCCCGGGCGGGATAGTCGTCCCCGTAGGCCTCGGCGAGTGCCAAGCGTCCGACGCGCACGAGCCAGTCGGGGAAGCCGAGCACGCGGGCTCCGTTCACGTCGGTGGCCTCGCGCGTGTACCGGTAGGGCTGCCAGTGCCAGCCGAGGCACACGGTCCGCACCGACATCCGGTGCCCACGCACGGACGCGGCCCGCGGAGGCACGGGCCCGGCGGCCCACCCGCGGAACCTCTCGGCGATCCACGCCTGCTGGTCCAGCCTGAGCCAGCCGGGCACGTGTACCGCCCCCGGGGCGATCTCGCGGCGCGGCCTGGACAGGAGCTCGTCGCCGAAGAGCGTGCTCATGGGGCCGCCTCGAGGGCCAAGAGAGCCGACTTCGCCTCGAGGCCGCCGATGTAGCCGCCCAGGCTGCCGTCGGAGCGCAGCACGCGGTGGCACGGGACGACGACGGGCAGCGGGTTCGTCGCGCAGGCGGTGCCCACGGCCCGGACGGCCTTGGGGTTGCCGACCGCCCGGGCGACCTCCGTGTAGCTTTCGGTGACGCCGAAGGGGATGCCCTCGAGGTGCTGGATGACGGTGCGGCGGAAGCCGGCTGACAGGCTCAGGTCCAGGGGGACGTCGAAGCCGCGGCGCCTGCCGGCGAAGTACTCATCGAGCTGCGCTGCCGCTGAGCCGAGGCGGGCGGGGGCTTCGAGGATGCGCGGGCTCAGGCGTTCGGCGAGCTGCTGCAGGACCGCGTCGTGGTCCTCACGCTCGTAGGCGACGCGGACGAGGCCCCGGTCTGTGGCCGCGAGCAGGAGCTGCCCCACGGGCGAATCGACGATGCGATAGGCGATGTCGAGGACCCCCTCGCGCGTCGCGGTCTCAGCGAGGGCGCTGCGCAGGCGGTGGAGCGCACCCGGCTCGATCGCCGTCAGGTGCGGCGCGAACGCCAGGTCGACGGGGCCGGTGCGGCTCGTGCGGTCGGTGCTGGTCATGGTGTTCCTCCTTGCGGCGGCGTCTCCGCCATGAGGGTCCGGAGCTTCTTGAGCCCGTCCGCCGCCGAGCGGCGCGCGGCGGCGGGCGTGCCGCCGAGGATCCCGGCGATGTCGGCGAACGGCAGGTCTGCGAGGTATCGGTAGGCGATGACGCGCCGCTGCTTGTCTGGCAGCCGCGCCACCTGGTCCCACACGCCGTCGCCGTCCGGGCCCGGGTTGCCGAGCGGCGAGCGACCGTCCGGCATCTCGCCCACGGGCATCGCCCTCCTCCCGGCGGCGCGGACGGAGTCGAGCGAGCGCCGGTGCGCGATCGTCACGAGCCAGGCCTCGTGGTTCGCGTCCGCGGGCAGTTCCGGGTAGGCGCGCAAGGCCGAGAGGAAGGTCTCCTGCCACACGTCGTCCGCCTCGCCCGGCCCGACGACGGCGCGGCACACCCTCAGCACCGTCGCGCCGTGGAGCTCGACGAGCTTCTCGAAGGGCTGTTTCGTGTCCATCACCATGCAGACGCCGCAGGGGCCCGGAATGTGAGGTCGACTTCGGCCAGTGTCATTGCCCGGGCTGCCGGTGCTTCTCGAAGAACGCCCGGAGGAGGTCCCCGCACTCGTCCGCGAGGACACCGCTGAACACCTCGACCCAGTGGTTGAGCCGCCGCTCACGCAGGATGTCGAACACGCTCCCCGCCGCCCCGGCCTTCTCGTCCCAGGCCCCGAACACGACTCTGGGGATCCGTGCGAGGACGATCGCGCCGGCGCACATCGCGCACGGCTCGAGCGTGACCACGAGCGTGCAGTCCTCGAGCCGCCAGCCGTCCCCGGCGCCGTCGTGCGCGAGCCGCGCCGCGGCCCCCCGGATGGCCTGGACCTCGGCGTGCGCGGTCGGGTCGCCCACGGCCTCACGCTCGTTGCGCCCGACGGCGAGCACCCCGCCGTCTGGACCGACCACGATAGCCCCGATCGGCACGTCTCCGGTCTCCTCCGCCGCCCGGGCCTGATCGAGCGCGAGCCGCATCCAGGCCTCGTGCCGCCGGTCCTGGCCGAGGGGGCCGGCATCGGCGTCGAGGTCGGTGGTCTCGGGGGCGGGCATGGCTCCAATGATAGGTTCGAGGCCAGTCGACCTGGGGAGGAAGCGTGCGCCGCCTGATCGATGCCCTGGCCCACCGGCTGGGGCCCAACGCCTCGATGTGGACGCTGCTCGCGGTGGGGGCGGCGCTCACGCTCGGCTTCAGCTGGGCCGGCGGCGAGGTCTACGAGTCGGTCGTCGAGAGGGGCGCGCTCTGGTCGATGGACCAGCCGGTGCTCGAGGCGGCGGTCGGATCGCGGACGCCCGAGCTCATGGCGGCGATCACGGCCTTCACGAACCTCGGCGGTGGCATCGTCGCCCCCATCACGGCGGCCGCGGCCATGCTCCTGATCGCGATCCGCACCCGGCACTGGCGGGCCCTCGTCCTCATGCCGGCCGCGGCGGCGGGCTCGCTCCTCGTGACCGCCTTCGGCAAGGGCCTCACGGGCAGGACCCGGCCCCCGCTCGAGTCCGCCGTCGCGCCGTACGAATACTCGGCGTCGTTCCCGAGCGGGCACACGCTCAACGCGACGGTCCTGGCCGGCATCGTCGTCTACCTCGTGTGCCTCCGGCTCCAGGGCGGGTGGCAGCGCGCGGCGGCCATCGCCCTCGGCGGCCTCTACGCGTTCGCGATGGGGTTCTCGCGCGTGTACCTCGGCCACCACTGGCTCACGGACGTCCTTGCGGCCTGGTTCCTCGGCCTCGCGTGGCTGAGCATGGTGATCTTCGCCCACCGGGTGTTCCGCGTCGTGCGCGACCGGCGCGCAGTGGCACGGGCCCTCCGGCAGTCCCGGGAGAGCACATCCGGCCCGCCCGACGGCGGCGACATCGACAGCGGTTCGCCGGAGTCGTCACCGTCCGCATCCTGAGACTGATAGCTTTTCCCGCATGCGCACACTGGTCGTGGATCACCCTCTCGTCGCCCACAAGCTGACCGTCCTGCGGGACAAGAACACGCCCAGCCCGGTGTTCCGGCAGCTGGCCGAGGAGCTCGTGACGCTCCTCGCGTACGAGGCCACGCGGGACGTGCGCACGCAGCCCGTCACGATCGAGACGCCCATCGCGACCACCGTGGGCACCACGTTCCGCAAGCCCACGCCGCTCGTCGTGCCGATCCTGCGCGCGGGGCTCGGCATGCTCGAGGGCATGGTCAAGCTTGTCCCGACGGCGGAGGTCGGCTTCCTCGGCATGGCCAGGGACGAGGAGACGCTCGACATCATCACCTACGCCGAGCGCCTGCCCGAGGACCTCACGGGCCGTCAGGTGTTCGTGCTGGACCCGATGCTCGCCACGGGCGGTACGCTGCGGGAGGCCATCAAGTTCCTCTTCCGCCGCGGCGCCTCGGACGTCACGTGCATCTGCCTCCTCGCCGCCCCGGAGGGCCTCGCGACGCTCGAGGAGGAGCTCTCGGACCAGGACGTCACGATCGTGCTCGCCTCGATCGACGAGCGGCTCAACGAGAAGGCCTACATCGTCCCGGGCCTCGGCGACGCCGGCGATCGGCTGTACGGCCTCGCGAAATAGCCCGCGGGCCGTCCCCGAGGCGCGGGGCAGCTACGGCACCCGCGTCCCGGAGACCCCGCCGGTGTCCGCCGACGGCAGCGTGCCCGCCGGCGGGGCGGGGAGCTCGGCGGGAAGCGTCGGCGGGGTGAGCGGCGCGTCGATCGGCAGGCTCGGCAGGCTCGGGGCGTTGAGCCCCTGGGTGGGGGCAGCGGACGACGCCGGGGCCCCGGCCGGGGCGGTCGCCGCGCCCGGCGTCGTGGGAGCCGACGTGGGCGTCGGTGCCGCCGGAATCTCGGTGGCCACATCCGCGGACGCGGGCAGCTCGGGTGCAGGCGGCGACTGCGGTGCCGGGGCGGGGGCAGGGCTGCCGGTGATGGTGCCGACGATCGTCGCGATCCCCTGGCTGAGGCTCTCCCGGAAGCCGGCATCGGCCACGGCCGCGGCGGCGGTTCCCACACCGAGGACGCCGGTCAGGGCGAGCGACGCGACGAGCGTGCGGCGGCGGCCGCCGGCCGTCCTGCGGCCTCGCTTCTCACGGGCGGCGTCGAGGCTTACGACGGGGGCGGCCGGGGCCTCGTCGGCGGAGGCGAGGAGGGCCCTGACGGCGGGGCTGGGCTCGACGGGGTCGCCCTTGCCGAGCGAACGGAGGCCCGTCAGCACGGGCCGAAGGACGGCGGCGTCGTCGGCCTTGAGCTCGGCGAGCAGCTGGTCGACGGCGCCCAGGCCGTCCTGGTCACGGGTGGCGTTCATGCGGGACTCAGTTCCGTTCTCAGCGCGTGGGTCTTGAGGGCGTCGAGCGCCCGGCGCTGGAGCTGCTTGACGGCGCCGGTGGACCTGCCCATGATGTCCGCGGTCTGCTCGATCGAGAGGTCGGCGACGACGCGCAGGAGCAGGACCTCGCGGTGGTCCTCGGTCAGGGAGCCGAGGAGCTGGAGCGTGTCCTGCTGGGACATCGTCAGGTCCTCGGGGGTCGCGGGGGCAGTGCGGGGATCCGTCTCGGCCTCGTGGGGAACGAGGGACGGCGTGCGGCCCCGCCGGCGGTGGTGGTCCACGGCCCGCGAGTGGGCGATGGTGAAGAGGAGGGCCTTGGCCCCGTCGAGCCCGCCGGTCAGGCGCGGACGCGCCGCGGACGGATCCTCGGGCCTGCCGTCGCTGTCGACGGTGCTCACGACGTCGGCCCCGGCCTCGTTCCCGGCCTCCGGCTGAGGTGTGATGCGCGTGTAGAAGGCGAGGAAGACGTCCTGGGTGACGGCCTCGGGGTCGTCGACGCCCCGGGCACGGAGGTAGCCCAGGATGGCAGGGGAGAGCGTGCGGTACGCGGTGGTGAAGAGCTCGCCCGCGGTGTCGGCGTCCTCAGGCGCCCGTGCGCGGCGGCGTTCCTTCCACAGCTGCAAGCCGTCCCCTCTCCTCATTGCCCGCGCGCAACGTCCGCGCGGGACTGGATACGTCCACCGTGCGCGCCCCCGACGGGGCCAGGGGCGCACACGGTCAGACAGCCTACCCGAGAACTACTAGCGGAGGTCGGTCGAGGGGAGGTTCTGGGCGTCCACAGCCGGGGCGGAGGGCAGCGCCGGAGCGGTGGGGACGGCGGCCTCGGCCGGCAGCGACGGAAGAGCCTTGGCGGCGTCCGGCAGGGAGGCGCCGACCTCGGCCTGGGCGTCCACGCCGGCCTCGGCCCCGACGCCCGCCGACGTGCCGGCAACCTCGCAGTACGCGCCGATGTTCGCCTCGCCCTGGGCCGCAGCGCTCAGGTTGCGGTAGGCGACGGAGGAGACGTCGAGGCCGCCCGCGCCGAAGGCCTTGCACAGGGCGGCGGCCTCGAGGCCGAGGGCGTCCGGGCCGACGGGGGCAGCGGAGGCCTTGGCCTCGGCGGCAGCGGACGGCGAGGCGGACGGCGCGGCCGTCGGCAGCTCCGGGGCGGCCGAGACGATGTCCTCGACGCTCGGGGCCGGGGCACCGATGAGCTCGTGGGCCGCCTGCTGGACGGGCTCCGGCAGCGCGCCGGTGTACGCAGCGGTGCCGACGCCGCCGACGGCGAGGGTGCCGAGGGCAACGGCGCTTGCGGCGAGCTTGCTCGAGGCGATGAGGGTGAAGAGGGACATGCTCGTGCTCCTGGGAATTGGCGTTCAGGTCTGTGGGCGGCCGCTCGGGGGCGGCCGACACTCTCTCAACCGATGCGGGCCCCCGGGAGGTCACGCGGAACGCAAAGCTTTTTTTCGCGCCCGCGGAACGCGCCTGGCCGAGCGGTCGTCGCAGCCCGGCAATCTCCCGCCGGAGGGCCTCCACCGGGACCCGGCCAGAGGCGAGACCCCGGGCGAGCCGGACCACGCCCCGCGCGTCCGTCAGTGCGGTGCGCACGAGGTCAACCTCCGCCACGGGCTCGGTCCAGGCCACCGGCACCTCGCGGCACACGAGCCCGCACCGTTCGGCGAGCACCAGGAGCTCGGTGTCGAAGAACCAGTTGGGGTCGGTCGCATGCGGCAGGAGCACGCGCGCGGCGTCGGCGCGGATCGCCTTGAGGCTGCACTGGGCGTCGCCGAGGCCGGTGGCGAAGACGGCGCGCAGGAGCGTGTTGTAGGCGCGCGAGGCGGCGGCCCTCCCGGGGCGCCGCCTCGCCCGTGACGAGCGGGCAACACGGGTCCCCGCGGCGAGGTCCGCATCGCCCGTGAGCACGGGTGCGAGGAGGGCTCCGAGCGCGCCGAGGTCCACGGGGAGGGCGGCGTCGACATAGGCGAGCACGGGCGCTTCCGAGGCGAGCCAGGCCGTCCGGAGCGCATCGCTCCTCGTTGTACACGGGGATCACGAGGTCGAACACGGGGATCCCCGCGGCATCGTGGGCCTCGCCGTCGACCGCCGCGTGCGGGGCGTTGGCGGCGCGGGGGGCCGCGAGGATTCGGCCCTGCCCGAAGCGTGACGTCTGTCGGAGAGGGCTCCTATGGTGGTCGAGTGATCTGCACCTCATCCGCGTGGTCCTTTCGGCGAGGCTGCCCATGACCCGCCGCACGTGGGGCCTCTTCGTTGCCATGGGCGTCATCTGGGGCGTTCCCTACCTCCTCATCCGCGAGGCCGTCGAGGAGGTGAGCCCCGCCGTTGTCGTGTTCGCGCGGACGGCGGTCGGCGCCGTCGTCCTCCTGCCGTTCGCCTGGCGCGGCCTGCGCGCGGTGTGGGAGCACCGCTGGCCCGTGCTCGCCTTCGCGCTCATCGAGATGGTCGGCCCGTGGTTCCTGCTCAGCGACGCGGAGCGGCACATCACAAGCTCGCTCGCGGGCCTCCTCATCGCGTTCGCGCCGGTCATCGCGCTCGTCGTGGCCCGCGCGACGGGGCTCGAGGGCCGGATCGGCCGCGTGCGCGTCCTGGGCCTCGTGCTGGCCGTCGGCGGCGTCGTGGCGCTCGGCGGGGGCGGGATGGAGGCCTCGGGCGCGTGGCCCGTCATCGAGATGCTGCTCGTCGCGCTCGGCTATGGCGTCGCTCCGCAGATCGCCGCCGTCCGGCTGCGCGAGGTCCCGCCGCTGTCACTCACGGCCGTGTGTCTGAGCATCGCCGCCGTGATCTCGGCTCCCTTCGCGTCGCTCACCTGGCCCGCCGAGGTTCCGAGCGTGACGGCTCTGGGCTCCCTCGCGCTCCTCGGGCTGCTGTGCACGGCGCTCGCCTTCCTGCTGTTCTTCCGGCTCATCGCCGCGGCGGGCCCCTCCCGGGCGACGGCGATCGCGTACGTGAACCCCGTCGTCGCCCTCGCCCTGGGGGTCGCGCTGCACGGCGACCCGCTCACCCTGCTCATCGGGGCAGGGGCGGTCCTCGTGCTCGCCGGGACGTTCCTCGCGACGCGGCCGAGCGGGCGGGACGGCGGCCCTACGCCGGAAGGCGGACGGCGAACTCGGTCCGCCCGGGCCGCGACATGAGCTCGACCGTGCCGCCGTGGGCCTCGACAATCGCCTGGACGATCGCGAGCCCGAGCCCCGTCGATCCCTCGTGCCCCGAGCGCGCCATGTCCGCCCGGGCGAACCGCGCGAAGGCGCGCTCCTGGAGCTCGGGAGGGATCCCGGGTCCGTCGTCAGTGACGGTGATGACGGCGTCGCCCCGGCCCGAGCGCGCGACGGCCGCGGTCACCGTGGTCCCGGCGGGCGTGTGCTTGCGCGCGTTGGAGAGCAGGTTGACGAGGACTTGGTGGAGCTTCGCGCCGTCGGCGCGGACGTCGATGGGCTCGTCGGGCAGCTCGAGCCTCCACACGTGGTCCGGAGCGATGACCTTCTGATCGGTGACGGTCTCGACGAGCAGCTGCGTGAGGTCCACGGCACCGAGCGTGAGCGGCTGGCCCTCGTCGAGCCGCGCGAGCAGGAGGAGGTCCTCGACGAGGCGGCTCATCCGCAGCGATTGGCTCTCGACGCGCCCCAAGGACTCGGAGCCCTGCGCCGTGAGCGGTTCGGTGAGCCGCAGCATGTCGGTGTAGCCGCGGATCGCCGTGAGCGGCGTGCGGAGCTCGTGCGAGGCGTCCGCGACGAACTGCCGGACCTTCGTCTCCGAGGCCTGGCGGGCCTGGAGCGCGCCGGCGACGTTGTCGAGCATGCGGTTGAGCGCCTGGCCGACCTGCCCCACTTCGGTGGTGGGGTGGGCGGCCGACGCCGGGACGCGGACGGCGAGGGCGACCTCGCCGGAGTCGAGCCGCAGTCGGGCAACCTGACCGGCGACCGCCGAGAGCTGCTCGAGCGGGGCCATCGTGCGCCGTATGATCCAGCCCCCGAGGAGGCCGGCGAGCACGAGCCCGGCCGCTGAGACGAGCCCCGTCGTGACGACGAGCGCGCCGAGCGTGGCCTGCTTCTGCGACAGCGGCAGACCGGTGACGACGACGTCGCCGTAGGAGGTCTCGACGGCGACGAGGCGGTAGTCGCCGGTGCTCAGCGAGCGGTTCACTGCTTCGAGGCCGTCGGCGCCCCGGCCCTGCGCCGCCACCTCCTCGGCAACGGGAAGGCGCGCGAGGACGGCGGTGTCCGATGGGCGGAGGGGTATGCGCTTGCCCTCGGCGGTGAGGACGCCGCTGACCTCGACGCTGCCCCCGCTGAGCCGCGCGTTGAGCGTGCCGGCACCCTGGCCCCGCGCCTCGAGCGGGTCCGGACGCTTCCCGGTCAGCCCGGGCGGGGCGCCGAACTCCGCGGCCCGGCGGCTGGCCTGGGCGAGCTGGGCGTCGAGCTGTCGCGTGAGCTGCCCCTCCATGAAGGCGTACAGGAGCGCTCCCACGACCGTGCATACGCCCACGAGCAGGAACATGGTCGCGAGCAGGAGCTTGGTGCGCAGGTGCCACGTGTCGGGGTTCCACCACGAGCTGCCGGTGCGGCGCTCGGCGGCGGACAGCGTGCCCATGCGCGCGCTCACCCCTCCGCGGGCTTGATGACGTAGCCGGCGCCGCGCACCGTGTGGATCATGGGCGCGCGGTCGACGTCGATCTTCTTGCGCAGGTAGGAGATGTACAGCTCGACGATGTTGGCTTGCCCGCCGAAGTCGTACTGCCACACACGGTCGAGGATCTGGGCCTTGCTGACCACGCGGCGCGGGTTCTCCATGAGATAGCGCAGGAGCTCGAACTGGGTCGCCGTGAGCTGGATGTCCTCGCCGCCCCGCGTGACCCCGCGCGTGTCGGTGTTGAGCACGAGGTCGCCGACGACGAGCTCGGCGTCGTCCTGCGCAGCGACGCCCGAGCGCTGGACGAGGCGATGGAGCCGGAGCATGACCTCCTCCATGCTGAACGGCTTCGCGACGTAGTCGTCGCCCCCCGCGGCGAGTCCCGTGATCCGGTCCTCGACGGCGTCCTTCGCGGTGAGGAACAGCGCGGGGACCTCCGGAAGGAACTGGCGGACGCGGGTGAGGACCTCGACGCCGTCGAACCCCGGCATCATGATGTCGAGCACCAGCACGTCGGGGCGGAAGTCGCGTGCGGCCTTGACCGCCGAGGGGCCGTCGCCCGCCACGAGGACGCTCCAGCCCGCCATGCGGAGGCCCATGCTCATGAGTTCGGCGAGGCTCGGCTCGTCGTCGGCCACGAGGGCCCGGATCGGCGTCCCGTCCGGGTGGGTCAGGGCGGGCAGGTTGTTCGTGGAGTAGGGGGTTGCCATGGATCCAGCCTCCCGTGCAGTCGTGGTCCGAGCCTGAGCCGCAGCTGTGAACGAGCTGTGCAGGCAAAGCCTAGTGCGGGCGCCCGGATTAAACGCTGCGTCGCGGCACGCCATGGGACGGGTGTCCGCAGGGCGTGCCGCGACGGCGGGGGGGGGGGAAGGGGGGAAGAAGGGGGCTCAGTACCAGTTGTTGGCGTAGTGGAACCCGAGGGCGTTCGACGGCGAGCCGTACCGCTCCTTGATGTAGTCCAGTCCCCACTCGATCTGCGTGCGGAAGTTGGTCTGCCAGTCCGCACCGACGGAGGACATCTTGGTCGCCGGCAGGGACTGGACGATGCCGTACGCGCCGCTCGTGGGGTTGGTAGCGGTCGTGCGCCAGCCCGATTCCTTGGTCCAGAGGATCTCGAGGGCGCTCATCTGATCCTGGCTCCAGCCATAGGCAGCGAGCCGGGACGCTGCGTAGGCCTTGGCGGCGGTCGGATCGTCGACCGGCTGCGCGGCCGCCTTGGCCTCCTCGGCCTTCCGTGCCTCCTCCGCGGCGCGGAGCTCCTCCGCCTTGCGCGCCTCCTCGGCGGCACGGGCCGCGGCGGCCTGGCGCGCGGCCTCCGCGGCGGCCGCCGCTGCGGCGGCCTCGGAACGGACCTCCTCGGCCTTCACCCGGGCCTGGGCGTCGGTGGTGAGTGCGGCATGTGCGGTGCCCGTGCCCTCGGCGGCTGCCTCGACCATGGACGTCGACTCGAGGTCGGGGCCGGCCGTCGTCGCCACCGCGCCGCCCCCTGCCAGGGCGATGAGCCCCAGGGAGAGGGCGACGGCGGCGCTGCGGTGGCCGAGTCGCTCGACGGGGCTGCCCGGGGTGGCGCCGGCGGATGCGGCGATGCGGGAAAGGGACGTCTGGGTGTGCGTGCTTCGCGTGGCGCTGCGGCGGCCCTGAGGGCGCGCGGCAGCGCGGAAGGGGGACTTGCTCAAGCGAATGGGCCTCTCGTTGGCGCCTGCGAAGTTAGCTGTCGGGTTCGGATGAGAGTCATCCGGCCCAGCCGTCGGCATGGGCTTCACCCCGAGGCCACGACGCATCCCTGGGGGGCGGGGCGCGCGGCCGGACCTGGGTCCTCCGTCTCTGCCTGATCTGTCCTCTCGGGCCGTTGGCAGAGCTCGGCGGACGGTACCCGGGGGAGCCCGCCGTGGCGCGGGCACCCGTCAACGGTAACGGATTGATCACGGCAAGTCACATTTGGATAACAGCGGATTCGCTCGAGCGCCGTTTCTGATACATCAATCCTTGGGGCCGCGTCCAGCCGGCCAGCATTGAACAGGCGGTCGTCCAGTCACGTCCACATGGTGAGACTGAATGGGACCCCGCAGTCGTCCGCCTGTCCCGCCAAGCGCAATCGAATAATCTTCGACCGATGAGTCAAAAAAGGCCCTAGCGTCGAAAAATGCAGAGCGCAAGGCCCTTCTGCCGAATCGTGATGATCGTCACATCGCCCGCCCATATCTCACAATGTGAGACAAATCCGGCATTGTTACTTGCTTGTAGGCATTGTTACGAGACACACTCGTCAATGTGAACAAGGACTCAGCAGCACCTGTCGCCGCCGACCGCGCCGGAAGCTCACCCGCCATCCGGGCAATGTGCTGCTGTCGAATGTCGAGCTGACTGCACCACCCCAGCAACTAGCACGTCCACAGCCCAGCGTCGGGCATCCTCCGCCACGCGGGCGTCAACGCTCCGCATTCGATGCCGCAACCGCGGCTAGTCACCAACGAGGTCAGCGCACTATGTCTGTTGCATCCGGCTACGTCCACATCTCCGTCCGCAACGCCCAGAAGGCCCAGCAGGGAAGCCAGCGCCAGCCGTTCGGCACCCGCGGCCCGGGCCAGGCCGATCCGCATGTCCCCGGCTACACGCACCCTGTCCGCCCGCAGCAGCAGCCGGTGCGGCCCATCGCCGACGACTACGCCCCGATGACCGCCCCGACCCCGGTCATCGCGCCGTCGGCCGAGCCCGTCCGCGCCGTCGCCGCCGACAACGTCGCGCACGGCTTCGTCCTCTATGTCGGCCTCTCCGAGCAGGAGGCCGCCGCAGCAGGCACCTCGATCGCCCGCATCGCCCAGGAGATCCGGGCCTATGCCCAGAATCTCGTCGCCGGCGTCGAGAGCTATGCCGCCGTCGCGGTGGCGCCCGCAAGCGCACCCGGGTCCTCGCTGGACGTCGTCCGCTCGACCTTCGGCGACCCGACGATCGCCTCCCGCCAGCAGCGTCCCGAGCCCCGCCAGGCGCCCCAGCAGGATGCCCGCCCGTCCGGAGTGCTCATCGATCTGGCCCGCCGCGAGGTCCATCTGGACGGCGAGACCGTCAATCTCACGTTCAAGGAGTTCGAGCTCCTGAATTTCCTCGTGGAGAACGGCACCCGCACGGTCAGCCGCGACGAGCTCCTCGACGGCCTGTGGAAGAACGCCGAGGAGGTGCCCAACGAGCGCACGATCGACGTGCACATCCGCCGCCTGCGGTCCAAGCTCGGCAGGCTCGCGAACACGGTCCGCACCGTTCGTGGCCAGGGATACCGCTTCTACGAGCACCCCGAGGTCATCGTCTGGGCTGCGCCCGAGTACTCCATCTGACCCGGCTCCACCCCGGGGGAGCCCCCAGCGGGCCTAGGCTTGGCGCATGAGCAACCACCACCTCAAGCGGCTCGTGGTCCTGCGCCACGCGAAGGCGGCCTGGCCGGACGGAGTGCCGGACGTCGAGCGGCCGCTGGCGAAGCGCGGCCATGCCGACGCCCCCGAGGCCGGCAAGTGGCTCCTGGCGCACGAGGTGGTCCCCGACTTCATCCTGTGCTCGATCGCGCTGCGCACGCGGCAGACCTGCACGTGGGTGTGCGATCAGCTGGGCGACCTCGCCCCGACGCCCAAGCTCGAGTCGGGCCTGTACGCCGCGGGCGCGGCGCGGATGCTCGCCGTCGTCAACCACGTGCCCGAGACCGTGCGCACCCTCCTGCTCATCGCGCACATGCCCGGGGTCCAGGACCTTGTCCTTCGCCTCGCCTCGCGGGACTCGGACCACGAGGCCTACATGGACGCTGCGAGCCACTTCCCGACCACAGGCCTTGCGGTCTTCGAGGTCGAGGGGCCGTGGGCGGAGCTCGACGGGCAGGACGCCCGGCTCACCGACTTCGCTGTACCGCGCGCTGCGGGGCACTGACGACGGGCCGCCGCGCCGTGGCTCCCGCTGCAGCCCGCTGGGCGGAACGGGGCGCGGCCGACGCCGACTGCGGACGCCGGGGAGCCGCGGACGGGCGGCGCAGGGACGGGCGGCGCTGGGCCATCCGGGAGGCACGGGCCCGGCGCCGCGGCTGCGGCCACACGGCGCCCACGAACAGGACCGCGAGCGTCCCGGCGGCGGCCAGCATCGCGCCGAGGAAGAACGGGTCGGCGTCCCTGCTCGAGATCGTCGAGACGGCATCCGGGTCCTGGTCCCAGGCGAGCCCGATGAGCCGCAGGAAGGCCAGCCCCGCACCGATCGCGATGGCCGCGCCGACGGCCGCGACCGCGGCCACGGCGTAGCGGGACATGCCGAGGATCGCGTAGAGCGCGCACGCGACGAAGGCGCCGAGTGCCGTGAGGGTGAGCGAGGCCGCGCCGCCGTCGAGGGTCAGGGCCGTGACAAAGGCCGATGCCGCCGCCGCCCCCGCAGACCAGAGGGTCGCCCGGGCGCTCGGGCGCAGGGGCTGGAAACGCGGGTGCGGGGCGGCCATGCCCCCATTCTGGCAGCACCCCCCGACGTTTCTCGGGCGGCGCGCTCACACGCCGTCAAGAGCCCCTCGCCCCGCCGTCGGGAGGCCTCACCGCATGCGCCGGCAGCGCTCGGGAGTCAGAGCCCGTACGCCTCGAGGAGGCGCAGCCAGACCTCGGAGAGGGTCGGGAAGGCCGGCACGGCGTGCCAGAGACGTTCGAGCGGAACCTCGCCGACGATCGCGATCGTCGCGGCCTGGACGAGCTCGGCGACGTCCGGCCCGGCGAAGCACGCGCCCACGATCGTGCGCAGGTCCTCGTCGACGAGGATCTGCGCCCAGCCCTCGTAGTCCTCCGCGCGCAGGGAGGCGCCGGTGACGTTGATCGGCAGGGCCACGGGGCGCACCCGCAGGCCCGCCTCCCACGCCTCCTCCTCGCTGAGCCCCACGATGCCGACCTGCGGGTCGGTGAACACGACCTGCGGCACGGCGAGCCTGTCTGCCGTGCGGGCCCAGGCGCTCCACGGCTCGGCTGTGGCGCCGGCTTCCAGTTCCCCCCGGGCGCGGGCGGCGATCGCATCCCCGGTGATGCGCGCCTGGTACTTGCCCTGGTGGGTGAGCTTGGGTCCGCCGGCACAGTCCCCCACGGCATAGAGCCACGAGAGCCCCTGGACGCGGCCCGTCTCGTCCACGCGCATCGAGACGGGCTCGATCCCGAAGGCCGGGAGGCCGAGGCCATCGAGCGCTGGACGCCGCCCCGTCGCGACGAGCAGCCTCGCCGCCTCGAGAGCGCGGCCGTCCGTAAGCGTGGTCCGCACGCCGTCGTCCGCCCGCTCCACGAGCTCCAGGGACGCGTTCTCCAGGATGTCGACGCCGTCGGCCCTCAGGCCGGCGGCCACGAGCTCGCGGGCGTCGACCGGGAAGCCAGCCAGGAACGGTCCGCGGGCCACGACGGTCACGCCCGCACCGAGCCGCGCGAACCCCTGGGCGAGCTCGGCGCCCGCGACGCCGCCGCCCACGACGACGAGGCTCTCGGGCACCTCGCGTGCGCTCGTGGCGTCCTTGGTCGTCCAGAAGGGGGCGTCGTGGAGCCCCGGGATGCGGGGGATGGAGGGCGCGGATCCGGTCGCGAGCACGACGGCGTGCCGCGCGGTGAGCATGAGGCGGTCGCCGCGGGCGTCGGTGACGCTGAGTCGGCGGGCGCCGGACAGGCGGGCCCTGCCGCGCAGGATCGCGATGCCGGCCTCGGCGGCCCACTCGACCTGGGCTGAGTCCTCCCAGGAGTTGGCGGCGGCGTCGCGGCGGCCGAGGACGGAAGGGACGTCGAGCGAGCCGGTCACGGCCTCGCGGGCGCCCGCCACCGAGCGGGCGGCCTTAAGGGCTGCTCCTGGCCGCAGGAGGGCCTTCGACGGCTGGCAGGCCCAGTAGGAGCACGAGCCGCCCACAAGATCGGCTTCGACGATCGCCGCGCTCAGGCCGCCCTTCACCGCGCGCGCCGCGGCGTTCTCGCCTGCGGCCCCGCCCCCGATCACGATGACGTCGTAGTCGTAGTCCACGGCGTCGATCGTACGCCACCCCTCGGGATCGCCCGGGTCCCGAAAAGCGGTCACCGCGCGCCGGCGCGGCGCACCCCGGGGCCGGGCCGCGGTCGGCCACGTTCCGGCCTCGGCCCGGCTTATAACGCAGAAATCCCCCGGTCGGCAGACCGGGGGATTTCCGTCACTGTGCGCCCAAAGGGATTCGAACCCCTGACCTTCTGTTCCGTAGACAGACGCTCTATCCAGCTGAGCTATGGGCGCTTACCTGCCGTTCGGAGCGTTCCCGCCCCGCTCGGCCTCGAACAACTTTACGCGAACTCGTCCGCAGTTCCAAATCGAGCGAGCATGGCGCCCGACACCCCAAGATGACGCGCCCCAACTAGACCGGTCTACGTGACCTTCATCACTTAAATCCAGCCGTTGGAGCCTCTTATCCCCGAAATCCCGGGGTTTCAGATGTTTCGCTCTCATTTCAGAAACCTTGGTGGGCGGGTGGTACAGACCACCTTCCCTACAGTGGAAGGACACGCCGACCCGATCAAAGGAGTAAGACTATGGGCGAAACTCGTCTGCCGCTGCTCGCGGAAGCCCCCACCACGTACGAGCCGCTGCTCTCCTGGGTCGAGGAAGTTGCCGAGCTGACCAAGCCCGAGAGCATCCACTGGGTCGACGGCTCCGAGGCGGAGTACCGCCAGCTGACGGACGAGCTCGTCGCCGCCGGGACCCTCACGCCCCTGAACCAGGAGCTGTTCCCGAACTCTTTCGCGGCCTTCTCCGACCCCGCGGACGTGGCCCGCGTCGAGGAGCAGACCTTCATCTGCTCCGAGGACGAGCGCGACGCTGGCTTCACCAACAACTGGATGGACCCGTCCACCATGAAGGAGAAGCTGCGTGGCCTCTTCGACGGCTCCATGCGCGGCCGGACGATGTACGTCATCCCCTTCGTCATGGGCCACCTTGACGCCGAGGAGCCGAAGTTCGGCGTCGAGATCACCGACTCGGCCTACGTCGTCGCCTCGATGCGCGTCATGGCCCGCATCGGCACGGACGTGCTGAACACGATCGAGGCCACCGAGGCGTTCTTCGTCCCGGCTCTGCACTCCGTGGGCGCCCCGCTCGAGCCGGGCCAGGAGGACGTGGCGTGGCCGTGCAACCCCGAGAAGTGGATCGTGCACTTCCCCGAGGAGCGCTCGATCTGGTCCTTCGGCTCCGGCTACGGCGGCAACGCCCTGCTCGGCAAGAAGTGCTACGCGCTGCGCATCGCCTCGGTCATGGCCCGCGACGAGGGCTGGCTCGCCGAGCACATGCTCATCCTCAAGCTCACGAGCCCCGAGAACAAGGTCTACAACGTCGCCGCGGCCTTCCCATCCGCGTGCGGCAAGACCAACCTCGCGCTGCTCGACCCGACGATCGAGGGCTGGAAGGTCGAGACCCTCGGCGACGACATCACCTGGATGCGCTTCGGCAAGGAGGGCGAGCTCCGCGCGATCAACCCCGAGGCGGGCCTGTTCGGCGTGGCCCCCGGCACCGGCTGGGGCACCAACCCGAACGCGATGCGCGCCATCGCCAAGGGCAACAGCATCTTCACTAACGTCGCGCTCACGGACGACGGCGGCGTGTGGTGGGAGGGCATGACCGACGAGGTCCCGGCCCACCTCACCGACTGGCAGGGCAACGACTGGACCCCCGAGTCCGGCCGCCCCGCCGCCCACCCGAACTCGCGCTTCTGCACGCCGATCGACCAGATCGACATGCTCGCCCCCGAGTACTTCGCCCCGGAGGGCGTCGAGATCTCGGCGATCCTGTTCGGCGGCCGCCGCAAGACGACGGTCCCGCTCGTGACGCAGTCCCGCGACTGGGCGAACGGCATCTTCATGGGCGCCACGCTCTCCTCGGAGACGACCGCCGCGGCCGCGGGCGCCGTCGGCGTCGTGCGCCGCGACCCGATGGCGATGCTGCCGTTCATCGGCTACGACGCGGGCGACTACCTCAACCACTGGGTCAACGTCTCCGCCAAGGCGAATCCGGCGCGGCTGCCGAAGATCTTCCTCGTCAACTGGTTCCGCCGCACCCGCGAGGGCGGCTTCGCGTGGCCGGGCTTCGGTGACAACTCCCGCGTCCTCAAGTGGGCCATCGAGCGCATCGAGGGCGCCGCGGACGCCGTCGAGACCCCGATCGGCTTCGTGCCGACCCCGGAGAGCCTCGACCTGACCGGCCTCGACATGACACCCGCCGAGGTCCAGGAGGCCGTCCGCTTCGACCGCGACGAGTGGGTGACCGAGCTCGCCGGCCTGCAGGAGTGGTTCGACCGCTTCGGCGGCTCGCTCCCGGACAGCATCACGGCCGAGCTCGAGGGCCTCAAGTCGCGCCTTTCGTAGTCCAGGACTGACGCGCACGACGGCGGCGTCCCACCTCGCGTGGGGCGCCGCCGTCGTCGTGTGCGCACCGCTGCGCGTGACCCTGTGGACGCGGCCAAGAAGCCAATAGAGGACGTTGCGTTCTCTAACGTTCGGGCGTACCGTGGGCGCATGGAGCGCAGGGACCGGATTCCCGAGCGGGTGCGCAGGGCGTTTCCGGGGCTCATGCTCGTCATGTTCCTCGCGACGGTGGACCAGACGGCGATGGCCTCGGCCCTTCCGAGCGTCGCCGGGGACCTCGGGGGCCCGGAGCACATGCCGCTCATCGTGGCCGCCTACTTCGTCGCCGCGACGGCGGCCATGCCCGCCGCGGGGTTCCTCGGCGACCGGGCGGGCCACCGCAGGGTCCTCCTCGGCGGGCTCGCCGTCTTCGTCCTCGGAGCGTCGCTGTGCGCCTCCGCCGCTGGTGTGCCGCAGCTCGTCGCGTACCGCACCCTCCAGGGCCTCGGAGGCGGGACGCTCATGATCGGCGCGCAGGCCACGCTCGGCGAGCTTGTGAGCCCGCGGGAACGAGGGCGCTATCTAGGCCTGCTCGGCATCGCCTTCATGGCGGCGGCAGTCATCGGTCCTCTCGTGGGCGGCGCCGTCGTGGACCTTGCCTCGTGGCGGTGGATCTTCCTCGGCTACGTCCCGCTGGCCGCGGGGGCCGCGTACGCGATCGTCCGCGGCATCCGCCTCACGCCGCCCACGCGCCACGCCGGTCCGAGCATGCCCCGGGCCCTCTGGCGGGACCCCGCATTCGTGCTCGCGGTGGCCGTGAGCTTCCTCGTCGGCTTCGCGATGTTCTCCTCCATCGCCTATCTGCCCGCCTACCTGCAGATCGCGCTCGGAGCCTCCGCGACGGCCTCCGGCGCCGTGCTCCTGCTCCTCATGGTCGCGCTCCTGACCGCCGCCATCGCCTCCGGGGCCGTCGTGAGCCGCACGGGGCGCTACCGGGCCTTCCCCGTCGCGGGGATGGCGCTCGCCGCGGCGGGTCAGGGGACCCTCGCGCTCCTGGGTCCGGCCGGTGGGCTGCCCGCCGCGGCCGCATCCGTGGCGCTGACCGGCCTCGGCGTGGGGCTCACAATGCAGATCATGGTCGCCGTGGCTCAGAACGCCGCGACCCGCGAGACCCTCGGCGCCGCGACGTCAGCCGTCGCGCTCGTGCGCCAGGCGGGGGCCGCGGCCGGCGTCGTGGGCCTCGGCGCGATCCTCACGGCAGGTTTCGTGGCGCGCCTGCCCGAGGAGGCCATCAGGGTGCTCGGCGACCGCGCCGGCTCCCTCGACCCGGAATCGCTCGCGACCCTGCCCCCGGGGATCGCGGGGGACGTCTCCGCTGCGTTCGGCGCCGCCCTTCCGCCCGTGGCCGCCGCGTCCGCCGCCGTTCTCGCGGTCGCGTTCGTCCTGACCCTGTTCCTTCCCGAGCGCGAACTGCGAACCGAGGCCTTCGCCGAAGGCCGCGGCCAGACCCCAGGAGGCCGCCATGCCTGAGCCGATCGTCCGCCCCCTCGCATCCTTCGGTGCCGGGGACCTCGCCCTCGCCGGGGGCAAGGGCGCCAACCTCGGGGAGCTCGTGCGCGCGGGGTTCCCCGTCCCGCCCGGGTTCGTCGTCACGACGGCCGCGTACGCCCGGATGGCCGACGACGCGGGGCTCGGTGCGCTCGTCGAGGAGGCCCTCGGCGCGGGGCGGACGGGACAGGCTGCGGCCGGACAGGGCGCCGCCGCCCGGCTCCGCGACACCGTCCGGGCCGCGCGGGTTCCCGAGGACGTGCGCCGGGCGGTCTCGCTCGCCTACGCAGAGCTCGGCGGCGGGCCCGTCGCCGTGCGCTCGAGCGCGACCGCCGAGGACCTCGGCGGCGCGGCGTTCGCGGGCCAGCAGGACACGTTCCTCAATGTCGTGGGCCCCGACGCCGTGCTCGACGCCGTGCTCCGCTGCTGGGCGTCGCTCTGGACGGACCGGGCGGTCGCGTACCGCGCGCGGGCCGGGGTCGACCACGCGGGGGTGGGCATCGCCGTCGTCGTCCAGCGGCTCGTCGACGCCGACGTTGCGGGCGTGCTGTTCAGCGCGAACCCGGTGACGGGGGAGCGGGGCCAGACGGTCGTGGACGCGGCCGCCGGGCTCGGCGAGGCCGTCGTCTCGGGACTCGTCACGCCCGAGCACTGGGTCCTGGGGCCGGAGGGCGAGGTCCTTGACCACGCCCCTGGCGGCCGCGACGCGGCGGTCCGGGCGGCCGCGTCCGGGGGCACCGTCGTCGAACGCGCTCCCTCGAACGGGCACGGGCTGGCGCCCAGGCCGCTCCTCACCCCGGCCCAGCTCGCCGAGCTCGCGCGGCTGGCGCGGCGCGCCGAGGAGCACTTCGGAAGGCCGCAGGATATGGAGTGGGCCCTCGCGGACGGCCGCGTGATGCTCGTCCAGTCCCGCCCGCTCACGGGCCTGCCGCCGCAGCCGCCGCGCCTGGACCGCTTCCAGCGCATCGTCGGCCCGTTCTTCCTCGAGATGTTCCAGGTGCGGCCGTACCCGCTCGACGTCACGGGGTGGCTGCGCCACGGGATCGTGGACATGCTGCACCGCATGGCCGGCAGCGTCGGCGTCGTCTTCCCCGACGTAGGGCAGCTCCTGCGCGAGGAGGACGGCGTCGTCGTCCAGCTCGTGCCCCCGCTGCCGCGGCCCACGCTGCGTACCCTCGCCGCCCCGGCCTCCGTCCTCGCGCGCATGCGCCGCTACGACGCGCGGCACTGGAGAGAGGACCCGCGCCTCGCCGCGTTCCTCGCCGAGATCCGCCGGCTCGAGGCCGCGGACCTCGCCGCGCTCCCGTGGCGCGCGGTGGTGGGTGTGGCCGAGGACGCCCTCGCTGCGATGTCCCTCGTCGCCGACCTCCGTGTCGCGTACCTCCCGAGCTCGTTCCTCCCGCAGGCCCCGCTCCGGCTCGCCCTCGCCGCGCTGGGCCTGCGGCGCCTGGGGCCGGCCCTCGTCGCCGGCGCCCCGACGCGCACGAGCGCCGCCAACGAGGCTCTGGCGGCCCTCGCCCGGCGAGCCGCCGCGGACGCCGAGCTGTCCCGCATCCTCGCGGCCGACCCGCCGTCGTCCGTCCTGGCGCGCGTGCGCACCGAGCCCCGCTTCGCCGCGTTCCGGGCCGAGCTCGAGGCCTTCCTGGCCGAGTTCGGCCACCGCGAGACCGTGAGCGTCGTCGTCTCGAGCGCGCCCACGTGGCGCGACACCCCCGAAACCGTGCTCGGGATCGTGCGCACGCTCATGGGGGACGCACCCGCCGTGCCGGCCGGCCAGACGGCCGAGGCGCTCGCCGAGCTGCGCCGGCACCCGCTCGTGCGCGCGCTCCCGCCGCTGCGGCGCGCGCTGCTCGACGCCGTCGAGCGCGCCCGCGCGGGCATGGCCTTCCGCGAGGACTCCCACTTCTACGCGACCGCGGTGCTCCCGCCCCTGCGCCGCGCCCTCCTCGAACTCGGCCGGCGCCTCGCCGAGGCGGGCGTCCTCGACACGCGCGACGACGTCTGGCACCTCACGTTCGGCGAGCTCGCCGCTGTTACAGACGACGGCGATACCGCCGTCGGCGGCGCGCTGCCGGCCTGGGTGCGCGAGGCGTACCGCCCGCTCGTGGCGGCACGGGCCGAGAAGCGACGCAGCCTCGAGCCGTTCCCGCTGCTCGACCCCGAGCTCCTGTTCGCCGACCGGCGCACGGCCGAGGGCGCCCTCGTGTCCGGGACGGCGGCGAGCCGGGGCCGGGCGTCCGGGCCCGTACGCGTCGTCCGGGGGCCTGAGGAGTTCGGGAGCCTCGGCGCGGGGGACATCCTCGTGTGCCCCTACACGAACCCCTCGTGGACGCCGCTGTTCCAGCGAGCGGCGGCCGTCGTCGTCGACACGGGCGGGCTCGGCTCACACGCGGCCATCGTCGCCCGCGAGTATGGGATCCCGGCCGTCATGGGCACCGGCCGGGGGACAGCGGTGCTGAGCGACGGGCAGCGCGTCGTGGTCGACGGCTCGGCAGGCGCCGTATTCCCGGACGGGGAACGGTGAGTCCGGACGCGCCGGCCGATCACCGGACCCTCCCCCGGCGCCGCGGGGCCGCGCTGCACCGGGCGATCTTCGACGCCGTCCTCGGGATCGTTGCCGAGGAAGGCTACGCGGGCCTGAGCATGGAGCGCGTCGCGGCCCGGGCCGGGACCGGGAAGGCGAGCCTGTACCGCCGCTGGGATGGCCTGCCCGCGCTCGTGCTCGACGCCGTGCGGGACGCGATGCCGCATCCCGGGCGGCTCCCCGACACGGGCAGCCTGCGCGGAGACGCCCTCGCCGTCCTCACCCTCGCGGCCGAGCAGCTGCGCGGCCCGGTCGGCGTCGCCCTCAGGGGCCTCCTCGGTGACGCGCTGCGTGACCCGGCCGCGGACCGGCTTGCGGCCGTGAGCCGCGGCAGCGCGCTCGCCATGATGCGCACGATCGCCGAGCGTGCCGCCGCCCGCGGCGAGTGCCCGGCGTCGGCCCTCACGGAGCGGCGGCTCGAGGCTGGGCCGGCCCTGATGCGGCAGCGCTTCCTCCTCGGCCCGGGCCTGCTCGACGCCGAATTCCTCGAGGGCGTCGTCGACGACGTGGTGCTGCCGCTGCTCACGCGGGAGTGAAGGCTGGTGCCGGTGCCTGCCCGGCGCTGTTCTCCGCAGGGGAGTCCGGTGATCAGGGGAGGAGGCCCTCCACGATCGGAAGGCACTCGTTCCGGCTGTGCTCCACATGGGCGAAGGCGAGCGCGGCGGCCAGGTCGGCGTGGCCCGCGACGATGGCCTGCACGAGGGCCACGTGCTCGGCGTGGAGCACATCCTGGTCGCGGTCGCTGGCGATGTGGAAGAGCCTGCGCACGTGGCCGCTCACGGGTGCCATGAGCTTGTCGAGCAGGCGGTTGCCCGAGAGGGCGAGGATCTCCTCGTGGAGCCGCGCGTTGACGTCGGCGATGTGCGCGGCGTCCTTCGCGGCCACCGCCCGGGCGGCCTCCTCGAGCGTGGCTTCGAGGGCGGCAGGGGAGCTCCCGGCGGTGCAGGCCTCCGAGGCCAGGCGCGCTGCGAGCACCTCGAGGCTCGAGCGGACGTCGAAGAGCTCCGTGACGTCCCGGACCGTCATGTGGGTCACGACGGCGCCGCGGCGCGGGAGGGTCACGATGTAGCCCTCGCTCTCGAGCTGGGGGAGCGCCTCCCTCACGGGGATGCGCGAGACCCGGAGGTCTTCGGCAACCTCGCGCTCGCGGATCCTCTCGCCCGGCGCCAGTGTCCCGTCGATAATCCGCTCGCGGAGCCACTCGTATACCCCGGACGCGAGAGAGCGGCCCGCGCGCGCGGTGTCGGTGCTCTCCTGTGCCATGGGCTCCTCCCGAGGATCGTTGCCCATCGTACTCGGGACAGGAAAGACGGCCTCGTGACGTGCGGCCCGAGGGGTACCCGCCTCGGGCCCGCGCCGCTAGCGTGGCCGCATGACGACCATAGCGCAGAACATCGTCGAAACCCTCGCCGCCAACGGGATCCAGCGTGTCTACGGCATCCCGGGCGACTCGCTCAACGGCGTCACCGAGGCCCTCCGCGAGACGCCGAGCATCGACTGGGTCCACGTCCGCCACGAGGAGGCCGCGGCCTTCGCCGCCTCCGCCGAGGCCGCCCTCACGGGCGAGCT
This sequence comes from Sinomonas mesophila, assembly GCF_001999765.1. Classification (GTDB taxonomy): domain Bacteria; phylum Actinomycetota; class Actinomycetes; order Actinomycetales; family Micrococcaceae; genus Sinomonas; species Sinomonas mesophila. Next base: position 70,930 of record NZ_KV908328.1, on the reverse strand, counting down.
CGCGGTGTGCGTGGGCTCGTGCGGCCCCGGCAACCTGCACCTCATCAACGGCCTCTACGACGCGAACCGCTCGCGCGTGCCCGTCCTCGCGCTCGCGGCGCACATCCCGAGCGCCGAGATCGGCTCCACCTACTTCCAGGAGACGCACCCGCAGGAGGTGTTCCGCGAGTGCAGCGTCTACGCCGAGCATGTCAGCGACCCCGAGCAGATGCCGCGCATCCTCGAGATCGCCCTCCGGACCGCCGTCGAGCGGCGGGGCGTCGCCGTCGTCGTGCTACCGGGCGACGTCGCGCTCGCTCCGGCGGCACGGCCGCTCGAGAAGCGCGGCGTCGCCGTCGTGCGCCGCGCGCGGCCGCGCATCGTGCCCGACGGCGCCGAGCTCGCTGAGGCCGCCGCGATCCTCAACGGCGCCTCCAAGGTGACGATCCTCGCGGGCGCCGGCACCGAGGGCGCCCACGCCGAGGTCGTGGCCCTCGCCGACGCGCTCGGCGCGCCGATCGTGCATGCGCTCCGCGGCAAGGAGCACCTCGAGTACGACAACCCCTTCGACGTGGGCATGACCGGCCTGCTCGGCTTCAGCTCGGGCTACCGCGCGATGGAGGCGTGCGACGCCCTGCTCATGCTCGGCACGGACTACCCCTACCGGCAGTTCTATCCGGAGAAGGCGAAGATCGTCCAAGTCGACGTGCGCGGCGAGCAGCTCGGCCGGCGCGTGTCCCTCGACCTCGGCCTTGTCGGCGACGTGCGCACGACGGCGGCCGCGCTGCTGCCGCTCGTGGAGCGCAAGCGCCGCCGCTCGCACCTCGAGTCGGCGGTCAAGCACTACGCCAAGGCGCGCGCCAAGCTCGACGACCTCGCGACCCCGACGACGGCGGGGGAGCCGCTGCACCCGCAATACGTCTCCCGGGTCCTCGACGCGCTCGCCGCCGAGGACGCGGTGTTCACGGCCGACGTCGGCTCCCCGGTCGTGTGGGCCGCGCGCTACCTGACGATGAACGGGCGCCGCCGGCTCATCGGATCGTTCAACCACGGGACCATGGCGAACGCGCTCCCGCACGGCATCGGCGCGCAGGCCGCGTTCCCCGGCCGGCAGGTCGTCTCGCTCTCGGGCGACGGCGGCCTCGCGATGCTCCTCGGGGAGCTGCTCACGCTCACGCAGAACCGGCTCCCGGTCAAGGTCGTCGTCTTCAACAACTCGTCGCTGAACTTCGTCGAGCTCGAGATGAAGTCCGCCGGGTTCGTCAACTACGCGACCGACCTGGCCAATCCCAATTTCGCGGCGCTCGCGGAGGCCATCGGGATCAGGGGCGTGCGGATCGACGACTCGTCCGCGCTCGAAGCCGGGCTCAAGGAGGCCCTCGCGCACGACGGCCCGGCGCTCGTCGACGTCGTGACCGCGCGGCAGGAGCTTGCCATCCCGCCCGCGATCACGCTCGAGCAGGCCAAGGGCTTCACGCTCTATGCCCTTCGGACGGTCCTGTCGGGGCGCGGCGACGAGCTGCTCAACCTCGCGAAGACGAACTGGCGCCAGCTCTTCTAGCCCAGGATGCGGGGTCACCTCTCAACGTTGCGGGGTCACCTTCCAACGTTGCGGGGTCACCTTCCAAGGATGCGAGGTCAGTCCCTCGCCGCGCGAGGTGACCCGCCACCCGAGGTGCGGTGCGAAGGGTCAGTCCGCGACGGCGTCGAATGCCTCGCGGGCCTCGAGGATGCGCCCGGCGTGGGACTCGGCCCACGCGCGGACCGCATCGAGGGGCACGAGGAGGCTCTCCCCGAGCGGGGTCAGGCGGTACTCGACACGGACGGGGACCTCGGCGTAGACGGACCGGGCCACGATCCCGTCGCGCTCGAGGGAGCGCAGCGACTGCGTGAGGACCTTGGGCGTCACGCCCTCGACGGCGGCGCGGACGGCGGAGAAGCGGCGCGGGCCGTCCTTGAGCGCCTGGACGATGAGCGGGGTCCACTTGTCCCCGATGCGCTGCAGGACGACGCGCGAGGGACAGTCCGCGCTCATGACGTCGAAAGGCCTGGTTTCCACGTGGTAACTATAGAACGTTGAAGTACTTGGTATCAATTGGATACTGTAGGCGCTCAACTGCTTGACCCTTCAACCTAAGGAGCGCGCATGAAGATCGCCGTCTACGGAGCCACCGGCATGATCGGCAGCCAGATCGCGGCCGAGGCCGTCCGCCGCGGCCATGAGGTGACCGCCTTGAGCAGGAGCGGCGGCGCCGTCGAGGGGGCTGCGGCCCGCGCCGCCGACCTCGCCGACCTCGAGGCGTACCGCTCGATCGCGCACGCGCACGACGTCGTCGTGCTCGCGACGGTGCCGGACCGCACCGGCGGTTCGCGCGAGCCGTTCGTCGAGGCGCACCGGGCGATCGCCCAGGTCCCCAGCGAGGCGCGACTCTACATGGTGGGCGGCTTCGGCGGTCTCAAGAACGCCGAGGGTGTCCAGATCAAGGACGCCCCGGGCTTCCCGGCCGAGTACAAGGGCGAGTCCGACGCCGTGTACGCGGCCTACGCTGCCCTCCGCGACGCGGGAGTCGATGTCACCGTCCAGGCTCCGGCCGCCGTCATCGCCCCGGGCGAGCGCACGGGCGCCTATACGACCGCCGTCGGTGTCCCCGCCGCCGGGCACTCGATCTCGAGCCAGGACTACGCGGTCGCGGCCCTCGACGAGCTGGAGCGGCCGCAGTTCCGTGGGGCGTGGTTCACCGCCGCCAACTGACCCCGCAACACAGGGAGGTGACCCCGCAACGCAGGGAGGTGACCCGCAACGCAGGGAGGTGACCCGCAACGGCGATCGACGGGGCCGCCTCCGGGACCCCCCATACATGGCCCCGGGGGCGGCCCCTTCTCGCATCTGTCCTGCCCCGGCGGACGCGCGGTATCCGCCCCCGAACCGGGCCGCTTTTCCAGCATCTGTAGTGCTGAATTGGACCCCAGTCTTCTGCCCAGCGTAGAAAAAGGCAAACCGAGCGAGCTGTCTCAGGCGGGCGGGCGCAGGCCGATCTGGAGGAGGACGGGGCGCATCTGGCGCTCGTGGGGGAGCGCGCTGATGACGACGTCGTCGAGCGCCGTGTAGAAGGACTCGCGGGCGCGGCGCAGGGCGCTGCGGAGGCCGCATTCGGTGTTGAGCGGACAGTGGCCGCTGGGCGACTCGCACTCCACGAGGTCCTCACGGGTATCGAGCGCGCGCAGGACGCCGCCGACCGTCGCCTGGCGCCCGGCGGCGCTGAGCCGGACCCCGCCGGAGCGGCCGCGGGTCGCCTCGAGGAAACCGAGCTCCCTGAGGCGGAGCACAGCCTTGCTCACGTGGTTGTACGGGGTCCCGATCCCGTCCGCGATCGCGCGGGTTGCGAGCGGCTGGCTGTGATCGAGGGCGCCCAGCAGCAGGAGGGCGCGGAGGCTCACGTCCTCGAAGGCGGTCATGCGCATGGCGAAAGTGTACGCGCTTACGCCGCCGCGGAGGGGGAGGATCCCGCGGCCGCCTCGTGCAGGAGCCGCACGACGAGCTGGACTCCGGGGCTCGCCGACATCGTCCGCCGGTAGGCGGCCGAGACGAGCCGGCGCGGGCGCTCGCCCGCGAGCGGCCTCGCGACGACGCCCGAGGGCAGCTCGGGCCGGCCGAGCCGGGGCACGAGGGCGAGCGCCGCGCCGTCGTCCGCGAGGGCGACGTGCGTCGCGAAGTCCGGGTCCGTGAAGCCGATCCGGGGGAGCGCGCCCTCGGCGCTGAAGAGCCGCATGAGGGCCTCGTGGCAGATCGCACCGCGCGGGGTCGAGCACCAGGTCTCGTCGAGGAGGTCGCGGCGCTCGAGCTCGCGGCGCGCCGCGAGCCGATGGCCGGCGGGGAGCACGACGTCGGCCTCGTCCTCGCACAGCGGCTCGAGCGCGACGTGCGCGGGGATCTCGAGCGGCACCGAGTTCCAGGTGTGCACGACGGCGATGTCCGCGTCCCCGTGCGCGACGAGCCGGACGGCGTCGGCTGGTTCCACGCTCGTGACCTCGAGCCGTAGGCCGGGGGCCTCCTCGGCGGCCCGCCGGACGACGGTGCCGAAGAGGGCGCGGGTCGCCGTCGAGAAGGACACGACCGCGAGCGTCCCCTGGGGCGAATCGTCTGCGGCGAGCATCGCCTCGACCCGCTCGAGGTCGGCGAGGAGCCGGACGCCGCGCTCGACAAGGGCGCGGCCCCGCTCGGTCAGCACCACGCCGCGGCCGGCGCGCTCGAGAAGGGCCGCGCGGGACTGCCGCTCGAGCTTCTTGATCTGCTGCGACACAGCGCTCGCGCTGAAGCCGAGGGACTCTGCGGCGGCGACGACCGAGCCGTGGCGCTCGACGGCGACGAGGGAGCGCAGGGCCTGGAGATCGATCATGAAGAGATTGTAGATGGTCCTATGCAGAAATGCGTGCTGGTGCTTCATGGTCCGGGGATAGAGCATGGAGGGGTGAAGCCGAAGCACACTGCCCTCGCCGTCCTCGTCGCCGTCCTCTGGGGCGTCAACTTCGTCGCGATCGAGCTCGGGCTCCGGGACGTCCCGCCGCTCGTGTTTGTGGCCCTGCGCTTCGGGCTCGTCGCCGTGCCCGCCGTCTTCTTCGTGCCGCGCCCCCAGGTGCCGTGGCGCGTCCTCGTCGGGATCGGGGCCTTCATGAGCGCCGGCCAATTCGGGCTCGTGTACGTCGCGCTGCATCTCGGGATGCCCGCGGGGCTGGCCCCGCTCGTGCTGCAGAGCCAGATGGTCTTCACGATCCTGCTCGCAGCGGCGGTGCTGCGCGAGCGTCCGACGGCGGCGCAGCTCGCCGGGGTGGGCGCGGGCGTGGCGGGGCTCGTCGTCGTGGGGCTCGGCCGCGGTGCGGTGGCCCCGCTCGGTCCCGTGCTCCTCGTCGTCCTCGCCGGACTGTCGTGGGGGGTCGGCAACACGGTGGCCCGGGCCGCGAAGGGGGCGTCGGGGCTCGGGATCGTCGTGTGGTCCGCCCTGGTGGTGCCGGTCCCGATGCTTGGGCTCGCCGCCGTCGTCGACGGCCCGGCCGTGGCGCTCGGTTCGCTGGCGCACCTGTCGTGGCAGGCGTGGGCCGCGACGCTCTTCACCGTCGTGCTCGCATCCCTGGTCGGCTACTCGGCATGGAACACGCTGCTCGGACGGTACCCCTCCGCCGCCGTCGCGCCCTACACGCTCCTCGTGCCGCCCGTGGGCATGCTCGCCGCATGGCTCGCCTTCGGCGAGGTCCCCGAGGCACTCGAGATCGTGGGCGGGGCCCTGCTCCTCGCCGGCGTCGCGACGACCCTGATCAGGCCGCGCCGGCGCCCCCTCCCGGCCGCGGGTCACCCCGCGGGGGCCGCAGCGGGTCACCCCGCGGGGGCCGCAGCGGGTCACCCCGCGGAGGCCGCAGGGAGCGGCGCCCGCGAGGTGGCCGCGCGGGGGTGACCCGGCCCGGGGCTCAGGCGGTGAAGACCGCCGGCTCGTGGCCGTCGGGCTCGAGCGGGCTGAAGACATAGCCCTCCGCGGTCAGCGTGTACGGGACGACCGCCGCCATGAGCCCGCCGTCCCGGTGCTCGGCAGCGGCGTGGATGCCGTCAGAACCACCAGCGCCGTGCTCGGGAAGGGAGACGTCGGAGGCGAAGGCGACGGCCTGGTACCCGTCGCGGCCCTGCCGCAGGAGCTCGAGGACGTCCTCCATCATCGACTCGGCGTCGAGGCCGCCCTCCGCGTCCGGCTCGGGCGGGGTGACGAGCACGAGCCGCAGCTCGCCGTCGTCCGCCAGGGTCACGCCGAACGGGAGGAAGCCGCCGTTCTGCTCAAGGTGCTCCTGCGCGATGCCGAGGGCGGTGCCGAGGACCTCGCGCAGCTGTGCGGACTGGTCCTTGGCCTGGCCCTGCTGGTCGCTCATGCGCGCACGATCTCGAGGACGTTGTCGCGCAGCGACTCGAGCGTCTCGCGGTCCTTGGCCTCGCCGTTGAACCGCAGGTACGGCTCGGTGTTCGACGGGCGCAGGTTGAACCACCACGAGCCGTCCGCGGCCGAGAAGGTCGTCCCGTCGAGGTCGTCGATCGCGACGTCCTCGCCCGCGTACGCCTCGCGCACGCGCGCGACGGCGGCCGCCTTGTCCTCGATCTCGGAGTTGATCTCGCCCGAGGAGACGTACGGCTCGTACTCGGCGCCGAGCTCGGAGAGCGGCAGCTCCTGGCCGCCGAGGGCCGCGAGAACGTGCATCGCCGCGAGCATGCCCGTGTCCGCGTTCCAGAAGTCGCGGAAGTAGTAGTGCGCCGAATGCTCGCCGCCGAACACCGCGCCCTCCTCGGCCATGACCGCCTTGATGAAGGAATGGCCCACGCGCGTGCGGACTGGCCGGCCGCCGTCGTGCTGGACGAGCTCGGGCACGGCGCGGGAGGTGATGAGGTTGTGGATGACGACGGGCTCGGCCTCGCCCGCGGCCTTCGCCCGGGCGATCTCGCGGCGCGCGACGAGGGCCGTGATGGCCGACGGCGAGACGGGCTCGCCCTTCTCGTCGATGACGAAGCAGCGGTCGGCGTCGCCGTCGAACGCGAGGCCGATATCCGCGCCGTGGCGCACGACGGCGGCCTGAAGGTCGCGCAGGTTCTCCGGCTCGAGCGGGTTGGCCGGGTGGTTGGGGAACGTGCCGTCGAGCTCGAAGTACAGCGGGACGATCTCCAGCGGCAGGCCGGAGAGGAGCTGGTCGCCGAGCACGGCGGGGGTCGTGAGGCCCGCCATGCCGTTGCCCGCGTCGACGACGACCGTGAGCGGGCGGATGCCGGAGAGGTCGACGAGGCCGCGCAGGTACGCGGCGTAGTCGGCGAGCACGTCCCGCACCGCGATCGGGCCGGGCTCGTCGACGGGCTCGATCACGCCGGCGGTGAGGTAGGCCTCCGCGGCGGCCCGGATCTCGGCCAGGCCGGTCTCGGAGGAGACGGGCAGCGCGCCGGCCTTGGCCATCTTGATGCCGTTGTAGGCGGCCGGGTTGTGGCTCGCGGTGAAGGTCGCGCCCGCCGCGCCGACGGCGCCGCACGCGTAGTAGAGCTCGTCGGTGGAGATGAGGCCGATGGTCTCGACGCGGCCCCCGCGGGCGGCGGCGCCCCTCGCGAAGGCTGAGATGAACTCGGGGGAGGAGGGGCGCATGTCCCCGCCGACGAGGACCGTCTGCCCCGCGAGGCCCAGGACGTCCACGAAGGCCGCGCCGACAGCCTCGACGACGGTCGCGTCGATGGTCTCGCCCACGATCCCGCGCACGTCGTAGGCCTTGAAGGACGCGGAGAGGTCGGTCACGGGCGCCTTGCCTGCGGGCGCGTTGAGGGGGCTGCTCACGTTGGTCACGGCCTCGATTCTACTGGCGCGGCCGAGGCCGGCGATCCGTGGCGGCCGTTCAGCCCTTCCGCGGCGGCCGTGGTTGTGACACTGTGTCGTCAAGAGCGCGGCCGCGCCCCGTCCGGTCACCACAGGAGTCCCCATGACCGCCTTCGCCGAGGAACTCAAGAGCCACACGGAGGCCGCCCACCGGCACGCGGAGGAGGCGGCCTTCGTCTCCGACCTGCTGGCGGGCCGGCTGGACGCCGCGCAGGTGGCCGTCATGCTCGCCCAGAACCTCGCCATCTACCGGGCGCTCGAGGCGGCGCTCGCGGCCAACCGCGACCCCCGGCTCGCCCCCTTCACGGATCCCGCCCTTGAGCGGGTTCCGGCGCTGGAGTCGGACATGAGGTACCACTTCGGTCCGGAGTGGGCGGGCCGCCTCGAGGCCGGGGACGTCCCCTCAACCCCCGGTGCGCTGGCCTATGCCGGGCGGATCGAGGCGCTCGGCCCGGCATCGGCGACGTTCCTCCTGGCGAACCACTACGTGCGCTACCTCGGCGACCTGTCCGGCGGCCAGATCATCGCGAGCATCGTCCAGCGCCACTACGGCGTGCCCTCCGAGGGACTGGCGTTCTACGCCTTCTCCGGCGTCCCGAAGCCGAAGCCCTACAAGGACGCGTATCGCGCCAAGCTCGACGCGGCCGCGTTCAGCCGCGGGGAGAAGGACGAGATCCTCGCCTATGCCGTCGAATCGTTCGAGCTCAACCGGCAGGTGTTCCTCGACCTGTCCGCCGCGCGGGTCGGGAGCGCCGCGCACTGACGCGCGACGGCGCGTCCCCGGGGCCTGGGCCGGGGACGCGCCGTCGCGCGCTGCTGCGGGATCCGCGGCTGCGGACGGGAAGGGTCAGTACGCCTTGACGCGCTGCTCGACCACGAGGTGGATGAGGGCGAACACGCCGTCCTCGTCGATCGCCTTGAGCGCGGCCTCGAGGGCGGCCGGGACGTCAGCGTCCTTCTCGACCCGGACGCCGAAGCCGCCGAAGGCCTGGGCCATGAGCGCGAAGTCCGGGTTCTTCAGCTGGGTCCCGGAGATGCGCTCGGGGTAGTGCCGTTCCTGGTGGGTGCGGATCGTGCCGTACTCCTGGTTGTCCATGACGACCACGAGTGGGGTCGCCCCGTACTGGGCCGCTGTGGCGAGCTCCTGGCCGTTCATGAGGAACTCCCCGTCGCCCGCGATGGTCACGACGCGGCGGCCCGGGTGGGCGAGCGAGGCCGCGATCGCGGACGGCACGGAGTAGCCCATCGAGCCGTTGCGGGCCGAGATCATGGACGCGTAGCGCTGGGTCGGGAAGTAGCGGTGGGCCCAGTTGGTGTGCTCGCCCGCGCCGAGGGTGACCATGGCGTCCTCGGGCAGGTCTTCGCAGAGGTTGGCCATGAGGGTGTCCATGCGGGCCGGACCGTCGGTGGGCTCGGCCGGCGGGAGGGCGGAGAACTTCTCCTGCTCGATGCGCATCCGCTCGGTCCAGGCCTTCCATTCCTCGCGGACGGGCAGGTTCATCATGACGAGGTCGCGCACGAACACGTCCGGCTTGGCCACGATCTGGTAGGAGACCGGGCCGGAGCGGCCGCGCAGGGACGGGTCGATCGTGACGAGGAAGTTCTTCTTGCCCCAGTCCTGCCGGCAGACGAAGCCGTCGGTGATGACGTCGCCGGGAACGGTGCCGACGAAGACGAGCAGGTCCGTCTCCTCGAACAGGTTGTAGGTCGGCTTGGGCCGGCCGTAGCCGATCGGTCCGACGTAGGACGGCGAGTCGAACGGGATGGTGCCCTCGCAGCGCCACTCCGCGGCGGCCGGGATGTTGTGGTCCTCGAGCCAGTTCGTCAGGGCGGTCGCGCCCTCCTGGGTCCAGTCGTTGCCGCCGACGACGAAGAGCGGCTTCTCGGCCTCGGACAGGGCGGACTTGAGCGTCTTCCAGTCGGTGACGGTCATGCCGCCGTTCGCGACCGGGATGGCCGGGTGGATGGCCGGGTCGATCTGCTGCTGGATGACGTCCTCGGGGAGGCCGACGACGACCGGGCCGGGACGGCCGCTCATCGCGGCGAACATGGCCTCGGCCACGAGCTCCGAGGCGCGCTCGGCGTGATCCAGGACCATGACGCGCTTGGCCCCGGTGTCGAACCAGGACTTGATGTCGAACTCCTGGAAGGCCTCGCGGTCGCGGTGCGCGAACGGGATGAGGCCCACGAACAGGACCATCGGCGTCGAGTCCTGCCAGGCGGTGTGCAGGCCCACGTGCGCGTTCGCGGCGCCCGGGCCGCGGGTGACCATCGCGATGCCGGGGACCTGGTTCATCTTCCCGTCGGCCTCGGCCATGTACGCCGCGCCGCCCTCGTGCCGGCACACGACCGTCTCGACCTCGGACTCGTGCAGCCCGTCGAGCACATCGAGGAACGACTCGCCGGGGACGACGTAGGTCCGGGTGACACCGTGCGCGATGAGCGAATCGACGATCACATGTCCCGCGGACTTCGTCGTGGGGGCCGCCTCCGGGGCGGCCAGCTCGGCCGTGCCGTTTGCGGGCAGGCTGGAGTCTGCAGGCAGGCTGGAATCGGACAGGAGCGGCGCCGTTGCCGTCATGGGAGTGTCATCCTTCTCTTTGGCACTGAGATTTCATCCACCGTAACGGGGGCGGGGCGCCCGCGGAGCGAGAAGTGTCAGACGTCACGCCCATACTTGAGGGCATGGTCCCGAATCCCAGAACGAGCCAGCCGGACGCCCCTTCTGCCACCCTGGCGGGGGGACCCGGCGCGCCCTCCGACGGCCTGCGTGAGGAGGCCCGCGGCGTCCTCGCGAAGCTCGTGGGACGCCCCGACGCCGACTTCCACCCCGGGCAGTTCGAGGCCATCGAGGCGCTCGTCGCGCACGGCCGCCGCACGCTCGTCGTCCAGCGCACGGGCTGGGGCAAGTCCGCCGTGTACTTCGTGGCCTCGCTGCTCCTGCGCGCCCGGGGCGCCGGGCCCACGCTCATCGTCTCCCCGCTGCTGGCGCTCATGCGGGACCAGGTCGCCGCCGCGGCGCGGGCCGGGGTGCGCGCCGTCGCGATCAACTCGGCGAACCGGCTCGAGTGGGACGAGGTGCACGCGGCGCTCGAGGCGGATGCGGCCGACGTCGTGCTCATCTCCCCCGAGCGGCTCACCAATCCCGGGTTCCGCGAGCAGCACCTCCCCGAGCTCCTCGCCCGGACGGGCCTGCTCGTCGTGGACGAGGCGCACTGCATCTCGGACTGGGGCCACGACTTCCGCCCCGACTACCGGCGGATCGCCGCGCTCATCGACGATCTCCCGGGCACGGTGCCCGTGCTCGCGACGACGGCGACGGCCAACGCGCGCGTCGTGCACGACATCGAGGAGCAGCTCGGCGAGGGCGTGCTGACCCTGCGCGGCGCGCTCGGGCGCGAGTCGCTGCGCCTCGGCGTCCTGCGCCTGCCCGACGCCGGGCACCGCCTCGCGTGGCTCCTGTCCCACCTCGACGGGCTGCCCGGGAGCGGGATCATCTACACGCTCACCGTCTCGGCGGCGGAGGACACGGCCCGCATCCTCTCTGGCGCCGGCCTTCGGGTCCTCGCCTACACGGGCAAGACGGACACGGCCGAGCGCGAGCAGGCCGAGCAGCTGCTCAAGGACAACCAGGTCAAGGCGCTCGTGGCCACCTCGGCCCTCGGGATGGGCTTCGACAAGCCGGACCTCGGCTTCGTGGTCCACCTCGGCGCGCCGTCGAGCCCCGTCGCGTACTACCAGCAGGTCGGCCGGGCGGGCCGCGGCGCGGCGAACGCCGACGTCCTGCTCCTGCCCGGCCCCGAGGACCGGGACATCTGGCGCTACTTCGCCACGGCGTCGATGCCGGACGAGCGCAAGGCACACGCCGTCGTCGCGGCGCTCGCGGAGGCCGGGAGGCCTCTCTCGACCGTCGCCCTTGAGTCGCTCGTCGAGCTGCGCCGCACGCAGCTCGAGCTCCTGCTCAAGGTGCTCGCGGTCGACGGCGCGGTCGAGCGCGTGGGCGGCGGCTGGCAGGCCACGGGGCTGCTCTGGGAGTACGACGGCGAGCGGTACGCGCGCATCGCCGAGGCCCGGGTCGCCGAGCAGGACTCGATGATCGTGTACGAGGAGACCTCGGGGTGCCGGATGGAATACATCACGAGTGTCCTCGACGACGAGACGGCCGCCCCGTGCGGGCGCTGCGACAACTGCGCGGGGCGCTGGTTCCCCGGGGACGTGGACACGTCCGTGCTCGAGACGGCGGGGAAGCAGCTGCGGCATCCGGGCGTCCCGATCGAGCCGCGGGCGCAGTGGCCGAGCGGGATGGACAAGCTCGGGGTGGGCGCCAAGGGCAGGATCCCGGCCGAGGAGCAGCTCGCCGAGGGACGCGCGCTCGCCCGGTTGACGGACCTCGGCTACGGCGGGCCCCTGCGGGACCTCTTCGCCGCCGGGGCCCCGGACGGCGAGGTCCCCGTCGGGCTGCGCTCGGCGTGCGTCGAGCTCCTGTCATCGTGGGCGCGCGGCGATTCACCGGCTGGGCCGTGGAGCGGCGCGGGCCGCCCGGGCGCCGTCGTGAGCGTGCCCTCGGCGACCCGGCCGCATCTCGTCGACTCGCTCGCCCGCGGCATCGCCGAGGTCGGGCGCCTGCCCTACCTCGGGGCGCTCGAGCGCACGCCGTCGGCCCGCCCGGGCCAGTCCGGCGGGAACAGCGCGTTCCGGCTCGCGGGGGTCTGGGAGGCCTTCGACGTCGGGCCCGAGCTGCGGGAGGCGCTCGCGGGGCTCGCCGGCCGGCCGGTCCTGCTCGTCGACGACCTCGTCGACAGCCGGTGGACCTTGACCGTCGCGGGGCGCCTCCTGCGCCGTGCGGGGGCCGGGGCCGTCCTGCCTCTCGCGCTCGCCCAGGCCGGCTGACACCGTCCGGCGCCTCCCACCGTCGGGGGCTGACCGGCGGCGCGCGCAACACTTGGTGTGGCGCAGGTCACGCAATGATCACGAAATGGTCTCGAGTGAGTAGGCTAGGAACGATCGCAATCCCTGCCCAGGAGAACCCTGACGTGACGTATCCCGCCCCGCCGAGCGTTCACCGGTGGGCCCTCCGTGCCCTCCTGCTCGCCATCACGGCAGTGTGCGCCCTCGGTGCCCTGACGGCGGTGGGGCTGGCGGGCGCGGCGCCGGCCGCGGCAACCCAGGGCGGGGCGGATCCGGCGGTGAACGCGTCCACCACGCCCGAGCCGCAGCCGACGGACACGGCGTCGCCCGCACCGTCCCCGACGCCCGGCTATGCCGAGGCGAGCCTCGTCCGCTCGGCCTGCGACACCGTGCAGCTGTCGGCACGGACCGAAGCGGGCCGCACGCTCGCCTACCGCATCGCCGACGAGGCCGGACGGGTCGCGGCGTCGGGCACCTTCACCGGATCCCTCGACGCCGCCCTCCCGGTGACGGCCGGCCACACCTACACCGCCCACGTGAGCGAGGGTGCAGACGGCGGGTCCCTCGCGAGTTCCGCCTCGGCGGACCTGCGGGAGCCCTGCCCCGTCGCCGTCGCCGCGGATGCCCCCCACTTCGACGACCAGTGCGGGGCCGAGCGCGACGCCGTCGTCGTGCCGCTCATCATCGGCGTCGACTACCGCGTGGGGGAGGCCGAGCTCGCACCCGGCGCGAACGCCGCGCACGGGCACGTGACCGTCGAGGCATCGGCGCGGCCGGGCTACGCGCTCAATGGCCCCTCTCGCTGGGTGCACGCGTTCATCTCCGAGCCGTGCCCCGCGACGGCGCCGCCCGCGGTCGGCCCCGTGACGCCGGCTTCGATCGCCCCGGAGCCCCAGCCCGGGACCGTGCCCCCGCCGACGGAGACGGCTGCGCCGGGCGCCGCCGCGCCGTCGTCCGCCGCCCCCACCGTCGTGCCGACCTCCGATGCCACCCCGCCGCGGACGTCCGCCGAACCGTCCTCGCAGACCGGCGTCGCGGCCCCCGGTCCGCTCGCGTGGGGGATCATGATCTCGCTCGTCGTGGCCGGCGGCGTCTTCTTCTGGTCCAAGACCCGGCACTGAGCCCGCCGGACCGGCGCCGTGCCGGCGGGCGTCCTGCCCCGAGAGCAAGAAAGCACCCCCAGTCGCAACTGGGGGTGCCTCTTCTTCTCACGCCGCGGAGACGGGGGGATTTGAACCCCCGGTCCAAGTTTCCCCGGACCCTTCATTAGCAGTGAAGTCCATTCGGCCGCTCTGGCACGTCTCCTTGCTATCGCTAGCTCCCCAAGGTTACCCAGATGACCGGGGGAGACGCAAAAGCGCCCCTCACGCGCCGTCGAGCGTGTGCAGCGTGCCGGTGAGGGCACGCCAGAGGAAGCTCTGGCTGCGTGCCTGGAGGGAGGCCGCCTGCCGGTTGTCCGAGGCCCCGGCGTGGCCGCCCTCGAGGGCCTCGTGGAACCACACGTTCGGGATGCCCATGGCCAGCATCCGCGCGGCCATCTTCCGCGCCTGGACCGGGCCGACCCGGTCGTCGGAGGTCGCGGTCCAGATGAACGTGTCCGGGTACTCCACGCCGTCCCGCAGGAGGTGGTACGGCGAGAACGTCCTGAGCCAGTCCCACTCCTCGGGGACCTCGGGATCGCCGTATTCCGCGATCCACGAGTACCCGGCGGAGAGCTTCGTGTACCGGCGCATGTCCAACAGCGGCACGCCGCACGAGATCGCGCCGAAGAGCCCGGGATAGGAGACGAGCATGTTGCCCACGAGCAGCCCGCCGTTGGACCCGCCGGAGCAGCCGAGGTGCTCGGGCGAGGTGACCTCGCGGCGAACGAGGTCCTGCGCCACGGCGGCGAAGTCCTCGTAGGCCCGGTGGCGGTTCCCCTTGAGCGCGGCCTGGTGCCACGAGGGCCCGTACTCGCCGCCGCCGCGGATGTTCGCCACGACGTACACGCCGCCGCGCTCCAGCCACGCGCGCCCCACGGTCCCGCTGTAGGCCGGGGTCCGGGCGATCTCGAACCCGCCGTAGCCGCTCAGCTGCGTCGGCGCAGTCCCGTCGAGCTCGAGGCCGCGCGGGGAGATCTGGAAGTACGGCACGCGCGTGCCGTCGGCGGAGGTCGCAAAGTGCTGCTCGACGGTGCACCGGGACTCGTCGAAGAACGACGGCGCCCGCTTGACCGGCGCGCTATCCTCGCCGAGGGTGCCGCGCAGGAGCGTCGTCGGGGTGAGGAAGCCGGTGGCAATGAGCCAGTAGTCGTCTCCGGCCTCGGGGTCCTCGTCGTCCACCGCGTAGCTCTCGACGAGGTGCAGCGGGGGGCACGCGTCGAGCGCCTCGGCCGGCCACGCGCCGTCGTGCGCGGGGGCGAGCACACGGATCTCGGACGAGACGTCGCGCAGGAGGTTGAGCATGAGCCGGCTCCGGGTCCAGGACCACGACTGGAGGGAGGTGTGCTCGTCCGGCGCGAACAGGAGGGTGAGCTCTCGTGAGCCGGCCATGAAGGCCTCGAAGTCCGCGGCGAGCAGCGAGCCGGCGGCGAAGAGGTTTCCCTCGAGCTCCCAGTCCCGCTGCGGGCGGAAGAGGATCCACTCGCGATGGAGGTCCACATCGACGTCGGTCGGAACCGGGATCCGGGCCCACGCGCCGTCCCTCCACACCGAGTGCTGGACGTCGAAGAAGCTGATCCTGTCGCTCGCGATGATGCGCTCGAAGCCGGGGGTGTCGTCGAAGCCGGCGCCGGCCATCATGTGCTCGGCCGGGACCTCGAAGATGACCTCGGCGTCCTCGAGCGAGCCGCCGCGCGGAAGGCGGCGCACGATTCGCGGGTAGGAGGACGTCGTCACGGCGTCCTCGCCGAGGGTCGAGGAGACGAGGAGGGTGTCGGCGTCGAGCCAGTCCACCCCGCCCTTGGCCGCCGGAAGGGAGAAGCCGCCCGCCGCGGGGTCGATGAAGGCTCGGTCCTCGACGTCGTACTCTCGCAGCGCGGCCGCATCTCCGCCGTCAGGGGAGAGCCGGACCATGCAGCGGCGCCACGATACGCCGTCCTCGGGCCGCAGGAAGCTGGCGCCGCCCCACACCCACTCGGCGCCCTCGGTGGCCGCGAGCGCGTCGAGGTCGAGGACGGTCTGCCACTCGGGCGCCTCGGTGACGTAGCTGTCCCAGCGCGTGCGCCGCCACAGGCCCTTGGGGTGCTCGGCGTCGCGCCAGAAGTTGTAGTACCAGGGGCCGCGCTTGGCCACCATGGGGATCCGCTCCGAGGAGTCCATGACCTCGAGGATCCGTGCCTCGAGCTCAGGGTAATGGCCGGACTCGAGGAGCTCCTCGGTGCGCGCGTTCTGCTCGCGGACCCAGGCCAGCTGGTCCTCGCCATGGATGTCCTCGAGCCACAGGTTCTCGTCGACGGGCTCGCCCGGTGCGTGGGCCAGCGTCTGCGCGGGGTCGGCACTCATGAGGCCATCCTTGCACGGCACGCATTAAGCTCAACCCTATGGTTCGGGGCGGGATGCTGCGCGTTGCGGTGGTTGGCGGCGGCCCCCGCGGCGCCTCCGCCGTCGAGCGCCTCCTCGCCAACGCCGCCCAGCGCGCGGACTCCGGGAGCCTCTC
This sequence comes from Sinomonas mesophila, assembly GCF_001999765.1. GTDB lineage: Bacteria > Actinomycetota > Actinomycetes > Actinomycetales > Micrococcaceae > Sinomonas > Sinomonas mesophila. The sequence goes on along the minus strand of NZ_KV908328.1, from coordinate 55,025 downwards.
TCCGGGCCTAGAGATCACCGTCTACGATCCCTTCGAGCCAGGCCCCGGCCGCGTGTGGCGGACCGGGCAGCCCCGGCTGTTCCTCATGAACACGCAGGCCTTCTACCCGACGCTCATCCCCAGCGAGCCCGGCCTCGCGCCGCCCCTCGCCGGCGGGAGCTTCGACGAGTGGCGGGCCGCCGAGCGCGCCGCGGCCAAGGCCGGTCGCAGCGACCTGGCCCCGCAGGAGCAGGCCGAGCTGCTGGCCCTCGAGTCCCGCGACTTCGCGCCCCGCGCGCTGTACGGCCGCTACCTCGCCCGGACCTGGCAGGCCGTGACCGAGGCCGCCCCCGCCGGGACGGCGGTCCGGCACGTCGCCCAGGAGGTCGTGCGCGTGGGCCGCACTCCGCGCGGGTTCGCACTGACCCTCGCGAGCGGGCGAGCGAGGGAGGCGGACGCCGTCGTCCTCGCGCTCGGCCATGTGCCGACGCAGCTGGGCCGCGAGCAGCGAGCCCTGGCCGACGCCGCGGCCCGGCTCGGGCTGCACTACTTCCCTCCCGCGGCGCCCGCCGACGTCGACTGGGACGTGCTCCCGGCGGGCGAGACCGTGCTCGTGCGCGGGATGGGCCTGAATTTCTTCGACGCCCTGGTCCAACTCACGCAGGGCCGCGGCGGGCGCTTCGCCGAGGCCGCCCACGGACGGCTCGCCTACACGCCGAGCGGGCGGGAGCCGCGGATCGTCGCGGCCTCGCGCCGGGGCGTGCCGTACCGCGGCAAGGCCGACCTCGGGGCGTACTACGCGCCCTCGGTCACCCTGCGCTGGTTCACCCGGGAGGCCGCGCTCGCGCCGCGCCGGGCCGGCATCGAGCCCTCCTTCGACCAGGACCTCTGGCCGCTCCTGCATCGGGACGCCCTGTGGGCCTACTATTCGACGCTCGTGCGCGTCGAGGCCGAGTCCGTGGACGCCGGGTTCCTCGACAAGCTCGCCGCCGCGCTGGCCATCGAGGGTCCCGGGTGGGAACACGCGGCGTCGCAGGCCGCGCACGACGGCGTGTCCCCGGCCCGGCGTCTGGACCTCCGGGCGCTCGGCGCGCCGCTGGCCGGGTGGCACGCGCGGGACAGGGCCCAGCTCGACGCCCGGGTGCTCGCCCACCTCGACGAGGACGCGGCCGGCTCCTCGCGCGGCGAGGACGACCCCGTCAAGATGGCCATTGCCGCCCTTCACCGCGGCAGGGCCGTGCTCAAGGAGGCCGTCGCGGACGGCGGCATCACCGAGGAGTCCTGGGCCTCGGGTCTGCGCGGGTGGTTCGAAGGCCTCGTCGAGGGCCTCGCGAGCGGGCCGCCGTCGCTGAGAATCCGCCAGCTCGCCGCCCTCATGCGCGCCGGCGTCGTGGGCACGGTGGGGCCGGAGCCGCGCTTCGGAGCCGAGCGTGCCGGGGAGGCCGGGCCGTCCTTCACCGCCGCCTCGCCGTGGGTCGGGGGGCCTCGGGTCCGGGCCCGGTATCTCGTCGAGGCCCTCGCCCCAGCCAACTGGGTAGCGCAGGCCGACTCGCCGCTCCTCGCCGGCCTGCTGGCCGATGGGCTGGCGCGCCCGCGCTTCCTCGCGGGGGCCGACGGGGCTCCGCAGCCCTCGAGCGGGCTCGATGTCACCCCGCCGCCCTACCGGTCCCTCGATGTCAACGGGCATCCGGTCGCCGGCCTCTATGTCCTGGGGCTCCAGCTCTCGGCCGTCCAATGGGGTACGGCGATCGCCGCCGAGGCCCACCCGTTTGGCGAGCCCGGCGAGGCGCACGACGGCGCACCCTACCCGAGCGCGCAGCGAACCCTCCGGGACGCCGACGCCATCGCCCGCGACATCCTCCGCCCCTAGGCTTTCGGGTACGTATCTCGTCGCGGAATCCCTCTTCCGGGTACGCACCTCGAGCCCCGTCGATGTCTCACGACATCGTGGACACGTCGGCGCGTCCTGAGTGGAGGCGGGCCCGGTGCGACAGATGCGGATCTCGGCTGCCATTGCGCTTTCGGACTGAACTGTCCACGGTCTCGTGAGACGCACTGTCCACGATGTCCTGAGACATGGGTGTCTCTTCGGTCCTGCGGCATGCCGTTGCTGGTCAGCGTTCAGGCACAACGGCGGCCGGCGGCCTCCCGTGGAAGCCGCCGGCCGTCATCGTTGTCCGACTCGTGTACCCCCAACCCCGGATCGGCGTCGAGATACGTACCCGGAATGGGGGTGTGGCTCGAGATATGTACCCGAGAGGCCTCGGCGTGTCGCCCTGCGTTCCCCGCTGGGGGCCTACTCGGCCTGGCCTCCCTGCCGGAGGTCCTGCATGATCTTGAAGACCGCCCCGGTGGGGTCCGTGAGGGTCGCGAGCCGCCCGAACGGCGTGTCCTCGGGGCCCTGGAGGACGGTCGCGCCGCGCACGGTGGCCTTGGCGATGGCCTCGTCGGCGTCGTCGACACCCCAGTAGATCTGCCAGTTGTTGGGCATGCCGTCGGGGAGGGCCGACGTCGCGTCGAAGATCCCCGCCCTGGCGTCCCTGCCGGCCCCGAGCGTCGTGTACCGCATCTCGGGGGTGTCGCTCATCACGTCGGTCTCCCAGCCGAGGGCCTTGCGGTAGAAGTCCACGCTCGCCTCGTAGGCGCGGGTGTGCAGCTCGAACCATACGGGCGAGCCGGGCTCCGCCACCTTGCTGAACCCTGGCATCGGTCCGGGCTGCCAGGCGCCGAAGACTGCCCCGCCCGCGTCGGAGAACATCGCCATGTGCCCCTGCTCGGGCACCTCCATGGGCGGCATGAACACGTTCCCGCCCGCCTCCGCCACGGCGTCCGCCGTCGCGTTGATGTCCGCCGACGCGAGGAAGACGCTCCAGACGTCCGGCATGGCGGCCTGGTCCTCGGTCTTCCGCATGAGGCCCGCGACCGGCGCCCCGTCCTTGGAGGCGGTGGTGTATCCGCCGTACTTCTCCTCGTCCCCCGTCTCGTACGTCCAGCCGAAGATCTCGGCATAGAACTCCTTGGCGTTCTCGAGGTCGCTCGTGGTCAGGTCGGCCCAGCAGGGGGCTCCGGGCGTGATCTCGGGCGTGGGCATGGTGACTCCTTCAGTCGGTGGATCTCAGGTGTCTCGCCTAACGCCCACGACGCTATGCGGGTCCTCCGACAGTTTTCAAGGATGACAGCGCGAAAGGCGGCGCCCCGGACTGGGACGCCGCCTCACGTGAGCGCGGAAGGTAAGGGATTTGAACCCTTGGTACGGGGTGACCGCACACTGGTTTTCAAGACCAGCTCCATAGGCCGCTCGGACAACCTTCCTCGTGCCTAGTAGTGTTTCACAGGCAGGTGAGCTCGAGAAACCGACGCCCTGCGGGGCTTAAGGAGCGTCCACGATGAAGGCTGTGTTCATCGCCGAGGCCGGGGGGCCTGAGGTTCTCGAACTGCGCGACATCGAGGCCCCCGTCCCCGGGCCGGGGGAGGTCCTCATCGACGTCGCCGCTGCCGGCATCAATCGCGCGGACGTGCAGCAGCGGCGAGGCTTCTACCCGCCCCCGCCGGGCGCCTCCGAGATCCCAGGGCTCGAGGTCTCGGGCCGCATCGCGGGCTTCGGCCCCGAGGTGACGCGGCCCTTCGCCGTGGGCGACCGGGTGGTCGCGCTCCTGGCCGGCGGCGGCTACGCCGAGCAGGTCGCCGTGCCCGCGGGCCAGGTGCTGCGCGTGCCCGAGGGCGTCGACCTCGTCACGGCCGCGGGCCTGCCGGAGACGGCCGCGACGGTGTACTCGAACCTGTTCATGACGGCGCAGCTGGGCCCGGGCGAGCTGCTGCTCATCCACGGCGCGACGGGCGGGATCGGTACCATGGCCGTCCAGATGGCCAAGGCCTTCGGCGCGCGCGTCGCGGCGACGGCCGGCACCGAGGAGAAGGTCAGCACGGCCCGGGCGTTCCTCGGCGTGGACCTCGCGATCAACTACCGCGACGAGGACTTCGTCGAGGCGGTGCGCAGCGCGAGCGGCGGGCGGGGCGCGGACGTGATCCTCGACGTCGTCGGCGCGAAGTACCTCGAGCGCAACGTCGAGGCGCTGGCCCCGTACGGCCGGCTCGTCGTCATCGGCCTCCAGGGCGGGGCGAAGGCCGAGCTCAACCTCGGCACCCTCCTGAGCAAGCGGGCCGCTGTCATCGGCACGGCCCTGCGGCCGCGGCCCGTCGAGGAGAAGGCCGCAATCATGGCGGCCGTGCGCGAGCACGTGTGGCCGCTCATCGAGGACGGCCGGATCAAGCCGCTCGTCGACCGCACGTTCCCGCTCGAGGAGGTGCAGGCGGCCCACGCCCACTTCGACTCGGGCGAGCACGTGGGCAAGGTCCTGCTCACCGTCTAGGCGCGGCGCACGGTCCAGGGACTCGGCGCACGACGGCGTCGCGTGCCGCGCGCGCGACCGCTCGCCGCACGCACGCCCCGCTTCGGCGCATCCGCCCCCGGGGGCGCTCCCAGAGGCGTGTGTTCTGTCGCACTCCGGGGCTAGGCTCGTCAGCGTTCCATCACCTTGGAGCCTGATCCACTCGAGGAGGAGTCAATGAGCCCCGTCTCACGCGGCGCTGGGGGAGCGTCAGAGACCACACTCGTCCAGGACCCGGCACTGCCGCCGGTCGCCGTCGACGAGTCCGTCCTGGAGGCCGAGGACCGGCGCTGGACCCCGGCCAAGATCGCCGTGTGGGTGGCCCTCGCCCTCGTTGGCGGGCTGGCCTGGGTCATGCTCGCGCTGGTCCGCGGCGAGACGGTGAATGCGATCTGGTTCGTGTTCGCCGCCGTCTGCACCTACCTCATCGCCTATCGCTTCTACTCGAAGTACATCGAGAAGCAGCTGCTCAAGCCCAACGACGTCCGCGCGACCCCGGCCGAGTACAAGGCGGACGGCAAGGACTACGTGCGCACCGACCGCAACGTGCTCTTCGGCCACCACTTCGCCGCGATCGCCGGCGCGGGCCCGCTCGTCGGCCCGGTCCTCGCCGCCCAGATGGGCTACCTGCCCGGCACGATGTGGATCATCGTCGGCGTCGTCCTCGCGGGCGCCGTGCAGGACTACCTCGTGATGTTCTTCTCCATGCGCCGCGGCGGACGCTCGCTCGGCCAGATGGCCCGGGAGGAGCTCGGCGTCGTCGGGGGCACGGCCGCCCTGCTCGCGACGCTGCTCATCATGATCATCATCGTCGCCATCCTCGCCCTCGTCGTCGTCAACGCCCTCGGCGAGAGCCCGTGGGGCGTGTTCTCCGTGGCCATGACGATCCCGATCGCGCTCTTCATGGGCGTGTACCTTCGGTTCCTCCGCCCGGGCAAGGTCATGGAGGTCTCGATCATCGGCTTCGTGCTCCTCCTGGCGGCGATCATTGGCGGCGGTGCCGTGGCCAACACCGGCTGGGGCCAGGCTCTGTTCCACCTCGACCGGGTCCCGATCGCGTGGGGCATCATCGTCTACGGCTTCATCGCCGCCGTCCTGCCCGTGTGGCTCCTGCTCGCCCCGCGCGACTACCTTTCGACCTTCATGAAGATCGGCGTGATCGTGCTCCTCGCGATCGCGATCGTGGTCGTCCGCCCTGAGGTCAGCGTCCCGGCCTTCAGTGAGTACGCATTCAAGGACAACGGCCCCGTGTTCGCGGGCGGCCTGTTCCCGTTCCTCTTCGTCACGATCGCGTGCGGTGCGCTCTCCGGCTTCCACGCGCTCATCTCTTCCGGAACGACGCCCAAGCTCGTCGAGAAGGAACGCCAGACCCGTTTCATCGGCTACGGCGGCATGCTCATGGAGTCCTTCGTCGCGATCATGGCGCTCGTCGCCGCCGTGTCGATCGACCGCGGCCTGTACTTCGTCATGAACTCCCCGGCCTCGCTCACCGGCGGGACCGTCGAGACAGCGGCGGCCTGGGTCAACGGCCTCGGCCTCGCCGGGGTCAACGTGACGCCCGAGTTCCTCGCGGGGACGGCGCAGAGCGTCGGCGAGCCGTCGATCGTCTCGCGCACGGGCGGCGCCCCGACCCTCGCCGTCGGCCTGAGCCACATCATGCAGCAGTTCATCGGCGGGGCCGGGCTGGCGGCCTTCTGGTACCACTTCGCGATCATGTTCGAGGCGCTGTTCATCCTCACCGCGGTCGACGCCGGCACGCGGGTGGCGCGCTTCATGCTCCAGGACTCGATCGGGAACGTCATCCCCAAGTTCAAGGACACCTCGTGGCGCCCCGGCGCGTGGCTCTGCACCGCCATCATGGTCGCCGGATGGGGCTACATCCTGATCCTCGGCGTGACCGACCCGCTCGGCGGCATCAACACGTTCTTCCCGCTGTTCGGCATCGCGAACCAGCTCCTCGCGGCGATCGCCCTCGCCGTGTGCCTCGCGATCGCGGCCAAGCGCGGGACGTTCCGACACCTGTGGATCGTCGCGCTGCCGCTCGCGTTCGCGGCCGTCGTGACCATCACGGCGAGCGCGTACAAGATCTTCTCGCTGGTCCCGGCCGTGGGCTACTTCGCGCAGAACGCCGCCTTCTCGCAGGCCCTCGCCGACGGCAAGACGTCCTTCGGCACGGCCCGGAGCGTGGCAGCGATGGAGGCCGTCGTGCGCAACACGATGGTCCAAGGCGTCCTGAGCGTCGTGTTCGTCGTCCTGGCGATCATCGTGATCATCACGGCGCTCATCGCGACCATGAGGGCGTTCCGGGCCGGCGGCGGGGACAGCACCGAGGATCCGGCCGTCCCGTCCCGCGTGTACGCGCCGTCGGGCCCTGTCCCGACCGCGACGGAGCGTGCTGTCCTCGACGAGTGGAAGGCCGCGGGCATCAGCACGGTCCCGGCGGCGCACCACTGATGAGCCTCACCTCGGGCGGCCCTGACGGGGGCGGGCGGACGACGGCGCTTGCCGGCGTCCGCTCGGCCCTCGCCGCCGTGCGGGCGTATCTGCGCGGGGTCATGGGCGCGGACGCGTACGAGAGGTATCTCGAGCACCACCGTGCGGAGGAGGCCGCGGGCCGCTGCGCGGCGCCGCCGCTGACCGAGAGGGAGTTCTGGCGGGACCGCACGGACCGACAGGACACCGATCCGCAGGGCCGCTGCTGCTGAAGTGGCGCTGAGCTGGGGTGTGGGAGGATGACCACATGAGTGACCGCCAGGGGAACGAGCACACGGAGACGAGATCGGAGCGGCCCGGGGGAGGGCCCACTGAGCCTCCTGCCGAGCAGCTGGTCCAGGAGGCCACCGAGGTCCCCGTCGAGGGGACGATGCTGGACGACGCCGGCACCCCGCCCGACGGCGATGCCGCCGCGGCAGGGCGGCGCGGCAAGCGTGCGAGCCTCCAGGAGCTCGTCGACGAGCCCGCCAAGGTCATGCGCATCGGCACGATGATCCGGCAGCTCCTCGAGGAGGTGAAGGGCGCACCGCTGGACGAGGCCGCCCGGAACCGCCTCGCGGCGATCCACGAGCGCTCGATCGCCGAGCTCGAGGACGGGCTCGCCCCCGAGCTCGTCGATGAGCTCCACCGCATCTCCCTCCCGTTCACCGACGCGGCCATCCCGTCCGAGTCGGAGCTCCGCGTGGCCCAGGCCCAGCTCGTCGGCTGGCTCGAGGGCCTCTTCCACGGCATCCAGACCGCCATCGCGGCGCAGCAGGCGGCCCATCAGCTCGCGGCCGCCCAGGTCCAGCTGCGCCAGCTCCCACCGGGGACGATGATCGCCCCCGGCGTCGTGATCGGCGAGAACGGCGAGCCGCAGCGCGCCCCCGGCCTGGGCCGCCTCGGCCCGCGTGGCGAACGCCAGGAACCGGACCACGGCCCCGGGCAGTACCTCTGAGCGCACCCGTGGGACTCTTCAGCACGGCGTTCCAAAGCCGGCGCGACGACGCCGAGCTCGGCAAGGGCCTCTGGCGGCGGGCCCACGACCGCTTCAAGCGTGGCCTCGACCGCTACCACCAGGTCCTCGAGGGCATCGAGGACGAGTCGCTCTACGCCGAGCTCGTCGTCATCGCGGACGCGCTCGCGGGGCTCCTTCCGCGCGTGCGCGCCGTGTGCGCCGCGGCGCAGGAGGGCGCCCCGAGCGACGGCCTCGACGTCCCGGGCGAGCTCGCCGACGTCCACCGCGCCCTCTCCAAGGCCGGCAACGCCCTCGCGACCACGGCCGAGGCCGCGGCCATGCTGCGGCTCGCTGTCGGGCCCGTGCCCGTGGGCGCGCTCTCGGTCCAGCGCCGCGCGGCGGCCGTGCTCGAGCAGGTCGAGCTCGCCGAACGCCTCGTGGCCCGCTGATTTATTCCCGCCGTCGGGGGGTTTCGCGGTCGGCGAAGATGCTGAAGAAATCGGTCTCTGCCCCTTCCCTCCGCGCTTCGCGGCGGAAAGGATGGGGCCCATGACTTCCGCTGAAACCCTGACGTCCCCCGTGCTCGCGCTCAACGATGGCACCACCATTCCCCAGCTCGGCTATGGCGTGTGGCAGGTCGAGGACGCCGTCGCCGAGCGTGTGGTCGGCGAGGCCTTCGGCGTCGGCTACCGCCACATCGACACCGCCGCGGCCTACGGCAACGAGGCAGGCGTCGGCCGCGCCATCGCGTCCTCGGGCCTGGCCCGCGAGGACCTCTACATCACGACCAAGCTCTGGAACGCCGACCAGGGCCGCGGCAGGGTGGCCCCCGCCTTCGAGGACTCGCTCGAGAAGCTCGGCCTCGAGTACGTGGACCTGTACCTCATCCACTGGCTCCTGCCCCAGCGCGGCCTCTACCTCGAGACATGGGAGGAGCTCATCAAGCTCAAGGAGTCTGGCCGGGTCCGCTCGATCGGGGTCTCCAACTTCACGGTAGAGGCCCTCGAGGAGATCGAGCGCGCGACCGGCGTCGTGCCGGTGATCAACCAGGTGGAGACGCACCCGTACTTCCAGCAGGCGCAGCTGCGCACCGTCGAGGCGGCGAAGGGGATCCTGCACGAGTCCTGGTCCCCGCTCGGCCAGGGCAAGGACCTGCTCGGCGACCCGGCTCTGGCCGCGATCGCGGACAAGCACGGCGTGAGCGTCGCGCAGGCCGTCATCGCGTGGCACCTCGCCCTCGGCAACATCGTGATCCCGAAGTCCGTCACGCCCGAGCGCATCGCGCAGAACTGGGCCTCGCTCGGCGTCACCCTCGACGCCGAGGACCTCGCCGCGATCGAGGCCCTCGACAAGGGCGCGGCCGGCCGCATCGGTCCCGATCCGGCGACGGCCGACCACGGCTGAGGGGTCGCACCCATCCGCATCCCATCCCTCAGGGGCCATCTCCAGGAGGTGGCCCCTGGCCTTGTACGCTGGCCGCATGAGCCAGGCCAGGCGTCACGGCGGGGCGGACGACGGCGGCGACTCGCCGTCGTCGTCCGTCCCGCCAGGCGCGGCACGCACCAGGGCAGCGCCCGGCACCGCCTCGTGGGCCTCGACGCCGGCGATCCGCAAGACCATGCTGGGGAACCGCTCGCGGGACACGGCGCCCGAGCTTGCGGTGCGGCGCGCGGTGCACGCCATGGGGCTGCGCTACCGGGTCGCCTACCGGCCCGAGCCGAGGCTGCGGCGCACCGCGGACCTCGTCTTCACGCGGGCGCGCGTCGCCGTTTTCATCGACGGCTGCTACTGGCACGGCTGCCCCGAGCACTACATCGAACCGGCCCGGAACGTGGACTACTGGCGGCCCAAGATCGCCCGCAACCGCGAGCGCGACGCTGAGACGAGCGCGGCGCTCGGCGAGGCGGGCTGGCGTGTGCTGCGCTTCTGGAGCCACGAGGACCCGCACGAGGTCGCCCGGCAGATCGCCGCGGCCGTGCGCGCCCCGTCAGCGGGTCGCTGAGGGGTGCTCGTCACTCGACGGGCAGCCGTGCTCGAGCGCGTGCGCCGCGTTGATGAGGCCGAAGTGGCTGAAGGCCTGCGGTGTGTTCCCGAGCTGGCGGCCCGTGCGGGGATCGTACTCCTCGCTCAGGAGCCCGACGTCGTTCTGCAGGGCGAGGAGCCGCTCGAACAGCTCCCGCGCCTCGCCCGCCCGGCCGATCCCGACGAGCGCGGCGACGAGCCAGAACGAGCACGCAAGGAATACGCCCTCCCCGGGCGGGAGCCCGTCGACGGGGGACTCGGTGCGGTACCGCCGGATGAAACCGTCGACGCTGAGCTCGCGCTGCACGGCCTCGACGGTCGCGACGACCCGTGGGTCGGCATGCGGCAGGAAGCCCACGCGCGGGATGAGCAGGAGCGCCGCGTCGAGCTCGGTCGATCCGTAGGACTGCACGAAGTGGCTCCCAGACGGGTCGAGGGCGTTGGCGAGGACGTCCCCGCGGATCTCCTCGCGCACGGCCCGCCACCGCTCGAGCGGCCCGGGCAGCCCCGCCTCGACGCCCTTGACCATGCGGTCCGCGGCGACCCATGCCATGACCTTCGAGTGCGTGAAGTGGCGCCGGGGACCGCGCATCTCCCACAGACTGTTGTCCGGCTCGCGCCAGGTCTTCTCGAGGTGGCGCATGAGCGCGCTCTGGAGGTCCCACGCGTCCCTGCTCGCGCCGAGCGCGTTGCGCGTGAGCGCCAGGACGTCGAGCACCTCGCCCCACACGTCGAGCTGGAGCTGCTCGGCCGCGGCGTTGCCCGTGCGCACCGGCGTGGCGCCCTCGTAGCCCGGGAGCCAGCCGAGCGTCGCCTCTGGAAGGCGGCGCTTGCCCGTGATGGAGTACACGATCTGCAGGTCCGCCGGGTCCCCGGCCACGGCGCGCAGGAGCCAGCTGCGCCACGCGGAGGCCTCGTCCGTGTAGCCCGCGGCGAGGAGCGGCTGGAGAGTCAGGGTCGCGTCGCGGAGCCAGCAGAGCCGGTAGTCCCAGTTCCGCTCCCCACCGGGCCACTCGGGCAGTGACGACGTCGCGGCGGCCACGATCGCCCCCGTCGGCTCGAACGTGAGCGCCTTGAGGGTGATGAGCGAGCGGTGTACGGCCTCCTTCCACGGCCCGCCCATGAGGCACCGCCCGGACCAGTCGCGCCAGAACGCGAGTGTCCGCTCGAGGGAAGCGTCGGCGTCGGGCCGCGGCGTGTAGTCCTCGTGGCTCGGGCGCCACGTGAGCACGAACGGGACGCGCTCGCCCGCGCGCACGCTGAACGACGACGCCGTGCGCAGCCCGCGTCCGGCGAGCGGCGCCGTCGTGTTCAGGTAGGCCGCGTCGGGGCCGGCGACGGCGTGCAGGACGCTGTCGCGGCGGCGCACCCACGGGACGATGTGGCCGTAGTCGAAGCGCAGCGCGAGGTCGCCCTCCATGTCCACGGCGCCGCTGACGCCCTCGACGATCCGGACGAGGTCGACGACGCGGTCACGCGGCGGCATGAAGTCCAGGACGCGCGCCTCGCCGGTGTCCGTGCGCCACGTCGTCTCGAGCACGAGCGTTTCCGGGAGGTAGCGGCGCGACGTGCACTCGCCCGCCCCGACAGGGGCGATCCGCCACCGGCCGTGCTCGGGCGTCCCGAGCAGCGCGGCGAAGCACGAGGGCGAGTCGAAGTGCGGCAGGCACAGCCAGTCGATCGAGCCGTCCCGCCCCACGAGCGCGGCCGTCTGGAGGTCGCCGAGGAGCGCGTAGTCTTCGATCCGCGACATGCCCGCACCCTACCAAGGCGCGCAGGCGTACGACGACGGTGTGCACGGCGGTGTGCGGCGCGCCGTGCGGTTCGCCCGTGCGCTTCGCCCGTGCGCTTCCGGCGGGCCATGGTTGGGTCCGCGCCCGGCGGGTAGTTCTCAAGCGCAACCACATCGAGGAGGTGGACCCATGGACGCCCTGACGACATGGATCATCATCATCGTGATCGCCCTCGCGGCTCTCGTGATCCTTGCGCTCATGTCCCGGAAGGGGCGCGCCAAGCTCGAGGAGCGCAGGCACAACCGGGCTGAGACCTTGCGCGACGAGGCCGCGGAGAAGGAGCTCTCCGTGCGCGAGCGCGAGGCCAAGAGCATGGAGGACCGCGCGCATGCCGAGCAGGCCGAGGTCGAGGCGGAACGGCTGCGCCGCCAGGCGACCGACGGCTCGGCCAATCTCCGCGAGGAACGCGAGGAGATCGCCGAGCAGCGCCGCCGGGCGGACGAGATGGATCCCCGCGTGGACGCCGACCGAGGCGCGGCCGAGCCGAGTGCGAACGAGGCCGGCAGGGGCATGACCGAGCCGAAGCGGGACGAGGCCGGCAGGGGCATGACCGAGCCGAGGACGGACGAGGCCGGCAGGGGCATGACCGAGCCGAAGCGGGACGACGCCGGCCACCGGCACACGGATCCCCGCGAGCGGCCCATCTGACGCGCCCCAGGTACGTGCCCGTTAGGGCGCGTACCTGCCCTCAGCGCCCCTGCCCTCAGAACGGCTTGCCGCCCGTCACGGGCAGCACGGCCCCGGAGATGTACCCTCCCTCGTCCGAGGCGAGGAGCACGTAGGCCGCGGCGAGCTCGGCGGGCTGGCCCGGCCTGCCGAGCGGCGTGTCCTGCCCGAAGTCCGAGATGTGGTCCGGCCATCCCGTCGATGGGATGAGCGGCGTCCAGATCGGCCCGGGCGCCACGGCGTTGATGCGGATGCCCTTGGGCCCCAGTTCGGGCGCGAGGGCCTTCACGAGCGCCACCTGCGCCGCCTTCGTCATGGCGTAGTCGAACAGGCCGGCGGACGGCTGCACGGCTTGGATCGAGCTCGTGATGATGATCGACGCGCCGGGCGCGAGGTGGGGGAGCGCGGCCCGCAGGGTCCAGAACTGGCTGTACAGGTTGGTGCGCAGCACGCGGTCGAACTCCTCCGTCGGCACTGAGTCGACGCCGTCGCGGGCCCGCTGGTATGCCGCGTTGAGCACCAGGATGTCGAGGCGGCCGAGTGCGTGCAGGACGCGCTCGGGGAGCGAGGAGCTCACCGTCTCGTCGCGCAGGTCGCCCTCGAGCACGACGGCGCGCCGCCCGGCGGCGACGATCTGGCGCTCGGTCTCGGCGGCGTCCTCCGCCTCCTCCGGCAGGTGTGTCAAGGCGACGTCGGCGCCCTCGCGGGCGAAGGCGATGGCCACGGCGCGGCCGATACCGGAGTCGCCGCCCGTGATGAGCGCGGCGCGCCCAGCGAGGCGGCTGTGGCCCTCGTAGGTGTTCTCCCCGTGATCGGGGCGTGGAGTCGTCTCGCCGGTAGTGCCCGGCGGTTCCTGCTCCTGGCGCGGCCGGCCGCCTGTCGGATGGGCTGCACGGGGGTCATCGGGTGCCGTGCTGTCGGGGGAATCGGTTTTGTCCATGGCAGACTCCGCTCGGTCGTCACGCGGGAAGGGCCGCTGCTTGACCCATGGCCACGGTAGGGCGACCCCGGGCCTCGGCGAAAGGGGGTCCGCCGGGTTGGGCGAAGATGGTTGATGCTGCTCCCGGCAGGGTACGAACAGGCGCGTGGTCCGTGCATCCTCCCCGCGCAGCGTCTGGATCCGCCGCCGCGCCGGCCGCGGATTCACCTACCGGGATGCCGACGGGCGGCGCATCTCCTCGGAGGAGGATCTCGAGCGGATCCGGGCGCTCGTCATCCCGCCCGCGTGGCGCAACGTGCGCATCGCCGCCTCGCCGAGGTCCCGCATCCAGGCCCGCGGCGTCGACGTGGCCGGACGGACGCAGTACATCTACCACGCCGCCTGGCGCCAGCGGCAGGACGCGCGGAAGTTCCGGAGGGCGCTCGAACTCGCCGACCGCCTCGCAACGGTCCGCCGCAGGGTCACCGCCGATCTCCGTGGGGCACGCGGCCCCCGGCTGCAGGCCCTCGCGGCGGGCGTGCGCCTCGTGGACCGGCTGGGGATGCGCGTGGGCGGGCGCCGGTACGCGCGCCAGTACGGGACGTTCGGAGTGACGACGCTCCAGCGAAGGCACCTGACGCTCGACGGCGACCGCATCACCTTCGACTTCCCTGGCAAGTCAGGCCTGCGGTGGTCCCTCGAACTGACCGACGCGGACCTCGCGCGGTACCTCCGGTCCCTGCCCCAGGGCGCCCCCACGGGCCACGCCCTCGGGTACGACGACGAGCAGGGCTTCAGCACGGTCGGCGCCTCGGCCCTCAACTCCTACCTCCGCGAGTGCGCGGGAATGGGCGTGAGCGCGAAGGATCTCCGGACGTGGCGGGCCACCGTCCTCGCGGCCCGCGCGCTCGCCCGGAGCCTCGAGGCGGGCGCGGGCCCCGACGTGGCCTGGCGGGCCGCCGTCGGGAAGGCCGCCGCGTGGCTCCACAACACCCCCGCGGTCGCGCGGTCCTCGTACGTCGACCCGGCGCTCCTGACGGCCTACAGGGCGGGAAGGGCGGTCCCGCCCGCCAGCCGCTCCGAGCGTGCCGTGACGCGACTGCTCCGAGACGGCTAGGCCCCCGGCGACCGGTCGGGGAAATCGTCCGTCGTGCGGGGCGCTTCAGTGTCCTCGTCGCGCGGGGTCAGGTAGCGCTCGCCGTCGTCGGTGCTCCCCACCTCGTACTCCTCGGCCACCGCGTCCATGGCGGCCTGGTCGACCGGGCCCGGGGGACGAACGGGCCCGGGATGCGGCGTCCGCCCGGCGTCGCCGTACATGGCCCCGAGTCCCTGGGAGGCGGGGGTCACATCCGCACGGCCCGGCGCGTCGTCGTCCTCCGCGTTGCGGGGGATGGGCTTCCCGGGCTCGGGGCCCTGCTCCTGGGCACCGGTCCGGTCCTCGTAGGCCTCCGGCTCTTCCCGCGGCCCGCGTCGTGCCGCCTCGCGCTCCGGCTCGTGCTCGGGGTGGGCGTGTGTGGCGCTCATCGATCCTCCTGGGTTGCTCGGCGCCGGACGGCGAGCGGCCGGCACTCTGACATCGGCTGACATCGGTGCCTCGGGGGAGGCGTTCTGCGCACCCTTACCCGGCCGATGAAGTGGGCAAACACGCCGCTGGAACTCGCCGCTCAGGGGGCTGGGTGCAGGCTGGCAAGCAGTCCGAGACTTTCAGTGTTCTGGGTTTGTCTAGCATCAGGGAACCTGTTTCTCGAAGCCTTGTTACCCCGTTTCCGGTGTGCCTACGGTGAACTAGGCGCAGGAGGAAGAAGGAGGAGGCAGCACGTACGAGGACGCCGGAACGCACGGGTGCGACCGTACGCCGGCGTCGAGACGTTCCACCGACTGTAGGAGCCATCCTTATGTCCGGACCGGCCCGTCTCGAGCGCCGCAAGGTGCTCATCGCGGGAGAAGACGCCAGCCTGGCTCTCAGGTTGAGGGCGGTCTTGGGCAGGGCCGGGGCCGTTGTGAAGGTCCATACCCTCTCCGAGGCCACGGTCCACGGTGGGCGGCCGACGGCCGAGGGCGGCGCAGCGACCCCCGAGGAGGCCTTGGCCGAGCTCGGCGGGATCGACGTCCTCATCAACACGGGGCCCGCGGACCTTCCGCGGGGAGTCAGCCCCTCGGCGCCTCAGGACGTGGAAAGAGCACTTGCTGAGTCCATGTCCCTCCTCGTGACAAGCACCGAGGCGGCACTTCCCGCCATGGGGCCCGGAGCGAGCATCATCAATACCGTCCTCTATTCGTCTCCCTCCCGCGGCACTGAGTCGGCGCTCGAAGCGCTCGCCGGGGCCGTGCTGGACACGACGCAGGGCTGGGCAGAGGTCCTGGCCCGGCGGGGAATCCGGGTCAACGCCGTGGCGGCGGCACCGACCCGGAATAGCACAGCCACGAGCCAGGCCGGCCCCTATCTTCTGGGAGCACCCGTGGACGACGATGAGGAACTCGACGTCTTCGTGTACCTGGCCTCACAGGAGTCCTGCCGCGTCACCGGTTCGATCCTCGGCGTCTCGCGCGATCTTCAGGACGCGCGCCTAGCACAGGTTCGATGACGGGCCCGCTCCTACCCCAGCAAGGAGTCCCTCATGAAGACCATCCGCACCCGCCCGGCGGAACCCCAGGCCGTCGATCCGGCACCAGACGATCCGGCGCCAGACGATCCGGCGCCAGACGTCGGCGAGCCCGAGACGGGCGCGGCCGCTGATCTCGCCATCGAATACCTCGGCGTCGCCGATGCGCTCGCCCGGCGCTTCCGCTGCCCGGGGCACGACGCCGAGGATCTGCGCCAAGTCGCGCGGCTCGGGCTCATGAAGGCGGCCCGGCGCTACCGCGCCGCGCTCGGGCATGGATTCGTCCCGTACGCCGTGCCAACGATCGCGGGCGAGCTCAAGCGCTACCTGCGGGACCAGTCCTGGATGGTCCGCCCACCGCGCTCGGTCCAGGAGCTCCGGCTCAAGATCAACGCACTCCGGCCGCGGCTGACCCAGGAGCTCGGACACGAGCCCACGACGGCCGAGCTGAGCGCGACGACGGGTGTGCCCGCCGCGGACGTGGCAGAGGCCCAGATCGCCGATTCCTCCCTCGTGATCCAGCGCATCGAGCACGGCGACGGCGCCGAGGATCCGGAAGAGCGGCGGACCTCGTTCGTGCCCTGCGAGATCGACACGGGCTACGATCGCGTCGACACCCTGCAGTCGCTCTCGAGCGCCCTCGAGGACGCCTCCTACGACGATCGGCGGCTCCTCTACCTGAGGTTCGTCCGCGAGATGACGCAGGACGAGATCGCCGAGACGCTCGGGGTCAGCCAGATGCAGGTGTCACGCCTGCTCAAGCGCCTGCTCGTCCGCCTCAGGCGTCGCATGGCCGCCTAGCGGCACCGATTCGCCGGCTCAGGAGATCTCGAGGCCGAGCCGGCCGACGGCGTCGAGCACGTGGCCGGGGTACACGGCCAGGAGCGCGGGGTCCGGCCTCTCGGCGAAGAGCTCGCCGACGCGCTGTGTGGCATCCGTGAGCACCAGATGGGGGCCGTCCACAGGCGGCCCCCACTGCTGCGGCGCGGCGGGCCCGAAGAGCACGACCGACGGCGTCCGGTAGGCGGTCGCGACGTGCGCTTCCAGCACACATCAGACGATCCGTGGGAGCCCGCTGCCTGAGCCGGGTGGGCACCGAGGCGCCCACCGAGATGGTTTAGTCTATCGACCGCCGGGAACTGGCCTCTCATGTACACGCCGCTTCTGGGTAGCGCTCGTCCGGGGGGATCTCGTCTTCGCCGTCGACTTCGCCCTCGGCCTCTCCCTCGGCGCATCGCCCACCAGCACAGGGACCGGGCCCCGGCCCCGGCCCTCAGCGAGACGAGGAGCAGGACATGAAGATCTCGATGGTGTCTGAGCAGGCGAGTCCCCTGGCGGCGGTCGGCGGAGACGAGGCGAGCGGGCAGAACATCCACGTCGCCGAGCTCGCGGCGGCGCTCGTCCGGCGCGGCCACGAGGTGACGGTGTTCACCCGTCGCGACAGCGAGCGGCTGCACTGGGAGCAGATCCTGCCCACGGGCGTCGCGCTCGTCAACGTCGACGCCGGCCCCGCCCGGGCCGTCCCGAAGGACAGGCTCCTGCCGTACATCCCCGAGTTCGCCGAGAGGATCGCCGGATACTGGGCCGAGAACCCGCCGCACGTCGTCCACGGCCACTTCTGGGTGTCGGGGATCGCGTGCATCGAGGGCGTGGGCACGCTCCAGAGGATGGGCCTGCCGCTGCCGGCGGTCGCGCAGACGTTCCACGCCCTCGGCACCGTCAAGCGGCGCCATCAGGGCGCCGAGGACACGAGCCCCGCCGAGCGCGAGACGCTCGAGCCGTGGGTCGCGCGCAGCGTGGACCGCGTCATCGCTACGTGCCCCGACGAGGCCTTCGAGCTCCGCGGCCTGGGTGTGGGCAGACGGCGCATCTCGATCGTCCCGTGCGGCGTGGACACCTCGGTGTTCACCCCTGAGGGCCCGGCGCGGCCCCGCGGATCGCGCCTCCGGCTCGCGGCGATCGGCCGGCTCGTGCCGCGCAAGGGCGTCGACACGGTCATCGAGGCCCTCGGCCTGCTTGCCGCCGAGGGGCGCAGGGACATCGAGCTCGTCGTCGCGGGCGGGGCCCTGCCCAAGGACAGGATCGCCTCCGACCCCGAGGTGCGCCGGCTGCGGGCCCTCGCCGAGTCGCTCGGCGTCGAGGGCCAGGTCATCTTCGCCGGGCAGGTCGCGAGGGACGACATGCCGGCCCTCATGCGCAGCATGGACGCCGTCATGTGCACGCCCTGGTACGAGCCTTTCGGGATCGTCCCGCTCGAGGCCATGGCGAGCGGCGTGCCGCTCGTCGTCGCGGCCGTCGGGGGGCTCAGCGAGACGGTGGTCGACGGCGTCACGGGCCTGCACGTCCCGCCCCGGGACCCCGGGAGCGTCGCCGAGGCGATCGCCCGGCTCGCGGACGACGCCGGCCTGCGGGCCTCGCTCGGGGCGGCCGGCGTCGAGCGCGCACGCTCGCGCTACACCTGGGACCGCGTCGCCGCGGACACCGAGCGGGTGTATCGGGCCATGCGGGACCATTGGGAACGCCCCGCGGCGGACGTCGAGGCCTCCAGGAGCCGTCTTCGGCGTGTCGAAGGAGCACGTTGATGAGCGCCGCGGCGTCGCTTGGCCCCGCGGCCGCCCCTCCTGCCGGACCCGCCGCCGCCCCTCCTGCCGGACCCGCCGCCGCCCGCGGGTCTTCCCCGTCCGCCGCCCGTGTCCACGCCACCGGCCGGCCCGCCGCGCTCGAGCGGGCGAGGATCGCCGTCGTGGGGGACACCCTCCTGGACATCGACCTGCACGGGCACGCCGCTCGGCTCTGCCCCGACGCGCCGGCGCCCGTCGTCGACGTCGGCCGTCGGCTCGAGCGCCCCGGCGGCGCGGGGCTCGTCGCGACGCTCCTCGCGGACGACGGCCACGACGTCCGGCTCGTCACGGCGCTGTCGGAGGACGACGCCGGCCACCGCCTCCGGCGCCTGCTCGCCCGCGTGGAGCTGGCCGCGGGGGAGCTCCCGGGGCCGACGCCCGTCAAGATGCGTGTGACGGCGGACGGCCAGCGCGTGGCCCGGATCGACGAGGGCTGCGGGCCCACGCCCCAGCCGCTCGTCGACGGCACCATGCTCGCGGCGCTCGAGGGCGTCGACGCCGTGCGGCGCGGGGGACCGCTTCGCGTCCGCCCTCGCCGCGGCGCTCGCCCGCGGCGAGTCCCTCGAGGCCGCGGCGGAGTCGAGCGTCGCGACGGCCGTCGCGTTCCTGGCGAGCGGGGGAGTCTCCGGCTGCTTCGACCTCCTGCACGCCGGCCACGTGCGCCTCCTCGAGGCAGCGCGTGCGATGGGCGACTGCCTCATCGTGTGCCTCAACTCCGACGACTCGGTGCGCCGGCTCAAGGGCGAGGGCCGCCCCGTCATGGGCCAGGCCGACCGCGCCGAACTCCTCGAGGCCCTGAGCTGCGTCGACGCCGTCGAGATCTTCGACGAGGACACGCCCGAGCGCGCCATCTCCCGGCTCAGGCCCCATGTCTGGGCCAAGGGCGGCGACTACCGCGCCGAGGACCACCCCGAGACCTCGCTCCTGCGCCGCTGGGGAGGCCAGACCCCGATCGTCCGCTCGAACCCGGACGGTCGACGACGTCGCTCGCCGAGGCGATCTCCGGCCTCGGCCGACCGCACACCCCCGCGGTGCGACGGGCGGCTCGAGATGCTCGGCTACGTGGACGGCGCCGGTGCCGGTCCCGAGACGGAAGGGTGTGAGGTTGCCGCGCCGGGGGAATAGTCCTCTGTCCGCATCACGCGGACGTGCGCCAAGTGCGCACGCGGACAACGGGACGGAAGGAGTGGCGGGCATGCCAGGCAGGAAGACACCTCCGAGCATCAAGGACCCGGAGCTGTACGAGAAGCTCCGCGACCAGGGCGACTCGAAGGAGAAGGCCGCGCGGATCTCCAACGCCTCCGCGAAGGAGGGCCGGAAGAAGGTCGGCAGCCGCGGGGGCAAGGCAGAGGACTATGAGGACCGCACCGTCGACGAGCTGCGCAAGCGCGCCAAGGAGCTCGGCCTCACCGGGTACTCATCGATGAAGAAGGCCGAGCTCATCGATGCCATCCGGAATCACTGACCCCGGCGCGGCCGTCCGCAAGAACGGGGCCGCGCCGTCGGACGAGTACCTGCGCCGCGAGACCTACGCCGAGAAGCTGGACCGGAACTGGGCGGAGATCCTGCAGGAGCTGCGCATCCTGCAGACGGGGCTCCAGCTCATCGCCGGCTTCCTCCTGACCCTGCCGTTCCAGGCCCGGTTCGCGACCCTCGACGCCTACGGCGTGTGGCTCTACCTGATCAATGTGCTCACTGCCGCGGCGGCGCTCGCTGTCGTCCTCATGCCCCTGAGCGTCCACCGCTGGCTCTTCCGGCGCCAGGTCAAGAACCGGCTCGTAAGCAGCGGCGCGTGGGCGGCCAAGCTCGGACTCGCGCTCGCGGCCATGCTCATCGTCGGGACGACGGCGTTCATCTTCGACACCGTGCTGGGCCGCATGGAGTCCTGGATCGCAGGCGGGAGCCTCCTGCTCCTGTGCCTCGTCATGTTCATCGCGGTCCCGGCCTCCTTGCTCCGCGGAGTCGGAAGCGAGCGATTCGCGCGGCCCGACGAGCCGGGGCGCGAGGCGGACGGCTGAGCGGGGCGCGCGCCACCGCGGTGCCTCGGCGTGGCCCCGACCCCGCTGCCCGAGGCCGCGGCGGCGACGGTGGCCCGGTGGCGCGGACGCGAGTCCCAAGGCCCTAGCCGTCCGCCGCCGGGAGGCCTACCGTCAAAGTATGGCCGAGGAAAAGGCCGGGGGCGGGCGCGGGATCGTCGTGGGCGTGGACGGCTCGCCTCTTTCCGTCGATGCCCTCCGCTGGGCAGCACGCCTCGTGCCGATCCTCGGTGGGCCGATCATCGCTGTCGCCGCGTGGCACGTTCCCAATGCCGGGTTCATCGACGCCGCGGGGATCGAGTGGAACCCCGAGGAGGACGCCCGCACGGTCCTCGAGAGTGCGCTGTCCGAGGCCTACGGCGACGAGCGGCCGGAGGACCTCGAAGTCCGTCTCGTGCATGGACGTCCCGCCCCGACCCTCATCGGGGAGAGCCGCGGGGCGCGCCTGCTCATCGTCGGCTCGCGCGGCCTCGGCGGCTTCATGGGGATGCTCCTCGGCTCCGTGAGCCGGGCCTGCGCGGAGCACGCGGAGGTTCCCGTGCTCGTGCTGCATGCCGGGGGAAGCAGGTCGGGGAGTACCGCCGTGCCTGATCCGCCGATGTGAGCCCTGCGCACGCCCCCCACCAAAAGCCGCTGCGGTCGCCGTCACAGAGGCGTCGCTAGGCCACGGGGCCTTTACACCGATGCCAGCCGGGCGTGTACTGGAGTCGGCCAGCGGCTTCAGGCGCCGGCGCCCTGTGCACCGACCCACCACTGACCGGCTCCCCCGGGAGGCCGGGGGACGTGAGAGATGGGAGGCACCTATGAAGAAGTGGATGCGTTGGGAAGACTACGTCGCCATCGCGGCGGGCCTCTACACAGCGCTCTCGGTGATGTGGACGGTCCAGTCGGCTTCGTCGACGACCCTCATGCTCGTCTTCGGCGTCCTGCTGATCGTCACGGGTGTGCTCAACCTGGCCATGCCGGGCACGCCTTGGCTCGAGTACGCGCAGGCAGCGGTCGGCGTCCTGCTGTTCGTGTCCCCCTGGATGGGCATGTACACGTCCCAGATGGGCGCGTCGTGGACGTCCTGGATCGCCGGTCTTGTCGCCGCAGGCGTGACGGCCGCCGCGATCAAGCCGGCCATGGACGCACGGCACCACCGCGTGATGCCCTCGCACTGAGCACTGCGTGATCCACTCCCGGCCGCGGCGCCACGCGCCGCGGCCGCCCTATGCCCCGCGCCGGACCCGGAGCCAGGTGAACTCCTGCGCGGGCAGCGTGATGCCGTCGCCGAGGGGCACGACCAGCCCCGTGAAGAGATCCTCGGCGTCCGGGTCGAAGCCCGAGAGCCTCAGCGGGGCGATGTGCTGGGGGCTGTCGGAGAAGTTCGCGAGGACGAGCACGGCGCCAGATTCTCCCGGGCGCTGGTAGGCGAGCACGTGCCGGTTCCCGGGGAAGAAGTCGACGAGCCGGTTGCCCCCGAACTCCGGGGTCCTGGCCCGGACGGCGAGCATCTTCTTCAGGTCCGCGTAGATCCTGCCCTCATGGCTCCAGGGATCGTCGCGTCGCGCGTAGCGCTGGGCGGGGTAATGCGGCCGGTGGACCCAGCGGCTGTCCGCCTCGTGGCCGGGCTCCTCCGCGTAGCGGTAGTCGTTGAGCTGGCCCACCTCGTCGCCGAGGTAGATGAGCGGGATGCCTCCCGTGCTGATCGCGATCGAGTGGGCGAGCAGGATCCGGCGGATGGCCTCCTCGGTGCCGTCCTCGAGGCCGCACAGCGACGCCGTCGTGCCGGAGATGCGGCAGTCTCCCGTGCGGGGGTTGTCCTGGAAGGGCACGCCGCGGGCGAAGCTCCCGGGGTAGCGATTGACGTAGAAGCGGTTGAGGAAGCGGCGGTGGTCGAAGCCGTTGATGCCGAGCTCTGCGGCGTCCTCGTCCGCGAACGTCCAGCCGATGTCGTCGTGGCTGCGCACGTAGTTGACCCACGAGGTGCCCTCGGGGAGGTTGTGCCGCCGCTCGAGCGCCTGGGAGAGCAGCGACGCGTCCCGGGTCGCGAGGGCCTCCCACGTGAGGGCCATCTCGAGCGGGTTGTAGGAGATCTGGCATTCGGCCGGGTCGATGTACGTCACGACCTCGTCGGGGTGCACGATCGCCTCGGACTTGAACAGGAGCGAGGGTGCCGCGAGCCGGCAGACGGCGTTGAATGCGCGCAGCAGCCAGTGCGCCTCAGGCAGGCTCTCGCAGCTCGTGCCGAGACGCTTCCAGATGAAGGCGACCGCATCCATCCGCAGGATGTCGACACCCTGGTTGGCGAGGAACAGCATCTCGCCGGCCATGGCCCGGAACACGGCGGGGTTGGAGTAGTTGAGGTCCCACTGGAAGGTGTGGAACGTGGCCCATACCCAGCGCCCGCCCGGAAGGGGCACGAAGGAGCCGGGGTGGTCGTCGGGGAAGATCTCGCGGACGGTGCTCTCGTAGGCGTCCGGCATGGCCCGGTCGGGGAAGATCCAGTAGTAGTCCGAGTACTCCCGGTCCCCTGCGGCCGCGCGCCGGGCCCACTCGTGCTCGTTCGAGGTGTGGTTGAAGATGAAGTCCGCGACGAGGCTGATGCCGTGCGCGCGCAGCTCGGCGGCGACGTCCCGGAGCTCCTCCATGGACCCCAGCCGGGGGTTGACCTCCCGGTAGCTCGAGACGGCGTAGCCGCCGTCCGAGTTCGGCTCCGGGGCGAGGAAGAGCGGCATGAGGTGCAGGTAGGTGAGCCCGAGCTCCTTGAAGTAGGGGATGTGCTCCCGGAGGCCCGCGAGGCTTCCCGCATAGCGGTCCACGTAGCACACGCCCCCGAGCATCTCGCGGGCCTGGAACCAGGCCGGGCTCGCGTCCCGGCGCGCGTCGAGCTCCTTGAGCTCCGCGGGCCGGCGCTGCCACGAGGCCGCGCACTCGACGACGAGGGCCCCCAAGTGCTCGAGCCAGTCGCCGCGCCCGCCGTAGAGCTGCTCGAAGAGCCGGGCGAGGTCCGCGAAGTGCTCATCGAAGCGGCGGCGGAAGGCCTCCCACTCCGGCCCCGAGCGCTCGAGCCCCTCGGCGGCCTCGAGGGCCGCGAGGGCATGCTCGCGCGGCTGCTGCTCGACGGTGGCGGTCTCCGCCATGGGACTCCTCCTGGGCCGGTCTGCATCGGCCCGGGGCAGGCCGTGTGGCCTACGTTACTTTCGTGCCGTCGGGAGCGGAACTGTGACAGGAGTGACTGGCGATGCGGGCTGCGGGCGTGCCGGAAATGCAGAGAACCCCTTCCCGAGGGAAGGGGTTCTCTGGCTCTCGAGCCTCCTAGCGGGATCGAACCGCTGACCTTCTCATTACGAGTGAGACGCTCTACCGGCTGAGCTAAGGAGGCAACCGGAGCAACCGCCGGGGCGGATCCACCGAGTGACTACTCTAGACGAGCCCAGCACCCGCGGTCAAAACGGGCGGTGCCGGACCGTGCGCAGGACGACGGCGGTCTCGGACCGGGCGAGTTCACCCCGCGTACGCGGCGCGTTCAGCGCCGCGACGGGACGTGCTGCGATCCTCGGATGACCCCCGTCCACGGGGGCCACCAAGAGGATCGAGGACGACTGTGACCCTGTACCCGCCGGCCGCCGGACCGCTCGCCCCGCGCCTCGCCGTGCTGGACATGAACGGGACGACCGTGATGGACGGCGGCGCGGCCGAGCGGGCCGTCGAGCACGCCCTCGCCTCGTGTGGGGTCGCCGGCGCCCGGCTCGACGCGGCCCTCGCCCGGTCGCGCCGGAGCGCGGGCCTGGACCGCTCCGAGCTGTTCGCCGGGGTGTTCGCGGGCGACGCCGACGCCGCCCGGGCGGCGACGCGCGCCTTCGCTGCCGCGTACGACGCGATGATCGCCCAAGGCGCGGTCCGGCCCGTGCCCGGGGCGGAGGAGACCGTGCACGAGCTGCGCGGCAACGGCGTCCGCGTGTGCCTCGCGACGGGCTTCGGCCGCCACACCCAGAACAGCATCCTGGAGGCCCTCGGCTGGATGGGGCTCGCCGACCTGTCCCTGTGCTCCGAGGACGCAGGGCGCGGCCGGCCCTACCCGGACATGGTCCTCACGGCGGTGCTCGCGCTCGACGTCGACGACGTCCGCGACGTCCTCGTCGTCGGCGACACGGCCGCGGACATCGCCTCCGGCCTGCGCTCGGGCGTGGGCGCCGCCGTCGGCGTCCTCACTGGAGCCCAGTCCCGCGGCGAGCTGGCCGCGGCGGGGGCGACCGCCGTCGTGCCCTCGATCGCCGACCTGCCGGGGCTCCTCTGGCCCCGCGGGGCGGCTTAGGGCGTCTCTCCCTCCTGGCGTAGCCAGATGGTGCAGGTCTACTCCTGCCAGCTGGCTGTCGCGGCAGCACGCTCCCGCCACTGCTTCGCGCCTGGACCGTTCGGCTCCCAGCGGTTGCAGAACTGCCATAAGGACTCGCATCTGGTCAGCATGGCCCCTTGGCGGACCAGCCAGGGCGGTACGTCTCCGCCGTACGCGCGGAAGAAATGGCCGAGTGCCTCCTGGTGCCCCGGATGGTGCATCCGTACGATCCACTCGCACCAAGCCAGATCCTCGACGGGGTCCCCGAGATGGGCAAACTCCCAATCGACGACGGCGGTGACCTGGAAAGTATCGGGATCGAGCAGCACATTCTGGGGGCCGAAATCACCGTGCACCAGCACCTTGTCCGCCGTTGATGCATCCGAGGACAGCACGCTGGGGTCGATCGCATGGATGCGGCGCAGCAACCCTCCGCACGTCTCCAATACCGCCGCAGCGTGACCGTCGTCGAGTAGTTCCTGGCCAGGAACGCCTGTCACGAAGCCGAGCGTGAGGGTCCCATCATCCACTCCGCGCAGCGGCGGCACAGGCAACTGTCCCTCGAGCCGGTTCAGCAGCCTGTACTCGCGATCAAGCCTGAACTCGGCGTCGGGCCCCTCGTAGGTCTTCTTCACGACGGCTCCGTCTCCAACGGTGTGGTTGGTGTAGCCGTGCTTGAATGGACGCACCGATCCCATGAGGTCAGCAGCGCGCGCCGTCCGCCGGGGCCCGGCCGTCCACGAGGTAGGCGTCGACGGCGTCGTCCACGCACTGCGAGCCGCGGCCGTAGGCCGTGTGGCCCTCGCCGGTCCAGGTCAGGAGCGCGGCGTTGCCAAGCTGGCCGCGCAGGGCCCCGGCCCACTCGACGGGCGTCGCCGGGTCGCCGGTCGTGCCCACGACGAGGATCGGGCTCTTGCCCGAGTACTCCGCAGGGGCAGGAGTCCGGACGGGCTTGGCGGGCCAGTCGCGGCAGTTCACGGGCCCGTACGCAAAAAACTCGCCGAGCGTGGGGGAGTCCTGAATGAGCTCGGCGGCCTCGGCGCGCATCGAGGCGGGGTCCGCATTGACCTGGTAGTCGAGGCAGTTATAGGCCATGAACGCGTTCGTGCCGTTCGAGCTGTACGTCCCGTTCGGGTTCCGGTCCGCCGAGAGGTCGGCGAGGCGCAGCATGCCCGAGCCGTCGCCGCGGAACGCGCCCGAGAGCGCCTGGTTCAGGGCCGGCCAGTTCCGGTCGTTGTAGAGGGGCAGGATGAACCCGTTGACGAAGTCGATCGAGTTCAAGGTCCGACCGTCGGTCGTGGGCAGCGGGCTCGCCTTGACCCGGTCGAGGAGCGCCCGGATCTGGGCGACGGCGTCGTCCTCGGTGCCCGTGAGCGGGCAGCCGTTCTGCCCGAGGCACGCGCGCACGTAGCTGCGGATCGCGGCCTCGAAGGCGCGGGCCTGTCCGCGCGTGATCGCGTGGTTGTCGAGCGAGGGGTCCATGGCGCCGTCGAACACCATGCGGCCCACGCGGTCGGGGAACAGGCCCGCGTAGGTCGAGCCGAGGAAGGTCCCGTAGGAGTACCCCAGGTAGTTCAGCTGGGACTGCCGGGTCGCCGCGGCGCGGATGATGTCGAGGTCCCTGGCCGAACTCTCCGTGTCGGTGTGGGCCAGCACCGGGCCGGTGTTCGCCGTGCACGCGTCGATGGTCTCGCGCTGGAGCGCGAACGCCGCCTCGAGCCCGGGATCCGTGGCCGTGTCGACGGTCATCTGGCGCATGCGGTCCCGGCCGGCGTCGTCGAGGCACGTCACGGGGGCCGAGCGCTTGACTCCCCGCGGGTCGAAGCCGATCACCGAGTAGGCGTTGAGCAGGTCCTCGGTGAACATCGACTGCACCGAGTCCTTGACCATGTCCACGCCGGAGGCGCCGGGCCCGCCGGGGTTGACCACGAGGCTCGACGTCGCGTGGCGGCCCGTGAGCCGGATCAGCGCGAGGTCGATCGTCTCCCCGTCCGGGGCGTCGTAGTCCACAGGCACGGTCACGGTGGCGCACTCGTAGTTGTCCTCGCACGGCGCCCAGTCCACGCTCTGCGTGTAGAACCGGCCGAGGCCGGCGGGGGCGCCCTCGGTCGCGGCGGGGTCCGTCGACGGCTGGCCGGAGCCTGCGCTGACCGGGACGCAGCCCGTGAGCGCGAGGGCGGCCGCGACCAGCACGAGGACGGCGGCGCGGGCCCGGGCGGCGAGCGGGGCGGGGAACGTCACGGGTGTCTCTCCTCAGATCAGGCCCACGGCCATCGCCTCGACCGCGAGCAGCGGGGCGACGTTCGTGGTGGTGATGCGTTGGCGGGTCAGGTTGATGGCGTCCATGCGGGCCAGGGTCTTCTCGGGCGTCGAGCCGGCGGCGAACTCGGCCACCTCCGCCGCGAGCCCTGAGTTGACGAGCTCGACGCCGTTGCCGAGCTGGATGACGAGGACATCGCGGTAGAACGAGAGCAGGTCGGTGAGCGTGCGGTCGAGCGAGTCCGTCACGCTGCGCTTCGCGCGGCGCTTCTGGTCCTCCTCGAGCTGGCGGACCTGGGCGCGCAGCGACGGCGGCAGCTTGTCGCCCTCCCGGATGCCGAGCGTGGCGAGGAGCCGCGCCCGCTCGGCGGCGCCGCGCTCCTCGTTCGACGACGTGGCCTCGTCCGTGGCGATCCTCGTCAGCTGCTCGGCGAGCGCCACCGCCTGGGAGACGGTCTTGAGGCTCAGGGGCAGGCGGACCGTCTCGCTCCGCCGCTCCCGGGCCGCAGCGTCCTGCACGAGCCGGCGCGCGATCCCGATGTGGCTCTGTGCCGCGCGGGCGGCCTCGAGCGCGAGGTGCGGGTCGGCGCCGTCGCGCTCGACGAGCAGCGCGGCGACGTCCTCCACGGGCGGGAGGCGGAGCCCCACGGGGCGACAGCGCGAGCGGATCGTGACCAGCACGTCCGCGGGGGAGGGAGCGCACAGCATCCAGACCGTGCGCGGCGTCGGCTCCTCGATGGCCTTGAGCAGCACGTTGGTCGTGCGCTCGGCCATGCGGTCCGCGTCCTCGACGACGATGATCCGCCAGCGGCCCGCCTGCGGCCGGTCGCCGGCCTTGGCCACCATCTCGCGGGCCTCGTCGATCGTGATCGTGACCTTCTCGGTGCGCACGAAGACGACGTCGGGGTGGGTCTCGCCGAGCACCTCGCGGCAGCCCTCGCACACGCCGCAGCCGCGGGCCAGGACGTCGTCCACCTCGCAGTTGAGCGCCGCCGCGAAGGCCTTCGCCGCCGTCGAGCGCCCGGAACCGGGAGGCCCCGTGAAGAGCCACGCGTGGGTCAGGCCCTCGCCCGCGGCAGCACGGCGCAGCTGCTCGACGACGTGCGCCTGGCCGCGCAGGTCGGCCCACACGCTCATGCGTGGGCCCGCTTCCCGGCGGCAGGGTCCCCGGCGGCTGTGTCCTCGGCCGGGCGAGCCGCCGTGCCCGCGCTCGCCGCGCGCCGCGCCCGGAGCCGCGCTTCGACCTCCGAGACGATCTCGCCGGCCAGGTCATCCGGCGCGCGGCCTGCGTCGAGGACGAGGGAGGCGTCCGGGCGCGCGGCGGCGAGTTGGAGGAACGCCGAGCGCACCTGCCGGTGGAACGCATCCGGCTCGGACTCGAGACGGTCCTCGGCCGCCTCGCCGGCGGTGCGCCGCGCCCGGCCCTCGGCCTCGTCGACGTCGAGCAGCACCGTCAGGTCGGGCCACAGGCCGTCGGTTGCCCACTCGTTGAGCGCGCGGACGGCGTCCTCCCCGAGGGCCCTCCCGACGCCCTGGTACACGACCGAGGAACCGATGTAGCGGTCGGTGATGACGACGGCGCCGCGCGCGAGGGCGGGGCCGATCGCCTGGGCGACGTGGGCGGCCCGCGCCGCGGCGAAGATGAGGGCCTCGGTGCGTGGGTCGATCTCGCCGTGCCCGTGCTCGAGGACGAGGGCGCGCAGCTTCTCACCGATCTCCGTCCCGCCCGGCTCGCGCGTGAGCAGCACCTCGTGCCCGGCCGCGCGCAAGGACTCGGCCAGGAGCCGCGCCTGGGTGGACTTCCCCGCGCCGTCGCCGCCCTCGAACGCGACGAAGAGCCCGGGGGCCTGAGCCTGGGCCGGGCCGCGGGAGGGCACGGAAGCGTGCGAGGGAGTCACCATTCAAGGGTACCGGGGGAAGCTGGACGCCCGCCGTGCGCGGGCCCACCTGTGGACAGCCGTCGGTCCATGCCGGCCGGGCCGCGCTCCGGCCGCCGACCGATGCCGGACGGGGGCGAGCCCCGTCCGTGCCATAGATTGGGCGTATGACCGCTGACCGAGACTATGCGTATCCCCACCTCGACGCCGACGCCCTCGCGCAGCTTAGCCCGGAGACTCTCACGGTCGCCGCGGGCCGGCCGGAACGCGGCCCCGACGCGCCGGTGAACCCGGAGATCGTCCTGTCCTCGACCTTCATGGGCCTCGGCGGCATCGGCGGGGGCGCCCGCGGCTACGGCCGCTTCTCGAACCCGACGTGGGAGCCGTTCGAGGCGGCCGTGGGCCAGCTCGAGGGCTCGGCGCTCCCCGCGCTCCTCTTCAGCTCGGGCATGGGCGCGGTCGCCGCGGCGATGTCCCTCGTGCCGGTGGGCGGGGTCCTCGTCGTCCCGCGGCATTCCTACTCCGGGACACTCGGGCTCGCCCAGAGCAAGGCCGAGCGCGGCGAGCTGCGGCTCATCGAGGTGGACATAGCGGACACAGAGCAGACCGTCGCGGCGCTCGACGGCGCGGACCTCCTCTGGGTCGAGAGCCCCACCAACCCCATGATGGAGGTCGCGGACCTGCCCGCCCTCGTCGAGGCGGCCCGCGCGCGCGGCGTGCTCGTCGTCGTCGACAACACCTTCAGCACCCCGCTCGGGCAGCGGCCGCTCGGCGTGGGCGCGGACGTCGTCGTGCACTCGGCCACCAAGTACCTCGCGGGGCATTCGGACGTGCTCCTTGGCGTGGCCATCGCCGCGACCGAGCAGCTCCGCACACGGATGCACGTCCACCGCACGCTCCACGGGGCGATCGCCGGCCCAGTCGAGGCGTGGCTCGGGCTGCGCGGCCTGCGGACCCTCGCGCTGCGCGTCGAACGCTCGCAGGCGAGCGCCGCCGAGCTGGCCCGACGGCTCGAGGAGCACCCCGCCGTCGCGCGCGTGCGTTACCCCGGCCTGCCCTCGGACCCAGGCCACGAGCGCGCGGCCAAGCAGTTCACCGGCTTCGGCTCGGTCGTGAGCATCGAGCTCGACGACGCCGAGGCCGCGGACGCGTTCGTTGCGCGCCTGGCGCTGTGGCTCCCGGCGACCTCGCTCGGCGGCGTCGAGTCCACGATCGAGCGGCGGCGCCGGCACCTCGCCGAGCCGCTCACGGTGCCCGAGGGGCTTGTGCGGCTGAGCGTGGGGATCGAGAACGTCGACGACCTGTGGGACGACCTCCGCCAGGCCCTCGACGGCGGACGGTAGGCTGGGGGGGTGGAAGGCGCAATCCTGATCTCCTACATCCAGATCGCCACGTTCTTCGTGACGGGGTTCATCTGTGCGGCCATCTCCGTGTGGGCCTTCGTGGACTGCATGGTCCGCAAGGGTCCGGCCTTCGAGGCCAACAGCAAGCGGACCAAGGGCTTCTGGCTCGGCCTCACGGGCGGGGCGAGCCTCGTCACCCTCCTGGGCCTCCTTGTCCCTGGCAGTGGGCTGCTCCTGAGCTTCGGCGGCTACGGGCTGTTCAACATCGCCGCCGTCACCGCGGCCGGCGTCTACCTCGCGGACGTCCGCCCCGCGGTCGCCTCCCGGTGACCGCCCGCACCGTGCCCGCAGCCGTCTCCCCCCGCCCCTAGGCGGCCGCCCGTGGTGCAGAAGGCGAGCCCCGTCCGCCCGGGGCACCGCGGCGTCGTCGGCAACGTCACGAGGGGGACCACCAACCCGAACCGCATGCGCCGCGTCGACCGCTGGATCACCGGCACCCACGCGCGGCGGATCCGCGCCCTGGCGCCCGCGCCGCTCGCCGTCGACCTCGGCTACGGCGCCTCGCCGACCACCGCCGTCGAACTCTTCACGCGGCTGCGGGCCTTCCGGCCGGATGTACGGCTCACGGGGGTCGAGATCGAGCCCGGCCGGGTCGAGGCCGCGAAGCCGCTCGAGCGCGAGGGCCTCGACTTCCGGCTCGGCGGCTTCGAGCTGCCCGTCGCCGAGCCGCCCGCGCTCGTGCGCGCGTTCAACGTCCTGCGCCAGTACGAGGAGGCGGACGTGGCGGCCATCTGGGAGCTCGTGTGCTCGCGCCTTGCCCCGCACGGCCTCTTCGTCGAGGGGACGTGCGACGAGATCGGCCGCCGCGCGGCATGGGTCGCGCTCGACGCCGGGGGGCCGCTCACGCTGTCCCTCGCCGTGCGGTTCGGCGCGTTCGAGCGCCCGTCCGACATCGCGGAGCGCCTGCCGAAGGCGCTCATCCACCGCAACGTCCCCGGGGAGCGCGTGCACGCGTTCCTCTCCGCGCTCGACGCCGCGTGGCTGGCCGCCGCCCCGCTCGCGCCCTTCGGCACCCGGCAGCGCTGGATCGCGACGTGCCGGGCCGCGAAGGCAGCGGGCTGGCCCGTGCTGCACGGCCCCTCGAGGTGGCGGCTCGGCGAGCTCACGGTCGCCTGGGAGGCGGTGAGGCCGGGCGGCGTCATGGAGGACGGGCCGGGCCCGCGCGGCCGATAGCATGGTCCCCATGACCTACACGCTCATCCTCCTGCGCCATGGGCACAGCGAGTGGAACGCCAAGAACCTGTTCACCGGCTGGGTGGACGTGGACCTCAACGACCAGGGCCGCAAGGAGGCCCAGCGCGGCGGCGAGCTGCTGGTCGAGGAGGGCTACCTCCCGGACATCCTGCACACCTCGCGGCTCAAGCGCGCGATCAACACCGCGAATATCGCCCTCGACGCGGCGGACCGCGGCTGGATCGACGTCAAGCGCAGCTGGCGGCTCAACGAGCGCCACTACGGCGCGCTGCAGGGCAAGGACAAGGCCCAGACCCTCGCCGAGTTCGGCGAGGACCAGTTCATGACGTGGCGCCGCTCCTACGACACCCCGCCGCCCGCCCTCGCGGACGACTCGGAGTTCTCGCAGGCAGGCGACCCCCGCTACGCGGACCTCGGCGACGACATCCCGCGGACCGAGTGCCTCAAGGACGTCCTCGAGCGCCTCATGCCGTACTGGGAGAGCGAGATCAAGGACGACCTCCGGGCCGGCAAGACGGTCCTCGTGACCGCGCACGGCAACTCGCTGCGCGCGCTCGTGAAGCACCTCGACGGCATCAGCGACGACGAGATCGCCGCCCTCAACATCCCCACGGGCATCCCCCTCGTCTACGAGCTCGACGAGGACTTCCAGCCTCTGAAGCCCGGCGGCACCTACCTCGACCCGGTGGCCGCCGCGGCCTCGATCGAGGCCGTCAAGAACCAGGGCCGCAAGTA
>NZ_KV908328.1:0-22769 GCF_001999765.1 Sinomonas mesophila | reverse complement strand
GGCCGCCCCCCCCACGCGGGGTGGGCGGCCGCCGTCGTTCTCGCCTCGGCCATTGTCGGGTTGGGGCCGGTGGACGGCGCTCAGACCGACCCGAACTCGACAATTGCGCTGCGTGTGGCGTTCGAGGTGGCCGTCAGCTCGAGGTGTTGTCCCCGTCCCATTCGCCCGTGATGAGGTAGGAGACCTTGCGGGCCACGGACACGCCGTGGTCGGCGAAGCGCTCGAGGTACCGGCTGGCGAGGGCAGCGTCCACGCTCTGGGCCGGGGACGCGGACCAGCTCGGGTCCGCGACGGCCCGGAAGACGCTAGCGTGCAGCTCGTCCACCTCGGAGTTCGCGCCCTGGATCTTGGCCACGAGGGCGAGGTCGCGGGTCTCGAGCAGCTCGGCGACGTCGGCGATGATCTCGCGGTCGAGTTCGGCCATGCGCGCGAACGTCTTCCTGAGCGGCTCGGGCGCGGCGAGCTCGGGATAGCGCAGGCGCGCGAGCTGCGCCATGTGCCGGGCGAGGTCGCCCATGCGCTCGAGCGAAGCGCTCATGCGCAGCGATCCGACGATCGTGCGCAGGTCCGAGGCCACGGGGCCCTGGAGTGCGAGGATCTCGATGGCCTTCTCGTCGAGCGCTGTCTGCTTGAAGTCGATGCGGGCGTCCGCGGCGATGACCTCCTGGGCCAGCTCGACGTCCGCGGTGTCGAAGGACTCGTAGGCCCGGTCCAGTGCTTCGGCGACGAGCTTCGCGATCTCGGTGAGTTCCTCGCGGACCTCCTGGAGCTCGGCCTGGAATACCTTGCGCACGGTGGCGTCCTTTCCCTGGGTGTCCCGAGTCGAGGAGCCTCGGCCGGCCCCGACTCGTCACACTGGCAGCGGCGGATGAATTGTTGTCCGCCTGGAAGTGAACGTTAGTTGAACGGGTCCGGCAGGACCAGCGCTCTGGCCAGCATTCCGGCCAGCCTCCCGGGCGGAGAGCCCCCGCGGCGGGCCTAAGCTAAATGCGTGGATCCTCTCGTCGTCGGCATTGTCGCGGGCCTCATCGGCCTGTCGTTCGGCGCCTTCGGCGTGCTCGCGTTCCGGGCCAGCGAGCGCCAGCGCCAGCTCCTCGAGGGGCCGGCCCAGGACCCAGGCCTCCCCGACGGCGCCGCGGACGTGCTCTCGGTCCTCGGGAAGGCGTTCGTCGTCGTCGACGCGATCGACGGCGTGGTCCGCGCGAGCCCCGCGGCCTACGCGTACGGCCTCGTGCGGGGGCACACCGTCGTGCACCGCGAGCTCCTGCAGATGACAGCGAAGGTGCGCGGCAACGGGGTCATCCTCGAGAAGCAGCTGGAGCTGCCCCGCGGCCCCGTCGGCCACGGAACGATCATCGTCAGCGTCCGCGCTGCCGTGCTCGGTGACGAGTACATCCTCCTCCTCGCCGACGACCGGACCGAGATCACGCGCACCGAGCGCATCCGCAACGACTTCGTGGCCAACGTCTCGCACGAGCTCAAGACGCCGGTCGGGGCGATCTCGCTCCTGGCCGAGGCCCTCGAGGCGAGCCCGGACGACGAGGACGCCGTCCGCCGCTTCGCCCAGCGCATGCACAAGGAGTCGAGCCGGCTCGCCGCGCTCGTCCAGGACATCATCGAGCTCTCCCGCCTCCAGGGGGCCGACGTCGTGCACCAGGGCCGTGCCGTGGACATGAACGAGGTGGTCGCCGACGCCGTCGACCGCTCGCGCCTCGCCGCCGAGGCCAAGGGCATCGAGGTCAAGGTCGGCGGGCACTCCGACGCCCCCGTCTTCGGGGACCCGGACCTGCTGACCAACGCGCTGCGGAACCTCATCGACAACGCCATCCGCTACTCGCCCGAGAACACCAAGGTCGGGATCGGCGTCCGGCACAGGGACGGACTCGTGTCCGTGTCGGTGACGGACGTGGGCGAGGGACTCAAGCCCGAGGACCAGGAACGCGTCTTCGAGCGGTTCTACCGCGTTGACGCGGCCCGGTCGCGGCGCACGGGCGGGACAGGCTTGGGACTGAGCATCGTCAAGCACGTCGTGGAGAACCACGGCGGCGAGGTGACGGTGTGGTCCCAGCTCGGGAAGGGGTCGACCTTCACGATCCGGCTTCCCGACATGCAGGAAAACGACGCGGCCGCGCGGCCGCCGGAGCAAGGAGCAATGGCGTGAGCAGGATCCTGATCGTCGAGGACGAGGAGTCGTTCAGCGACCCCCTGTCCTTCCTCCTGGCCAAGGAGGGCTACGAAGTCGAGGTGGTGGAGGACGGGAGCGAGGCGCTCGTCGAGTTCGACCGCAACGGGGCTGACCTCGTGCTCCTGGACCTCCAGCTCCCCGGCACCCCGGGCACCGAAGTGTGCCGCCAGCTCCGCCAGCGCTCGAACGTGCCGGTCATCATGCTCACGGCCAAGGACTCGGAGATCGACAAGGTCGTGGGTCTCGAGCTCGGCGCCGACGACTACGTGACGAAGCCCTACTCCTCGCGCGAGCTCGTGGCGCGCGTCCGCGCCGTCCTGCGCCGCCACGGCGAGCCGGAGGAGCTCATCTCCTCGACCGTGCAGGCCGGGCCCGTCCGCATGGACGTTGAGCGGCACGTCGTGAGCGTCGACGGCGAGCAGATCTCCCTGCCGCTCAAGGAGTTCGAGCTCCTCGAGATGCTCCTGCGGAACTCGGGCCGGGTCCTGACCCGGGGCCAGCTCATCGACCGCGTGTGGGGCTCGGACTACGTCGGGGACACGAAGACGCTCGACGTGCACGTCAAACGGCTGCGCTCGAAGATCGAGCCGGACCCCTCGAGCCCCCGCTACCTCGTCACGGTCCGCGGCCTGGGCTACAAGTTCGAACCCTGATCGGCACTCATCGACTGCCCGGGCTGCCGCCGTTCTGAGCCTCAGAACGGCGGCAGCGTCCGTTTTCCCGGGGCGAGGACGACGGCGGCCGCCCACCCCCGGCTGGGGTGGGCGGCCGCCGTCGTGCGTGCGCTGTGTGCTTAGTGGCCGGCGCCCGAGGCGGGCGACGGCGTGGCCGTCGACGTGCTGCCGGAGCCGGACGTCGGCGTCGGCGTCGCGGCCTGCGAGGGGAGGTAGTCGCGGTACTCCGGAAGCGTGCCGTCGAGGACGGGGACGCCGATCTCCTTGGTCTGGCCGTTGGCGGTGAATGTGATCGGCGACAGGCCGCCCGGGATGGCGCCGGACTGCGAGAGCTCGACCGGGGTGCTCTCTTCCTCGAGGCGGAGCTCGCCGTCGGCCGGGACGTCGAGGCGCACGGTGCTGCCGCCATCGGAGAACGTCAGCGAGACGGGCTTGTCCGAGGTGTTGAAGACGGTGCCGATGAGGCGGCCCGGGGCGTCCGGGGTGAGCTCCGGGGAAGCGCCCTCGATGCCGGAGGAGACGATGAGCACGTTGCGCAGCTGCAGCGGGCCGAGGTCCTCACGCGCCCCGTCGGAGGCGGAGTACATGCGGGTGGTCTGCTGGTCGTTGATGTACCCGCAGCCCGTGGCCGACAGCAGGGCGGCGCCGAGCGTCACAGAGAGGGCGACGCGACGGGCCGGCGTCGATGCAGTGAAACGCACAGCTGGCTCCTGAAAAGAGGTCTGGAAGTCTGGTCGCCCCTAGCGTATCGCCAACTTCGACGTTCTGTAGATTTGCGACGGGGGCGCCGCCCGTGCGCGCGGACGCCACACGAGGGCGGTCCGCCCGGCGCGGAGCCGAGACTTGAAGCATCTTTTTGACTCTCGGTCAAGTCATCTACCGGGGCGTCACCTGCCCGACTTCCGCGTCATTCCGCGCCTCACGGGGCGCCCCGCCCCGGGGCCTTAACCCCGGCCGTGATAGACTGGCTTGCGGGAAAGGGGAATGTCCACATGGTTTTTGAGGTTGGCGAGACGGTTGTTTACCCCCACCACGGTGCAGCCAAGATCGAAGAGATCAAGATGCGCACCATCAAGGGCGAAGAGAAGATGTACCTCAAGCTCAAGGTGGCCCAGGGCGACCTGACGATTGAAGTGCCGGCGGAGAATGTGGACCTCGTGGGGGTCCGCGACGTCGTGGGCAAGGAGGGTCTCGAGCACGTCTTCGACGTCCTCCGTGCGGAGTTCACGGAGGAGCCCACCAACTGGTCCCGCCGCTACAAGGCGAACCTCGAGAAGCTCGCCTCCGGCGATGTGATCAAGGTTGCCGAGGTCGTGCGCGACCTCTGGCGCCGCGACCAGGACCGCGGGCTCTCCGCGGGCGAGAAGCGCATGCTGGCGAAGGCGCGCCAGATCCTCATCTCCGAGCTCGCGCTCGCGGAGAAGACGGACGAGGAGCAGGCGGCGAGCGTCCTCGACGAGGTCCTCGCGTCCTGACGCAGATTCAGGGAAAGGCCCCGGCGGCACATGCCGCCGGGGCCTTTCTGTGTCCGGGCCGGCTGCCCGGGTCCCACGCAGGGCCCCTCCGGGCCCGGGCCGCCGCCGCGCTTCAGGGTGCTCTAGGCTGGAGCGCATGACTGATGCCCCCCGCCCTGCCGCCGAGCTCGCCGTCGTGATCGTGGCGGCGGGGTCGGGGACCCGCCTCGGCTACGGCATGCCCAAGGCGCTCGTCCCGCTCGGCGGGGCCCCGCTGCTCCTCCACGCCCTGCGCGGCGTGGCCGGCTCGGGGGTCGCGTCCCAGATCTGCGTGGCGGTGCCCGCGGGGGACGCCGAGCTCGGCGGGCTGTGCCGCACCTTCGCCGAAGAGTACGGTGCGGATGCCCCGGCGATCACCGTCGTCGAGGGTGGCGAGACCCGGGCCGACTCGGTGCGCGCCGCGCTCGCCGCGCTCGCCCCGGGCACCGCCCAGGTCCTCGTGCACGACGCCGCCCGGCCGCTCGCGCCCGCGGACGTGTTCCACCGCGTCGCCGATGCCCTCACGCGCGGCGCCCACGCCGTCATCCCCGCGGTCCCGGTCGTGGACACGATCAAGTCGACCGCGCCGACGGAGGGCGAGTCCGCCGGGATCGCCGCTGAGGTCGTCACGGGGACCGCGGTCCGCGAGCAACTGCGGGCAGTGCAGACCCCGCAGGGGTTCGACGCCGCGACCCTCCTGCGCGCCCACGAGGTCGCGGCCGGATGGCCCGACGAGCAGGCCGCCGGCATCACCGACGACGCGATGCTCGTCGAGTCCCTCGGCATCCCCGTCTACGTGGTCCCGGGCGACCTCCGCTCGCTCAAGATCACGACCCCCACCGACCACGTCCTCGCCGAGGCACTCCTCTCCGTCGAAGGGGCGGCATGAGCACCATGGGCCCCTCGGGTTCCGGCCCCGTCGTCCCGCGCACGGGGATCGGCGTCGACGTCCACGCCTACGCGCCCGAGGACAGTCCCCGGCCCCTGCGGCTCGGCGGCCTTGAGTGGCCGGGAGAGCGTGGGCTCGCGGGCCACTCCGACGCCGACGCCGTTGCACACGCCGCGGCCAACGCCCTGTTCTCCGCCGCGGGCCTCGGGGACCTCGGCACGCACTTCGGCACCGATAGGCCCGAATACGCGGGCGCGCCGGGGACGGTGCTGCTGGCCGAGGCCGCGCGGATCGTGCGGGCGGCCGGCTTCGAGATCGGCAACGTCGCGGTCCAGCTTGTCGCCCAGCGGCCCAGATTCGGGCCCCGCCGCGCCGAGTCCGAGCAGGTCCTGAGCGAGGCGGCCGGGGCGCCCGTCTCGGTCTCGGCCGCGACCACCGACCACCTCGGCTTCACGGGCCGCCGCGAGGGGGTCGCGGCGATCGCGACCGCGCTCGTGTACGTCCTGCCGTAGACTAGGGGGTCGTCCCGCCCCCTACCCTCTGGGAGATCCGCATGAAGAGAGGCTCGATCGCCGTGGCACTCGCGGCCACCCTGCTGCTCACGGCGTGCGGCGCCGAAGGCCGCATGAGCATCCAGGAAAGCTGCGAATTCCTCAAGACGGACGTCTTCCAGCCGACGGGCAACGCCGTCCAGCAGGCCCGCCAGAAGGCCGAGCACTACCGGGACGTGGCCAAGCAGCTCGATCCCTCGATCGCCGCCTTCATCGAGACCATGGCCGGCCTCGAGGAGAAGATCGCCTCGTCGTCGACCGGCGTCGCGACGCCCGAGCAGCAGAAGCAGCTCACCGACGCCTTCAACAGCATCGGCAAGATCTGCCCCCAGTAGCCGGCAGATCCGCGCCCTCCAGAGCCCTACAGATACCCTTATCCCGTGACCCTGCGCTTCTACGACTCCGCGACCGCCGAAGTCCGTGACTTCGTCCCCCTCGAACCGGGCAGGGCGTCGGTGTACTACTGCGGCGCCACGGTGCAAGGCTCGCCCCACGTGGGCCACGTCCGGTCCGCGATCGCGTTCGACCAGCTCACGCGCTGGCTGACGTACCGAGGCTTCGAGACCACCGTGATCCGCAACGTCACGGACATCGACGACAAGATCCTGGCCAAGTCCGCGGCGTCCTTCGAGCCGGACTTCGTCCCCGAGGGAACGTACATCCCGCGCGAGAGCTGGTTCGCCCTCGCGTACCGCTACGAGCAGGAGTTCGAGACCGCGTACGAGGTGCTCGGCGTGCAGCGCCCGACCTACGAGCCGCGGGCGACCGGCCACATCACCGAGATGCACGCGCTCATCGCGCGGCTCATCGACCGCGGCCACGCGTACCCGGCCGAGGACGGCTCGGGGGACGTGTACTTCGATGTGCGCTCGTGGGGCGAGTACGGCTCGCTGACCCGGCAGAGCATCGACGACATGCAGGCGGCCGCGGACGCTGACCCCCGAGGGAAGAAGGACCCGCGC
Source organism: Sinomonas mesophila (assembly GCF_001999765.1). Lineage (GTDB taxonomy): Bacteria > Actinomycetota > Actinomycetes > Actinomycetales > Micrococcaceae > Sinomonas > Sinomonas mesophila. The sequence goes on along the minus strand of NZ_KV908328.1, from coordinate 16,015 downwards.
GACTTCGCCCTCTGGAAGGGCCACAAGCCCGAGGACCCCGAGACCGCCTCCTGGCCTTCGCCGTGGGGGCAGGGCCGCCCCGGCTGGCACCTCGAGTGCTCGGCGATGGCCACGAAGTACCTCGGGCCGCGGTTCGACATCCACGGCGGCGGCCTCGACCTGCGGTTCCCGCACCACGAGAACGAGCTCGCCCAGTCCACCGCGGCCGGGGACGGCTTCGCGAACTTCTGGATGCACAACGGCATGGTCACGTTCGAGGGCGAGAAGATGTCCAAGTCCATCGGCAACGTCATCTCGCCCGCCGAGATGCTCGCGCTCGCCAGCCCGCGCGTCGTGCGCTATTACCTCGGCCAGGCGCACTACCGCTCGGTGCTCGACTACCGGCCCACCTCGCTCCCGGAGGCCGCGGCCGCCGTCGAGCGCATCGACGGGTTCATCGGCAAGGCGCTCGCCAGGCTGGGCGCGGCGAACGACGGCGGCGGCTCGGCTCGGGCAGGCCGTGGCGGCCTCCCCGGCCCCGTCCCGGAGGCGTTCGGTGCGGCCATGGACGACGACCTCAACATCCCCCAGGCGCTGGCCGCGCTGCACGAGACGGTGCGCCGCGGCAATACGGCGCTGGCAGCGGGCGACACGGAGGCCGCCGGCAGCGCCCTTTCCGGGGTCCTGGCGATGACCGACGTCCTGGGGCTCGACGCCGCGGGCGGTCGGACGGGATGGCCGGACGAGACAGAAGACAGGAGTGCGCACCGCGCGCTCTCCGCTCTCGTCGAGGCCCAGCTCGATGCCCGCGCCGCCGCGCGCGCCGCGAAGGACTGGGCCGCGGCGGACGCGATCCGCGACACCCTCTCGGCGGCGGGCATCGCCGTCGAGGACACCGCCGACGGCGCCGCCTGGAGCCTCGCGCAGACTACTACCACGGGAACGGGAGCATAGATGGCTGGCAAGGGACGCCCCGGGGCTATCCGCAAGTCGAAGAAGGGCCCCAGTGTCGGCACCGGCGGGCACGGCCGCAAGGCGCTCGAGGGCAAGGGCCCGACCCCCAAGGCCGAGGACCGCCCGTACCACAAGGCCTACCGGACCAAGGAGCTCGCCGAGCGGTCCGCCGCCAAGCGGGCAGGTCAGCCCGGCCGGCTCGCCGCGGGCCGCGGAGGTGGCGCCGGCCGCTCGAAGCACGCTGAGGAGATGGTCACGGGCCGAAACTCAGTGGTCGAGGCGCTGCGCGCGAATGTGCCCGCGAAGGCGCTCTACGTCGCGGTGCGGATCGAGATGGACGACCGCGTGCGCGAGGCCATGAAGCTCGCCGCCGAGGCCGGCATTCCGCTGCTCGAAACGCAGAAGCCCGAGCTCGACCGCCTGACCGACGACGCAATCCACCAGGGCCTCGCCCTGCAGGTCCCGCCGTACGAGTACCCGGACGCGTTCGAGCTCGCCGAGTCGACGGTCGAGAAGTGGAAGAAGGGCCACATCGGCTCGGCGCCGCTCTTCATCGCCCTCGACGGGATCACGGACCCGCGCAATCTCGGGGCGATCATCCGTTCCGTCTCCGCCTTCTCGGGCCACGGTGTGATCGTCCCGGAGCGTCGCTCCGTGGGTGTGACGGCCGCGGCGTGGAAGACCTCGGCGGGCGCGGCCGTGCGAGTTCCGGTCGCGAAGGCGCCGAACCTCAACACGGTGCTCCGGCAGATGAAGGAGATGGGCATCTTCGTCCTGGGCCTCGACGGCGGCGGCGACGTTGCGCTCCCCGGGCTCTCTCTCGCGACCGAGCCCGTGTGCCTCGTCGTCGGCTCCGAGGGCAAGGGCCTCTCGCGGCTCACGCGCGAGCTGTGCGACCAGATCGTCTCGATCCCGATCGACTCCGACATGGAGTCGCTCAACGCTGGCATGGCCGTGGCCATCTCGCTCTACGAGGTCTCCACGCGCCGCGCGGCAGCCGAGGCGCGCTGACCGTCCTCGGCCCTCGTCAGAAGCCGACGCGGTTGGCCAGGACCGGGAGCGTCTCGCGGGCCTTGGCCACCTCGGCGACGTCGAGGTCGACGTACAGCGTCTCGACCCCTGTGCCGGCCCGCTCGACGAGGTGGCCGAAAGGGTTCACCACGGCAGAGCGGCCGATCCCCGTCGGCGCGCCGGGGCGCGCCTCGACCCCGGCGGCCTCGGGATCGGCCTGGCCCACGGCCACGACGAAGCTCGTCGAATCCGCGGCCCGCGCGCGCACGAGCAGATCCCACTGCTCGGCCTTCCCCGGTCCCGCGGCCCACGAAGCGCACACGAGCTGGACCTGCGCGCCGGCGTCGGCCATCGCCTGGAAGAGCGCGGGGAAGCGCACGTCGTAGCACGTCGCTAGACCGAACATCACGCCGTCGAGCGTGAACGTGACCGGCACCGTGCCTGCGGTGACGGTATCCGATTCGGCGAACCCGAACGCGTCGTACAGGTGGATCTTGTCGTAGTGCGCCTCGGTGCCGCGCCCGTGCACGAGGAGCGTGTTGCGCACGCGCCCCTCCTCGCCGGGCGTGAACATCCCGACGACGACGGCGACCCCCGCCTCGTCCGCAGCCTCCCGGACGGCGCTTGCCCAGGGCCCGTCGAGCGGCTCGGCGATGTCGCCGAGGGAGTTCCCGAAGGCGCGCATGGTGGCCTCCGGGAAGACGACGAGGTCTGCGCCGCGGGCCGCGGCTTCGGCGACCTTGGAACGGACGAGGGCAAGGTTCTCCTCGAGGGCGCGGGATGTGGTCAGCTGGACGAGGGCGATGCGCATGGGTCCAGTATGCGCCGCGGCTCCGTCACGTTCGCGACGGGACGCGCAGGGCCGCGATGCCCGATACTAGGATGGGCGTTGCTCAGAGGGGGCCGCGCACGGACGGTGCCTGCCGTGGAGAATGGAAGGACGACGGCCCCCCGCGGGTCGGGATGCTGATGAGCATGAGCAACATGACGATGCCGCTGGCGTTCGTGGTGACGCCATCGCAGCCGTTCCCGCTCGGCCTCACGGCTGCACGCGCCGCGGAACAACTGGCCACGCACACCGTCAACCTCGCCGTCTACGCACCCGGGCTCGAGGCCGTGGACGTGCACTTCCTCGACGCCGAGGGCGTGTGGCACAAGGAGCCCCTCCCCGAGTACACCGACGGCGTCCACCACGGGCTCGTCGCTGGCATGCCGGAGGGCACACGGTACGCCTTCGCGGCGCGGACGGACGACGCCGGCCGCGCACCCGCCCCGGGCGAGGGCACCCTCCTCATGGACCCCTACGGCCGCGCCGTCGACTGCGTGGACGGCCAGTGGCTCAACGTCCACGTCCACGCGCACTTCGACTGGGGCAGCGTCGCGAGGCCCGCGGTGCCGATGCGGGACACGATCATCTACGAAGCCCATGTCCGGGGCCAGACGATGCTGCATCCGGACATCCCCGAGGAGCTGCGCGGCACGTATGCGGGCCTTGCCCATCCCGTCATGATCGAGCACCTCCAGCGCCTCGGCATCACGAGCGTGGAACTGCTGCCGGTGCACTTCCACCTCGACGAGTCCCACCTCCAGGATCTCGGCCTGACCAACTACTGGGGCTACAACACCGCGGCGTTCTTCGCCCCGCACCCCGACTACGCGACAGCCGCCGCCCGCGAGGCCGGGCCCCAGGCCGTGCAGGACGAATTCAAGGGCATGGTCAAGCTGCTGCACGCCGCGGGGCTCGAGGTGATCCTCGACGTCGTCTACAACCACACCGCCGAGGAGGGCACGGAGGGGCCGACCCTGAGCTTCCGCGGCCTCGGCGAGGAGCACTACTACCGCTGCGACCCGGACGGCCGGTACATCGACACGACGGGCTGCGGGAACACGCTCGACTTCTCCAACCCGCGGGTCGTCCAGTTCGCTCTGGACTCGCTGCGCCTGTGGGCCGAGGAGTACCACATCGACGGCTTCCGCTTCGACCTGGCCGTCACCCTGTGCCGCGATGGGCAGCACACTTTCACGCCGGCCCACCCCTTCCTCGTCGCGGCCGCGCAGGACCCGGTCGTCTCGCGCACCAAGCTCATCGCCGAGCCGTGGGACGTGGCCATGGGCGGCTGGCAGACGGGCAGCTTCCCGCAGGGCTGGGCGGACTGGAACGACCACTACCGAGACACCGTGCGTGACTTCTGGCTCGGGGACCGGGACGTCATCGACGCCGGCGGGCTGGGAGGGCCGACGGCGCGCCTCGCAGACGCGGTCTCCGGCTCGCACGGCCTGTTCGCCGCCTCGGGGCGGACGGCGCTCGCCTCGGTCAATTTCATCACCGCCCACGACGGCTTCACGCTCGCGGACCTCACCGCCTACCACCGCAAGCACAACGAGGCCAACGGCGAGCAGAACCGCGACGGGCACAGCCACAACCGCTCCTACAACCACGGGTTCGAGGGCCGCACCGAGGTCGAGTCGATCATCGCCGCCCGGACGCAGACGGCCAAGAACCTCATGGCCACGCTGCTCGTGTCCCTCGGCGTCCCCATGATCACCGCCGGCGACGAATTCGGCCGGACTCAGCAGGGCAACAACAACGCCTACTGCCAGGACAACGAGATCACGTGGCTCAACTGGCACTTCGACACCGCGGGTCGCGAGATCCTGGACCACACGAAGTGGCTCATCCGGATCCGCCGTGACTTCCTCACGCGGCAGCCGTCCAGCTACCCGGCGCGCGAGGAGAGCAACTACTTCCACTGGTTCGGCGCCAACGGCCTGCCCATGGACCCGGATCGCTGGCAGGACCCGCGCCACCGGCTCCTGCAGTTCCTCCTCGGCTCCAAGGACGGCTTCCTGGACGGCCTCGTCGTCATCAATGGCGGGCCGGAGAAGATGGAGACGGTCTTCCCGGAGGCCGAGGGCCGTGAGCTTGCCTACGAGCTGCGGTACTCGACGGCCCACCTGACCGAGCAGCGCATCGGCACGGTCTTCGCGAGCGGCCAAGAGGACATCGCGGAGCCCTACTCCGTCACCATCTACCGCGCCCGCGGCACCCAGTAGCGCCCTGCCGGGCCGCGGGCACAGCGAAGCGGAGCCGGACCCCGTGGGGATCCGGCTCCGCTCAGGCGCCAGGCTCAGGCGTTGACCACGAGCCCCAGCTCGGCCTTCGAGGCGAGGCCTTCGTGGCGGGGGATGACGCGCACCGTGTACCCGAAGGCGCCTGAGTGGTCGATCGTCACCGCCCCGGTGAACAGGTAGCGCCCGTTGCCGAGGTTCTCGCTGGCCTCGAGCTCGGCGAGGCCGACCGTCGCGATCTCGTCCGCGTCGTCCACCCTGCCGTAGGCGAGCTCGACGAGAACGTCCGTCGGGTTGAGCACGCCCAGATTGAGGTACGTGCTCACCTGCAGCTTGTCCCCGATCTGCGGGACCTCGGACAGCCCGCCCGAGTCGATGTGCTCGACATGGACCTGAGACCAGTTGCTGCGCACGTGCTTGACCCAGGCCGCGAGCTCGCGCGCGTGCCGGTAGCCCTCCGCGGTGGCCCTGCGGCCCGCTGCGGCGGCGGGGGTGTACAGGTGGGAGACGTAGTCGCCGAGCATGCGGTCCGCCGAGACGGCGGGGCCGAGGTGCGAGAGCGTGTGCTTGATCATCGAGATCCACTGCCTCGGAACGTCCGACGGGCCTTCCGTCGACGGGCCCGCGGCGCCGGCGGCGCTCGCCCCCTTGCCTGAGGCGCCGTAGAACCGCGGGGCCACTTGGCTCTCGAGCAGCTCGTACAGGGCGGCCGCCTCGATGTCGTCCCGCTCCTGGGGGTTCGCCTGGCTGCTCGCCGTGGGGATCGCCCACCCGTTGGACCCGTCGTGCATCTCGTCCCACCAGCCGTCGAGGACCGAGAGGTTGAGCGAGCCGTTGATCGCGGCCTTCATGCCGGACGTGCCGCAGGCCTCGAGCGGGCGCAGCGGATTGTTGAGCCACACATCGCAGCCCGGGAAGAGGGTGCGCGCCATCGCGATGTCATAGTTCGGAAGGAACGCGATGCGGTGCCGGACCTCGGGGTCGTCCGTGAAGTGGACGAGGTCCTGGATCATCTTCTTCCCCGCGTCGTCCGCGGGGTGGGACTTCCCCGCGATGACGATCTGGATCGGGTGCTCGGGATCGAGCAGGAGCCGCTTGAGCCGCGCCGGGTCGCGGAGCATGAGGGTCAGGCGCTTGTACGTTGGGACGCGCCGCGCGAACCCGATGGTGAGGATGTCCGGGTCGAGCACCGAGTTGGTCCATCTCAGCTCCGCCTCGCCCGCGCCGCGCTTCCTCCACGAGGCGCGCAGTCGGCGTCGGACATCCTCGATGAGGCGCGTGCGCAGCTCGCGCCGCACCTCCCAGATCTCCTCGTCCGTGACGTTGAAGACGAGGTCCCAGCGCCCGCCGACGCCGGAGCCGGGCTCGAGCTCCTCGGCCATGGCCGAGATCGAGGGGTCGACCCACGTGGGAACGTGCACGCCGTTCGTCACCGAGGTGATCGGCACCTCCGAGTGGTCGAAGCCCGGCCAGAGCCCCGAGAACATGGCCCGGGAGACCTGTCCGTGCAGCTTCGCCACGCCGTTCGCCCGCTGGGCGAGGCGCAGGCCCATGATGGCCATGTTGAAGACGGAGGGGTCGCCGCCCTCGTAGCTCTCGCGGCCGAGCTCGAGGACCTTCGCCGTCGGGACGTTGGGGGCGAGGCCCGCGTCGAAGAAGTACTTGATCTGCGCCGCGTCGAAGCGGTCGATGCCCGCGGCGACGGGGGTGTGGGTCGTGAACACGGTCGAGGAGCGGCCAGCGACAAGCGCCTCGTCCCAGGAGAGCTCCTCGGGCCCGCTCATGAGCTCCTGGATCCGCTCGATCCCGAGGAAGCCCGCATGCCCTTCGTTCGTGTGGAAGACCTCGGGCGCGAGCCCACCCGTGAGCCGCTGGTGGATGCGCAGCGCCTTGACCCCGCCCATGCCCAGGAGGAGCTCCTGCTGGAGGCGGTGGTCCCCGCCCCCGCCGTAGAGGCGGTCCGTGATCTGGCGGGCCCCGTCATCGTTCGCGGGCACGTTGGAGTCGAGCAGCAGGAGGGGGACGCGCCCGACGTCGGCGCGCCAGACATGCGCGTGCAGCTTGCGGCCGTTGGGCAGCGGCAGCGTCACGACGCACGGGGTGCCGTCGGGCTCCTTGAGCTGCGTGAGGGGCAGGGCGTCCGGGTCGATGACCGGGTACGTCTCCTGCTGCCACGCGTCGCGCGAGAGGGACTGCTTGAAGTAGCCGGCCTGGTAGAGGAGGCCGACGCCGATGAGCGGCACGCCGAGGTCCGAGGCGCTCTTGAGGTGGTCGCCGGCGAGGATGCCGAGGCCACCCGAGTACTGGGGGAGGACCTCCGTGATGCCGAACTCGGGGGAGAAGTACGCGATGGCGGCGGGCGCCTCCGGCCCGAGGCCCTGGTACCAGCGCGGCTCCTCGAGGTAGCAGCGCAGGTCCTCCGCCGCGGCGCGGACACGATCCACGACCTCGGAATCGAGCGCCAGCTCCTGGAGCTTCTCGCGCGTGATGAGCCCGAGGAAGCCGGCCGGGTCATGCCGGCTCTCGTCCCACAGGTCGGGGTCGAGGCTCTCGAAGAGCTCCCGCGTGGGCAGGTGCCACGACCAGCGCAGGTTCATGGACAGGGTGTCGAGTGCCGCAATCGGCTCTGGCAGCACGGTGCGGACGGTGAATCTACGGATGGCCTTCACGAGCGTCACCCTAGTGCAGCGGAGCCCCGCGCTGAATAGCCCAGAGTTACAGGTTGGTGAATGACGTGGAAACGCGCTGGTGGGCGCACGTCGAGTGGCACGACGGGCGGCGTCACAGCCTTCGCAATCGTGTCGCGCGCGGGCTATGGTGGCGCTTGGACCGGCCTGACGGCCATGCACGCATTTGCGAAAGGACGTCCCGTGCCCGCACTCGAGCCCAACCTCCCCGCGAAGCTGCGCTTTGGCCGATTCCCCATCACGGACGTGCAGCCCGTCGTCGAGGGCGGGGCGTTCCCCGCGAAGGCTGTCGCTGGCGAGGGCATCGTCGTGAGCGCCACGGCCTTCCGCGAGGGGCACGACCAGCTCGGCGTGACCGCGGTCCTCTACACCCCGCGAGGCAAGGAGAAGGAGCGCGTCCGCCTCCGCCCGCTCGGCAAAGGCCTGGACCGCTGGCACGGCGTCCTCACCCCGCCCAAGACGGGGATGTGGACGTTCCAGATCGAGGCGTGGCACGACCGTTACGGCACGTGGCATCACAACGCGGAGATCAAGATCGCTGCGGGGATCGACGTCGAGCTCATGCTTGCGGAGGGCGCGGCCCTCTTCGCGGAGGCGGCGGAGGAGGCTGGGCGCCCGGCGGCGGACCGCGCCGTGTTCCGCGAGGCATCGGCGGCGCTCGCCAACACGTCCATGTGGACCGACGACCGGCTCGCCGCCGGCGAGAGCGACGAGGTTCGCGCCGCCGTCGAGCGCCTCCCGATCCGTGAGCTCGTGGCCGTGAGCGAGCAGTTCCCGCTCCTCGTCGAGCGCGAACGCGCCGGCCGCGGGTCGTGGTACGAGTTCTTCCCGCGCTCCGAGGGCGCGCACCGGGATCCGGCGACGGGCGCCTGGTCGTCGGGCACCTTCCGCACGGCCGCGGAGCGCCTCCCGGCCGTGGCCTCCATGGGCTTCGACGTCATCTACATGCCGCCCATCCACCCGATCGGCCGGGCCTTCCGGAAGGGCCCGAACAACACGCTGACCGCGGGGCCGAACGACCCGGGCTCGCCGTGGGCGATCGGCGCCTCCGAGGGCGGGCACGACGCGATCCACCCCGACCTCGGCAGCTTCGACGACTTCGACGCCTTCGTCGCCCGCGCCCACGAGCTCGGCCTCGAGGTCGCCCTCGACCTCGCGCTCCAGGCCTCGCCCGACCACCCGTGGGTCACGGAGCACCCGGAGTGGTTCACAACCCGCGTCGACGGCTCGATCGCCTACGCCGAGAACCCGCCGAAGAAGTACCAGGACATCTACCCGCTGAACTTCGACAACGACCCGGAGGGCCTGTCGAAGGAGATCCTCCGGATTGTGAACGTGTGGATCGACCATGGCGTGAAGATCTTCCGGGTCGACAACCCGCACACGAAGCCCGTGTGGTTCTGGGAGTGGCTCATCGCCCGGGTCAGCAAGAAGAACCCTGATGTCGTGTTCCTCGCGGAGGCGTTCACGCGCCCGGCCATGATGAAGGCCCTCGGGCGCGCGGGGTTCCAGCAGTCGTACACGTACTTCACGTGGCGGAACACCCGGGCCGAGCTCGAGGAGTTCTTCACGATGATCTCGAAGGACTGGGCGCCGTCCTACCGGCCCAACCTCTTCGTGAACACCCCCGACATCCTCACGGAGTACCTCCAGTACGGCGGGAAGCCTGCCTTCAAGATCCGCGCGGTGCTCGCGGCGACGGCGAGCCCGATCTGGGGCGTCTACGCCGGCTACGAGCTCTACGAGCACGTGGCCCGCCCGGGCGCCGAGGAGTACATCGACAACGAGAAATACGAGTACAAGCACCGCGACTGGGTTGCCGAGGAGGCCGCCGGCCGCTCCCTCGCCCCGTACCTCACACGGCTCAACGAGATCCGCCGCGCGCACCCGGCCCTCATGGACCTGCAGAACCTGACCCTGCACGAGTGCACCGACGACGCGACCATCGTGTTCTCCAAGCACAAAGTCACCGAGGACGGCTCGAAGGACACTCTCATCATCGTCGTCAACGTGGACCCGCACTCGGCCCGCGAGTCCATGGTCACCCTGAAACTGGATGCCCTGGAGATCGACCCGGATCTGTGGGGCGACGACGGGAAGTTCCGTGTCGATGACCTCATCACGGGCCAGTCGTGGCAGTGGGGCGAGCACAACTACGTGCGCCTCGACGCCCACGCCGAGCCCGCGCACATTCTGCATGTGAGGCGCTAGAAGGAACGGGTAGCGCAGCGCTAACGTTGCGTAGACCCGGCACCGTGCCACACACGATGAAGGAGTTCCACCGCCCATGAACATCGGCCAGCAGTCCACGCCGAACTTCAACGTCAATGCTCCAGGGCTGCAGCACGACCCCCACTGGTACCGGAAGGCCGTGTTCTACGAAGTACTGGTGCGGGCCTTCGCCGATGCGAATGGGGACGGTTCGGGGGACATCCAAGGCCTCATCGACCGCCTCGACTACCTCCAGTGGCTCGGCGTGGACTGCCTCTGGATTCCGCCGTTCTTCGAGTCTCCGCTGCGCGACGGCGGGTACGACGTCTCCGACTACGAATCGGTGCTCCCGGAGTTCGGCTCGATCAGCGACTTCCAGCGCCTCGTCGCCGAGGCCCACGCCCGCGGCGTGCGGATCATCATCGACCTTCCGCTCAACCACACCTCGGACCAGCACCGCTGGTTCCAGGAGTCCCGGCGCAATCCAGACGGACCGTACGGCGACTTCTACGTCTGGAGCGACACGGACGAGAAGTACCAGGACGCCCGCATCATCTTCATCGACACGGAGGAGTCCAACTGGACCTTCGACCCGATCCGCCGGCAGTTCTTCTGGCACCGCTTCTTCAGCCACCAGCCTGACCTGAACTTCGAGAACCCGGCCGTGGTCGAGGCCGTCCTGAACGTCGTGCGGTTCTGGCTCGACCAGGGCGTCGACGGACTCCGCGCGGACGCGATCCCCTACCTCTTCGAGGAGGACGGGACGAACTGCGAGAACCTGCCCGCGACCCACGAGTTCCTGCGCACGCTGCGCGACTTCATGGACCGCAACTACCCGGGCCGGATCATCGTCGCCGAGGCGAACCAGCCCCCGCACGAGGTCGTGGAGTACTTCGGTTCCAGCGAGCAGCCCGAATGCCACATGGCGTTCCACTTCCCGATCATGCCGCGCCTCTACTACGCGCTCAGGGACCAGCGCGCGCAGCCGATCATCGACACGATGGTGGATACCCCTGCCATCCCCGTCGGCGCCCAGTGGGGAACGTTCCTGCGCAACCACGACGAGCTGACCCTCGAGATGGTCACGGTCGAGGAGCGCGAGGCCATGCTCGGCTGGTACGCCTCCGACCCCCGCATGCGCGCCAACGTCGGCATCCGGCGCCGCCTCGCCCCGCTCCTGGACAACTCGCGCGCGGAGATCGAGCTGATCAACGCCCTCCTGCTGTCGCTGCCCGGGAGCCCCTTCCTGTACTACGGGGACGAGATCGGGATGGGCGACAACATCTGGCTCGAGGACCGCGACGCCGTCCGAACCCCGATGCAGTGGAACCCCGACCGCAACGCGGGCTTCTCGACAGCGGATCCCGGCAAGCTCTACCTGCCGACGATCCAGTCCCTCGTCTACAACTACGCGATGGCCAACGTCGAGGCGGAGATGGCCCATTCGGGCTCGCTCCTGCGCTGGACGCGGAACATCCTCGGCGTCCGCCGTGCCCACCCGGTCTTCGGCCTGGGAGGCTACCGCAACGTCGATGCCGACTCGGAGCATGTGCTCGCCTACCTCCGTGAGCTCGGCGAGGGCGAGATCCACGGCGAACGCCCCGAGAGCGTCCTGTGCGTCTTCAACCTCGCCGGCCATCCGGTCGCATCATCCCTTGACGTGCCGGAGTACGCCGGCCGCGGCCTGCGCGAGCTCTTCGGCGGCGAGCCGTTCTCCCAGATCGGCCCCGACGGGAGATTCCACGTCACGCTCGCCCCCCACGGCTACTTCTGGCTGCGCATCCGCAGCTCGGCCTCGATCCCGTCGAGCCCCTACACCACGGCGCTGCCGGTCATTGCCGGCGGCCCCATCGCGGGGGAGCTGGTCGAATGACGACCCCCGGCGCCCACGGCGCGGCCCCGTCGCTCGATGCCCTGCTCGCGGAATGGCTCCCCGTGCAGCGCTGGTTCCCGGCCAAGGGACGCGCCGTCGAGCTTGCACCTGCGGGCCGGTTCGAGCTGCCCGCCGCCGCCGACGACGCCCCGCGGCTCGAGGTCCGCATCGTGCGCGTGCGCGCCGGCAGGCTCGAGGCGCTCCTCAACGTCCCACTGAGCCTCCGCCCCGCGCCGCTCGCCGGCGCCGAGCACGCCCTCGTCGGCGAGGCCGAGCACCCGTCGGGCGGCTCCGTGTGGGTCTACGACGCCGTCCACGATCCCTCCCTCGCGGCCGCCCTGCTGGCCCTCATGGCAGACGGCGCCACCGCCGAAGGCCGGGACGGAACCGCCGGCTGGCGGACGACGGCGCGCGGGCGGGTCAGCGGCGCGGGTCGCCTGCCGTCGGGGCCGCTGGAGACGTCGGTGCTGCGCGGGGAGCAATCGAACTCGTCGATCATCGTCCGCTCGGAGGCCGGTTCAGGCATGCTCAAGGTCTTCCGGCAGCTCGCGGAGGGCCTCAATCCCGAGGTCGAGCTCGGGGCGGCCCTCGCCCGGGCGGGGTCGACCGATGTCCCGGCGACGCTCGGCTGGGTCGACGGCGAGTGGAGCGGCGCCGAGGGCGCCCGCGCGAGCGGCCAGCTCGCCGTCGTCCACGAGTTCCTTCCCGACGGCGCGGATATGTGGCGTGTCGCGCTCGACGCGGCCACGGAGGGCCGCGACATCCAGGAGCATGCGCGTGAGCTCGGCGCCTCGACCGCGCGTGTCCACGCCGCGCTGGCCTCGACTCTGGGCACTGAGACCCTCGATGAGCGCTCCGCGGCCGAGTTCGTCGGCCGCATCGCGGCCCGCCTGCGCGCGGCATGGCACGACGTGGGCGAGAGCGTGGGGTTGCCGGGCGAGGCGCTCGAGGCGCTCCTCGAGGGGCTTGCCGGCTCGGCCTCCGGGATCACGCTCCAGCGGATCCACGGAGACCTTCACCTCGGCCAGGTGCTGCACTTCCCGGAGCATCCCGAGCGGCCATTCGCCATACTGGACTTCGAGGGCGAGCCGCTGCGCCCCGTCGCGGAGCGCAGCCTGCCCGACGCGCCGCTGCGCGACGTCGTGGGGATGCTGCGCTCGTTCGACTACGCCGCCGGGGCCGCGCGCCGCGCAGAGCAGGCGGCCCGCGTCCCCGAGGGATGGGCGGAGGCCGCCGGGCGCGCCTACTGGGACGGCTACGCGTCCGTGACGGGTGGAGAGGATCCGTTCGGGACCCCGCTCTTCGCGGCACTGTGGCTGGACAAGGCGCTCTATGAGGTCGCCTACGAGGAGCGGAACCGGCCAGCGTGGGCCGAGATCCCCCTCCGCGCCGTGCGGAGCGCCCTCGAACCGTGGGTGCCCGCCGTGTTGGTGCGGGAGCAGGATTCAGCAGTGGAGAGCATCACGGAAGCCGCCACCGGCGCGGCCCCCGGCGATGCGCAGCAGGCCGCATCCCCGCGGCCTGGAGAGGAGACGGACATGTCCCACGCTCAGGAGGAGAGGGCAATGGCCCCGCTTCCCCATCCGACGACGATCGCGGAGGGCGCCAACGAGAAGGGGCCCATCCCGGTTTCCCACGACGTGATCGGAAGGGTGGCCGCGGGTGAGTTCCACGCGCCGCACGCGGTGCTCGGAGCCCACCTCGACGCCATCGGGACGGTGACGATCCGCGCTCTCAGGCACCTTGCCGCGAGCGTCACGGCGATCACCCCCGCCGGCCGCGTCCCGCTGGAGCACGAGGCCCACGGAGTCTGGGTCGGCACGCTCCCAGAGACGGAGGAAGGGCACGTGCCCGACTACCGCCTCGAGGTCGAGTACGGCGAGGGCCACTTCGTCACGACCGACGACCCCTACCGCTACATGCCCAGCATCGGCGAGCTCGACCTGCATCTCATCGGAGAAGGCCGGCACGAGGAGCTGTGGAAGGCTCTCGGGGCGCGCGTCGAGCGGCATCACTCGGTGCTCGGCGACGTCGAGGGCACGGCCTTCACCGTGTGGGCGCCCAATGCCCAGGCCGTGCAGGTCAAGGGCGACTTCAACGGCTGGGACGGCCGCGAGCACGCGATGCGCAGCCTCGGCTCCTCGGGCGTGTGGGAGATCTTCATCCCGGGCGTTGTGGCAGGGGCGTGCTACAAGTTCGCCATCCGCACGCGCTGGGGCCACTGGGTCGAGCGTGCCGACCCGATGGCGTTCGGCACCGAGGTCCCGCCTCGGACGGCGTCGCGCGTCGTCGAGTCCCGGTACTCCTTCAAGGACTCCGCGTGGATGGAGGCGCGGGCCACGCGCGACACGCACGACAGCCCGATGAGCGTCTACGAGGTGCACCTCGGCTCGTGGCGGCCCGGCCTCGGCTACCGTGAGCTGGCGGAGCAGCTCGTCGAGTACGTGACGTGGATGGGCTTCACGCACGTCGAGTTCATGCCCGTCGCAGAGCATCCCTTCGGCGGGTCGTGGGGCTATCAGGTCACGAGCTACTACGCGCCGTCGTCCCGCTTCGGCCACCCCGACGACTTCAAGTACCTCGTGGACCGGCTGCATCAGGCCGGCATCGGCGTCATCATCGACTGGGTCCCGGCACACTTCCCGAAGGACGAGTGGGCCCTCGCGAACTTCGACGGCGAGCAGCTCTACGAGCACGCCGACCCCCAGCAGGGCGAGCACCCGGACTGGGGCACGCTCATCTTCAACTTCGGCCGCACCGAGGTGCGGAACTTCCTGGTCGCCAACGCGCTGTACTGGCTCGAGGAGTTCCACGTGGACGCGCTCCGCGTCGACGCCGTGGCGTCCATGCTCTACCTCGACTATTCGCGCGAGGAGGGGCAGTGGCGGCCGAACCAGTTCGGCGGCCGGGAGAACCTCGAGGCCATCTCGTTCCTCCAAGAGGCCAACGCCACGGCCTACAAGCGCAACCGCGGGATCGTGACCATCGCCGAGGAGTCCACGGCGTTCCCCGGCGTGACCAAGCCGACCGAGTTCAACGGCCTGGGCTTCGGGCTCAAGTGGAACATGGGCTGGATGCACGACTCCCTGCAGTACATGCAGGAGGACCCGGTCAACCGCCGCTGGCACCACAACAAGATGACCTTCTCCATGGTCTACGCCTTCAGCGAGAACTTCCTCCTGCCGATCAGCCACGACGAGGTCGTGCACGGCAAGGGGTCGATGCTGAGCAAGATGCCCGGCGACCGCTGGCAGCAGCTCGCCAACCTTCGGGCCTTCTATGCCTTCCAGTGGGCGCACCCGGGCAAGCAGCTCATCTTCATGGGCTGCGAGTTCGGGCAGGAGGCGGAGTGGAACCAGGAGCACGGGCTCGACTGGTGGCTCGCCGAGCTCGCGCCGCACCGCGGCCTGCAGGAGCTCATCCGGAAGCTGAATGAGATCTACCGCGAGACCCCGGCGCTCTACGAGCTCGACCACGAGCCCGCCGGCTACGAGTGGATCAGGGGCGACGACGGCGACCACAACGTCCTGTCCTTCATCCGCCGGTCCAAGGACGGCAGGCCGCTGGTGTGTATCGCGAACTTCGCGGGCCACCCGCACATCGACTACACCGTCGGCCTGCCGCAGGCAGGGCGGTGGCGAGAGGTGCTGAACACGGACAGCATCGAGTACGGGGGCTCCGGCGTCGTGAACGGCGGGCTCGTGCACGCCGAGGAAGGTGAGTGGGACGGCAAGCCGGCCACCGCGGTGCTGACCCTCCCGCCGCTCGGTGTCGTGTGGCTCGAGCCGGTGACGTCCGCCGCCAGAGCGCGGGGTGCGGCGTCGCTCACGCGGAGCGCGGGCGACGACGAGCTCACCTGAGTCGGCGCGGCCGGCTGGGCGCGACGGCTGCCATGCGAGCCCCCGCGCGGGGCATCGGAGGGCCCGGAACCGCATGGTTCCGGGCCCTCCGGCGCCGGTTGGCACTTGCGCCGGGATGGTGGTAGAGTTTTATCCCGCGCCGGGAACCGGGGAACACCGGATCGGCGCCTGACGAAACTCCAGCATTTCAGAGCCGATGAGGCCCGCGAGGGTCGATTTGACTCGGAGAAGCCGGAACGGTAGGTTTGAGAAGTTGCCTCGGGGAGGCGGCGCGGAGATGGTTTTCCGTGGTTGTTACCCGGGTGTGCCTGTTGTTTGAGAACTCAATAGTGTGCCAAGTTCGTTGATGCCATTTTTTTGGTATTGATTGC
>NZ_KV908327.1:383-175048 GCF_001999765.1 Sinomonas mesophila | reverse complement strand
GCAATCAATACCAAAAAAATGGCATCAACGAACTTGGCACACTATTGAGTTCTCAAACAACAGTCGCGATCCGGGTGTTTCGCCGGTGTTTACCGGTTATTTCCCCGCCGCTTCGGTCGTTTACTTTATCCGACCGCTGTTCCGGAAGCAAATCCGGTTATTTTCCTCATCCTCCGGAACGTTTACCGGATGTTCGGGCAAGCCGAACAGTCCGAGTAATTCTCGAATCGGATTCAGGGGTTTGTCGCCTCCGCTCTCCTTCGGCGACTCGGACTATAGTACTCCTCTGTCATCCCCCGCGCAAGCGGACTGGATGCCCGGGCGTGTCGCCTGGCGCGGTCCCGTTCCGTCAAGAGGCTCGGGCCCCGCACCCTCTGGGTGCGGGGCCCGGGCCGAGACCTGGTGCTCAGTCCGTGAGGATCGCGGTCGCGAGGCTCTTCTTGCCCCGGCGCACGAGGAAGTACTTCCCGTGCAGCGCGTCCTCCGCGGCCACCGACGCGTCCGGGTCGGTGATCTTGGCGTTGTTCACGTAGGCTCCGCCCTCGCCCACGGTCCGGCGGGCCGCCGACTTGCTCTCCGCGAGGCCGGTGGCGACCAGCAGCTCGACGATCCCGAGCTGCTCGGGCGTCACCGCCGCCGTCGTGAGCTGAGCGGTGGCTGCCGAGAGCGTGCCCTCGTCGAGGACGCCGAGGTCCCCGTTGCCGAAGAGCGCGGCCGAGGCGGCGATGACCTTCTCGGTCGCCGCGACGCCGTGTACGAGCGAGGTCACCTCGAACGCGAGCCGGCGCTGCGCCTCGCGGGCGAACGGGCGCTCAGCGACGGCAGCCTCGAGCTCCTCGATCTCGGCCCGCGTCAGGAAGGTGAAGACCTTGAGCCGGTCGACGACGTCGGCGTCCTGGGTGTTGAGCCAGAACTGGTAGAAGGTGTAGGGCGAGCACATCGAGGCGTCGAGCCAGATGGCGTTGCCCTCGCTCTTGCCGAACTTCGTCCCATCCGCGTTGGTGATGAGCGGCGTGCCCAGGGCGTGCACGGTCTTGCCCTCGACCTTGCGGATGAGCTCGGTCCCGCTCGTGAGGTTGCCCCACTGGTCCGAGCCGCCGGTCTGAAGCACGCAGCCGTAGTGGCGGTACAGCTCGAGGTAGTCCATGCCCTGGAGGATCTGGTAGCTGAACTCGGTGTAGGAGATGCCCTCGTCCGAGTTCAGGCGCGACGCAACCGCGTCCTTGCGCATCATGGTCCCGACCCGGAAGTGCTTGCCGATCTCGCGCAGGAAGTCGATCGCCGTCAGCGGCGCGGTCCAGTCGAGGTTGTTGACCATCCGGGCCGCGCTCTCCCCCTCGAAGGAGAGGAAGCGGCGCACCTGGGCCTGGAGGTAGCCGACCCACTCGGCGACCGTGTCCTTCGTGTTGAGCATGCGCTCCGCCGTCGGCCGCGGGTCGCCGATGAGGCCCGTGGAGCCGCCGACGAGCCCGAGCGGCTTGTGCCCCGCGAGCTGGAGCCGGCGCAGGACGAGGAGCTGGACGAGGTTGCCCAGATGCAGGCTCGGCGCCGTCGGGTCGAAGCCGCAATAGTACGTGATCGGATCGCCGGCGAGGAGCTTCTCGAGCTCCGCCTCATCGGTGGAGACGTGGACGAGGCCACGCCACTTGAGCTCCTGCCAGATGTTGGCGAAGCTCGGGTCGTTCTTCTGCGATTCGAGTACTGTCTGCGGCACGGCTTCTACGGTATCAGCCAGTTCTCAGGCCTCGATGCCGGCCGGGACCACGCGCGAGGCGATGAGGCGCAGCCGCTGCGTGGGGCGCGTCATCGCGACATAGAGGTCGCCGACCTTGCCGTGCACATCGTCGAGGAGGGCAGCCGGCTCGAGGACCACGACCGCGTCGAACTCGAGGCCCTTGGCCTCGCGGGGATCGATCACGACGATGTCCTGCTCGAAGCTGCCCGCGCCGCCACCGACGCGGTTCCCGTACCGGGCACGGAGGGCATCCCGTGCCTCGTCGAGGAGCCCCTCCCCGGCAATCACGGCGAGGAGCCCGCCGTCGGCCGCGGCCAGTTCCTCGGGGAGCACCTCGGCGAGGCGATCGACGACGCCGCCCTGGGCGACGCTGTCGACGATCGGCTCCCAGCGGCCCTCCCGGACGGCCTTCGGCGCAGACACGACGAGCCCCGCGGCGGCGGCCATGCGTGTGGCCGCCTCGGCGATCTGGCTCGGGGTGCGGTAGTTGACTGTGAGCTCCTCGAGCGCCCAGCGCTCCCCGAAGAACGGATCGAGGGCGCGGTGCCACGACGACGCCCCGGCCGCGGCCGAGGTCTGGGCGATGTCGCCGACGATCGTGAAGGACTTGAGCGGGCAGCGGCGCACGAGCAGGCGCCACTGCATGTGCGAGAGCTCCTGCGCCTCGTCCACGATGATGTGCCCGTATGCCCAGGTGCGGTCCCCGACCGCGCGCTCGGCCGCGGTGAGCCGGGTCTCGCCGCCCTGCTGGAAGTCCGCGAGGTCCTCGGCCTGGACGACGCCGTCGAGCCCCTGCTCGCGCAGCGCGCCGTCGACGTTCCGCAGCGCCTGCTGCGCGTTCTCGAGGTCGCGGCGCCGCTCGGCCTCGCGGCGGGCGGCCTCGTGGCCTGTCGTCGCGTCGAGCTCGCCCAGCAGCTCGGCGGCCTCGTCGAGCAGGGGCACGTCCGCCTCGGTCCACGGGGCGTCCGCGGGGCGGTGGAGCAGCTCGCGCTCGGCCCCTGTGAGGTCCGCGGCGACGGCGTCGAGGATGCTGCGCTTGCTGAACAGCTCGGAGATGAGCTTCTCCGGCGTCATCGGCATCCAGCAGAGGTTGACGGCGACCCGCACGTCGCGGGACTGGCGGACGTCCTCGGCGAGGTACGAACGGTCGGCGTTGTTGCCCACGCTGCTCGCCTCGACCTTGGACTGCAGCTGCTCGGTGAGTTCGCGCAGGAGGATCTTGACGAATGTGTTGCGGGCCTCGTTGTACGGCTTGCCCGTCGCCCGCGCCTTGTCCCTCGCCCGGCGGACCTGCCGCGGCGTGAGCAGGAGCTTGTAGCCCTCGACGTCGAGGATCCGGTCCCCCGCCGGCACGCGCTGGCGGTTCGCGACGGCGGCCGCGACGACCTCGACCATCCTCGCCGAGCCCTTGAGAGCGGCAGTGCGCGCCTCCTCCTCCGGGACGGCCGCGATCCCCGGCATGAGCCGGCCGAGGCTCGACATGACGACGCCGGTCTCGCCCAGGGACGGCAGGACGCGCTCGATGTACTTCATGAACGACGACGACGGGCCGACCAGGAGCACGCCCGCGGACTTGAGCCGCTCGCGGTGGGAGTAGAGGAGGTAGGCGGCGCGGTGGAGCGCGACGGCGGTCTTGCCGGTGCCCGGACCGCCCTGGACGACGAGCGCGCCGGGCATGGGCGCGCGGATGATGCGGTCCTGCTCGGCCTGGATCGTGCTGACAATGTCCGCCATGTGGCCCGTGCGCTTCGAGTTCAGGGCCGCGAGCAGCGCGCCCTCGCCCTCGTGGTGGGTCGAGCCGTCGAGCAGCTCGGGGTCGAGCACGTCGTCCTCGATGGCCTTGACGTCGCGGCCCTGGAGGATGAGGTGGCGGCGTCGGCGCACGCCCTGGCGGTCGAACGCAGTGGCCTGGTAGAAGTGGCTTGCCTCGGGGGCGCGCCAGTCGACCATGAGCCGGCGCAGGTCGTCGGTGCTCAGGCCGATCCTGCCGATGTACTGCTCGTCGCCGCTGTCGAGGTCCAGCCGGCCGAACACGAGGCGGTCCTCGACGGCGTCGAGCTGCGCGAGGCGGTCCTCGTACATCGCGGCGAAGGCGTCCCTCTCGGAGACGTTCTGCATCGAACCGACCGCGCCCGCCCGGCGCACTGCATCGAGCTGGCGGCGCTTCTCCTCGCGCAGCTCGTCGAGGCGGGTGTAGAGGCCCCGGACGTAGTCCCGTTCGTGGGCCAGATCGGCGTCGAGCATCTGTGCGTTTCCCCTTAATGAAAAGCCGGACCGTCCATTTTACAGCGATCCACGTTAACTCGCGTGAAATCCGCCGTGGGCGCGTGTACTGCCCTCCACGGGGGCCGCGGGAGGGGCATCCGACGGCGGACGGCGGCCCCAGCCGTGCCGTGGCGGGCGCGGCACCGTCGTCGCCTGCGCGTCACCGAAAGTTCATGTCCACATCCGCCCCGACGGCCTTACCGACCTGCCCTCCGGGTGCTTCACTGTCCGCATGCATCACGCGCTCACGTTCGCCTCCCACGGCGTCCGTCTGCTCCCGCTCGCCCCGCTGCACGCGGAGCACCTGTTCGACGCGATCGACCCCGGGCTGTGGGCGGGCATGGCCGTCCCGCGCCCAGAGAGCACCGAGGAGCTCGCGGGCCTCTTCTGCATGCGGCTCGAGGATCCCCGCGCCCTGCCGTTCGCGGTCGCGGACGAGTCCACGGGTGCCCTCGCGGGCGCGACGTGCCTTCTCGAGCTTGACCTCGCGCAGGGCCGGGCCGAGATCGGCGGGACGTTCTTCGCGCGCCGGTTCTGGGGCTCGGGGGCGAACGCCGCCTCCAAGCTCCTGCTCCTCGGCCATGCCTTCGAGGGCCTCGGCCTGGCACGGGTCGCGTTCAGGGTCGACACGCGCAACCTGCGCAGCGCCCACGCGCTCGCGCGGCTGGGCGCGGTGTACGAGGGCACCCTGCGCGCCCACCGCCCCGACCACGAGGGCGGGCGCATCGACACGGCCGTGTTCTCGGTCCTCGACGACGAGTGGCCCGCCGTCCGCTCCCGGCTCCTGGCCCGGCTCGAGCCCCGGGGGGAGGCGCCGCTCGATGCGGCGTGAGCGCACGCAGCGGGCGAGGGCGTGCGCGTCAGGGGCCGACGGCGCCGCGCGCACCCCGCGCCCGGGGCACGGCGGCCCGGTACGGGGAGACGGTGGCCTCGCCCGGGAGCCAGAACCGCCACGGATAGTCGTGCGTCCCGCCCTCCCCCGCCACGCCGACGCGCGGCCCGCTCAGCACCCCGGCGGCTGGGCGGGCCGGGCGCTCGAGCCGGAACTCCCCGCCGTCGAGCGCGGCGCCGTTGTGCCCGCGGCCGATCCCGAGCGCCTGCGCGAGGCGCGCGGGCCCGCTGGCCAGCTCGACGTCGCGCCGGGCCGACGGCCGCCGGCTGCGCGCGAGCTCGGCCCCGCCCATGATCTCGCCCGCGCGCAGGAGGCACCCCGAGGACGTGCCGGCCGGGCCGCACACGACGTTCGCGCAGAAGTGCATCCCGTAGGTGAAGTAGACGTACAGGTGGCCGGCGGGCCCCCACATGACCTCGTTGCGCGGCGTGCGCCCGTTGTAGGAGTGCGAGCCCGGGTCCGGGTGCTCGGAGTCGCGGTGCCCGCGGTACGCCTCGACCTCGGTGAGCCGGACGGACACGGCGCCCTCCGGCGTCGTGTGCGTCAGGACGGCGCCGAGCAGCTCCGGGGCGACCACGACCGGGTCCCGGGTGAGCCAGCGGACGAGGTCCGGCGCGCCCGGGCTCGCGCTGCCCACGCGGCCCCTACTTGGCCGCGGCGGGCGAGGGCCAGGGGCCGATCTCGGGCAGGGACACGGCCTCGCCGCCGCGCTCGGCGCGCACCGCGGCGTGGTCGACGGGCCGCCCGGCGAGCCACGCGGCCAGGTCCCCGAGCCGGCCGTAGACGTCCACGGTCTCGGCCCCGCCGCCGAGGACGACGGCGTCCCGGCCCTCGGCGTGCAGCCGGAAGGCCATGCCCTCGGGCACGCGGGGGGCCAGGAAGCCGAGGACGTGCTCGCAGAAGCCCTCGTCCCAGCCGTGCTGCGTCGCACCCGTGCCGAGGTCGGAGCGGTGGATCACGAGCTCGCGCCAGAGGGCCAGGCCGCCGTCGCGCACGACGCCGTCGCGGTAGGAGATCGGGCGCTGCCACGCGTCCCCGTCGAGCCGGCGGAAGGCCGCGAGGGCGCGGTCGAGCGCGGCCCCGACGCGCTCCCGGTGCTCGTCGGCGCTCGCCCCGGCGCCCTCCTCGATGGCCCGGTTGCGGCCCTCCTGACCTCCGTCGTAGAGCTCGATCCGCTCGCCGCGCCCGGCGTACTCGAGCTGGCGCGCCATCCCGTCGCACACGCCCGCGACGTGCGCGAGGACGTGCCCCCGCGTCCAGTCGGGCAGGAGCGAGCTGCGGCCCACGGAGGCGTCGGTGAGGACCTCGAGCTCCTCGCGGAACCCGGCGGCGGCGCTCTCGATCCCGGCCAGCAGGCTGTCGTTGTCAGGGGTCGTGGTGTCCATGGGGCCAGCGTACCGCCGGGCCGCGACACCCGCGGGCACCGGGTCTATCCTGAGGCCGTGCACGGCGGCGAGGCCCGCACGCGCCCGGTGGTCGTCCCCCTCGAGGCGCTGCGGGCAGGCATGGTGGACGAGGCCGGCGGCAAGGCCGCGAACCTCGGCGAGATGCTCGCGGCCGGCTTCGAGGTCCCCGACGGCTTCTGCATCCTCGCGTCCGCGTACCGCGAGGCGCTGGACCGGGCAGAGGCGCGCGGCCTGGCCGAGGCCGTGGACGCCGAGGAGGACGGCGGGCGCCGGCTGGAGCTCGCGGCGCGCCTCCGCGAGCGGCTCGCCGACGTCGGCCTGGCCCCCGAGCTGGAGGCCGCCGTCCGCGCCGCGTACGAGGGCCTCTCGCGGGGCCTCTCCCCCGCCGACGGCCCCGCAGGTGCCCCGGTCGCCGTGGCCGTGCGCTCCTCGGCAACGGCGGAGGACCTTCCAGGGGCCAGCTTCGCGGGCCAGCAGGAGACCTTCCTCAACGTCGTCGGTGCCGACGCTGTCCTCGACGCGGTGCGCCGCTGCTGGGCGTCGCTGTGGACCGACCGTGCGGTCGCCTACCGGCGCGCGACGGGCTACCCCGGCTCCGAGGCGGCGCTCGCCGTCGTCGTCCAGCCGCTCGTGGATGCCGCGGTGGCCGGGGTCCTGTTCACCGCCGACCCCGTGGCCGGGAGCCGGACGCGCATGGTCATCGACGCGAGCCCCGGCCTGGGCGAGTCGGTCGTCTCGGGCGCCGTGGACCCGGACCGATTCGTCGCCGAGGCGGGGACGGGGCGGCTGCTCGAGAGCCGGGCGGGCGCGAAGGGGCTGGCCGTACGTCCGGTCGCCGGTGGCGGCACTGAGCGCGTCGCCCCGGCCGGGGACCCGAGCGCGCTGAGCCTCGGCGCCGGGGACGTCGCGGCGCTCGCCGCGCTGGGCCGGCGGCTCGAGGCGCACTTCGGCGCCCCGCAGGACGCCGAGTGGGCGCTCGGTGCCGACGGGCGGCTGTGGCTCACCCAGACGAGGCCCATCACGACGCTTCACCCCGTCCCCGAGCGCCCCGCCGCGCCGGAGGCGGGCGGCGTGCGTGCGTGGTTCTGCTTCTCCCTCGCCCAGGGGCTCACGCGTCCGCTCACGCCGATGGGGGTCGCGGCGCTCAGGACGGTGGCGGGCAGCATCGCCGCCCAGGCCGGCTTCCCGCCGTCGGACGCCGCGTCCGGGCCGCCGGTCGTCCAAGCCGCCGGGGGCAGGCTGTTCATCGACGTGACCACGGTGCTGCGCAGCCGCGTGGGCCGCTGGCTCGCCCCGCGCTTCCTCGGCGTCATGGAGGCCCGGTCCGCCGGCATCCTGCGCCGACTCGCCGATGACCCCCGCTTCCCGCTCGACATCCGCACTGCGCTCCCCCTCCTGCGGCGGGTCGCGCCCATCGCTGCCCGCAACCGCGTCCCCGAGACGCTCGTGCGCGCCCTCGCCCGGCCCCGCGCGGGCCTGGCCGGCGTGCGCCGCTTCGGCACTGCGCTCGAGCGGAAACTCGCCCCGGGCACGGGCGGGCCGGCGGCGCGCCTGGACCGCGCGCGGGACCTGCTCGCGCGGGAGGCGTTCCCGATCGTCCCCGCGACCCTGCCCGTCGCGGCGGCCGGGTTCATGTGCGCACGGATCGCCTCCGTCCTGCTGCGCGGGATCG
Organism: Sinomonas mesophila; assembly: GCF_001999765.1. Taxonomy (GTDB): domain Bacteria; phylum Actinomycetota; class Actinomycetes; order Actinomycetales; family Micrococcaceae; genus Sinomonas; species Sinomonas mesophila. The sequence goes on along the minus strand of NZ_KV908327.1, from coordinate 167,078 downwards.
CGCGTCCGGGCGAGCTGCAGGGCGTGCTGCGCGGCCTGCCGAACAACCCCACGACGCAGATGGACGAGGAGCTGCGCGCCCTCGCCGGGCGCATCCGCCACGAGGCTCCCGAGGCCGCGGCCGGGCTCGCGGGCCGGGAGGGGACGGAGCTGGCGGCACGGCTCGGGGACGGGACGCTCCCGGCGGTCCTCGCCGAGGGGCTCAGGGAGTTCCTGCAGCGGTACGGTCACCGGGCGGTGGCGGAGATCGACGTCGGGATGCCGCGCTGGCGGGAGGACCCCGCGCCGGTCCTGTCGATGGTCTCGGCGATGATGCTCGGCGACCCCGACGCGGGGTCGTTCTCAGCTGCCGCGCGCGCGGGCGAGGACGCCGCCCGCTCGCTCGCCGCCCGGGCGAGGGATCGGGGCCGGTTCCGCGGGGCCGCCGTCGCCCGCCTCCTCGCCCGGGCGCGGGCCCTGGCCGGGCTCAGGGAGCAGCCCAAGTTCTTCCTCGTGCGGGTCTTCGACGCCGCACGCACGGAGCTGGTCTCGGTCGGACGCCACCTCGCCGACGCGGGAGTCCTCGACGACCCCGGCGACGTGTTCTTCCTCGACTTCGCCGAGGCCAGCTCGGCCCTCGAGGTCGCTGCGGCGGGCCGCGGTTCCCGGCCCGGCACCGGCGGGAGCGAGAGCGACGACGGCGCTCGGCTGCGCGGGCTCGTCGCCGACCGGCGGGCGGACTACGCGCGCGAGTTGCGCCGCCGGCACATCCCGCGCGTCCTGCTCTCCGACGGGACCGAGCCCGAGGCGGCTTCCGCGCCCGAGGCCGCCGCAGGCGCGCCAGGGCACGACACAGACGCTGGCACCCTGACCGGCGTGCCGGCGTCGGCGGGGACCGTGACGGCCCCGGCGCGCGTGGTGCTGGACCCGACGGCGGCCTCGCTCGCGCCCGGCGAGGTACTCGTCGCGCCGTCGACCGACCCGGGCTGGACGCCGCTGTTCGTCACGGCGGGCGCGCTCGTCATGGAGATGGGCGGGGCCAACTCGCACGGCGCCGTCGTCGCGCGCGAGTACGGCATCCCCGCCGTCGTCGGCGTGCCCGGAGCGACCGAAAGGATCCGCACCGGCGACCGCGTGGAGGTCGACGGCGCCGCCGGGACGGTGCGGATCGTCGCCGGCGATGAGGGTTCCGGTCAGGGCTAGAGGCCCTCGAAGATGTCGGCGAGCCGTCGCTGGCCGGGCACGCGAGCGGGCCAGACCTGGACGAAGTGCTCCCGGGAGGCCGCCGAGCGCCACGTGAGCCGGGTCGCCGGGTGCTCGAAGAGCGAGAGCCGCTGGCTGCGGTGCTCGGCGATGCCGTCGACGACGCGGTCGGCGACCAGGTGCGTGTCGACGCGGATGTCCACGAGCTCATCGGGGACACCGCGCCAGTGGTAGATCTGCGTCGGGTCCCAGGGCGGCAGGCCATCCCGGACCCTGGCCCGGTTGATGACGCCCCACGTGGACTGCTTCATGACGGCGTGCAGGAGCCGGCGCAGGCCAGGCCCGCCGTCGCCCGCGAGGGACAGGAAGGCCTCGTCCGTGGCCCGGCCGACCGTGATGTGGTCCGGGTGCCCCGTGACGCCGTCCGGACCGAACGTGCACACGACGTCGGGCCGCTCCTGGACCATGAGGTCCCGGATTCGCGCGGTGAGGGCCTCGAAGTCCGCCTCGGCGAGGAACCCGTCCTCGTACCCGAGCCACTCGTGCCGGTCCGGGATCCGCCCGTGGGCGCGCCACGCGCGCTCGTCCTCGCCGCGGCGCACCTCGCCGAGGGTCGCGGGGGTCGCATCCACCTCAGGGGCGATCTGGCCCGCGGCGCCGTCGGTCGCGTGGATGAGCACGAAGCGGAACGCCGGCTCGTCGCCGTGGAGGGCGATCGAGCCGGCGATGCCGAGGGCGTCGTCGTCGGGATGGGCCACGACGAGCATGAGTCTGCGCGACCCCACCCCTCGATGATGCGACGGGCGTGCTACCCCGCGAAAGACCGCGCGTCGGCGAGCTGCTCCTTGAGTGCCGCGAGCTGGCGGGCCACGGCCTCGGGGGCGGTGCCGCCCTGCGCGCTGCGGCTCGCGAGCGAGCCCTCGGTGCTCAGCACCGAGCGGACCTCCGGGGTCAGGGCCGGGCTGATCGCCCCGTACTCCTCGTCCGTGAGGTCCCACAGCTCGACGCCGCGCGACTCGGCCTGCTTCACGGCGGCGCCGGAGAGCTCGTGGGCCTCGCGGAACGGCACGCCCTGGCGGACGAGCCATTCGGCGATGTCGGTCGCGAGCGCGAAGCCCTGCGGCGCGAGGGCGGCCATCCGCTCGGTGTTGAACGTGAGCGTCGCGACCATGCCCGAGACCGCGGGCAGCAGGAGCTCGAGGGTGTCCGCGGCGTCGAACACGGGCTCCTTGTCCTCCTGCAGGTCGCGGTTGTAGGCGAGCGGCAGGCCCTTGAGCGTGGCCAGGAGGCCGGCCAGGTCGCCGATGAGCCGTCCGGCCTTGCCGCGCGCGAGCTCGGCGACGTCCGGGTTCTTCTTCTGCGGCATGATCGAGGACCCCGTCGAGTAGGCGTCGTCGAGCGTGACGAAGGAGAACTCCTTCGTGGCCCAGAGGATGACCTCCTCCGAGATGCGGGAGAGGTCGACGCCGATCATCGCGGCGACCCACGCGAACTCGGCGAAGACGTCGCGCGAGGCGGTGCCGTCAATCGAGTTGTGCACGGCCGAGTCGAAGCCGAGGTCCGCGGCGACGGCCTCGGGGTCGAGCCCGAGGGACGAGCCCGCGAGCGCGCCCGAACCGTACGGGGACACGGCCGCTCGCCTGTCCCAGTCCGCGAGGCGCTGGACGTCGCGGAGCAGGGCCCACGCATGGGCCAGGAGGTGGTGGCTGAGCAGGACAGGCTGGGCGTGCTGGAGGTGCGTCCGGCCGGGCATCGCCGCGCCCGGGTGGGCCTCGGCCTGGGCCACGAGCGCGTCGACCGTGTCCAGGACGCCGCGGGCGATGAGCCGCGCGTGGTCGCGGAGGAACATCCGCCCGAGGGTCGCGACCTGGTCGTTGCGCGAGCGGCCGGCGCGGAGCTTGCCGCCGAGGTGGGCGCCGGCGCGCTCGATGAGGCCGCGCTCGAGCGAGCCGTGCACGTCCTCGTCCGACTCCGCCGCGGTGTACGCGCCGGAGGCGACGTCCGCGTCGAGGCGGTCGAGCGCGTCAAGCATCCCGGCGAGCTCGCCGTCGTCGAGCAGGCCCGCGCGGTGCAGGACCCGGGCGTGGGCGCGCGAGCCGGCGATGTCATACCGGGCCAGCCGCCAGTCGAAGTGCGTGGACTTGCTCAGCGCGGCGAGCGCGTCCGCCGGGCCGCCGGCGAAGCGCCCGCCCCAGAGAGCGCCCACGTTGGTCGCGGAGCTCGCTCCGCCCTCGCCCTGCGGCGCCGCGTTCTGCTCAGCCACCCAGGCTCACTCCCCCGCGACGCGCTGGTCGCGGCTCGAGGCGACCTTCGAGGACATGCCCCAGAGGTCGATGAAGCCCTTCGCGCTGGACTGGTCGAACGTGTCGCCCGTGTCGTAGGTCGCGAGGTTGAAGTCGTAGAGCGAGGAGTCCGAACGGCGCCCGTTGACGACGGCCTGGCCGCCGTGCAGGACCATGCGGATGTCGCCCGAGACGTGCTTCTGCGAGTCGTCGATGAAGACGTCGAGGGCGCGCTTGAGCGGGGAGAACCACTGGCCGTCGTAGACGAGCTCGCTCCAGCGCTGACTGACGGTGGCCTTGAAGCGGGCGTGCTCGCGCTCGATGGTGACGTCCTCGAGGTGCTTGTGCGCGGTGATGAGCGCCATCGCGCCGGGGGCCTCGTAGATCTCGCGGCTCTTGATGCCGACGAGGCGGTCCTCGACGACGTCGATGCGGCCCACGCCCTGCGCGCCGGCGCGGCGGTTGAGCTCCTGGATGACCTGCAGCGGCGACATCTCGGCGCCGTCGACCGCCGTCGGCACACCCTCCTTGAAGGAGATGGTGACCTCGTCCGGCGCCGGCGGGAACTCCGGCGTCTGCGTGTAGTCGTAGATGTCCTTGGTCGGGGCGTTCCAGATGTCCTCGAGGTAGCCGGTCTCGACGGCGCGGCCCCAGACGTTCTGGTCGATCGAGTACGGGTTCTTCTTCGTCGTGACGATCGGGAGGCGCTTCTCCTCCGCGTAGGCGATGGCCTTGTCGCGGGTCAGGGCGAGGTCGCGGACCGGGGCGATGCACTTGAGGTCCGGGCCGAGGGTCTGGATGCCGACCTCGAAGCGGACCTGGTCGTTGCCCTTGCCCGTGCAGCCGTGGGCGACGGTCGTGGCGCCGAACTCGCGGGCGGCCTTGACGAGGTGCTTGACGATGACCGGGCGGGAGATCGCCGAGACCAGCGGGTAGTGACCCTGGTAGAGGCCGTTCGCCTTGAGGGTGGGCATGCAATACTCGTCCGCGAACTCGTCGCGCGCGTCGGCCACGTAGGCCTCGACGGCGCCGCAGCCGAGGGCGCGCTGGCGGATCGTCTCCATGTCCTCGCCGCCCTGCCCGACGTCGACGGCGACGGCTACGACCTCGGCGCCGGTCGCGTCCGCGATCCAGCCGATGGCGACGGAAGTGTCCAGACCGCCCGAATAGGCGAGGACGATGCGTTCCTTCACAGTGTTCTCCTTATGCAGGGGGCTGCAACGAATTGTTATGCATCAGTCTACATAGATATACATCGGGCGCAATCTGCGCCCTAGAGTGAGATGGGAAAGCCCGCCGGAAGCGGGACGTCCGAGGGGGTGCGGCCGAGGCCGGCCAGGACGGCCTCGCGGTCCGTCAGCTCTGGCGGGAGGCGGGCGCCGGCGAGGGCCTCGAGGGTCTGCCGGGCGAAGGGCAGTCCTGCGAAGAGGGAGCGTGCCTCGTCCGTCTGGAGGCTCAGCGGTTCCACCCCACGGAGTCTAGGCTTCCCTGCCCGGCAGGGGCAGTCCCTCCCGCCGCAGGTGACGCCACGCCGTCGTGCGTACCGTCAGCCAACATCGCCCGATTCAGCATCAGCCGAGGCCGCGGTGGCCTGCCCACAGCTCGCTCGCGCGGCTCGCTGCCTCCGCGATGATCCGCGCGAGTTCGGGCCGGTCTGGGACGCGGAAGGAGACGTACGCACCCCGGCCGCCCGCCGTCGGGCGCCCGTAGGCCTTCGCGGCGAGATGGCCGTCCGGCAGGAGGCGGATGTTCAGGGTCGTGAGGATGAACTCCTCGCCGCGGCGCGTGTCGGTCCAGCGGAGCGCCTCGGGGATCGTGACGTTGATCGCGAGGGCGCTGACTTCGGGGGCTTCATCACCATCCATGGACGCATGGTCTCATGCGGTGGAGGCGGGTTCCCCCTGGGCCGTGTCTGATGGGGCGGGGATCGATGCGACCGCGTCGATCTCGACGAGCGCACCCGGCCGCGCAGGTGCGATGGCCAGGACGGTGACCGCGGTGCGCCGATTGCCCCACACGCCGAAGGAGGCCGCGTAGGCCTCGCCGGGATCGACGTCCGGCGCGAGGTAGATGGTGAGCTTCGCGACGTGCTCAGGGTCGGTCCCCGCCGCGGCCAGCACCGCGAACACGTTGCGCATGGCCTGCTCGGCCTGCGGCCCGAGACCCTCGAGCAGGTTCCCCTCAGAGTCGGTGCCGTTCTGCCCGCCGACGTACAGCGTCGGCCCCGCGGGCAGGATCATCCCCTGGGCGAAGGCCGGGCTCGTGTGCAGCTCGGGCGGGTCGACCGGCGTGGGCAGGGTGGTCATGGTGGGCCCCTTTCGGCGTCGTGTGCCACCACTGTCCCACCGGATGAGGACGGATCCCGACCCCAGGGGCCGGATTCTTCAGAAGGCGCGCCGATCCGCGCCAGCTTCGCGTCACGGCGCTTGAGGGTCTCCCTGTCCTCGCCGAGAATTGTCGGAGCCCTGTGCGAGGGTAGGTCCATGGCAGGGGAACAGGGATTCGATGAGGGGGCCGCCATTGGCGCGCCCCTCCCTGGGCCGTCGCCTGTGCCCGATTGGGACCCGGACCTGGACGTGGACGATCCCGAGGACTGGGATGACCTGAGCCCGGAGGAGCTCGGGGTCGTGGACCCGATGAGCCCGGAGGAGTTCGCCGCGATCTGCTCCGGGAAGGTGCGGTGGATCGAGGCTCCGCGGTTCGACCCGGCACTGTTCGACCCGCTCCCGGGCATGCCCAGGACGACGGCGGACGGCGGCTGCCGCTGCGCTTGCACTTGCGGGCAGGCACCTGAGGCACCTGCTCCCGCGCCTGAAACAGGTCATGACCCGTCCACGGAGCCGCCCCCGCCGGAGGCGGCGATGGCGCAGATCCGGCTCGAGCGCGCCGCGGAGGTCCTGGACGCCCTCGAGGCCAACGAGGCCGACCAGGCCCGCCTCGACGCCAACAGGATCTTCCTCCTCGCCGCGCTCACCCGCGCCGAGGGCTCCTCCAGCGAGGTACCCGTGGACCGGCTCGACGCCCCCGCCGTGGCCGCCGCCGAGGCCGCCGCGGTCCTCAAGCTCGCCCAGCGCACCACCCGGGCCATGGTCGAGGAGGCCCTCGCCCTGACCCCCCCCTCCATGGCCCCCGTCCTGGCCGCCATGCGCGCCGGCCGGCTCACCCGGCGCCGGGCCGCGGGCATCCTCGACGCCGCCATCCCCATCCCGGCCGCCCGCCTCGAGGAGCTCGCCACCGCCGCCGCGGGAATCGACGCCCCCGATGACCCCGACCTGACCCCCCCCCCCGGCGCCCTCGGCCGGCGGCTGCACCGCCTCGCCGAGGACTACGCCGACACGCCCCTGGCCGTGCGCAAGGCCAAGGCCCTCGCCGACCGCCGCGTGGACATCACCCCGTGCGGGGACGGCATGGCCCACCTCACCGCCCTCATCCCGCTCGAGACCGGGGCCCTCATCGACACCCGCCTGACCGCGGTCGCCCGCTCCCTCCAAGCCCCCGACGAGGCCCGCACGGTCAACCAGCTGCGCGCCGACGCCCTCACCGACCTCCTCCTCGCCACCGGGACCAGCTCGGCCGGGGGCCCGATCGCGGGCGTGCGGACCGAACTCGTGGTCACCGTCCCCGCCGCCACCCTCGCCGGCACCAGCGACACTCCCGGAGAGATCCTCGGCTACGGGCTCATCGACTCCGAGGCCGCCCGGCGGCTCGCCGCGCAGACGAAGTTCTGGACCCGGCTCGTCGTCCACCCCCTCACCGGGGCCCCGCTGGCCATCGAGCGCACCCGCTACGCCCCCACCGCCGCCATGCGCCGCTTCCTCACCATCCGCGACGCGACCTGCACCTTCCCCGCCTGCGAGAAGCCCGGCCCCGCCTGCGAGGCCGACCACACCCACGCATGGTCCCAGGGCGGCGAAACCGACACCAACAACCTCGCCCTCCTCTGCCGCGAACACCACCGCCAGAAGACCCTCGGCTACTGGAAAGTCCGCCAGATCGGCGGCAGGCAAGCGGCCGAGCAGGAGACCGACCAGAAGAGCCCACCACCGCCACCACCCGGGACCCTCGAATGGACCGGCCCCTCCGGCCGGAAGCACAGGACCTATCCCCACAGCGACCCACCCCCACCCTTCTGACCATGGGGGAACGGCCCTGCCCGGACTCCACGACACGGCAGGGCCCCTCACCACGTCACTGGACGCGGGGAGGGGCCGTCGTAAGGAAGATCCGGCTTCTCGCTACGCCCCCTGCGATGCCAACTCGAGGAAGCGGGCCGCGACCGCCTCCCCGCCGGCCGGATCACGGGTGATGATCATGACGGTGTCGTCGCCGGCGATGGTGCCGAGGATCGACGGGATGACCGAATGGTCGATCGCGAGGGCGAGGAAGTTCGCGGCGCCGGGCGGGGTGCGGAGCACGACGATGTTCGCGCTGGACTCCGCCGTGACAAGGAGCTCGGCGCACAGCTTCGCGAGCCGCGCGTCGAGCACCTCCTGGTCCTGCCCGGTCCGTGGGCTCCGATCGCCGCCCTCGCCGCGCACGGCGTAGACGAGGCCGCCGTCGGCGCCGCGCACCCGGACGGCGCCGATCTCGACGAGGTCCCGCGAGAGCGTCGCCTGGGTGACCAGCACGCCGTCGTCCGCGAGCAGCGTCGCGAGCTCCGCCTGCGAGCGCACCGACTGGCCCGCGAGGATCGCGCGGATGCGCGCCTGGCGGGCCGCCTTGGTCTGCGGGGCGGGCGCCGGCATCGAAGGCCTCTCGCTGCTCATGCTCGCGGCCTCATGAGGCGGCCGGCAGGCCGTCCACGACGGCCTGGCCCGAGCGGTGCAGGAGCCACGCGAGCAGCGCCTTCTGGGCGTGCAGGCGGTTCTCGGCCTCGTCCCACACCACCGACTGCGGGCCGTCGATGACCTCTGCGGCGACTTCGTACCCGCGGTAGGCCGGGAGGCAGTGGAGGAACACGGCGTCGGGCGCGGCCTGGCCCATCGCGGCGGCGTCGACGGAGTAGTCGCGGAAGAGCTGCATCCGCGACTCCTTCTCGGCCTCCTGGCCCATCGAGACCCATGTGTCCGTCGCGACGACGTCGGCGCCCGCGAGCGCCGCAGCGGCGTCGGTCGTGACGAGGACCGAGCCGCCGGTCTGCGCGGCCACGGCCTCGGCCTCGGCGACGACGTCAGCGGCCGGGAGGTAGCCCTCGGGGCCGGCGATCCGCACGTGCATGCCTGCGGTGACGCCCGCGAGCAGGTACGAGTTGGCCATGTTGTTCGCGGCATCGCCGAGGTAGGCCATGGACAGTCCGGCGAGGCTGCCCTTGTGCTCCCGGACCGTGAGCAGGTCCGCGAGGAGCTGGCAGGGGTGGTAGTCGTCGCAGAGGGCGTTGACCACGGGCACGCGCGAGTTCGCGGCCATGTCCACGAGGCCCTGGTGCGCGCCCGTGCGCCACACGATCGCGGCGACCATGCGCTCGAGCACCTTCGCGGTGTCCTCGACGGATTCCTTGTGCCCGATCTGCGCCTCGCCCGGGTTGATGATGAGCGGCGTGCCGCCCATGTCCGTCACCCCGGCGGAGAAGGAGACGCGCGTGCGGGTCGAGGTCTTGTCGAAGATCACCGCGACGGTCTTGCGCGCGGAGCCCTCGGCCGCGAGCGGCTGGACGGAGTAGGGCTCGGCCTTCATGCGGACGGCGAGGTCCAGGACCTCGGCCTGCTCGGCCGGGCTCAGGTCGGTGTCCTTGAGGAAGTGCCGGACGGTAGTGGTCGTCATGGGGTCTCCTTGGGGATGAGCGTGGCGACGGCCGCGGCGATGAGCCCGGGCAGGGCGTCGGCGAACGTGTCGGCCTGCTCGGCTGTCAGGATGAGCGGCGGCGCGAGGCGGAGCGTGCGCGGGCCGGGGGCGTTGACGATGAAGCCGGCGTCGAGCGCGGCGTTGACGACGGCGGCGGCGAGGTTGGCGTCGTCGGGAACCGCTGCGGGCAACGCGAGGTCGAGGCCCACGAGCAGCCCCCGGCCCCGCACCTCGGCGACCTCGGGCAGCGCCACGAGGCGCTCCCGCAGCCGGTCCCCCACGGCGAGGACGTTCGGCAAGACGCCTTGGCTCTCGATCGCGTGGATGGTCGCGAGCGCGGCCGCCGTCGCGACGGGGTTGCCGCCGAAGGTCGTGCCGTGCTGGCCCGCGGACAGGAACGCGCTCGCCTCGGGGCCGAAGGTGACGACGGCGCCGATCGGGAAGCCGCCGCCGAGGCCCTTGGCGAGGGTCACGGCGTCGGGCATCACCCCCGAGCCCTCGATCGCGAGCCAGCTCCCAGTCCGGCCGATCCCGGTCTGGACCTCGTCGACGATGAGGAGGGCCCCGGCGTCGCGCGTGATCCGCCGCGCCTCGGCGAGGTAGCCCTCGGGCAGCGGCACGACGCCGGCCTCGCCCTGGATGGGCTCGAGGAAGACGGCCTGCGTGGTCGAGTCGACCTCGGCGCGCAGGGCCTCGATGTCACCGAACGCCACGTGCACGACGCCGCCCGGCAGCGGCTCGAACGGCTCGCGGTAGGCCTTCTTGGCGGTGAGCGCGAGGGCGCCCATCGTGCGGCCGTGGAATGCGCCCTCGAGCGCGACGACCTTGGTCCGGCGGCCGCCCTCGGCGTTCTTGCTGTTCCGGCGGGCGAGCTTGAACGCGGCCTCGTTGGCCTCGGTGCCCGAGTTCGCGAAGAAGACCTTCGAGCCGGCGGGCGCGCCCGTGATGGCCAGGAGCTTCTCCGCGAGCGCGACCTGCGTGGGGCTCGTGAAGAAGTTCGAGACGTGTCCGAGGGTCGCGAGCTGGCTCGAGATGACCGAGGTGACGAACGGGTGCGCGTGGCCGAGGGCGTTGACCGCGATCCCGCCGAGCAGGTCGAGGTACTGGCGGCCGTCGGCGTCCCACACGTAGCAGCCCTGGCCGCGCACGAGGACGCGCTGGGGCGTGCCGAAAACACCCATGAGGGAGTCGGAGTAGCGCGCGAGCCACTCCGCGCCCGACGATGCGCCGGCGAGCTCGGAGGCCTTGGCGGTCTCGAGCGCCTCGCTCTGATTCGGCTGGCTCATGCGCTGGTCCCTTCCTCGTCGGGCACGACCTGCGTGCCGACGCCTGCGTTCGTGAAGACTTCGAGGAGCATCGTGTGGGGGCTGCGGCCGTCGACGATCGCGGCCCGGTCCACGCCCTCGGTCACGGCCTTGAGGCACGCGCCCATCTTGGGGATCATGCCGGACTCGAGCGTGGGCAGCATCCCGCGCAGCTCGGACGCAGAGATCTGCGAGATGAGCGAGCCCCTGTCCGGCCAGTTGCGGTAGAGGCCCTCGACGTCGGTCAGGACGACGAGCCGCGAGGCCTTGAGCGCGACGGCGACGGCGGCGGCCGCGGTGTCCGCGTTGACGTTGAGCACCTGGCCGGTCGGCACGTGCCGCTCGGCGCCGTCGGGGCCCCGCTCGACGGTGACCTCGGGGGCGACCGTCGAGACGACGGGGATGCGCCCGGCCTCGAGGATGTCGTGCACCGCGGCAGGCTCGACGCCGACGACCTCGCCGACGAGCCCGAGGTCGACCTCCTCGCCGTCGACCACGGCCCCCGTGCGGACGGCGCGCAGGAGCCCCGCGTCCTCGCCCGAGAGCCCGACGGCGTACGGGCCGTGGGAGTTGATGAGTCCCACAAGCTCGCGGCCGACCTGCCCGGTGAGGACCATGCGGACGACGTCCATCGCCTCTGGGGTCGTGACCCGCAGGCCGCCCTTGAACTCGCTCTCGATCCCGACGCGCTTGAGCATCGCGTTGATCTGCGGGCCGCCGCCGTGCACGACGACGGGGTGGATGCCCACGTGGTGGAGGAAGACGATGTCCTCGGCGAACGCGCGGCGCAGCTCGTCGTTGACCATCGCGTTGCCGCCGTACTTGACGACCATCGTGGTCCCGGCGAACCGCTGGATCCACGGGAGGGCCTCGACGAGCGTCTCGGCCTTGTCCATCGCGAGCCGGATGTTCGTGGCGGGCTCGGTCCCTGCATCAGTCATGGGCGGGCCTCAGCTCGAGTAGGCGCTGTTCTCGTGCACGTAGTCGTGCGTGAGGTCGTTGGTCCAGATCGTCGCCTCGGCGTTGCCGGCGGCGAGGTCGATCTCGACGAGGACCTCGCGCGGCTCGAGGTCCACGAGCGAGCGGTCCTGCCCGATCCCGCCGTTCTGGCAGATCTGGATGCCGTTGATCGAGACGTTGAGGGAGTCAGCCTCGAAGACAGCGTCGGTCGTGCCGACGGCGGAGAGCACGCGGCCCCAGTTGGGGTCCCTGCCGAAAATCGCCGTCTTGAAGAGGTTCGAGCGGGCCACGGCCCGGGAGACGACCTCGGCATCGCGCTCGCTCGCGGCGTTGAAGGTGCGGATCGCGATGTCGTGCGCCGCGCCCTCGGCGTCGCCGATGAGCTTGCGGGCCAGCTCGGCGCAGACCTGGGTCAGGCCCGCGGTGAACACGGAGGTGTCCGGGACGGCGCCGGACGCGCCGGAGGCCAGGAGCACGACGGTGTCGTTCGTGGACATGCACCCGTCCGAGTCGGCGCGGTCGAACGTCACGCGGGTGGCGTCCCGCAGCGCGGCGTCGAGCATCTCGGGCTGGGCCTCGGCGTCGGTCGTGAGGACGACGAGCATCGTGGCCAGCCCCGGGGCGAGCATGCCGGCGCCTTTCGCGATGCCGCCGATCGTGAACTCGACGCCCTGCGCGTCGGCGCCCGTGAACACGGCCTCCTTCGGCACGGTGTCCGTCGTCATGATCGCAACGGCGGCGTCGTGCCCGCCGTCGGCCGAGAGCGCCTCGCCGAGCGCGTCGACGCCCGGGACGATCTTGTCCATGGGCAGCTGCTCGCCGATGAGGCCGGTCGAGCACACGACGACGTCGGCCGCGGAGATGCCGAGCACGTCGGCGGTCTTCTCCGCCGTCGTGTGCGTGTTCTGGAAGCCCTCCGGCCCCGTGCACGCGTTGGCGCCGCCGGAGTTGAGCACGACGGCGTCGGCCCGGCCGTCGCTGATGGCCTGCCGCGACCAGCGCACGGGCGCCGCGGCGACGCGGTTCGAGGTGAAGACGGCGGCGGCGTGCTTCTCGGGCCCATCGTTGACGACGAGCGCCATGTCGGGCTTGCCCGAGGCCTTGATGCCCGCGGTGACGCCGGCGGCCCGGAAGCCCTTGGGTGCGGTGACGGTCACGGTGCGACTCCCAGCTGTGCGAGGCCGGCGCCCTCATCGAGGCCCAGCGCGATGTTCATGGACTGGACCGCGCCCCCGGCGGTCCCCTTGGTGAGGTTGTCGATCACGGAGCTCACGATCACGCGCCCGGCGTGCTCGTCGAAGGCGAGCTGGAGCGCGACGTTGTTCGAGCCGAGGACCATCTGCGTCGCGGGCCACTGGCCCGTGGGCAGGAGGTGCACGAAGCGCTCGGGGCCGTACGCGGCCTCCCACGCGGCGCGCAGGGAGGCTCCATCCACGCCCTCCTTGACCCGCGCCGTCGCCGTCGTGAGGATGCCGCGGCTCATGGGCGCGAGGGTCGGGGTGAAGGACACGGTGACGGGCGCGCCCGCGGCGTTGGAGAGGCCCTGCTCGATCTCGGGCGTGTGCCGGTGGCCGCCGCCCACGCCGTAGGGGCTCATCGAGCCCATGACCTCGGAGCCGAGGAGGTGCGGCTTGGCGGACTTGCCCGCGCCGGAGGTGCCGGACGCGGAGACGATGACGACGTCGTCGGGCTCGAGCAGGCCCGCGGCGAAGCCGGGCGTGAGGGCGAGCAGGGCCGACGTCGGGTAGCAGCCGGGGACGGCGATGCGGCGCGCGCCGACGAGCCGCTCGCGCTGGGTGTGCCCCCCGCCCAAGGGCAGCTCGGGCAGGCCGTAGGGCCACGTCCCGGCGTGCTCGGAGCGGTAGAAGCGGAACCAGGCCTCGGGGTCCTCGAGCCTGTGGTCCGCGCCCGCGTCGATGACGAGGGTGCCCTCGGGCAGCGCGGCGGCGACCTCGGCGGAGGCGCCGTGCGGGAGGGCGAGGAAGACGACGTCGTGCCCCGCGAGGTTCTCGGGAGTCGTCTCGGCGATGACGCGGTCCGCGAGGCTCAGCAGATGCGGCTGGAGCTCGCCGAGGCGGCTGCCGGCGCTCGAGTGCGCCGTGATCGCGCCGATCTCGATCTCGGGGTGGTTGGCGAGGAGGCGGAGGACCTCGCCTCCGGCGTAGCCGCTGGCTCCGGAGACTGCTGCTGTAATGGTCACCCGCCCACTCTAGGCAAAGTTATGCATAGGGGTCAATATTTATGCAGCCTTCCTCGCAGGGCCCCGTCCTGGGGTCGCCAGGCCCCACTCCTTAGGATGGTCAGGCGAGCCGAACGGAACGAGACGTCAGGAGAGCCATGATCAACGCCATCGTCGCCACGCAGCCCGGAGGACCCGAAGTCCTCGTCCCCGGCGAGCTTGAGATGCCGCATCCCGGGCCGGGCCAGCTGCTCGTGCGCGTGGCGGCCGCCGGCGTGAACTTCATCGAGACGTACCAGCGGCAGGGCGTCTACCAGGTCCCGTTCCCCTTCACCCCGGGCGAGGAGGCCGCGGGAACGGTCTCGGCGGTGGGCGACGGCGCCGAGGCCGCGGGCTTCGCCAAGGGGGACCGCATCGCGACGGCCGAGGGCACGCGCACCTACGCCGAGTACATGCTCGTCGACGCCGAGAAGGCCCTCCCGATCCCCGAGGGCGTGGACCTGCTCACCGCGGCGGCGCTCCCGCTGCAGGGCATGACGGCCCACTACCTCGTGACCTCGAGCTTCCGCGTCGAGCCGGGCCAGACCGCGCTCGTGCACGCGGGGGCCGGCGGCGTCGGCCTGCTGCTCATCCAGCTGCTCAAGGCCCGCGGCGCGCGCGTCATCACGACCGTCTCGACCGACGCGAAGGCCGAGCTCGCGGGCCTGGCCGGCGCGGACCACGTGATCCGCTACCACGACTTCCCCGAGCAGGTCCGCGAGCTCACCGGCGGCGCGGGCGTCGACGTCGTGTACGACGGCGTGGGGCGGGACACGTTCGACGGCTCGCTCGCGAGCCTGCGCGTGCGCGGCATGCTCGTCCTCTTCGGCGGGGCGTCGGGGCAGGTGCCGCCGTTCGACCTCCAGCGACTCAACACCGGCGGCTCGCTGTTCGTCACGCGCCCGACGCTCAAGCACCACCTGCTCAACGCGGCCGAGCGGCGTTGGCGCTCCTCGGAGCTCTTCGCCGCTGTGCTCGAGGGGACCCTCTCGGTGCGGATCGGGGCGCAGTACCCGCTGCGCGAGGCCGCCGCGGCGCACGCGGCGCTCGAGGGACGCGGGACCACGGGCAAGGTCCTCCTGGTCCCGTAGCCCTGCCCGCCAGCGGCCCCGCCGCGCGGGGTTCCGCGCGGCCCTCTGGAAGAATGGCCGCGACATGACTTCCCCTGAGCGAGCCGAAGGCACGGGCGTGAGCGACATCCCAGCAGACACCCTCGAGGCCGCATCGCGGCCCTTCCCCCCGCAGCTGCCCGGCACGGACCGGACGCCGCCCGCCCGGACGCTCTTCGACATCCTCACCGCGAGCGCCGAAGCCTTCCCCGAAGCCCCGGCCCTCGACGACGGGACGCGCACCCTCAGCTATACGGAGCTCCTCTCGGAGGTCCGTGCGATGGGCCGCACGCTCCACGCCGCGGGCCTCGGCGCCGGAGACAGGATCGGCGTGCGGATCCCCTCGGGGACCGCCGAGCTGTATGTCGCGATCCTCGCGATCATGCTCATCGGCGCGGCCTACGTGCCCGTCGACGCGGACGACCCCGACGAGCGGGCCAAGCTCGTCTTCGGGGAGGCCCGCGTCGCTGGGATCGTCCGAGGCGGCGGGTCGATGACCGTCGACAGCCACCGGCCCAAGCCCTTCCCCCACCCGCGCCCGCCGGCCCCCGACGACGACTGCTGGGTCATCTTCACCTCCGGCTCGACCGGCACTCCGAAGGGCGTCGCCGTGTCGCACCGCTCGGCGGCGGCGTTCGTCGACGCCGAGGCCCGCCTCTTCCTCCCCGACGAGCCGCTCGGCCCCGAGGACCGCGTCCTGGCCGGGCTCTCGGTCGCCTTCGACGCCTCGTGCGAGGAGATGTGGCTTGCGTGGCGGCACGGAGCGTGCCTCGTGCCGGCCCCCCGGGCGCTCGTGCGCACGGGCATGGACCTCGGGCCGTGGCTCGTCCAGCGGCGCATCACGGTCGTCTCGACGGTGCCGACGCTCGCCGCGCTGTGGCCGGCCGAGGCGCTCGAGAACGTCCGGCTGCTCATCTTCGGCGGCGAGGCCTGCCCGCCCGAACTCGCGGCGCGCCTCGCGGTCGAGGGTCGCGAGGTGTGGAACACGTACGGGCCGACCGAGGCCACCGTCGTCGCCTGCGCCGCGCGGATGGACGGGACCGGTCCCGTGCGCATCGGCCTCCCCCTCGACGGCTGGGACCTCGCCGTCGTCGACGCCTCGGGCAGCCCCGTCGACGAGGGCGGCGTGGGCGAGCTGATCATCGGCGGCGTCGGGCTGGCCCGCTACCTCGA
The DNA here is from genome assembly GCF_001999765.1 of Sinomonas mesophila. Classification (GTDB taxonomy): domain Bacteria; phylum Actinomycetota; class Actinomycetes; order Actinomycetales; family Micrococcaceae; genus Sinomonas; species Sinomonas mesophila. The sequence goes on along the minus strand of NZ_KV908327.1, from coordinate 151,070 downwards.
CCCCGCGAAGGACGCCGAGAAGTACGCCCCGATGCCGAGCCTCGGCTGGGAGCGGGCCTACCGCTCGGGCGACCTCGTGAGATACGAGCCCGAGGGACTTCTCTTCCAGGGCCGGGCCGATGAGCAGGTGAAGCTCGGCGGCCGTCGGATCGAGCTCGGCGAGGTCGACGCGGCGCTCCAGGCGCTGCCCGGGATCGCGGGCGCCGCGGCGGCCGTGCGCACGACGGCGGCCGGGAACCAGATCCTCGTCGGCTACCTCGCGCCGTCGGACGGCATCGAGCCGGACCTCGCCGTGGCCCGGAAGCGTCTCGAGCGGGAGCTGCCGGCCGCGCTCGTGCCCGTGCTCGCCGTCGTCGGCACCCTCCCGACCAAGACGAGCGGCAAGGTGGACCGCACTGCCCTCCCGTGGCCGCTCCCGGGCGCGGACGACGGCGCCGGGCCGAACCTCGAGCTGTCCGACGACGCCGCGTGGGTCGTCGAGCAGTGGGGTGCCGTGCTCGGCACGAGCGCGCCCGGGCTCGACGCTGACTTCTTCGCCCACGGCGGCGGCTCGCTCGCGGCCGCCCAGCTCGTCTCCGCCCTGCGCCGCTGCTACCCCACCGTCACCGTGGCCGACGTCTACGCCCATCCGCGGGTCGGCGCCCTCGTCGAGGCGGTACTCGGGACGGCGCCCGAGGGAGGCCCGGCGGCCCGCGAGCGCACGGTCCGCCCGACGGCGCGGCGCACCCAGTTCGCCCAGACGCTCATGGGCGTGCCGCTCTTCATCCTCGTGGGCATGCGCTGGCTCACGTACCTCGCGGCGGCCAACAATGTGCTCTCGGCGTTCGCTGGCTTCTCCGCCGCGCCCACCCTCTCGTGGTGGTGGATTGCGGCGTCGTGGCTCCTCTTCGTGAGCCCGTGGGGTCGCATGGCCATCTCCGTCGCCGCCGCGCGCGTTCTCCTGCGCGGCGTGCAGCCGGGCCGGTACCCACGCTCGGGCCGCGTGCACCTGCGGCTGTGGCTCGCCGAGCAGATCGCCGACCTCGCGCAGGCCGTGAGCCTCGCGAGCGCCCCATGGGTCCCCTGGTACGCGCGCGCCCTCGGGGCGACGATCGGCCGGGACGCCGTCCTGCATTCCGTCCCGCCGGTCACCGGCATGCTCACGCTCGGGGCCGGCGCATCGATCGAGCCCGAGGTGGACCTCTCCGGGTGGTGGATCGACGGCGACTGGGTGCACATCGGCGGGATCAGCGTCGGCGCCGGGGCGACCGTCGGCTCGCGCAGCACGCTCCTGCCCGGTGCGCGCGTCGGTGCCGGGGCGATCGTGGACCCGGGCTCGTCGGTCTCGGGACGGGTCAAGGCCGGGCTCCGGGTTGCCGGATCCCCGGCCGCCCGCGTCGGCAAGGCCAAGCCGGACTGGCCGGAGCCCGCCACGCGCCGTTCGCCGCTCGAGGAGGGCGCGTGGATCGCCGCGTTCGCCGCTGGATCGACGCTCCTCGCGCTCATCCCGTTCGTCTCCGCGGCCGCGGCAGGGGCGGTCGTCCTGGCCGCGGCGGGCGGCCACGAGTCCCTGCACGAGGCTGCCGGGCCCATGCTCGCCGCATCCCCCGCCGCCGCCGCCGTGTGGTTCGCGCTCAATCTGGCCCTCGTCGCAGGCGCCACCCGCCTGCTGGGCGTCGGCCTCGCCGCGGGGCACTACCGGATCCGCAGCCGCATGGGCTGGCAGGTCTGGGCCACCGAGCGCGTGCTCGACATGGCCCGGGACCTTCTCTTCCCCGTCTATGCGAGCCTCTTCACGCCGACGTGGCTGCGGGTCCTCGGCGCAAAGGTCGGCAGGGACGTCGAGGCGTCCACCGTGCTGCTCGTGCCCAAAATGACCACGGTGGGCGACGGCGCGTTCCTCGCCGACGACACCATGATCGCCAGCTACGAGCTCGGCGGTGGCTGGATGAAGATCGCCCCGGCGAAGGTCGGCAAGCGCGCGTTCCTCGGGAACTCGGGCATGACAGCGGCCGGGCGCTCCGTGCCGAAGGACGGCCTCGTCGCCGTGCTCTCGGCCACCCCGAAGAAGGCCAAGTCGGGGTCCTCGTGGCTCGGAAGCCCACCCGTGCGCCTGCGCCGCACGGCCATGGAGGCCGACGCCGAACGCACGTTCCGCCCGCCGACGAGGCTCAAGGTCGCGCGCGCGGCGTGGGAGCTGTGCCGCGCCGTGCCGGTCGTGCTCACGGTGGCGATCGCCGTCGTCGTCCTCGTCGCGCTCGACTGGCTCGCCACCGCGTGGGGCTACCTGCCCGCCGCCCTGCTGTGCGGGGCCGTGATGCTCGCCGCAGGCGGCGTCGCGGCGGTCTCGGCGGTCCTGGCGAAGTGGCTCCTCGTGGGCCGCGTCCGCGCGGGCGAGCATCCCCTGTGGAGCTCGTTCGTGTGGCGCAACGAGGTCGTCGACGCGTTCGTCGAGATGGTCGCCGCACCCTGGTTCGCGCGGGCCGCCTCGGGGACCCCGGCGCTCGTGTGGTGGCTCCGCGGCCTCGGGGCGAAGATCGGCCCGGGCGCGTGGTGCGAGAGCTACTGGCTGCCCGAGGCTGACCTCGTCTCGCTCGGCCCCAGCTCGACCGTCAACCGCGGCTGCGTCGTCCAGACACACCTGTTCCACGACCGGATCATGAGCATGGACACGGTCGTGCTCGGAGAGGGCGCGACGCTCGGCCCGCACGGCGTCGTCCTGCCCGGCGCGGAGATCGCCGCCGGCGCGACCGTCGGCCCCGCCTCGCTCGTCATGCGCGGCGAGCACGTCCCCGCCGCCTCGTACTGGCGCGGCAACCCCGTGGCCCCGTGGAAGGAGCCGGAGGCACCCCGCCGGTGAGCCCGTCCAAGCAGCCGACAACCGCCAAGAACTCCCGCAACGGCGCCCTCCTCGACCCGTACACGCCCGGCCACGGGAGCGCCGCCTACTGGGTCCGGCACTACGATCTCGAGCTGGACATCCGCCTCGCGAGCAACCGGCTCGCCGGCCGCGCGCGCATCCGCGCGACGGCCGCAGACCAGCTCGAAGCCATCACGCTGAGCCTCACGGGGCTGCGGGCGGTCAAGATCCAGGTCGACGGCACCCGCCCGGCCAAGGCCGCGCAGCGCGGGGACGAACTGCGCATCACCCCCGCCGCCCCAGTGCCGGCGGGGAAGGACTTCCACGTCGAGGTCCGCTACGAGGGCAGCCCCGCTCCGGCCGACGGGCGGTGGGGCGCCGTGGGCTGGGAGGAGTTGGCCGACGGCGTGCTCGTCGCCGGCCAGCCCGTCGGCGCGCCCACATGGTTCCCGTGCAACGACCACCCGAGCCAGAAGGCCACCTTCAGGATCAGCGCGACGGCGGACGCCGGGTACCGGGTCGTCTCGAACGGCCTGCACGTGGGCCACCGGCGCAAGGCGAGCCGCGAAACGTGGGTGTATGAGGTGCACGAGCCCATGGCCCCGTACCTCGCGACCCTGCTCATCGGCCGGTACCAGATCCTCGAGCTGGGCCGGGTCCGGCACCGCGGGGGGCCGCCCGTGGGCGTCTTCGCAGCCGTCCCCGCAGACCTGAGGCAGGCTGCCCTTGCGGGGCTCCGGGACCAGACCGACATGGTCGAGCACTTCGCCCGGCTCTTCGGACCCTACCCCTTCAGGGACTACACCATCGTCGTGACCGAGGACGAGCTCGAGATCCCGCTCGAGGCGCAGACGCTCTCGATCATGGGCCGCAACCACATCACGCGCTCGTGGGAGTCCCAGCGGCTCCTGGCACACGAGCTCGCCCACCAGTGGTTCGGGAACTCCGTCACGGTGCGCCGGTGGGAGGACATCTGGCTGCACGAGGGCTTCGCGTGCTACGCCGAGTGGCTCTGGAGCGAGCGTGCGGGCCTCGGCTCGGCGGACTCCCGGGCGGACGCGGCGTGGAAACTCGTCTCCGGGCAACGCTCCGACATCGCGATCGGCGCGCCCGGGCCCGCGCTCATGTTCGATGACCGCGTCTACAAGCGCGGGGCGCTCGCCCTGCACGCCGTGCGCCGCACCATCGGCGACGACCGCTTCTTCCGGGCGCTGCGGGCCCTCGGCGAGGAGCACCGGCACGGCAACGCCACGACGTTGGACGTCGTCGAGCTCCTGGGCCGCGTGGGCGCGGGGGCGCGAGGCTTCGACGCCGAAGAGACGCTGCGCCCGTGGCTGGACCACGGCAGGGTCCCGCCCCTTCCCTCTCCCTAGCCCTGGCCTCGGTAGCCCGTCCTCGGCGGGGTCCTGCACCCCGGCGGGGTTCCTGGAGCCCGGCGGGGTTCCTGGAGCCCGGCAGTTCAGAGCGCCGCTGCCGAGAGCTCGGCCTCCAGGCGCTCAACGTCGCTGCGGTGGCACAATTCGGTGGCCGGAGTCATCACGGCCGCGCTTCCGGCGGCGACTGCCCCTCGGAAGGCCGCCTCCACAGGGTGGCCCTGCGCGAGGCGGAGCATGAATCCGCCGAGGAAACTGTCGCCGGCTCCCACGGCACTGACGACCTGGACCGAGGGCACCGGCAGGCGGACGACGCCGGACTTGGACGCGAGCACGGCCCCCGTTTCGCCGAGGGTCAGCGCGACATACTCGGCGCCCCCCTCGGCGACCAGCGCCGAGGCAGCCTCCACCTGGCTCTGCTCGGTGTCGAGCGTCCGGTGGACGTATGCCCCGAGCTCCCGCCGGCTCGGCTTGACCAGGAAGACGCCCTCGGCGAGCGCCTGCGCGAGTGCGGCTCCGGATGCATCCACGACGCAGCGCGCGCCGCCTTCGCGCGCGAGTCGGGCGACCCTCGCGTAGAAGTCCTCGGGAACCCCCGGGGGCAGGCTGCCGCTGGCGATCACGTATCCGTCGACGGGCATCGATGCGGCAAGGACGGACAGGCAGGCACGCCACTCCGCGTCACTGAGCTCGGGGCCTTCGAGGACGAAACGGAACTGCTGCCCCGTCATCGTCTCGTCGACGGTGAAGTTCTGTCGGGTGCTCCCCTGGATCGGTATGACCACGCTGGGGATGCGCTCGGCTTCGATGAGGCGGCGGTAGGCCTCCCCCGTGGGGCCACCCGCGGTGTACACCGCCAGCGTCTGCCCGCCGAGCCTCTGGACGACCCGCGAGACGTTCACTCCTCCGCCGCCTGGATCGAGCCGGCTCGTGCTGCAGCGCAGCTTGTGGAGGCTCTTGACCCGCTCGGTCGAAGTGCTGACGTCCAGAGCCGGGTTCACCGTGAGGGTCAGGATCGGCTTCGCACTCGCTGGCTGGGAGGCTTGCATGCGCCCCAGCATAGGAGACCCGAACGCCTGCTAGCTGTACCCGGCGCCTGCTAGCTGTACCCTGCCGGCACGCGTGCGACGGCGGCGGCGAACCCGGCAGGGAGGCCGAGGGCCTCTGTGTCGAGGTCGGTGATCCGCGCGTCGTCGAGCGTGTCGGCGGCCTGCGGGTCACCGCGAAGCCCCGTGCCGAGCGCCTTGAGCAGCGCCTCCTTGCGCGCCCACAGGCGGGCGGCCCCGTCCGCCCGGTCCCGGGCCCCTGACAGGAGGCGCAGTTCGGCCGCCGAGAAGGCAGCGTGCGGCAGGGCGTGGCGGAAGTCGGTGGCCATCGCGAGGTCCACGCCGACAGTGGGGACCCCCACCTCGCGATCACACCCCCGCACCTCGCGATCACACCCCCCCACCTCGCGGTCACACCCCCCCACCTCGGCGGCTAGGAGGGCCCAGCCGCCCGCCCGGGACATGCTCGCGGCGACGTTGACGCGTGGACGCGCCCCGGCGTCGTGCCTCCCGCCGCCGAGAGTGAAGCCCGGCGCGCCGTGCTCCCCCACCCCGCACTCGGGGCACGCGTAGGCCGGGCGAAGGTCCGCCGGGTCGGCGCCCAGCGCCTCGGCGACGACCGCCCGCAGGGCCAGGCGCCCGGCGAGGAACGCGTGCCGTCGCCTGGGATCGAGCATCGCCCGGGCGCGCTCGAGCTCGCCGGGCGTGCAGACGCCTGCGGGCAGCGCGGACTTGGGGCCACCGAGCGGCACTGCCCGCAGGATCATGGCTGCTAGCGCTGGACGGCGCCGAACCGCTCGGCCGCGAGCGCGACCGCCCCGGCGCGGGCCTCGGAGGCCTCGTCGGCGGTGAGGGTGCGGTCGCCGGCGCGGAAGCGCAGCCCGAAGGCGAGGGACTTCTTGCCCTCGTCGATGCCCGCGCCCGTGTAGACGTCGAAGAGGCTCACGTCCTCGAGGAGCTCGCCCGCGCCCTCGCGCAGGGCGTCCTTGACGGCGTCCGCCGGGACCCCGGCGTCGACCACGAGCGCGACGTCCTGGGTCGCGAGCGGGAACGTCGAGATGTGCTTCGCGACAACGACGTCGGCCGCCGCGGCGAACAGCGCGTCGGCGTCGAGCTCCACCGCCACGGACCGGGCGGGCATGTCCAGCTCGGCGAGGAGCTTCGGGTGCAGCTCCCCCGCGTAGCCGACCGTCTCGCCCGAACGCAGCGACAGCTGCGCGGCGCGGCCCGGGTGGAACGCCTGGTGCGCGCCCTGCGAGACCACGATCTCGACGCCGAGGACCTCGCCGGCGAGCCGGGCGATGTCGATCGCGTCGGCCCAGTCCCACGCCCGCGGGGCGTGATTCGGGGCCTCGGGCGAGTCCTTGCCCGTGAGGACGGCGCCGATGTGCAGCGGCTGGTGCGGGAGCCCGTCGTAGAGCGCGTCGAGGACGTCCTCCTCGGGACGGGCGCCGAGCGGCGGGATCGAGGAGGTCCCGAGCGCGCCGTCCTGCGGGAGGAAGACGAGGCCGGCCTCGAAGAGCGCCAGGTCGCGGAAGCCGCGGCCATGGTTGCGCTTGGCGGTGTCGATGAGGCCCGGAAGGATCGAGGTGCGCAGCCAGCCATGCTCCTCGCTCAGCGGGTTGGCGAGCCTGACGGCGGGGCGCGGCGCACCGGCCTCGGCGGTGCCGAACGTCTCGTTCGCGGTCTGGGAGACGAACGGGTACGCGAGCACCTCGGTCAGGCCCGCGTCGGCGAGCGCCTGGACGAGCCGGCGGCGCTGCTGCTGGGCGCGCGTGTAGCCGCGGCCGGGGGGCGCGACGGGCAGGGTCGCGGGGATCTTGTCGTAGCCGACGAGCCGGGCGACCTCCTCGGAGAGGTCCTCCTTGGTCTCGAGGTCGTTGCGCCAGCTCGGCGGGGTGACCCGGAGGCCCTCGCCCTCGGGCTCGACGTCCGCACCAAGCTCGCCGAGCGAGCGCACGATGAGCTCGTCGCTGAAGTCCATGCCGATCCGCTCCGCGACGAAGCCGGACGGCAGGTGGATGCGCGCGGGCTCCGGGGCCGTGCCCACGTCGGTGCCGGCGTCGTCGGCCGTCCCGCCGCCGAGGTCGACGAGGAGGTCGACGACGCGCTGCGCCGCGACGGACGCAACGTGCCAGTCGACGCCGCGCTCGAACCGCTTCGAGGCCTCAGACGGCAGCTTGTGGCGGCGGCGCGAGCGGGCGATCCCGACCGGGTCGAAGTTCGCGGCTTCGATGAGGATGTCCGTCGTCGTGTCAGAGCACTCGGTCGAGGCCCCGCCCATGACGCCGGCGATGCCGATCGGGCCGGAAGCGTCCGTGATGAGGAGGTCCTCGGCGTCGAGGGTGCGCACCTTGCCGTCGAGGGTCTCGAGCGTCTCGCCGGGGGCCGCGCGGCGGACGACGATGTCGCCGTCGAGCTTGGCGAGGTCGTAGCAGTGAGTCGGCTGCCCGAGCTCGAACATGACGTAGTTCGAGACGTCCACCGGCAGCGAGATCGAGCGCACGCCGGCCAGGCGCAGGCGCGAGACCATCCACTGCGGCGTGGGGCGCGTGGGGTCGACGCCGCGCACAATGCGCGCCACGAAGCGCGTGCAGCCGGGCACGTTGTAGATCGGCGCGGCGTCATCCAGCACGACGCCGTAGCCCCCCTCGGGCGCGGACGGCGCCGTCACGAGGGTGGCCGGGTCGGTGAACGGCGTGCCGGTCGAGTGCGAGTACTCGCGGGCGATCCCGCGGATCGAGAAGCAGTAGCTGCGGTCCGGGGTCACGTTGATCTCGGCCGCCTCGTCGTCCAGGCCGAAGAGCGCGAGGGCGTCCGTGCCGAGCTCGGGGTCGAGGCCGAGGCGGGACAGGACGATGATGCCGTCGTGGTCCTCGCCGATGCCGAGCTCGCGCGCGGAGGCGATCATGCCGGCCGAGACGTGCCCATAGGTCTTGCGGGCTGAGATGTGGAAGCCGCCCGGGAGGGTCGCGCCGGGAAGGGTCACGACGACCTTGTCCCCCTCGGCGAAGTTGTGTGCGCCGCACACGATGCCCTGGACGCCCGAGGGGTCGATGCCCTTGCCAGTGAGGGTCTGCTCCTGGCCCTCGGGAACGACCCGGACCTGGCACCAGTTGATGGTCTTGCCGTTGCTCTGCGGTTCCTTGACGAGGCTCAGGACCTGGCCGACGACGACGGGGCCGCTGATCGAGTCGGCCGGGCGGTGGACCGCCTCCTCCTCGAGGCCCACCTTGACGAGGTCGGCCATGAGGTCCTCGGCCCTCGCGCCGGCAGGGAGCTGCGTGTACTCGCGCAGCCACGAAAGGGGGATTCGCATTGAACTAGATCTCCATCCCGAAGTGCTCGCTGAAGCGGACGTCGCCCTCGATCATGTCGTGCATGTCGGCGACCTCGTTGCGGAACATGAGCGTGCGCTCGATGCCCATGCCGAACGCGAAGCCCGAGTACTCCTCGGGGTCGATGCCCGCGGCGCGCAGGACGTTCGGGTTGACCATGCCGCAGCCGCCCCACTCGATCCAGCGCGGGCCGCCCTTGGCGCCCGGGTGCCAGATGTCGAGCTCGGCGCTCGGCTCCGTGAACGGGAAGAAGTTGGGGCGCAGGCGGATCTGGGCCTCCTCGCCGAACATCTGCCGCGCGAAGTGCTCGAGCGTCCCGCGCAGGTCCGCCATGGACAGGCCTTTGTCGATCGCGAGGCCCTCGAACTGGTGGAACACGGGCGTGTGCGTCGCGTCGAGCTCGTCGGTGCGGAACACCTTGCCGGGGCACAGGACGTAGATCGGCACCTCGCGTTCGAGCATCGAGCGCACCTGCACGGGGGACGTGTGCGTGCGCAGGAGCAGGTGCGCCTCGGGCGGCTCGACGAAGAACGTGTCCTGCATCTCGCGGGCCGGGTGGTCGGGCTTGAAGTTGAGCGCGTCGAAGTTGAACCACTCGGACTCGACCTCGGGTCCCTCGGCGATCTCCCAGCCCATGCCGACGAAGATGTCGCTCACGCGGTCCTGGAGGGTCGAGAGCGGGTGCCGGGCGCCAGCACGACGGCGGCGCGGGGCGGCCGTGACGTCGACGGTCTCCTCGACGAGGATGCGCGCGTCGTTCTCGGCCTCGAGGACTGCCTGGCGCTCGGCGATGGCCTTGTTGACCCGCCCACGGGCGCCGCCGACGATCTTGCCGGCCGCGGCCTTGGACTCCTTCGGCAGCGAACCGATGGCGCGGTTGGCGAGGGCGAGGGGCGACTTCTCCCCCGTGTGCGCGATGCGCGCGGCCTTGAGCCCCTCGAGGTCCCCGGCGGCGGCGATCGCCGCGACGGCGCGCTCGACGGCGGCGGCGACGGCTGCCTCGTCGACGGGGTCGGGGACACTCTGGGCGGTCACGGGAACCTCAGACTCGGTGGAAGGCGGTGTTGTCTCGGGCACCCGTCAAGTCTAGTTCACGGCTACGATGCCCCTGTGCGCCTCGGGAGCCGGGCACGGGCCGTGCTCAACACCCTGAACCTCTCGACGCCGCTCGGCCTCGCGCTCGCGGCGGCCGGCCGCACGCGCCTGCGCCGCGGACCCGAGGGGCTCTTCATCGCCGAGCGCTGGAGGTCGCGGCTCCCGCCGGCCGCGGCGTTCGTCGTCGGCAACGTCGTCTTCACGCGCGGGAGCGCACGCGCGCTCCTCGCCCGCCCCGGGCTCTTCGGCCACGAGGGACGGCACGCGACCCAGTACGCGGCCTGCCTGGGGCTGCCGTTCCTGCCCCTCTACGCCGCCGGCGCCGCGTACTCGCTGGCCCGCTCGGGCAACCCCGGCTTGCTCAACCCCTTCGAACGCCTCGCCGGCCTCGAGGCCGGCGGGTATGCCCCCGTGGCCGGCGGGCCCTCCCGGCCGCGGACCCGCCGCCGAGCACAAGGAGCACGAGGAAGAGGATGAACAGCATGAGCGAGTCGAACGACGCCGTGTCCCCGGCTGCCGCGACAGCCACCGTGACAGCGCCGTCGGTGACCGCCGTCGGCACCGGCACGTCCCAGACCCCGCCGGACGTCGCCGTCGTGCACGTCGGCACGGAGGCGCGCGCGGCGCTGCTCGGCGAGGCGTACACGCGGGCCTCGGCCACGGCGCGGGCCCTCGTCGAGGCGGCCCTCGGCGCGGGGGTCGCGCGCGAGGACCTCGCGACGAGCGGGCTCGGCGTCCGCAGCGAGACCGTGTGGAAGGAGGGACAGGGCCCGCGCGTCGTGGGCTACGCCGCGACCACGGCGATGACGGTCACGGCCCGGGACCTGGACGCCGTCGGCGCGCTGCTCGACGCCCTCGTCGCCGCCGGCGGCAACGCCCTGACGGTCCACAGCCTCTCGCTCGAGGCGTCCGACCCGGCCGCGGCCCTCGCCTCGGCACACGACGCCGCGTGGCGGGACGCGCTCGCGACCGCCGAGCGGCTCGCGGGGCTCGCAGGGCGCCGGCTCGGCGCCGTCGTGCGCATCGACACGGCCCCGCAGCAGCCGCCCGGCGGGCCGATCCCGCTGCGCCGCGTCACCCTCGCGGCCTCGGCCGAGGCCATGCCCGTCGAGGCGGGGCTCGCGGAGGTCTCGGCGACCGTGTCGGTGACCTGGGAGCTCGTGGAGTGACGCCATCCGCGCGGGCGATCACCCCCATGGCCCCCGGCTCCAGCCGCGTGGGGGCTTGACTCTGATTCGAAGATAGATTCGAATACTGGGCATGCGATGGAACACGCAAACGGTCGCCGAGCCCCTCCCCGGAGAGGCTGGCGCCGCACCGGCGCAGCCGCCCCTGCTTCCCCTTGCGGGCGCGCTGCGCACGGTCAGGACGCCGGAGTTCCACGGCATCACCTTCCACGAGGTCGCCGCCAAATCGGCGCTCAACAAGGTCCCGCCGGCGTCCTCCATGCCGTTCCGCTGGACCGTCAACCCGTACCGCGGCTGCAGCCACGCGTGCGTCTACTGCTTCGCGCGCAGGACGCACACGTACCTCGACCTCGACGCGGGGCTGGACTTCGACAGCCAGCTCGTGGTCAAGGTCAACGTCGCCGAAGTCCTCGCGGCCGAGGTCTCCCGCCCCTCGTGGGGGCGCGAGCACGTCGCGCTCGGCACCAACACCGACCCATACCAGCGCGCCGAGGGCCGCTACGCCCTCATGCCCGGAATCATCCGCGCCCTCGCCGACTCCGGCACGCCGTTCTCGATCCTCACGAAGGGCACGCTGCTCGCCCGCGACATCCCGCAGCTCACATCCGCCGGGACCCAGGTCCCCATCGGCACGGGCATCTCGCTCGCCCTGCTCGACCCCGAGCTCCAGGCCTCCCTCGAGCCCGGCACGCCCGCGCCCGCCGCGCGGCTGCGGCTCGTCTCGCGACTGCGCGACGCGGGACTGCCGTGCGGCGTCATGGCGATGCCGATCCTGCCGTGGATCACGGACTCCGAGGAGCAGCTCGACGCGCTCATGGCGGCCCTCGCCGCGGCCGGGGCGACGGGCGTGACAGCGGGAGCGCTCCACCTGCGCCCGGGCACCAAGGAATGGTTCCTCGGCTGGCTCGCCCGCACGCACCCGCGGCTCGTGGGCCGCTACCGCCGGCTCTACGGCTCCGGGACGTATGCGTCCGCGGAGTACAGGACGTGGCTGGGCAAGCGGGTCGCGGCGGCAAAGGCCAGGCACGGGTTCGGGCGGAACCAGGGCTTCGGGCACCGCCAGCCTGAGGTGCGCTCGGCGGGCCCGGCCTCCCCCGGGCCGGCCGCCGTCTCCCCGGCGCGCGCGGACTCCGACCAGGAGACGCTGTTCTGAGCGGCCGGGCCCGTTCAGGCGGTGCTGCGCCTAGGCGTCCCGGGAGACCTGGCGCAGGAGCGCGTCCACGATCGGGAAGTCGGCCGGGATCCAGGGCAGGGAGGCGAGCGCGTCGGGGCCGAGCGCGACCCAGCGCAGCTCGTCGTGGTCCTCGAGCGCCTCGGGCGTGCCGTCCACGACCTCGGCGAGCCACACGCGCATCGCCGCGCGCCCGTTGAGCGGCCACCCGTGGGCCGTCGGGCCCGGGACTTCGTCGCCCAGCTCGACGGCCACGCCGAGCTCCTCGCGCAGCTCGCGGTGCAGGGCCGACGTCGGCTCCTCCCCGTGCTCGACCTTGCCGCCCGGGAACTCCCACATCCCCGCGAACGCCGGCGGCGCCGTCCTGCGCGCGGCGAGCAGCCGCGTGGGGCGCGCGAGCGAGTCGACGAGCGCCCCGCCCACGACCTGCACCGGCGCGGCCCCGTTGTCTGTCGGTGTCCCGTTGTCCACCGGACCAGTCTAGGCAGGCCGGGGCGCCCGCCCCGCTGAACCTGCCCCGGGAATGCCGTGGCGTCCCGTAGGGTTGTCACTGCACGAGGGCCGACGGCGATCCTCGCCCCAGCGCGCCCGCCACCGGTGCGGCGCCCAGATCCCTCCAGCACCCGACGTACGAGGAACGCCACCGTGCCCACACCCAAGCCCACCGCGACCACGCCTGCCCGGACGCTGCCCGCCCATCCCGGCCCCAGCCGCCTCAATGCCCCGCAGCCGACCCGCCTGGCGCCCAAGCCGCTCTTCTGGGCCATGATCGCCCTCGGCCTCGGCGGCTTCGCGATCGGCACCGTCGAGTTCGCCACCATGGGGCTGCTCAAGGAGATCGAGCGCGGCCTCGCGATCAGCACCCCCGAGGCGGGCCAGCTCATCTCCGCCTACGCCCTCGGCGTCGTCGTGGGTGCCCCCGTGCTCGCCGCGGTCGGGGCGAGGCTGCCGCGCAAGTCGCTCGCAGTCGGCCTCATGAGCTTCTACGCCGTGGCCAACCTCGTCTCGTTCGTCGCCGCCGACTACGGCGCGATGATGGCCTCGCGCTTCGCCGCGGGCCTCCCCCACGGGGCGTACTTCGGCACGGCGGCCGTCATCGCGGCCTCGCTCGTGGCCCCGACCAAGCGCGGCTGGGCCATCGCGACCGTCATGTCCGGACTGACCATCGCGAACGTCCTCGGCGTGCCGGCCGCGACCTGGATCGGGCAGGCGTTCGGCTGGCGACTCCTCTTCGTGGCCACCGCGGTCATCGCCGCCGCGACCGTCGCAATGATCGCCGCGTTCGTCCCCTTCGAGCCCGCCCACCCCGAGGCGAGCATCCGGCGCGAGCTCTCGGCCCTGCGCCGCGTCCAGCTCTGGTTCGCCCTCGCCGTCGGGGTCGTCGGGTTCGGCGGCTTCTTCGCGACCTACACCTACATCGCCCACACGATGACCTTCGTCGCCGGGCTCCCCGAGTCGCTCATCCCGCTCGTCGTGGCCCTCTACGGGCTCGGCATGGTCGTGGGCAACATGGTCGGCGGGCGCCTCGCGGACCGCTCGGTCCTGGGCACGATCTATCGCGCCCTCGCCGCGGTGGCACTCGTCATGGTCGTCTACGGCCTGGCCGCCGCGTGGTGGCCTGCTGCCCTCGCCATGGCATTCGTCGTCGGCTGCTCGGGCTCGATCCTCATCCCTGCCCTCCAGTCCCGCCTGCTCGACTCCGCACCGGGCGCCGCGACCCTCGCGACCTCGCTGAGCCACTCGGCGCTCAACGTGGCCAACGCGCTCGGGGCGTTCCTCGGCGGCGTCGTCATCGCCGCCGGCTGGGGGTTCACGGCGCCCGCCTATGTCGGCGCGGTCCTCGCCATCCTGGGCCTCGGGATCACGGTCGTGAGCGGCCGGCTCGAGCGGCGCTTCCCGGTGGGCTGACACCCGACGAAGACGACGGCGGCCGCCCGGGTGGGCGGCCGCCGTCGTGCGCCTGGTCCGGTCGGCGACGTAGGCACAGCACGCTACACGTCCGCCTCGCGGTGGATGTCCGGCTCGAGGTAGATGACCCGGGCGCTGGGGACCTCTGCCCTGATCCGGGCCTCGGTCTCGTCGATCGAGTGCGCGATGTCCGCCCCGCTCGCGCCCGGCGCGACGCTGATCTTGGCGCCGACGAGGAGCTCCTCGGGGCCGAGGTGCATCGTGCGCAGGTGGATGATGCGCGTGCCGTCTGACTGGATCGCCGCCTCGATGCGGGCGATGTCCCCCGCCGTCGCGGACTCGCCGAGCAGGAGCGAGCTCGTCTCGACCGCAAGGATCGCGGCAATCACCACGAGCAGGAGGCCGATCATGGCCGTGCCCGCGGCATCCCACACGCCGTCGCCGGTCACGAGCGTCATCGTGACGCCGAAGAGGGCGAAGACCAGGCCAAGGAGCGCCCCGAGGTCCTCGAGCAGGATCACCGGGAGCTCGGGCTGTTTGGCATTGCGCACGAACGCGACCCACGACTGCGAGCCGCGCACGTGGTTCGACTCGATGATCGCCGTGCGGAAGGAGAAGATCTCGGCGATGATCGCTCCGACGAGAACCGCCAGCGGCACCCACCACCACACGCCCTCGATCGCGTGCGGGTGCTGGAACTTCTCCCACGCCTCATACAGGGCGAAGAGGCCGCCGACGCTGAACAGGACGATCGAGACGATGAAGGCGTAGATGTAGCGCTGCCGCCCATACCCGAAGGGGTGCTGGGGGCTGGCCTGCTTCCTGGCCCGTTGCCCGCCGACGAGCAGGAGGATCTGGTTGCCGGAGTCGGCCACCGAGTGGATGGCCTCGGCGAGCATCGAGGAGGACGCCGTGAGGATGAACGCGATGAACTTCATCACGGCGATGGACAGGTTCGCGGCAAGCGCCGCGACGACGGCCTTGGTCCCTCCGCCAGCAGCCATGGTCAGTGCCTTCCCCGCAGGGCGCCCGCTGGAGGCGCCGTGGTCTGTGATCGGTACCAACCTACCCGTTCTCCGGCTGGACGCGGCCCGGAGCGGCCTGTCGCGGGCAGCTCACGAGCGGCGCTGGCTCCTCGCGCTCGCGTACAGGCAGACGGTCGCGGCGGTGCCGACGTTGAGGCTCTCGGCCGCCCCGTAGAGCGGGACGGCGACGCGGTGGTCGGCGAGGGCCTTCTCTGCGTCGTCGAGGCCCTGCGCCTCGTTGCCGAAGAGCCACGCCGTCGGGTCCTCGAGCCGGTACGCGCCCGCGCCCGCGCCCGTTGGAGCGGCCGCACCGGCCCTGCGGGCGGCCGACTCGTCTTGGAGGGCGTCGAGGTCGAGTGTGCCCTCGCCGTCGGCCGCGAGGATCCCGAGGCCCGCGGACCGGGCGGCCCCGGCGAGCTCCTCGGCGGTGACGCCGAGGACGACGGGGACGTGGAAGAGGGAGCCGGCGGTGCTGCGCACGGCCTTGGGGTTGTAGATGTCGACGCTCGAGGCGGTCAGGACGACGGCATCCGCGCCGGCGGAGTCCGCCGCGCGCAGGATCGTGCCGGCGTTGCCGGGGTCTTGGACGCGGCACATCGCCGCGAGGAGCCGGGGGCGCCGGCCGAGGACGTCCCCGAGGGGGACGTCGAGCATCCGGCACACGGCCACGATCCCCTGCGGGTTCACCGTGTCGGCCATGGCGGCCAGCACGGCGTCGTCCGCGCGCCTCAGGCGGCCCGTGGCCTCGGCGAGGTCCGCGATCTCGGGGTAGCGCTCGAGGCAGGCCTCGCTCGCGTAGAGCTCGTCCACGACCGGCTCACTGCCCGAGCCCCGCCGGGTGGCGTCGAGGCGCAGGGCCTCGCGCACGGCCTGGGGCCCCTCGGCGAGGAACTGGCGGCGGCGGGCGCGCGCCGAGCGGCCCGCGAGCTTGGCGACGTCGCGCACCCTGTCGGCGCGGGGATTGGTCATGGTCTCGCTCGGTGTCACGGACCAACTCTAGTGGGGAGGGCGGGACGGGCGCAGACAGCAGGACGCCCGCGCAGCGCTGCTGCACGGGCGTCCCGGGAGTGACGGCGCGGCGACCGCGCGGTCTGCTACTTCGCGGCCTTGGCGGGGGCGTTGACGTCGGCCGGGAGGGCGTTCTTGGCGACCTCGACCAGGGCCGAGAACGCCGTGGCGTCCGAGACGGCGAGCTCGGCGAGCATGCGGCGGTCAACCTCGACCTCGGCGGCCTTGAGGCCCTGGATGAGGCGGTTGTAGGTCAGGCCGTTGGCGCGGGACGCAGCGTTGATGCGCTGGATCCAGAGGCGGCGGAAGTCGCCCTTCTTCTTGTGGCGGTCCTGGTAGCTGTACACAAACGAGTGCAGCAGCTGCTCCTTGGCCTTGCGGTACAGGCGCGAGCGCTGACCCCGGTAGCCGGACGCGCGGTCCAGGATGGTCCGGCGCTTCTTGTGGGCGTTGACTGCCCGCTTCACACGTGCCACGTGCGTACTCCTTCGAAAGATCTCTCCCAGTGACCCGGGCGTTGCTCGCCCGACCGGGATGGCTGTGGTGGCCCGTCAGAGGGCCGGTGAGTGGGAAGAAATCAGATGCCCAGCATCCGCTTGATGACCTTGGCGTCGCCCGGGAAGACGATCTTGTCCGCGGCCAGACGGCGGGTCAGGGTCGTGGGCTTGTGCTCGAGGTAGTGGCGGCGGTTGGCCTGCTGGCGCTTGAGCTTGCCAGAGCCGGTCAGCTTGAAGCGCTTCTTGGCGCCACTGTGGGTCTTCATCTTCGGCATGGGAACCGATCTCCTAACGTACCCGCGGCCCGGGGGCCGCGGCTCTCTCTGGCGGCCCGCTCGCGCGGGCCGACTGGTTGCTGCCCGCCGCCGGCCTGCGCCGGAGGCGGTGGACTGGCCTGCCCGCCGCGGGAACCATGGTTCCCGCGGCGGGGGCCGTGTCGGACTAGTTGCCCCTGCGTCCGGACGGCCGCGGGGCCGCCGGCTTCGGAGCAGAAGGCTTCGGCGCGACCGCGGACGGGCGGGGCGCACCGGGCTTGGGTGCCGCAGGCTTCGGAGTGCCCGGCTTGGGCGCCGCGGGACGCGCGGCCGACGGCGCGGGGGCCGGGACCGGCTTGGGCGCCTCGGCAGGCTTGGCGGCCTGCGCCGGCTTGGGCTGAGCCGCCTCGGCGGGCGCCTCCTCCTCGGCAGCCGGGGCGGGGGTCTCAGCCTCAGGGGCCTCGTCCGCCGCAGGGGCGGGAGCCTCGGCGGGCGCCTGGGACTCAGCCGTAGCCTCGTCGGAGGCCTGGGCCTCAGCCCGTGCCACGGCCTCCTCGCGGGCCGCGGCGGCCGCGAGGAACTCGGCCGGGATGGCATCGCCGAGCGACTGCGTCATCGGCGCCTTCTCCGCCGTCACGCCGCCCGCCTTCGCGGCCTCGGCCTTCGCCTTGTCCGCGGCGCGCTGGGCGGCGCGCCGGGCCTCGGCCTTGGCCTCCGCCTTGTTCTTGAGCGGCCCGATCACCATGACCATGTTGCGGCCGTCGATCCGCGGGGCGGACTCGATGGCGCCAACCTCGGCGACGTCCTCCGCGAAGCGCTGGAGCAGGCGAATGCCCATCTCTGGGCGCTGCTGCTCACGGCCGCGGAACTGGATCATCGCCTTGACCTTGTCGCCCGCACCGAGGAAGCGGAGCGCGTGGCCCTTCTTCGTCTCGTAGTCGTGCGTGTCGATCTTGAGGCGGAAGCGGATCTCCTTCAGGACCGTGTTGGTCTGGTTCTTTCGCGCTTCGCGGGCCTTGACCGCAGCCTCGTACTTGTACTTGCCGAAGTCCATCAGCTTGCACACCGGGGGCTTCGCCTGGGGTGCTACCTCAACGAGATCAAGGTCTGACTCCGCGGCCAGACGCAGCGCATCCTCGATGCGCACGATGCCCACCTGCTCCCCTGCCGGGCCGACCAGGCGCACTTCGGGGACGCGGATTCGCTCATTGATGCGTGGATCGCTAATGTTCAAGCTCCTGTATGTCAAGGACGTGCCCCGGCAACAAGGAAGGCCCCCGATTGCCGGTGCAATCGGAGGCCTCGGAAGGAGCGCGGCCCCGCAGGGACGCGATGCCCAGAGCCGCATATGTGCCTCTGGCCAACCTAAGTACCCGGCAGCTCACCCGGGCAGGGCCCGGACGCCGACAGGTGGGAGGGATCTCCGCTTGCAAACTGTCTGTCAAGTGTACAGGGTGAACGCACAAAAACCCGCAACGGCACACGGCACGTGGCCTGGTGCGCTGTCGGGGGGCGTCCACCGCTGGAATAACGACATCCAGTCGGTCTGTGCCAAGCTTAGCAGCATGAGCAGCACCAGCCCGAACCCCCCGTCCGGCACGGCCGCCGGCGGCGAGCACCGCCACAGCTTCGACTTCGCCCCCGCGGGTGGGCAGGAGGGCGGCCCGGACGTGAGCGCCCAGGTGCGCGACATCGCCGAGGTCGCCGCCGTCGAGGTCATCACGACCACCGCGGTGCACCTCATGAGCGCCGCTGCCGTGAAGGTCGGCCTCGCGGAGGGTCCGGAGGCCGACGGCCTCAAAGACCTCGACGAGGCACGCAAGCTCATCACGGCCCTCGCGGGCCTCGTCACCGCCGCCGCGCCGGAGATCGGCTCCCAGCACGCCGGTCCGCTGCGCGACGGGCTCCGCTCGCTCCAGCTCGCCTTCCGCGAAGCCTCCCTGATCCCCGACGAGCCTGGCAAGGGCCCGGGAGAGAAGTACACGGGCCCCGTCAACTGACGCGTCCCTTCCTTCAGCTTCCGCCTCACTTCACCCCCGACGGCGCACGACGCCAGGTGCCCACCCGGCGTCGTGCGCCGTCAGGATCCGGCGGCGCCCCGGCCGCGGCGGGCCGCCTGCACCGCCAGGCCCGCGATGCACGTGACCGCGCCGAGGCCGCGGAGAGCGTCGGGGCGCACACGAGCCCGGGCAGGACGGCGAGGAGGGAGAGCGTGACGGTGTCGTGGGCGAAGCCCATCGGGATCGTCAGCAGGCTCATGACGAGCAGAGCACGCCTCGCTCGTCGGCGGGATCGTCTACGAGGCGATGCGCCGCGCGTGCTTCTCCGTGCCCTGCGGCGGAGGGGCCGGGGCGGGTCAGTCCTGCGCCGGGCGGACCTTGACCTCGAGCGAGTCGACGGCCTCCGCGAAGCGCTTGCTACCGGCGAGTCGGCCATGGAGCTCTGCCACGGTCTCACGCACCGCCTCGGATGGCAAACCGGGTGTGAGCGCGAGCGTGAGCCTCAGCTCGGGGCCGGGACCCCCGCCCGCGATGACCCTGCCCGCGGCATCCCGCGAGGCCACTCCCGCACCCACGGAGATCTCGACCCCGCGCACGGGGGCGAGGCCCTCGACGGCGCGCCCGACCTCGGCGACGAGCTCGGGGTCGGCGTACGAGGGCGTCCAGGGGCGCTGCTGGGCGAGGGCCCACACGGCGGGCCGGCGCAGCACGAAGGTGAGCTCTGCCCCCGGGTCGAGCACGAGCAGCTCGGCGCCCTCCGAGACGGCCGAGAGCGCGGCCCGCGGGGCGTGGACAGCCACGGGCCGGACCTCGGCGTGCCACGCGGCGAGCCGCTCGACGCTCGTGAAGGCCGGGAGGGCCTTCCGCCCGTCGGGGGCGGTGAGCGTCACGAGCGCCATGTCCGCCTCTTTGTCCTCGGCGAAGCCGTGCTCGCCGAGGCCGCCCTCGGCCAGGGAGGCCACAACGGCCACGAAGACGCGGGCGGAGGCGAGCGCGCGGTGGACGCCGGCCTCGTCGCCCTCGCCCGCCGCGAGCGCGCCCAGCGCGGCCGTCACACCCGCGTCGGCCAAGCCGTCGTCGTCGTCGAACTGGTGCAGCGGGTTGCCCTCCCCCGCGAGGTCGCGGCCGGCCCAGGGCTGTCCCGCGGAGTCCGTGCCGGAGCCAGCCCTGGCCAGAGCGGCGGCGATGTGTCCCGGCAGGCGCCGCTGCTTCTCCCCGCCCGGGGATCCGCCGTCGTGCGCCATGTTCAGCGGCGCCCGGCGACGTCCAGCGCCTCGGGCAGCGTGAACTGGCCGGCGTAGAGGGCCTTGCCCACGATCGCGCCCTCGACGCCGAGCGGGACGAGCTCGCGCAGGGCGCGCAGGTCCGTCAGGCTCGAGATGCCGCCCGAGGCGACGACGGGGCGGTCGGTGCGCTCGCAGATCTGCGTCAGGAGCCCGAGGTTGGGCCCGCGCAGCGTGCCGTCCTTGGTCACGTCGGTCACGACGTAGCGCGCGCAGCCGGCGTCGTCGAGCCGGGCGAGCGCGTCCCAGAGGTTGCCGGCCTCCTGCGTCCAGCCGCGCGAGGCGAGGGTCGTGCCGCGCACGTCGAGGCCGACGGCGATCCGGTCGCCGTGGCGGGCGATCGCCCGGGCCGTCCACTCGGGGTTCTCGAGCGCCGCGGTGCCAAGGTTGACGCGGGCCACGCCAAGGTCGAGGGCCGCCTCGAGCGAGGCGTCGTCGCGCAGCCCGCCGGAGAGCTCGACCTTGAGGGAGAGGCTGTCGACGACCTCGGCGAGCAGGGCGCGGTTGTCGCCGCGGCCGAAGGCGGCGTCGAGGTCCACGAGGTGGACCCACTCGGCGCCGGCCTCCTGCCACGCCAGCGCGGCGTCGAGCGGCGAGCCGTAGTTGGTCTCGCTCCCGGCCTCGCCCTGGACGAGGCGGACGGCCTGGCCGTCCACGACGTCGACGGCGGGCAGCAGCTCGAGGACGGACTCCCCAGCACTCATGGTGTTCTCTCTCTCGGGTCGGGGCTGCCTCACGCGGGCAGCGTCAGCAGGTAGGCGGCGACCAGCGCCGCGGCGGCGAGCACGCCGAAGCTGATCCAGGTCCACGGCGGCAGGCCCTGGCGGCGGAAGGACACCACGCCGCCCACGAGCAGCCCGGCGAGGCCGAACAGCAGCACGGACCACATGTCAGGAGGCCGCCTCTGCGGCCGGCCGCGGCGCGGGGTGGGGGCGCAAGGAGCGGACCCAGTTGCGCAGGAGGCGGGCGCCGGCGTCGCCGGACTTCTCGGGGTGGAACTGGGTCGCGCACAGCGGCCCGTTCTCGACGGCGGCGATGAACCGCGCGCCGTGCTCGCTCCAGGTCACGAGCGGCGGGGCCATCTTCGGCTGGGCGACCTCGAACTCCCAGGACTGCACGCCGTAGGAGTGGACGAAGTAGAAGCGTTCGTCCTCGACGCCCTCGAAGAGCCTGGACCCCTCCGGGGCCGAGACGGTGTTCCAGCCCATGTGCGGGACGACGGGCGCGGGCAGGAGCTCGACCGTGCCGGGCCACTCGCCGAGGCCATCGGCCTCGACGCCGTGCTCGATGCCCCGCTCGAACATGATCTGCAGGCCGACGCAGATCGCGAGGACGGGGCGCCCGCCGGCGACCCGGCGGCCGATGATCCGCGGCCCGTCGACAGCCTTGAGCTCCTCCATGACGGTCGCGAAGGCGCCGACTCCGGGCACGACGAGGCCGTCGGCGTTGAGCGCGTCCTCGGCCCTCGAGCTCAGAGTGACCGCCGCGCCGGCGCGCTCGAGGGCACGCACGGCGGAGCGGACGTTGCCGGAGCCGTAGTCGAGCACGACGACGGTCGGCCGGCCCTCGGGGTCAGGCGCCGGTCCGCCGAGCGTGTGCGGGTCGACGACGATGCCGGCCGGCGCGTCGGCGGGCGCCTCGGGCAAAGCGTCCTCGGCGGGGCCGGCGCTCACAGGGCGCCCTTCGTGGACGGGATCGCGTCGCCGATGCGCGGGTCTGGCTCGACGGCGGCGCGGAGGGCGCGCGCGAAGGCCTTGAACTGGGCCTCGACGATGTGGTGCGGGTCCCGCCCGGCGAGGACGTTCATGTGCAGGCAGATGCCCGCGTGCAGCGTGATCGCCTCGAACACGTGGCGGGTGAGCGAGCCCGTGAAGTGGCCGCCGATGAGGTGGTACTCCTGGCCGGCGGGCTCCCCGCCGTGCACGAGGTAGGGGCGGCCGGAGACGTCGACGACGGCGTGCGCGAGCGCCTCATCGAGCGGAACCGTGGCCTCGCCGAAGCGGCGGATGCCGGCCTTGGAGCCGAGGGCCTGCTTGAGGACCTCGCCGAACGTGATCGCGATGTCCTCGACGGTGTGGTGCACGTCGATGTGGGTGTCGCCCGTCGCCTTGACGGTGAGGTCGATGAGCGAGTGCTTGGACAGGGCCGTGAGCATGTGGTCGTAGAACGGGACGCTGCTGGAGATGTCGGAGCGGCCGGTGCCGTCGAGGTCCAGCTCGACGAGGACCGACGACTCGCTCGTCGTGCGCTCCATCCGCGCCGTCCGCTGCGCGGGCAGGGCGGTCTGCAGCTCGATGCTCATGGGTATTACGTCCTTCACTGGATGAGGGGGTCTTCCCCATTCTAGGCATCTGCTCCGGGCCGCCGGCGCGGCGGGCGCGCTGCGGCCGCCGACGACGCGGCCCGGCCCGGGCGCGGCTACTCGGCGAGGAGCTCCTCGAGCCGGGTCAGGAACGCGCTCGTCTCCGCCTCGGTGCCGGCGGTGATGCGCAGGCTGCCGGGAATGCCGACGTCGCGCACGATGATGCCCGCCTCGAGGAGGCCCTCCCAGATCCGCCGGGGGTCGGCGAAGCCCGCGACGAAGACGAAGTTCGAGTCCGACGCGGCCGGGCGCAGGCCCAGCCGCGTGAGCTCGGTGACGATCCTGTCGCGCTGGCGCTTGATCGCCTCGACCTCGGCCATGAGCGCCCCGCGGTGGCGCAGCGCAGCGAGGGCCGTGGCCTGCGTGACCGCCGAGAGGTGGTACGGGAGGCGGACGAGGCGCAGGGCGTCGATGACCTCGGGGGCCGCGGCGAGGTAGCCGAGGCGTGCGCCCGCGAGGGCGAAGGCCTTGCTCATGGTGCGCGTGACGATCAGGCGCGGGCGGCCCTGAAGCAGCGTCAGGGCGGATGCCGTGCCGGCGTGGGCGAATTCGGCGTAGGCCTCGTCCACGATCACGACGGTCTGGCTCTGCTCGCCGGCGGCGTAGACGGCCTCGACGACGTCGAGCCCGAGCGCGGTCCCGGTGGGGTTGTTCGGCGAGCAGAGGATGACGATGCTCGGGGCGTGCTCGCGGACATGGCGGGCGGCCGAGGCGGCGCTGAGGCCGAAGTCGGCCTCTCGCTCGCCCTTGACGTACGCGGTGCCGGTCCCGCTGGCCAGGAGTGGATACATCGAATAGGTCGGGGGGAAGCTCAGCACCGAGCGGCCGGGGCCGCCGAAGGCCTGGAGGAGCTGCTGGAGGACCTCGTTGGAGCCGTTCGCGGCCCAGATCTGGTCGGCGCCGAGCCCATGGCCGAGGTATTCGGCGAGGGCCTCGCGGAGCTGGGTGAACTCCCGGTCCGGATAGCGGTTGAGCCCGCCGGCGGCCTCCCGGACGGCCTCGACGATCGCCTCCTGGACGTCCGCCGGGACCCCGTAGGTGTTCTCGTTGACGTTGAGCTGGATCGGAACGTCGATCTGCGGTGCCCCGTACGGGTGCTGGCCGCGCAGGTCATCGCGCAGGGGCAGGCGGTTCAAACGTTCGAGCTGGTCGTCCACCGGTCCAGCCTACGCCAGCGCGCGCAGGCGGCAGCATTCGTGACCGAGCGGACGGCTCAGCCCGCGACCGGGACGAGGAGCTGCTCGCCGGGCACGACCCGGGAGCCATCGAGGTCGTTGAGTTCGCGGATCTGGCCGATGGTGACGCGGGGGTCCCGGCCGGGGGCGGTCCTGGCCGCGATCGTCCACAGGGATTCGCCCGGACGGACGGTGACGGTCACGGCGTCGCCGGGGCCAGCCAGCGCCTCGGCGCCAGCGTGCGCGGGGGCCATGAGGGCCGCCCACAGCGCGAGCACGGCGAGGGCGAGCAGGCTCACCGGGATCACGATGAGGACGATGCGGCCCCGGCGTGTGAGCCGCAGCCGCGGCGGACGAGCCGTCTCATGACGGGCCACAGGGGCGACGGGCGGAATCGCGTGTGCCATGGTCTGCCTTCCCCTGCGCCGGCCTGGCGCCCCGCCCCCAAGGAGAACAGGACCCCGATCGCCGAGCGCAGTCTTTCGAACGGATCTTCGAACATTATGGAACTTTCTTAGCAGGTGCCCTCGAATCTTGTCCAGACTCGGTCGAACACATGTTTGAAAGCTTCGGCCTCGTGGCCTACGGTGGGAGGAGCACCGGGCTTCAACCCATCTGCCGCCTCCCTGGGGGACATCTCCTCATCGTCCCGAAGGGCTCCGACAGTTCTCGTGGGCCCGGTCAGGGACGGGCGGAAGAAGCCGGGCGCGGGAGCGCACGGGGCGACAGGGAGGCAGGACGGGATGGCACCACGGGCGAAGGCGGCCAAGGGACTCACGGCGCGCCAGAAGAGGATCCTCGAGACGATCCAGCGTTCGGTCCAGCACGTCGGGTACCCGCCGTCCATGCGCGAGATCGGCGACACCGTGGGACTCGCGAGCCTGTCCAGCGTGACCCACCAGCTCACCCAGCTCGAGAAACTCGGCTACCTCCGCCGCGACCCGAAGCGGCCGCGCGCCATGGAGGTCCTCATGCCGCTCACGCTGGACGAGGGCGAGCTCAGCATGGCTGAGGAGGTGCCCGCGGGCCTGCGGGGCGTGGACGGCGTCCCGATCGAGGAGATGGCCGGCGCTGCAGATACCGCCATGGTCCCGCTCGTCGGCCGGATCGCCGCCGGCGGCCCCATCCTCGCCGACCAGGTCGTCGAGGACGTCATGCCCCTCCCCCGCCAGCTCGTGGGCTACGGCGAGCTCTTCATGCTGCGCGTCAAGGGCGACTCGATGATCGACGCCGCGATCTGCGACGGGGACTGGGTCGTCGTGCGCCGCCAGGGGACCGCCGAGAACGGCGACATCGTGGCCGCCCTCCTCGACGATGAGGCCACGGTCAAGACCTTCCGCCAGCGCGACGGGCACACGTGGCTCCTGCCGCAGAACACGCGCTACGAGCCGATCCTCGGCGACCACGCCACGATCATGGGCAAGGTCGTCTCGGTGCTGCGCTCCGTCTGAGCCCGCTCCCCGAAGGCCCGCTCAGCCCGCCGCGGCGAGGCGCTCGAGCGCCTTGAGCACGACGCTCCGGTCGGTCGTCCCCCACAGCGGCGGCAGGGCACCGCGCAGGAAGGCCCCGTAGCGCTCGGTCGCGAGCCGGGAGTCGAGCACGGCGACGACACCGCGGTCGGCCGTCGAGCGGATGAGACGGCCCGCGCCCTGCGCGAGCCGCACGGCCGCGTGCGTCGCGGAGACCGACATGAAGCCGTTCCCGCCGGCCTGCGCGACGGCGCGGGAGCGCGCGGTCATGAGCGGGTCGTCCGGGCGCGGGAAGGGGATCCTGTCGATCACCACGAGCCGGCACGAGTGCCCGGGCACGTCGACGCCCTGCCACAGCGACATCGTCCCGAAGAGGCACGTGTCGGGCTCGGCCGCGAACTGTTTGACGAGCGCGCTCATCGAGGACTCGCCCTGGCACAGGATCTCCGTCTCGAGCCGCCCCCGGAGCTCGTCCGCGGCCTCCTCGGACGCCCGGCGCGAGGAGAACAGGCACAGCGCCCCGCCGGAGGAGGCGCGCAGGAGCGCCTCGAGCTCGTCGAGGGCCTCGGGGGAGACGCCGCGGCCCGGCCTGGGCAGGTGCCGCGCGACGTAGAGCATGCCCTGCTTGGGGTAGTCGAACGGTGAGCCGACGTCGACCCCCGTCCAGCTCGGGGCTCCCGGGCCGAGCAGGCCCAGCCCCCCGGCAGTGGGCTCGAACGCCGAGCCGATCGCGAGGGTCGCGCTCGTGAGCACGACCGTGCGGTCGGCGAAGAGGCCATCGCGCAGCCGCCCGCCGACGCTCAGCGGGGCGATGTTCAGCATGGCCGGGGCGTCGTCGTCGGGCGGCGCGTAGCCGGCGACCGGGTCGAACGTGCCGGCGCGCGTGACCCAGACGACCTCTCTGTTTGCCTCGGCATCGAGGATCCGCTCACACACGTCCACGAGCGCGGCGAGCCGGGAGCGCGCGACCTGCCGCCCGCCGTCGGCTGCGTTCTGCCCTTCCCCCGGCTTGGATTCGGACAGGGCGACGCGGCATGCGTCCCGCACGAGCGCGACGTCCTGCGCCTGCTCCTCGGTGAGGCCGCGCGCGAGCAGGCCTGTCGGCGCGGAGGCGAGCGAGAGCTCGAGCCCCGCGGCCGCGGAGTGGAGGGCCTCGACGCCGATCCCGCAGTGCTTCCGCGCGCTCGAGGCCGCCGCGGAGACCATGGCGGCCGAGAGCTGGGCGCTCACGGCGCCCGTGACGCGGTCGGCGAGCTCGTGCGCCTCGTCGACGATGACGACGTCATGCTCGGGCAGGACGTTCAGTCCCTCGAACGCGTTGATCGCGAGCAGGGCGTGGTTGGTCACGACGATGTCCGCCTCGGACCCGCGCTGGCGCGCGAGCTCGCTGAAGCACTCGGCGGCGAAGGGACAGCGCTGCGCGCCGAGGCACTCGAGCGCCGAGACGGATACCTGCCGCCAGGCCCGGTCCGACACGCCGGGGACGAGCTCGTCCCGGTCCCCCGTCTCGGTCTCCTCGGCCCACTCCCGCAGCCGCTTGACCTCGCGGCCCAGCTGCGAGGTCGGCGCGGCCGCGGGGTGCACGACGCCGGCCTCCTCTCCGAGGCTGAACAGGGCGCCGTCCGCCGGGTCGTCAGTGGGGAAGCCGCCCTCGAGCTTGTGCTGGCACAGATAGTTGGAGCGGCCCTTGACGAGGGCGACGTCGAGCGGCCGGTCGAGCTGCGGCGTGATCGCCTCGAGGAGCCGCGGGAGGTCCCGGCCGACGATCTGGGCCTGGAGCGCGAGCGTCGCCGTCGCGACGACGGCGGGGCGGTCGCTGTGCTGGGCATGCGCGATGAGCGGGACGAGGTAGGCGAGCGACTTGCCGGTGCCCGTTCCCGCCTGGACGAGCAGGTGCTCGCCCTCCTCGATCGCGTGCGCGACCTGCCGCGCCATCTCGTGCTGGCCCTCGCGCTGCGCGCCTCCCATGGCCGCGACGGCGGCGTCCAGGAGGCGCACGGCGAGATCTTCGGCGTCGGCCGGCGTCACGGCGTCGGCCGACGCGTCGTCCGACCCCGCGGCGGCCTCAGCCATCGACGGTGAACGGCGCGAGCTCGGCGGCCATCTCCTCGCGGACCACGGCCTCGACGCGCGTTCCGTCCTCGGCGTGCTCGATCGAGCGGATCTCGGCGCTCGACTCGTGCAGCCGGTTGAGCACGTCGCCGCGGCTGTAGGGCACGAGGAGGGTCAGGACGACGTCGGGGCGCGGGATCGCCGCGCTGATCGCCTGCCGCAGCTGCGCGATCCCGGCGCCGGTGCGGGCCGAGACCACGACATGGTTCCGCTCGCGCTGCCGCAGCCGCTCGAGCACGAACGGGTCGGCGGCGTCGGCCTTGTTCAGCACGATGATCTCGGGCACCTTGCGCGCGTCGACCTCGGCGAACACCTTGCGCACGGCCGCGATCTGCCCCTCGGGGTCCGGGTGAGAGACGTCGACGACGTGCAGGATGAGGTCCGCGTCGGCGACCTCCTCGAGCGTGGACCGGAACGCCTCGACGAGCTGCGTGGGCAGCGAGCGGACGAACCCGACCGTGTCGGCGAGCGTGTACGGGAGCCCATCCGGCGTCTCGGCCCGGCGCACGGTCGGGTCGAGGGTCGCGAAGAGGGCGTTCTCGACGAGCACGCCCGCATCCGTGAGCCGGTTCAGGAGCGAGGACTTGCCGGCGTTCGTGTACCCGGCGATCGCTACCGAGGGCACCTCGTTGCGCTTGCGGTTCGCCCGCTTCGTCTCGCGTGCGGGCTTCATCCCCGCGATCTCGCGCCGCAGCTTGGCCATGCGCGTGCGGATCCGGCGCCGGTCGAGCTCGATCTTGGTCTCGCCGGGGCCGCGGGAGCCGATGCCGCCGCCTGCGGCGCCGACCCGGCCGCCGGCCTGGCGGGACATCGACTCGCCCCAGCCGCGCAGGCGCGGGAGCAGGTACTCGAGCTGGGCGAGCTCGACCTGTGCTTTGCCCTCGCGGCTCTTGGCGTGCTGGGCGAAGATGTCGAGGATGAGCGCGGTCCGGTCGATGACCTTGACCTTGACGATGTCCTCGAGGCCGCGGCGCTGCGACGGGGCGAGCTCGGAGTCCACGATCACGGTGTCGGCGCCGGTGGCGGCGACGATGTCCCGCAGCTCAAGCGCCTTGCCCGAGCCGACGAACGTGCCCGGGTCCGGCTTGAGGCGCCGCTGCACGACGCCGTCGAGCACCTCCGAGCCCGCGGTCTCGGCGAGCGCGGCGAGCTCCCGCAGCGAGTTCTCGGAGTCCTCGAGGGTGCCCTCGGTCCACAGTCCCGCGAGCACGACGCGCTCGAGGCGCAGCTGCCGGTACTCGACCTCGGTGACGTCCTCGAGCTCGGTCGAGAGGCCGGCGACACGGCGCAGGGCGCGCCGCTCGTCGAGGTCCCGCTGCTCGCCGTCGTACTCGCCGTGCTCGGTCTCGAGGTCGGAGATCGCGAGGGCGCGGCCGCCGACGCCTCCCCGGCGGGCGCTCCCGGCGGCTGTGCCGTCGTCCGAGGACGAGCCGTCGTCCGGGGACACATTGCGGTCGGGCCGCCCGGCCCCCTTCGCCGCCGCGGCCTCCTCCTTGGCGAGGATGCGGTCGATGACGGCCTGGATGTCGGCCGGGCTGAGGTCCTGGGCGGCGCTGCCGTCGGACGGGACGCGCGGGTCGTGCTGGTTGTCGGTCATGGTCTCCTTAGCGGCGGATACAGTTCCAGAATAGTGCGGGCGCCCGGCGCCGGCATGGTCAGACGAAGGGGTCTGTGGAGAGACCCCGTCAGTGGGATGCGGTGTCACGCGAATGCTCCTGGGAGAGTGTTCTGGTGCGCTGCCGGAAGGGGCATCGGAGCGCGGGGACCTGGGGCGGCGGCGCGGCCTCAAGGGCGGCGCGGCGGGCCACGCGGCGGCGTCGCAGAGGGACGCAGCGGCGTCAGGTGAACAGGAACATGCGTTCGAGTATACCCGACGCCCGGAGGCCGCCCGGCGTGACCCGCGGTCGGGGCGCGCCAGAGGTGGGCACTACGCTGGATGCCTATGGAGCCAGCGCACTACTTCAACGCCGAGCCGGGCGTTCCCGACGTCAGGCGGCCGCTCGCCGTCGTGCTTGACGGGCGCGAGCTGACACTGCGCACGTCAGCCGGCATCTTCAGCCCCGACGGCGTCGACAAGGGCACGGCCGTGCTGCTCGCGGAGGCCCCGGACCCGGCGCCGGAGGGCAACCTGCTGGACATCGGCTGCGGCTGGGGCCCGATCGCCCTGACCCTCGCGCTGCGCTCCCCGGGCGCGCACGTGTACGCCGTGGATGTCAACACGCGCAGCCTCGCACTGACCCAGGAGAATGCGCGGCTCGCGGGGCTCGGCAACGTCCGCGCATCCCTGCCCGAGGACCTCGACCCCTCCCTGCGGTTCGCGACGATCTGGTCGAACCCGCCCATCCGGATCGGCAAGCAGGCCCTCCACGAGCTGCTCCTGCTGTGGCTGCCGCGGCTCGAGATCGGCGGCGAGGCGTGGCTCGTCGTGCAGAAGAACCTCGGCGCGGACTCCCTGTCCCGGTGGCTCGCCGGGGAGCTCGGCGACGCGTACGACGTCGACCGGCCGGCAACGTCGAAGGGCTTCCGCGTGCTCCGGGTCACCCGCAGGGGCTGACGCGCCCGAGTCCGTGCCCGCTCCTTCCCCTCGACGGGGATCCGTACTAAGACGGGAACCGTGCCGAGCATTGCCAAGGTGAGAAGGAGCAGTCCATGCGTCTGAACAACATCGCCATCCCCGTCTCCGACCTCGCGTCCGCGAAGGCCCTGTACTCGACCCTGCTGGGCGCCGAGCCGTATGTGGACGAGCCGTACTACGTCGGATTCAAGACGGACTCCGTCGAGGTGGGCCTCGACCCGAGCGGCCACCGGGCGGGTCACACGGGTCCCGTGGCGTACTGGGCGGTCGAGGACCTGCGGAGCGCGCTCGAGGGGCTCGTGGCGGCGGGCGCCGAGGTCCTGGCCGAGCCGCGCGACGTGGGCGGCGGGCGGCTCGTCGCGAGCGTGAAGGACTCGGACGGGAACCCCTTCGGGCTCGTCGAGGGCTGAGGGCCCGGCCCCTGGGCCGAGACTCAGCCGAGCGTGCCGTGGGCGACGATGACGGCAGGGCCGGAGAGCTCGACGTGCTCCCGGCCCTCGGGCCCGGGCACGAACGCGACGCCGACCGTCCCGCCCGGAACGTGCACGTCCCAGCGGTCGGGCGCGCCCGCGCCCGCCCAGTGCCGGATGGCGACGGCGGCGGCGCACGCGCCCGTCCCGCACGACTGGGTCTCCCCGACGCCGCGCTCGTGAACGCGCATCGTGATGGTCCCGACGCCGCCGGAGACGAGCGGCTCGGCGGGGACGACGAACTCGACGTTGGTCCCGTGCGGGGGCACGGGGTCGACGGCGGGCGCCGTGTGCAGGCCGAGCCCGGCCAGCTCCGCGTCCGCGGCGAGGGCGACGACCGTGTGCGGGTTGCCCATGCTCACGCTGAGGGCCGGGCGCGGGACGTCGAGGCCCACGGCCGTGACGAGCGAGTCGCCGGCGTCGGCCACTGCCTGGGCGGGGAAGATGAACTCCCACGGGCCCATGTCCACCGCGAAGCCGCCGTCGCGCCGCTCGATGCGCTTGACGCCCGCCCGCGTGCCGATCGCGAGGACCTCGCCCGGGGCGAGCTCGACGAGGCCCCGGTCGATCAGGAACGCGACGAACGCCCGCACACCGTTGCCGCACATCTCGGACAACGAGCCGTCCGCGTTGCGGTAGTCCATGAACCATTCCGCCGCGGGATCCTCGGCGAGGACCGCGCGGCCCTCGGGGAGCTCCGCGGAGCGGATCGCGCGGATGAGACCATCGGCCCCGATGCCGAGGTGGCGGTCGCACAGGGCGGCCGCCTCGGCCTCGCCGAGGACGCGCTCGCCCGCGGGGTCCGCGACGAGGACGAAGTCGTTCCCGGTGCCGTGGCCCTTCGCGAACGGCAGGCCGGCGAGCTGCGCGAGGACGGCGGCGCGGCGTGCGGGTGCGGTGGACGGCGAGGAGGTCGCGGCGGGAGAGCTCATGCGCCCAGCCTACCGGGAGCCTCGCGCTGGCCGGACGGGAGCTGGGCGGACGGGAGCTGGGCGGCCTCGCGCTGGGCGTCGTCGGCGGCGCGCACGACGGCGAGCGCCCGCCCGAGCGTGTCCGGCGCCAGGGCGTCGAGCCAGTGCACGCGGGGGTCGGCGCGGAACCACGTGAGCTGACGGCGGGCGAACTGCCTGGTCGCCACGATCGTCTCCTCCGCAGCCTGCTCGGCGGTGGACTCCCCGTCGAGGACGCGCAGGAACTGGCCGTAGCCGAGCGCCCGCGACGCCGTCCTGCCCTCCCGGAGCCCCGCCGCGGCGAGCCGCTCGACCTCGGCGGCCAGGCCGGCGTCGACCATGCGGTGCACGCGGGCGGCGAGCCGGGCGTGCAGGGCGGACCGGTCGAGGTCGAGGCCGATCTGGACCGCCGGGGCGGCGTACTGCCGCTCGGGCATGAAGGAGCTGAACGGCCGCCCCGTGAGCTCGTGGACCTCGAGGGCGCGGATGACCCGTCGCAGATCGCCAAGGCGCTCCGCCGAGACCGGGTCGACCTCGCGCAGGCGTGCTCGCAGCGGCCCGGGCCCGAGCCGTTCGGCCTCGTCCTCGAGCCGGGCCCGGACGGCCCGGTCGGTGCCCGGGAACTCGAGGACGTCGAGGGCCGCGCGCACGTAGAGGCCCGAGCCGCCAGCGAGGATGGCCCGCCGCCCGCGGGCATGGATGTCGGCGATGGCCTCGCGGGCCCAGCCCTGGAACGCCGAGACGCTGGCCTCCTCGCGCACGTCGAGGACGTCGAGGAGGTGGTGCGGCACGCCGTGCCGCTCCTCGGGCGTGATCTTGGCCGTGCCGATGTCCATGCCCCGGTAGAACTGGAGCGCGTCGGCGTTGACCACCTCGCCGCCGAGGGCCAGCGCGAGCCCGACCGCGAGATCCGACTTGCCCGAGCCCGTGGGCCCGACGACGGCGATCACCGGCGGGCGCGGGTCGCCGGGGACGGTCCTGGGCGCGGTCCCGGCGGCCGGGGTGGCCAGGGCGCCGTCGCCGCCGTCGCCGTCGCCGCCGTCGGACGTGGTGTGCTGGTGCGGCACGGGCTAGCGCGCGCGGACGGGGAGCGTGGGCATGCCGAGGCTCACGCCGCGGCCGCCCTGGACGCTGGCCCCGGCGGAGCCAGCCGGCGCCGCGGGCACGCCGCACGACTCGGCCTGAGCGCGGTCCCACGCGTCGCCGGCGCGCGAGCGGCGCAGGGCGTACTCGTCCCGGCCAGCGGGGTCCGCGATGAGGTGGAACGGTGCCGCTGCCGTCACGGCCACGGTCACGAGGTCGCCGGGGCGGGGCGCCTCGGCTCCCTCCGGCACGCTGAAGTGGACGAGGCGGTTGTCGCGGGCGCGGCCCGAGAGGCGGTGGGTCTCCCCCGCCTTGCGGCCGGCCTGTGCAGTGGC
The DNA here is from genome assembly GCF_001999765.1 of Sinomonas mesophila. Lineage (GTDB taxonomy): Bacteria > Actinomycetota > Actinomycetes > Actinomycetales > Micrococcaceae > Sinomonas > Sinomonas mesophila. The sequence continues at coordinate 118,515 of NZ_KV908327.1, read as the reverse complement.
CATGACCTCGATCGTGCGGCCGACCTGACGGGCGTTCTCCTCTGCCGCGATCCGGTCCTGGAGCGCGATGAGGCGCTCGTAGCGCTCCTGGACCACGGCCTTGGGCAGCTGGTCCGGCAGGTCCGCCGCGGGCGTCCCGGGGCGCTTGGAGTACTGGAAGGTGAAGGCGCTCGCGAAGCGGGAGCGCTCGACGACGTCGAGGGTCGCCTGGAAGTCCTCCTCGGTCTCGCCGGGGAAGCCCACGATGATGTCGGTCGTGATCGCGGCGTGCGGGATCGCAGCCCGAACGCGGTCGAGGATCCCGAGGAACTTGGTGGACCGGTAGGAGCGGCGCATCTCGCGCAGGATCCGGTCCGAGCCCGACTGGAGCGGCATGTGCAGCTGGGGCATGACGTTGGGCGTCTCGGCCATGGCCTCGATGACGTCGTCGGTGAAGGCCGCCGGGTGGGGGCTCGTGAAGCGCACGCGCTCGAGGCCTTCGATCGCGCCGCACGCGCGCAGGAGCTTGCCGAAGGCGAGGCGATCGCCGAATTCGACGCCGTAGGAGTTGACGTTCTGGCCGAGGAGCGTGACCTCGATCGCGCCGTCGTCCACGAGGGCCTGCACTTCGGCGAGGATGTCCCCGGGCCGGCGGTCCCGCTCCTTGCCGCGCAGGCTCGGGACGATGCAGAACGTGCACGTGTTGTTGCAGCCGACCGAGATGGACACCCAGCCGCTGTAGGCGGAGTCCCGCTTGGTCGGGAGGGTCGACGGGAAGACCTCGAGGGACTCGAGGATCTCGAGCTGGGCGGCCTCGTTGTGCCGGGCCCGCTCGAGGAGCGCCGGGAGGGCGCCGACGTTGTGCGTGCCGAACACCGCGTCGACCCACGGGGCCTTGGCGAGGATCGTGTCGCGGTCCTTCTGGGCGAGGCAGCCTCCGACGGCGATCTGCATCCCCGGGTGGCGCTCCTTGACCGGGCGCAGCTGGCCGAGGTGGCCGTACAGGCGGTTGTCCGCGTTCTCGCGGACGGCACACGTGTTGAAGACGACGACGTCCGGCTCAGCCCCGCCCTCGGCGCGCACGTAGCCGGCCTCCTCGAGCAGGCCGGACATGCGCTCGGAGTCGTGGACATTCATCTGGCAGCCGAACGTGCGTACCTCGTAGCTGCGCGGCTGGGCCGGGGTGCCGCCCAGGGCGCGGGCGGTGCTCTCGTCGATCGTGGAACTCACCCATCAAGGGTACCCGGGAGTCAATACCAGCCGCGGCTCTCGGAATGGGCCCACGCCGCGCACGGGCTGCCGTAGCGGCTCCTGATGTAGCCGAGGCCCCAGGTGATCTGTGTCCGGTAGTTCGTGAGCCAGTCGGGACCGGCCGTCGCGTACTTCGAGGGCGGGAGGGCCTGCGGGATGCCGTAGGCGCCGCTGTACGGGTTGGTCGCGTCCGTGAGCCACTTCGACTCACGGGTCCAGAGGGAGACGAGGCATGCGTACTCTCCCCCGCCCCAGCCATAGGCGGGAAGCTGGGCGGCGGCGTACGCCTTCGCCCCGGCGGGGTCGTTCACGACGCCGCCGACGCCGGGGCTCGCCGCCGGCGGCGGCAGGGGCGGCGGGGCCGGGACTGGCGGCGGTGTTGGCGCAGGTGCCGGCTCCTGCGGTGCCGGAACGTTGGGTTCTGGGGCCTGAACCGGCGGTGCCTGGGCCGGCGCGCCGGGAGCGGGCCCAGCGCCAGCAGCGCCCGGGGTTCCGTGTGCGGGCGGCGCGGCGGACCCGGTCTGGGCCTCGGCGGCCGCCCTGGCGGCTGCCTCCTCGGCGGCGCGGCGCTTCGCCTCCTGCACGGCGGCATAGGCAGCCAGCGCGTCCTGCCCCTCCCGGTGTCCGGCCTCGACGGCAGCCGCCGTCGCGTCGAGCTCGGCGAGCTGCGCTCGGAGCGTGGCCGCCTGGCCCTCGGTCCTGGCCACGGCGTCCTGGGCGTTCCGCTGGGCGGACTGGGCCGCCGCGAGCCGTTCGCTGGCCTCCGCGGAGAGGCGTGAGAGCTCCTCCTCGGCCGCGCGGGACTGGCCCTCGGCCGCCGAGGCAGTGTTGGCCGCCGCGTGGTAGGCGGCCAGGGTGTGAGCCGCCCTGTTGCCCAGGATCTCGAGGGTGCCGAGCCGGCTGAGCCCGTCAGGGTCTCCGAGGACGGCGAGGGCATCGAGGGCGCCCGCCGTCGAGCCCCCCTTGTAGGCCGTCGACGCGATACGGCCGGCGGCCCGGCGGCCCGCCTCCCGCTCGCCGACGCGCTGCTCGCGCTCCCGGGCTAGCGGTTCGACGATGGCCTGCTGCTCGCGCACGGCCTGCTCGGCCTTCGCGTGGGCGGCAGCCGCGCCCACGGCAGCCTGCGAGGCCTCCGCCGCGGCCGTCTCGACAGAGCGGAGGAGGCCCGTGATCCGCTCGACCTGGGCGCGCGTCGCGTCGGCGCTGCCCTTCGCCGCCTCGACCTCGGCCCACGTGGGGAAGCCCGAAGGCGGCGCATCCTCGGCGGAGGCGGCCGGCACAAGCATGCCCAGGGCAAGCGACCAGCCCAGAACTGCGCCGAGCAAGGGGGCCATCCCCCGCGCCCGAGGCGGGCAGGAGGCTCGGTGGGCGCACATGATCAGGAGTATCGATGCAGCACTCCTGCCCCGTCTACCCCACAGGCCACATCAGCCCCGCTCGCCAATCCCCAGCCAGGGCCGTCAGTCCTCGTCGGAGAAGTCCGCGACATGCTCGGTGCTCTGGCCGGTCGCCGCCTCGAGGACTTCCGCCGCGAGGCGGAAGGCGCTGCCCGGGGAGTGCCCCTTGCGGGCGAGCACCCCGACGAGGCGGCGCAGCTCCCTGTCCCGCGCGGCCGGGTCGTCGGGATCGACGTGCCGAACCCGCCGCTCGAGCAGACGGCGCGCGGCCTCCTCCTCGGCGTCCTGGCCCAGCTCCGCGAGGGCGGCCTCCGCCGTCTCCCCGCGGATTCCCTTCTCGCCGAGCTCGCGCCGCAGGGCGGACCTGGCCAGGGACTTCCCCGGTCCCCGGCTCAGCACCCAATGGCGCGCGAACTCGGCGTCGTCGACGAGCCCGGCCTCCTCGAAGCGGTCCAGGAGAGCGACGGCGAGCCCCTGCGGGACGTTGCGGTCGCGGAGCTTCCGCTCGAGCTGCAGGCGAGTCCTCGGGCCGAGGGTGAGCTGGCGCAGGAGGATCGCCCGCGCCACCGATTCGGGGTCGGCCTCCGGATCCTGCTCGGGCGGCGGGGGCTGCCGGTCAGTCGCCGTCAACGGCCTTCAGGCGCGGCTGCTCCTCGGCCGCGGCCTTGACCCCCACGCCGAGCTTCTCCTTGATGAGGCGCTCGAGCTCGTCCGCCAGCTCAGGGTTGTCGCGCAGGAAGCGGCGCGAGTTCTCCATGCCCTGGCCGAGCTGGTCGCCGTCGTACGTGAACCAGGATCCGGACTTCTTGATGATGCCGTGCTCGACGCCCATGTCGATGATCCCGCCCTCGCGCGAGATGCCGTGACCGTAGATGATGTCGAACTCGGCCTGCTTGAAGGGCGGGGCCATCTTGTTCTTGACGATCTTGGCCTTGGTCCGGTTGCCGACCGAGTCCGCGCCCTCCTTGAGGGTCTGGATCCGGCGGATGTCGATGCGCACGGAGGCATAGAACTTGAGCGCCTTGCCACCCGTCGTCGTCTCGGGCGAGCCGAAGAACACGCCGATCTTCTCGCGCAGCTGGTTGATGAAGATCGCGGTGGTCTTGGTCTGGTTGAGCCGGCCCGCGACCTTGCGCAGCGCCTGGCTCATGAGGCGGGCCTGCAGGCCGACGTGGCTGTCGCCCATCTCGCCCTCGATCTCGGCGCGGGGCACGAGCGCCGCCACGGAGTCGATGACGATGATGTCGAGGGACCCGGAGCCCACGAGCATGTCCATGATCTCGAGGGCCTGCTCGCCCGTGTCCGGCTGGGAGACGAGGAGCGCGTCGGTGTCGACGCCGAGCTTGGCGGCGTAGTCCGGATCGAGTGCGTGCTCGGCGTCGATGAACGCCGCGATGCCGCCGTTGCGCTGGGCGTTGGCCACCGCGTGGAGGGCAACGGTCGTCTTACCGGAGGACTCGGGACCATAGATCTCGATGATGCGGCCGCGCGGAAGGCCGCCGATGCCGAGGGCGACGTCCAGCGCGATGGAGCCGGTGGGGATGATCTCCACGGGCGCGCGGGTGTCGTCGCCAAGGCGCATGATCGAGCCCTTGCCGAACTGCTTGTCGATCTGGGCGAGCGCCGCCTCGAGGGCCTTCTCGCGCTCCGGCGAAACTGCCATGGTCCACCTCCGGGATCCGATTGTCGTCGGCGGGGCACCTGTCCGGCCCGCCATGTCCTCCACGCCGCTACGCTACCGGCGCCCACCGACAGCCGTCGCGTTGGACTCCCGCCTGTGGACAACCCTCCCGTGCCCACGGCGGATTGCGCGGAAAAGAAGCTCTGTGGAGGACAATACCGCGCCCCCGAACACATCTTCGAATCCCGCCTCGGCGTGTCGCGGAATCGCCCCGGATCGTCCCCCGCCGCCTGCCGCCGCTGCAGCCTCAGTCGCGGATCGGGCGGTCACGCCCGAGGCGCCGCTCGGCGGGGACATCCTGGAGGTCGCACACCGCGAGCCATACTTCGCGGGGGTGCACCCCGGCGCGCAGCGCCTCCTGTGCGGTCCGTCCGCCGACTGCGGAGAGGACGGCAGAGGACGCCAGGACGTGGGCATAGCCGGGCCCGAACTCGTCCTCCATGAGCCGCCAGAAGTCGCTGTTCCGCACCGTCCCATTCTTCCACGCAGGGCAGATCCCCCGCGGCGGCGGAGTCCCCGCCGGTTGCCCCGTACCGACGACCGGCGCCGGCGACGGACCCGGGCCTCGCGGCCGCCGCTGTGGCCCCGCCGCCGCGCCTATGATGGGAGCCATGCCCTCCCCCGACCAGCTCGACGCCGCCCTCCAGGAGATCGAGCAGCAGCTCGGCCTCCTCTGGCGTCGCGGCAGGGCCGCATCGCTCTCCCTCGCGCGCACGCTGCACCCCGAACTCGACCCCGCGGGGTATGGGCTGCTCGCGATCCTGCACCGCGAGGGACCCCTGCGCGTGACCGACCTGGCGGCGGCCGTCGGCGTCGGCAAGCCCACAGTGAGCCGGCAGGTGGCCCTCCTCGAGGAGCTGGGACTCGTGGGCAAGGAGCCCGACCCGCACGACGGGCGCGCCTCCATCGTCTCGCTGACCGAGGCCGGCAGGGAGCACGTGGATACGTTCCGCCAACGCCGGCACGCCTTCTTCCGCGAGGCCCTCGGGACCTGGGAGCCGGACGACGTCGACGCCCTCGCCCGCTACCTGTTCCGGCTCAACGATGCCCTCGCCGAACGTCCGGCGGACCGGCACGGCCCCGGCGGGCCGCCGGACGCATAGACGACGGCGGGGCCGGGCACTGCGCGTGCCCGGCCCCGCCGTCGTTCGGGGTGCTCAGCTGAGGGTGCTCAGCTGGGCGTCCAAGTCGTTGGGAAGGCCCCGGCCGTACCGCTGGGCGAACTCCTGCGGGACGGTGTCGGGGATCGTGATTCCTTCGGCCACTGCGACGCGATCGCTGACCTCGCGCAGCATGACCGACAGGGGCACGTCCAGCGCGGCGCAGATCGAGGACAGAAGCTCGGATGATGCTTCCTTCTGGCCCCGCTCCACTTCGCTCAGGTAGCCCAGGGACACACGGGCGTTGTGCGAGACTTCACGGAGCGTGCGGCCCTGGCGCTGGCGGACGTCCCGCAGGACGTCTCCAATCTCATGACGCAGAACAACCATCGTGCGCTCCTTCTGTTCCAGCTTCGTGCTGCCAGCCACGCCCGCATCGCGCCAGCGGACTACTCCATTGACGGACACGGGCTGCTTAACCATGTGTATCGACGCGCTCCTCATCGTGGGTGCCCCGCATGCGGGCCTCCGGTCTGATTCATCTTAGTGACGCCGCCTCCGGATGACGACACTAACCACAACTGATGTGATGAAATCTTTGTTCCCCGGTCTGTTCCGACGGCAACCGATTCACAGGACTCTCCCAGCTTCGGGCCCGTCGTTTCGCCGCCTGTCGGTGCCCCGTCGAACGTTCCGTCCGACGCCGTCAGCCCGCGTCGGCGCGGACGGCACTGAGGAGCGCGGCGAGCGCCGCGCGGGTCGCGGCGGCCCTGATCTCCGCCCGCCCGCCCGCGAAGAGGTGTGCGGCAACCACCGATCCGGCCGGCCCCGCGACGGCCACGAACACGGTCCCGACGGGCTTGCCGTCGTGCGGCTCGGGGCCCGCGGCCCCCGTCGTCGCCACCGCGTAGTCGGCCCCGAGCGCGTCCCGGGCCCCGACGGCCATCGCGCGCGCGACCTCCGGCTCCACCGAGCCCGCCTCCGCGAGGAGGCTCTCGGGCACCCCGAGCAGGCTGGCCTTGACTTCGCTCGCGTAGCTGACGATCCCGCCGCGCAGCATCGCCGAGGCCCCGGGCACGTCCGCGAGGGCGGCCGCCACCTGGCCCGCGGTCAGCGACTCGGCCGTCCCCGCCGTCAGCCCGCGCGCCACGAACTCCGCGACGACCTCCGCCGGGCCCACGCCCGCGCCGTCGGCCATCTCAGCCAGCCTGCCGCGACGCGGCGCGCAGCCGCAGCGCCTTGACCACGTAATCCACGCCCGTCGCGACCGTCACAGCCACGGCGGCGAGCATGACAGCGAACGCGACCGCGGGCACCGCGGGCGCGACATCGCGCAGGGGCAGCAGGTACAGGCCCAGCGCCACGGTCTGCAGGACGGTCTTGAGCTTGCCCCCGGGCGAGGCGGGCATGACGCCGTAGCGGATGACGACGAAGCGCAGCGCCGTGATCCCCCATTCCCGCACGAGGATCACGATCGTGATCCACCACGGGAGCTCGCCCAGGAGCGAGAGGAGCACGAGGGCGGACCCCGTGAGGAGCTTGTCGGCGATGGGGTCGGCGATCTTCCCGAAGTCGGTCACGAGGTTGCGCTTGCGCGCGATCTGCCCGTCGAGCTGGTCGGTGTACATCGCGACGGCGAACGCGAGCACCGCGAACCACCGGAGCGGCCCCTGCTCCGAGGCGTCCGCGGCCATGAACCAGATGAACACCGGGACGAGGGCGATCCGGAACATCGTGAGGATGTTCGGCAGGTTCCAGAGCTGACTCGGCTGGGTCGACGGCGGAGGGGTCACCGGTTCAGCCTAGCGTCCGGTGAGCTGCCACGCGTCCTCGCCGCCATCCTCGTCGTCGCCGTCAGCGCCGTCGTAGTACTCCGCCGCCTGGGGGCGTGCGTCGAGGTCGGCCGCGACGAGGTCCTCGGCGTACGGCGAGGCAGCCCGGTACTCGCCCATCCGGTGGTTGGCGCTCGCGTTGTCGGCAAGTGCTGCCGCCGTGTGGTCGGCGGTGGTCCCGGGGGCGGACGACGGCGCGTCGTCACCGCGGAGCGCGGCGAGCACGGCGGGCAGGTCGTCCGGCTTGACCAGGACGTCGCGCGCCTTGGACCCCTCCGAGGGGCCCACGACGCCGCGGCTCTCGAGCAGGTCCATGAGCCGGCCGGCCTTCGCGAACCCCACGCGGAGCTTGCGCTGGAGCATCGAGGTCGAGCCGAACTGGGTCGTGACGACGAGTTCGGTGGCCTGCAGGAGCACCTCGAGGTCGTCGCCGATCTCCTCGTCGATCTGCTTCTTCTCGGTCTCCGCGGCGACGTCGTCGCGGTAGGTCACCTGCAGCTGGCCCTTGACGTGCTCGACGACCTTGTGGATCTCCGACTCGGAGACCCACGCGCCCTGGACGCGCATGGGCTTCGAGGCGCCCATCGGCAGGAACAGGGCGTCGCCCTGGCCGATGAGCTTCTCGGCCCCGGGCTGGTCCAGCACGACGCGGGAGTCCGTCACGGACGAGGTCGCGAAGGCCATGCGCGAGGGCACGTTGGCCTTGATCAGGCCGGTGACGACGTCGACGCTCGGGCGCTGGGTCGCGAGGACGAGGTGGATGCCGGCCGCGCGGGCGAGCTGCGTGATGCGCACGATCGAGTCCTCGACGTCGCGGGGCGCGACCATCATGAGGTCGGCGAGCTCGTCAACGATCACGAGGAGGTAGGGGTAGGGCCGGACCTTCCGCTCGGAGCCCGGCGGCGGCACGACCTTGCCCGCTCGGACGGCCTTGTTGAAGTCGTCGAGGTGCTTGTACCCGTAGTTCGCCAGGTCGTCGTACCGGGCATCCATCTCTCGCACGACCCACTGCAGCGCCTCCGCGGCCTTCTTGGGGTTCGTGATGATGGGCGTGATGAGGTGCGGGACGCCCTCGTACGCGGTGAGCTCGACGCGCTTCGGGTCGACCATGACCATGCGGACTTCATCCGGTGTCGCGCGCATGAGGATCGAGGTGATCATCGAGTTCACGAACGACGACTTGCCCGCGCCCGTGGCGCCGGCGACGAGCATGTGCGGCATCTTGGCGAGGTTGGCGACCACGAAGCCGCCCTCGACGTCCTTGCCGACGCCCATGACCATGGGGTGGTCGGTGCGGCGGGCGTTCTGGCTGCGCAGGACGTCGCCGAGCGAGACGGTCTCGCGGTCCGTGTTCGGGATCTCGATGCCGATCGCGCTCTTGCCCGGGATGGGGCTCAGGATGCGCACGTCCGAGCTCGCGACGGCGTAGGCGATGTTCTTGCTCAGGGCCGTGACCTTCTCGACCTTCGTTCCGGGCGAGAGCTCGATCTCGTACCGCGTCACGGTGGGTCCGCGCGAGAAGCCGGTCACCTCCGCGTCGACGTTGAACTGCTGGAGGGTGTTCGTCAGGGCCGCGACGACGGCGTCGTTCGCCTCGGTGCGCTCCTTCGGGGCGCTTCCCTGGACGAGGAACTCCGAGGTGGGGAGCGTGTACGCGACGTCGCCCGAGAGTTCGAGCTGCTCGGTGCGCTGCGGGATGGGGGTGGGCGGGCCCGCGGGCGGCGGCGGCGTCGAGGGCACCCGGGGCACGGCGGCGCCGGCGGGCGCCCCAGGAAGGTTCGGCGTCGGGAGCCCGACCGTCGGGATCGCCTCGGTGGCGCCCTCGGGGGCCCGGGCGCCCGCTCCGGCGCGGCCGGCCTGCTGGGCGGCGCGGATCTTCTCGATCGCGGCCTCGGCCTGCGAGCGGCCGCCCTCAGGGGCGTCGAGGGGCGCCGTCGCGGCCGGGTCCTCGACGACGGCGCGCTCGTAGGGCTCGTCGCCTGCGAAGCCGTCCTGGGCCTCCGCGGGCTGCCCGTCGTCGTCCTTGCCGAAGAGGCGGCGCCTCTTCTTCGTGCGCCCCTTCGCGGCCTCCTGGGCCCGTCGCTCGCTGTCGTACAGGTAGCTCCGATCGTGGCCGTCGCCCTCCTCCCGCGCGAGATCGGCGCCCATGAGGTGCTCCCACGCGGAGCTGAGCCGGCGCGGGATCGCGGCGAACGGCGTCGCCGTGACGATGAGCACCGAGACGAAGGCGAGGGCCCCGTAGAGCACGAGCGGGACCGCGGGGTGGATCTCGGCCAGGAGGGAGGAAGCGAGGAAGCCGAGCATGCCGCCCGCCTCGCGCAGGCCCTCGAAGCCGCCGCCCGCCGTCGGCATCCCTCCGACGACGTGCGCGATCCCCGTGCCCGAGAAGGCCATGATGAGGAAGCCGATGCCGACGCGGTTGTTCCCGCGGTGGTCCCCCGGGCAGCGGAAGAGCCGCACGGCGCACACCGCGAGCATGAGCGGGAGCACGAGCGAGATCCAGCCGAACGTGCCGTTGACGACGGCGTAGACGGTGTCGGGGAACCAGCCGTGCCAGCCCCACCACGCGAAGGTCGCGACGAACACGCCGAGGGCGAGGTTGAACAGGCCGGCGCCGTCGCGCCGCTCGGCCGGGTCGATGTCGCTCACGTCCGTGCCGATCCGCCGGACGCCGCCGCCGACGGCGTGCGCGAGCGCGAGACACGCGCCGCCGAGGACCCGTGCGAGCAGGGGCTGGCCCGCGTCAGTGCTCGTGACCCCGGAACGGGTCGTCGTGCTGCCCTTCCCGCCGCGTCCCGAGGCGGCCCGGGGCGAGGATTTCGGGGTGCCGCTCCTGCTGCCGGCCTTGGTGGTGCCGGACCCTGCAGAAGAAGAGCGTGGCGTGGAAGGGGTACGAGTCGCCATAGTCGCCACGGTACAGCGAAGGGCCGCCGTTCCCGCGGACTGACACGGGGGCGGCGGCCCTTCGGGCGCGCGTGCGCTAGGCCTCGAGGACGACCGGGATGATCATCGGGCGGCGGCGCAGCTTGCGGCTGACCCACGTGCCGATGACCCGGCGCACGACCTGCTGGAGCTGGTAGGCCGTGTGGTCCGGCTTGGCGAGGATGGCCTCCTCGAGGGCCGCGTTGACCTTCGGGATGATGTCGTCGAACACCGCGTCGTCCTCGGCCACGCCGCGCGCGTGGATCTCGGGGCCCGAGACCACCTTGCCAGTCGAGCGGTTCACCACCGTGATGACGGAGATGAAGCCCTCGTCGCCGAGGATGCGGCGGTCCTTGAGGTCCGCGTCCGTGATCTCCCCGACGCTGGAGCCGTCGACGTAGACGAACCCGACCTCGACCTGGCCGACGATCTTCGCGACGCCACCGGCGAGGTCCACGACCGTGCCGTTGTCGGCGAGGATGACGCTCTCGGGCTCCATGCCGGTCTCGAGCGCGAGGTTGCCGTTCGCGATGAGGTGGCGGGTCTCGCCATGCACGGGCATCGCGTTGAGCGGCTCGATGATGTTGTAGCAGTACAGGAGCTCGCCGGCCGCTGCGTGGCCGGAGACGTGCACCTTCGCGGTGCCCTTGTGCACGACGTTCGCGCCGAGCTTGAGCAGGCCGTTGATGACGCGGAAGACGGCGTTCTCGTTGCCCGGGATGAGCGAGGACGCGAGGATCACCATGTCCCCGGCGTTGACCTGGACGCGGTGGTCGCCGTTGGCCATGCGCGAGAGCGCGGCCATCGGCTCGCCCTGCGATCCCGTCGACATGAGCACGAGGCGGTGGTCGGGGATGTCGTCGATGTTCTTGATGTCGACGAGGATCCCCGGGGGGACGTCGAGGTAGCCGAGCTTCGCGGCGATGGCCATGTTCCGCACCATCGAGCGGCCCACGAAGGCGACCTTCCGGCCGTGGTGGTGGGCGGCGTCGAGCACCTGCTGCACGCGGTGCACGTGCGAGGAGAACGAGGCCACGATGACGCGCTTGCGCGCCTGCCCGAAGAGCCGGTCCAGAGTCGGGCCGATCTCCTTCTCCGCCGTCGTGAAGCCGGGGATGTCGGCGTTGGTCGAGTCCGCCATGAAGAGGTCGACGCCCTCCTCGCCGAGCCGGGCGAAGTGCCGCAGGTCGGTGATGCGGCCGTCGAGGGGCAGCTGGTCCATCTTGAAGTCGCCCGTGTGCAGCACGCTGCCGCCGGCCGTGCGGATGAACACCGCGAGGGCGTCCGGGATGGAGTGGTTGACGGCGACGAACTCGGTCTGGAAGGGGCCGAGGTCCAGGACCTGGCCCTCCTCCACGACCCGCAGGACGGGCGTGATGCGGTGCTCGGCGAGCTTGGCCTCGACGAGCGCGAGCGTGAGCTGGGAGCCGACGAGCGGGATGTCCCGGCGGTGGCGCAGGAGGTACGGGACCGCACCGATGTGGTCCTCGTGGCCGTGGGTCAGGACGACGGCGACGATGTCCGCCATGCGGTCCTCGATGTACGAGAAGTCCGGCAGGATCAGGTCGACGCCGGGCTGCGTCTCCTCGGGGAACAGCACGCCGCAGTCGACGATGAGGAGCTTGCCCCCAATCTCGAACACGGCCATGTTCCGCCCGACCTCACCCAGCCCGCCGAGCGGGACGACCCGCAGGGTTCCGGACGGGAGCCGGGGCGGGGCGGTGAGGACGGGCAGGGCACGTTGGGTCATTGCTACTACTTCCTAGGCGAAGTCCATTCCGGCTTCAGCCAGATCGGCTCGGATGAGGGCGAGCTCCGCCTCGCCGGGCTCCACGAGGGGCAGCCGGACCACGGAGTTGGGCAGGACTCCCTGCCATGTGAGGATCTGCTTGGACGCCACGGCGCCCTGCACGCGGGTCATGACACCGCGGATGACCGGATCAAGCTCGAAGTGGATCTTGCGCGCCGTCGCGAAGTCGCCCGCGAGGCACGCGTCGACGAGCTGGCGGAACTGCGCCGTGGCAACGTGGGCCGTGACGGAGACGACGCCGAGCGCGCCCGCGGCCATCCACGGCAGCGTGAGCCCGTCGTCGCCCGAGTACACGGCGAGGTCCGTCTTGGCGAGGACCTGCGTGACGGCGCCGAAGTCCGCCTTGGCGTCCTTGAGGCCGAGGATGTTCGGGTGCTCGGCGAGGCGGAGCATGGTCTCGGTCGCGATCGGGATTCCGGAGCGGCCGGGGATGTCGTAGAGCATGACCGGGAGGTCGGTCGCCGAGGCGACGGCCTCGAAGTGGGCCTGGACGCCGGCCTGGCTGGGCTTGTTGTAGTACGGGGTGACGATGAGGAGCCCGTCGACGCCGAGCTCCGCGGCGCGGCGGGAGAGGCTGATCGAGTGGCGCGTGTCGTTCGTGCCGGTTCCGGCGATGACCTTGGCCCGGCCGCCGACTGCCTCGAGGACCGCCGTGAACATGCCGAGGTTCTCCTCGTCGGTGAGGGTGGAGGTCTCGCCCGTGGTGCCCGTGACCACGAGGCCGTCGCATCCCTCGTCCACCAGCTTCGCCGCCAGCTTGCCCGCCGCGTCATAGTCGACCTCGCCGTCCTTCGTGAACGGGGTGACCATCGCGGTCAGGAGAGTGCCGAAAGTGCGCGTGCGGATATCGGAGTCAGCCATGCCAAGTACGTTACCCTGTCGCCGCACGCTTTGGGCAACGGCGCAGGGCCTCCGCCCGGCCCGTGGGCGGGCCCGGGCCAGCCCGGGTGGGCGAGGTCACACCCCGCGCCGCCAGCGTTCGAGCGACGAGCGGAACAGGAGCGCCGCAACCACCTCCGAGCCGCTCCCCGACGCGTGCGCGATGCGGTGGCCGTCCGGCCCCCAGAGGCCGCTGTTGCCGCACGAGGGGCCCAGGGTGCTCTCGCCCCCGGCGTTGGCGAGGACGGCGAAGAAGCGACTGTCCATGGCCCGCGCGCCGAAGTGCAGGTCGAGGCGGCGCTCCTCGCCGCGCACGTAGACCGCGGAGGCGGCGTACAGGTCGGCACCCGCGGCGGCCGCCTCGGCCGCGTGGCTCGGCTGGGCGACGTCGAAGCACACCGCGAGGGCCACGTTCCAGCCGTCGACGTCGACCAGGGTCGCCTGCTCGGCCGGCTCGAACAGCTCGAGCTCGGGGCCGTGGAGGTGCATCTTCCCCGCGATGAGCGGTGCCGTGCCGGGGCGGACCATGACGGAGGCGAGGCGCGGCGTCCCGTCGGGCTCCCGCACGGCGGCGCCGACGACGGCGATGATCCCCATCCCCTCGCACGCCGCCTGGAGGTCCGCCAGCTGGGCGGAGGGGCTCGTGAGCCAGTTCGACTCGTCCGCCAGGAGGCCGAGGTCGTAGCCGGTCAGCGAGAGCTCGGGGAAGACCGCGAGCCGGGTCCCGTGCCCGTGGGCGTCCTCGAGCAGATGCACATGCTCCGTGATGTTCGCGGCGATCCCTCCGGGACGGGGGACGGACTGCACTGCGGCCACGGTCAGCTCGGCGGACATACGGCCCATCCTAGGACACGGGACGGCCGGGCCGGGCGCTCGGGCCGGGCGCCCGCGCCAGGGGCGGGTCGGAACCGCCCAGCCCTCCCCCAGCCCGGCATGAGAGCATGTGGCCCATGGGCGTGCAGGGGACACGGAGACGGGCTGGCGCGGGCGCGCCGGGCAGGCATGGCGGCCGGCTCGAGGGCGTCGACCTCGCCCGCGGCGCCGCCCTGCTGGCCATGATGGCCACGCACGTCATGCCGATCCTCGAGCGCGCCAGCGGCACGGGCGAATGGTCCGCGACGTGGGTCGGCACCGTCTTCTCGGGGCGCGCCGCGGCCCTGTTCGCGGTCCTCGCCGGTGTCTCGCTCACCCTCGGGCGCGTCCCCGCCGCCCGCAACCGGCTCGGCCTGGGCCTGCGCGCCGCGGTGATCGCCGCCGTCGGCCTGACCCTCGGCCTCGTCGAGGTCAACGTCGCCGTCATCCTCGTCCACTACGCGGCGCTCTTCCTCTGCGCCCTCGCCGTGGTGGGGCTCGGCCGCAAGGCCCTGGGCCTGCTCGCGGTCGCCTGGCTCCTGCTCTCCCCCATCGTGGTGTTCCTGCTGCGCCCCGCCCTGCTCGGGGCCCAGCCGCCCCTGCGGCTGGGCCACAATCCCGTGTGGGAGGACCTCCTCACGCCCCTGACCCTCCTCGCCGACCTGGCCGTGACGGGGTTCTACCCGGTCCTGGCGTGGTTCGGCTACCTGCTCGTGGGCCTGTGGATCGGCCGGGCCCAGCTGGCCCGCGCGGCGACCCAGGTCTGGCTCCTCGTCGGCGGCGCGGCGGCCGCCGCCGCGGCCAAGGCCGCGGCGTGGGCGCTGCTCGTCCCGCTCGGGGGCATCAACGCGCTCCTGGCCACCGAGCAGGCACGCATCTGGCCGCTGCGGGCCATGCTCGAGGCGAACCTCACCGGCGTCGACCAGGTCGGGACGGTGTGGTGGCTCGCGACGGCGGCCCCGCACTCGGGGACCCCGCTGGACCTCATCCACTCGTCGGGGACATCCGCGGCGGTGATCGGCGCGTGCCTGCTCGTCGCGCGCGTACGGTTCATCGCCCGCACGGGCCTGCTCGCGCCGCTTGCGGGCGCGGGGGCGATGACCCTGACGCTGTATACCGCGCACGTGTGGGCCCTCGACTGGAGCCACGGCGGCGGCACGCCCGGGCTCACGCCCGAGATGCTGCTCACGGTGCATCTTGTCGCGGCGCTCGCGATCGGGCTGTTCGTCCGGGCGAACGGCTGGCGAGGCCCGCTCGAGGCGCTCGCCCACGGCGCGGTCCGGCTCGGCGCGCTGAGGTCGGCGGCGCGGGGACCGGCCCGACCGGGGGCGTCCTCGGGGCAGCCCGGCTGAGCCGGAGCCATCCGCGGCCCGACATTCGGGCCCGGACGGCAAGCCCTCTGGACTTCCTCCACGACATGGCCGTTGGATTCGCGCCGGCCCCGCCGGGACTACTGCCCTCGGTGGAGCCCGATGGCACGCCGCATGGCTCCGCGTGCCTGCTTCCGGTCCCCTGCCGCGTCGTAGGCCAGACCGAGCCGGTACCACGCGCGCCAGTCGTCGGGGGCGGCCTCGGCCTCGGCGCGGTACCTGCCGAACTCGGCGTCGGCGGCCTCCCGCACGATCCGCCCGCCCGGGGTCCGGGGCAGGGTGTCCTCTGGGAGCCCGCCCTCCTCGCCGAGCTGGCGCCCGAGCCGCTCGAGCCGCGCGCCGAACATGAGCTCGCGCACGAGCGCCCACCCGCCGACGACTGGCAGGAGCAGGTAGGCGGCGCCGATGGACTTGGCGACCGGCTCGGGGTCAGAGAGCAGCAGCCGCGCCCGGTCGAACGTGACGACGAGGTAGAAGACGAGCAGGGCGGCCACGAGGCCGACCCAGATCTTGGTGCGGTTGGCCTTGAGCCAGCCGACGGGGCTCACAGGCCCAGGTCCAGATAGCCGTCGAGGCCCACCGTGAGGCCGGGGTGGTCGGCGACCTTGCGCAGGCCAAGGAGGATGCCGGGCATGAAGGAGGCGCGGTCGAACGAGTCGTGGCGGATGGTCAGCTGCTCGCCGGGGCCGCCGAGCAGCACCTCCTGGTGCGCGACGAGGCCCCGCAGCCGCACCGCGTGCACGTGCACGCCGTCGACGACGGCGCCGCGGGCGCCGTCGAGCTGGGTCTCGGTCGCGTCGGGCGAGGGCGCGACGCCGGCCGCGGCGCGGGCGGCGCCGATGAGCTGGGCGGTGCGCACAGCGGTGCCGGAGGGGGCGTCGACCTTCTGGGGGTGGTGAAGCTCCACGATCTCGACCGACTCGAAGTACTGCGACGCCTTCGCGGCGAAGGCCGAGGCGAGCACGGCCCCGAGCGCGAAGTTGGGGGCGATGAGCACGCCCGTGCCGGTGCGCTCGGCGAGGAGGGCCTCGAGGGCCGCGAGCCGCTCGGCGGTCCAGCCGGTCGTGCCGACCACGGCGTGCAGGCCGTTCTCGACGGCGAAACGGACGTTCGCCTCGGTCGAGTCGGGGACGGTGAGGTCGACGACGGCACGGGCCCCGGCCTCGAGCACCGTCTGGAGGGAATCGCCGCGGCCGAGCGCCGCGACAAGCTCCATGTCCGGCGCCGCTGTGACGGCCTTGACGGCCTCGGATCCCATGCGCCCGTTCGCGCCCAGCACTGCCACCGGAAGTCGTTCTGCCATGCGCCCCAGCCTACCGGCGGCGCTGGATCCGAGCAGAATCGCGGCTGCACCGCGACCCGGCCCGAGGGCCGGCCCTCAGCCGAGCGCTGCCACCCACTCGGAGCCGCCGTCGTCGAAGAACTGCTCCTTCCAGATCGGCACCTCGGCCTTGACCCGGTCGACCAGGTCCGAGCAGAGCCGGAAGGCCTCGCCGCGATGGGCGGAGGAGACGGCGCAGACGAACGCGGCGTCGCCCACCTTGAGCTCCCCGATCCGGTGGGCGATCCACACGCGCATGGCCCGCTCGGAGTCGCCGAACGCGGCGCGGTGCTCGCCGATGACGGCGTCGACGACGCCGCGCAGGGTCGCCCCGGCGCTCGGGTGCGCGGTGTAGGAGAGGCGGTCGACGCCGCGGCCCTCGTCGTGGTCGCGGACCACGCCGGAGAAGAGGACGACGGCGCCGGCGTCGGGCGCGTCGACGGCCGCCCGGGCGGCGCGTTCGTCGAGCGGCTCGAGCGTCACGTCGGCGCGGACGATGACGACAGCGGCGTCGGGCGCGGTGCCGTCAGGCCCGACGCCCTCGGCCGGCCCGGTGCCCCCGAGGGGCGCAGTGCCCTCTGCGCCGCTGGTGTTTGGTTCAGTGGCCATGGGTTCCCTCCAGTTGGTCGCAGACGTGCCCGAGGATCGGGTCGAGGACCCCGAGGCCGTCCATGACGCCAGCGGGCGAGCCGGGGAGGTTCACGATGAACGTCCGTCCCGCCGCGCCGGCGTGGCCGCGCGTCAGGACCGAGGTGCGCGCCTTGTGGCTGCCCACGCGGCGGATGGCTTCGATGACGCCGGGGACCTCGCGGTCCAGGAGCGGCAGGGTCTCCTCGGGCGTCGTGTCGTCCGGGCTCAGGCCCGTCCCGCCGCTCGTGATAATCACCGCGGGGCCCATCGCCAGGAGGGCGCGGAGGGCCGCACCGACCGACGGCCCGTCCGGCACGACGGCCGTGGGGATGATCTCGAAGCCGTGCTCGGCGAGCCAGTCGGCGATGACCGGCCCTGTCTGGTCCTCGTACACGCCGGTCGCGGCCCGGGTCGAGGCGATGACGATCCCGGCGCGCCGGCCTTCCCCGGCGTCCCGGGCGTGCTCGTGGCCACCGTGCTCGTGGCCACTGTGCTGGTGGCCGGCGTGCTGGTGGCCGGCGTTCTCGTGCTCGTTCACTGTCCCTCCCCCTGCCCGCTGCGCCCTGGCCCTTCGAGCCTCCAGTCCCCGCTCTTCCCGCCGCTCTTGGCCAGCACCTTGATGTCCGTGATGACGGCGTGCCGGTCGACGGCCTTGACCATGTCGTAGACGCCGAGCGCCGCGACGCTCGCGGCCGTGAGGGCCTCCATCTCGACCCCCGTCACGCCGCGCGTCTTGACCGTGGCGAGCACGCGCACCGCGTCCTCGGCGAGTTCGAAGTCGACGGTCACCTTGGAGATCGGCAGCGGGTGGCACAGCGGGATGAGGTCCGGCGTCCTCTTGGCCGCCATGATCCCGGCGACGCGGGCGACGGCGAGCGCGTCGCCCTTGGGCAGGCCGCCCTCTGAAAGGAGCGCGACGACGTCGGGCCGCGTCGCGAGGACGGCCTGCGCGGTCGCCTCGCGGCTGGTCACGGCCTTGTCCGCGACGTCGACCATGTGGGCGCTGCCGTCGGCGCGCACGTGGGTGAGGCGGGGGGCGCTGTCCGCCGGGGTGGCATCCGCGGGGGCGGGGGTAACGGGGTCGTTCACGTCAGCCATACTTCCACGTCGGCCCCGGCGGGCAGCTCCGTGACATCCTCGGGGACCATGACGAGGGCGTCCGAGGCCGCGAGCGCGCCGAGCAGGTGCGAGCCCGGCCCGCCGACGAGCTCGGCCGTCGCGTCCGGGCGCAGCCGCGCCCGCCGCACCTGGAGCTTCCCGGCCGGGGACTCGAGCGGCCCGGCGAGCGGCACCCGGAGGCGGCGCCGGGCCTGGGGCGCGCCGAAGAGCTCGGCGAGGACCGGCCGGACGAGCACCTCCCACGAGATCCAGCAGCTCACGGGGTTGCCCGGGAAGGCGATGACCGGAAGGCCACGGAACGTCCCGAGGCCCTGCGGCCCGCCGGGCTGCATCGCGAGGTGGGAGAACTCGACGTCGTGCCCCGCGAGCGCGAGCTTGGTCGCCTCGAAGGCGCCCTGAGAGACGCCGCCGGTCGTGATGACCACATCGGGGCGCCTGCCGGCCTCCGCCTCGGCAAGGTCCGTGAGCTCGGCCAGGAGCTCGGCCGGGTCGTCGCTGCGCACGACGGCCGAGCTCGCCTGCATCCCCGCCTCGGCCAGGGCGGCCCAGAGCAGCGGCCCGTTCGCGTCGTGGATCTGGCCCGGTTCGAGCCGCCCGCCGGGCGGGGCGAGCTCCGCCCCCGTGCTGACGATCGCGACGCGCAGGGGCACGCGGACGGGGACCCGGGAGAGCCCGAGGCCCGCGGCGAGCCCGATCTGGGCCGGGCCCATGCGGGTGCCGGCGGGGAGCACGATCGCGCCCGCGGACACGTCGCTCCCGGCGCGCCGCACGAAGGCCCCCGGGGACACGTGCGGGAGGGCGACCGTCCCGCCCTCCTCCGGGAAGCGGGAGGGCACGGCCCGCTCGACGGGCACGACGGCGTCGGCCCCCTCGGGCAGCATCGCCCCGGTCATGATCGGGGCGGCCAGGCCCGCGCCGAGCGGCGCCGGAACGGCCCCCGCGGCGATCGGGGCTGCGACCGTGAAGCGACGCTCGCCGTCGGCGGCGCCCCCGAAGTCCGCCGAACGCACGGCGAAGCCGTCCATCTGGGAGTTGTCGAACGGCGGCAGGCTCACGGGCGCGGCGAGGTCCTCGCCGAGCGCGGCGCCGAGGGCCTCGTGCAGCGGCCACTGCTCGGGCGCACGCTGCGCGAGCGGCCCGAGCAGGTGGGCGATCCGGGCCCGGTGCTCCTGGACGCTCCGGTGCGCATGGGCGCCGCGGTGCTCCCGGCGGTGCTCTCCCCGGTGGGGCTGTGGACTCATGTGGCCTCGATCGTGATCGTGTGATGCCCTGTCGCGCCGTCGGGCGCGGGCGGGGCCGTCCGGTCGGTCTGGAAGGCCCCCGTCTCGTCGGCGGCCCGGACCGTGATCCGATGGGTTCCCGGATCGAGCTTGACCTCCGAGGCCCATTGGTACCACGTGTCGGTCGAGATCCCGGCGCCGAGCCGCGCGGGCTGCCACGCGCCGTCGTCCACCCTGAGCTCGACGGCCGTGATGCCGCGGTGCTGCGCCCACGCGACGCCGCCGACGGCGACGGTGCCGGCGGCGACGCGCGCGCCCTGCCGGGGCGTGTCGATGCGGGAGGCGGTCTTGATCGGGCCGCGCTCGCTCCACCCGCGCGTGCTCCAGTAGGCGAGGTCCTCGGCGAAGGTCGTGACCTTGAGCTCTGAGACCCACTTCGTCGCGGACACGAAGCCATAGAGGCCCGGGACGACGAGGCGGGCGGGGAAGCCATGCTCGGGCGGGAGCGGCTCGCCGTTCATGCCCACGGCGAGCAGCGCGTCGCGGCCCGGGTCGGTGAGCGCCTCGAGCGGGGTGCTGGCCGTGAACCCGTCGACGCTGCGCGAGAGCACCATGTCCGCGCCGGGCAGGGGCCCCGCGCGGGCGAGGAGTTCGCGCACGGGCCAGCCGAGCCACAGGGCGTTGCCCACGAGGTCACCGCCCACGGGGTTCGACACGCACGCGAGGGTCACGTGGCGTGCCACGAGGGGCTGGGCGAGCAGCTCGTCCCACGTGAGCGTGAGCGGCCGCTCGACGAGCCCCGTGACCGTGAGGGTCCACCCGGCGGGCTCCACCGAGGGGACGACGAGCGCCGTGTCGATCCGGTAGAAGTCCGGGTTCGGCGTCACGAGCGGCGCGACACCGGGAACGCCGAGGTCCGCCCCGGCCGGGACGGCCTCGGCCGGCCCCGCGGGGGCGGGGAGACGGAGGGCGTCGCGCGCCGCGGTCGCACGGACGGCGGCGGCGCGGACGACCGCCGCCACGGCGCCTCCCAGCGCGACCGCGGCGGCCGTGCCGGTCAGCGCCCGCAGGAAGCCGCGCCGGGGAAGGGCGCCCCGGACGGGTGGGCCGGATGCCGGCGGGCCCGCCTGGGCCTCGCGGCGGAGCCTGCCGACGAGCCAGCGCACGAGGGCCATCGCGACCGCGCCGGCGGCGAGGGCGCAGGCCCATGCTCCCGGGGTCGCCAGGGCGCGCGTCGCCACGGCCGCGAGACCGACGGCTCCGATGGCCCCGGCGAGGGCGACGCCGACTCCCGGCCGGCGCAGCTCCGCCACTCCAGCCGCGGCGCCCAGGAGGGCGAGGAGGATGCCGATGGAGGCGACGAGGAAGGCCTTGTCCCCCGTGCCGAAGACGGCGACGGCCCAGTCCTTCGCGGCAGGCGGGGCGAAGTCGACGACGGCGCCCCCGACAGCGGTGACCGGGCTCAGCGAGGGGCTCGCGAAGGCCGCGACGAGCTCGCCCGCGAGGACGCCCGCGAAGGCCGCGACGAGCCCCGTGAGCGCGGCCCACGCGCCCGGGCGGGCCGGAGTTCCCTGGGTCCGTGGCGTGGCCGCGTGCGGGCCGGCGCGCGGGGCACTGCCCGGACCACTGCTGGGATGGCTGGCTGCCATGCCTCCAGCATAGGCTCGGCGTCCGACACCGTTCGCGCGGACCGGCCGCCGGAATGTGGACGGGGGCAGACCACGGGCCGGGTCTCTGTCGTACCTTAGATATATGACAGTTCAGCTCGGCATCCCGGCAGTGCGCGGCGGGGCCGCGCGGGCCGCCGGGGCGCCCGCTGCGGGACCCACCGTCGACCGCCCCCAGCTCTCCGGCCTCGCCGACCGCTACGGCCGCGTCGCCACGGACATGCGCCTGTCCCTGACGGACAAGTGCAACCTGCGCTGCTCCTACTGCATGCCCGCAGAGGGCCTCCCCTGGCTCGCCAAGGACGCCGTGCTGACTGCCGAGGAGATCGTGCGGCTCGTGGGCATCGGCGTCGACCGGCTCGGCGTGCGCGAGCTGCGCCTCACGGGCGGGGAGCCGCTCGTGCGGGCCGATCTCGTCGAGATCATCGCCGCGCTGCGCGCGGCCCACCCCGACCTGCCGATCGCGCTCACGACCAACGGCGTGGGCCTCGACGCCAAGGCCGCGGCCCTGGCGGCCGCGGGACTGACCCGGATCAACATCTCCCTCGACACCCTGCACCCGGAGACCTTCGCACAGCTCACGCGGCGGCCGTTCTTCGATCGCGTCCTGGCTGGCATCGAGGCCGCCGACGCCGCGGGCCTGGGCCCGATCAAGATCAACGCGGTGCTCATGCGGGGGATCAACGACACCGACGCCCCCGAGCTGCTCGCGTGGTGCCTCGAGCGCGGCTACGAGCTGCGCTTCATCGAGCAGATGCCGCTCGACGCCGACCACGGCTGGACGCGCGACGGCATGATCACCGCGGCCGAGGTCCGCGGGATCCTCGGCCGCCGCTTCAGCCTCGCCCCGGACCCCCGCGCGCGCGACGGCGCGCCCGCCGAGCGCTTCGAGGTGCGCCCGCTCGCCGGGCCGGCCGACGGCGGCCCTGCCGACGAGGTGCCGCTGGGCATCGTGGGCATCATCGCGTCGGTCACCGAGCCGTTCTGCGCGGACTGCAAGCGCACCCGGATCACGGCCGAGGGCAAGGTCATGAGCTGCCTCTTCTCGCACGACGAGGTGGACCTCCGCCCCTTCCTGCGCTCCGACGCCGGCGACGAGGCCGTCGCGTCGCTGTGGCAGGACGCGATGTGGCTCAAGCCCAAGGCCCACGGCATGGACCACACGGGCCTCGGGGCCCAGGACTTCGTGCAGCCGGACCGGTCGATGAGCGCGATCGGCGGCTAGGGAGCGACATGCAGATCACCGTGCGGTACTACGCCGCGGCCCAGGCCGCGGCCGGCGTGGCCGAGGAGCCGCTCGAGGCGGCCGACGGCGCGACCCTCGCCGAGGCGCTCGAGGCCGCGCTCGCCGTCGACCGCAGCGCCCACCGGGCAGAGAACAGGGGCGCGCCCCCGCTCGCCGACGTGCTGCGGCGCTGCTCGTTCCTCGTCAACGAGGTGGCCGCGAAGGACCGCACTCGGGCCCTCGCCGACGGGGACGTGCTCGACGTGCTGCCGCCCTTCGCGGGCGGCTAGCCTCACAGGAAACTCCCGGGGACAGGATCCCGCCACAGGCGTAGCGTGGAAGCACAGCGTTCGGGAGGTGGCTTGCCATGCGCGGCTGGCGTCGGTGGATCCCCGCGGCGGCCGTGCCCGCCGCGATAGCGGTGGGCCTGCTCGCGGGCGGAGCCTCCGCGGTGGTGGCACCGCCCCCTCCGGCCACGCCCGAGCAGGTGCTCGCCCTCGTCGCGGGCAACGCCACGAGGACTGACGCGCGGCAGTTCTCCGGCACGCTCGAGCAGCGGACCGACCTCGGCCTCCCGGCCATCCCCGCCCAGACCCTCGGGCCCGGCTCGGGCGGCCCGGCCACCGGGCCGGAGGCCGCCGTCCTCGAGCTGCTCACGGTCCCGCACACCGCCCGCGTGTACGCCGACGGGCCGGAGCACGTGCGCGTCCAGGTCATCGACCAGCTCGCCGAGCGTGACCTCGTCCGCAACGGCCGGGACGTGTGGACCTACGACTCCAAGGCCAACGCCGTCATGCACGCCGTGCTCCCAGACCGGACGCTTTCCCACGGCTCCCCCGGCGCGACGGCTCCGGCCGCGCCCACGGCCTCGCCCGACGACCTCGCCCGCCGGCTCCTCGCCGCGGCCGACCCGAGCACCGAGGTCACGCTCGGCGCGCCCGTCGTCGTGGCCGGGCGCAGCGCGTACGCGCTGGTCCTGACGCCCCGGACCGCCGGGACGCTGGTCGACCGGGTCCAGATCGCCGTGGACGCCGCCAGCGGAATGCCGCTCGCCGTCGACGTCTATGCGAAGGGCCAGGCCGTGGCGGCTTTCCACGCCGGGTTCACGTCCCTGTCCTTCGGCGCCCCCGACCCGGCGCTGTTCACCCTCGTGCCGCCGCCCGGAGCGACCGTGACCGAGAAGCAGATCCCCGCGGACGCCGTCCCGCCGCACGCCGGCACGTCGCCCGGCGACCATCCGACGCCGGACGTCGGCCACGCCCCCGGCTGGGACGCGATCGCCGTCATCCCCGCGGACAGGGTGCCGCCGGACGTCCTCGCGTCCCCGCTCGTGCAGCAGCTTGCGGTGCCCGCGGCGCGCGGGCGGCTGCTCTCCTCGTCCCTCGTGAACATCTTGCTGGCCGACGACGGCCGCGTCCTCGTCGGGGCCGTGCCGGCCTCGGCGCTCGAGGCGGCGGCCGCCCGGTGAGCGGTCCGGGGGGCGGCTCAGGGGGCGGCGCGGCCATCCGCACGGACGCGCTGACCAAGCGCTTCGGCGCGCACACGGCCGTCGCGGGCCTGGACCTCGAGGTCCCGCGCGGGGCGGTGTTCGGCTTCCTCGGCCCGAACGGCTCGGGCAAGACGACGACGATCCGCATGCTCCTCGGGCTCGTCTCCCCGAGCGCCGGGCGCGCCGAGGTGCTCGGCGAGCCCATACCGGACGCGCTGCGGCGCGTCCTGCCCCGCGTCGGCGCGCTCGTCGAGGGACCCGCCTTCTACCCGTTCCTGAGCGGCCGGGCGAACCTCGAGCGGCTCGACACCGCGGACCCGCTCGCGCCCCCGCGCACGCGCGCCGCGCGGGTCGCTGCCGCCCTTGAGCGGGTCGGCCTGAGCCACGCGGCGCGCAAGCGCGTCCACGCCTACTCCCTCGGCATGAAACAGCGGCTCGGGCTCGCGGCGGCGATCCTGCTGCCCCGCGAGCTGCTCGTGCTCGACGAGCCGACAAACGGCCTCGACCCGCAGGGCACGCGCGAGGTGCGGGCGCTCATCCGCTCGCTCGCGGACGACGGGACCACGGTCTTCGTCTCGAGCCACCTTCTCGCCGAGGTCGAGCAGATCTGCTCGCACGCGGCCGTGCTGCGGGCTGGTCGCCTCGTCGCGCAGGCCGAGCTCGGGGCGCTGCGCGAGGGCGCGCGGTTCCGGTTCGAGGTGCGCACGCCGGACGCCGCTGAGGCGGCCGAGGTGCTGCGCCGCTTCGGCGTCGAGCCCGAGCCCGCGGGCCCCGGAATCGTGGCGGGCGTGGCCGCCCATGCCCTGGATGGCGGCGGCGCGGACCGTCCCGCGCACGACGGCGTGCCCCCGCCTGAGGCGGTGGTCGCGGCGCTCGTCGCGGCGGGGGTGCGGGTCCGGGGGTTCTCCGCCGGGGCGGGAAGCCTCGAGGAGCGGTTCGTCGAGCTCACGGGAGAGGGCTTCGATGTCGCGGGCTGAGGCGGGGGCGGAGCCCCGGCCGGCGGGCCCCGCGACGCTGCGGCTGCTGGGCTCGGAGCTCGGCATCCTGTTCCGGCGCTGGCGGACGTGGGCGATGTTCGGCGCCCTCGCCGCCGTCCCCGTCCTGATCGGGCTCGCGGTGAGGTTCTCGGGCCGGCCGCCGAGCGGGCGCGGCCCGGCATTCCTGAACCAGGTCACGGAGAACGGCCTGTTCGTGGGCGTCGTCGCCCTCGTGGTCTGCACGCCCCTGTTCCTGCCGCTCACCGTGAGCGTCGTCTCAGGGGACACCATCGCCGGGGAGGCGAGCCTCGGAACCCTGCGCTACCTGCTCGTCGCCCCCGCCGGGCGGGTGCGGCTGCTCGCGGTCAAGTACGCATCCACCGCGCTCTTCTGCGTCGCGGCGCCGCTCGCCGTCGTGCTCGGCGGCACGGCGACGGGCCTTGTCCTGTTCCCTCTCGGGCAGGCGACGCTCCTGTCCGGCGCGGTGATCGGCCCGGGCGAGGCCTTCGGGCGCCTCCTGCTCATGGCGGGGTACTCTGCCGTCTCGCTCCTGGGGCTCGCCGCGATCGGGCTGTTCGCCTCGACGCTCACGGGGGTCCCGGTCGGGGCGATGGCAGCGACGGCGGTCCTCGCCGTCGTCTCCCAGATCCTCGGCGCGCTCGACCAGCTGGAGTGGCTGCACCCGTGGCTCTTCACGCACCACTGGCTCGGGCTCGCGGACTTCCTGCGTGAGCCGGTCGCGTGGGACTCGCTCGGGCAGAACGCCCTGCTCCAGGCCGGCTATGCGGCGTTCTTCGCCGCGCTAGCCTACGGCCGGTTCACGACCAAGGACATCCTGGCCTGACTAGTCGCGCGGCGTGAGCTGGTGCGCCCGCATCGTCGTGTGGGTCCGGTGCGTCCGGCCGGAGGCGCCGGAATCCTGCCACGGGGCCAGGACGTACAGCGCGTTCAGGCGGACCGTCACCCAGCCGGAATGGTGGGAGACGTTCTCTACTTTGCCCGTCGCGCAGCCACCGAGGGGCGTGTCGTACCACTCGACGGTCTGACCGACGCGGAGTTCGCTCGTTGAAGCCATGATGTCTCACCGTTCCTGTCCTGTACTTGGCGGCAGTGGCCGCTCGTGGGTTGTGCGGATGGTGCCCGGCGGGCCCCGGCGCGCCATTGCGCCGGCGGCCACACCTTCAGGGGCAGCATGTGGGGGCTATGAGTGTCCAGGAGGCTCAGCCGAGGAACGGGGCGTCGCCGGGTCCCAGCGCGGAGAGGTTCACGTTCAGGTCCGCGCCGCGCTCGATGGCGACCCCTCCCTCGGTCGGGAGAGACATCCAGCCGTCCCCGGAGGGGCGGGGGCTCGGAGCGTGGAAGCCGTAGTCGGATTCCAGCGAGTGCCGCTGGGCCATCTTCCGTTGTGCGCAAAGTGTTCGAGACTTCATGATGTTCACCCCTTCGGTTTCCTCCAGTGTGCGCCGCAAACAGTTGATTGTCAACAATCTACTTTCAACTAGCCGACTATTTTCGAGATTCGGCTCACAAAGCACCTGACCCCGCATCGACGGTGTCGATGCGGGGTCAGCTCTCAACGATGCGGGGTCAGATCAGAGGGCGAGGCCGAACGTCTCCGACTCCTCGAACGGGCCCACGACCGTGACCGTGCGCGGGGACGTGGCGAGGACCCGCGCGAGCTCCTGGACCTCCTCCGCCCGGACGGAGGCGATCCGGGACAGGGTCTCCTCGATGTCCTGGAACTCCCCTGAGACGAGCTCGGCGCGGCCCAGGCGGGACATGCGCGAGCCGGTATCCTCGAGCGCGAGCACGATCCCGCCCGAGAGCTGCCCGACCGCCTTGCGCAGCTCCTCCTCGGTGATGCCGTCCTCGGCGAGCTTCGTCAGCTCGGTCTCCATGAGGGAAAGCACCTGCGGGACCTTCGCGGGCGAACACCCGCCATAGATGCCGAAGTACCCGGCGTCCGCGTACGCCGAGGCGAACGAGTACGTCGAATAGACGAGGCCGCGCTTCTCGCGGATCTCCTGGAAGAGGCGCGAGGACATGCCGCCGCCGAGGACCGCGTTGAGCACGCTCATGACGTATCGGCGCGGGTCCGTCGCGGTGATCGACGGGCAGCCCATGATGACGTTGGCCTGCTCCACCTGGCGCCGCACGACGGTCAGCCCGGGGCGGCCAGTGATCTCGGCCGCCACGGTTGAGCGCCGTGCCACGGGGGGCACGGCATCCTCGAGGTGCCAGCCCGCGCCCTGGAGCGCCTCGAGGACGAGCCGGCACACGGCGTCGTGCTCGAGTCCCCCCGCCGCGGTCACGACGAGCTCGGAGGGGCGGTAGTAGCGGCGGTAGTGCTCCCACACGGAATCGCGCGGGACGGCGCGGATCGCCTCGGGGGTGCCGCCGATCGGCCGGCCGAGCGGGTGCTCGCCGAGGACGGCGGCGACGAAGTGCTCGTGGGCGACGTCCGTCGGATCATCGCTGTCCATCGCGATCTCCTCGAGGATCACGTCGCGCTCCTGCTCGAGCTCGCCGGCATCCAGCACTGCCGAGGTGATCATGTCCGCGATCACGTCGATCGCCATCGGCAGGTCCGTGTCGAGCACGCGCGCGTAGTAGCACGTGCTCTCCTTGGCCGTGGCCGCGTTGGACTCGCCGCCGACCTCGTCGAACGCCGAGGCGATCTCGAGCGCCGTCCGGCGCTGGGTCCCCTTGAACAGGAGATGCTCGAGGAAGTGCGTCGAGCCGTGCTGGCCCTCGGCCTCGTCACGCGAGCCGACGCCGACCCAGAAGCCGATCGCCGCCGACCGCTGGCCGGGCATCGCCTCCGTCAGGACGCGGACGCCCCCGGGCAGGACGGAGCGGCGCACGACGGCGCCGCCCTCCTGCCCGAAGACCGTGGTCGATGCGGGGGCACCGTCCACGAGCTGGCCAGCGGTCAGCGGCAATTCGACAGTTGCCATGCCTCAGGCGTCGGCAGCCGCGGCGTTTGCCTGCTCGGCGTCGGCCTGCTCCGCCTCGGCCTGCGCCGGAGCCTCGTCAGCGGACTCGGCCTCGGCGATGACCGGAGAGAGGGAGAGCTTGCCGCGGTCGTCGATCTTCGTGATCTCGACCTGGACCTTCTGGCCCACGGAGACCACGTCCTCGACGTTGTCGACTCGCTTGCCGCCCGCGAGCTTGCGCAGCTCGGAGATGTGCAGGAGGCCGTCCTTGCCCGGGGTGAGGGAGACGAACGCGCCGAAGGTCGTCGTCTTCACAACGGTGCCGAGGTAGCGCTCGCCCACCTCGGGCAGCTGCGGGTTGGCGATCGCGTTGATCGCCGCGCGCGCGGCGTCGGCCGAGGAGCCGTCGGTCGCGCCGATGAGCACGGTGCCGTCGTCCTCGATCGAGATCTCGGCGCCGGTGTCCTCCTGGATCTGGTTGATCATCTTGCCCTTGGGCCCGATGACCTCGCCGATCTTGTCCACGGGGATCTTGATCGCGATGATGCGCGGGGCGAACTCGGAAAGCTCGTCCGGGCCCTCGATCGCGGCGTTGATGACCGAGAGGATGTGCAGGCGCGCCTCGCGGGCCTGCTTGAGCGCGGCGGCGAGGACCGAGGCCGGGATGCCATCGAGCTTCGTGTCGAGCTGGATCGCCGTGACGAACTCGGACGTGCCCGCGACCTTGAAGTCCATGTCGCCGAACGCGTCCTCGGCGCCCAGGATGTCGGTCAGGGCCGCGTAGCGGGTCTGGCCGTCAACCTCATCGGAGACGAGGCCCATCGCGATGCCCGCGACGGGCGCCTTGAGCGGCACACCGGCGTTGAGCAGCGACAGGGTCGAGGCGCACACGGAGCCCATCGAGGTCGAGCCGTTCGAGCCGAGGGCCTCGGAGACCTGGCGGATCGCGTACGGGAACTCCTCGCGGGACGGCAGCACCGGGACGAGCGCGCGCTCGGCGAGTGCGCCGTGGCCGATCTCGCGGCGCTTCGGCGAGCCGACGCGGCCCGTCTCGCCCGTCGAGTACGGCGGGAAGTTGTAGTTGTGCATGTACCGCTTGTGCGTCTCCGGGGAGAGCGAGTCGATCTGCTGCTCCATCTTGAGCATGTTGAGCGTCGTGACGCCCATGATCTGGGTCTCGCCGCGTTCGAAGATCGCGGAGCCGTGGACGCGCGGAAGGACCTCGACCTCGGCGGTGAGCTGGCGGATGTCCGTCAGGCCGCGGCCGTCGATGCGGACCTGGTCCTTGAGGATGCGCTGGCGCACGACCTTCTTCGTGACCGAGCGGAAGGCTGCGGAGAGCTCCTTCTCGCGGCCCTCGAACTGCCCGGCGAGCTGGGCGAGGACCTCGTCCTTGAGCTCGTCGGCGGCGGCCTCGCGGTCCTGCTTGTCGGCGATCTGGAAGACCTCGGCGAGCCTCGCGCCCGCGGCGGCCTCGACGGCGTCATAAGCGTCGGCCTCGTAGTCCAGGAAGACCGGGAACTCGGCGGTCGGCTTCGCGGCGCGGTCCGCGAGGTCCTGCTGGGCCTCGCACAGGGCGCGGATGAAGGGCTTGGCGGCCTCGAGGCCCTCGGCGACGATCTCCTCGGTCGGAGCCGTCGCACCCTGCTCCTTGATGAGGTTCCAGGAGTTGTCGGTGGCCTCGGCCTCGACCATCATGATCGCGACGTCGTCCCCGGCGATGCGCCCGGCGACGACCATGTCGAACGTCGCGTCCTTGAGCTGCGAGTGCTTCGGGAACGCGACCCACTGGGTGCCCTCGGCGTCGTGGACGAGCGCCACGCGGACGCCGCCGATGGGGCCGGAGAACGGCAGGCCCGCGAGCTGGGTCGACATGGACGCAGCGTTGATCGCGACGACGTCGTAGAGCTCGTCAGGGTTGATCGCGAGGACGGTCACGACGACCTGGACCTCGTTGCGCAGGCCCTTGACGAAGGCCGGGCGCAGCGGGCGGTCCATGAGGCGGCACGCGAGGATGGCCTCGGTCGAGGGGCGGCCCTCGCGGCGGAAGAACGAGCCGGGGATCCGGCCCGCGGCGTACATGCGCTCCTCGACGTCCACCGTGAGGGGGAAGAAGTCGAAGCCCTCGCGCGGGGACTTGCCCGCGGTCGTGGCGGAGAGCAGGGCGGTGTCGTCGTCGATGTAGGCCATCGCGGCGCCAGCGGCCTGCTTGGCGAGGCGGCCGGTCTCGAAGCGCACCACGCGCTGGCCGAAGCGGCCGTTGTCGATGACGGCCTCAGAGAACTGGATCTCGGGACCCTCCATGGGAGAGCACCTCCGTTTCCGTTTCAGGGGAGGCTTTCCGGAACCCGGTCTTCGATCGAGGCCTCTCGCGCATCCGCTGTGCGGGCGCCCGGAGGGGCCACTACCGAGGACCGCAGGCTGCCGGTGCCTCCGAAGGGTAGGTCAGTACATGCTGGGACGGGCGGGCGCCCGTCCCGGAAGGGAAGCGGCCCGTGCCCCCTGTGCGCGGGGCGCACTGAAAGCGCGGGCCGCTGCCAAGACTACCGGCGCAGGCCGAGACGCTCGATGAGCGAACGGTAGCGGGCGATGTCGGTGTCGTGCAGGTACGCGAGCATGCGCTTGCGGCGACCCACGAGCGCGAGCAGGCCGCGCTGGGTGTGGAAGTCGTGCTTGTGCTGCTTCATGTGCTCAGTCAGGTCCTTGATGCGCTTGGTCAGAACGGCGACCTGGACCTCGGGGGACCCGGTGTCGCCTTCCTTCGTCGCGTACTCCTGGATGATTGCCTGCTTGACGGCGGGATCCAAAGCCATGGAAGCTCCTCGTGTCGTGCCGTGCGGCCCGCTGGACACTGCGTCCCCGGGGAACGCCGACATGCCGCCGCCCGAGGGCGGCAGACCCGGTGAGACCGGTGCCGGCGCGGCCCAGGCCGCCACGGACTGCAGCGAGGGCCACCGAGGATTCTATCCGCTCGTGCCTAGCTGTGTCGAAACGCGGCGGCTAACGGCGGCTAACTGAGCTGGCTGGTCCCGGCGAGCACGCGGCGGGCCTGCTCGACGTCGAGCTTCATCTGCTCGACGAGGGCCTCGGGCCCGCGGTAGGCGACCATGCCGCGCAGCCGCCCGACGAACTCGATGGCGACCTTCTGTCCGTACAGGTCGAAGTCCTCGACCGACTCGTCGGGCCGGTCGATCACGTGCGCCTCCACTTGGCGAGCGACGCCGGCGAAGGTCGGGTTCGAGCCCACGGAGATCGCCGCGGGCCAGCGGGTGCCGGCCTCGTCGACGAGCCACCCCGCGTAGATGCCGTCCGCGGGGATGTGCCCCGCCGCGTCGTGCTCGAGGTTCGCCGTCGGGAAGCCGAGGGCCCGCCCGCGCGAGGCGCCGTGCACGACCTCGCCGTGCATCGCGTGAGGCCGGCCGAGGATCTCCGCTGCGAGGTGCACGTCGCCCGCCTCGAGCGCCTCCCGGACCCACGTCGACGACGCGCGCCGCTCCGCGCCGTCGTCCGCGCCGCCGTGTTGGCTGCCGGCGGAGCCGGTCGGCGGCACGTGCTCGGTGAACTCCTTGACGACGACGACCTCGAAGCCGAACCGGCGCCCGAGCTCCATCATGGTGGACAGGTCCCCCGCGTTGCCCCGGCCGAAGCGCACGTCGTGGCCCACGACCACGTGGCTGGCCCGCAGCCCGTCCACGAACACCTTCCCGACGAACTCCTCCGCCGTCTGCTGGGCGAACTCGAGCGTGTAGTGCAGCACGAGGATCGCGTCGAGGCCGTACCTCGCGAGGATCGCGAGCCGGTCCTCCAGGTCCATGATGAGGTGCGGCGCCGTGTCCGGATGGTGCACGGTCGCGGGGTGCGGGTCGAACGTGACCGCCACGGTCCGGCTGCCGGCCGAGGCCGCGGCGCGCTTGAGCTCGCCGAGCACCTGCTGGTGGCCGCGGTGCACGCCGTCGAAATTGCCGATGGTGACCGCAGCGGGCCCGAAGTCCTCGGGAACCTCGTCCAGGCCGTGCCAGATCAGAACCATCGTCCTCGCCTCGTCGCCGTGAGCATCGGAAACCTAGCCTACCGGCTGGCCGTGGGGTGGGCGGCGGCCCGGCGTCACGGCCCGGCGCGGGCGGTTCACGAAGAGCCACACGAGGCCGAGCAGCGGCAGGGCCAGCGGGACGTAGCCGTAGCCGCGGCCGAAGCCGCTCCACACCGTGTCGTGCGGGAAGGCCTCGGGGGCCAGGACGCTCGCGGCGCCGATGGCCACGACGCCGACGAGCTCGAGGAGCACGGCGGAGAGCGTCACGTACCAGCTCGCGACGCCCCGGCGGGCCATCGCGACGGTCGCGACGATGTAGACGGCGGCGGCGAGCGCGCTCAGCGAGTACGCGAGGGGCGCCTCGGCGAACTTCGTCGCGATCTGGTAGCCCGCCCGGGCCGTCGAGGACACGGCGAAGATGCCGTAGACGGCCACGATGATGCGTCCGAGGCCCACGCTGCGGGCGCTCGGGGATGACTGGCGTGTCACAGGGTTGCTCCGTCCCAGATCTGCTCCATGCGGAACAGCATCACGAAGATGGTCAGCGGCACCGCGGCGAGGACGGCGTTGCTCCACCGGGTCTTGTCGGCCACGGCCCACCAGAACGCCGCGACGGGCACGAGGAGGGCCGTGAGGAGGTAGCCCCAGAATTCCCACGCCTCGCCGCGCACGGCCTCGCCGCCGGCCTGGCGGAACCCGGCGCCGACGCCGTAGGCGATGAGGAAGAGCTCGACGGCGGCGACGGACAGGATCGCGGCGTCGCCGGGGTAGGGCTTCATGATCACGGCGGCGAGGCAGATCAGGAGCGACAGGACGCACACGCCCGCGCCGACGAGGAAGAATGGGTCGGGGATCATGCGCCATCCCCGCGGGCGGCGAAGACGAGCTCGGGCTTGGCGAGCGCGCCGGCGTCCTTGAGCAGCGCG
This sequence comes from Sinomonas mesophila, assembly GCF_001999765.1. Taxonomy (GTDB): domain Bacteria; phylum Actinomycetota; class Actinomycetes; order Actinomycetales; family Micrococcaceae; genus Sinomonas; species Sinomonas mesophila. The sequence continues at coordinate 85,902 of NZ_KV908327.1, read as the reverse complement.
ACGAGGGAGCCGTCCGGGGCAAAGGCTGCGGTGATCGTGTCTGTGTCCGCGTGGGCGCCCGCCCGGCTCGCGGGGATGCGGCGGCCGAAGGAGAGCTCGACGGCCTCGTCCTCGCTCAGCTCGCGCACGGGCAGGAGCGAGCGGGCCGCGTCGGCGAGGGGCAGGAGGGCGAAGTCCTCGGCGAGCTGCTCGAGGGTGTGCGCCTGCGCGATGCCGTACGGCCCGACCTGGGTGCGGCGCAGTGCCGTGAGGTGGCCGCCGACGCCCAGGGCCGCGCCCATGTCGCGGGCGAGGGCGCGGATGTACGTGCCCGACGAGCAGCGCACGGTCACGTCGACGTCCTGGAGCCGGCCGCCGCGGACGCGGCGCACGCCGTGGACGTCGAACGCGTGGATCGTGACGGGCCGGGCCTCGAGGGCGACGTCGTGGCCCGCACGGACCCGCGCGTACGAGCGCTCCCCCGCGACCTTGATCGCGCTCACGCTGCTCGGGACCTGCTGGATCGGGCCCGTGAGCCGGGCCGCGGCCGCGCGGATCTGGTCCTCGGTCACCGCCGCGGCGATGCGCTCCTCGAGGACCTCGCCCTCGGCGTCGTCCGTCACCGTGCTCTGCCCGAGCCGGATGGTCGCGGTGTAGGTCTTCTCGGTGCCCACGATGTAGGACAGGAGCCGGGTCGCCTTGTTCACGCCGACCACGAGGACCCCCGTGGCCATGGGATCCAGGGTCCCCGCATGCCCCACCTTGCGGGTCCCCGCGAGGCGCCGGACCTTCCCCACCACATCGTGGCTCGTCCACCCGCGCGGCTTGTCCACGATCACCAGTCCAGAAAGCACGCCTCCCAGTATATGGAGGCGTTCAGTACTCGATGCGCCCGGCGAACGCCGCCCAGGCCTCGAAGGGGCGCCCGCTGCCCGCGAGGTCGACGTGCGCGACGGGCATGAGCGAGCGGTCGGCGCCGTCGAAGTACTCGTAGAAGACGGCGTCGTCGAAGCCCGCCGCCGCGGCGTCGCGACGGTCCGCCGCGAAGTGCACCGCGCCGACCCGGGCCCACAGCGCCGCGGCCAGGCACAGCGGGCAGGGCTCGCAGCTCGCGTAGAGGACGGCGCCGTGGAGGTCGAAGTCGGCGGTCTCCGCCGCCGCCCGCCGGATCGCGACGACCTCGGCGTGCGCCGTCGGGTCGTTGTCCCGCGTGACGCGGTTCACGCCGTCGAACGTCCGCCCGTCCGGCATGACGACGACGGCGCCGAACGGTCCGCCGCCGTCGGCCACGTTCGCGACGGCGAGCCCGACGGCGCGCTCGAGGTGGCGGGCGGCATCGGGCTGGCTGGCAGGGGACGACATGGCCCCATCGTAGGCACTGCTGTGGCGAACTGTGGCCACCCGCCGCGCCACGGTCTAAGCTGCGGGCCTTGGGTGGGCGCCCCCGACGGATCCGCGGCGGTGGCCTACGCCGCCCCGGAATGGGACATTGCCTGAACCGCCTCTCGGGGCGGGACGCTCTACATCCTGCAGAGCCAAGGGGCCGGCGGCGGCGACCCAGCAGCCCTTCGCGGCTCGCTCGTGGCCATCGACCCCCAGGGAGACCAGCGGATCATCACCGACCAACTCGGCGCCTTCGAAGTGGCCAACAACCCCGACTCCGTCACCCACTACGGCCTGACCGAGCCCGCTCCGGCATGCGAGGAGGCACTCGCACCCGTCCCCTTCATCCCCCCGGCATACACGGGCCAGATCGACTCGCATCCCTACGGCCTCGCCGTGCACGGGAACACGGCCTACATGGCCGAGGCCGGGGGCAACCGCGTGCTCGCGGTGAACCTCACGACCGGCGCGATCAGCTCTGTTGCGGTCCTGCCGGCGGTTCCGACGACGATCACAGCCGAGCTGGCCGGTTCGCTCGAGGCCACCCTCGAGGGCTTCGGCATCTTCGTGGAGCTCGACGCGTGCGTGGGCGTGACCTACGGCTTCGAGCCCGTCCCCACGGACGTCGCCGTCGGCCCCGACGGATGGCTCTACGTCGCGACGCTGCCCGGAGGACCGGAGGATCCGAGCGCGGGCGCGAGAGGCGCTGTCTTCCGCGTCAACCCCATCACCGGCGAGGTCCAGGAGTGGGTCACCGGACTCGCCGGGCCGACCGGCATCGTCTTCGACGGATCCGGCAACCTCTACATCGCCGCCCTCTTCGGAGGCGCGATCTACAGGGTGCCGGCCGGAAGCCAGACGGCGGAGATCTTCCTCGAGGTGCCCTCGCCGGCGGACGTGACGGTCAGGGGCAGCACGCTCTATGCGACCACGGACGTGTTCGGGAGCGGCACGCTCGTCTCGCTCACGCTCTAGTCCCGGCACCACCGACGCCGGCGGCGCCGCACCCCTTGATGCGGCGCCGCCGGCGTCGGCGTGCGGTGGACCTCAGTCCACGGTCTCGTCCTCGACGTCGTCGAACTCGCCGCGGTCGGTGACGTCGTCCTCGGCGCCCGGCTCCTTGCGGTACGGGTCGGCGTCGCCCGCGGGCTGGGCGCCAGCGGCGAGCCGGGCCACCTCGGCGTCGCGCTCCTTGGCCTGGCGGAGCAGGTCCTCGAGGTGCGAGGCGTTGACGGGGACCTCGTCGGCGACGAACTCGAGCGTCGGCGTGAGGCGGATGGTGAGGTTGCGCCCCACCTCGCGGCGCAGGACCCCCTTCTTGGCCTCGAGCACGTCGCGGGCGCCCTGCTGGGACGCGGCGTCGCCGAAGACCGTGTAGTAGACGGTCGCGTGCTGGAGGTCGTTGGTGACGCGTGCGTCGGTGACGGTGATGGCCTCGGCGCGCTCGTCCTTGACGGCCTTGCGTAGCGCCTCCGCCACCACCACCTTGATGCGCTGCGCGAGACGCGCGGCGCGTGCCGGATCGGCCATGGGATCACTCCTGAAGGGATCGTGTGAGGGAATCGTCTGCCCGGCAGCGCTGCGGCCGGGCGTGGGAGGGACACGGAAAGGGGGTCCCGCTGGCGGGACCCCCTTCCTCGGGGACAGCTAGACGCGCGGCTTCTCCCGCATCTCGAACGTCTCGATGACGTCCTCGAGCTGGATGTCGTTGAACGAGCCGAGGCCGATACCGCACTCGAAGCCCTCGCGGACCTCGGTCGCGTCGTCCTTGAACCGCTTGAGCGACTCGATGGTCAGCTTGTCGCCGATCACCACGCCGTCGCGCAGCACACGGGCCTTCGCGTTGCGGCGGATGAGGCCGCTGCGGACGATCGAGCCGGCGATGTTGCCGAACTTGGACGAGCGGAAGATCTCGCGCACCTCGGCGGTACCGAGCTGGACCTCCTCGTACTCCGGCTTGAGCATGCCCTTGAGGGCCAGCTCAATGTCATCGATGGCGGCGTAGATGACCGAGTAGAAGCGCATGTCCACGCCCTCGCGGTCCGCAAGCTCGGCCACGCGCTCCGCCGGCTTCACGTTGAAGCCGATGATGATCGCGTTGTCGACCGTCGCGAGGTTGACGTCGTTCTGGGTGATCGCGCCGACGCCGCGGTGGATGACCCGGAGCTGGACGTCCTCGCCCACATCGATCTTGAGGAGCGAGTCCTCGAGCGCCTCGACGGCACCCGAGACGTCACCCTTGAGGATGAGGTTGAGCGTGTCGATCTTGCCCTCGGCCACAGCCTGGTCGAAGTCCTCGAGGCTGATCCGCTTGCGGCGCTTGGCCAGCTGGGCATTGCGCTCGGCGGCCTCGCGCTTCTCGGCGATCTGGCGTGCCGTGCGCTCGTCCTCCGTCACGAGGAACGTGTCGCCGGCGCGCGGCACCGAGGACAGGCCGAGGACCTGGACGGGGCGCGACGGCGTCGCGGCCTCGACGGCCTCGCCGTCCTCGTCGAACATGGCCCGGACGCGGCCGTGGGCCGTGCCCGCGACGATCGTGTCGCCGACGTGCAGGGTGCCGGACTGGACGAGCACGGTCGCGACCGCGCCGCGGCCCTTGTCGAGGTTGGCCTCGATCGCGACGCCGCGGGCGTCCTTGTTCGGGTTGGCCCGCAGGTCCAGCGCGGCGTCAGCCGTGAGCAGGACCGCCGAGAGCAGGTCGTCGATGTTCAGGTTCTGGCGCGCGGAGACGTCCACGAACATCGTGTCGCCGCCGTACTCCTCGGGAACGAGTCCGTACTCGGTGAGCTGGCCGCGGATCTTGTCCGGGTTCGCGCCCTCCTTGTCGATCTTGTTCACCGCGACCACGATCGGCACGTTGGCCGCCTGGGCATGGTTGAGCGCTTCGACCGTCTGCGGCATGACGCCGTCGTCGGCAGCGACCACGAGCACCGCGATGTCGGTCACCTGGGCACCACGGGCACGCATGGCGGTGAACGCCTCGTGGCCCGGGGTGTCGATGAACGTCAGGCGGCGCGGCTCGCCCTCGTGCTCGAACCCAATCTGGTAGGCACCGATGTGCTGCGTGATGCCGCCGTGCTCGCCCGCGACCACGTTCGTGTTGCGAATCGCGTCGAGGAGGCGGGTCTTGCCGTGGTCGACGTGGCCCATGACGGTCACGACGGCGGGGCGCTTCTCGAGGTCCTCGTCGGTCTCGGCCTCGAGCTCGGCATCGAGGTCGATGTCGAAGGACTCGAGCAGCTCGCGCTCCTCGTCCTCCGGCGAGACGACCTGGATCTTGTAGCCGAGCTCCTCGCCGAGGACGGCGAAGGTCTCCTCGTCGAGCGACTGCGTGGCCGTGGCCATCTCGCCGAGGTGGAAGAGCACCGTGACGAGCGAGGCCGGGTTCGCATCGATCTTCTCCGCGAAGTCCGTGATGGATGCCCCGCGGCGCAGGCGCACGATCGTGCTGCCGTCGCCGCGCGGCACCGACACGCCGCCGAGCGACGGAGCGCTCATCTGCTCCAGTTCCTGGCGCTTCGCGCGCTTCGACTTGCGCTGCTTGCCGCGACCGGCGCCGCCCTTGCCGAAGGCACCCTGCGTGCCGCCGCGACCGCGACCGCCCTTGCCGAAGCCGCCGCCGGCGGGACCGCCGCCACCGCCGCCGGGGGCGCCGCCGGGGCGGCCCGGGCCGCGGCCGCCGGTACCGGCGGGACGCGCGCCCGGCTGCGGGCGGTCAGTGCGGGGAGGCATCATGCCGGGGTTCGGGCGCGGGCCGCCCGTGCCGCCGGGGCGCGGGGCACCCGGACGGGGCGCACCGGGGCGCGGAGCGCCCGGGCGCGGGATGCCAGCGGTGCCGCCGGGGCGCGGGGCCGCGGGGCGGGGACCGCCGGGACGCGGGCCGCCGGGACGCTCGCCGTCGCGGCCGCCGCCCGGACGGGGCATGCCCTGCGAGGACGCGAACGGGTTGTTGCCCGGGCGCGGCGCGCGCTCGGCGTCGCGGCCTGGGCGCTGCATGCCCTGGGAGGACGAGAACGGGTTGTTGCCCGGGCGGGGACCGCCGGGGCGCGGGCCGGGCGTGGCGCCGGGGCGAGCCGCGGGACGCGGGGCCTCGGGGCGCGCGGCCGGACGGGCGCCGGGGCGCGGAGCCTCGGAACCCTGGCGCGGGGCGCTGGGCGCTGCGGGGGCCGGGCGGGACGCCTCGGCCGCGGGACGCGGGGCCTCGGCTGCGGGGCGCGGGGCCTCGGCTGCGGGGCGCGGGGCCTCCGCACGCTGTGCCGGGGCGGGACGGGTGGACGACGGCGCCGGGGCGGCCGGGCGTGAGGGCCCGGGCGTCGGTGCGGCGCCCGCGGGGCGGGCCGCAGCCGGGCGGGACTTCTCGCCGCCGCCGGCCGGGTAGGCGTCGCGAAGCTTCTTCACGACGGGCGCCTCGATCGTCGAGGACGCGGAACGCACGAACTCGCCGAGCTCGGCGAGCTTGGCGACGGCGTCCTTGGAGGTGATCCCGAGCTCCTTGGCGAGCTCGTGTACGCGGACCTTGGCCACATTTCTCCTGTCTCGGTCCGCGCCGAGCCAGGCACGGACCGTCTACTGCTTGCTGCTGGCCCCGTCAGCGAACTCATTGAACAGAGCGAACGCTGACGAGCCCTCTGCGGTGCGCACCATGATCATGGCTACGCACTCACCGGACGGGGACTCATCGGGTGTCCATCAGATTTCTGACCCGCTTTCAGCTTGGACGGTGTGGCGTTCCGGCAGATGCCGGGACGTCAGTCGCCGAAGTAGTCGTCGACCGGCGTCGCGTCCACCGGGCCTCGGAAGGCACGCTGGAACGCCCGCCGCTTGACGGCTTGCTTCAGGCATGCCCCGTCGGGGTGCAGCCACGCACCTCGACCGGGCAGGCGGCGGCGCGGGTCCACGATGACGCGCTGGGCGCCCTCAGGATCCCGGACCAGCCGGAGCAGTTCCGACCGGGCCGCGGTTCGGCGGCAGCCGATGCACGTCCGCAGGGGTTCGGCGGTGCTGCGCGTCATCCCACTGCTCTCTGTCTTGCCGCGGCCGCGGGCCGTGGCTCGATCATCGCACGATCATCATGTGCCGCCGGGCGCAAACCCGGACTTATCCATTCTAGACCCTCACCCCGCAGAACCTTGCATGCGCCACGGCGCCGCCGGCCCTGCGGGCGAGGGCTCAGGCCTGGGCGTCGGATCCGATGTCGATCCGCCAGCCCGTGAGCTTCGCCGCGAGGCGGGCGTTCTGGCCCTCCTTGCCGATCGCGAGCGAGAGCTGGTAGTCCGGCACGAGCACCCGCGCCGAGCGCGTGGCCTCGTCGACGATCGTCACGTTCGTGACCTTCGACGGCGAGAGCGCGTTGGCGATGAAGGTCGCCGGATCCTCGCTGTAGTCCACGATGTCGATCTTCTCGTCGTTGAGCTCCGTCATGACCGCGCGCACGCGCGACCCCAGTTCGCCGATGCACGCGCCCTTGGCGTTGATGCCCGGGACGTTGGCGCGCACGGCGATCTTGGTCCGGTGCCCGGCCTCGCGCGCGATCGCCACGATCTCCACGGCCTTGTCCGCGATCTCGGGGACCTCGAGCTCGAAGAGCCGCTTGACGAGGCCCGGGTGCGAGCGGGACAGCGTGATGGAGGGGCCCTTCATCCCGCGGTGCACGTCCACGACGTAGGCGCGGATGCGCGTGCCGTGGCGGTAGTCCTCGCCCGGGACCTGCTCGGGCGGGGGTAGGAGGGCCTCGACCGCGCCGAGGTTCACCTGCACCATGCTTGGGTTGTGGCCCTGCTGGATCGTGCCCGCGATGAGCTCGCCCTCACGGCCCTTGAACTCGCCGAGGACGTTGTCGTCCTCGACATCGCGCAGGCGCTGCAGGATCACCTGCCGGGCCGTCATCGCGGCGATACGGCCGAAGCCCTCGGGGGTGTCGTCGAACTCCCCGATCGGGTTGCCCTCCTCGTCGACCTCGGTCGCCCAGATGGTCACATGCCCGCTCTTGCGGTCGACTTCGGCGCGGGCCTTGTCGATCGCGCCGGGCGACTTGTGGTACGCGAGCAGGAGGGCCTGCTCGATGGTGGGGATGAGCTTGTCGACGGGGATGTCCCGCTCACGCTCCAGCAGGCGCAGCGCGCTCATGTCGATGTCCACTAGGCCTCCTCGGCGTTCTCAGTGTCAGGGTGCTCGTTGGCGTCCGCAAGACCGTCGGGCCCATCGAGGTGTGCCTCGTCGAGGTGCGCGAACTCGACCTCGACCTTGCCGCTGCGGATGCGCTCGAACGGGAGCTCGACGGGCTCGCCGGGCTTGGGCTTGACGCCCTTCTTGGCCGGGAGGTCCGGCACGAGGACGACGCCGGCGTCGGTGACCTCGCGCAGGCGCCCGGTGACGTTCTCCCCCTGGATGACGTTGACCTTGACGAGCCGGCCGCGGGCGCGGCGCCAGTGCCGCGGCTCGGTGAGCGGACGGCCCACCCCAGGCGAGGAGACCTCGAGGTCGTAGGGGCGGCTGTCGCCCGCGGTGTCGGTGTCCATGACGTCGGAGAGCTCGCGGGAGAGCTCCGAGATCGCGTCGAGCCCCACCCCGCCCGTCTCCTCGTCGGGGAGGTCGACGACGACGTGCACCGTGCGGTGCTTCCCCGCGGACTTCACGGCGACGTCCTCGAGGACGAGGCGGTGGGCCTGGACGGTCGGCTCGAGCAGTGCGTGGAGGCGGGCTTCTTCTCCGCTTGCCGGGGATGCCTGCTGTGCCTTCGACGGGCTGCCCGCCTTGGGCAGATCGGGCTCGGACATGGCGGTCCGCCTCCTTTGCTCAGTTGTCCCCCTAGCCTATCGGCTCCGGCGGCGGGTCGCGGCAGCCGCCGGAGGCCATGGCATGATCTAGAGCCGTGACATCCACCACCGAGGGCCCGGACGCTTCCGCGCGCCCGAACGACGACGGCGCCCCCCTGCGCCGGTCCCGGCACCTCGCGTGGGCCGCGTCCGCCCTCGCGGCCCTGGCCGTGGGCGTCGCCGCGGCGCTGCTCGCCGCCCCCGCCCCCCGCGCTCCTCAGCCGTCCGCGAGCGAGCTCGCCCTCGCCGCCGCGGAGGACGACGCCGTCCGGCTCGCCGCCGCGGCCGGGTCCCTCGCCGCGGCCGGCCCCGAGCCCGCTCGCGCGGCCGCGGACAGCGCGGCGTCCGTGCTCGGCCTCCAGGCCGCCGTACTCCGCGAGCGCCCCCAGCTCCCGCAGGACGACGCCGGGGCCTCGCCGTCGCCGTCCGGCACGCGGTCGCCGTCCGACACGCCGTCGGACTCCGCGTCCCCCTCCCCCACGGCCGCCGTGCAGCCCCCGACGCCCGGGGACCTCGCGCGCGGGCTCGCCGAGAGCGCGGGGCGGCGCATGGCCGACGTCGTGCGCGTCGACGGCCCGACCGCCTCGGCCCTCGCGTCTGTCGCCGCCGGCCAGCTCCTCGCGGCCCGCTCGCTCGATCCGCTCGTGGCGGACGCCGCCAGCGCGGCCACCACCAGCGCTGCGCCGGCAGCGTGCCCCTCCCCCGGGCCGGACCCGGCGGCGTTCGAGGCCGTCCAGACGGCCGAGGCCGCAGGGGTCTGGACCTACACCGTGCTCGCGGCGCGCGCGGGCGGCGAGGAGCGGGCCGGGCGGCTCGACGCGGCCTCGGCGCACGAGGCCCAGCTTGCCCTCCTCGGGCGCGCGGCCGGGGAGTCCTGCGTGGCCCTGCCCCCGCGCCCGCCCGGGGCCGCGCTCCCGGCGGATGCGGGGAGCGCGGCGTCGCTCGCGGCCGTCGAGGAGTCCGCGGCCCAGGCCTGGGCGGACCTCGTGGGCTCCGCCGCGCCCGGCGCGCGGCCCGCGGCCGCGGAGGGCCTGGCTCAGGCGGCGGCCCGGCGCGCCGCCGCGGGCCCGCTCGACCCGGCGGCCGCCGCGTTCCCCGGCCACCGCGCGGCGCAGGAGGAGGCGACGTCCCTCGCCGCCCGCGGACCGGCCGCCGACTGAGGGCAGTGCTCGTGAGGGCAGTGCTCGTGAGGGCAGTGCTCGCGCGGCTGGCAGCAGGCCGCGAGCACTGCGAGAGTGGAACCATGCCGAGTGAATTCGCCACGGGCCTCCATCCCCTCCACCCAGAGCCGCAGGGCACCGACCTCGCCGCGAAGCTGAACTGGCTCCGCGCCGGCATCCTCGGCGCCAACGACGGCATCGTCTCGGTCGCCGCCGTCGTGGTCGGCGTCGCGGGCGTCACGACGGCCACGGGGCCGATCCTCGCGGCCGGGGCCGCGGCCCTCGCGGGCGGGGCCATCTCGATGGCGCTCGGCGAGTACGTCTCGGTGAGCAGCCAGAGCGACAGCCAGAGGCACCTCATCGCGAAGGAGAGCCAGGAGCTCGAGGAGAAGCCGCACGAGGAGTTCGACGAGCTCGTCGAGCTCTACCGAGACAAGGGCCTCTCGGACGCCACGGCCGCCCTCGTGGCCAAGGAGCTCAGCGAGCGGGACCCGCTCCGCGCCCACCTCGACATCGAGCTCGGAATAGACCCCGACGAGATCGTCAGCCCGTGGCACGCCGCGTTCGCCTCGGCCGTCTCCTTCATCCTCGGCGCCGTCCTGCCGTTGGCGACGATCCTGCTCTTGCCCCCGGACACCCGCGTCCCGGCCACGTTCGCGGCGGTGCTCGCCGCGCTGGCCATCACGGGCGCCCTGGGGGCATGGATCGGCGGCGGCTCGCGCGCGCGGGCGGCCGTGAGGGTCGTGCTCGGCGGGGCGCTCGCGCTCGCCACGACGTTCGCGCTGGGCAGCTTGCTCGGCACCTCGGGCCTCGTATGACGGGGGGCGGGGCCATCGTCCCTGCGCCGCTGCGCGAGCGCTCCCTGCGCTCCCCCGGCGGCCGGGCCTGGCTCGAGTCCGTCCCCACGGTGTTCGCCGAGCGCTGCGCCGACTGGGGGCTGACGCCGGAGCTGCCGCCGGGGCGGCCCGGGTTCGCGGGCATGTGGGCCGTCGTCGTCCCGGTCCGCCGACGGTCCGAGCGGCTCGCGCTCAAGCTCGTGCGGCCGCATCCCGAGGCGGCCCTCGAACCCGTGGCCCTGCGGCTCTGGGACGGGGCCGGGGCCGTGCGGCTCGTCGACGCTGACCCGGCCTCCGGCGCGCTCCTGCTCGAGCGCCTCGACCCGGGCCGTCGGCTCGAGGACGTGCCCTTCCCCGAGGCCGCCGCGGTGTGGGGCGCCCTCGTGCGGCGGCTCTCGATCCCCGAGGACGCGCGCGCGGAGTGGGCCCGGCTCGAGCGGATCGACGCGCGGGCCGAGCACTGGAGCGACGAACTGCCCGAGCGGTGGGAGCGGCTCGGCCGGCCGTTCCCGCGCTGGCTCCTCGAGGCCGCCCTCGACGTGTGCGCGACCCGGGGCGTCGTGGGCCGGCGCGGGGGCCGCGACGTCCTCGTGCACACGGACCTCCACGGCATGAACATCCTCGGCGTCCTCGGCGGCGCCGACCGTGCCGTGCCCGGAGGGCCGGACGCCGGCTTCCGCGCGATCGACCCCCAGGTGGCGGTCGGCGAGGCCGAGTACGCCGTCGCGCCCATGCTGTGGAACCGGCTGGGCGAGCTCCCCGAGCACGGCGCGCCGGAGGCCCTCGCCGAGCGGTGCCGGCTCCTCGCGGCGGAGGCGGGGCTCGACGCCGAGGCCGCGCGCGAGTGGGCAGTCCTGCGCGAGGTCGAGAACGCCCTCGGCTATGCGGAGGGCCCGGGACACCGCGAGGATCTCGAGCGGTCCCTGTGGGTCGCGAGCGCGCTGACCGGCCGGCTGCTCCCCGGCCTCCCCGGGGCCCGAGACCTTGCGCCGCTCGGCTGACGGCGCCGGCTGACGGCGCCGGGCGGAAGGGAACCCCGGGGTCAGAGCCCCTCGGTCGCGGCGAGGGCGTCCCGCACGGCGTCCACGGACACGTCGACGTCGGCTGCGTCGGTGGACCAGTTCGTGACCGAGATCCGCAGGACGGCGCGCCCGTGCCACCGGGAGCCGGTCATCCACACACGGCCGTCCGCGACGAGCCAGTCCGCCACGGCGCGCGTGCGCGCGTCGCTGCCGAAGGCGACCGAGACCTGGCTGAAGACGACGTCGTTGAGCACCTCCGCGCCGGGCAGCCCGCCGATCCGGCGGGCCAGCTGGCGCGCGTTGGCCGCGAGCCCGGCCACGAGCCCGGCGACGCCGTCCCGGCCCAGGGAGCGCAGCGCGGCCCAGACCGTGACGCCGCGTGCCCGCCGCGAGAGCTCGGGGACCTTCTCGAACGGGTCCCCGGGGCCGTGGTCCCCGTGGGCGTCGTGGACGAGGTAGTCGCCGTGCATGCCCAGCGCCGCCCGCAGGGCGGCGACGTCTCGGCACGCCACGATCCCGCAGTCGTAGGGGACGTTGAGGTTCTTGTGTGCGTCCGTGGCCCACGAGTCGGCGTCGGCGGCGCCCTCCATGAGGTGCCGCGTTGCGGGGGACGCCGCCGCCCACAGGCCGAAGGCCCCGTCGATGTGCACCCACGCGCTGTGCCGGCGGGCCGCGGCGATGGCGGCCGGGAAGGGGTCGAAGGCGCCCGAATGGATGTTGCCCGCCTGCAGGCACACGACGGCGGGGCCCTCCCCGCGCGCGAGCGCCGCGGCGAGCGCGTCCGGCCGCAGCCGGCCCTCGCCGTCGACCGCCACGGCCTCGGGCGCGCCGAGGCCGAGGTACCGCAGGGCCATGTCGACGGTGTCGTGCCGCTCGGCGCCCACGACCACGCGGACCCGGGGCGCGCCGGCGAGCCCGCGGGCGTTGACGTCCCACCCGGCCCGCTCGAGCACGCGCCACCGGGCGGCGGCGAGCCCCGCGAAGTTGGCCATGCTCGCCCCGGTCACGAAGCCCACGTCGGATCCGGGAGGGAGGCCGAGCAGGTCCACGGTCCAGTGGCCGGCGGCCTCCTCGGCCGCGGCGACGGCGGGCGTCGCGAAGCGCAGGCCCGTGTTCTGGTCCCATGCGCTCACGAGCCAGTCGGCGGCCAGGGCCGCGGGCAGCGTCCCGCCGATCACGAAGCCGTAGAACCGCCCCGAGGCCATGGCGGTCAGGCCCGGCTCGGCGGTCCGGGCCAGCAGGTCGATCACGCCGGCCGGGTCCACGCCGGCCTCCGGCAGGCCGCCGTCGAACGCCTCGGCGAGCGCGTCCGCCGTCGTGCGCGGCGCGACGGGCCGCTCCGGCACGCTGCCGAGCCAGCGCCGGGCGTGCTCGGCGGCGCGGGCGAGGGGTGCATCGAAGTCCTCGGGCCTCAGCATGGGCCGCATGCTACGCCCGGCGGCGTCCGGGGGGAACGGGGCGGACCGGGCCGGCCCCTCAGCCGGCGTTCTCGGCCCAGACGTCGGCGCCGAGCTTCACGGCCAGGGCGGCGACGACCGCGAGGAACACCCAGCGGATGAACCGGCTGCCGCGCGCGACGGCCATCCGCGCGCCGAGGTACCCGCCGCACATGTTGGCGGCGCCGAGGGCGATGCCCAGTGCCCACAGGACGGCCCCGTGCGGAACGAAGAGGATCAGGGCGCCGAGATTCGTGGCCATGTTGACGATCTTGGCCTTCGCGCTCGCCTCGAGGAAGGCGTACCCCATGCCGGAGACGAGGGCGATGACGAGGAACGAGCCCGTCCCGGGGCCGATGAGGCCGTCGTAGAACCCGATCGCCGTCCCGAGCCCGCACGCGGCGGCGAGGTGCCGGCGGCCCTTGAGCCGCAGCTCCGTGTACTCCCCCAGGCGCGGCCGCAGGACGGTGAAGAGGGCGACGGCGACGATCGCCACGAGGATGATCGGCTTGAACACGCGCGAGGGCAGGACGGTGGCGAGCGCGGCCCCGCCGAGGGAGCCGGCGAGGGCCACGAGCGCCATCGGGATGGCCGTGCGCAGGTCGGGGCGGACCCGGCGCGCATAGGTGAGCGCGCTCGTCGTCGTGCCGAAGACCGAGCCGAGCTTGTTCGTCGCGAGCGCCTGGACGGGGGTGATGCCCGGGACGGCGAGCAGGGCGGGCAGCTGGATGAGCCCTCCCCCGCCCACGACGGCGTCGACCCAGCCCGCGGCGAAGCCGGCCGCGACGATGAGCGCGAGCGTGAGGGGTTCGAGGCCCTCGAACCCCGTCAGCACGCGCTCGACTGCTCGGTCTGGTCCCCCCGCACGTGACGGGCTAGACGCCGGCGCGCACGGCGGCGACGACCTTGTCCACGACCTCCGCGACCGGGACGTCCTCGGCCGTGCCGCTGCGGCGGTCCTTGACCTCGAGCGTGCCCGAGGCGAGGCCCTTGCCGACGGCGACGATCGTGGGCACGCCGAGGAGCTCGGCGTCGCCGAACTTGACGCCCGGGGAGACCTTGGGGCGGTCGTCGAGCATGACGGTCAGGCCGCGGGCCTCGAGCTCGGCGGCGACGCGCTCGGCCTCGGCGAAGATCTCCTCGCCGCGGCCGACGGCGACGACGTGGACGTCCGCGGGGGCGACGGCGCGCGGCCAGACGAGGCCCTTCTCGTCGTGGTTCGACTCGGCGAGGGCTGCGACCGCGCGGGTCACGCCGATGCCGTAGGAGCCCATGGTGACGACGACCTGCTTGCCGTTCTGGTCCAGGACCTTGAGCTCGAGGGCCTCCGCGTACTTGCGGCCGAGCTGGAAGATGTGCCCCATCTCGATGCCGCGCGCGGTCTCGAGCGGGCCGGAGCCGTCCGGCGCCGGGTCGCCCGCGCGCACCTCCGTGCACTCGATGACACCGTCCCAGCCGAAGTCGCGGCCGGCCACGAGGCCGTAGACGTGCTTGCCGTGCTCGTTGGCCCCGGTGATCCACGTGGTGCCGGAGACGACCCGGGGGTCCACGAGGTAGAGGAGCTTGGCCTTGCCCTCGAGGCCGAGGAGGGCGTCCTCGCGGTCGAGGCCGGGGCCGAGGTAGCCCTTGACGATGAGCGGGGCCTCTTTGAGCTCCTCGTCGCTCGCGGCGTCGAGGCCGATCTCGCCCGCGACGGGCAGGAAGGCACCGATGTTCGCCTCGACGCGCTTGAGGTCCACGTTCCGGTCGCCGGGCACGCCGAGCACGACGAGCTGCTTCTCGCCGGTGGGCAGCTTGACCGAGAGGACGACGTTCTTGAGCGTGTCCGCGGCCGTCCAGGGTCGCTCGGGGTTCGGGAAGATCGTCTGGGACGCGGCGACGAGCGTCTCGATCGTGGGCGTGTCCGGGGTGTCGAGGACGACGGCGGGCGGCGCGCCCGTGTAGTCGATCTCCGCCGGGGCCACGGTGGTGACGGCCTCGACGTTGGCCGCGTAGCCGCCGGCCGAGCGGACGAAGGTGTCCTCGCCGACCTCGGTCGGGTGCAGGAACTCCTCGCTCTTGGAGCCGCCCATCGCGCCCGCGGTCGCCTTGACGGGCACGACGTCGAGGCCGAGCCGGGCGAAGATCTTCAGGTAGGCGCGGCGGTGGGCCTGGTAGCTCGCCTCGAGGCCGGCGTCGTCGGCGTCGAACGAATAGGAGTCCTTCATGATGAACTCGCGGCCGCGCAGGAGGCCCGCCCGGGGCCGGGCCTCGTCGCGGTACTTGTTCTGGATCTGGTAGATGCTCAGCGGCAGGTCCTTGTACGAGGAGTACAGGTCCTTGACGAGGAGCGTGAAGACCTCCTCGTGGGTCGGCGCGAGGAGGTAGTCGGCCTGCTTGCGGTCCTTGAGCCGGAAGATCCCCTCGCCGTACTCGGTCCAGCGGTTCGTGGCCTCGTAGGGCTCCTTGGGCAGGAGCGCCGGGAAGTGCACCTCCTGGGCGCCCATCGCGGCCATCTCCTCGCGGATGATCCCCTCGACGCGGCGCAGGACCGCGAGGCCGAGCGGGAGCCATGTGTAGATGCCGGGCGCGGCGCGGCGGATGTAGCCGGCCCGCACGAGGAGCTTGTGGCTGGCCACCTCGGCGTCGGCCGGGTCCTCGCGCAGGGTTCGCAGGAACAGGGTGGAGAGTCGCAGGACCACGCGGGGCATCCATTCTCGTGCAGGGCAGGGAGAGCCGAGGTAAAAGGTCAGCTACCAATGTAGCCCAGCCGGGGGACGCGGCGCGGCGCGGGGGCTGCCGTGACGGACCACGGCCGGGCCCTGGAGGCACCCGTTGACGGTGCCGTGGTGCGGCCCTACCCTCAATTCATCATGTGATGAATTGCGGATCCGGCGGGTCCTCCGCGAGGGCCGGCTGGGTCCGCAGCGAGGAGCGCGCCATGCCGCACATGCCAGCCCACGCCGCCCCGACGCCGCCCTCGATCGAGGCCGACGCCCTCTCGGTGCGCATCCGCCGCACGCCCGTCCTCGACGGACTCGGGTTCACCGTGCCCGAGGGCCGCATCACCGGCCTGCTGGGCCCCTCGGGCAGCGGGAAGAGCACGCTCATGCGCGCGATCGTCGGGGTCCAGCGCATCAGGCGCGGCTCCCTGACCGTCCTGGGCCGGCCCGCCGGGGCCAGCGCTCTGCGCGGCCGGATCGGCTACATGACCCAGGACCCAAGCGTCTACCGTGACCTCACCGTCATGGACAACGTCCGCTACTTCGGCGCCCTCCACGGCCGGTCTGCGGCGGATTCGCGCGCCGCCGTCGAGGCCGTGGGCCTCTCCGACGTCGCGAGGCGCCGTGCCGGCTCGCTCTCGGGCGGGCAGTTCAGCCGCGTCTCCCTCGCGTGCGCGCTCGTCGGGGAGCCCGAGCTCCTCGTGCTCGACGAGCCGACGGTCGGCCTCGACCCCGTGCTGCGCGCGGACCTGTGGGGCCAGTTCCACGATCTGGCGGCGCAGGGCACGACGCTGCTCGTCTCGAGCCACGTCATGGAGGAGGCGGGCCGGTGCGACTCGCTCCTGCTCCTGCGCGAGGGGCGGCTGCTGGCCCAGCTCACGCCCGCCCAGCTGCGCGAACGCGGCGGCAGCGACGACCTCGAGGCCGCCTTCCTCGGCATCATCCGAGCCGACCTCGCCCGGCAGGAGGCCGGGCTCCCTGCCCCGACCAAGGAGCATGCGGCATGAACCCGCGCATCCTCGCCGCGACCGCGGCCCGCGTCCTGACCCAGCTGCGCCGCGACCACCGCAGCATCGCCATGATCCTCGTCGTCCCGGCCGGTCTCCTGTCGGTCGTGTACTGGCTCTTCGAGAACGAGACGCTGCCGCCCGGGGCGCCGCGCACCTTCGACCGCGTCGGGCTCATCATGCTCGCGATCTTCCCCTTCGTCGTGATGTTCCTCATCACCTCGATCACGATGCTGCGCGAGCGCACGTCCGGCACGCTCGAGCGGCTCATGACGACGCCGATCCACCAGGCGGACCTGCTCTTCGGCTACGGCATCGCCTTCTCGCTCATGGCGGCGCTGCAGTCCGGCGTCGCGACGGGGGTCGCCTACTGGGTCTTCGACCTCGACATCGACGGCAACGCCGGGCTCGTCGTCGCCGTCGCCGTCCTCAATGCCGTCCTCGGGGTCGCGCTGGGCCTCTTCTGCAGCGCATTCGCGCGCACGGAGTTCCAGGCTGTGCAGTTCATGCCGGTTGTCGTGGTCCCGCAGATCCTCCTGTGCGGGCTGTTCGTGGCCCGGGACAGGATGAACGACGTCTTCCAGGCTGTCTCGGACTGGATGCCGCTCACCTACTCGGTCGAGGCGCTCCAGGAGATCGCCGCGAACAGCGAGCCGACGGGCGCGATGTGGCAGGACTTCGCGACGATGGGCGCGATCGTCCTTGGGCTGCTCGTGCTCGCCTCGTTCACGCTGCCCCGGAAGAGCTCGTGACCGGCCTGCGCCGGGGCCGTCCCGGCGGCGCGGGCGCCGGCGACCGCAGGGGGCTCATCGTCGCCGCCGCGACGCGGCTCTTCGCCGAGCACGGCTTCGACGCGGTGAGCCTGCGGCAGATCGCCCGGGAGGCAGGCGTGGACCCGGCGCTCGTCCACCACTACTTCTCGGGCAAGGACCAGGTCTACGCCGCCTCGGTCGAGCTTCCCGCGGACCCGGACGCGGTCCTCGCGGGGCTGCGCGCACTGCCCGCCGAGGAGCGCGCGGAGGAGCTCCTGCGGGCCGTGGCCGGCCTGTGGGAGGGCCCTCGGCGGCATGCGATGGCCGCGTTCGTGCGGGGCTCGCTCGGCTCGCGGCTTCGGACGGCGGCCATGCGCGAGGTGTTCCGCCGCCGGATCCTCCCACGCGTCGCCGAGGGCCTGCCCGGGGACGACGCCGAGCGCGAGCTCCGCGGGTCCCTCGCCGCGACCCAGATCGCCGGGTTCGTCCTGCTCCGGTACCTCGTCCAGCTCGAGCCGCTCGCGTCGATGCCCCTCGACGAGGCCATCCGGCTCGTCGCCCCCGCCGTCCAGCGTCACCTCACGGGCCCAGCGCCCGGCGCCGGGACCGGCTCACGGTCGGGGCCGCTCGCCGGCTAGAGCGGCAGCCTCGCGAACGCCATGTCGACGTAGGCGCGGACGGCGGCCGCGGCGTCGTCCGGGCGCGCGTCCACGAGGAGCACCTCGACCGTGACGGTGCCCTTCACCGCGACGGCGTGCACGACGCCGCGCTGCTGCGGCGTGCTCCCGCCGGAGGGGTCGGGGACGCTCGCCGTCGCGGTGACCATGACGCCGTCGGCGGACGTCCCAGGGTCCGCCGCGGCGGCGACGACGGGCACGCGCTGGCCGCCGAGGGCCGCGTCGTAGCGCGCGCACGCCGCTGCGCCTTCGGCGAGGGCCTTGGCCTCCGCGGCCGCCGCGCCCGGGTCCGCGTGGCTTTTGAGCCCGACGGCCGTGTTCCTGGCCCGGCTGTCCGAGGGCGCCAGGATGAGGGCGGCCGCGGCCGCGTCGAGCCCCGTGGCGGTCGACGGCGCCGTGACGGCCGCGCACTCGGCCGGCCCGGGCTGGGCGAACAGCGCCGGGACGGCAGCTTCGCCCTGGGCCGCCAGCTGCGCGTGGTCGAGCACGGTCCCGCCGAGCTTGAGGGCCGTCCGCGTCTGGGCGGCGGTCTCGACGAGCTCCTCGGGGGAGAAGCTGCGCTGCTGCCCCGAGGCGTTGAGGCCCGGGGCCCCGTCGCCCGACGACGGCGGGAGCGCCGGCCCCGCCCGGCAGCCGGAGAGCACGGCGAGGGCGGCGAGAGCCGCGGCCGCCGCCAGCGTCCGCGTGGGCCGGGCCCCGGCACGGGGAGCCTGCTGGATGGTCATCCCCTACTGGGCCTCGAGCGCCGTGTAGACCGCGGTGGCGAGCGACTCGGCGCGGCTGACCGCGGCCTCCGGGCCGGCGGGGCCCACCCCCGGCGTGACGGTGACGAGCGTCAGGTCCTTCTTCGCGGCGAGCGTCGCGGTCTGGAACGTCTGGCCGGCCGCCTCCATCGACATGACCAGTCCGAAGGTCTCTGCGGACGGGACCGTCGCTGGGACCTCCGTCATGCTCCCCGTGATCGTTAGTCCCGGGGCCTGGGGCGTGGTGGCGGTGAACGTCGTGCATGGGGCCAGCGCCGTCCTGGATGCGGCGATGTCGGTGCCGGGCTGGGGATGGGCGCTCGTGGCCACGCTGATCGAGACGGCGGACGCCGGGTCGGCCGATGCGGCGAGGAGCGTGCCCACGGTGGTGCCCTTGGGGGTCGGCGACGAGGCACCCAGCGCCAGGATCACGCCGCAGTCGGCGGGCTGGATCTGAAGGGACTCGAGCATCTCGGCGAACCCGGGCGCCGCCGCCGCGAGCTGCTCGGCGGAGAGGAGCTGGCCGCCGAGCGCCTCGGAGGTGTTGACCGACGTCAGCGCCGCCGAGATCTGGGCATCGTCGTAGGGCGTGGGCGTCGGGGTCGGCGTGGGCGTCGGGCTGGGCGAGGACGACTGTGCAGCACCGCCATCCTGACCCGAGGTCGCCGGGGCGCCGCAGCCCGCGAGGCCGGACGCGCCCAGAGTGAGCGCCGCCAGACCGAGGGCGAGCCGGAGACGGTCAGAAGATTGGCGTGCGGTGCCTGAAGGCATGAGTGTCCCCCTGGATGATCACAATAGGTGCCCGCTCAGCTTAGGCGACGCCGCCGTGACTCAGAAGAGCACCGTCGCGAACGTGCCCACCTGCTCGAATCCCACGGTCCGGTAGGCGGCCCGCGCGCGGTGGTTGTAGTCGTTCACGTAGAGGCTCACGACGGGCGCGATCCGCCGCGCGTGGTCGACGACGGCCGCCATCCCGCCGTGGCTGAGCCCGGTGCCGCGGTGGAGGGGGTCCACCCAGACGCCCTGGACCTGGGTCGCGGCCGCGGTGACGGACCCGAGCTCGGCCTTGAACATGACCTCACCGCGCGCGCCGAAGCGGGCGAAGGAGTGACCGGCCGTGATGAGCTGGCGGACCCGTCGGTAGTAGTTCTCGCTGCCCCCGGCCACGGGCGAATAGCCGACTTCCTCCTCGAACATGGACACGCATGCCGGGGCGAGCGCGGCGAAGTCGTCAAGGGTCGTCACGCGCACGAGCGGGTCGGCGGGGACGGCCGGCGGCCCGTCGAGGACGAGCAGCGGCTGGTCCGGGCGGACATCCCGCGCCGCCGGGCCGTGGAGCTCGGCGAAGATCGCGAGGGTGGCCTTGGCGGGGCCGAAGATCGAGGCGAAGCGGCGTCGCGAGGACCGGATCGATGCGGCGTACAGGGGCGCGTGCTCGGCCGGGACCTCGATGGGGACGATGTTGGCGCCGAGCCAGCACGCGCTCGCGAGCTGCCCGTCGCCGTCGAACGCGCCGAGCACCTCCGCCCCGGCCGCCGTCGGCGCGGCCGTGCCGTGCGCCGCAAGGTGGGCTGCGATGAAGACGTTCGCCACCGGGTCCGCCGCCGCGAGCTCGCTCAGGGCACGGGTGTCCGCGTCCCCGAGCCTGCGCACCGCGGCGGCGGCGCCGCGGCTACGAGACGGTGACCACGGGGCCGCCCTGGACAGCATCTTCGCCACCAGCCTCCCCCATCTCCTCGGCGATCTTCATCGCCTCCTCGATCAGAGTCTCCACGATGTCCGCCTCGGCCACAGTCTTGATGACCTGGCCCTTGACGAAGATCTGGCCCTTGCCGTTGCCGGACGCGACGCCGAGGTCCGCCTCGCGCGCCTCGCCTGGGCCGTTCACGACGCAGCCCATGACGGCGACGCGCAGCGGGACCTCCATGCCCTCGAGGCCCGCCGTGACCTGCTCGGCGAGCGTGTACACGTCGACCTGCGCGCGCCCGCACGAGGGGCACGAGACGATCTCGAGCTTGCGCGGGCGCAGGTTCAGGGACTGCAGGATCTGGATCCCGACCTTGACCTCCTCGACCGGCGGGGCCGAGAGGGAGACGCGGATGGTGTCCCCGATGCCCTGGGACAGGAGCGCCCCGAACGCGGTCGCCGACTTGATCGTGCCCTGGAACGCGGGGCCGGCCTCGGTCACGCCGAGGTGCAGCGGCCAGTCGCCGCGCTCGGCGAGCAGCTCGTACGCGCGGACCATGACGACCGGGTCGTTGTGCTTGACCGAGATCTTGAAGTCGTGGAAGTCATGCTCCTCGAAGAGGCTCGCCTCCCAGACGGCGCTCTCGACGAGGGCCTCGGGGGTGGCCTTGCCGTACTTCTGCAGCAGCCGCGGGTCGAGCGAGCCCGCGTTGACGCCGATGCGGATCGACGTGCCGTGGTCCTTCGCGGCGGCCGCGATCTCCTTGACCTGGTCGTCGAACTTGCGGATGTTGCCCGGGTTCACGCGCACCGCGGCGCAGCCGGCCTCGATCGCCGCGAAAACGTACTTCGGCTGGAAGTGGATGTCCGCGATGACGGGGATCTGGGACTTCTTCGCGATGATCGGCAGGGCCTCGGCGTCGTCCGCGCTCGGGCACGCGACGCGCACGATGTCGCAGCCGGCCGCCGTGAGCTCGGCGATCTGCTGGAGGGTCGCGTTGATGTCGGTGGTCGGCGTCGTCGTCATGGACTGGACGCTGATCGGCGACTCGGAGCCGACGCCGAGTGAGCCGACCCGGATCTGCCGGGTCGCCCGCCGGGGCGCGAGGACGGGCGGCGGGGCGGCTGGCATTCCGAGGCTGACCGAGGTCACGTGATGGCTCCTAGGGGTACGGCTGGCGGGGGCGGGGGTGAGGCGGATGGCCTCAGGCGGCGGCGGCCTCGGCGAGGAGGCCGATGATGGGGTTCCACACGGTCGCGCCCGTCTCGGCGATGAGGCCGGCCTGCGCGAACGGGTCCTTGGCCAGGAGGGCATCGAGCGCGGCGCGGTCCTCGGCCCGGAAGATCAGGAGTGCGCTGGCGCCGCCCTCGTAGGGGCCGCTCGCGAGCAGGAGGCCCTCCTCGGCGCGCTCCCGGAGCCAGGCACGGTGCGCGGGGCGGACCTCGTCGAGGCGGTCAGGAACCCCGGTCGCGTAGCGGTATTCGACGGCGAAGACAGTCATGGGTCCAGCCTATCCCCCGCTCACCCGAACAGCTTCACCGGTTTGACGATGTCCGCGTAGATGAGCAGCACGCTCATGAGGATCAGGACGCTCGCGACCGCGTACGTGAGCGGCAGGAGCCGCGCGATGTCGAAGGGCCCCGGATCCGGCCGCTTCAGCCACGCCGCCACCCGCCGTCGTGCGCCCTCGTAGAGCGCGCCCGCGACGTGCCCGCCATCGAGCGGCAGGAGCGGGATGAGGTTGAACACGGCCAGGGCGAGATTCACTCCGGCGAGGATGCCGAAGAGGGTCCCGACACGGGCCTCGAGCGGCACCTCCTCGAGCGCCGCGACCTCGCCGGCCACGCGCCCGACGCCGACGACGCTGAGCGGGCCGTTCGGGTCCCGCTCGGCCGTGCTGAAGGCGGCCTCGCCGACCGCGACGAGGCGGGCGGGCAGGTTGAGCACGACGCCGGTGACCTGGACGATGTTCTCCCCCACCTGGGGCAGCACGGCGGAGGCGGGCTCGGGCGCGAGGGCCTGCCGGGGGCCGATGCCGAGGAAGCCGACCTCGGTGGTCTCATAGGTGCCGTCCGGCTTCGTCACCGGCCGGCCGTCGGGGCCGACGACGGGCCGGGCGCTGAGCACCGGCGCCACCGAGGTGTGGACCTCGGCGCCGTCGCGCAGCAGCGTCACCGGCACCTCGCGGCCCGCCGACGCACGGATCCAGGACGTGAGCTGGTCCCAGCCCGTGACCTCGCGGCCGTCGAACGCGACGACGGTGTCCCCCGGCTTGAACCCGGCCGCCGCGGCCGGCGTCGGCGTGCACGTGGCCGGGTCGGGGGTCTCCTCGCTGCCCTCGACGACCATGCACGCGGAGACGTTCGCGAGCTGGAGAGTGGGCTGCGGCGTGCCGAAGCCCATGAGCGTGACGGCCATCAGGAGCACGCCGAGCACGATGTTCATGGCCGGGCCGCCGAGCATGACGACGACCTTCTTCCAGACGGGCAGCTGGTAGAAGAGCCGCCCGTGGTCCTCGGGCCGGACCTCCTCGTGCGCCTGGTCCCGCGCCGCCTCGGCGAGCCCCTGGAACATCCCGGTGCTGGAGGCGCGCACGGAGCCGTCCCGGACGTTCGGCGGGAACATGCCGACCATGGCGACGTAGCCGCCGAGGGGCAGGGCCTTGACGCCGTACTCGGTCTCGCCGCGCGTCCTCGACCACAGTGTGGGGCCGAAGCCGATCATGTACCGGGTCACGCGGACCTTGAACAGCTTGGCCGGCAGCAGGTGGCCGATCTCATGCAGCGCGATGGATGCCGCGATGCCGATCGCGACGAACACGACGCCGAGGATGAACAGGACGACGGGGTTCACGAGTGCTCCTACCTCCCAGAGTCCAAACGGTCGTGGGCCCGCTTCCGTGCCCACTCCTCGGCCTCGAGGACGGATTCCACCGTGAGTTCCGGGGAGCCGTCGTGCTCGGAGAGCACCGCCTCGACCGTGTCGACGATGTCGAGGAAGCCGATCGCGCCGGCGTGGAAGGCCTCGACGGCCTCCTCGTTGGCGGCGTTGAACACGGCGGGGAAGGTGCCGCCCCGCCTCGCGGCGTCGCGCGCGAGTGCGACGGCGGGGAACGCCTCGCCGTCGAGCGGCTCGAAGGCCCAGGACGCCGCCTGGGTGAAGTCGCAGGGGGCCGCGGCGTGCGGGACGCGGTCCGGCCAGCCGAGGCCGAGCGCGATGGGAAGGCGCATGTCCGGCGGGGAGGCCTGGGCGATGATCGAGCCGTCCGTGAACTGCACCATCGAGTGCACGACAGACTGCGGGTGGACGACGACGTCGATCGCCTCGAGCGGCACGCCGAACAGCAAGTGGGCCTCGATGAGCTCGAGGCCCTTGTTCACGAGCGTCGCGGAATTGGTCGTGACGACCTTGCCCATGTCCCACGTGGGGTGGTTGAGCGCCTCGGCGGGGGTCACGTGGGCCAGCTCCCCGCGCGTGCGGCCGCGGAAGGGCCCGCCGGAGGCGGTGAGGATGAGCTTCTCGACCTCGCCGGCCCGGCCCGAGCGCAGGCATTGGGCGATCGCGGAGTGCTCGGAGTCGACGGGGACGATCTGCCCCGGCGCCGCCGCGCCGGTCACCAGCGCGCCGCCGACGATGAGGCTCTCCTTGTTGGCCAGCGCGAGCGTCGCCCCGGAGCGCAGGGCGGCGAGGGTCGGGGCGAGGCCGATGCTGCCCGTGATGCCATTGAGCACAACGTCGGCCGGGCCGCTCCCGCCGTCCCACGCGGCAATGCGCGTGGCGGCGTCGGGGCCGGAGAACAGCTCGGGCTCGTAGCCGCCGACGCCCTGCCGCTCGGCGGCATCCTCGATCTCGGTGCGCAGCTCGTCGACGCTCCCGGCCGCGATGCCCACGGCCTCGGCGCGCGTGTGCACGGCCTGGCGCGCGATCGCGGCGATGTTGCCCCCGCCGGCCGCGAGCGCCGTGACGCGGAAGCGGTGCGGGGCGCGGTCGACGACGTCGATCGCCTGGGTGCCAATGCTGCCGGTGGAGCCCAGGAGGATGACAGAGCGCGGGGAATCGAGGCGCTGCTCGGCGCCGGGAGTCTGCATGCCCCCAGTAAACCGCAGAAAGCCTGTGGAAAGCTGGCAACGGCGGTCGCAGGCCCCCGGGGGCTCACAGCCTCGCGATGCCGTTGGCAATCGCGAGCACCGCGCCGGCGTAGGCGATCACGACGACGGCGAGGCGCACGGTCGTGCCCGCGAGCCGGCGCGCCAGGAGCTCGCCCGCCGCGATCCCCGCGAGCATGCACGCGAGCACCGCTGCCCACTGCCACGGCTCGAGGGCCGGCGTGTGCCCGCCAGTCGCGATGACCTTGGCGAGCAGAGACGTCGTGCCCGTGGTGATGAAGAACGGCTGGAGGGTGGCGCTGAAGCGGCGCTGGTCCCAGCTGCTGAGCACGGCGTAGGCGGTCACGGCGGGTCCGCCGACCGCCGCGGCGGCGTTCATGAGGCCGGACGCAAAGCCGCTCGCGGCCATGACCCCGAGCCCCTCGAAGCGCCGGCTGGAGCGCGCGGCGAGCTGGGACAGCGCGAGCCCGGCGACGAGGGTCAGCCCGATCCCGATCTCGAGCGGGGCGGCGGGCACGCGGCTCGCGATGAGCGCGCCGAGGGCGATGCCGGCCAGCCCGGGGACGATGAGCCCGACGTAGCGGGGCCAGTCCACGTGCCGCCACACGCGCGAGAGGATGAGGGCCGAGGACGCGGCGCCGCACGCGTTGACGACCATCACGCCGTCGAGCGGGCCGAGGAGGACAACGAGCACGGGCGAGACCATGAGGCCGAAGCCCAGCCCGGCGACGCGCTGCGCCATGGCCCCGACGACGACGGCGATCAGGACGACGGCGAACACCCGAGCATCCTAAGCCGGTCTCTTCGGGTGACCCCGCATCCTAGGGACCTGACCCCGCATCCTTCAGCACCCGACGCGGGGTCACCTCCCTGCGTTGCGGGGTCACCTCCCTGCGTTGCGGGGTCACCTCCCTGCGTTGCGGGGGTCGCCTAGGCGCCCGCGCGGCGCAGGACCGCCTCGGCGTGGCGCAGGATGGGGCCGTCGATCATCTTGCCGCGGTGCTGGAACACGCCCGTTCCGGCCGCCTCGGCGGCGGCGAGGAGCTCGCGTGCGTCGGCGACGGCGCGCTCCGAGGGGCGGTACGCGTCCCGCACGGCGGAGACCTGGCTCGGGTGGATGCACGCCTTGGCGGCGAAGCCGGACGCCACGGCGTCCGCGGACTCGGCGGCCAGCCCCTCGAGGTCGGGGATGTCCGTGTACACCGCGTCCACAGCGGCCTTGCCGTAGGCCCCCGCGGCCAGCAGCACGCTCGAGCGGGCGTGCAGCGCGACGGCCCGGTAGGCGCCGTCGTCCGCCCGGCTCGACGTCCCGCCCAGGGACGCGACGAGGTCCTCGGCGCCCCACATGAGCGCGACCGTGTTCGGCTCGGCGGCGATCGCCGGCGCGGCCAGGATCCCGGCCGCCGTCTCGCACAGCGCGATGACGCCGTAGGCGCGCAGGAGCGCGAGCTGCTCCGGCGACTCGGCCTTGGCGAGCATGACCGTCCGGTATGGCGTGGCCTCGAGGGCCTCGAGGTCCGCCTCGAAGTGCACCCCCGAGGAGCCCGGGCCCGCGGCGTTGACGCGCACGATCGTCCGCTCGGGGTCGAGGGGCACCTCCGCGAGGTTCCGGCGGGCGGCGGCCTTCGCGTCCGGGGCGACGGCGTCCTCGAGGTCGAGGATGACGGCGTCCGCGCGCTCGGCCGCCTTGGCGAAGCGCTCGGGGCGGTCGGCGGGGCAGAACAGGAGGGCGGGGCCGAGGCTGAAGCCGTCCGCGAGGGGGTGGGTGTTCATGCCCCCACCCTATGGGCCTCGCGGGTCCACATGAGGCAGCTGCGCCTGGCCCGGGCGACGACGGTCCCGTCCTGGTTGCGGCCCGTGTGCTCCATGGTCACGATCCCCTGCCCGGGGCGCGAGGACGAGAGGCGCTTCTCCGTCACGGCTGTCTCGGTGTAGAGCGTGTCCCCGTGGAAGAGCGGGTGCGGGAAGGAGACGTCGGTGAGCCCGAGCTGCGCGACGATCGTGCCCTGCGTGAGCTGGGCGACGGACTGGCCAACCATCGTGGACAGCGTGAGCATCGAGTTCACGAGCCGCTGCCCGAACGGCTGCCCCGCGCTCCATGCCGCGTCGAGGTGGAGCGCCTGGGTGTTCATGGTCAGGGTCGTGAACAGGACGTTGTCCGCCTCCGTCAGCGTCCGGCCGGGCCGGTGGGCGTAGACCACGCCCTCCTCGAGCTCGTCGAAGTAGAGCCCGCGCT
Organism: Sinomonas mesophila; assembly: GCF_001999765.1. GTDB lineage: Bacteria > Actinomycetota > Actinomycetes > Actinomycetales > Micrococcaceae > Sinomonas > Sinomonas mesophila. The sequence goes on along the minus strand of NZ_KV908327.1, from coordinate 59,361 downwards.
GGACGACGACGCGCGGCTCCTCGCCGCCGTCGGGCACCGGCCCCGGCGCCTCCGGGCGGGCCGCCGGCTCACGGTTCGTGGTCACGGATCTCCACCTCGAGCTCGGCGGCGGTCGCGGCCACGACGTCGGCCTCGGTCACCCCGGGGGCGAGCTCGCGCAGCACGAGCACCGGCCCCCCGGCCGGCTCCATGCCCGCCCCCACGCCCTCGCGCACGACGTCGATGACGCCCAGGTCGGTCACGATCCGGTCCACGCACCCGCGCCCCGTGAGCGGGAGCGTGCACTCGGGCAGGATCTTCGGGTTCCCGTTCCGGTCGGTGTGCTCCATCATGACGATGAGCCGCTTGGCCCCGAAGACGAGGTCCATGGCGCCGCCCATGCCCTTGACCATCTTGCCCGGGATCATCCAGTTCGCGAGGTCCCCGTTGGCCGAGACCTCCATCGCCCCGAGCACGGCGACGTCCACGTGCCCGCCCCGGACCATCCCGAAGGACGTCGACGAGTCGAAGAACGCCGCCCCCTTGTTCACGGTCACGGTCTCCTTGCCCGCGTTGATGAGGTCCGGGTCCACCTCCTCCTCGCGCGGGTACCGCCCCGTCCCGAGGATCCCGTTCTCCGAGTGCAGGACGACCTCGACGCCGGCGGGGATGTAGTTGGGGATGAGGGTCGGCATGCCGATCCCGAGGTTGACGTACTCTCCGTTCCTGAGCTCGCGGGCGACGCGCGCGGCGAGCTCGTGGCGGGTCCACGGCATCAGGAAGCCTCCTCGGTAGCTGCCACAGTCCTCTTCTCGATGCGCTTCTCCGAGTGCGGGCTGCCCGGCGGGACGTGCACGACGCGCTGGACGAAGATCCCCGGCAGGTGCACGTGCTCGGGGTCGAGCCCGCCCGGCTCGACGAGTTCCTCGACCTCGGCGATCGTGACCCGCCCGGCCATCGCGCACAGCGGGTTGAAGTTCATCGCGGTCGCGTGGAAGACGAGGTTGCCGTGCATGTCGCCCTTCTGGGCATGCACGAGCGCGAAGTCCGGCGTGAGGGACTCCTCGAGGACGTAGTCGGCGCCCTTGAAGGTGCGCACCTCCTTCGGCGAGGAGGCGAGCACGACGTTGCCCTCGGCGTCGTACTTCTGCGGCAGCCCGCCCTCGGCGACGAGCGTGCCCACGCCCGCCGCGGTGAAGAAGGCGGGGATGCCCGCGCCGCCGGCGCGCAGCTTCTCGGCGAGGGTGCCCTGCGGGGTCAGGACCACCTCGAGCTCGCCGGCGAGGAACTGCCGGGCGAACTCCTTGTTCTCCCCCACGTAGGAGCTGATGGTGCGGCGGATCCGCCCGTCGGCGAGCAGAATGCCCAGGCCCCAGTCGTCGACGCCGCAGTTGTTGCTGATCGTCGTCAGGTCCCGCGTGCCCTGGCGGTGCAGGGCGTCGATGAGCGCCACCGGGATCCCGCACAGCCCGAAGCCGCCGACCGCGAGCGACGCGCCGTCGCCGATGTCCGCCACCGCCTGCTCGGCGCTGGCCACCACTTTGTCGATCACAGCCCCTCCTTGACCTCGTTGACGTCCCCGCCGCCCTCGGCCGGGATCCCGCTCACCCCATCCAATACACGCGCCGCCGGTTTGGCTAGAGCTTGCTTCAGAGCCCCAGCTCACGCGCGATGAGCATGAGCTGGACCTCCGTGGTGCCCTCGCCGATCTCGAGGATCTTCGAGTCGCGGTAATGCCGCGCGACCGTGGACTCGTTGATGAACCCGTAGCCGCCGAACACCTGGGTCGCGTCCCGGGCGTTGTCCATCGCGGCCTCGCCGGCGACGAGCTTCGCGATCGCCGCCTGCGTCTTGAACGGCTTCCCGGCGAGCATCCGCGCTGCGGCGTCGTAGTAGGCGAGCCGGGCGGTGTGGGCGCGTGCCTGCATGCGGGCGATCTTGAACTGGATCCCCTGGTACGTGCCGATGGCCGAGCCGAACGCGCGCCGCTCCTTCGCGTACTTCACCGACAGGTCCACGCACCCCTGCGCCGCGCCCGTGCCGAGGGCCGCGATCGCGATGCGGCCCTCGTCGAGGACCGAGAGGAAGTTCGCGTAGCCCCGCCCGCGGGTTCCGAGGAGGTTCTCCTCGGGCACGCGGGCATCCTTGAACGAGAGCGGGTGCGTGTCCGAGGCGTTCCAGCCGACCTTGCTGTACGCCTTCTCGGCCCGGAAGCCGGGCGTCCCGCGGGGGACGATGATCGTGGAGATCTCCTTGCGCTCGGTCCCGTCGGGCCGCTTCTCGGTCCCTGTCACGGCGGTGATGGTGACGAACGCGGTGATGTCCGTGCCCGAGTTGGTGATGAACTCCTTGGAGCCGTTGACGACCCAGTGCCCGCTGTCGAGCCGCGCCGTGGTCTTGGTCCCCCCGGCGTCCGAGCCCGCCTCGGGCTCGGTGAGCCCGAAGCCCGCGAGCGCCTTCCCGGCCGCGAGCACGGGGAGCCAGCGCTCCTTCTGCTCGTCGGTGCCGAAGCGGTAGATGGGCATGGCGCCGAGGGAGACGGCGGCCTCGAGCGTGATCGCGACCGACTGGTCCACGCGCCCGAGCTGCTCGAGGGCGAGGGCGAGGGCGAAGAAGTCCCCGCCCATGCCGCCGTGCTCCTCGGGGAAGGGCAGGCCGAACAGGCCCATCTCCCCCATCTGCGCGATGACCTCGTACGGGAAGCTGTGCTCCTCGTCGTGCTTGGCGGACACGGGCGCGACGACCTCATCGGCGAACTCGCGCACGGTGTCGCTGAGCTCCCGGTACTCGTCGGCGAGCTGGAAGTCGACCATGGTGCTCCTCGTTCTCGTGGTCTTGTGCGGTGATTCAGGGGGTGTTGATGGCGGGGACGACGGTCGCGACGACCTGGTCCGCCTTGACGAGCCCGCCGACGGCGACGTGCAGCTGGACGGTGCCCGCGAGCGCCGCGACGAGCTGGTGCTCCATCTTCATGGCCTCGACGCTCACGAGGGGCTGCCCCGCCTCGACGGCCTGGCCGGGCTCGACGGCGATCGAGACGACCGTGCCCGGCATCGGGGTGCGGACGTCCGGGTCAGCCTCGCCCTCGTGCCGGTGCACGGCGGCCCGGACGCGCTCGAGCCGCTCCGCCCTGCCCAGCACGGGCAGCGCCGCGGCCCAGCCGGCCTCGCCGAGGAAGAGCGTCCGCTCCCCCGTCGCTGGATCGGTGCGCTCCGCCCACGCGAAGGCGTGCTCCTCGCCGTCGAGCTCCAGCACGACGTCGTGTGGCCCGGCGGCGGTGAGGCTCGCCTTGCGCTCCGGGCCGGGGCCGGCGCCCGCGTCGACGCGCACGACGGCGGTCCGCGCCGCCGCTGCGCCCGCCGCCGGAGTGCCGGGCTGCGCCGCGGCGGGACCCGCCTCGGCTGGGGGGTCCATGGCGGCAGTCACCGTGGCAACGCCGCCCTCCGGCGTCCCGAGCGAGACCCGCCGCGGGGCGGGCGCCCCGAGGCGCCACGCGTCGGACCGCCACGGGCCGCTTCCGGAGGCGGGGCCCTCGGCCCGCCCCCCGGCAGGGTCCCACGCCCTCTCCCCGGCGGGCAGCGCCTCGAGCAGGGCGGCCGCCGCATACTCGGCCTCGCCGGGGACCCTGAGGTCCAGATGCTCGAGCCGGCGCTCGATGAGCGTCGTGTCGAGGCGCCCGGCGCGCACGTCAGGGTCGGCGAGGAGGAGGCGCACGTACTCGATGTTGGTCGCGACACCGAGCACGGTGGTGCCGCCCAGGGCCGCGTCGAGGGCGGTGAGGGCCTCCGCCCGGTCGCGGCCCCAGGCGACGGTCTTGGCGAGCAGGGGGTCGTAGTCGGAGCCGATCTCGACCCCCTCGGCGAGGGAGCTGTCGACGCGGACGCGCGGGGCGGCGTGGACCGCACCGCCGCCGTTCCCGCCGTCGTCCGCCCTCCCGCTCCCCGCGGCGAGCGGCGCGCCGCGCAGCCCGGCCGAGCCCGGCTCGCGCAGGAGCTCGACGCGGCCCGTCGCGGGGACGAAGCCGCGCGCGGGGACCTCGGCGTAGATGCGGGCCTCGATCGCGTGCCCGTCGAGACGGATCGCGTCCTGGCGCAGGGCGAGGGGCTCCCCGGCGGCGACCCGGAGCTGCTGCTCGACGAGGTCGATGCCGGTCACCATCTCGGTGACCGGGTGCTCGACCTGCAGGCGCGTGTTCATCTCCATGAAGAAGAACTGGTCCGGGTGCTCGTCGGAGACGAGGAACTCCACGGTCCCGGCGCCCAGGTAGCCGACGCTGCGTGCGGCGTCGCAGGCCGCGGCGCCGATCCGCTCCCGCGTCGTGGCGTCGAGCAGCGGCGAGGGGGCCTCCTCGATGACTTTCTGGTGGCGGCGCTGGAGCGAGCATTCGCGCTCGCCGAGGTGGACCGTGTCGCCCTGTGCGTCCGCGAGGACCTGGACCTCGATGTGCCGCGGGGCGCGGATGAGCCGCTCGAGCAGGAGGGTGTCGTCGCCGAACGCCGCCGAGGCGACGCGGCGGGCCGTCGCGAGCGCCCGCGGGAGCCCCTCCGCCGACTCGACAACCTGCATCCCCTTGCCGCCGCCCCCGGCGGAGGGCTTGATGAGCAGCGGGTACCCCACGCCGTCGGCCGCCGCCACGAGCTCCGCATCGGTCAGGCCCGGCTCAGCGACGCCGGGGACCACCGGGACGCCGTAGCCGGCCACGTGGTTCTTGGCCCGGATCTTGTCCCCCATGACAGCGAGCGCCTCGGCGCCCGGGCCCACGAACACGATGCCGGCGTCGGCGAGGGCCCGGGCGAGCCCGGCATTCTCACTCAGGAAGCCGTAGCCGGGGTGGACGGCCTCGGCGCCGGTCGCGCGGCAGGCGGCGACGATCGCGGGGATGCTCAGGTAGCTCTGGGCGGCGGGGGCCGGGCCGAGGCGGACGGCCTCGTCGGCCTCGCGCACGTGCCTGGCGCCGGCGTCGGCGTCGCTGTAGACGGCGACGGACGCGACGCCGAGCCGGCGCAGCGTGCGGATCACGCGGCACGCGATCTCGCCGCGGTTGGCCACGAGGACCTTGGCGAACGGTGCCTTCTGGCTCTGGTGGTTCACGCCCATCACATCCTGAAGACGCCGAAACCGGTCTCGGGCAGCGGCGCGCCCGCGACGACGGCGAGGGCCATGCCGAGCACGCGGCGCGTGTCGGCCGGGTCGATCACACCGTCGTCCCAGAGCCGGGCGGTCGAGTAGTAGGGGCTGCCCTGCTCCTCGTACTGGGCGCGGATGGGGGCCTTGAAGGCCTCCTCGTCCTCGACCGACCACTCCCGCCCGGCGGCCTCGAGCCCGTCCCGGCGGACGGTCGCGAGGACGCTCGCGGCCTGGTTGCCGCCCATGACCGAGATGCGGCTCGCGGGCCACATCCAGAGGAACCTCGGGGAGTACGCGCGGCCGCACATCGAGTAGTTCCCGGCGCCGAACGAGCCGCCGATCACGACCGTGAGCTTGGGCACGCGGGTCGTCGCGACGGCGGTGACCATCTTGGCCCCGTGCTTGGCGATGCCGCCGTGCTCGTAGTCCCGGCCCACCATGAAGCCGGAGATGTTCTGCAGGAACACGAGCGGGACGCCGCGCTGGTCGCACAGCTCGATGAAGTGCGCGCCCTTGAGGGCGGACTCGGCGAAGAGGACGCCGTTGTTGGCCACGATCCCGACGGGGTGCCCGTGGATGCGGGCGAAGCCGGTCACGAGGGTCGCCCCGTACTCGCGCTTGAACTCGTGGAACGCGCTGCCGTCGACGATCCGGGCGATGACCTCGCGGACGTCGTACGGGGCGTTGACGTCCGTGGGCACGGCGCCGTAGAGCTCCTGGACGGAGGCCTTGGGCTCGACGGCGGGCAGCACGTCCCAGGGCGGGGCGGCCGGCGGCGGGAGGGTCGCGACGATGCTGCGGACGACCTCGAGCGCGTGCTCGTCGTTGTCGGCCGAGTGGTCCGCGACGCCGGAGATCCGGGCGTGCACGTCGCCGCCGCCGAGCTCCTCCGCAGTGACGATCTCGCCGATCGCGGCCTTCACGAGCGGGGGCCCGCCGAGGAAGATCGTGCCCTGGTTCCGCACGATCACGGTCTCGTCGCTCATCGCGGGCACGTAGGCGCCGCCGGCCGTGCACGAGCCGAGCACGGCGGCGATCTGCGGGATCTTCGCCGCGGAGAGCCTGGCCTGGTTGTAGAAGATCCGGCCGAAGTGCTCGCGGTCGGGGAACACCTCGTCCTGCTTGGGCAGGAAGGCCCCGCCGGAGTCGACGAGGTAGACGCACGGGAGCCGGTTCTCGAGCGCGATCTCCTGGGCCCGCAAGTGCTTCTTGACCGTCATCGGATAGTAGGTGCCGCCCTTGACCGTCGCGTCGTTCGAGACGACGAGGACGTGCCGGCCGTGGATGAGCCCGATCCCGGCGATGACCCCCGCCGCCGGGCACTCGCCGTCGTACATCCCCTCGGCAGCGAGCGGCGCGATCTCGAGGAAGGGCGAGCCCTCGTCGAGGAGGACGTCGATGCGCTCGCGCGGCAGGAGCTTGCCGCGGGCCACGTGCCGCTCGCGGGAGCGCTCGGGACCGCCCAGGGCCGCGGCGGCCAGGCGCCCGCGCAGCTCGGCGGCGAGGGCGCGCTGGGCGGCCTCGTTCTCGGCGAACGTCGTTCCGGCGGGGTCGATCCGGCTGAGCAGGGTCTCCATCGGCGTCCTCCCGGGCCCGCTTCCCCGCAGGGACGAGTTAATGACAGCTAACTGGAATCCAAGTTAATCTGGATTAACTGTGATGTCCAGCACGGGAGGGACATGAGCGAGCCATCCAGCCCGCGCAGCGAGGCGAAGGCCTCGCGCCGCCAGGCGATCCTCGACGCGGCCGCCGGCCTCTTCGCGGCCCAGGGGTTCGCGGGGGCGTCCCTCGAGGACGTGGGGGCGGAGGCGGGCGTGCGCGGTCCGGCCATCTACCGGCACTTCCCGGGCAAGCAGGCCGTGCTTGGCGCCCTCCTGCTCGAAGCGAGCGAGGCGCTGCTCGAGGGCGGGCGGCGGGTCGCGGCGGCGGCGCACGACGACGAGGCCAGGCTCGGCGCGCTCGTCGCCTTCCAGGTGGACTTCGCGCTCGCCCGGCCGGACGTCATCCGGATCCAGGACCGGGACTTCGGCGCCCTCGCGGACGCCGACCGCGAGCGCGTGCGGGCGCTGCAGCTCGAGTACGTCGATGTGTGGCGGGCCGCGCTCGCGCCGCTGCACCCGGACGAGGGTGCCCCGGCGCTGCGGCTGCGGGCCCAGGCTGTGTTCGGGCTCATCAACTCGACGCCGCACTCGGTGCGGCGGCACGGCGGCCGCGTCGCGGCGGCGACGGCTCGGCGGCTCCTCGAGTCCATGGCCCTGGCCGCCCTCACGGCCCCCCCGTGAGGGGGGTCAGACCATGGTCAGGACCATGCCAGGGTCTGCAAGGATGGCGCCGACATCCGCGAGGAAGCGCGAGGCCTGTTCGCCGTCGACGAGGCGGTGGTCGAAGGTCAGCGAGATCGTCATGACCTGCCGCAGCGCGACCTGCCCCTCGAATTCCCACGGCAGGCGCCGCACCTGGCCCACCGCGATAATCGCGGCCTCCCCCGGATGGAGGATCGGGGTGCCCGCGTCGATGCCGAAGACGCCGATGTTCGTGATCGAGATCGTCCCGCCCGAGAGGTCCGCGGGGCGCGTATGCCCGTCCCTCGCAGTGGCGGCGAGGTCCGCGATCGCCTCCGCAAGCTCAGCGAGCGTCATGGCGTCCGCGTCCTTGACGTTCGGCACGACGAGCCCGCGGGGCGTCGCGGCAGCAATCCCGAGGTTCACGTAGTGGTACTGGACGATCTCCTGCGCGCCCTCGTCCCAGTGCGAGTTGAGCGTCGGGTTGCGCGCAAGCCCGATGAGCACGGCTTTGGCCACGAGCGTGAGCGGCGTGAGCTTGAGGTGCGCGAACGCCCGGCTCTCCCGCAGCCGCGCGAGCAGATCCATCGACGGAGTCACGTCGACCGTGAGGAACTCGGACGCCTGCGGCGCCGTGAACGCGCTCGCGACCATCGCCGCCGCTGTGTGCTTGCGCACGCCCTTGATGGGGGTCCGGGTCTCGCGCTCGCCGGCGGCGCGGACGACGGCGGGGCCCGCCTCGGCGGCCCGCTCGCCTTCCGCCTCGGTTCTGCCGGCGCCGGCGCCGAGCGCGGCGAGGACGTCGTCGCGCGTGATGAGCCCGCCGGGTCCCGTGCCCGTGAGGCCGACAAGGTCGACGCCGAGGTCCTTGGCGAGCTTGCGCACCGGCGGAGTCGACCGGGGGCGCTCGGGGCGGGGTCTCGACTCCGCCTCGCCCCGTTCGACCACGGGAGCCGCTTCGCTCGGCTCGACGGCCGGCTCGACTGCCGCGGGTTCCGTTGTCGGTTCCCCCTCGCCCCTCTCAGCCTCCGGGGCCGGCGCGGCCCAGGCTCGACTCCTGCGCGCCGGGCGGCCCGTGCCCTCCACGACGGCGCCGTAGCCGACGAGGTTGGGCTCACGCCGCGGGGCGGGTGCACCGCCGCCGGCCGAGCCCGCCCGCGAGGGCGGCCGCACGGCGTCGGCCGGGACCTCGAACGAGACGATCGGCGTGCCGACGGCGACGGTCGTCCCCGGCTCGGCGAGCAGCTCGACGACCGTCCCTGTGTAGGGGCTCGGGACCTCGACGACGGCCTTGGCGGTCTCGACCTCGGCGATGACCTGGTTGAGGGTCACTCGGTCCCCCGCGGCAACGTGCCAGGCCACGATCTCCGACTCCGTCAGGCCCTCGCCGAGGTCCGGGAGGCGGAACTCGCGAATCACCGTCGCGGGGGCGCCGGGAGTTCCAGCGTGCACCGTCTCGCTCATTCGCCCTCCTCGAGCCCGCTCAGGGAGTTCGGCCTACCGAGGGCGCGATCCACGCCGTCGAGGATCCGGTCGAGGTCCGGCAGGTGGTGGTGCTCGATCTTCGAGTACGGGTACGGGATGTCGAAACCCGTCACGCGCACAGGCGCGTGCTCGAGGTGGTAGAAGCAGCGCTCGGTGATGCTCGCGGCGACCTCCGCGCCGAGGCCTCCGGACCGGGCGGCCTCGTGCGCGATCACGAGCCGGCCGGTGCGCCGCACCGACTCCTCGACGACGGGGTAGTCGACGGGCGAGAGCGAGCGCAGGTCGATGACCTCGACGGACACGCCCTCGTCGGAGGCCGCGACGGCGGCGTCGAGGCACGTCTTGAGGAGCGGTCCGTAGGAGACGAGCGTCACGTCCTCCCCCGGCACGGCGACGCGGGCCGCGCCCATGGACAGCCCGCCGGGGCCCTCGAGGCCGATGCCCTCGTCGACCTCACCCCGGTCGTGGTAGCGCCGCTTGGGCTCGAAGAACACGACCGGGTCGTCGGACGCGATGGCCTGCTGGATCATGCTGTAGGCGTCCTGCGGGTTCGAGACGGCGACGACGCGCAGGCCGGGCGTGTGCGCGAAGTACGCCTCGGGCGACTCGGAGTGGTGCTCCGGGGAGCCGATCCCGCCGCCGAAGGGGACGCGGATGGTCAGGGGCACCCTGACGTGGCCGCGCGTGCGGTAGTGCAGCTTGGCGACCTGGGACACGATCTGATCGAAGGCAGGGTAGACGAAGCCGTCGAACTGGATCTCGACGACCGGCCGGTAGCCGCGGTAGGCCATGCCGATCGCCGTGCCCATGATCCCGGACTCCGCGAGCGGGGTGTCAATGACGCGGTGCGGGCCGAAGTCCTTCTGCAGCCCGTCCGTGATGCGGAAGACGCCGCCGAGCCGGCCGATGTCCTCGCCCATGAGCACGACCTTGGGGTCGCGCTCCAGCGCCCGGCGCAGGCCGGCGTTGATTGCCTTCCCGAACGTCATCTCGGCCATCACTGGGCTCCTTCCCGCTCGGCTGCGGCATGTCCGTGCCCGTGGCCGGCTTCGAGGCCGGCGAGGTAGAGCCCGTAGTGGTCCCTCTGCCTGTCGAGCTCGCTGTTCGGCCCCGTGTACACGTGCTCGAACACAGCCGACGCCGGCGGGTCGGGCATGTGCACGGTCTCCTCGCGCAGGCGGGCGGCGACGTCGTCGGCCTTCGCCCGCACTCGCCCGCGCAGCCCCTCGTCGAGGAGGCCGCGCGAGTCGAGGTGGGCCTCGAGCCGGGAGATCGGATCGCGCTCGCGCCAGTCCTCGAGCTCGTTGGCGTCGCGGTACCGCGTCGGGTCGTCCGCCGTCGTGTGCGGGCCCATGCGGTAGGTCACGGCCTCGATGAACGAGGGGCCATTGCCGCTGCGCGCCCGCTCGAGGGCCTCCCGGGTGACGGCGAGGCACGCGAGGACGTCGTTGCCGTCCACGCGCACGCTCGGGATGCCGAAGCCGGGGGCGCGGTGGGCGACCGGAACGTGCGCCTGGAGGCCCACGGGCTCGGAGATGGCCCACTGGTTGTTCTGGCAGAAGAACACGACGGGGGCCTGGAAGCTCGCTGCGAAGACCATCGACTCGTTGAGGTCGCCCTGGCTCGTCGCGCCGTCGCCGAAGTACGTGATCGCCGCGGAGTCGGCGCCGTCGAACTGGATGCCCATGGCGTAGCCCGTCGCGTGCAGGGTCTGCGCTCCGATGATGACCTGGGTCGGGGCCATGTTCACCGAGAAGGGGTCCCATCCGGCGTTCGCGCAGCCGCGCCACACGCGCATCATGTCCCCGACGTCGACGCCGCGGCAGTAGGCCACGGCGTTCTCGCGGTAGCTCGAGAACACGAAGTCGTCCTCGCGCAGGGCCCGGCCCGAGCCGATCTGCGCGGCCTCCTGGCCGAGGAACGGCGGCCAGAGCGCGAGCTCGCCCTGTCGCTGGAGGGCCGTGGCCTCGGCGTCGATGCGCCGCACGACCACGAGGTCCTCGTAGAGGCCCTCCAGGACCTCGGCCCCCGCGTCCCCGTCGACATCGGCGAGGTAGCCGTCGTAGCGGGCGTCGGCGAGGCGTTCCCCCCGGGGCGTGAGCAGCTGGACCGGCTCGCCGCCCGGTCCGGTGGTCATCTGGTACGTGGACACGGCGCCTCGCTGCCCCAATCGTCGTCGGCGGCCCGGGGGCCGCAGCTTCCGGATGCTGTGACGATACTCATAAGGCACAGGGGGTACAACCGAACGCGCCGGGGCTGCGCATCCTGCCCAAGGCTGGGGCCCTGCGCCGTGCTAGCCTTGCGCAGCATGCATGCCGTCGACGCCACCGACGCCCGGATCCTGCGGGCCCTCGCCGAGGATCCGCGCCGCACGGTCGTGGCACTGGCCCAGAGGCTGGGCCTCTCCCGCAACACCGTCCAGGCCCGGCTCGCGCGGCTCGAGGCCTCGCACGCTTTCCTCGGCTTCGACCGGCGCATCAACCCGGCGTCGCTCGGCTACCCGCTCCTGGCCTTCATCACGGTCCATGTCCAGCAGCGCCGCCTCGCCGCGATCACCGAGGAGATCGCGAGGATCCCCGAGGTCCTCGAGGGGCATGGGCTCACCGGCACGGCCGATCTCCTGCTGCGCGTCGTGGCCGTCGACGCCGAGGACCTGTTCCGGATCCACGGCAAGATCCTGGCGTGCGACGGCGTCGAGCGCACCGACACCGCCCTCGCCATGGGTGACCTCATACCATTCAGGATGGACCCCCTGCTCGAGCGGGGGCCGCACATGCCCGCCTGACGCTCCACGAGGCGGCCGAGCAGCCAGACACGAGAGGCGAGGACCACGAGGCCATGACGTTCCCCCAGCTGCCGAACCAGAGCCAGACGCGCATCGAGCGCCCCCGCGAGCCCACGCAGCAGGAGCTCTGGCTCGGGCCCCAGCCCACCGAGCGGCCGAGCCGGCGGTGGCTGTGGATCGGCCTCGGCGCCGGAGCGGTCGCCGTCGGGCTCGTCGTGGCGGCCGCCGTCGTCCTCGCGACCGTCGTGTTCAGCCCAGACGCCGCCGTGCGCCGGGCGTCGGAGCAGATGAGCGCCGACCTGGCCTCGGGCAGCACGGCGGCCGCGTACGCGCAGTTCACACCGGCGCTCAAGCAGGGCCTGGGAGAGGCCGAGCTCATGAGCGCGCTCACGGAGCTCAAGGTGGACGGCTCCTGCCGGGCCGAGTTCACGCGCGCGGCCTCGGTCGCGAAGGAGGGCCAGCGCCCGCGCGGCGAGGCCGAGGGGCACCTCGTGTGCGGCTCGCGCGCCTTCGACGTCTCGTACCGCTGGGAGGGCGATCCGCTGCTCCTGGACGCCCTGAAGATCCAGCCCCGCTGAGCGCCTCGGCGCGGCGAGCCGGCGGACGACGACGGCGAGCCGCGGCGGGACGGGCGGACGACGGCGGGCGGCGGCTTCCGCTGGGAGCCGTCGCCCGACGTCGTGCGCTGCTAGTGCGAGCTAGTGTGAAACGGCCTTCTCGGCGCCCACCCCGGTGAGCGAGCGGACCTCCATCTCGGCCTGCTTCTCCGGCGACTCCTGGCCCTTGTCGAGGACCGTGCCGAGCCAGCCGAGGGCGAAGGCGAGTGGGATGGAGACGAGGCCGGGGTTATTCAGCGGGAACCAGTCGAAGTCCGCCGACGGGATCATCGAGGTCTTCGTGCCGGAGACGACCGGCGAGAAGGCGATGAGCAGGATCGCCGAGCCCAGGCCGCCGTAGATGCTCCACAGGGCGCCCTTCGTGGTGAACCGCCTCCAGAAGAGCGAGTAGAGGATCGTGGGCAGGTTGGCCGAGGCCGCGACCGCGAACGCGAGCGCCACGAGGAACGCGACGTTCTGCCCGTTGGCGAAGATGCCGCCCGCGATGGCCGCGATGCCGATCACGACGACGGTGCACCGCGCGACCTTGACCTCCGAGGCGGGCGTGGTCTTGCCCTTGGCGAGGACGTTGGCGTAGATGTCGTGGGCGAACGAGGCCGCCGCGGTGATCGTCAGGCCGGCGACGACGGCGAGGATCGTCGCGAACGCGACGGCGGAGATGAACCCGAGCAGGAGCGGGCCGCCGAGCACGAACGCCAGCAGCGGGGCCGCGGAGTTCACGCCGCCGGGGGCGGCTTTGATCGTGTCCGCGCCGATGAGGGCCGCGGCGCCGTAGCCGAGCACGAGCGTGAACAGGTAGAAGCCGCCGATGAGCCAGATCGCCCACACGACCGACTTGCGGGCCTCCTTGGACGTGGGCACCGTGTAGAAGCGCATGAGCACGTGCGGCAGGGCCGCGGTGCCGAGCACGAGGGCCAGACCCAGGGAGATGAAGTCGAGCTTGCTCGTCTCGCTCTTGCCGTACGCGAGGCCCGGGTTGAGCAGCTTCTCGCCGCCGGCGCCGGCGGTCTCGACGGCGCTGCCGAGCAGGGCGGAGAGGTTGAACCCGTGCAGGGCGAGGACCCACACCGTCATCGCGAACGCGCCCGCGATGAGCAGGACGGCCTTGATGATCTGCACCCACGTGGTGCCCTTCATGCCGCCCAGCAGCACGTACATGATCATGAGCGCGCCGACGACCGTGATGACGACCGCCTGGCCCTCCCAGCTCGAGATGCCCAGCAGGAGCGCGATGAGGGCGCCCGCGCCGGCCATCTGGGCCAGGAGGTAGAAGAAGCATACGGCCAGGGTCGAGATGGCCGCGGCGATGCGCACCGGGCGCTCGCGGAGCCTGAACGCGAGGACGTCCGCCATGGTGAACTTGCCCGTGTTGCGCAGGAGCTCGGCGACGAGCAGGAGCGCGACGAGCCACGCGACGAGGAAGCCGATCGAGTAGAGGAAGCCGTCGTAGCCGTTGACCGCGATGGCCCCCGTGATGCCCAGGAACGAGGCCGCGGAGAGGTAGTCGCCCGCAATCGCGGTGCCGTTCTGACCGCCGGTGAAGGAGCGGCCTCCCGCGTAGTAGTCTGCGGCGGTCTTGTTGTTGCGGCTGGCCCGGATCACGATGACGATCGTCACGCCCACGAAGACCGCGAAGATGGCCATGTTGAGCCATGTGCTGCTGAGCAGGCTCTCCGTGAGGCTCATCGTGCGCCCCCCTCGCGGCCGGCGCCGACGGACTGTTCGGCATCGAAATCGTGGCCCTCGATCTCGGCCCGGATGGCCTCGGCCTGTGGGTCGAGCGTGGAGTTGGCGCGGCGGACGTACCAGGCCGTGATGCCGAAGGTGCTCACGAACTGGAGCAGGCCCAGCACGAGGCCCACGTTGATGTTGCCCACGACCGGGATCGACAGGAGCCCGTGCGCGTAGTCGGCGAGCAAGACGTACAGGAAGTACCAGAGCAGGAACGCTCCGGCGAGGGGGAAGACGAAGCTGCGGTGGCTCCCGCGCAGCCGCTGGAAGTCGTCGCTGGCCTGGACCAGCCGGAAGTCGGGGTGCGCCGTGTTCTCGGCGGCGTCCCGGGAGGCGTCGTTGCCCATGGATCCTCCTCGGAAGGCCGAGCCTGCGGCCCGGCAGTTGAGTGATGCACATCACTCTCGTCCCGCCGGCGCCGGCCTTCCAGAGGGTCCGACGGGTGGATCGGCCAGCGGGGGCCGGCGTGCGCCGAGCGGCATCCCGGCGACGGCGAGCGGCGGCGCGTCATGGACGACGGCGGGCCGTCGCCGTCGTCCCGCAGGCGCACCGGCGGCGGGCGGCTAGCCTTGGCTGCATGTCCCCGGACTCGCTCTCCCTCGCGGTCATCGCCACCGCGCTCGCCGTGGGCGTCGCGGCCGCCGTCGTGGCCTGGCGCGTGTGGCGCTCGCGCCGCGACTTCGGCAGCGAGGCCGAGCGGGCGAGCTACACGATCCTGCACGCCGCGTCCCAGGCCGGGCGGTCTCTGCGCGGCGGGCTCGACCCGGACGGGGCGGCGAGGGCGGCGAGGCATCTGCGCTCGATGATCGGCGCGCCCGCGCTCGCGCTCACGGACGAGTCCCGGCTGCTCGCGTGGGACGGCGCTGGCCCCGCCCACGCCGCCACGGCCATGGCCCTCGCGGCGGCGACGCTCGGGCACGGGCGCACCCGCGTGGCCTCGGGGGACGAGCTGGACTGCGCCGCCGCCGGCTGCCGCGAGCGCGAGTGCCCGGTGCGCAGCGCCGTCGTCGCCCCCGTCCGCGCCGGCTCGCGCGTCATCGGCACGGTCATCGCACTGTCCCCCGCCGCGGGGGCGGGCCTCGTCCGGGCCACGGGCGAGCTCGCGGACTGGGTCGCGACACAGGCCGAGCTGGCCGAGCTCGACCGGTCGCGCACGCTGCTCATGGAGGCCGAGGTCCGGGCGCTGCGCGCGCAGATCAGCCCGCACTTCATCTACAACTCGCTCAACGCGATCGCGTCCTACATCCTCACCGACCCGGCCCGGGCCCGCGAGCTCGTCGTCGAGTTCGCCGACTTCACGCGGTACTCGTTCCGCCGGCACGGCGACTTCACGACCCTCGCCGAGGAGCTGCGGAGCATCGACCGGTACCTCCTGCTCGAGCGGGCCCGCTTCGGCGAGCGGCTCCAGGTGAGCCTGCGCATCGCCCCTGAGGTCCTCGGCACCGTCATCCCCTTCCTGAGCCTCCAGCCGCTGGTCGAGAACGCGGTCCGCCACGGGCTCGAGGCGCGCGAGGGCGTCGGCCACATCGAGATCACGGCCGAGGACACGCCCAACGAGGCGATCGTGCGGATCGAGGACGACGGCGCGGGCATGGACCCGGAGCGCGTGCGCGAGGTCCTCGCGGGCCGCGCCGGAGGGGACCACGTCGGGCTGCGCAACGTCGACGCCCGGCTGCGCCAGGTGTACGGCGACGACCACGGGCTCGTCGTCGAGACCGCGCCCGGCGAGGGTACCCTCATCGAGCTGCGCATCCCCAAGTCCCAGCCGCAGCACGAGGTGCGGCCGCCACTAGACTGAGCCGCATGATCTCCGTCCTCGTCGTCGACGACGAGCTGCCCGCCGTGCAGGAGCTGTCCTACCTCCTCGGCCGCGACAGCCGCGTGGGGCCGGTGCACACCGCCACCTCGGGGACCGAGGCGCTGCGCGTGCTCGAGCGCGAGGAGGTCGACGCGATCTTCCTCGACATCCACATGCCCGGCCTGACCGGCCTCGACCTCGCCCGCGTGATCGCCCGCTTCGCCGCCCCGCCCGCCGTCGTGTTCGTCACCGCGGACGAGGACCATGCGCTCGAGGCGTTCGACCTCGCCGCCGTCGACTATCTGCTCAAGCCCGTCCGCCCCGAGCGCCTCGAGCGCTGCGTGGCCCGCGTCGCAGAGCTGCGCGAGGCCACCGGCGCACCGGCCGGGGCCGAGCCCGCCGTCATCACCGTCGAGCAGGGCGGGGTCACGCGCATGATCCGCCGCGACGACGTCACGTTCGTCCAGGCCCAGGGCGACTACGCGCGCCTGCACACCGACGGCGCGAGCTACCTCGTGCGCGTGCCGCTCAGCGACCTCGAGCGGCAGTGGGGGCCCGCGGGGTTCGTGCGGATCCACCGCTCGTACCTCGTGGCCATGGACGCGGTGCGGCAGCTGCGGCTCTCCGCCGCGCAGCCCACCGTCGTCGTCGGCGGCGGCGCCGAGCTGCCCGTGAGCCGTCGGCTCCTGCCCGGGCTGCGCGAGCGGCTCGCCGCGACCCGGATCAGGCCGCTGCCGTGAATGCGGACGGCGACGGCGGGAACGGCAGCGGCGGGAACGGCAGCGGCGGGGACGGCGACGGCGGGAGCGGCCGTGGCGGGAACGGCAGCACTGGGCGGAGCGTCGACCGCTCCCGCCGCGTGCGCGTGACGGCGCCCCTCTCCTCCGCCGCGCGGGCGCCCCAGACGCCGTCGCTCTCCCGTGAGGTCGAGGAGCAGTCCGAGCTCGGCGGCGTCGTGCTCCGCTCGCTCATGCGCTCGCAGCTGCGCCTCGCGGCCGCCGTCGCCGGCGCGTTCCTCGCCGCCGTGCTGACGGTGTGGGCACTGTCCTCGCTCGCCGCGCAGCTGCCGTGGCTGCCCGGGCTCCCGCTCGTGTGGCTGCTCGTGGGGGCGCTGCCGTACCCGGCCGCCGTGCTGTGCGGGGTCGCCTACTACCGGGCCGCGACGCGCACCGAGCAGCGCTACTCCGAGCTCCTCGAGGACCGGCGGTGACCCCTGCGATCGGCGTGGCGGCGCTCGCGGCCGTGGCCGTCGCGACCGTCCTCGTGGGCTTCTACGGGCTGCGGATCTCGCGCACGACCGGCGACTTCTACGTCGCCTCGCGGACCGTGCGGCCGTGGTGGAACGCGTCCGCGATCGGCGGCGAGTACCTCTCCGCGGCGAGCTTCCTGGGCGTGGCGGGGCTCATCATGGTCAGCGGCTCCTCGGCGCTGTGGTATCCCGTGGGGTACACGGCCGGGTTCCTCATGCTCCTGCTGTTCGTCGCCGCGCCGCTGCGCCGCTCGGGCGCCTACACAATCCCCGACTTCGCCGGGGCGCGGCTCGGCTCGCTCGCCGCGCGGCGCACGACAAGCGTCCTCGTCGTGCTCATCGGCTGGCTCTACATCGTCCCGCAGCTCCAGGGCGCGGCCCTCGCGGTGCGGATCACGACCGGCCTGCCCGGGTGGGCCGGCTCCGCGGCGGTCGTCGCCGTCGTCGTCTTCGCCGTCATGCT
This sequence comes from Sinomonas mesophila, assembly GCF_001999765.1. Classification (GTDB taxonomy): domain Bacteria; phylum Actinomycetota; class Actinomycetes; order Actinomycetales; family Micrococcaceae; genus Sinomonas; species Sinomonas mesophila. The sequence continues at coordinate 41,845 of NZ_KV908327.1, read as the reverse complement.
CGGCGGGATGCGCTCGATCACCTTCGTCCAGGCGTTCCAGTTCTGGCTCAAGCTCGCCGCGATCGGCATCCCTGCCGTGTTCCTCGCGCTGCACGTCGTCGGGCAGGGCGCGCCGTCGCTCGCCGACGCCGCGGCTGCAGCCGCGGCGGGGGGCGGGGCCGCGGACGACGGCGGCGGGGCCGGCGCGGACGACGGCGGCTCGGGTCCGGTGGGCGGGTACCGGACGCTGTCGATCATGGTCGCCCTGCTGTTCGGCACGCTCGGGCTCCCGCACGTCCTCGTGCGCTTCTACACGAACCCCGACGGGCGGTCGGCGCGGCGCACGACCGTGATCGTGCTGTGCCTGCTCTCGGTGTTCTACGTCTTCCCGACGACGCTCGGTGTGCTCGGGCGGCTCGCGGCGCCAGGCCTCGCGAGCGAGGGCGACGCCATCGCGATCCTGCTGCCCGAGGCGCTCGTCGCAGGGCCGCTCGGAACGGCCTTGTCCGCCCTCGTGCTCGCCGGGGCCATGGCAGCGTTCCTGTCCACGAGCTCGGGCCTGCTCGTGTCCGTCGCGGGGGTCATCAGCCAGGAACTCTTCGGCGGCAGCGTGCGCGGCTTCCGGATCGCGACCCCGCTCTCGGCCCTCGTCCCCCTCGCGGCCGCGGTCGCGGGCGGCTCGCAGGCCCTCGCGGGCAGCGTCGGGCTCGTGTTCGCGTTCACGGCGTCGACCATCTGCCCGCTGCTCGTGCTCGGGATCTGGTGGCGGGGCCTGACTCCGACCGGGGCGATGGCCGGGATGGCGACGGGGGCGCTGGCCTGCGGGGGCGCCGTCGTCGCGTCGGGGCTTCTGGGCCCGCCGGGCGAGGCAGCCGGCGCGCTCTCGGTCGTCGCCGAGCTGTGCGCCCAGCCCGCGCTCTGGACGGTTCCGCTCGCCTTCGCGGTCATGGCCGCCGTCTCGCGCGCGAGCCGGACGACCCTCCCGCGCGGCGCGGACCGGTTCCTCGTGCGGCTCCACTCCCCCGAGCCGCGTCCCTGACAGGAAGGCCGGGGGCAGGGTCAGTCGATGGACGACATGAGCTCGACGACGCGGTCGAGGAACGCGTCGACCTGGGTCTCCTCGTAGCCGTCCTTGCCCGTGACGGTGCGGAAGACGGCGGTGCGCACCTCGTCCGCGCTCATGGGCGAGCCGCGCTCGAGGTAGTCGAGGAGGCGCACGCAGAGCTCGTCGACGTCCTGCGTGCTGTAGCTCGGGGCCTTCGGACTCGTGGGGCGGCGGAAGCGCTCCCCCTCGGGGCGCAGGAGGCGGCCCCGGAGGACGCCCGCGAGCCTGCCGATCTCGCGGAGCCAGGCCTCCTCGCCGGAGGTCTCGATGAGCTCGTCCCGCTCGCGCCGGGCGAAGGCGTCCTCGAGCCGGTCCAGCGCGGCGTCGACCTCGCTCGCGTCGAAGCCGCCGCGGACGGCGTCGAACGAGACCGTCCTGACCTGATGGCTCGTCACGGGCGGGGCGGAGGGGTCCTCGAGGTATGCCCTCGCCTGCTCCATGAACTTCTCGACCTGCTTGGGGCTGTAGCCCAGGTCGCCGCGGCCGACGCGGTCGAAGCCCGCCGACGCGGGGCTGTCAGTGTGCGCCACGTGCTCTCATCCTCTCGTGCGCTCGTAGGTTCATCGTGAGGCCTCCGCAGGTCCTACGCACCCGGGAGGAGGCTGAAGACGAGGTAGGCCGCCGGCGCCCCGAACAGGATCGAGTCGAGCCGGTCCATCATCCCGCCGTGCCCGGGGAGGATGCTGCTCATGTCCTTGATCCTCAGCTCCCGCTTGACCATGGACTCCACGAGGTCCCCCGCCGTGGCCGCGGCGACCATGACCACGGCGAGCACGGCGCCGACCCACCACGGCCGGCCGAGCAGGAACACGGCGCCGAGGACGCCGATCGCGGCGGCGCCCGCCACGGAGCCCGCGAATCCCTCCCACGACTTCTTGGGGCTGATCTTCGGCGCCATCGGGTGCCTGCCGAGGCTCGCCCCCACGATATAGCCGAAGGTGTCGTTCGCGACGATGAGCAGGAGCGTCAGGACGAGCTCGAGCGTAGCCGGCGGAACGGTGCCGCCCGGCCAGAGCCCGAGGCCTGCCGGGAGGGGCGAATCGTGCAGGGGAAGCACCGCGAATCCCACGAGGAACGGGACCCAGAGGAGCACGAAGACCCCGGCGAAGACGCTCCTCGCCGCGCCGGCGGTGTGCTCGAGGCTCTGCCACAGCAGCACCGCGGCGCAGCCGGCGACGAGCGCGAAGAGCTGCGCCTCCGCGCCGCCGAAGTACGCGCTCACGGGGATGGCCGCCGTCGCCGCCATGACGGGGACGACAGGGATGCGCGTCCCGTGCGCCTCGAGGGCCCGGGACACCTCCCACGCGCCCAGCAGCGCGGCGGACACGGCGATGAGCACGAAGCCCAGCGGCCACAGGAACAGGCCGCCGAGCAGGGCCGCGAGGAGGGCGAGCCCGACGACGATGGCGGCAGGCAGGTCGCGCCCCGCCCGGGAGGTCCGTGCCAGCTTCCGGGAACGCCGCTCACCGAGGGCTGGCGCCCCCGGGGCGGCGTTTCGGGGCGGCGGCCCGGGCTGGGGCTCGCTCATCAGACCTCGAGCAGCTCGGCTTCCTTGCGCTTGACCAGGTCGTCGACCGAGTCGACGTGCTTCTTGGTCAGGAGGTCGAGCTCCTTCTCGCCGCGCACGCCCTCGTCCTCGCCGACCTCGCCGTCCTTGACGAGCTTGTCGAGGGACTCCTTGGCCTTGCGGCGGATGCTGCGGATCGACACCTTGGCGTCCTCGCCCTTGCCCTTGACGATCTTGACGTACTCCTTGCGGCGCTCCTGCGTCAGCTCGGGCAGGACGACGCGGATCACGTTGCCGTCGTTGGACGGGTTGGCACCGACCTCGGAGTCGGAGAGGGCCTTCTCGACATCGCGCAGCGCGCTCTTGTCGTAGGGCGTGATGAGGATCGTGCGGGCGTCCGAGACCTGGAAGGAGGCGAGCTGCTGGAGCGGGGTCGGCGTGCCGTAGTAGTCCACCATGACCTTGGCGTACAGGCCCGGGTTGGCGCGGCCCGTACGGATCGACGCGAAGTCCTCCTTGGCCACCTCGACGGCCTTCTCCATCTTGTCGGCGGCTTCGAGCAGGGTCTCTTCGATCACGTCTGTCTCCTCAGAGGGGTTTACGGCAGCTCACGGCGCGCGCCCCGCCACTGGCGGGCCGCAGGGGCTAGCAACATCCTAGCCTCATGCGGATGGGCTAGACCGTCACGAGCGTGCCGAGCCGGTCGCCGCGGATCGCCTTCGTGACGTTGCCCTCGCCCTCCATGCCGAACACGACCATGTCGAGCCTGTTGTCCTTGCACATGGTCATCGCGGTCTGGTCCATGACCCGGATGTCGCGGCGCAGCGCCTCGTCGTAGGTGAGGTGCTCGAGCTTCTCGGCGGTCGGGTCCTTCTTCGGGTCAGCGGTGTAGACGCCGTCGACCCCGCTCTTGGCCATGAGGACGACGTCGGCGTGCACCTCGAGCGCACGCTGCGCGGCCACGGTGTCGGTCGAGAAGTACGGCAGGCCCGCGCCGGCGCCGAAGATCACGACGCGCCCCTTCTCCATGTGCCGGATCGCCCGGCGCGGGATGTACGCCTCGGCGACCTGGCCCATCGTGATCGCGCTCTGGACGCGGGTCTCGACGCCGGCCTGCTCGAGGAAGTCCTGGAGCGCGAGGCAGTTCATCACGGTGCCCAGCATGCCCATGTAGTCGGCGCGGGAGCGGTCCATCCCGGACAGGGAGAGCTCAGCGCCGCGGAAGAAGTTCCCGCCGCCGACGACGATGGCGATCTCGACGTCGTCGACCGCGGCGGCGATCTGGTCGGCGACGGCGCGGACCGTGTCCGGGTCGACGCCGAGCTTGCCTCCGCCGAACACCTCGCCGGAGAGCTTGAGCAGGACGCGGCGGCGACGCTGGGCTGCGCCCTGCTCGGACGCGGCCGCGGGGAGGTGGGAGGGGGCTTCTGCGGGGTCGGCGGTCTGAACGGTATCCATGAGTGTGTCCCCTCGGGTTTGGGCGGCTTGGTCTAGATTATCGGCCCTCGGCCGCACGGCACAGCAAAGGGGCGGCCACCGAAGTGGCCGCCCCTGCAGTGCGTGCTACGCGCCGACGCGGAAGCGGGCGACCGCGGTCGCCTCGACGCCGGCCTCGGAGAGGACCTGGCCGACGGACTTCTTGGCGTCCTTGGCGAACGCCTGGTCGAGGAGGACCTCGCCCTTGTAGAAGCCGGTCACGCGGCCCTCGACGATCTTCGGCAGGGCAGCCTCGGGCTTGCCCTCGGCCTTGGCGGTCTCCTCGGCGATGCGGCGCTCCGACTCGACGAGGTCGGCCGGGACATCCTCGCGGCGGAGGTAGTTCGGGGCCATCGCGGCCACGTGCACTGCGACGTCGTGCGCGGCGGCCTGGGCGGCCTCGCCCTCGCCCTCGACGGCGAAGAGGACGCCGACCTGGGCCGGGAGGTCCTTGGACGTCTTGTGGAGGTAGGCATCGACGGTCGCGCCCTCGATGCGGGCCAGGCGGCGGACGACGACCTTCTCGCCCAGGACCGCGCCCTCCTCGACGACGAAGTCGCTCAGGGACTTGCCGTCGACGTCGGCGGCCAAGAGGGCCTCGAGGTCGGCGGCGCCCGAGGCGACGGCCGTCGCGAGGACCTTGTCGGCCAGCTCGATGAACTTGGCGGACTTGGCGACGAAGTCGGTCTCGCAGTTGACCTCGACCATGACGCCGACGCCGCCGTCGACCTTGGCGGCGACGAGGCCCTCGGCCGTCGAGCGGCCCTCGCGCTTCGTGGCGCCCTTGAGGCCCTTGATGCGGATGATCTCGATGGCCTTCTCGGCGTCGCCGTTGGCCTCGTCGAGAGCCTTCTTGACGTCCATCATGCCGGCGCCGGTGCGCTCGCGCAGGGCCTTGATGTCAGCAGCGGTGTAGTTCGCCATGTGAACCCCTCTGTCGTGTGTTCTGCAGTTCTTCCGGCCGGCGCGACGGCGGCCCCGTCAGTCGGGGCCGCCATCGCGCCGGTGGTCTCCGGGTCCTGGTGGGTCCCGGAGAGGGTCTTTGGGTCGAGTTACTTCGAACCCTCGGCTGACGCCGAGTCGGCAGAGCCGGCCTCGCCAGCCTCGGCCTCGTCGGCCGGGGCCTCGGCGGCGGGGGCCTCGGCGGCGGGGGCCTCGGCGGTCTGGCCCTCGAGGAGCTCGCGCTCCCACTCGGCGAGCGGCTCGGCCGAGGTGGCGCCCTCGGAGCCGGTGGCGCGGCTGGTGCGCGCGATGAGGCCCTCAGCCACGGCGTCGGCGACGACGCGGGTGAGCAGGTTCACGGAGCGGATGGCGTCGTCGTTGCCCGGGATCGGGAAGTCGACCTCGTCCGGGTCGCAGTTCGTGTCGAGGATCGCCACGACCGGGATGCCGAGCTTCTTGGCCTCGTCGACCGCGAGGTGCTCCTTCTTCGTGTCCACGACCCAGAGGAGGGACGGGGTGCGCGAGAGGTTGCGGATGCCGCCGAGGGTCTTCTCGAGCTTGTCCTTCTCGCGCTGGAGGATGAGGAGCTCCTTCTTGGTGCGGCCCGAGCCGGCAACGTCCTCGAAGTCGATCTCCTCGAGCTCCTTGAGCCGCTGGATGCGCTTGGCGACCGTGGAGAAGTTGGTGAGCATGCCGCCCAGCCAGCGCTGGTTGACGTACGGCTGGCCGACGCGCGTGGCCTGCTCGGCGATGGCCTCCTGGGCCTGCTTCTTCGTGCCGACGAAGAGCACGGTGCCGCCGTGGGCGACCGTGGCCTTGACGAACTCGAAGGCGCGGTCGATGTAGGACAGCGACTGCTGGAGGTCGATGATGTAGATGCCGTTGCGCTCGGTGAAGATGAAGCGCTTCATCTTCGGGTTCCAACGGCGGGTCTGGTGACCGAAGTGGACGCCGCTGTCGAGCAGCTGGCGCATGGTAACGACGGGCATGCCGACGCTCCTTCCGGCAGGTCATGGATCGAGGGCGCCTGTGGCGGCCCTTGCCCCTGCCATAGTTGACGGTTACTGACGACGACGGCCGGGTGGCCGCTCGCCCCTGGCATCCCCTGCGCCCCCGTACCGCCGAGGCGGACCGCCGGGCGCGCAGTGCCCAAGCCGCGCAGACCGGCCCGGGGCCGGTTCGCGGGTTGGGCGCTGGATGCGCGGAGTCGGCTCGCCGTTCCGCCTGATGCCCAGAGGATTCTGGCACAGCAAAAGCGGGCCGGAGAGCCGCGGTACCCAGTGTACTACAGCGCCCCCGCCGCCCCCGGCCAGCCCAGCCGCCCGTTCATCCTCCACAGGGCACTGCCCGGCGTGTTGTCCACATGGCCGCCCAGTGCCCTCCCGGGCGTCCTCGAAGGCGGCGCAGGATCGGGGCATGGCCCCTCTGTCACGCCCGTTCATCCCGCTCCCCGTGTTGCTCCTCGTCCGCCTCCTGGCCGGGGTGGGCGTCGCCGCGCTGCTCCTGGCGGGCGCTGCGGCGGCGGCCCCTGTCCCGGCGACACCAGCGCCGCCGCCCGGGTGGGTGTGGCCGCTCGAGCCGAGGCCCGCCGTCGTGCGCGCCTTCGACCCGCCCGAGAAGCCCTGGCTCAGCGGCCACCGCGGCGTGGACCTCGGCGCCGGCCGCGGTTCGCCCGTCCTCGCCCCGGCGGACGGGACGGTCGTGTTCGCGGGCTGGGTCGTGGACCGGCCCGTCCTCACGATCGACCACGGCAGCGGGCTGCGCAGCAGCTTCGAGCCCGTGGCGACGGCCCTGGCCGTCGGGACGGCAGTGGTCCGCGGCCAACCCGTTGGCACGCTCGAGGCTCCCGGCGCGGGCCACTGCTCGCCCGCCGAGTGCCTTCACTGGGGCGTGCGGCGAGGGGACGACTACGTCGACCCGCTGCAGTTCGTCGAGGACCGCAGGCCCTCGGTCCTGCTCCCCTGGGACCCTGGACCGAGCGGCTGAACGGGGCCGGTTGGGTCCGGTCCGGCGCCCGCGTCAGACGATCGCGGAGACGCCCGTGATGGCCCGGCCGGCGATGAGGGTGTTGACCTCGTGCGTGCCCTCGTAGGTGTAGATGGCCTCGGCGTCCGCGAAGATCTTGGCCATGCGATAGTCGGTCACGATCCCATTGCCGCCAAGGAGCCCGCGGCCGATCGCGACGGTCTCACGCATCCGGGCGGCCGTGAAGGCCTTGGCGAGCGCGGACTGCTCATCCCGGTCCTGCCCGGCGTCCTCGAGCTGCGCGAGCCGGACCATCATGCCCATCGAGCTCACGGCGTTGCCGAGCATCGTGACGAGCTGGTCCTGGACGAGCTGGAAGGATGCGAGCGGCCGGCCGAACTGCTCCCGCGCGAGCACGTAGCACCGGGCGACGTCGAAGGCCGCGAGCTGTTGGCCCACGGCCTGCCAGGCCACGCCGATGCGGGTGCTCCTGAGCACCCGGTTGACGTCCTTGAAGCTGTTCGCGTGCGCGAGCCGGAACTCGTCGGGGACACGGACGCCCTCGAGAGTGATGTCGGCGTTCTGGACGGCGCGCAGGGCGATCTTGTTCTCGATCTTCGCCGTGCGGAAGCCTGGCAGCGTGGAGTCGACGAGGAAGCCCTTGACGCCGCCGTCAGCCTCATCGCGCGCGAAGACGAGGACCCAGTCTGAGAACGTCGCGTTGCCGATCCAGCGCTTGGCGCCGTCGAGCACCCACGAACCGCCCTCCCGGCGGGCTGTCGTGCGAAGGCCGCCGGCGACGTCGGAGCCACCGAGCGGCTCGGTGAGGCCGAAGGCGCCGATGGCCTCGAGCGAGTAGGCGCCGGGCAGCCACGCGGCCTTCTGCTCGTCCGAGGCGAGGAGCTCGATCGAGCCGGTGAAGAGCCCGTCGTGGACGCCCAGGAAGGTGCCGATCGACGCGTCAGCGCGGGTGAACTCGGCGTGGATGAGTCCCGCGAGGAGGTGGGAGTGCCCCTGGCGGCGGACCGGGCTGACGACGTCGAGCTCCGCGAGCCGCGGGATGAGCTCGTGCGGGAACTCCGCGCGGTCCCAGCAGCCGACGGCGATCGGCAGCACCTCGCGGGCGAGCCACTCGCGGACCTCCTCGAGGCGGCTGCGCTCCTTCTCGCCGAGGAGCTCCTCGAAGGCGAGCAGGTCGCTCTCGGCGCTGGGGAGGTCGGCGGACGCGGGGACGGACGGGCGCATGGAAGCCTCCTGGATCGGGCGCCCTCGGCACCGGTGCGCGGTCGGGCGGTAGAAGTTACTCCTTGGTAACTTACCGCCACGTTCGCCGTCGCACAACGCCTTCGCGGCGCCGGATACGAAAGAAGCCCGGGATCCTCGCGGATCCCGAGCCTCTCGGGTGTAGGGCGTGTGGGACTTGAACCCACGACCAAGGGATTATGAGTCCCCTGCTCTAACCGGCTGAGCTAACGCCCCCCGCCCCGCATCCGCGGGGCTCCACCCATCCTAGTGGCCTCAGAGTGCCTCCGGCGCAGGCTCGACGCCGCGGTAGAGCGACTCGAACGTGTCGAGGGTGGCCTTGATGCCGTGCTTCTGCACCATGCGGTGGCTCTCGGCTCCCATGCGCCGGCGCTCGTCGGCGGGCTGCCCCAGGACGGCGGTGATCTTCTCGGCGAGGTCGGCGGCGTCGTTGGGGCGGAAGAGGTAGCCGTTCTCGCCCTCGCGGACGAGGTGCGGCAGGGCCATCGCATCGGCGAGCACGACGGGCGTCGAGGCGCTCATGGCCTCGAGCGTGACGAGGGACTGCAGTTCGGCGGTGCCGGGCATGCAGAACAGGTCGGCCCGCAGGTAGGCGGAGCGCAGCTCCTCGTCCGGTGCGAGGCCGAGGAAGCGGACCCTCTGCCGCAGGCCGAGGCGGTCGACGAGCGTCTCGAGGGCGGGGCGGACCTCTCCCCCGCCGACGATCTCGAGGTGCACGTCGAGCTCGACGGGGGTCTTCGCGATGGCCTCGATGAGCACGTCGACGTGCTTCTCCTCGGCGAGCCGGCCGGCGAACAGCACGGTCGGGTACGGGTTGCGCCGGATCTCCTCGCCGGGTCGCTGCTCGTACGCTGCGACGTCGATCCCGTTCGAGAGCGGGATGACCTCGCGCAGGAACGCGTGCTCGTGCATGGCCTTGGCGGCGAGCGGGGTCGGCGTCGTGACGACATCGGCCTGGCCCATGACCTTGCCCATGTCCTTCCACGAGATCCGCCCGATGATGTCCTTGAACCACTGCGGGAACGGCAGGAACGGGTTGAGGTTCTCCGGCATGAAGTGGTTCGTGGCCACGACGCGGATGCCCCGCCGGACGGCCTCGTAGAGGACGTGCTCGCCGATCATGTAGTGGCTCTGGATGTGCACCACATCAGGCTGCACGTGGTCGAACAGGAGGGCGATCTCCTTCTTGACCTCCCAGGGGAAGACGATCCGGAAGTACTCGTGTGTCGGCACCGAGTGGGACCGGAGCCGGTGCACGACCGCCTCGGGCCGGGTCTCGGTGTAGCTCCTGCCCTTCTCGGAGCGGCCCGCCACGATGTGGACGCTGTGGCCCCGGGCGGTCATGCCCCTCGCGAGGCGGTAGCCGAACTGCGCGGCACCGTTCACGTGGGGCGGGTAGGTATCGGCGCCGACGAGGATCGTCAGCGGCCGCTGGGTCGTCTCCGGCTCGGGGGCAGGCATCGTCACGATGGTCTCCTCGTCGGGCGGGCAGGCGGATCCGGCCCGCTGTTCCGGCGGCCTCGCGCTATGGCGGTCAGCGGCCGGTGTGCGGTGCTCCGCCCGGCCCGGGCCCGCCGCGCACTTCGCGCGCGGCCTCCTTGCGCCGCTTCGCGACTTCGGGGTGGTGCCTGGACAGGGCGATGACCCCCACGATAGCAATCACGGCGGCCACGACCATGGCGACGGCCAGCACTGCGGGGACGTCGGGGCGCAGCTCCCCGAGGATCGTGATTCCGATGCCGATGCCCACGATGGGGTCGACGACGGTCAGGCCGGCGATGACCAGGTCGGGCGGGCCCGCCGAGTAGGCGCTCTGGACGAACCACGAGCCGAGTCCGCCGGCAGCCGCGATGGCGACGAGCGAGTACCACTGCACGTTGAGCAGGAAGAGGCCGTTGGGGTCGACGAGGTCACGGCCGATGATGCGGGTCAGGACCGCGACGAAGCCGAAGAGCACGCCGGCGCCGAGGATGTACACGAAGGCGCTCATCCGGTGCCGGAACAGCGCCGCGAGGGAGCCGAACACGCCCACTGCGAGGGCCAGCAGGAGGACGATCGCGAGCTCCTGGTCCACCGCGACGTCGTGGTTCTCGAGGGTCGCGTTGACGGCGAGGAGGACGAACAGGGCCGAGCCCGTGACGCAGGCCGTGATGGCGACGACGGTGGGCCGGTTGATCGTGATTCCTTGGTCCTTCGAGTTCACGATGGTCGTGATGACGAGCGCGATCGCCCCGATGGGCTGCACGACCGTCAGGGGCGCCGAGACGAGGGCGACCATGTTGCACATCATGCCCGCACCGAGCAGGAGCAGTCCGAACACCCACCGCGGGTTCCGCACGAGCCGGAGCAGGCCGTTGGAGCTCAGCGCGAGCCCGCCCGTGTCTGCCTTGACCGCGCTGCCCTGCCGCTGGGCGCCGAGTGCCAGGAAGAACGCTCCGAGCACGGCGAGGACGACGGCGACCCAGACCATCAGCGCCCCTCCCCGCCCTCGGCACTGCCCCGCCGGTCGTCGAGCCGGCCCTCGCGGACCGGCCGGCCCTTGCGCACGATCGCACGCAGGTAGCCGGCGGCCGCGAGCCAGTGCCCGACGAGGCCCAGCCCGAGCAGAACCCACGCGGCGCCGGCGTACAGCCCGGCGCCGGGGATGGGCAGCAGTGACAGCACGAGCAGCGGCGTGCCCGCGAGGAGGAACGCCGTGCGCAGCTTGCCGATTCTCGACACGGGGAGGTCTGGGTGGCTGCGGAAGTAGAAGACCGAGGCCGTCCCGAGGACGAGGTCTGGGACGAGGAGCGCGGCGAGGTACCACCACTGCACGACGCCCGCGAGCACGAGGGTCAGGGCGACGGCGAGGAGTGCGAGCCTGTCGGCCGCGGGGTCCATGATCCGACCCAGCCTCGAGGTCTGGTTGAAGCGCCGGGCGACGTAGCCGTCCACCCAGTCGGTGCCGCCCATGACCGCGAGGACGAAGACTGCCCAGCCGTATTCCCCCTCGGCGAGGACGAGCCACATGAACAGCGGCACGCCGAGGAACCGCAGCACCGTGAGGGCGTTGGGAACCGTCAGGACCCTGTCGCGGTCAACGTGCTCGCTCCCGGCTTGGCGGCCCGATCTGGAGAACCTCATCGCCCCACGTGCGCCTTCCCTGCGGGCCGCGGCACTCGTGTCCGTCTGTGAGCATCTGGGGGCGCCGGGGCGCTCAGCTCTTCACCAGCTTCCGCAGCAGGACGACAAAGGCCGTGGCCGAGACCGCGAAGACGGTCAGCGGTGCCCAGCGCCCCCTGATGGCCTCGCCGCGGCCGGCCTCCGACGCCGTGCCCTTCGTAGGGATTCCGCGCGCACCCAGGCTCCCCTTCGGCGTCGTCCATCCGGACGACGCCGCCGCGGCGAACCTGTCGCGCATGTCGTCGGCGAGGTTCCCGGCCTGGCGCTTGACGTCGAACTCCTTGAGGAGATCCTCGCGGACGTCCAGCAGGTGGTCGCGGCGGCGGTCGAGCCGCTCGCGCAGCTCCTTCTCGCTCGGCGGCGGGAGGTTGACCTTGCCGTGGACCCTGTCCTGGGCCTCCTTCTCGGCCCTGGCCCGGGCCGCCTCGGCCTCCTTCGTGGCCTGCGCGCGCTTGTACTGGATCGTGCTCTTGTCCAGCAGCCGGGGATCGAAGAGGCGGCCCTCCGTGACGACGCCGAGATCGTGCCGGAGGCCGCGGATCGCGTCCTCGGGCAGGAGCGGCATGGCCTTCTTGACCCGGCCGAGTCCCAGGAGGGCGGCGATGAGGAGGATGAGGAGGGAGGCCGCGCCCACGAGGAGGGCCGCAAGCCAGCCCGGCATCACGGTGGCGAGGCCGAGGATCGCCGCGACGACGAGCGCGATCACGAGGAGCCCGAGGAAGACGAGCGCGACGCCGAAGAGCGCCGCGCCGATGCCCGCGTGGACGCCTCTGGTCTTGAGCTCGATCCTCGCGAGTGCGATCTCGTCATTGACCTGTCGCGGCGCAAGGCGCAGCGCGAGCCCCACGAGGTCCGGGAGCGCGGCCAGCCTGGGCCGTCGCTCGGCGGGCATGCTGTGGCGTCCACTCATCTGCGTTGGGCCCCTTCCGATCAGTCCGGCGCGCCTGAGGCGCAATCCGTGACCAAACTACCATCGACACTGCGTGGCGATCCGAGGCGTGCCGCGCGCCGTGGGGGTTGGAGCGGGGGGCTCTGTGGGGGTTGGGGCGGGCGGCTCCGTGGGCGGGCCGCGGGGAGGGCTCCAAGGCCGATGGGATCAGGGCTTGAGGGATCAGGGCTGGCCCAGCGCGCCGAAGGCGGACTCGGCGGCGAGGAACTGCTCGGCTGCCTCGACCGCGGCGGTGAAGGCGTCGGCGTCGGTCGTCGATCCGCGCGGACCCCGCGGCTGCCATTCGTGCCGGGCGGTGACGACGGTCTCGAAGCCCTCGCGCGGGGGCGCATAGTAGATGGCGAAACGCTGGACGGGCCAGCCGCCGGGCGTCTCGGGTGCCACGAGGACCGCCGAGCGCAGGCTGAAGTTGACCCACTGCGCGATGGGGCGCCGGTGGTCGCGCACGAGCATGCCGTCGGCGAAAGTGTTCGCCGATCCCTCGCCGTGGGCAGCCTCGTACCGCACCCGCCAGAGCGTCAGCAGCGGGCCCTCGTAACGGGTCCAGCCAGGAGGGAGGGGCCATGAGGCATCGGCCATGGACTCATGATATTCCGGCCTCCCGCGGCACCCTAGGCCCCGTCACCGCTCCCCGGGAACGCGCAAGGGCCCCGACGGATCGGGGCCCTGCAGTCCGCCCGGAAGACCGAGCGGAAGGAAGCTCCCCCGACTGGACTCGAACCAGTAACCCTTCGATTAACAGTCGAATGCTCTGCCAATTGAGCTACGGGGGAATGCGGCACACTGACCTTAGCAGAAGCGGGCACGCGGCGCCGAATCCTGCCATGGCTCCCCCGACTGGACTCGAACCAGTAACCCTTCGATTAACAGTCGAATGCTCTGCCAATTGAGCTACGGGGGATTGCAGCGGGATCTACCCTAGCAGGGCAGGCGGCCCGACGAGAAATCGGCCGCAGGTCCACCTGGGGCCGCAGGCCCACCTCGGTTCAGTCACGGGCGCGCAGGGCGCGGCGGCGTAGCTCGAGCTCCATGAGCTCGCGGTTGAGCCGCTGGTACTCCTCGGGCGAGGCGGCGGGGTCGAGGCGCTGGAGCTGGCCCATCCGGTCGGCCTTCTGCGCCGTGATCTGCAGCTCCGCGAGGCCGGCGAGGATATCGCGGCAGTAGCGTTCGAGCGAGGCCTCGGTGGTTGCCGGGAGCGGGGTGACGGCGAGCTCGGCGAGCAGCGGGCGCAGCCCCTCGGGCAGCTCGTGCCGCACGCGCTCGATCCAGGCCGCGGGCGGCTCCGACGCCCCGGGGCGGCCCGCGGCGCCGATGGCCGTGTGGACGGCGAGATGCGCGGGCGCGACGAACCGGGCGGCGGAGAACTCGGCCCACGCGGCGTCGTCGAGCATGCGCGGCTGCTGCAGGACGACCTCCAGGGCCTGCCGCTCCATTGTCGCGGCGGGATCGCGCGGGTCCGGCCGCCACGCGACGGGCGACGGCGTCTCCTCCGCGGTCGCGCCGCCCGCCGCCTGCTGGGGTGCCCGCCCTGGGCCCTGACCGGCCGCGCCGCCCTGGGGCGCGGGCCGGCGGGACGCCGAGCCCACGGCGCGGGAGACGTCCTCGAGGGGCATCCCGAGCCACTTGGCGAGCTCGCGCGTGTAGGCCGGGCGGATCGCAGAGTCGCGGATCTGCGCGACGACGGGCGCCGCCTCGCGCAGGGCGGAGATCCGGCCCTCGACCGAGTCGAGGTTGTGCTTGCGCAGGCTCGCCTGGATCGCGAACTCGAACAGGGGACGGCGCGTCTCGATGAGCTGCTGCACGGCGGCGTCCCCCCGGTTCTGGCGCAGCTCGCACGGGTCCATCCCGCTCTTCTCGACGGCGACGTAGGTCTGGGCGACGAAGCGCTGGTCCTCCTCGAAGGCCTTGAGCGCCGCCTTCTGGCCTGCTGCGTCGCCGTCGAACGTGAAGACGACCTCCCCGCCGGTGCCGTCGTCAGAGAGGAGCCGCCGGGCGATCTTGATGTGCTCGGCCCCGAACGCCGTGCCGCAGGAAGCCACGGCGGTGTCGACGCCCGCGAGGTGGCAGGCCATGACGTCGGTGTAGCCCTCGACGACCACGAGCTGGCGCTTCTTGGCGATGTGCCGCTTGGCCATGTCGATGCCGTAGAGCACCTGCGACTTCTTGTAGATCGCGGTCTCGGGGGTGTTGAGGTACTTGGGGCCCTGGTCGTCGTCGAACAGGCGGCGGGCGCCGAAGCCGATCACGTCCCCCGCGATGTCCTTGATGGGCCAGACGAGGCGCCCGCGGAAGCGGTCGTACAGGCCCCGGTTCCCCTCGGAGAACATGCCCGTGAGCCTGAGCTCCTCGGCGTTGAAGCCCTTCCCGCGCAGGTGGTTCAGGAGCCCATCCCAGCCCTGCGGGGCGAAGCCCACGCCGAAGGTCTCGGCGACGCTGCGCTCGAAGCCGCGCTCGAAGAGGAACTGCCGGGCGGCTGCCGCGCCGGGGGTGAGCAGCTGGGACTGGAAGAACTCGGCCGCGACCTTGTGCGCGTCGAGGAGCCGCTGCCGGCGCCCGACCTCCTCGCGGCGGGGGCCTGCGCCCTCCTCGTAGTGCAGCTCGTAGCCGATCCGGGCCGCGAGCTTCTCGACGGTCTCGGCGAAGCCGGTGTGGTCCATCTTCATGACGAAGCTGATCACGTCGCCGCTCTCGCCGCAGCCGAAGCAGTGGTAGGTCCCGACCTGGGGGCGCACGTGGAAGGACGGGGTGCGCTCGTCATGGAACGGGCACAGGCCCTTCCACGAGCCGATGCCCGCGCCCCTGAGCGTGACGTACCCCTCGACGACCTCGCGGATGTCGGTCCGCGCGCGGACCTCGGCGATGTCGTCGGGTTTGATCAGGCCAGCCACGGATCCTCCTTAGTCGTCACTGGCGCCTCACCAGAGGCTCGGCAGGCTGCCCACGAGCCGCTCGTACCAAGCCAGGGCGGAGGCGTCGGTGAGCGAGGCCACCTGGTCGACGATGACGCGAAGCCGGGCGTCGTCGTCGTCCGCGGCGCGCCAGTCCGCGGCGAAGCTCGGCTCGAGGTGCCTCTCGCCCGTCGAGCTGAGCGCGGTGACGAGGGCGTGCAGGACCTCGCGCTGGCGCTCATAGATGGGCTGCCGGTGGTCGGTGGTCATGACGAAGGTCGTGGCGAGGCCCTTCATGACGGCGATCTCCATGACCGTCTCCTGGGGCACCATGACCTGGCCCCCGTACCGCGTGAGCGGCGCGTCCCCGTACGCGGCGCGCGTGAGGGACAGGGCGGAGTCGCAGAACCGGCCGATGAGCTGACTCGTCATGTTCTTGAGGGCCGCCATGGCCCGGCGGGAGCCGTCGGCCTCGCGGACCCACACGGGGGTCTCCTCGAGCCGCGCGAGGGCGGCGTCGATCTCGGCGGGATCGCTGTGCGGGAGGTACCACTGCTGGGTGTAGCCGATCACCCGGGCGCGGTGGTCCGGGTTCTCCATCCAGCGCAGCTGGAACTTGCCCGCGACGATGGCGTCCTCGACGTCATGCACCGAATAGGCGATGTCGTCCGAGAGGTCCATCACCTGGGCCTCGATGCAGCTGCGCCCCGCGGGGGCGCCCTCGCGGATCCACCCGAAGATCGGCAGGTCGTCCTCGTAGGCGCCGAACTTGCTCGTGCGGTGGCCGTGGACGAGGGGCGCGTCGACCGCGGCCCAGGGATACTTGCAGGCCGCGTCAAGGCTCGCCCGGGTCAGGTTGAGCCCGGCGGGGGCCCCGTCCGGGCCTATGACCTTGGGCTCCAGCCGGGTCAGAAGGCGCAGCGTCTGGGCGTTGCCCTCGAAGCCGCCGATCGCGTGGGCGATGTCGTTGAGCGCGGACTCGCCGTTGTGGCCGAACGGCGGGTGGCCGAGGTCGTGGCTCAGGCAGGCCGTGTCGACCACGTCGGGGTCGCAGCCGAGGACGCGGCCGAGCTCCCGGCCCACCTGGGCGACCTCGAGCGAGTGTGTGAGGCGCGTGCGGACGAAGTCGTCCGTGTCCGGCGCGACGACCTGGGTCTTGGCGCCGAGCCGGCGCAGCGCCGAGGAGTGCAGCACGCGGGCGCGGTCGCGCTCGAAATCGCTGCGGTAGCCCTTCTTGGGCGGCTCCTCGACCCAGCGGAGGGTGTCCTGGGCCGAGTACCCGCGCGTGCCCTCCGCGAGTGCCTCAGCCACCGGAGACGTCCAGTTCCGCTGCGGCGATGTCCCGGGTCTGCGCCGCATCCATCGAGCGGCTCTCGAGCCACCGGTGCGGGAGTGCTGGGCGCTTGGGCGAACCGGCACGGCCGCGCGGGCCCTCGGCGTCCTCGCCCGGGTAGGGGGCGTCGGCCTCGAGCGTGTCCAGGAGGGCTCGCAGCTCCTCGAGGGTGTTCACCTGTGCCAGCCGCGCGCGGAGCTCGCCGCCGACGGCGTAGCCCTTGAAGTACCACGCGACGTGCTTGCGGATGTCCCGCAGCGCTTTGCCCTCCTCCTCGTAGTACTCGACGAGCAGCTGGGCATGGCGGTAGAACGCCTCGCCGACCTCGCCGAGAGCGGGGCGGATCCGCTCGGGGCGGCCCTCGAATGCCGCCTGGAGGTCGCCGAAGAGCCACGGGCGGCCCTGGCAGCCGCGCCCGATGACGACGCCGTCGACCCCCGTGTGCCGGACCATGCGGACGGCATCCTCGGCGCTCCAGATGTCCCCGTTGCCGAGCACGGGGATGTCCGGGAGCGCCTCGCGCAGGCGTGCGATCGAGTCCCAGTCCGCTGTGCCCGAGTAGAACTGCGCGCACGTGCGGCCGTGGAGCGCGACGGCGGCGACGCCCGCGTCGCGGGCGATCCGGCCGGCGTCGAGGTATGTGAGGTGGTCGTCGTCGATGCCCTTGCGCATCTTGACGGTGAGCGGGAGCCCGCCGCGGTCCGCCTCGCGCACGGCCGTCGTGACGATCTGGGTGAAGAGGTCCGTCTTCCACGGGAGCGCCGACCCGCCCCCGCGCTTGGTGACCTTGGGCACGGGGCAGCCGAAGTTGAGGTCGATGTGGTCGGCCCGGTCCTCCTCGACGAGCATGCGCACCGCCCTGCCGACCGTGACGGGGTCGACGCCGTACAGCTGGACGGAGCGGATCCTCTCGTCGTCGTCGTGCCCGATGATGCGCAGGGACTCGGGATGCCGCTCGACGAGCGCGCGCGAGGTCACCATCTCGGCGACGTAGAGACCGCCGCCGAACTCGCGGCACAGGCGCCGGAAGGCCGTGTTCGTGATGCCGGCCATGGGCGCGAGGACGACCGGGGTCTCGATCGTGTGCCGTCCGAGCGTGAGCGGCGGCAGCTCGAGCCGGGCAGGGGCGTCCGGCCCGGGCACGGCCGCGGCCGGGGCGGCGTCGATGGGGGACGTTGGCACAGCAGTCACCCGTCCATTGTGTCAACCGCGGTCAAATCCGCTCACGCGACGGGCCGTTGGACTTCCCACGCCTCGCTGCCCGGCCCCGCGATCGCCTCCATGACGCTCTGGGGGAGCGTGAGGACCGGCCCCTCCTCCCCGGTGGACGTCGCGGCGGACACCGGCTCCCCGGGGCGCCAGTGGTAGAGGTGCGTGCTGAGCGGCGCGGCCTCGTCCAGGGCGAGGATCCCGTGGAGCTCTATCATGGAGCCGAGGTGCGCCATGGTCGTCTCCTCGGTCACCGTCTGGAACGTGATCTGCCGCAGGGCGGGCACGCCGAAGAGGATGCCGAGCGGTCCGGGCTCGATCCCGATGGCCTCCATGAGCCGGTCGGGGTAGGCCAGCCACGAGGCCTGGCGGGGATGCTCCGACTCCAGCAGGACGACGGCGGCGCCGTCCTTCGCATAGGCCGTGGGCCTGCCGATACCGGCGGCGAACAGGTTCTTCTCGGCAGCCGCCCACGCGGCCTCGGGACCCCCGGCCTTGGCCAGGTGGATGTCCGCCACGAGCTTGGACGTCTGGCCATGCCGAAGGGCGAGCACGAGCGGGAGGCCGCCGATGCGGCGCGCATAGGTGTAGTCCTCGGCGAGGCGGTCCTCGGTGATGCGCGCGGTGAAGCGGGGGAACAGCCGGTCCCGCAGCGCCTGGCCCGCGTAGCCCAGGCTGGCTCCCTGCTCCCCCGCGCTCAGGGCGGCGCCGATGAGCTCCCCGACGTAGTCCTTCGCGAGCTGGGCCCACTCGTCCTCGGGCGCAAGGGCAGCGAGGCGCTCGAGCGAGGCCGTCCCCAGCTGTGCGCCCGAGCCGCGGAAGGGACCGCCCGTGACCTGGAGGTGGTCCCCTCGGTCGGCCGACCGGAAGCCGAGCGCCCGGACCGCGTCGGCGCAATGCTCCCTCAGGGCCGCCAGGTCTGCCTCCGAGAGCTCCCGCGGGTCACGAACGCTCCCCCGCCCCGCGCCTCGCGGGACGCTCCCCGCGCCGTCCGGCCGGACCGCCCTGAGCCGTGCTGCCTTGCCCATCGTGCTCCCCCTCGTGAACGACGGGCCGGCCCCGTGCCGGCCCGTGGCGTTGACGCTACGCAGGGCCGCCGACGGCCGGAAGGCGCCCGCCGTCGTCTGTGGACAGACCTCCGCCGGAACCGCGCAGATCCGCGGGACGGGGGTCGGCCTGTGGAGGGAGAGTGGGCCGTCACCAGGGCGTGACGAGGTATCGCCTGCGGGGAGCAGCCGGGCCTAGCCTTGGGGCATGAGCACCTTCACGGACCTCCTGTCCTCCCAGATCAAGCACGAATTCGCCGCGTCCCAGCAGTACATCGCCGTGGCCGTGTGGTTCGCGTCCCAGGACCTCCCCCAGCTGGCCCGACACTTCTACCGGCAGTCGCTCGAGGAGCGCAACCACGCCATGATGATGGTCCAGTACCTCATCGACCGGAACCAGCCGATCACGATCCCCGGCGTCGATCACGTCCGGAACGACTTCTCCGCCGCCACGGAGCCCCTTGCCCTGGCCCTGGCGCAGGAGAAGGAGGTCACCGATCAGATCGAGGCCCTGTTCCGGGCGGCCCGCGAGGAGGGCGACGCCCTCGGCGAGCAGTTCATCCTCTGGTTCCTCAAGGAACAGGTCGAGGAGGTCGCCGCCATGACCACGCTCCTCAACGTGGCCGAGCGGGCCGGGGACAACCTGTTCGACCTTGAGAACTACGTGGCCCGCGAGCGCGTGGGCGACGGCGGGCGGCGCGACTCCGGCGCCCCCTCCGCCGCCGGCGGGACGCTCTGACCCCACTCTCGGACTCCGCGACTCGCGGACTCCGCGCTCTGACGCCTTGGCTCAGCCGTCGGCGCGCCGGCGGCCCCGGCGCGTCGGCAGCGGCTCTCCGGCACCGGCATGCGCCTCCGCGGGGACGGCGGCACCGGAGGTCCTGCCCTCGGACGTGCCGTCTGTCCACCGATCGTCGTCGGCTCCAGCCCGCTCCACGGCGGCGAGCCGCGCGGCCTCCGAGGGCGCCCCGCCGGGGAGGCCGGCGATGCGCGCCGCCCCGGTGGCCTTGACGACGGCGACCGCGACCGCCGTCGTCATCGGGATGGCGAGCACGAGCCCGACCGAGCCCACGAGCGTGCGCACGACCTCCTCGGCCAGCTCTGTGCTCGTGATGGCCTCGAGGAACGGGCGGTCGTAGAGCATGACGATGATCAGCAGCGGCAGGGCAGCGCCGGCGTAGGCGAACGCGATGGTGTACACGGTCGAGGCGATATGGTCGCGCCCGATCCGCAGCGCCGACGAGAAGAGCTTGCGGGCCGGCGTGTGCGGGGCGAGCTCGTAGAGCTCCCACACGGCGGAGGACTGGGTGATCGTGACGTCGTTGAGCGCGCCGAGGCCCGAGATGATGAGCCCCGCGAGGATGATCCCCGAGATCGAGATGTTCCCGCCCATGTTCACGAGGCTCGCCGCGTCGTGCCCTCCGGTCCCGGTCAGGGCCGCGGCATCGGTTGCCCACGCCGAGAGCAGGGCCGTGACGACGAGCCCGAAGATCGTGCCGAGGAGCGCCGTGGACGTCCGGGCGGAGAGCCCGTGGGCGAAGTACAGGACGCCCATCATGATCACGGTCGAGCCGACGAGCGCCAGCGCCAGGGGCGGCTTGCCCTCGACCAGCCCGGGCAGGACGAAGCCGACGAGCACGGCGTAGGCCCCGCCGAGGCCCAGGAGGGCGCGCAGGCCGCGCCAGCGCGCCACGGCGACGACGACGACGGCGTACAGCCCGGCGAGGAGCAGGATCGGGACGGTGCGGACGAAGTCCGTGAAGACGTACGCCGGCGACCCGTTCTGCCCCGCGCCCTGCTGGCTCTGGATGCCGGTGAGGTTGAGGTACCGGATTCGGTCCCCTGGGTTGACCCCGCGGGATGCCACGACGTCCGGGTTGAGCGCGACGCTCACCTCGGGCCCGCCGGCATCCGGCTGGGTCGAGGCGAAGCTGCACTGGGAACCCGACGGGGCGGGCGTGCCGGACGGCGAGGACGACGGCGCGCCCGAGCAGGACCCGGCGCTCACCGCGCGCACCGTCCCGGTGTCCATCGAGACGCCCTGCGCGACGGCGTAGGGATTGGACAGTTGCAGGCCCGATCGGTCTCCCGAGGGCCACAGGGCGATCATGGCCACGAGCGTCGCGAGGCCGAGCGGCACGAGGACCGCGGCGAGGATCCAGGTGGCCCGACGGCGCGCGGCCGCCGCGGCGGGGGTCGCAGCGGGCCCGCCCCCGTGGCTGTGCCCATGCCCGTGGTTGAGGATGTCGACGTCCCCGTGGCTGTGGCCTGCGCCCACGTCAGTCCCCGACGACGAGGGTCTCGGGACCGGCCTGCCAGGCGCGGCCGTCGGCTAGCAGAGGGGCGACGACGGCGGCGAGCGCCGCCATGGAGTCGTCCACCTCGAGCCGCACGGGGTGCTGGTAGGCGATGAGCGCGAGCAGGCCGCGCACGGCGTCCTCGGCCTCGCCTCCGCCGAGCCGCACCTCGTGGCCGAGCATGACCTCGGAGGGCTCCTCGCCCGCCGCGGCGGACGGCCCGGCGTAGCTCACGGCGAAGGCCCGCAGACGCCCCTTCTTCGAGGGGAACACGCCGGTGCCGAAGGCGCTCGCAGCGGGCTCGCGCAGAACGACCGCCCCGTGGGCGCCAGCGGCATCGGAGAGGAAGAGCTGCTGGGCCCGGCCGACGCTCAGCGGGGCCGGCGGGTCCCACGCGTGAACGGCGGTGTAGTACCGCCCGACGGCGTCGGAAAGCTCGACCGAGCCGGTCGCGAGGTCCTCGACGAGGGGCTTGGTGTCCCCCGCGTCGGTCCCGTCGCCGAGCACCGGCAGGCGCAGCGCGCCCGGGGAGACGACGACCTGGCGGGAGCGCTGGAGCACGCCGAAGCCGCGCGCCGCGGCGAACGCCTCGCCCGCGCTGCCGGCCGGCACCTTCGAGCGCAGCCGGGCGCCGCCGGCAGTGCCGTTGCCGGCAGTGCCGTTGCTAGCAGTCCCGTCGCCAGCCGTGCCGGACG
This sequence comes from Sinomonas mesophila, assembly GCF_001999765.1. Taxonomy (GTDB): domain Bacteria; phylum Actinomycetota; class Actinomycetes; order Actinomycetales; family Micrococcaceae; genus Sinomonas; species Sinomonas mesophila. The sequence continues at coordinate 20,029 of NZ_KV908327.1, read as the reverse complement.
ACGGCGCTGCTGCCGCCGCCTCCCGCAGACGCCGCAGGATCTCGGTGCCCACGCCCCGCCGGCGGTGGTCCCGCGCGACCTCGACGTAGGCCCAGAGCCGCTCGGGGTGCAGGGCCGAGGAGAACACGACGCCCGCGGCGACGGGAATCCCCTCGTCCTCGGCCACAACGCAGCGGCGCCAGACCCCGCTGGCCGGGGCGTGCCCGCCGACGCCGTCGGGCCGACCGCCGTCGGGCCGGCCGCCGTCGTGCCGGCCGCCGTCGTGCGCGACGGGGTCAGCGTCCGGGGCGAGCGCGCCGCGGAACTGCGCCGCGGCCGGGCCCTCGGGGTCACCCCAGAGCTGGATGAGCAGTTGGTCGTCGCCCTGGCGCCAGGGCCGGTAGCTCAGCTCCGCCATGGGCCGCCTCAGGCCCCGATGAGGCGCGTGGCGAGGTAGCCGGCGACCTTGTCCAGGGAGACGCGCTCCTGGGACATGGTGTCCCGCTCGCGGATGGTCACGGCCTGGTCCTCGAGCGTGTCGAAGTCCACCGTGATGCAGAACGGCGTCCCGATCTCGTCCTGGCGGCGGTAGCGGCGGCCGATCGCGCCCGCGTCGTCGAACTCGATGTTCCACTGGCGGCGCAGCTCCGCGGCGAGGTCGCGGGCCTTCGGCGAGAGATCCTCGTTGCGGCTCAGCGGCAGCACCGCGGCCTTGACGGGGGCGAGGCGCGGGTCGAGGCGCAGCACGGTGCGCTTGTCGACGCCGCCCTTGGTGTTGGGCGCCTCGTCCTCGGTGTAGGCGTCGACGAGGAAGGCCATCATCGAGCGCGTGAGGCCGAAGGACGGCTCGATCACGTATGGGATGTAGCGCTCGTTCGTGGCCTGGTTGAAGTAGTTGAGCTCGTGGCCCGAGGCCTTCGAGTGGCTCCCGAGGTCGAAGTCGGTGCGGTTGGCGATGCCCATGAGCTCGCCCCACTCGGAGCCCTGGAAGCCGAAGCGGTATTCGATGTCGATCGTGCCGGCAGAGTAGTGCGCGCGCTCGTCCTTGGGGACGTCGAAGCGGCGCATGTTGTCCGGGTCGATGCCCAGGTCGACGAACCAGTTCCAGCACTCCTCGACCCAGTGCGTGAACCACTCGTCGGCGTCGGACGGGGCGGTGAAGTACTCGATCTCCATCTGCTCGAACTCGCGCGTGCGGAAGATGAAGTTGCCCGGCGTGATCTCGTTGCGGAACGCCTTGCCGATCTGGCCGATGCCGAACGGCGGCTTCTTGCGCGACGTTGTCACGACGTTGTTGAAGTTCACGAAGATGCCCTGCGCCGTCTCGGGGCGCATGTAGTGCAGGCCCTCGGCGTTGTCCACGGGGCCGAGGAAGGTCTTGAGCAGGCCGGAGAACATCTGCGGCTCGGTCCACTGGCCCACCGTCCCGCAGTCCGGGCACGGGAGGGACTCCATGCCCTTCTCGGGCTGGCGGCCCTTCTTGTGCACGTAGGCCCCGATCAAGTGGTCCTGGCGCTGGCGCTTGTGGCAGGACAGGCACTCGACGAGCGGGTCGGTGAACGTCGCGACGTGGCCCGAGGCCTCCCACACCTGCTTGGGAAGGATCACCGAGGAGTCGAGGCCCACCATGTCCTCGCGGCCGCGGACGAAGGTCTGCCACCACTGCTCCTTGATGTTCTCCTTGAGCTCGACGCCGAGGGGGCCGTAGTCCCAGGCGGAGCGGGAGCCTCCGTAGATCTCACCAGCCTGGAAGACGAATCCGCGGCGCTTGGCCAGGGAGACGATCGAGTCCAGTGGGGTCTTGGGTGCCAAGGGGTGTCCTCCGTACTTTTCGGGGCCGCTGGATGCGGTCCGCCTCGTGTGCGTGTTAAGAGTACCGGCGCCCGGGACTCAGCTGGGCCGGAGCCACCGCCGGTTCCAGGGGAGTGTGGCCAAGACCATCGCCGCGAGCGTCGCCACGGTGCCGATCACCGTGGCAGGGGCGACGACGGAACCCGGCGCCGGGACGACGACGTCGAGCGCGAGGGAGCCGAGCAGCTGGCCCGCGATCATGCCCAGGCCGGTGAGCAGGACGCCGATGTGGCGCACGAGCACGGCGGCCGCGGCGATGAAGACGATCCCGAGCGGGCCGCCCAGATAGTACCACCAGTCGGCGGACTCGGCGGGCAGGGGGCGGCCCGTTCCGGCGGCGAGCGCCTTGACACCCCATGCGAGGGCCAGGCCCGCCGTGCCCGAGGCGAAGTTCATGAGCGTGGCCGTGAGCGGACTCCTGTAGGCCATGGCGCTGGCGCCGTTCATGGCCGACTGGAAGCTCTGCGAGAAGCCGCCGGCGAAGGGCAGGAGCACGAGCGCGAGGAGGGCGCCGACGTCGATCGCGCTGAGCTTGGGCGTCACGGCGTACGCGACGGAGGCGAGGGTCAGGAGGGTCGCCGCGAGCCGCATGCCCGTGAGGGGGCGCTGCCGGCCCTGGGCGAACCCGGCCCGGTCCACGAGGAGCCCGCTCACGGTCTGGCCGGTCACGGCCGCGATCGTGAAGACGGCGATCCCGAGCACGCCGACGGTGACGGACTGGCCGATGACGAACAGGGCGCCGCACAGGCCGGCCCCGAGGTACCACCAGGGGATGCCGCCCTCGCGCACGGCGGGGGCGATCCTCCGCGCGCCCGCCCGGCCGGAGGGCAGGAGGGCCGCGAGCACGAGGAGGACGACGAGGCCGGTCGCGAAGCTCGTCAGGGCGGCGGCGATGCCGTCGTCGAGGCGGAGGCCGAGGGCACCGTTGATGCGGCCCTGGGCCGGGATCGCGACGCCGGCGACGACGGCGGCCACGAGTCCCGCGGGTGCGGGGAGGCGGCGCGTCGGGGTCACCCGCCTAGCCTAGAGTTGCACCATGGCCCCTCGCGAATCCCGACCCAGCAGCCCCTCCGACGTCCCCGGGCCGGGCGGCGGGGGCGATGGGATCGACGAGGTCGAGATCCGCGAGGGCACCATCCGCCTCGGCCAGGTGCTCAAGCTCGCCTCGCTCGTCGAGGACGGCGTTGAGGCGGCGGACCTGATCCGCCACGGGCTCGTCAAGGTCAACGGTCAGATCGAGGAGCGCCGCGGGCGCCAGCTCGCCGTCGGAGACGTCGTCGAGGTGGGCGGGCGCAGCGTGCGGCTCGTCCCCCGCGGCTGAAGCCCCGTCCGGACCTGCCAGCCCTCCCCCCACACAACGCCGCATCGCAACACGCTGCTATCCGGGACGGAGAGCAGCGTGTTGCGATGCGGCGTTGGAGGTGGGTCAGCGCGCCCGGCCCGCGAGCACGGTCATCTCGAGGAACTCCTTCACGTGGGCGATCTCGGGGCCGCTGATGCTGTGCGCGATTCCCGGGTAGGTGACCTTGGTCAGGTTCACGTGCCCCCGCACCCAGCCCATCGTGTACTCGATCTTGTCGGCCGTGATGATCGGGTCGGCCTGATCGCGGCCCCAGAACATCGGCAGCGAGCCGTCGAGCTCGCCGTCGCGGAAGTAGCCGTAGTCGCTCCCGGCCCCGGCGGATGCAGGGTCGATGGCGAAGCCCGAGAGGCCCACGACGGCGGCGAACTCGCCCGGGCGGCGGCGGACGAGGGATGTTGCCATGGCCATGCCCATCGAGAACCCCAGGAGCGTCACGGAGGTGTGCTGGGCCTTGACCTTGTCGAGCCAATCGAGGACGTAGTCGGTTGCGGCCTCGACGGCGCCGAGCGAGAAGTCGTTGGCGGCCATGAGCGGGAACCACTGGTAGGCGCCGGGGGCGAGGACCTGCGGGGCGCGGAGCGAGGCCACCGCGAACTCGTCCGGGAGGTAGCCCGCGAGGCCCATGAGGTCCGCCTCGTTGGCGCCGTAGCCGTGCAGGAGCACGAGGAGCGGCGTGCCCGCGCGCTCCTCCTCCGGACGGCTCCACACGGCGTGGTGCACCGGGACAGGGGAGGGCGAGGACTCCGAGGGGAGGGACTGGGGACGGGCGTCGGCGGCGGTGGCGTCAGTCATGCGTTCCATTCTTGCACGCACTTGAAGCTTCAACCATGGCCGATCCAGCCCGATTGCCGAGGACCCCCCGCCGTCGCACAATGAACCCGTGAGTAGCATTTCTGACGCGGGCAGCCCCGGGTTCGACGCCTCCACGGACGGGCTCCGCCATCCGTGGCACCGCTACGTCGCGCTCGGCGACTCGTTCACGGAGGGCATCGGGGACCCCGATCCCGAGCACCCCGGCCAGCACCGGGGCTGGGCGGACCGCCTGGCCGAGGAGCTCGCCCACGGCGTGGACGACTTCGCCTACGCGAACCTCGCCGTCCGGGGGCGGCTGCTCGCCCGGATCATCGACGAGCAACTCGAGCCCGCCCTGGAGCTGCGCCCCGACCTCGTCTCCGTCTCGGCCGGGGGCAACGACCTGCTCCGGCCGGGCAGCGATCCTGACGCCCTCGCGCTCAGGCTCGACGACGCCGTCGGCCGCATCGCCGACGCCGGGGCGACCGTCCTGCTGTTCAACGGGCCGGACATCGGCTCGACGCCCGTGCTCGCCGCGCTCCGCGGCAAGGTCGCGATCTACAACGAGAACCTGCGGGTCGTGGCGGCCCGGCACGATGCGATCGTCGCCGACATGTGGGCGCTGCGACAGCTCTCGGACCCGCGCATGTGGGACAGCGACAGGCTGCACTTCTCGCCCCTCGGCCACCACACGATCGCGATCATGGCGCTCGACGCCCTCAACGTGAAGCACAGCCTCCAGCCCATGGAGCCCAAGCCGGTGCCCACGCGCAGCTGGCGGGAGGCGCGCACCGAGGACCTCGTGTGGGCGCGCGAGTACTTCGTCCCCTGGGTCATCCGGCGGCTGCGGCACCAGTCGAGCGGGGACGGGATCTCCGCGAAGCGCCCGACGGCGGAGCCGGTCTTCGGCGCGGGTGCCCCGCTCGGCACGGGCGCGACCGTCGACGAGACCGTACCCGGCGAAGACGCGGCCCCGGCGGCCTAGAGCGTGAAGACCCGCCGGCGCAGCTCGCCGCCGAGCTGGCCGATCTCGGTCAGGAAGCCGTCGTGGCCGATCTGCGCGTCGATCGCGTGCACGGGCACCTCGCCCGGCAGGGCGCGGGCGAGCTCGTCGCTCTGCGCGGGGAAGTAGAGCCTGTCCGAGTTCACGGACGCGAGGAAGAATTCGGCCTTGGACGCCGCGAGGGCCCGGGCCACCCCGCCGCGGCCCCGGCCTACGTCGTGGCTCATGAGCGCCTCGGTCAGGGCCACGTAGCTGTTCGCGTCGAAGCGGCGCACGAGCTTTGCGGCCTGGTGGTCGAGGTAGCTCTCGACCTGGTAGCGGCCGCGTGCGGCCGCGCCGCGCGGGGCCTCGAGCGGGTTCTCGGCGCCCTGGCCACGGCGGCCGAAGCGGAAGTTGAGCTCGGCCTCCGAGCGGTACGAGATGTGGGCGATGCGCCGCGCGAGGCCGAGACCGGCCTCGGGCGCCGGGCCGCCGTAGTAGTCGCCATCGCGGTAGGCCGGGTCCTGCCGGATGGCGAGGAGCTGGGCCTGGGCGAGGGCGATCTGCTCCGCCGTCGAGTAGGCGCCGATCGCGACGACGACGCAGTGCGCCACGCGGTCGGGGTACGTCGCGGCCCATTCGAGCGCGCGGGCGCCGCCCATCGAGCCCCCGACCACGGCGTGCCAGCGGCGGATGCCGAGCCTGTCCGCGAGGCGTGCCTCGGCCCGCACGGAGTCGCGGATCGTGACGAACGGGAAGCGGGAGCCCCACGGGGTCCCCTGCGGGTCGGGGCTCGCCGGCCCCGTCGAGCCGTAGCAGCCTCCCAGCATGTTGGCCGAGACCACGAAGTACTTGTCCGTGTCGACGGGCTTGCCGGGTCCCACGAGGGCGTCCCACCAGCCCGGCTCGTCGCCCTGCCCCCGGGCCACGTGCGTGTCGCCGGTGAGGGCGTGCTGGATGAGGACGGCGTTGGAGGCGTCCGCATTGAGCGTGCCCCACGTCTCGTACGCGAGCTCGACCTCGGGCAGGGCACCGCCGGCCTCGAGCTGGAGGGCGCCCACGGCCACGGTCCGGAGCACACCCTCGAGCAGGCCCTCGCGAATGCTGTCATCCTGGATCTGCTGGCGGTCGACGATCGTCATGCGGCGAGCCCCTCTGCAGGCTCCGCGTGGATCTGGCGGGTTCCGGAGGACCGTACGGGGGTGGCTGACAAAGCAGTCTCCTTCGTGCTGCGCTTGGCCGGCGGCTCTCGCCGGCCCAGGTCCTCACCCGGGGCACCCCACCGCATCAGGAGGGTTGCCGGCCAGCAAGCCGGGGCTTCGTGCTGGCACTCATGACCTACTGGCGAGTGTACGGGCGGGCTCGAGCGGCCGGGCAACTGTGTGACAGTCTGTGAACCCTGGGGCCCCACTGCGCTCCCTACCCCTCCATGAGCCGGCGCCGGTGGCGCAGCTCCTTGACCCACGCGCGCGTCTGCGCCGCCGCGAACGGCGAGGGCCCGCCGTCGGCCGCCTCCAGGGCCGCCACGAGCGGCCCCGCAGCCCGCAGCGCCGCGGCGAGCACGCCGTCGGCCGCCCGCGCCGGGAGGCCGAGCCCGACGGCCCACGCGAGGAAGTGCCGCCGCGAGATGCCCGTGCGCTTGCCGCCGAGCGGGAGGGCGAGCGACTTGTCGCCGTAGGGGACCGTCGAGGGAATGTCGTAGACGGGGGCGACGCGCCACTCCCCCGGCGGCTCGCCGAGGGCCTCTGGCGCGGCGCGCACGAGCGAGACGTTCTTCGCATGCAGGTCGCCGTTGCCCGTGAGCCACGCGAACGCGCCCTGGAGGGCGAGGTTGCGCAGGGCCGGCAGGGGCGCCCCGCATCGGTCGGCGACGGCGCGGCACAGCTCCTCGTAGGAGACGTTGTACTTGTCCGCCGGGTACAGCCCCAGCAGCTGGGAGCCGTCCTCGACCGCGAGCCGCACGGTGCCCGCGGCGCCCTGCAGCGGGGGCCTGTCGAAGCGCTCGACGAGCAGGCCCGCCCGGCCCGCGACGTCGTGGACGAGCAGGACCGGGCTCACCGGCACGCGCAGGCGGGCGGCGAAGCGGTACATGAGGTGCTCGTTCTCGACGACATGCGGGAACTCGGGCGCGTTGAGCTTGAGGATGTAGCGGCGCCCCGCCTGGGCCGCGGGCAGCGAGATCATGCCCGCGCTGACCTTGTCCTGGATCCCGGCGAGGGCCTTGGGGTCCACGAGGGTGGGGTCGTCGATGAGGGCGGCGAAATCGGGGGGACGGCGCGGGTCGAGCTCGACGGCGTGCTCGGGGCCGGTCGCGGCGCCGTCGGCCCTGAGAGGCTCGCCGTGCGGGACGATCTGCACGTCGCCGACCGGGTCCGAGCCGGCGGCCATGAGGAGGCCGAGCTCGTCGTCGGCGCTCGTCTTGACGGCGCGCCGCAAGGAGGCGAGGCGGCGGCCCTCGGGCAGGAGGCCGGTGAAGAACGCGGGGACGGCGCCCGCGCCCGTGTCGACCGGGCCGGGGCTGAGCGGGAGGGTCGTCGCGACGGGCGGGCCGCCCGCGGCGAGGTAGGCGGGCAGGTAGGTGAAGCGCGTGCCGCCCTCGTGCCGCTCGAGCCGGGCGGCGAGGACGCCGGCCTTGTAGACGTCGGCGATGCGGCGGCGGGTCACCGGGGCTCCCTGCGCCGGACGGCGAGCCCGAGGCCCAGCGCGTCGAGCACCGCGAGGAGCGTGTCGAGCTGGATGGTCGGCTTGGCCTGCTCGACGAAGCGCACGAACCGCTCGCTCACCCCCGCGAGCTCGGCGAGGTCGCGCTGGCTCAGCCCGAGCGCACGACGCCGCTCGCGCACCTCGGCGGCGAGGGCGCGCCCGGCGTCTGGGTCGCCGCCCGGAGCCGGCGCGGGCTTTGGGGGGATCGGCACGTTCATTCCGGTTTCCAGCCTGAGGGCGGGGACGACGTGAGTCAAGCCACTGTCCGCTCCCGTCAGCGGCACGTTCGTGCCGGTGCCGGTGGGAGGCGCTCTGCCCCGCCGCAGAAGTTAGCCCACCCTAAGCTGAGGCACTGGTCACAAAGTGGCACCATGACGATATGCGTATGGACCATGTTTCTTATGCCTGCGAAGCGGACGGTCTGCTGGCCACCACGGAGCGGATCGCCAACGCCCTCGGAGTCGAGGCCGTCAAGGGCGGGGTCCACCCGCGTTTCGGTACCCGCAACATGATCATCCCCCTCACGGACCACCACTACCTCGAGGTCGTCGAGGTCCTGGACCACCCGGCGTCGGACAAGGCGCCGTTCGGCCAGGCTGTCCGCGCCCGCTCGGCAGCCGGCGGCGGCTGGATGGGATGGTGCGTCGAGGTCCAGGACCTCGCGCCGTTCGAGGAGCGCCTCGGACGCGAGGCCGTCCCCGGGAACCGCAAGTTCCCGGACGGGCGCGAGCTCGTGTGGAAGCAGATCGGCATCCTGGGGCTCATCGCCGACCCTCAGGTCCCGTACATGCTCAAGTGGGAGGGCGACCCGACGCTCCACCCGTCGAACGCCTACCCGGCCACCGTCAAGGTCAGCAAGCTCACGATCGCCGGCTCGGCCGAGCGCGTGACGGAGTGGCTCGGCGAGCCGGTCGAGAAGCCGCTCGAGGACGTCGACGTCGAGTGGGTCGCCCCGAAGGGCACGCCCGGCATCATGAGCGTCACCTTCGAGACGGCGGACGGCCCGGTCACGATCTGACCACTCAAGCGAGGGGACATGACCCCTCAACGGGGCCTTCCCGTTGAGGGGTCACGTCACTCTCGTTGAGCGGCCAGATCTCACCCCAGGCCCATGGCCTGGCCTGCGACGCTGAAGCCCACGAACGCCACGATGTCGAGGAGCGCGTGGGCGATCACGAGCGGCATGACCCGCCCGTACCGCCGGTAGGCCCAGCAGAACACGAGCCCCATGAGGGCGTTGCCCACGAACGGGCCGATGCCCTGGTAGAGGTGGTAGCTGCCGCGCAGCAGCGCGCTCGCGGCGATCGCCGCCGTCGTGCTCCAGCCGAGCCGCCGCAGCCAGCCGAGCAGGAACGCCACGACGACGACCTCCTCCAGCACCGCATGCCGCAGCGCCGAGAGGATCAGCACCGGCACGGTCCACCAGTGCGCGTCGAGGCCGCTCGGGATGATCGCCGTCGTGATCCCGAGGGCCCGCCCGGCCCAGTAGAGCCCGAGCGATGGGAGCCCGATCGCGAGGAAGAGCCCCGCTCCCCACATCCAATCGCGGCCCGGCTGCGCGCCGTCGAGCCCGAGCCGGCCGAACGGCGCTGTCCAGCGCAGCGGGGCGGCCGCCCGGCGCGACGCCTCGTCCCACACGAGGTACAGCACGAGGGCGACCGGCACGAGCGCGAAGGCGATGTCGAGCAGCTGGTAGGTGAGGTCGAAGTACTCGCGCTCGTTGAGCGACCGGTTGAGCGTGGACGTGCCCTGCGCGAGCGGCGCGCGCGTGGCCTTGTCGAGCAGCTGGACCATGGAGTACACGGCGGACTGGCCGAGCGAGAGGCCCAGGACGATCAGGAGCTGGGCGCGCCAGCGCGTGCGGGCGGTGGAGCGGACGACGGCGGGTGCTTCGGGCATGCGCCCATTCTCCCCTCCCGCGCTGGGAGCCTGCCCTACGCTGGGGTTCCATGAGCGCGCCCCGGCAGATCATCATGGTGCGGCACGGCCAGTCGGCCGCGAATGTTGACACGAGCATCTACGAGCGCGTGCCCGACTACCGGATCCCGCTGACCGAGCTCGGCAGAGCCCAGGCGCGCGAGGCCGGGAGGCACGTCCGCGAGCAGCTCGCGGGCGAGCGGGCGTGCGTCTACGTCTCCCCCTACCTCCGGGCGCACCAGACCCTCGAGGCCCTCGGCATCGGAGACCTGGCGGAGCGCATCATCGAGGAGCCGCGGCTGCGCGAGCAGGACTGGGCGAACTTCCAGGCGCCCGAGGAGATCGAGGAGCAGCGCAGGCTCAGGGACTCGTACGGGCACTTCTTCTACCGCTTCCGCGAGGGCGAGTCGGGTTCGGACGTCTACGACCGGGTCTCGAGCTTCATGGAGACCCTGTATCGGCACTGGGAGAAGCCCGACTACGCGCCCAACACCATCCTACTGACCCATGGCCTGACGATGCGCCTGCTGTGCATGCGCTGGTTCCACTGGACCGTGGAGTACTTCGAGTCGCTCAACAACCCCCACAACGCGGGCGTCCACACGCTCGTGCGCGAGCCCGACGGGCACTATGTGCTGGACCCGCCGTTCACCCAATGGCTCGAGCGCACCCCGGAGGACACGGTGCTCACGGCGGCGCCGCGACACTGACCCCGCATCGCAGGGACATGACCCCGCATCGCAGGGACGTGACCCCGGGTCGTGAAGGGGCTAGCGGACCCGCTGCCCCGCCCTCCACACGGCGTGCGTGAGCGGCATGCCCGGCCGGTAGGCCAGGTGCGTGGCCGAGGGCGCGTCGAGGAGCTGGAGGTCGGCGCGGTGGCCGACGGCGATCGAGCCCACCGCGCGCCGCCCGTCCGAGTCCTCGCCGACGTGCCGGCGCAGGGCGAGCGCCCCGCCGAACGTCGCGGCCCGCACGGCCTCCTGGACGGAGAGGCCCATCTGCAGGACGGCGGTCGTGACGCAGAACGCGACCGAGCTCGTGTAGCTCGTGCCGGGGTTGCAGTTCGAGGCGATCGCGATCTGCACGCCCGCGTCGAGCAGGCGCCGGGCGGGGGCGAGCGGGGCGCGCGTCGAGAGGTCGCACGCGGGCAGGACGGTCGCCACGGTGCCCGCGCCCTCGGACGACGACGGGCCGCCCCACCCAGCCCAGCTGTCCGCGAGCGCTTCGACGTCGCCGTCGTCGAGGAAGTTCACGTGGTCCACGCTAGCGGCCCCGACCTCGACGGCGAGCCGCACCCCCGGGCCGGGCCCGAGCTGGTTGCCGTGCACGCGCAGACCCAGCCCGGCCTCCCGGCACGCAAGCAGGACCCGGCGGGATTGCTCCTCGGTGAAGGCGCCGGTCTCGCAGAACACGTCGGCCCAGCGCACGTGCGGAAGCACTGCCTCGAGCATCGGCCCGCACACGAGGTCCGTGTACTCCTCGGCGTCCACGCCGGCCGGGACGAGGTGCGCGCCGAGGTACGTGGCCTCGTCGGCGAACTCGGCGGCGAGGGCGGCACTGCGCCGCTCGTGCTCGACGTCGAGCCCGTACCCCGTCTTCGTCTCGAGGTACGTCGTCCCCCCGGTGGCCGCCTCCGCGACGCGCGCGGCGAGCAGGCGCCGGAGCTCGCCGTCGGACGCGGACCGCGTCGCCGCCGTCGTGACCCCGATCCCGCCAGCGGCATACGCCTGGCCGGCCATGCGGGCCTCGAACTCGGCCGTGCGGTCGCCCGCGAAGACGAGGTGGGAGTGCGAGTCGACCCAGCCGGGCAGCGCGGCGCGGCCGGCGGCGTCGAACCGGTCGTCGGCGGCGGGGGCGGAGGCCGACGGGCCCACCCACGCGATCCTCTCGCCCTCGAGGACGACGGCGGCCTCCCGCAGCACGCCCGCGAGATCCCCGCCGGGGGCAGGGCCAGCGGGGCTCGCCTCGCCCGTGAGGTGCTGGGTGGACAGCTCCGAGATGTTGTCGATGAGGAGGGTTGAGGTGCTCACCCTCCGATCCTCTGGCTCCGCACGGAGAGCCGGTGCGGGTCGAGGGCCCGATCTGTCTTGGATACCGGATAGCTGCCGCTGCGGAGGGCCTCGGGCCCCGCGAGGAGCTGCCCTGCGGCGTCCTCGGCAAGGGCGGAGGAGGTCTGGAAGCCGTAGCCGCCCTGCCCCGCGAGCCAGAAGAAGCCGGGCGCCTCGGGGTCGAAGCCGACCACCGGGAGGCCGTCCGCGCAGGAGGTCCGCAGTCCGGTCCACGCGCGCACGATCCCCGTCACGGGCAGGTCCACGACCCGCGCGATGCGCTCGAGCGTGCGCTCGACGTCCCCAGGCCTCGGCGACGCGTCCTCGGCGCGGCTGGGCTCGGCCTCGGACGGGGACACGAGGGCGCCGGCCTCGTCGGGGCGGAAGTACCACGTGCCGTCCGCGGCGGCGACCATCGGGGTGTCGGGGTCGAGCGGCTCGGCGAGGCTCACGAGCGCGGCCGTGCGCCGGTAGGGCTGCAGGCCGAGGCGCTCGACGCCGAAGAGCACCGCGACGTCGTCCGCCCACGCCCCCGCCGCGTTGACGACATTCGTCGCGTGGAAGCCCTCCGCGCCGGCCCCGACGAGCCAGCCGCCGCCCACTCGCTGGGCCGTGTGCACGGGGCTGCCGAGGGAGATCATGGCGCCGGCGGCCCGGGCCCGGGACTCGTGGTGGGCCAGGAGGGCGGGCGCGTCGGTCCGGACGGACTCGGTGTCGAGGGCGGCCGCCTCGAACGCGCCCGGCCGCAGCTGCGGCACGAGGGCGCGCGCTTGGCCCGGGCTCAGGGCCTGCATGCCGCCGTGCGACTCGCAGTCGACGTCCTCGGGGGTGCCCACGAGCATGAATCGGCTGGGCCACGCGAGCCTCGGGCCCCCGGCGTCCGCCACGTAGCCCCCCTCCGCGACGAGCCGCGCCAGGGTGCGCCGCGTGAGCTCCTGCACCGGCGCCGGACCGAAGCTGGGGATGAGCTGCTGGGCCGAGCGCGAGGACGTGTGATACGCGAGCGTGGGCTCGGCCTCGACGAGCGCTACGCGGCACCGCCCGGCGAGCTCGGCCGCGAGCGAGAGGCCCGCGATGCCGCCCCCCACGATGAGGACGTCGAGGTCGTGGGTGCTGTTCGTCGTCGTTGACATGCGCTCACCCTATCGCCGCGCCGGCGCCGCCGGGGAGGCCATCGCCGGTCGGCGTGCCCGAGTCAGCCCCGGGGCGCGTAGGGCTCGAAGGATTTCCCTCCGTCAGAGGAGACGAGCAGTCCCTGGGCGGTGGCGGCCCAGACCGTGATCCCGCCCGAGGCGTCGGCGGTGGCGGTCATGGCCTGGACGCGGCCGTCGACCTTCCCCGCCCGTTTCCACGTGGTCCCGGCGTCGGCACTGGTGTACACGGTTCCATCCGGGGCGATGCCTGCCGCCATTGTGGGTGACGCGAGGGCCGCGAACTGGATCACGGGGGATCCGGAGACGAGCGCCCAGGTCCTTCCGGCATCATCGGAGCGCTGGATGCCCTCTACCGTGGTGGCCAGGACGGTGGGGGTGTCGGCCCGGCCTGTGAGGACGGCGGGTTCCAGCCCGTCGCCGATGGGGGTCCAGGCCTTCAGGTCGGTGCTGGCCTTGAGCTGCCCGTCGTATCCGACCACTCCTGTCTGGGTGACTGCTAGGGCGTGGAAGTCCGAGAGTCCTTGGTTGGAGAGCCGTTCCCAGGTCCTTCCCCCATCGGTGGAGCGCATCAGGCCGAGGGGGTTGGGCAGGGATGAGCCGGGGCCGGGGTGGCCGGAGGCATAGAGGGCCGAGGCGTCACCGGTGAAGCCCATGTAGTCGTTGGCCTCGCCGATCAGGGTCGGGGCGTCCCGGGTGTAGTCGTAGAGCCCGTTGTGGGTGGCCACGAGCACGGTGCTGCCGTCGGGCGCGGCGTAGACGCCGTGGGCATGGGCCGTCAGCGGGGCCGCCGCGCTCTGAGTGCCGACTGTGCCGCCGGAGGGGGCGCCGCAGCCGGCGAGCGCGAGGACGAGCACCGGGGCGGCGGCAGCGCGGGCGAAGGCAGGGATGCGTGGCAATCTTGCTCCAGATCTTCGAAGAGAACCGGGCGGTCGGAGGCCGAGCCGGTTCACGGACGGTGGCTAGGGGCGTCTGGCTCCGAGGCCTGTCGGCCCCTTGGGTTTGAAGACGGAGAGCCCCAGGGCGATAAGGAGAACAGCCAGGGCGGCCGAGGCGTGCAGGATGGGGGAGGCCGCGGACACGTCTTGGGCGGCCGGAGACTCGGCCATCCGGCGCAGTTCGGTGAGGGTGGGCATGTAGATCATGAGCACCGCGGCCGCCAGAAGGGTGATCGCGAGCTTGGCCAGCACCCAGTAGTGGCGCACGAGGCCCCAGACCGTGCCCAGGGCCTGGACGATGCCCGTCAGCAGGGCTGCGACGCTCAGCGGTACCAGGGCGAACCGGCCGATGGCCTCCAGCGCCGCGAACGTCCCGCCGCTCGGGCCGGCGGCGAGGGCAACGGCCAGGAACGCACCGACCGCGCCGATCCAGCCGACGGAGGAGGCCACGTGCACCGTCAGCGTCGCCTTGCGCCAGAGAGGGGGCAGCACCAAGTCATGCCTCCAACGCCGCTGAGACGCTGGGGGATGCCGGTGCCGACATGTGCCTCCCCGGGCCGTGCTGGCCGCCGCTGAGGATGGCCACGGCCACCAGCAGCACGACGACGGCGATGAACACCGCGGCGAAGACCTTCACCCATCGGGGCACGGGCGGTCGCCGGTACGGTCCCGGGCCGGCGTTGGGCCCTTCAGCCGCTGTGGGTCCAGGCCCAGTGGGGCTGCTGTCCATCGTGTCTCCTGACTGCACGTCGCCCGACGATCCGAGCTCTTGTGTACAGGGTGCCACGCATCCTGCCGCTTGGATGCCGGGAGCGGCCCAGGGTGTAGGGCCGCTCCCGGGCTGGTCAGAGTGCGGACAGGAGGGACTTCATCTCGGTGATCTCGGCCGACTGGGAGTCTGCGATGCTCTTGGCCAGTGCGACGGCCTCGGGGTTCTTCCCCTGCCCGGCCTCGGTCTCTGCCATCGAGATGGCACCCTCGTGGTGGGCGATCATCTGGGTCAGGAACAGCTGGGCTGCTGCCGAGCCGTCGAGGGAGTGCAGCTTGTCCATGTCGTCCTGGCTCATCATCCCCTCCATGCTGTGCCCGGCGGGGGCGGCGGCCGGCTGGCCCCAGGCGCTCAGCCAGGACCGGAGCGTTTCGATCTCCGGCTGCTGGGCGTCCTTGATCTTCTGCGCCAGCGCGGTGACGCGTTCGTCCACGCCGGTCTTGCCCAGGAGCGTCGGACATCTCCACGGCCTGCTCATGGTGCGGGATCATCATCTGCGCGAACATCACGTCGGCGTCGTTGAACGCCGAGTCCGAAGCGGCGGCGGTGGCGGGGGTGCCTGAGGCGGTGCCGTGGTCCATCCCCTGCATGCTGCCCGGGGAGGAGCAGCCAGCGAGGGCGAGCCCCGCGGAGAGGGCCAGGGCTGCGAGTGCGTGCTTGCGGTTCATGGTGGTGTGGGCTCTCTTTCAGCGCGCGGCAGTGCCGCGCGCGGATTCTTCGCATGGCGTGGGAGGCCGCCCGGGGGCGGTCCCGTGCCTACGTGCGGCTGATCGAGAGCTGGTGCAGAGAAGGAGCGGCGGCCGGAGGGCCCCGGTACAGCGCGGCCTCCGGGATGGCTCCGGCCGCAGCACCGGGCGGGGTGGAGTAGGGCAGTGCCGCCGGTCCGGCGGCCGGGGCAGGCGCCCCGGGGATGCAGGAGGCGCCGGCCTGGTGCTGGGGCAGTCTGGCAGGTTGTCGCAGGCCTCGGCAGCCCCTTGGGAGACCACCGCCACGGCCTTGGCGTGGCGGTGGTGGTGGAGGCCGTGCACTTCAGATGGGGCGCTCGGCAGGGCTCCGGAGCCGGAGGAGGTCGAGCCCCTCTCTCCCCAGAGCACCAACGGCCGGGACATCCTGGACATTCCGCCCGGGCCCGTCGGCACCGGGCACGACTGTAACGAATTTGTAACGAAGGATCGGGGCCCCTACGCTGGAAGGGTCGCCCAGTCCGGGGCGCACAGCGTCCCGTCCGCCGAGCCCTGCCGCCGGGTCCGCTCATCGCGTTGTCCTGGCAGGGGCGGGGGAACCAGCGCGCTTCGACTGCCGGAGCGCAGGGGTTAAGCGACCCGTCCCTACCGAGGGATGGCCGCCGGCAAGCTCTCTGCCGAACCCGTCAGCTAACTCCGCAGGCGCGAGAGGCCCACTCATGCTTTCTGCACGCCCGCGCGGCCGTCGCCGCGCTGATGCCCCACGTCCACTCTCCCGCCTGTTCCAGATGCCCACCCGCGCCGGGTCGTTGGCCCTCGCGGCGGGAGTCGTCGCCCTCGGCTCGGCGGTCGGCGCCGGCCAGGCCGCCGAACCTCATGAGGGCCAGCTGGCCGCCGCCGCCCCTGCCGCACAGACCGCCCCAGTGGTCGCAGGCTCGGAGGAGCTGACCTTCCCGCGCTCCGGCGTGGGCAGCGAGGCCGCCCCGGCCGCAGCGCCGGCACCGGTGGAGCCCGCCGGAAAGGCCTCAGCCCCCGCGCCGCCGGCAAAGGCCCTCGCCGCCCCGCTGGCCCAGCTGCGCCTGACGTCCCCCTTCGGCCCGCGGGCCAGCCCGTTCGGGGGAGCGGCGGAGATGCACACCGGAGCCGACTTCGGCGCCGGATGCTCCACACCGGTCCTAGCCGCAGGCGCCGGGACCGTCAGCGAGGCCGGCTGGCATCCCTACGGCGGGGGCAACCGGATCGTCATCGACCACGGGAACGGCCTGAAGACCACCTACAACCACCTGGCCAGCATCGGCGTCAGCATCGGTCAGGCCGTGGCCATAGGGCAGCGGGTCGCCGGGGTGGGCAGCACCGGGGCCTCCACCGGCTGCCACCTGCACTTCGAGGTACTCCTCGGGGGCCAGACGGTGAACCCCATGGGGTTCATCTAGTCCGGAACGGTCAGGCGCCTCCAAGGTGGCCTCCATCGAAGAACCGAGTGGGCCCGGCCATCGGCAAAGCGCCATCCGACGAACCCGAGTTCGGGTGGCTGGTCAGACATCTCATGTCGCTGGTGGGTCAAGGTGTGCCTCGTCCGCCACGCAATCACCCCACTTGCCGCCGGGTCCCGATGGTCGGGCCGGAGACCGGGTTCGTGGTTTGGCTCGAAAGAGTGTGGCATCAATGGATCTGGGCGCGATGTTCATGAACTGTGACGTCTGAAATCGAGTACATGATTTCCAAATTCAAGTAGTCATCCGCTCAATCCACCTCTGGTTTCCCGTGGACTTCGACCGTAGGCTCCGTCCAACTTTCTTGGCCTGTTCATTGGGGGGAACCGTGAAGCCGAGTCTTCGTCGTGTGTGGAAGGCCGCCAGAGTTGCTCTGACGGCGGTTGTCGCAGCGTGCGTGGGGCCTGTGGCCCTGATCGGCCTGGCGGGTCCGCTCCCGGTGGCGCAGGCAACGTCCGGGACGGTGATCACGAGCCAGACGCTCACGGCGAACACCACCTGGACCACGGCAGGATCGCCGTACTGGGTCCAGGACACGCTCAAGGTCGGTGCCGGGGTCAGGCTGACGATCGAGCCCGGCGTGGTGGTGAAGATCGGCAACCCCTCCAACTCCTACGGGAGCATCACCGTGGATGGGCAGTTGGCTGCCCTGGGGACCCCTGCTGCGCCGGTCGTCTTCACCTCCCACCGGGACGACTCGATCGCCGGGGACACCAACGGCGACGGCGGGGCGACGACCCCGGCCCGCGGTGACTGGTACCAGATCTACTTCAGCGACAAAGCAACGACCCAGTCGGTCATCGACCGGGCGATCGTCCAGTATGGCGGAGGAGGAGTCTCGGGCGTCTGCCACGCCTCCGCGGCAGTCAATGTCACAGGTCCGGCGTCGCTGTCCCTGACCAACAGCGACCTCAAGCACGCGATGAACTCGAGCCTGAGCACTGCCCCGGGGACCGGGACGGTCCGCGTCGCCAACAACAGGTTCTCCGAGAGCAAGTGCGCACTCAATGGTGACGCGGGGACCTTCACCGAGAACGTTTTCGAGTCGTCGCTCTCGTCCTTCTCGGCCAAGTTCATGCAGCCCAAATCGGTGAAGTTCTACGACAACTACGTCGAAAAGCCCGTCTACGCCACAGGAGGGGCAACCCGGGAGCAGCTCGACCTGAGAGGCAACACCCTGAACCAGGGGGTCTATAACTACTCGGGGACAACCCAGGACCCAAAGGATCTGGCCGAGAACTGGTGGGGCCATGTGGTGGACCCGGAGCCCTCGGGCTGCTGGGACTACACCGCGACGTATATCCCCGATGTGACCCACGCCTCGATCCCAGGCAGCGCGTGCTACGCCGAGTATGACCAGAGCATCACGGGGTACTTCACGAAGGTCCTGCCGGCGCTGACGGAGGCGCCGCCCATGCCCTCCGCCGGGATCAACGGGACCGGGACCTACGCCGGCCTGGTACCGGAGGGGCAGCTGTATGGGCCCGACGGAGGGTCCGAGTTCGCGGTGGCGCCGAGCGGGTCGATGGCCGACCCGGTCAACACCGCCACCGGCGCCCTGACCCACACCGAGACGGACCTGGGCATGGCCTCGGTGACCGGGAACCTGTCCGTGAACCGGTTCTACACCTCGGCCGACACGGCCGAGGGGCCGTTCGGGCGCGGCTGGAGCCTCGGGTACGACATCCGCCTCACCGTGGGCGAGGACGATGCCGTGCTCAAGGCCGGCACCGGCCAGCGCGTGCTCTTCACCGAGAACGCCGACGGCAGCTACACCGGCCCGCCCGGCGGCACGGCATCGCTGGTGCGGAACCAGGACGGGACCTTCACCGCCGTGACCCGCTCCGGCCTGACCCACGTGTTCGACTCCTCCGGGAAGCTCACCGCCCTCACGGACTCCTCGGGCCGCGGCCCCGCCTATGCCTACGACGCCGGGGGCCGGCTGACCACGGTCACCGACGGGGGCAGGTCGATCACGTTCACCTGGGACACCGCCGCGGGGAGGATCACCCGGGCGCAGACCTCCGCCGGGCAGGCCACCACCTACTCCTACACCGCGGGTCTCCTGACGGGGGCCACGAACGCCGCGGGGGGCACGACTGTCTACGCCTACGACGGCGGTGGGAGGCTGTCGGAGGTCACGTCCCCTTCGGGGCGGACGGTGGTGCGCACGGCGTACGACCCGGCCACCGGTCGGGTGAGCGAGCAGTGGGACGGTCTGGGCAACCGCTCCGTCTTCGGCTGGGACCCGGCCACCTCGACGGCGACGATGACCGACCCGAGGGGCGGGGTGTGGAAGGACGTCTACGTCGGCAACGTCCTGCTGCGCCGGGTCGACCCCACCGGGGCCTCGACGGGCTACGAGTACGACCCGCAGCTGCGCCTGTCCGCCACCTACGCCGCCGACGGCACCCGTACCGCCCTGGCCTACAGCCCGGCCGGGGACCTGAAGACCTTCCAGGGCAGCACCGGGACCGTGCGCAGCGAGTACAACACCGCGCACCTGCCCACCACCACGGTCAACGCCCGCGGCTACACCAGCACCCGCGGCTACGACGCGGCGGACAACCTCACCCAGCTCACCCGCCCCAACCCCGCCGGCGGCACCCTCAGCCAGTCCTATGCCTATGACGCGGCCGGGAACGTCACCTCGGCCACGGACCCGCTCGGCAACGTCACCGGCTTCGCGTACAGCGCCGAGGGGGACCTGACCCGGGCCACCTCGCCGCTGGGCTCTGCCCAGTCGATGGCCTACGACGCCGCTGGCCGGGTCACGGCCGTGACCAGCCCCCGGGGCAACGCTGCCGGGGCGGATCCGGCCCAGTTCACCTGGCGGTACGAATACGACGCCCTCGGCCGGCCCATCAGGGCCACCGACCCCACCGGGCAGTACGAGACCGTCGACTACGACGCCGACGGCAGGGTCACCAAGGCCACCGACACCAAGGGCCGCGCCACCACCTACACCTACGAC